>JAIRBC010000028.1 GCA_022008415.1 Cerina litoralis
ATGAAAGATCACGGCATTTTAATGAGTACCGACGGCCCGGACCACAACGTATTAAAAATAAAACCGCCCCTTGTCTTTACCAAAGGGAATGCTGAAGAATTGATTTATTATCTAAGAAGAATATTTGTTGAAAACTTTATGCAGGTCTTTTAATCTATAGAAGCAATATCCCATGAAAACGAAACTCTTACTTTTAATTTCTCTTGCAGCCACCCTTGCAAGCTGTAGACAAGAACCCATACCCAAAGTGGCGTTACAGGTAAATCATTTTAATGAGAAAATCTTTGAAGAAAATAAACTTCCGCCTAGGGCTACATTCTTTGGTTTCGAATCCGATTCCATTTCAAATAAGGAAGGGTCCAAACGGTTTATCAGCCTTAACGGCATTTGGAAATTCAACTGGGTCAAGGATCCCAAACAGCGGCCGACTACCTTTCAAAATCTCAATTTTGACGACAGTAAATGGGACAGCATTCCTGTACCTGCCAACTGGGAGGTGCAGGGTTTTGGAAATCCAATCTATCTGGACGAACGCTATCCCTTTACCACCAAATGGCCAGATGCCCCTACGGACTATAATCCGGTTGGCACTTATAGGAGGGAAATAAATCTTTCCAGAGAATATATTTCCCAAGATGTAATCCTACATTTTTCTGGTGCGAAATCGGCCATGTACGTTTATGTCAACGGTAAATATGTAGGCTACTCGCAAGGCAGCAAGACTCCGGCCGAGTTCGATATCACCAAATATTTGTCACTTGGGAAAAATCTGATCGCCCTACAAATGTTCCGATGGAGCGATGCCAGCTATTTAGAGAGCCAGGACATGCTTAGGATGAGTGGAATAGAAAGGGAAGTTTATATGTACGCCAGACCCAAGGTCTTCATTTCCGATTACTATAGCTACACCAATCTGGACGATTCCTATACAGACGGTATCTTTAATGATACGATTTCAATCATTAATGTTACCAATGAAGCCGTGACAAGAAATATATCCATTGAACTTCTCGACGGGGAAAAATCGATCTATCGCGCAGCGGAATCCATAACAATTCCAGCCAATAAGTCCATCCTATTCAAAACGGATAAAATTATCGAAAAAATAAGACCATGGTCTGCGGAAATTCCCAACCTATACACGCTAAAAATTGCATTAGAAGATGAAAGCAATGCCGATAACAATGAATATATACATCGTCCAGTTGGCTTTAAACGGGTAGACATCAAAAATTCCCAACTGCTTTTTAACGGAAAGGCAATTTATATCAAGGGCGTTGATAGGCACGAGACCGATCCTTTCACCGGGCACGTAGTATCCAGGGCGGACATGGAAAAGGACATCCGATTAATGAAAGAGAACAACATCAACGCCGTGCGCAGTTCCCATTATCCCAACGATCCCTACTGGCTAGACCTATGTGACAAATATGGCCTCTACGTAATCGATGAGGCCAATATAGAGAGTCATCCCCTGGCAATACACGAGGAAACTCAATTGGGGAATGAAATGAGTTGGTTGCCCGCGCATATGGCACGTACACAAAGGATGTATTATAGGGACAGGAACCATCCGTCCATCTATTCCTGGTCCTTGGGGAACGAGGCCGGGACAGGCAAAATTTTTAAAACCACTTACCATTGGCTCAAAGCTCATGACGACAACCGGGTGGTACAGTACGAGCCAGCCGGCATGGACGATTATACCGATCTATATTGTCCCATGTATCCCAAACCGGAGACTTTGATAGAGTACGGAAAATCAGATTCTGACAAACCGGCCATCATGATAGAGTATGCCCATGCCATGGGCAATTCCGTGGGCAACTTACAGGACTATTGGAACATCATCGAAAAATATCCCAAGCTTCAGGGAGGCTATATTTGGGATTGGGTGGATCAGGCCTTGGAATATAAGGACAAAGATGGAAAACCGTATTTGGCCTATGGGCACGACTATGATCCAGATCTGCCCACGGATGGTAATTTTTTGAACAATGGACTAGTGGATCCCTATCGCCATCCCCACCCACATCTGTCAGAGGTAAAAAAAGTATATGAGCCCGCACAGTTTTACTATTTGGGACAAGGGAACATTGCCCTAGAAAACAAAAATTTCTTTGCGGATTTTTCAAATAAAACAATCGCTTGGAAAATCATCGTTGATGGGAAAGTAATTTTTCAGGAAAGTGAGCTTTCACTTAATGTGCTCCCCAGGGAAAAAAAGATGTATCGCCTCAAGAATTTTCCCACTCATTTTGATAAAAATAAGGAATATATTTTGCAAGTTAGCCTTCAGCAAAAGAATACCGAGGCCTTGATACCAAAAGACCACGAAATCGCCTGGGACCAATTCCTCCTACAAAAAGGCCGAAATATGGCAGACATAACCAAACTGCCTAACGATTTAACGATTACCGAAGCAGGTCAAATCGAAATCAAGAACGAAAAAGTAAATCTAAAAATTGATAAGAAAACGGGTGAGGTATTCCATTGGTCTTTAGAAGGCAAACTGATTACCGATAACCCAATTCGCCCCAATTTTTGGCGCGCTCCTACAGATAACGATTTAGGAAACGGGATGGACAAATGGGCCAAAATATGGCAAACGGCCACTTACAATTACACAGCCAAGATGATTGGACAGCCCATAAAAACCAAAAATGGAGTTTCCTTTAAGGTGGCTTATCTCCTGCCGGATAAGGAGGCCGATGTTGCAATTGATTTTACTATCTATCCCAATGGGAGTTTACAGGCAGATTACCATTTTAAACCGAACCAAGACGGACTACCAAATATCCCCAGATTGGGAATGTACCTAACACTACCTAAGGATTTTACTGATATTACCTGGTATGGAAAGGGTCCTGATGAAAGTTATTGGGACCGAAAAAGAGGTGAGAAGATAGGTATCTATTCAGGGAAGGTGAACGAACAGTTCCATCGGTATCCACGACCACAGGAGACCGGAAATAAGACCGATGTTCGATGGGTAAAATTATCAAGCAACCAAATCTACTTAACAGCCCGACCGATGGACGGTCAATTGCTAAACACAAGTGTCTGGCCTTTCCCGATGAAGGAAATCGATTTTGACAGCGACAAGGATGGGGCCGAATCTGCATCTGGGTTAGTTCCAATCACCACAAAACATGGGGCCGATATAAAAATCAGTAATATCGTTCAGTGGAACATCGACCACCTGCAAATGGGAGTTGGCGGCGATACCTCTTGGGGACGTTTGGTGCACGAAGAATATACCATTAAGCCAAAGGCCTATCAATATTCAATTATAATTACGCCGGACCGAAAGTAAATTAATATTGATTAATATAATCGGAGAATCACTGGTTCGAGTCCAGTTCCCGTTACTAAGAAAACCAGCTATCTCTAGCTGGTTTTTTTGTTTCGTGAAAAAGCAATGCTCGCATTAGCTTTGGAAAAAAAAATATAGGGCGCAAAGCGACCAAGGTTTTCTTAGTAAAGCCTCCCCAAGGCCCTTTCCGCAGTGTAACGAAGGAAAGAATCCAGTTCCCGCTACTAGTAAAGACAGGGCCACCAAGAGATTGAGACCCTTTTTCTATTTCCTTCATAAAACATACCTAAAACAATTTCGCCGTTTTTGGAAATATTTCACAATAGAAACCAAAATGTTCTTTCTTTCTCCCTTTTCAAAGTTGGCTACAGGAAAACATGCCGACTATTCTAGAAGAGAGATCCCTTCGGAGTGGATACATACCTATTCCTAACTTAGTATGAAATAAACAAAAGGATAAACATCGCATTATTATGTACATGCGGAGGAAAAAACAGCTTGTGCACAGACCGTTTTGTGCGAGGCATTCATCCAAATAAAATGGAGTTTTTTAAAATGAACGCGCCTATTTTAGAAAAATAAATAGAACTTAAGGCTGAATATGAATGAGGAAAGCACTGCTTTTTTTTAAAACATTAATATTTTGCTGGTGTTACAGCCTAAAAAATTCTGGCTAAAAGAACAATCGAGATACCATTAAACGAGTACATCTAAAGGAATAAAAAGTCCAAATCTTAATTATGATCGGTAGCTAAATTAAAGGAAAGTTCTCCATATAATATTTTACTCAATTGTAGTGTAAAATCGAAGCAATAACACTCCATTAGGTTTAAGCGGTTTGAATTTTATATTTCTTAATTAGGTTCTCCAATCCAATTTCTTTTATCTCGCGTTTTAAGGCCGTTGGTGGTTTTCCGAACTCTTCTTTAAAACATTTTGTGAAATATCTGGAATCCTTATAACCGACCATGAAAGCCGCCTCAGAAATACTGTACCCATTCTCCAAAATAAATAGTGCCGCTCTTTTTACTTTTAGACTTCTGAAGAATTCCACCAAGGTCTTGCCCGTGAGTTCCTGACATTTTCTGTAAATTACTGAATAGCTCATGTTCAAAGTGTTTGCAAGGTCTTCAAGTTTAAATTGTGAATCTTCAACCCGGCCATTTAGTTCATTGACTAAATTTTCCATAAAAATATGGTCCTTGGACTTTACAATATTCGATTTAGGGACACTAAAAAGTTCTGTTTTTGTTTTAAAAATAATCTTTTCGCTTCTGGAAATAATGTTGTGTACTTGTAGTAACAATTCCTGCGGGTCGAAAGGCTTTTGAATATAGGCAATTGCTCCGGATTGAAGTCCTACCAGTTTCGAATTTGTCGCTTTTTTAGCTGTTAATAGAATAATAGGAATATGTGAGGTTTGTTTACTTTTTTGGAGTGTCCTGCTCATTTCTACGCCATCCATTATAGGCATCATAACGTCACTAATTATAACCGCAGGATTGTTTTTTTTTGCGGATGCAATTCCTTCTTTTCCATTTTCGGCGATAAGCACTTCAAATTTGCCATGTAGTAGATCCTTAAGAAATATCTGCATATCTACGTTGTCCTCTACAACCAAAACAACATGTTCGCGTTCAATAGATATGGTGTTCTTTTCGACTAAATCATTTTCGTGATGAAAAAAGTTGCCTCCTGGCGTTGATGGTAATAGCCCAAACTCCGTTACATCCATCTTTTCATCGTCAGTAAAAACATCATCGCGCATGGACAATTCCACAGTAAATTTAGTGCCTATTCCCAATTTTGATGATACTATGATATTTCCATGATGTAAATCTATCATTTCCTTGCTTAGGGCAAGGCCAATACCAAGGCCTTTTGCCTGTTTTCCAGTTTCCGATTGATAAAAAAGCTCAAATACACTGTCCAGTTCGTCCTGAGATATTCCCAACCCCGTGTCCGAAATGGTTATTGCTACTAGTCCGAGATCGTTGAACTCATTGACTTTAAGGACGATCTCACCGTTTCTAGCTGTAAATTTGAATGCGTTGGAAAGTAGGTTATAAAAAACATGCTCCATCTTCTCCCTATCATACCATAAATGGATCTCATTACTAGTATATTCCTGGATGAAATTTATCTCCTTAAAACGAGCCTGTTCGACAAAGGAAGATGCGATTTTTTTAAGATCACCAACAATATCATGCCTAGAAGCATAGATCCGTAACTTACCCAATTCCCTATTTCTAACGGTCATCAATTCATTGGATATCCTCCTAAGGCGCTCAGCATTGTTCTTGATCAGGTTTAGGCGTTGCTTCAATAAATGGTTTTTGTGGGATACAGCTCTTTTAAGCATATCGTCTATAGGTGCTAGAATAAGGGTTAAAGGAGTATGAATTTCATGGGACATTTTGGCGAAAAAATTCATCTTAAGGGCATACAGTTCCTTTTCTTGGCCATATTGCCATTCCTCCCGGTGCAATCTGTTCCTAAGTCGAATCCAAAGTATTATACCCAACACCAATAGGGAAAGAAATAGAGTGTAAATCGCAAAAGCAAGGTTACTTTGCCACCAATACGGTTTAATTATAATGTGTATTTGTTTGACCCCTATGTCCCATTCACCCTTTTTGGTTCCAGCCTTAACCTCAAATGTATAATCTCCGTGTGGAATATTGGTATAGGATGCCCTCCTATCCGTTTTTGTCATAACCCACTCGTTACTAAAACCAAGAAGGCGATATGCGTAATTGTAATTGGCATTCAACACATTTTCAATAGCTGAAAACCTAAAAGAAAACGAAGACTGGCCAGATTGCAATTTTAACGATTTTACGTTTTCGGCTCCTGAAGTTAATTGGTCTGGTATAATTGTGCTGGCCGGTTTGTTGAGGACTTCAATATCATTTATATATAGTTTGGCCGTTGATTCGGTTTTTTTCATGGTCTTAGGCACAAAGGCGCTTACACCATTTTCACCGCCGAAGTAAAATGTGCCATTTCTGGATTTAAAGGCACTACGTCTTTTAAAATAATCACCCTGTAATCCATCAATTCGATAATAGGATTTTAAAGAACCTGTACTAGAATTATATTCATGAAGTCCGTTGTCACTACTCAACCAGAGATTATTACTGTCATCTACTAAAATCGAAGAAATATTAATATCCTTGATCAGGTCTTTATATAAGTAAGACTCGAAAGTATGGGTTTGGGTACTAAAACGTATTAGAAATCCACCCATACATAGCACCCATAGATTGCCTTTTTTATCTTCCAGCAATGATGATATATCATAATTATTCAAGTCTTCATCTTGATGCTCGTAATATTTATAAGGTTTAAAGGTCGATTTTTGAAAATCCGTAGAGTCCTCCAAAAACCTAAACAGTCCACCACTATCTTGACCTACCCATATTTCCCCATCACTCGTTTCTGTCAAACTCTGACAAACCCCAGCCGCCAAGCCATGAGAACCATATTCAAAGGTTGCCAATTCCTCCTGATTTTCAGAGAATATGTGTATTCCTATACTAGATGTAGCCCATATCCTATTTTTCGAATCCCTATATAGATACCGTACATCCGATGATGATTGCCCAGAAGCATTCCTAATGGGCAATCTTTTAAAAGACTCCTTGCCGGGAGCAAATAGAAATAGACCGTTTTGATAGGTGCCTATCCAAATATTGCCCTTGGAATCTTCTACAAGTTTTTGAACAAATCTTCCCTCAAAGAAATTAGCACCAGTTTTGCTATCGTTATATTGGATACTCTTTTTGTCTGGGAATATCCGGTTTATACCATTGCCATCCGTTCCTATCCATAGGGATCCTTCGGATGTTTTTAAAATCGATAAAACTGGTGTTGGTGAGCCATTTTCTGACCCGCTATAATATTTTATTTTATTACTGTCGGCAGGTAGAATATTTATATGGCCATTCTTTGTAACCGCCCATAAATTTTCATGGGCATCTTTACCGACAAACATTATCGTATTATTACTTATGGAAAATTTGTTGTCGCCCTTTTGCCTGTATATGATGGTCGAATCGGTCTCCAAATCTATTCTATATAGTCCATAGCCATCCGTTCCAGCCCAAATTTTTCCAGTATTGTCGTAGAATAGGCAAATAAACTGGGCATGTTTACTATTCTTACCAGAAGTTAGGGACTGATCGTATTGTTTATAAGAACCATCTTTTAAATTATAGGAAAATAATCCATTAAACTCCGTAGATATCCAAAGATGACCTCTTTCATCAGAAACTATTTCTACTATACCTTTAATCGGGTTGTTTAGAGGAACCTCTAATTCTGTTAATTTATTTTCTTCTAATGAATAATCGTAAATTAAACCATTCTGTGTGCTTAACCATATATGCTTAGAACCTGTAAAAGCAATATCCGTGATTTGCTGTGGATGGCTCTCTAGCCTTGGCATTGTCATAATACTGTCAATAGAGCTCGTAAGATAATTGTACCTGTATAGTGTGCCTGTATTCGACCCGAACCAGACTTGCTCTTGGTTGGGTTTTATTGAGGTTACCCGGAATCCATGTCCACTTTGAGAAAATGTGTCCTTAAAGAAAATATGATCACCTCCCAAGGTTAGTTGGGCGAGTTCTCCATTATATGTAGCCAACCAAAGATTTCCTTTTTTATCATTAGAAAATAGAATCTTTCTACTGTTGTTGAAGTCCGTTCCAAATATGTCGGTATAAGCAGTAAACCTAAAATCATAACCATCATATTTATATAGTCCATCTACACTGGAGATCCATATATAGCCTAAGGAATCTTGCGCCACCTGCGATTCACTCACGAATGTTTTCTGTAAATGAAAAAAATTAGGAGACTCCTGCCCTAGGCCATTATACGTGATGAACACAATGACCTGCAATAGAATGCGTCTTAATCTTATCCTCCGGTTGTTCAAATAAAAGTCATTTTTAAAAGCGTAAGGTACCATAAAACCCCGTATTTCTTTGCAATTATATTTTCTTCATACTTGTTAACTAAAAGCTTTCACTCGTAAAGTTACAACATCTAAACTAGGATATTTTCCATAAATGTGCATTGTTAAAAGTTCAATAAGAAAACCGCTATTGGTAGGATGAATTCGTCAAAAGAAGCATTCAAAATCATCAGCTATCCAAAATCGATTAATTTCTAGATGGTTTTAGCTTAAAAAATCTACAGTGAATTTAAGATGGTTTTAAGAAGTTTGGCTCATAATCAAATATAAAATATCGCCTTTCCATCATTTTATGGGTACACGAAGAAATTTTATTAAACAGTCAAGTATTATTGGAGCCGGAATCGCAACCGCTCCAAATATGGCGTTCGGTATGGCTAACAGATCAAAGAACATGTTAAACGTCGGCATGATCGGGGTGGGACTAAGAGGCTCCAATCATCTGAATAATCTTTTACAACGTGCCGATGTAAATATTATCGCCATCTGCGATATAGACGGTGCACGTATAAAATTGGCATTGGACACCATAGAGAAGGCAGGGGGAAATAAGCCCAAAATTTTTGGTAAGGACGACTTGGACTACCTCAACTTATTAGAACTTAAAAATGTTGATGCCGTTATTATTGCAACCCCGTGGCTTTGGCATACTAGAATGGCAAAAGATGCAATGAAAGCCAGGAAGTACGCAGGGGTTGAGGTTTCGGCAGCCAATACCATGGAGGAATGTTGGGACCTAGTAAATGCACACGAGCAAACGGGTTCCCACGTGATGATATTGGAAAATGTAAATTACCGCAGGGACATCTTGGCGGTGCTCAATATGGTAAAACAAAATTTATTTGGCGAGCTCCTCCATTTTAGATGTGGCTATCAGCATGATTTAAGGGGCGTGTTGTTTAACGACGGTCAAACTGCTTACGGAAAGGGTGTGGAATTTGGCGATAAGGGTATTTCGGAGGCTTCGTGGCGTACCCAGCACAATTTAAAACAAAACGCAGATGTTTACCCCACCCACGGGGTAGGCCCCATTGCCACAATGTGTGATATCAATCGCGGGAACAGGTTTCTATCGCTTACCTCACATGCCACCAAGGCAAAAGGGCTTCATAATTACATAGTTAAAAATGGTGGAGAGAACCATCCAAATGCCAAACTTAAATGGAAACTGGGAGACATTATTACAAGTACCATTGAGACAGCAAACGGTGAGACAATCATCGTTACCCATGATTGTAGCTCACCAAGACCTTATTCCCTAGGGTTTAGAGTCCAGGGCACCGAAGGCCTTTGGGAAGTGGACGGCAATCGGATCTATATAGAGGGGCAGGCCCAAAAGCCACACCAATGGGACAATGCTGACGAATGGTTGGCAAAATACGACCATCCCTTATGGAAAAAGTACGGAGAGCACGCCACGGGCGCAGGCCATGGGGGTATGGACTTTTTCGTGGATCACGCCTTTGTAGAATCAGCAAAGCGAAACATCGCACCACCCATGGATGCCTATGATTGTGCAGCCTGGAGTGCTATTACACCTCTTTCGGAGGCCTCCATAGAGAACAATGGGGAGCCACAGGATTTCCCCGATTTCACAAGGGGCTTGTGGATCAATAGGAAACCATACAATTGGATTAAGGACACCTATTGAGATTGAATGAAGAACAAGAGATTAAAATATTGAGTTTGGTTTGAGTTAGTTTTTATGAAACCCATTTCATGAAAATGGAATGGGTTTTTAAAAAAATCTTAAAAATACCAGATTTCACAAAAGATACGAGAAGATCAATAATTTTTTAAATATGACCATATATTAACTTAAACTAAATCAATGAAAAAGCGAATTATTTATTTACTGATCTCGATCTTGGGCGTTTCGCAATTAGCACAAGCTCAAGATTTATCGGTCCATGGAACCGTTTTCGATGAAAATGGTGGCCCATTACCGGGAGCTTCCATTGTGGTAAAAGGTACTACAATTGGAGCCCAATCAGATTTTGATGGAAATTATTCTATAGAAGCACCTTCAAACGCAACTCTGATATTTAGTTATATAGGATATCAGACTATCGAACTCCCCGTCAATGGCCAGACTTCTATTAACGTAGACCTACAAATTTCTGCTTCTGAACTGGATGAAGTAGTGCTAATCGGGTACGGCTCGCAAAAGAAAAGTGACCTCACAGGAGCCATTACATCCTTGGCCTCCGACGAACTGAATAAAGGAGGAGCAATTAGCAATGTAGGACAGGCTATACAGGGAAAGGCTGCCGGTGTAGTCGTTACCCAAAATTCCAAGGCGCCAGGGGGAAGTACCTCCATACGTATTAGGGGTTCCAACTCTATTAGTAGTACAAATGAACCTCTGTATGTTGTGGATGGCTTTCCAACAGAAAGCGGTATTGATATGAACCCAGATGATATCGCCTCAATGGAGATCTTGAAAGATGCTTCTGCTACGGCGATATATGGTTCCAGGGGCGCCAATGGTGTAGTCCTTATCACAACAAAAAGAGCTAAAGCAGGTCAAAGCGATGTTTCTTTCAATACTTATCTAGCAACCCAAAAGGTTGTGAACCCGTTTAACATGTTGGATGGCCAAGATTATATGCAATTAGCCAATGCACTTTACAAGGAAATCCCAGGTCAGGAAAATCAGGAAAACGGAGTATATACCCAATCCCAATTGAATTCTACAGTAAATACGGATTGGATCGATGCAACTACCAGAAACGGCTTAATACAGAGTTACAATTTTCAGTTTAGGGGAGGTAGCGAAAAAACAAAAGTCTTGAGTAGTTTGGGGTATTTTGATCAAGCAGGAATCCTAAAGAACACCAATTTCTCTAGAGTTTCCGGGCGCGTAAATGTTGATCAAGAAATAAGCGATCGTGTAAAAACGGGAGTTTCGGTCATGGCTCAAAGGGAGTCATCCAATTATCAGATTTACGACGGTAACATCTTAAATTCAAATGTATTATATAGTATACTTACGTACGACCCTACTGTACCCATATATAATGCAGACGGATCTTTTGGAAGACCACCGGGAGGTAGGGGGGATAATCCGTTGGCAAATCTTATCGCGAGGGAGAATGAAGTGCAAAAGGATAAGTTTAATGGAAGTATGTATTTAGAACTTACCATCATGGAAGGTCTGAAAGCAAGGTTTAACGCCGGTACTGAAATAAGGCACGATCAGCTTGGAGCTTACCTCTCAAAAGATTCGTACCAGGGCAGTATTGATGGGGGAGTTGCCAATGTTTCCGATCATAGCCTAACCCATAACCTTGTGGAAGCGTTCGTAACGTATGACAAAACCTGGAACGTTAAGCATGTGTTTCAATTGATGGGAGGGTATTCCTATGAGAAGTACATTAACGAATCCAAAGGGGTAAACGTATATGGTTTTTCCACAGATCTTTATGGGTTTAATAACTTAGGCGCAGCATCCACCATTTCGGGCGTGTCCTCCAGCAAATCGGAGAACCTTTTGGCCTCATTCTTCGGAAGAGTCAATTATACTTTCGACAATAAATATTTGTTTACCGTGACCGTACGGGCGGATGGATCTTCCAGGTTTGGGGAAGATAACAAATGGGGTGTTTTTCCCTCAGGGTCCTTTGCATGGAAATTGATTAATGAACCCTTCATGGAAAATCAAAATGCGTTTTCGGACCTTAAACTTAGAGCCGGATATGGCAAGACTGGTAATGAAAGAATCGGGAATTATGCTTCCTATGGCCTTATTTCCAATACACAATACACCTATGACGGCAACACGAACACTTCAGGGACTATCCTTAACAGCTCCTCACCCGAGAATAGTAAATTAAAATGGGAAACCACAAGTCAGTATAATGTTGGGATAGATGCTGGGATACTCGATAACCGGGTCACCTTTAATATTGACGGGTATTACAAAAAAACCAACGACCTATTGATAAGAATAAATCTACCTATGTATTCTGGATATACACAAGGTCTTAATAATATTGGTGCAATAGAAAATACGGGGTTGGAATTTGGAATTGAGTCTAAAAATTTTGTTGGAGACTTTACGTGGAATACCCGATTGAACCTTGCAATGAACCGAAATGAAGTCTTGAATCTAGGCGATCAGACGGAGATATTGTTGACATCGTCCAAACCAATAGGCAACGTATCTGAAGAAAACTATGCTACCATTCGAGTGGGAGAGCCTTTGGGATCGTTATATGGGTATAAATACATTGGGGTTCTACAGGCAGGTGAAACCTATTCCCCACAACCCAATAGCGTACCAGGGGATCCAAAATTCGAAGATCTTAACGGAGATGGGATTATCACTTCCGATGACAGGGACATCATCGGATCCGCCTACCCTAAATTAAATTTTGGATTTACCAATAACTTTACCTACAAGAATTTTGATCTTTCCGTTTTCTTCTACGGCAATGTGGGCAATGACCTTTTAAACATGACACGGATGAATATGGAATGGAATCGTACCGTAGCCTCTTTAAATAGATGGACACCACAAAACACGGATACAGATTTACCTAGAAATGGATTCTTCTATTCTCAGTATGGAGGTTATATAAACAGCCACTTTATTGAAGACGCCTCTTTTCTACGCTTACAGAATTTGACCTTGGGCTATACTTTACCATTGAAAACTGATATTTTTAATAGTTTCCGCGTGTACTTGATGGCCGAGAACCTCTTTACAATTACCAACTATTCTGGATGGGATCCTGAGGTAAATACAAAAGCTTACGAGAATGACCAACTTGTTAAATATGGTGGTAATTCTCAAACTGCCAATGCGGGTGCGGGCATGGACTTTAACTCTTACCCAACTATGAGAGCGTTCACTTTTGGATTAAATGTCACCTTTTAAATAAAATAAGATGAAAAATTACAGAACAACATATTCGTTTTTTACTCTATTGGTCGTTATGATGCTCACTGTTACCTCATGTACAGATTTGGAGCCAGAGCTATATAGCGATCTGACCACTAAAAATGCTTACGGAACGGAAAGCGATATAGATGCGGCACTGACTGGAGTCTACTCAAAGTTAAATCCATACCCAAATGACGCATGGCTTTACTATGCCGGTTATTTGGTAATGACCACTGATTATTCAACGGACATGGGTTTTTCCACAGCCGCTGGCGATCCTACCAAACTCAGTAATTTTACCTATGACGACAACAATAGGTACTTTAGACTGAACTGGCAGACAATGTACCAAGTCATTAGCAATGCAAACATTCTTTTGTCTGAAATAGAAGATGTGGAGATGGACGAGACCAAAAAAAATCAGATAATGGCGCAAGCTCGCTTTTTGAGGGCGCTTTCCTACAGGGACCTAACTGATGGCTGGGGGCCAGTTCCTCTTATCACCGATGCCAAAAACCCAACTGAAACCCTTGACTTCCCTCTTTCCAGTGTAGAAGAAGTAGATGCACAAATTATATCAGATTGTAAGTTTGCCATTGATAATCTACCGGAAACTTGGTCGATGGAAACTGGTTTGGCCAGGGCTACCAAAGGGGCGGCGCTCACACTTTTAGGTAAAGTTTATATGCGTGCGCACGACTATACTAATGCCAAGACATATATAGATCAGGTACTTCAGCTACGGGATAAGGGTGTATACCAATTAAATCCAGATTTTAAAAACGAATGGTCCGATTCCAATAAAATGGATATGGGCCTTATTTTCGGAATTTTGCATGAAGCTGCCCAAAACGGCGGAGAGATCGCAAATCACTTTGGTCCCACAGATCATCCCGTAGTACAGAATCGGTGGCAATATTATGCTGTTTCCCTTCAATTCTGGAGAAAGTATGCCGATTCCGACCCAAGAAAGGAATTTTACTATTACAACTATGAAGGGGCCTCGCCACGCGACGCTACCACCACCCATGGCTTCTACTACATGATGCCCGCAGCGGGTCAGAACATTCCTCCGAACGATACAACCAAATTGCTCCCGAATGTGGCTACAAAGAAATACTCCTACGAAATGGTTTCCAATTCCTATATGGATGGTAGAACTATCCAAATATTCAGGTTGGCCGATGTAATATTATGCAAAGCCGAAATAGAAAATGCATTGAATGGCCCCGGTGCGGCCTTGCCTTATATAAACGAAGTACGTGTCAGAGCTGGCGCACCTGCCTTGGGTAGCAGTGCCGATTTTCCCACTCCGGGCAGTAAAGATCAAATGATCGACGCTCTTGTAAATGAACGTGGATACGAACTCGTCTTTGAATATCAAAGAAGGGCAGATCTTATCAGACTGGGGAAATTTGTGGAAGTTTGCAATACGTACCTTGAAAAAAGAGGACTTTCGCCCGTTGTAACAGAAAATATGCGTTATTTCCCTTATCCCTTGGAAGAAGCCCGAATCCATGATGAGATGTCGGCCGCAAATGTCAATAGATTGCCTTAAAACAACTTAGAAATATGTGGAAGAAACTGTCCATTGGCCTTTTTTTATTAGTTGCGATTGCTGGAATTGGTTATTGGTCCATCACCAATATCAAAATAGAGGCGATTACCTTGGTGTCCCCGGATAATTCCGCAATAAAAGAGGATATACAATTATCACTTAATAAAAAGGCTGCAATATCTGTTGAATATTGGAAAACTGGGACAGGTGAGAAATACAAAACTCCGCTTACAGGAATAGAAAAGGACCATGTAGTCCATTTGATGTTGTTGGAGCCCAACACCTCATATAGCTATAAGGTCGTGATTAATGGACTAATCGACATTAACTCCAAAACCTTTACATTTAAAACCCGTGAACCATCTCCTTGGATGGTACACGAATGGTTAAAGGATAAGTTTCCGCATGACGCCAATGCCTTAGGGGATGGTCTTGTGATGCTATGTTACAGGGGTTTTCCAGGACATATATCTATGGTGGATGGTAAGGGAACCATCCGATGGTATTGGCAGGATGAAGAAATGGGCGTTCGAATGGCTACACTCACTCCCAGAAATACCATTTTGGCTTTGTTGGCACCTGCCAGTAAAGATGAATTCCACAAAAAAAAGAAGGAAAAACCCATAGATTTAAAAAGCTATTATCTAAGAACTGGGAAAATAGGGTTCGTGGGAGGTACACAAATCGCAGAAATCAATCTAGAGGGAAAAGTGCTTTGGAGGGTGGATATTGATAAGCAGGATATTGTATTCCATCATGATCTGCAAATGACCAAAGACCATCAAATTGCTAGCATTTACAGAGATTATAAAATGTACGACTTGGAAGGTTCCGGAGTAAAAAAGGATACCTTATGGGGAGATGGCGTTATGGTAATGGACACATTGGGTAAAGTGGTTAAGAAATGGTCGGCATGGGATCATTGGGATTTATCCAAGGATAATCGGTTAAAGGAGTATGCCGGTGATCGTTTTCATTTCAATTCTTTGACCTTTGATGACAACGGAGATTACATTTTATCGACACCCATAGAGAATCAAGTATGGAAAATTAATGCCATCACGGGAAAGATTGAATGGAAGCTGGGTGAAAACGGGGATTTTAAAATGAACAAAGATGATTTATTCTATTTTCAGCATGACGCCCGGATCGATCCAAAAGGAAACCTCATGCTTTTTGACAATGGTGATTACTCCCCTAACGATACTACCAAGGTGAATAAACGCTCAAGGGTGCTATCTTTTGATTTAAATACGGAAGAAATGACGGCCGACCCAAAAATTAAATTGGTTTTACCTCAAAAATACTATACTTCCCGGATGGGAGGTGCTGCTTTATTGCCCAATAATAATATTATGGCAACAAGTTCTAAAACCGGTGGGGTGCTCATTACAGATTCAAAAGGAGAAGTGCTTTGGGTTTTAAACACCCACTTTATACCGTATAGAGCGGAATATGTGCCATCTGGGTTCTGGCAAAATTATATACAATAAAGATTTGGGACCATAATCCAGATAATATTTTGCTGTCCTTATCGTGCCTATTTTATTGGTTTTCTCATCATAAATTGCATCAATGAAAAAATTAGTGATTGTATTAGGCCTGGTAATGATTGTTTTTTTTCAAAGTGCTGTTGGCCAACAACGCACCAATCAAAGTCCATTCCGACAACTTACGGAAGAACTTCCCAGCCCCAATAGTTACAGGACTGCTTCAGGCAAGTCTGGTCCTGACTATTTTCAACAACAGGTAGATTATGATATGAATGTGGCCTTGGACGAGGTGGGCAAAACCATATCCGGTACTGCTACCATTACCTATCATAATAATTCACCGGAACCTTTGGATTATCTGTTTCTACAATTGGACCAAAATGTATGGGAAAAGAATTCCTTCAAAAATCAGGTAAGTACCGGAGAAATTCCTAAGAAATTGGGTGTCAAATTCTTAAAACAGCTCACCAACGATTTCGACGGAGGATTTAAGATCGCTTACGTAAGGGATACCAACGGGCATGATTTGCCAAGCCATACTAATCACACAATTATGAAAGTTAGTTTGCCCAAAGCTTTGGCTCCTGGCAAAATGTATAAGCTAAAAATAAAATGGTCCTATAACTTAAATAATCTCAAAGAGATTTGGGGGCGGTCCGGCTATGACCCTCTGTCGCAGAACGACAATACATATGCCATTGCCCAATTTTATCCACGTCTTTGTGTTTTTAACGATTTGGGTTGGCAGACGAAACAGTTCATGGATGCCGAATTCGCACTAGAGTTTGGAAATTTCAATGTAAATATTACCGTGCCTGCAGATCATATTGTTGCCGCAACGGGAGAGTTGCAAAATTCCAGGCAAGTTCTGTCTCAAAAAATGCTAAAACGTCTGGGGAAAGCTAAAACCTCGGACACACCTGTTTTTATTGTTACCGAGGACGAATCTGTCGAAAATGGTAAGGGTAGATCATCCGACTCCAAAACATGGCATTATAGTGCCAAGAATGTTAGGGATTTCGCCTTTGCTTCTTCACGACGGTTCATGTGGGATGCGATGGGCGTCCAGTTTCCCAAGCATCGAGTATTAGCTATGTCCTTTTATCCCAAGGAAGGAAATCCACTTTGGAGCCAGTATGCCACCAAGACTATTGCCCATACCCTTAAAACATATTCTGAATTTACTTTTGATTACCCCTACCCCACCGCCTCGGCTGTCAATGTTAAAAGGGTAGGCATGGAATATCCCATGTTGGGCTTTGTCGATGGCCGGCCCAATTCGGATGGTACGTATAGCAAGGCTATGAAAAGATGGGTGATCGGCACGGTAATCCACGAGGTGGGTCATAATTATTTCCCGATGATTGTTAATTCGGACGAGCGACAGTGGGCATGGATGGACGAAGGATTTAACATCTTTCTACAGGGCATTGCCGAGCGCAGATGGGACACCGGACAAAATTGGTCTGGCGCACCCATAGAAATGAAAGGTTATATGGACGGAGATCCAAATAACATGTCTCCCCTTATGACCAGTGCCGATGACCTGTTACAACCCGGGATGGAGAGCTATCGCAAGCCAGCTGTCGCCCTAAACATTTTGAGAGAAACCATATTAGGACGTGAACTTTTTCTCCAGTCCTTTCAAGAATATGCACATTCCTGGATGTTCAAACATCCCCAACCTGCAGATTTTTTCCGCGTGATGGAGGACGCATCTGGGATAGACCTAGATTGGTTTTGGCGTGGCTGGTTTTTTACTACGGATTATGTCGACCTATCCATCGATGATGTGACTATTTTTGAGCCAATTTTCAATGTAGAACAAGCAGAGAAAGCAGCCAGTGCCAAACAAGCCGAAAAACCAGTGAATATTTCAGATATACGAAACAAAGGAAAAGTGGTCTCCCTTATCGAACAGGATCCATCGCTAAAAGACGACTACGATTTAGAACATCCAATTTTAGACAACGTAGAAGTGGGGCAGATTGAAGAAGTAAGAAAAAAATTGACTAAGGAAGAATTGGTGTTACTCGAAAAAGGTCAGAAATTTTATGAAGTTACATTTTCCTCAAAAGGGGGTATGTTGATGCCGCTTATAATCCAGTTTGAATTCATTGATGGTTCCAAGGAACTTCAACGCATTCCGGTACAAATATGGATTAAAAACCAGGAAAAGGTTACCAAGCTTTTTCAATTTGATAAGGAATTGAAAAGCATTGCATTAGACCCTTACTATGAGACGGCAGATATGGATATGGAGAATAACAATTGGCCCCGAAAAATGGAACGGGTATTTCTCCAGGTTCAAAAGAAATAAAGACAAGGCCTGCCAGGTCTTGAAAACCTGTCTGGGAACATAATAAATCAAAAAAAATAACAAATGATATTCAAAGAATCCCTCTGTACTCCCAAATTATTAGGTCTATTTTTGCTACTGTTCGCGGTAACGATTTCGGGCAACCTTCGGGCCCAAAAACATATTTACCCCCCCGAAAAGCCGCTTTGGGATGCCGACTCCCTCGGTAACCAACGGGCGGTCGTACTGGTACATAAAAATGTGCCAATGGTAACTGTATCCATTGACTGGCGCAACAGAAATGTAGCTACCGATCAATTGATCTATGTGGTAGACAGTACCCAAAACAAGATGGTAGGTAAAGCGAATACTTTCGCTTTGGGCCCAGAGCAGGGCATAGTCCAATTTGATGCATCCAGTGGTCCAGGAATCTACTATGTGTACTATCTACCCTATAGCTTAGGAGGACGTAGTCGAAGTTACCCAGATGCCATTTATAAGACCGTTCAAAAAAGTACTTCCAATGTACCATCAAAAAATATCAAACCCAGTAGTTCAAAAATAGCATCCGTTATACGGTTTGAATCTGCGGACAGCTTTAACAGCAATGACCCCATGGAAATAATCTCCACAAAAAAGGAGCTGGCAGAATTTCAACAAAAATATAAAGATTCAGAATACTTCGTATTTCCCGAAAAAAGGGATATCCCCATAAAAATGATTAAATACCTTCCAAAAAAATGGTTGGAAAATGAATTTCTACAAAAATTTACAGATACTGCCAAAAGAGGTGAGAATTTCACCTTTCAACTAGGGGTTTGGGCCAATAGCAAAGATTTGAACAATGTCAGCCTCTCCTTTACGGATCTTTCGGACGACAATGGGAATAGCATCAAGACTTCACTCTTCAATTGCCTTAATTTGGAGGGTGTGGATTATACCGGAAAGCCTTTTACCAAAACCGTAAACATCCCAAAGGGGTCTGTGCAGCCTTTGTGGTGTGGCCTCCAAATCCCCAAAACCATTCAGGCAGGTACCTATAGGGGTTCAGTCACTTTTTCAGCAAAAAATACCAAGTCAACCACAATACCTCTAGTACTTAACATTACGGATGAATTGGCGGTAAATCACGGTATAGACAAACCCTGGAAACAAACCCGATTACAATGGCTCAACTCGACTATGGCGCAGGAGAATACAGTCATAGATCCCTATATCCCTTTAAAAATATCTGGGAATACCGTTTCCTTGTTGGGACGAAATATGATTATTGCCCCCAATGGACTTCCGCAACAAATACAAACTTTTTTTACGGAGGAAATGACTTCCATTTCCCATCGATCAAAAGACATTTTGTCAAGCCCCTTTGCGTTTCGATTTCTAGACAACAGCGGTAAGGAAATTAATATGGAGGCCTCGGGGTACCATTTCCAAAAGAAGGAACCTGGTACGGTTACTTGGGAAGCCAGTAGTATATCTCCACAAATGCAAATGATTGTGACCGGAGCCCTGGAATTTGATGGTTTCGCGCATTTTGAAGTGCAGGTTACGGCAAAACAAGACTTGGAACTTAGCGATATTGGCTTACAGGTCCCCATGCATAAAACCGCATCCAAATATATGCTAGGCTTAGGCCATAAAGGTGGGAAAAGGCCAGGAAAGGTGGATTGGAAATGGGACGTAGCCCACAAAAACCAAGATGGAGTTTGGTTGGGAGACGTTAATGCGGGACTTCAATTGGGCCTTAGAGACCAAAATTACGAACGTCCCCTTAACACCAACTTCTACCTACTGAAACCCTTGATACTTCCTACTTCCTGGGGCAACGAAAACAAAGGAGGTATCAAAATCTCGGAAGAGGGGGATACCATACTGCTCGATAATTACAGTGGATCGCGCACCATGAAAAAAGGGGACACGTTGTTTTATAATTTTACGTTGCTCATTACCCCTTTCCATTCACTGGAGACCGACTCCCATTGGGCAGGGCGATACTTCCACGCCTATCAGCCTATCGACTCGGTGCTTGCTAGCGGTGCCAACATAGTGAACATTCACCATGCGAATGAACTGAATCCTTATATCAATTATCCATTTATTGCCACCAAGGAAATGAAGACTTATATCGATGCGGCCCATGAGGCGGGGCTTAAAGTAAAGATATACAACACGATACGAGAGGTCTCCAATCGGATGTACGAGCTGTTTCCCGTGAGAAGTCTAGGAAACGAAGTTTTTTCGTCCGGAAAGGGCGGTGGTTATTCCTGGTTGCAGGAACATTTGCAGGACGATTATATCGCGGCCTGGTACGTACCTAAATTCAAGGACGCTGCTATCATCAACAGTGGGATGAACCGCTGGCATAATTATTATGTTGAGGGAATGAATTGGCTAGTTCAGAACATCGGCATCGATGGTATTTACCTGGACGATGTGGCCTTTGACAGGGTGACCATGAAGCGTATTAAAAGGGTGCTGACCCAAGACGGGCATCCGGGAATCATCGACCTCCATTCAGCCAACCAATTCAATAAAAATGATGGTTTTAACAACAGTGCCTACCTATATATGGAGCATTTCCCCTACCTGAATCGTCTGTGGTTCGGGGAGTATTTTGATTATGAAGCGGAATCGCCAGAATTCTTTTTAACGGAGGTCAGCGGTATCCCATTTGGCCTGATGGGCGAGATGTTACAGGATGGCGGGAATCCCTGGAGGGGAATGATCTATGGCATGACCAATAGAATGCCCTATCAAAAGGAAAAACCGGATAAGATATGGAAAGTATGGGACGATTTTGGGATGGTAGGCTCCCAGATGATCGGCTATTGGGTAGATGATTGCCCAGTGAGTACAGATAACGGGAAGGTTTTGGCCACTGTATATCAAAAGGAAGGAAGAACCCTTGTCTCGTTAGCCAGTTGGGCAGAGGAAGATACCCAAGCTAAATTGAATATTGACTGGAAAAAATTAGGCCTCGACCCAAAACAGGCAACGATTACTGCCCCTGAGGTGAAGAATTTCCAACCTGCCGCAACTTTTAGATTGGATGAAGAAATACCTGTGAAAAAAAATCAAGGATGGTTAATAATTATCGAGTAATTATGAATAGATCATATTTAGTATTTGTTTTAAACCTTATAACATGCTTTGCATCCGCCCAGCAAAATGCTAAAATCACCGAAACGATCAAAAAGTATGTAACCTATCCTTTTTCGGATCCTAACCCCATTCCTTCTGAGGCAAAAATATACCCCTATTTTCGATTCGATGGTTTTACCGACAAAGGGGCGGTTAAAGAATGGAAGGTCGTAAACCTGGAAAACGATTATATCAGCGTACAGATAATGCCCGAGATCGGAGGAAAAGTATGGACGGCAACCAGCAAAAAAAGCGGTAAGGATTTCTTTTACAACAACGGAGTGGTGAAATTCAGGGATATAGCAATGCGCGGGCCTTGGGTAAGCGGGGGCATAGAATCTAATTATGGTATTATAGGCCATACTCCCAACAGTGCCACGCCCGTCGATTATCTAGTAAGGAGCAATGCGGATGGCAGCGTGAGCTGCTTTACCAGCACATTAGATCTGTTGACCCGAACGCGTTGGGTCATCGAGACCAGATTGGAGAAGGACAAGGCCTATTTCACGACTCGCTCCTACTGGTTCAATGGCACCAGTTTAGAACAGCCTTATTACACTTGGATGAATGCTGGCATACCGGCTAGGGAAGACCTGCAGTTCCTGTATCCTGGCAACCATTATATAGGTCATGACGGGAGTACCCACAACTGGCCTATTGACGACCAAGGACGGAATCTTTCTTATTATGACCAAAACAATTTTGAGGGCTCAAAATCGTACCACGTTCTAGGTGCGCTCAGCAACTATTTTGGGGGGTACTGGAAAAACGATGATTTCGGCATGATCCATTATGCGGACCGGGGCGACAAATTAGGGAAGAAAATATTCCTATGGGCACAATCGGAACAAGGAAAAATATGGGAGGATCTGCTTACGGACGATAGCGGGCAATATGTGGAGATACAAAGCGGACGGCTTTTCAACCAGAATATGTTCCAAAGCAGTTTTACCCCGTTCAAGCAAACGGGATTTGAGCCATACAACAACGATCAGTGGACGGAGTACTGGTATCCGTTTTCGGGGCTCAAAGGATTTAGTCAAGCCAACCGCATAGGTGCCTTTAACATCCAAAATTCCAGAGGTAAGCTTACTATAAAGATCAGCCCGGTGCAACCTCTTCGGGATAGTTTAAGCGTTTACGGTACAGATGGCCTAAAAATTACCTCCATTTTGGTAAAAGCTGACCCCCTTGAAACAGTCCAAATAGACTTGGATATCCCCCAAGGAAAAATCCCGAAAAAACTAAAGTTAAAGGGAGAATGGATGGAATTAACCTCTGACAAATCAAAGGAATACTTGGATCGACCTTTACAGATAACTGATGGCTTCGATTTTGAAAGTGCCTATGGGCTATATTTACAGGGACGGGACCAGTATAGGTTTCGTAACTATGGCCAGGCCGAAGAAAAAATTAAAGCTTCTCTGTCGAAAGACTCCCTATTTCAGCCTGCTTTGGTGGAAATGATCAAATTGGAACTTTTTGGAATGGAATACGATTCAGCCTTTGCAATAGCGAGAAAAGCCCTGAGCATTGATACCTATGATGGGGCCGCTAACTATTATTACGGACTTGCAGCGTCCGAATTATCAAAGGACAATGACGCTATGGACGGTTTCGAGGTCGCTTCACTAACGCCCCAATTCAGAAATGCAGCATATACTGCAATGGCCCGCGAATACACAAAGCAAAGTAATTTTGGTAAAGCAAAAAGCTACGCCACGCGTAGTTTGGAGAACCAGACCGACAATCTAGAGGCTCTTCAATTATTGCATGTTTTAGCTAGGATACAAGGAGATAGTGATGCCCTTGACATGATGGGTAACAAAATCCAAGCCTTAAACCCTCTAAACCATTTTATCCGTTTCGAGAAATACTATGAATCCCCTACTGAAGAAAATAAAGAATCGTTTATTTCTCTTATCAGAAATGAACTGCCTATAGAGACCTTTTTAGAGCTGGCCACATGGTATTCCGGTATAAACCGATTGGACGAGAGTAGAACGGTATTGGAATTGTCCCCGAAAAATACAATTGCCCTTTACTGGTTGGCTTGGTTGTACAAGGATGCGGATGCCGAGCTTTCAAAGGAATACTTAGTGCGTGCCGAAGATTCGACGATGGAATTTAATTTTCCCTTCCGTGAAGAAACGGCAACTGTTCTTTCATGGGCCGCCCAGCAAAGTCCGTCATGGAAGGCCGACTATTTATGGGCATTAATTGAGAATTTTCGGAGAAATAACGATAAAGCGTTGGCCTTATTGAGCAAACATGATGGTGAAACCATAGATTTTGCGCCGTATTATGTGAAGAGGGCAAAGTTGGATAAAGATGCAACTCCCATATCAAAATTAGAATTGATAGAAAAGGCGGTGCAATTGGAGCCAAAACAGTGGCGTTACGGCAGGATTCTGGCCCAACTTTGGTCACAATCTAAAAACGATGCCAAAGCAATACGGGTACTTGAAAAATACTATAAGGCCGATAAAACCAACTACATTGTCGGGATGGATCTAACCAAGGCCTACATGTTGGACGATCGTTATGAAAAAGCGGAAGACCTACTGTCCCATCTGAATGTCTTGCCTTTTGAAGGAGCTACCGATGCCCATACTTATTACCGCCAAACCAAATTGATGTTGGCCTATAAACTCATGGAGAAGAACCAATACAACAAAGCCCTTAAGAAAACAGATGAAGCAGAAGCTTGGCCCAAAAATCTGGGTGTGGGCAAACCCTATCCAGAGAGGATCAACAGCGATCTAGAAAATGCGATGCGGGCCAGTACCTATAAAAAATCAGGCAACGAAAAATCCGCCCAAATATATATGGATCGGGTAAAGGATAAAAGTCTTGATAACACAACCTTATTGGAAAAAATAAAGGCTCTTTCTTTCAGGGGGGATCAAAGGTTGTTTTGATTGTGTAAATTTCAAGACTCCTGTGGGAAACCGTCCGATCTCAAGTAGGGCAGTCATTTCATTGGATGACGTTCAATTCCCTTCCAACTTTGATAAAGGCCTCTACGGCCTTGTCTATAGACTTTTCTTCATGAGCCGCCGAAATCTGAACCCGGATTCTTGCTTTGCCTTGAGGAACCACAGGATAGAAGAACGGAATGACGTAAATATTGTTTTCCAGTAATTTGGCAGCAAATTCTTGGGCCAATTTAGCATCGTAAAGCATTATTGGAATTATAGGGTGTTCGCCAGGAATTATGTCAAATCCAACTTGGGTCATTTTAGTTCGGAACCTTTTGGTGTTGAATTGGAGCTTTTGGATTAGCTCGTTGGAAGATTGGAGCATATCCAGTACCCGTATAGATGCGCCTACTATCGCTGGTGCTAAGGTATTGGAAAACAGATATGGTCTTGATTTTTGACGTAAAAGCTCTACAATCTCCTTTCTAGCTGCCGTAAAACCGCCTGATGCTCCACCAAGTGCTTTTCCGTAAGTACCTGTTATTATATCTATCCTCCCCATTACATTTCTAAATTCATGGGTGCCCTTTCCCCTATTCCCTAGAAATCCCGTAGCATGACAATCGTCTACCATAAGTAAGGCATCATACTTATCGGCAAGGTCACAAATCTTATCCAACTGGGCTATAGTTCCATCCATTGAGAACACTCCATCAGTAACAATAAGTCTTCTTCGAGCCTGTTTTGTTTTCTTTAGTTCTTCCTCCAGGGCGGCCATGTCATTATGTTTGTATCGATGCCTTGCAGCCTTACATAAACGGATTCCATCAATAATACTGGCGTGGTTCAGCTCGTCGGAAATAATGGCATCTTCATTGGATAAAAGGGGTTCAAAGATTCCTCCATTGGCATCAAAGGCAGCTGCATATAGGATGCAATCCTCAGTCCCCAGAAATTCTGCAGTCTTTCTTTCCAATTCCTTATGGGCATCCTGTGTACCACAAATAAAACGTACGGACGATAGTCCAAACCCATAATTTTCTATCGCATCCTTTCCTGCTTTAATAACATCTGGATGCGTGGATAGTCCTAAATAATTGTTAGCGCAAAAATTATGAACCAGTTTTCCGTTGACGTTAATTTGGACACCTTGGGGAGAGGTTATTATGCGCTCGTCCTTAAAAAGGCCCGAAGCATTTATTCCTTCCAATTCTTCCTGAAGTTCTTTTTTTACTGAATACATATAGTAGTGGATTTTTTTAATTCTAATTGCTTTTTCTTTTCTATCTCGCTAATCATTTCCATGGTAATATCTTGTAGGCCATATTGTGGCGCCCATTTCCAATCTGCACGTGCATCGGAATCGTTTAACGATTTGGGCCAGCTGTCAGCAATTTCCTGCCGATGATCCGGGGAATATAAAATTTGAAAATTGGGATAATGGACTTTTATCGATTCTGCTATCTCTTCGGGTGAAAAACTTACTCCTTGAAGATTATATGATGTCCTAATGGTAATGTTATCCTTAGGCGCCTCCATCAGTTCCAGTGTCGCTCTCACCGCATCGGTGATGAACATCATAGGCAAATGGGTATCAGGCCTTAGATAACAGTTAAAAGTCTCTTGTCTTACAGCTTTATGATAAATGTCTACCGCGTAATCCGTAGTTCCTCCTCCCGGCAGAGACTGGTGACCGATTAGTCCAGGATAACGAATAGAGCGAACGTCCAAACCAAATTTATCATAGTAGTACTGTGACCAATTTTCACCAGCGACCTTGCTAATACCATATACAGTTCGCGGATTTAAAGCAATGGCCTGGGGTGTATTCATTTTTGGCACATTTGTACCGAAAACCGCTATCGAACTCGGAAAGAAAACCCTTTTTAACTTGTTTACCTTTGCCACTTCAAGTACGTTCAAAAAAGTATTGCAATTTACATCCCAGGTCCTAAGTGGCTGTTTTTCGCCATTAGCCGACAATACGGCGGCAAGATGATAAATTTGAGTTACTGCATACTCGTCTACAATTTTTTGCAATGCAGCTCGGTCCGCAACGTCCAATTGAACATAGAGTATATCGCTTCCATTACATTCTCTCAAATCGGAAGCAATAATGGAATCCATTCCAAACATTTTTCTTAATTCTGACGTCAATACGGTTCCCAATTGACCCAAAGCACCTGTAACCAGAATTCTTTCTCGTTTCATTATTAAAAATATTTTATTAGATAAAATTATTGAAAAAGAATCGATACTCAGACATAACATCTTGATTTATCTATTAAATAAGTTTTTTTATCCTAAAAAAACTATATATCAAATAATAATCCTTTTTATTAGATTATATTTGAACATGCCAAGTAAATTTATCTGGAGCAATGGAAAAATTGGACGACATAGACTTAGAAATTCTTAGAATACTTCAACAGGATGCAAAGAAAACTACACGAGAAATCGCGGAATCATTACATCTAACGGCCTCGCCGGTGTATGAGCGCATCAAGAGATTGGAAAAAACAGGATATATAGAAAAGTATGTTGCCCTTTTGGATAAAAAAAGGTTAAACCAATCGATAACAGCAATTTGTATGGTCTCCCTGCGCTATCACAACAAGGGCTTTATCGATACTTTTGAGCGTCAAATAAAAGAAGTGCAAGAATGCTACCACATGGCCGGAAAAGTAGATTTCTTCCTTAAAATTCACCTTGAAAGCCTCGAACAGTATCATGAATTTGTCAGATCCAAATTATCCAATATAGAGAACATTGGTGTTTTGGAGAGCTATTTTGTTCTCAAAGAAATAACTAAAACAACTACATATCATATATAGAAGCTTACTTGACTTTTATTTTATCAATAAATTGAATAGTTGTGTTTGGATGAGTTTTAAATAAAGTGTTTCTATAAACATCAATTTACCAATGTTAACAACATCTTGATATAGGGACTGACTGTAGAATGTACTCTTACTGTAAGACTTTGTGAAATTAGGTTAATATGCCATTTTTCTTCTTTCCCCTATCCACAGAAAAGCGCCCGTCAGGGTGCAATGTTTTATATAGGATCCATTCTGTTAAAGCCTAAATCGAAAGTCCCCTACCCTTATACTTCGACCAGTCCGTCATCTCGTCCTTGAAGCCGTTGAAAGGTTCTTCCTCTTTAAAACTTTTACCTCCCAGAAAACTGCTGAGAGCATAGGCACTCCGTCGAAGAAGACATCCTTGTTCGGCATCGACCTGTTTTCTGGAAACGGCAACCAAGGCCTCTTTGAACCCGTTCTCCATATGATGTTCCATTATCTGTAACGGGAGGTTCGGCGTAACTCCCTCCAGAACATACAGATAGGCCGCCTTTTGATATTGCCCCCTCTCGATCAGATGGGCGGACCATAGACTTTTCAAATTGTCCTGTCCGTCGGTTTTGATATCGGCCAAAGTTTCTGTCTGATTATTCAAGATCTTGTTCAGGTCGTTCGATGATTCCAGATAGGCCTGCGTCTTCTTAGGAAACGGAACGCTGACCGGCTCCTTGGAATATATAGAAGCGATGCACAGCTTTTCTTCCCTTCTTTCAAAATGGAAGCCTTTGGCATTGAAGAATTCTATGTAGTCCTTCGGGGATTTCTCGAAGGGTACGTGCATGCGTTCCGCATATTTATGATAGGTCTTCAGGGTCAGCTTGTCAAACCGCTGTCTGTATATTGGGGCCATTGCCTTATAAAGGTTCGGGAACATCAACGGCAGGAATATCGCAGTCGGGCTTGGTTTGATCTCTTTTTCCGTTCTGTCGTTCAGGAGTCCATCCAATACTTTTTCGTTCTCCCTTACAAAGCCCGGGGAGGCATAGAAATCGATTTTGTTCGGCACTGGTATAGTTCCGATATCCAAGTTGACCTTGTGTTTTTGGGAGTTTGTATAGGTCAGGGTGCCGTTGTCGTATCTGGTGCCGAGGCTATGGATAAGTTCATGAAGGACTCCCGTTTGTTTTGTGGGTTCGAAAAACTGTTTTGCGATCACTTGTTTTATAAGCTCGGCCTTTTCATTTAGTTTCTGTTCTTCTCTTGCCGATTCAGTTGTGTAAAGCTTGTCCTTTACAATATCGAACTGGGCCTGTATCAGATCTCCCAGTTTTTCTTTGTCTGTATGCATATATTTTATGAGAAACTTGGAGCGTTCCAATTTCGCCATTTCCGTAATTATTGACATTATGGGCATCCTATCGATATGTTCCGAGTAAAGGGTCTTGTTCCTTGTAGCTTGATACGTATTCCGGTAGGCTTCCCTGATGCACCGTTGCATTTCCAGTTGCAGCTGTTCGCTCTCTTCATGCATCCGGGTATATTCGCTCTCGAACAGTTCTTGGTTTTCCCGTATTCCGATATCGTCCGCTATTTCCTTGCTTGTGAGGACATATCCCGACTTGTCATAAATGGTAAAGTCAACGGCTTTTCCATTTTCATTGTAGCTTAGCCTGCAGTCCAGATTCTGGTGCAATTTCAGGATATCGGGTAGGTCTTTGGGGTTTATCGTCCTAAAGAGGCTATAGGTTGTCCTTAGCTGTTTTTCCAGCCGTTTTTTGACCATGGGCAACAGTTTTGATTTTTGGTTTAGCTCGAATACCTTTTGCAGCTTTGGTCCGCTCAGTTGTGGATGGACGGTATAACCGTTGATAAACCTTGATCTGTATCCATTTTTTATTTCGATACCGAACGATACGCCTTTCCTGCCATTGTGTTCTACCGTCTTTACCTGAATGTGGTGCGGTCTTAGTATTTCCGCCAGTTCTTTAAAGCTCCTTACCTTGTACTTCTGGATGGTGTTGTTCACTATGTCCTGTATGTAGAACTTGACCCCGTTGACGTCCTGGTTCTTGAACTGGGGCATTTCAAATATCGGTAGTTCCTTGTCATGTTTTGTTTCTGGGGAAGGAGAGAGACTGAATTGTTTTTCAAGGTATTTCTGGGTGGCAACGTTCCTTTTGAAATCGTTGGACAGGTTTATCTGCAGACAATCTTCTTTTATGGTGGTCGATACGATATGGACATGTTGGTGCTTGGTATCATGGTGCCGTACCACAATATAAGGCTGCTCCCCATAGCCCATGTGCTGCATATACGCTTTGGATAGTTCAAAAAAGTCTTTATTATTTAACCTTTCTCCCCTAGGGAGGTTTATGCTTATATGGACGTACCTTCTTTCGGAACCGTGCCGGTTGCCGAGATGGTAAAGGACCCTCCCGAAAAACTTTTTGTCGGTATCCGTATCGGAATAGGTGTTCTGGAAGCCGAGTATGGTGCTCTGGTCCTTGCCCAGTACATACTTCAGCACGCCCTGCACGTTGTTCCGATATAGAATCCTTGCGATCATTTTAATTTTCTGCGTTTATCGTTTCTATAAGTTCGAGCATCAGTTCGTTGGACTTTTCTATCTCCCGTTCGAGATTTGCATTTGGGCTCCGCATGTTCTTGTAGTTGGCCACCTTGACCAGTTGGTTGATGTTGGTGCCTATCCTGTTCAATTGGTAACTGAGGTTGGAGATGCCATCGGGGATCTGTTTCTCCTTTACCGTTTCCCTGTTCAGGATAAGCTTTCTTAGAAAAGGGCCGACCGTTCCCCTTTTTCCGAAATCAAGATTGTATGATTGAAGGATCACCCTAACTTTTTCCAGTTCGGACGTATTGAACCTGAGGGTAATCGCATGATCCCGTTTCCTATTTCCCAAACGTTTTCTGCCGCCTTTGTACTTTTCCATTTTTAATCCGATTTTATCGGTTTTTCACTTCGTCAGAAGTAGTCGATTTAAGATACTTAAAACGTAACTTGCTATCCGTCAAAACGGATAATTATATATAAATATAATAGATTAGGATTGAATATAACAATCTAATTATCAATATTTTAAGTCTCAAAACCATATAGGGCCATATGGGACCATATAAGACCAAACAGCAATTCAATATGGTCTTATATGGTTTTGAAAAAGATGGCGGAAATATAAAAATGAAGGATTAAATTGTGGGTAGGGGAAAAAAGATCAAGGGTTTTTCTCCCCTTGTTGTTTTGTGCGGCCATGAAGGTGCCGGATAATCCGGAATGGAAGGGCTGCCATTTCGGGTGGTGCAAACCGTATGTTAAAGGCGGACTGCAGAGGAGGGGTTTCTGGCTTCCGCCTTGGGGCTTGGGGATCTAAGTCGTTTACCAAGCTAGAGCTATCACGCAGAAATAAATTGAGGAATATCAAATCTCAAAAGGTCTATAATTTAAACAGCACTGGCCAAAAGAAAAACATAAACTTATTTAGTATATTTTCACCCCAAATACACATAAAATATTAATTGTCAATACTCTAAAAAAGTATAATTATATATTTAATTAATTAATTATTTTTCCATAAAAGGGGATCTTAAGCAAAAATTGGCTAACGTGCGTAGGGAAAAGAAAGGGCAAGGGGTTTTTCTCCCCTTGTGCTTTTAAGCGGCCATGATGGTGGTGGAAAATTTGGAACAGAAGAGCTTTCTTTGCGAACGGTGGAGTGTGTCTGCTAAAAGTGTACTGGAGTTGGCTATTTCGGTGTGATGAAATGAACCGAATTATTCGGGAGTGGAGGGTTTTAGAAAAATTACAGGAGATGCGAGAAACTAGAATTAAAAAGTTAGAAACCATTGCAGATAGCAGCAATGTGTTAGGAAATTGGAGAAAAAGATTGAAGTGATTTAACTTGCCTTGCGCCCCCTTCCTTTATTTCACCTGTCACATACCCGTTGGCGATCAATGTTATGTTAACATTGGTACTTGGCTGTAGAATCTGGGTAAATTTCACCTTTTCCCAATTCTTTGAGAAGGCGCTACTTGCTACTAAATGGCATTTAAATGACTACTATGGACTACAACCAAAGTACAGACGAGTTTCCTCTCCGAACCTTCAGTAGGAGGAATTGATTTTTGCATATCCTGACGACCTGTTTATGTTGTTGTAGCTATCTGAAAAGATTACTTTTCTCTGTGGCTTCGTCATTGTTAGCCGTTTATTAAATCCAATTGTTGACGTATTCGTTTATCTTTTTTTGCCATAACTTAATGTCCTTTTCAACACCAATAAAAATTACGCAACATTCTTCATTACTAAGTTCCCTAGAATCGGATTTACTATGGTCATAATATAGACCTGATTTATTGTGGTTTTCAATTCCAGGATAAACTAAAGCAACTTTGTTGGCTCCATAGAATTTCATGTAAGCAAACATTTGTCTCAAATCTTCTGAAGAGGGATTATAACCGTTTAAATTCTTCCATTTGGTATCTAATACAACACAGTCTTTGGTTCCTATATTCAAGACTATATCAGGTTTCAATTTAGACCTATATCCAGTTATTGGTTTCCAGAAATTCTTGGTGGTCTGAGCTGAAATGGTAGTTGTCTTACTTTTATGTATTCTAAGGCTCGCGTAAACAAATTGCTCCCAAAGCAAATTCATATCAAACATCAATGCAAGCACATCATTAGTCCCTCTTTTTACATCCGGATGATAGTTTAGCAAAATCAGCTTTGCTATTTCCAGAGCATTTCTATATGGCACAATTTTCCGGTTGAAAGCAATTTTTTCAAATAATAATTCAGTGATTCTTATATCGTGCTGCTCTGGAAATTTTAGCATTAAAGACCCTAACCTGCTAGTCAATTGTGAGTTAGTATTGATATAACTAAGTAGTTTTAAAGCTTTGTAAAGAATAGCATGAATGTCATGCTTCTTGTCGTAAACGGTATATTTTACATAGAAACGTTCATGATGTACTAGATTTTGACTGATGTGTTTGGCAAAATGAATACTTCCTTTTAGGGATGTCCTGTTGCCTTCTGATTTCCGGTATTTCTTTACCAAGCCTCTACGGAGCAAGTACTCGACTTCCTTAATATATAATTCAAAATATAAGTCAAGAATGGAATTAGACCTTACCTTTAAATCACTGCTACTTGGTGCATGGATATCAAAAATACCAACTGAACGCAGCATGGATATAAGAACGTTTCTCCAAGTTTCTACATCATTAGTTTTATCCCCTTTTGGTAAAACCTCTATGACTGTATTTCCCACCTGAATAACACCCACATATTCATTGAATCTTACACCATTGTGAATAAGGTTGTAATAAGGCACTCCATTTTCGCCATAGAAGCTCTGTAAAGTTTTAAGTTGAATAGGAGCTAACCTTTGTTCACCGCTATCGGTTCGAAGTCTATCGTGCTCAAAAACTATAATATTTGGTTCTTTCTTTCTCAATTAACTAGTCTTTCTTTCAAGAGTGTTCAGTGCCTGAATAAAAGTTTCATCGCTCATTTCTAGTGCGTTTCTTAGGTGATACACTTTACGCTCAATAAAAGGACTACTGTCGTAATCATCGAATGGGGCAAAGAAGTCTTCTTCCACCTGATTTTCTCCAATGACAAAAAATCCTGAGCCAATTACCAAGCCAATCTTTCCATAATCTCCAAAGAAATATTCTAGAAGTAGCGGAATGATTTTGTTTTGAAAAATCGCTTTCAAACCTTCTAAACTTTTAACAGTTAAGAAATAGCTATGACCTATCACGTGGTCACTATCTAAAAGCTTTTCAATTCGTTTATTGATTGCCACCAGTAACAGAGTAAGGTCAATACCATTTATAATGCCGTTTTCTGCTTTCCCATCGGTTTTTATCAACTCAGGTTTGGAAGGCATCTCGGTAAAACTAAACCTTCTTCTTAGGGCTGTGTCCAAAGCTTCTATACTTCTATCGGCAGTATTCATAGTACCTATGATATGCACATTGGGGGGAACGCCAAACAAGTCTTTACTATAAGGCAATCGTACTTGTATGGCTTCTGCTTTACCTAGTCTTTTATCTTCCTCAATGAGGGTAATAAGTTCGCCAAATATTTGGGAAACGTTTCCACGATTGATTTCATCTACGATTAACACAAAGGGCTCACCAATTTTTCCTTTGTAGTCTTCCTTTTTTAAAGCTTGAACAACCTCCTTTTTATCTTCCCAAGAATATTCCCTTACAGCCTTCTTTGTTTCCATTGAAACCGGATTATTGCTTCTTATAGCATTTAATACTGACCAGTTCGCAGTTGAATTACTGCCTCCAATAATTGATCTGAACTGTTGGTCAATATTATTCATCTCTGCCAAATTAGGAAAAGCAGTATGTAATTTTGAAAGTCGTTTTTTTGATACGGTATAGGTGTTGTCTTTACCGGGATGCTTAATAATAATGTTTCTTTGTTGTGAAATGCCGTCAATTATTACTTTACCACCATTTTTTGTCGCTAATATGATGGGTTCTTCTACAGCTAATTTTTCTTCAATCTCTTCAACAAAATTGTCATAGACCAACGAAAAGTCCAAGACGTTTTCAGTAGCAACTGATTCCTTTTCTTTAGCTAAAGAAAAAGAGGCTTCAATACACAGCCTTCTAAAAATTCCTTCCTCCACCCGATAGATTACCGGGTCACCCTCTTTTTCGGGTTCAATTGGTTTAATTCCTTCAATAAAATCTTCATAGGTCATACTTTGATGGAAGGTTGTAAAGACAACTCTACCTTCGTCCACCTTTTGTTCAAAACGTGCCTTGATATCCGCGCGGCATAAACCAGTTAAATCTTCACCACAAAGCTCTAATGCCCTGTTTATGGTATCGTAGGTTTTCCCGGTTCCTGGAGGACCGTACAGAATCTGATTAAGTTCATGGGATGTGAGACTAGAGTTATCGTTAGTGTTTTTGTCTTTAATAAACTCAACATTGAAATAAGGTTTAAAAAGGAGCTCATTTGCTTCCGACAAATTTTCAGGTAATATTTCACTAAAAGTTGTATTGGCACTAGGGTAAAATGATTTTTTATTAGTTAAATCCTTAGGTTTTTTCCGTAGGGACGGATTGATCAGTTCTACTTCTTTATATATCCAACCATCACTATCTACTATATCATTGGGAACATAATCCCATTCATTACTTGTCAGTTTTGCTATGCCGATCAGCTCTTTGGAACCAACAGTTATATATACGTAGTCACCTACTTTTAAACTGTCCTTGAAAGCATCTGATTGACCTTTTCCAGTACTTTCATGTAAAACTATCCAATTGTTGGATTTAAACGTTTCAATAATTGGGACATCTTTTTTTGATTTAAAAGATCCGTGTGAGATTTTGTACAGCTTGTGCTGGTTAAGAGAAATAGAACTTAAGTTGTCAAATTTAGGTACGTCATTTAGCAAAAGCTGTTTGCTTTTCTCAAAATAGGAAAGCATTTCACTATAGCTGAATTGTTCAGGACCAACAGAGACTATTGGTTTTAAATAGGTCTGATCCTTATGCTTGTGAACACCATAGCTTATTTTCCCATTATAAAACTCAAAAAAGAATTGAATTCCAACAGACTGGTTTTCCTGATGTTTATTGTAAATAGCTACCCAGTATCTTTCACTACCTTGCTGTCTTTCCCCCTGAAAATCAAATGATACTACCTTTACTTCTGAAGAAAATCCTAAGTCACCCATTAATTTTTTTGTGAACGTTTTCACAAAATCTCTTTGTGAATTGTGTCCATAGAATGTGATAACCGGGAATACTATAGAAAATGTTTCCTTGTAAGTTCTAAACTTATTCTCCTTTCCTTTTTTATGGTCCTCTATAAGTTCATTTAGACTCGCTTCAGTCAACGTCTCATTCGCAAGCAACTTGGCTACAATTTCTTTGCGAATATCCACTACAACACCCGATTTATTCTTGTAGTATTCTGCACATTTTTGTAGATTACCCTTATTCACATTATTCAATGCCTCCAAAATGTTTTGGTCATTTTTATAATAGTTTTTGACAACTGTGGAAGTGTCACACAAAAGTTCGATTCCTTTTTGTATTTCTTTTTGATTCATTTATTTTTTTCAAATTAGATTACAATGGTCCAGTTACAAGGCGTTTCCCTCCTGGGCGGCTAAGATTTTTGGCTATATGCGTTAGTTTTTATTTCAAACCTGATTTTTTCAATCAAGTCTTTCAGTAAAATTTCTTTAATATCACCTATTTCGTCTTTGTTTTCTTTTTCAAGTTTGTCTAAAGCCATCTTACAATACGCTTTAAAGAATGGATCAGAGAAAGAATATGTTCCAGAGTTTTCATCTACTCTTAATATTTCATTTCCATCACTTGAAATAAGCTTTTTCAGATATGTAGTACAATTACCTTGTGGGTAATCATGCTGTACCTCATGGATTTTTGTTAATATCTCATTGTGCGTTACGTTCTCTTTATTCAGTTTTATTATCGCATTCAAAATAAGGCGGGCATTTTTGAACTTTCGTTCCCGTTGTTTCAAGGCATTGTCGAGTTTTTCCTGATAATTATCTGCCTTATCTTTCACATAGTCTTCAATGGATTCGTTTATCACACTCGCTGGTATTTCTTTCTTTATTCTACAGGTCTTATCAATACCATTCAAATCACAATGATTATATGCTAATATATGGCAGATAGAACCTAGAGAATTGGCATAAGAAATCGTTTGTTTTACTAGGTTTTCAGGAAATTCTATATTTAGAAGTTTTGCACCATTTTCTATAATCTTTCTTAATTCGATATTACTCAAAAGTGGTACATATGTTTCTGATAATCTAGGCTTAAGCTCCTTATTATAATTCACTACTTCCCTTGGGCTATTTACTGCTCCTAATGCAATAATCTTAACTTCGGGATAGTCATCTGATATGTCTACAAAAGCTTTCATTACTTCCGCTAGTTTCTTTTTCTCCGCTACCTGTACTTTGTGAAAATCATCAATTAACCAGACACAATTAGCCGCACCAAGAAATTCTGCTAGCTTTTCAAAGGTCAATTGAACAGGTAAAACTCGTTGAAATTCAGTAGACGTTTCAATAGATAACTCAGATTGAAGAGCTGAACCGATACCTGCATAAGCTATTTTTAAAGAAGGCGTGATTTTCGAAAAGCGCTTTTTGGATTTTTTAGTTGAATAGAAGGGATTCAATTTATCAAAAGCGTTTACAATTAGTTCCTCTAAAGTTGATGTTGAGATACAGCTAGTTTTTATAAAATTTCTTTTATTCCTGTTTAAAGCTTTTCTGATTAGGGTGGTCTTTCCGCTGCCCGAATGTCCGTAAATAATCAGCTGCGTACCAACAATTTTCAAAGCCTTATCAACCTTCTTTTCAAGATCAGGTCTATTAATGTAGTTGACTTTGGCTGCATTTGAAGGAGTAAAAACGCTTTCAAGCTGTTGTATTCTAAGTCCAAAAAAGTTAAAAATTTCTCTCATCTTGTTTAATTAATGCTAACTTAGAAATAGGTCAACTGATTAATTCTACTAAAGTAGCAAAGACTTCCCAAAACTGAGGCTAAGTAAATAAGGAAAGTCGTTTTTGCACTACAATGCCACTTGTGAGGAATAAAAAATTATTGAAAACTAACTGCCCCCCATTCAAAGCGATTTAATTTCTTATAGGCAAGTGCAATCACGAGTGGACGGATATATTTTTACTTTTAAAGACTCAATATTTGATGTAGCTCCTCTCAAAGGAATTTATAATGTGAAAATTGGGGTTTATTTAAGGGTATAAAAGGGGTCTGACTAATACCCCTAAGCAAGGTGGCTTATGGGCAAGGCATTCAGTTCACCAAGGGATATGAAAAGGGTTATGCTATTAATGGTGGGGATTAACCTAAATGTCTCCTAGTTAGTGGACGAGATAACTTGCTATATACTCTCTACTTTAATTTTGTCGGTTATCGGTTATACTATCTTTGAGCAGGCTGTTTTGCTAACTCCAGTACTTGGCGTTAGAATCCGGATAAATTTCACATTCTCCTTATTCCTTTTGGGGTTCTACTTGACGTTCTTACCTAGACTTGGAGCTGCCTACTCGATTAGATAAAGATATATTCTTTATCCGCGTGTAATTATTTCGTGAAGTTTCAAATAAATATTTCCTGTTTGGGAGGCATGTCTCCGCTTACGTAACAAAAGTTGTAGTAGATCAATTCTTCCCTCTAAAACCCCCATGATGTCTGAACCTTCCATTAATATCATAAGTCGCCTACCTGTTGAATGCGCTTTAACTGCATCCTCAGAGAAGCCATTTATTGAAAGAAATAGTCCAAGTGTATTGTCAAGCTTTCGTGTCAGTTTTCCGCTAAATGCGTCTAAGTCCTGAATGCTCACTAAGTCCTGTTGCCACTTACCTTCAAAGAGAAAATCAACATTCTCAAATGTAAATCCTCCGTCAATTTGTTCACCTGTGATTCTGAAAGATGCTTTGGGGTCTAAGTCGAACAAGGAGAAAAGGTCTTTTATTATTTTTTCAAGTTGGAAACCTCTTGCCTGTGGATTAGTTGAACCAACAAGCTTGTAAAACTCCAATTTGATTTCGTCAAGTCGCTCCTGAACACCTGTCACTTGCAACGACTTTTCATACGCTCTAGCTCTCCGTTCTTCTTGTTGCTTTTGTTGCTCAATAAGGTCTTGATGTCCTTTTATTTGTTGACGCAATGCTTCTACTGATTTCTTTGCAATTTTTGCTTTCTCTTTGCCATCATCAACCCTTTCAAGGTGTGAAAAGTCATTTATCTTACACACTTCACTCATGAGTTTCAGCAGGTCGTTTTGATAAGTATCCTGATGTCGCGCTAAGAAGTTTACAAGAGTTGAAACTATATTTCGTTTATAGTCCTCCCAGTTTAGTTTCGTTAAAATGGAGGGATCGCTTATAGTGTTCATTATGAAACTCCGCAGTTCTGCCTTATACCAATAGATATTTGTCAAGGCTTCTGTCAATGCGTTAATTGCTGCTCGTGCTATTAATTTTTTTACTTGTTCCATTTCATGTGTGTTTGATTACGCCTGTCAGTAGGGAATGCCAGCTAACGATTTTGCCAAAAAAGTAGGGCGGTCGGTAAGCTGTACCATTTCTGGGTTTCCGTAATTAAGGCTTTTGCATTTTGATTTTATATTTATATTCAAGAGCTAAATTAAAAGATTTACCGTTCTTTATAAATACGCCCTAACCTTTGAACCAAAGGCTTTCTTCCCTATTTACTATGAGCCATTCTTACAGCACATTTTTATACCAGCCCGTTTTCGTTAATGTATTTTTCTACATTTCTAATTTCGGTCTCTGTAAAGTCCTTGATTTTCTTGTTTGTCATTTGGTATGGAATTCTTAAAGTGGGATTGAACCCATTTTCAATTGGTAATAAATCTTTCAAAAAGTCTCTGAATGCTCTTTGTCTAATTCTATTATCTTGTTCTTCCCCTTCTAACATTGCAGGAAATAACGGGTCCACACTTTTTAGCCTTGTAAATCCAGATTTACCAGGTTTTATTTCAATTCCATCATTTAATTCCATGTATACCCGTATTGGAAACTTGATGTCAATTTTATCATAAAAGCCAAGCGTTATTTTTCTAAACTGATTGAAATGCTGCTTTTCATCAAATTCAATAGCAAAATTGAATGGTTCTCCGATCCATAAGTCGAAGGATTGTCTTTGTTTTATATTTTTTTCTGTTAACTCGTTAAATCTTTCTTTAAGCGAATATTGGTTTTCCGTGAGTTCTGAATAGAGTCTGCTTAACTCAGGACGATTTTCCAATAATTGTGTTGAGGGATTTGATAAAAGCCATTCCGGTTTATATTCATAGAAGCATGGTGGTTTCTTGTTATATTTATTCTTAATTAGGTTTACAATTAACTCACCAATTGGAGTTAACTTATGTCCGTCCGTTGAAATTGCCTTTTCCGTTTTTGTTTCCTTGTTAGAATTCGAATTGAGAACTGGTTTTGGATTTCTTAAAATCTTTTTAGAATTGGGAATCTGCCAATTCACTCCTATTTGGTATGCATGGGGAATTTGTCCTTTTCGCAGGATTTTTCTAATTGGTAATCCTGGTCTTGATTGCGAATCGTTTAAAAGTCCCTTTGCTTCAAGGTATGGATTAATCTCAACGGGAGTTGTTATCTTTTGACGTTTAATTTCAAGATAATCGTCTATCGCATTTATTATTCTTTCAATGTCCATTACTGTATATTTTCTAAGAAATGTGCTGTTATAGTTGAGTGTTTCTGTAGATTTTGAGTTAATAGAACCGGCTCCTCAACTATTCCAAAAACTAATTTATAAATAAAATCTCGTTTTGTAACCTTTAACCCGAGAATGCAGTAACGCATGGTTTGCGCCCAGTGGGGGCGTCTTTGCCATATCTAAGATATAGTATTAATCTAGATTATGGGAAGGGGTGACGCCTTAAATCATTAGTAAGTTGTATGGTCGACGTCCGTGAGGATGGTACTGAATAAAAGTGGGACTACAAAACTCAATATTGATTTACACTAATCTAATTCGACGCTATGAGGTTCTATTAGCAAGCATATCATTGTGACTTGCTAACCGTCATATACGAGACCCTTACGTATGCTGGCATGAGAGGTGCTATCCGTCAGTTTCTGGCGGAGCCTTCTACTCGACTATGAGCTTTTATTCGTATTTATAACCTACTCCTGTCACACTAGCTTTTGTGCCTCCGCTAATTCCGTAATGCCCTCCTGTACCAGTCGTAGTAATAAGTAAAACTATATGATAACCTTTAGCAGCAGCTTGCTTTTTTAGTTTGTCCATAGCTTTCATTTGCATCTTTCCTTGGTTAGTCGTACTCCATCCACTGCTAGCTTTTGCCATTATATCTTCACCTTTTACCAGTCCTGTAATGTCAGATTCTAGGGTTGTTATTTTAACTTTTTCCCAATCTTCTTCGCTATTAACTATTACACGCTCACTAAATTTCTGAGTTCTACCTGACTTGAAAATAATTTCCTTTACTACATTTTGGTGAATATTATTTATCAAGTCTTCGCCTTCATAGCTATACTTGATATTATCATCGGTGATTTCTTTCACTTTACAGGTAATTGTGTCTCCTGATAGTTTTATAATTTTGTCCTGTCCGTAAACTGTGCTAATTGAGATTGATAACATTAATAAAAACAAAATCTGTTTCATTCTTTGTATTTGTATATGGTTTATGATTTTAATTTTTAGTTGCCCATTGCGGGTTTGTATAAGATTAGTTTCGTGGTTTAAACACCAAATTTTGCAAATATAAACTGAATAGAAAATCCGAGAGGATTTTCGTAAGTAAGCTTGCACTGGCAATTAGTTTTATATGGTTTGTGCAACGTTTTTTATTCAAATAATTTTACTTGATTTGGGTCAATTCCGTTTGCTATCTCGTTGTACGAGTAGAATTATAAACAGCATTTTCTATAGCTTTGATTTGTATTCAATTAAACCGTCGTAGTTAACACAACTTATAAGTGCTTTAAAAATACTTTTAAGTTCGAAAGTCATATCCCAATATATATATGGATAATGATTTGTCTCCCTAAACATTTCTTGGTCAATAAACTCAAATTTCACATCATTAAATTCATATTTAAATCCATTTCCATAGTATATTCCATTTGAATGAAGCATGCTATTTCTATATGTATTTAGAAATGAAAGAAATTTAACGTCTTTTTTATAATCTCGCTGATAAATGTCCTTTTTTACTAGGCTTCTAAATTTCCTTTGCAAAGGGATAAAAGCGTTTTTTGTTAATGAAGTAATTACAATTTTCTTGTCTTCTGGAGACAAATCCTTTGTCGCTTTTATTATTTTTTGATTCAGGTCAATTATTAGTTTATTCTTGACGCTATCGGAACATACAGAATTGAAAATATCGGACAATGATAGCTCAAATGCTGTCCATCCATTTAGAATTACATTGCGATTAAGAGTCCCGAAGTATCCAAATTCCATTATTTCAATTCGAGCTATCTGAGTTAGTCTAGAAAAATGTGTTGAGAAGCCTGTGTCTTGCTCATGAAAAAAGACTCTTTCTTGGGACATTAACTTGGATAATGTATAAGATATGTGCCCTAAGTAATAATCATAAACTATAGTATAAAAAAGACAAAAAAAGGAGTGCCGTACATCCGCTTTTTCGTAATTCAAAGAGTATATTTCCTTTTTAACTTTTTCAGTCTGTAATAATAAGAAGTCTAAATCTTGAAGAGTCATAAATTAGTTTACAACATATGAATATAACTATTGATCGTATCCACATGATTAAACTAAGATAACAAAGACTTCCCAAAACTGAAGCATGCGTTAATGGAAATTTATATTTGTTCTGGTTGTATAGGTGATTAAATCTTATTTCCCAAAGTTAGATGGCTTCCGGGCAGGAATTCAGTCCGTCTAGATGTAAGCGCCATTTGGACATGTAAGTAAATCCAGATACCTCAATAGAAAAACTATCAATTGATCTTCTTAAGTTCTATGTTGGAAAATATTTTGCAATAAATATCCTATACCAGAAAACATTTAACATAATGTGCATTTATGACAATTACCATTAAACCCTGGAATAGCCATATTTGGGTAAATTCAATAAAGTTTTAGACTTTAATTAATTATTCTCTCAAATCCAAGTTGATTCACCACATTTTTAAAACTGGTATAAACTTCCTCATATTTCAACATTCGATGGGTCTCCAAAATTTGATTGACAAGCATACTTTCCTCTTTTTGGTCCATTTCAGAACTTAAGATTTCGAGTATTGATTTCTTAACTTCGGGATAGTCCTTCAACATTTCCCCAATATGAATACCCAACAAAGTAGCACCTCCCGTGAGCAAAGTGTGGTCCTCAGGATAAACCTCTTCATAATGTTCTAGTGAACTTTCCCTATGTATTGCGAGATAGTTGTTTAGAATGAAACCTATATCGTCTGCATCCTTATTACTTTTAAGGTGACGATCTTGCCAAGCCACAATTTTCAATAGGAATATCCCGCTTAAGGATGCGACCTTAATTTTGATTTCTTGATCTACACTTACTTTAAGAGAGCCACCTTCCGCAGCATCAAATCCTAAAACTGACATTGCAAAACTCTCATCTGGTGGCCAAAATATTTTATCCTGCTTCATTATTTCACCGAAAGGCACCATATCCAATTGAAATATATCCTTATAGAGAAAACGTTGTTTTTGTTTCGGATCTTTACTGAAATTTGCCAGACTTATTATTTCCTGCTCCACTTTTTTCCATTGCTCCCAATCATTCGCGGTAATAGCAATATCAAGATCTTGGGTCATACGTCCAGACCTTTCATTATGCAATTCCATTATAATATCCCTAGCAGTTGCTCCTACAACAAAAAAGGAAATGCCTACTTTATTAAAATAGACAGAAAGCTCTGTAAGAATGGGCTTTAGTAAGGGATGGGTAAATTTATCGCTAGATATATTGTAGATCATTCTCTAGTATTTGATTTGCAATTTCAACATTTCTGCCATAGCCACTATTCATTAAATCGGCATAAATGAGCAGTGCCGGTGCTACATTTTTGTTATTATAATCATTTTTCCAGAACTTTTGCAGCACTTCCATTTCTCCATTCTCACTTGGCACTAAATGCAAGGTTCTTGCAACCTCAGCTAGTTCCAAATCGGTGAAAACTGTAAAATGTTCCGGTCTTAAATTCCCAGTAAGAAGCGCTCCGCCCGGTTCACCGGCCCAAACAAGAGTTCCTTGATCTGTGTGTACATTTATATTGCGCCAATTACGTATATATTCCGGATCCATAAAACGCATACGTTTCCTCATAATACGTGGCCTAAGCACCTCATTGTATGCCACTACCCAGCGTTGTAGCAGTTCCCTTTTATTCCTAAGAACTCTTTTCTCTTTGCTTATCAACAGATAGTTTAAGTCTTCCAGTTCGGACATCACGTTACTTACAGAACCTAAAGAAACGCCTGCTTTCTCTGCAATTTTTCTGTAAGTATCTTGAAGATGTTCTGGTTTCGATAGAAGGTGGAAAAGTATTTTTACACCAGTTTCTTGAAACGCTCGAGCTTGATTAATTTTCTCCTTTTTTGTACTTTTTTGACCTTCTATAAAGATAACCAAATCATTATATTTTATAAAGGCATTTCCAGCAATATCAATGTAATTGATACTGCGTTTCTTTAGTTCTTCCGTGGCCTTTTTAGAAATGTATTCTGCTATCAAGATAATAGGCTTGTTGCATTTATCTTTCAATTCTTCCAACTGAGCTAAAATAAAAGCCTGGTTGGATGTTCTGACAGCAGATTTTGCCTCCACAATAAATTGCACATCCTTGATAGTCAAGAGCGCATCATAATTTTGCTCAATACCATCTATTTCAATAGGAACATCTATAAGTTGCCCAAGATTTTCAGCCGCTTCGTAAATTAAATCATTGCTACGATACATAATTTTTGATGTTCATTATTTTTATACGTTCAGTTACAATGAACAATCAAATATAATGAACAATAATTAAAGTGCAAAGTAAAATACCAGAATAAGTGAGAAACAGAAAAACCAAATTCATTGAGGGCTTGATATGAGAATCCTTACCTCACCTAAAAAGCTCAAAACGCAAGACACATCATGGCATGACACTTCAAGAATTCAAAACGGCATCCAAGGCATCATCCGCATCCTTATGTATAAAATTAGCCTGATAATTAATCGTTGTTTGCAAATCGCTATGGCGGTAAAGTTTTTGAAGCATTATAGGAGAGATTGCATCACCTGCGATGTTCCCAAAAGAATGACGGGCAATATGATTGGAGAGATTCTTTTTAATTCCACATTTTTCAGCTATTTCTTTCAGAAATTTATTGAGTAAATGTGTCGCAGTCCGGGATTTCACATAAATATCCCGTTTGCTCTTAGGGTTTGCCTTTTTTACATAAGGAAAAATATAATCGTCATTTGATCGCTGGGATGGTCTATAGAAATCCAATATTGCTTTGGCCTTATCGGGAGTTTTAAGCGTCAAAGGTTTTTCGTTTTTGTTCATGATATAATATAGACGACCGTCTATAAAATCGGACCATTTCATCTGCAAAACATCCGATATACGGATTCCGGCAAAATAATAGGAAAAAAGCCATACATTCCGGGTATGCCAAATCGGTGAATCCTCTTCCAGCTCCACATTTTCTATAAGCTGGATCTCTTCCCTGTTCAAGCCGATCTTATGGCCGGACTTGATACGTATCCGCACCTTATCCCCTGCAAATGGATAGTGCTTGGCATCTACGATCCGTTCCTTGATCGCTGCATTAAAAAGGGTCCGGATAAAAACAAGTTGGTTGGTCACGGTCCTGGTTTTTTGATCTAAGTAGGAAATACAGAATATTTTATAATTGCTCAAAAAAGATTGCTTTACATCCTCAAAATAAAGGGAAGTATCTTTTTCGAATTGGCGCTTTACTTCGTCCACAAAAGAATAACCAGGCTTTCTGGATTTCCCTACCCGCTTGCGCCTACGTTCCTTAATTCCGTTTACAACCGTTTCCCGCTCTTCAAACTTGTTCCAATTCAAAAACTCACGGATGTTAAACAAGATAGAAAGGTCGGACTTGCAAACCGAAAACACTCCCGATCGGTATTTGTTTAGAACCCTTTGAGCTCCAAATTGAAAAAAGGATACATCACTACCTTTATGCTTTACCTTCTGTTGAATTTCTTTACTTGTTATATGATTACTGGATATATCCGCTTCCAGCACAATACTTTCGGCTTCGGCCAGTTTTGTGAGCAGATAATTATTTAATCGTGTCGCATTTGGGTGGGATTTTTTGACTTTGCACAAATCTTTATTCCAGTCCTTCTCCAAAATATATTTACCGGTATAAACAAATCGAGTTTTACGATTTTGCGTAATACGAATGGCAAGCGGTGAAGTTCCATCTTTTTTTGAGAAATTTGTACGGAGAACTACCCTTATTGATGCCATTATTTCTGGAGATATTCCATAAAGATAATGAAAGTAAATAATTTACTGTACAACATATGTACAACATTTAGCGATTTTATATGGTTTTATATGGTTTCACCTGCTTTTTAAATACCTGATAAACAACCATATAACACCATATGAGACCATATAAAACCATTCACTCCCACTCTCATAACCCGAAGGTCACTGGTTCGAGTCCAGTTCCCGCTACTAGGAAAGACAGGGCCTCCAAGAGATTGGGGGCCTTTTTTTTTCTAATGGGTACAGAATAGGTACAGAATAATTATTTTTTCAATGTTGTATATAAATTTGTGATAACGGTCCCATTATGACAATTTTATAATAAATAGTTGTGGTTTTCGTAAGTATTCTACGGACGCTACAGTGATATGGTTGCTTGACCAAGTAAATATTGGATTATGCCAAAGGTTTATCGATAAACCGTTGAGCGTTTCATAATTACCTCGAGTGCCACCACCTGTACAATTTTAGGATCCAAAATAGGCAATCGGCTCGTCCATAAGAAATATTTTCCCGTGTAGGTAGTAAACGCATATCCAGATCTGCTAGAAGAAACAAATACAATAAAAGGGAATAATTGACTGTAGGTATAATTGTAGATGCTGACTGCGCATTTTTATTACGCAACCATATGGGCAACCAATACCCACCTGTTTGGTAATCGTATGGATGACCATCACAATTTCGGGAGAATAGGAGATGTCTAATTTGAAATTTTTGACCGCAAAAATGACGACTGGATTCTTGGGGTTATTTATAAGGACCTCGTCCACTGACAAGATCATGAATATCCGTTGATTTTAATTCACTTAAGGGCATTGTCAAACATACTTTTATCCTCTGCAGTCAGCTTTTTGGAATCCCTTTTTGCTATTCTAGGACCTCAAATAGTCAAACCGTATCATGTCGCTATTGTTTTTTATAATTTATTGTATTTCATGAAATTGGCCGTCTTAAACAAGACTTCCTCTAACAAGAGGTCGAATTGATCTTTTGTATACGGCTTCCAAATCCAAAAAAATCATACTCTATAAATTTGATGGTTACTTCACTTTATCTTGAAAAAGGGCAATGCTTGTTCTTAATTCCTACCTTCTTTCACATGAGTACAGGATAATCGTCCTGACCTCAATCAGAGCAACGACGTATAAAGCTATCGGATATGATTTTTTTGGTATTAAGTCATTTACATTCCGATTATTTGAGAGGTTTGAAACTACTTAATGATGCAAAAAACGTATAAGGCCTTACTTCACCTGGATTATGTAAATTTAAAATAGTACACGGATCGGACGATCGGTAGGTTTCACAATTTCTTTTCTAATCACAAAATCACCAAACCTTTCGCCCCTCTCCCGCTTTTTGGCATAAGCTGTCAAAATGGGCTCCAGGGCCTGTAATATATCCTCTTCGGACAACATTTCCTTATAGAGGGTATTTAACCTATCTCCGTTATGGCTGGCACCCAGATAAAGATTGTAACGGCCGATCGCGCGTCCCACAAAACCAATTTCCCCAAGTGAAGACCGAGCGCAATTATTAGGGCAACCAGTCATTCTTATGGTTATTTCATCGTGTTGCAGACCAATTTTTAGCATGATCTTATCCAACTTATCTACTAGGGAAGGCAGGTAGCGTTCAGATTCCGCAAAGGCAAGCCCGCAGGTGTTAAGGGCTACACAAGCCATGGAATTTTTCCTGAGCCCGGTAAGTTTAGGGTTGTTTTTAACGCCATATTTCTCCAAAATGGATTCAATATTTCCCCTCTCAGTTTCCGCCACGTTTCCAAGAATTAGATTCTGGTTTCCCGTTAAGCGAAAATCTCCTTTATGGATATGGGCAATTTCCCGTAGGGCCCTTTTTAATTCATAACCATCTTCATTTTTTACCCTGCCGTGTTCCACGAACAGGGTGTAGAACCACTTGTTGTTTATCCCCTTTACCCAACCATAAGTGTCCCCATTTTTAATGAAATCGTAGGGCCGGGGTCGGTCAAGCTCCCAACCAAGGCGGGCCTCCAGTTCTTTTACGAACCATTCCAAACCCCTATCGTCGATCGTATGTTTCAATCTTGATAATTTCCGGTTTGAGCGGTTACCATAGTCTCTTTGGATCCCAATAACGTTTTCGGCCACTTCGATCACCTTTTCCTTTGATACGAAACCAATTACATCCGCCAAGCGCGAATAGGTAGTGTCATCACCTAGGGTACTTCCCAATCCGCCGCCTACACAGATATTATATCCTTTAACCCTGTTTTCCTCTTCAATGACGATGAGCCCCAGATCATTGGCAAAAACGTCGATGTCGTTGTTGGGGGGAATTGCCAAACCTATTTTGAATTTTCTTGGCAAATAGGTATGATGGTAAAGGGGTTCCATATCGGGCGTGCCCGCCACTTTTTCCTTGTCCAGCCAAATTTCGTGGTATGCTTTTGTTTTGGGAAGAAAATGACTGCTTATCTCCCCAGCAAACTCATAAACCTCCCCGTGGACTTTAGATTGGTAAGGATTGGGATTGCACATCACGTTCCGGTTAACATCCCCACAGGTGGCCAACGTGGTCAATAAGACCTCGTTTACGGACTGGATCATAGGTTTTAGCCCCCGTTTTAAAATTCCATGGAACTGGAAGGATTGTCGGGTGGTCAGTTTCATCGTACCGTTGCCATACAGCTCGGAAAGCTCATCGAGGATAAGCCATTGTTCTGGGGCTGTTACGCCCCCTGCGGCCCTTACCCTTACCATAAACTGGTAATGGGGCTCCAATTTTTGCTTTTTGCGCTCACTTTCAAGATCCCTATTGTGCTGTTGATAGGAACCGTGATATTTTATGAGCTTTACATCATCAGGATCCAGGGCTCCTGTCAGGGGATTTTTTAAGCTTTCTCGAATAGTGCCCCTTAGAAAATCACTCTTATCTTTTATATGCTCATCCTGAGACAAGTCCGTTTGGGCAAATTGCTGGTCCATAACTATTTTTTGGGGTGTTTTTTCACGCTGTTTAAAAAATCGATTTTAGTCGATTTCTTTTGGACATGGATTATTGGGATTTTTATTATAGGGTACATTGTCAATACCTACCACTATTTAATCAATATACATCCGCTTGATAACGATTGGACAATTGAAGTTTCTTAACATATTCTTCCGCTTTTTCCAAGGTCACCCCTCCCTGTTGCCGAATGATTTGCTTTAGGGCCAAGTCTACGTCCTTTGCCATTTTCGTTGCATCCCCGCATACATAGAAGTTGGCGCCATTTTCGAGCCAGTCGTACAATTCCTTTCCATTTTCCAACATCCTGTGCTGCACATAGTCCTTTTGTTCAAGGTCCCTTGAGAAGGCGACATCCGCTTTTGTCAATACCCCTTCCTTAAGGTATTGTTGCCATTCGGTTTGATAGAGGAAATCGGTCGTAAAATTCCGGTCGCCAAAGAAAAGCCAAGCGGGTCCTTTTTTCTCGGACACTTCACGGTGCTGCATAAAGGAGCGGAATGGGGCGACCCCTGTACCAGGCCCTACCATAATAATCGGGGTATCCGGATTTTTTGGAAGTTTAAATCGAGAATTTTTGTCCACGAATATCTTCACCTTATCGTCAACTTCAAGCCTATCCGCCAGGGTAGCAGAACATAGGCCTTCCTTCTCCCTGCCAAAGGCATTGTAACGGACTACGGACACCAGAAGATGAACCTCGTCCTCCACAGCCTCTTGGGCAGAGGCAATGGAATACATACGGGGAGTATTTTTCCTTAAAATGGAAACAAGTTCGTTAGGTGACAGATTATAGGAATCTTCGCTTATCAAGTCCAATATGTCGCGTCCATGAAGGTATTTGGTAATTGCCTTGTTGTCTGCAAAGATTTTCTTTAATCCTTGATTGTTCGTCAATTCACTATACTTGGACAACGTAGTTTTTGATAAGGGCGTAAGTTCGTAATCGAAGGACAATGCTTCCCTTAATGTTTTTTCGCCCTTGTGGCTCAGAACCTGTTCATCACCCGATAGATTTGTGGCTTTCAACACGGCTTCTACCAATTTCGGAGAACTGGAGCCATATACTCCCAAGGCATCCCCTGGCTCGTAGGTTAATCCAGAATCACCAAGATCGAGCTCTAGGTGAATGGTTTCTTTGGAAGAGCCCTTTCCATTTAGGTTAATCTTTTCCAAGATGGTCGCTTCAAAAAGATTTTGTCGGGAATATTTTACTTTTTCGACCGCTGGGATGCTGTCCTTTGTTACCACATTGGCCAATGCCTTACCAGAAGTTTGCGTTATGGAGTTTAGTACACTCTGCTTCCAGTTTTCTGCATCTTCGATGTAATCCACATCACAATCTTGACGGGCAACTAGGCGTTGTGCCCCTAATTTTTCCAGGACTATATCAAAATCCTTTCCAGTCTGGCAAAACTCTACATAACTACTATCTCCAAGTGCTAGGACGGAAAATCGAATATGGGAAAGGTCGGGCGCCTTTTTGCCGTGGAGGTACCCATGTAGATCCTCCGCTTGCACCGGAGGTTCCCCTATACCATGGGTACTGACAATAACCGCAAGATTTGTAATTTTCTTTAGACCCCGGGTTTTAAAGGAGGCCATATCCGAAACCTCAGTTTCTATTCCCCTCTCCCTCGCCATCTCGGCAAGGCTTTTGGCCAAAGCTTCGCTGTTTCCTGTATGGGTTCCAAAAAGAATTGTCAATTTTTCAGATACAACCTCTGGCAAGGATTGCAAAGAACCATTACTTTGCTCGACTCCTAATGTAGATTCTACAGAAGAAGTTTGGACCAATCCTGAAAAATAACCGCTTAGCCAATACCGTTGTCCCGAATCCAACAGGGACAGTGCTTCCTCAAGTTTTTTTACTTGCTCATCGGTAAACGGCCCTCCTTTTAATCCTTTATATGATTCCACTTGACGTAATTCGGGTTAATAAATTTGCCTGTTTTTGTTTGGAAAGAGAAATGAATCGAGACCTAAAATCTCGGTCGAAAAATGTTCTCGGGGCCTCTGTTCTCTCTTGATCAATTTTATAACCAACTAATCTGGTTGGGGCGTATAACGCAGATATGGGTTTACTACGCGGTGCCCTTTTGGAAATTTAGTTTCCAGGTCTTCCTTTTTGACCGATGTTGATATAATTACATCCTGACCTACTTCCCAGTCGACCGGGGTCGCGACATTATATTTGGCGGTGAGTTGGAGGGAATCCAGCACTCGAACAATTTCTGTGAAATTTCTGCCCGTAGAGGCAGGGTAAGTGATAACCGCTAAGATTTTTTTGGAGGGATTGATAAAATACACCGACCTTACCGCCGCAGTTGTAGAGAAGTTTGGATGGATCATATCGTAAAGGGACGATACCTCTTTGTCCGGATCCGCTATAATAGGAAATTCCACCTTGGTATTTTGCGTCTCGTTGATATCCTTGATCCACCAATCATGCGATTCAAGGTCGTCCGTACTCACGGCAATGACCTTTGTATCCCTTTTCTGAAATTCCCGTTTTAGTTGTGCGGTACGGCCCAGCTCTGTGGTGCAGACCGGTGTGAAATCTGCGGGGTGTGAATAAATGATTCCCCAACTGTCTCCCAACCATTGATGGAAATTAAGTTCTCCTTCCGTTGTTTGTGCTGTAAAATTTGGCGCATCATCTCCAATTCTTAAACTCATAGCTTTTGTTTTTTTAGATTTTACCTGAAAGCATAATATCTAATGGATATTGCTTTGAAAGCATACAAATGTAATTCAGATCGAATCCAATCGCCAATTGCAAATATTAATGGGCAATAACTTCAGGTTATCAATAGGTTTTTTTCCTAAACAACCTGTGCCTAAAAATGGTGATAAAACGTAATGAAGAAGTTTTTTTTGCGAAGTTTGAAGATGTGCCATAATTAGAAATTATGATTTCGAATCAAAAACTGCATCAAAAGGGCGGGTAGCCCACCTTCGGGTCCTTGGGGGGTAATAAAATAAAAGTTTCTATGAATAGGCATTTTTTTGATCTCGATAATTTTGATCACTCCGCTTTTTAGCTCTTTTTCCAAGGCGTAAAACGAAACGAACGCCATGCAGTTGGAGTGATGGAGGTAGGATTTGATAGCTTCCGTGCTGCCCAATCGCATTTCAACATTTAAATCCCCTACCCGAATCCCCTTTTGCTTTAGTGCATCGGCAATTACCTCCAGCGTTCCCGAACCCGGTTCCCTCAAGAGAATTGGGATATCCTTAAGTTCTTCCGGGCCAATTTCATTCTTCTTCACCAAATTATTCCTGCTGTCGCATACAAGGACGATCTCGTCCCTCAAAAACGGCGTGTAGTGGATTTCCCGTTTTTTCGATTTGCTTTCGATAACGCCAAGTTCGATCCTTTTGTCCAATAAGGCATTTTCAATCTGTTCCGAATTGCCGCTGAGCAGTTCTACCTTCACATCTTTATGTATGCTGTGGAACCGTGCGAGCAAGGGTGGCAGTACGTATTGGGTAATAGAGGTGCTGGACCCGACACGAAGTACGCCCTTGAGCTCATGATTGAACTGATTGAGATCAAATTCTATCTGTCTGTAGATTTCCTGTATTTCCTCGGTATGTTTTAGCAGGACCTTGCCCGCCGGGGTAAGGACCACCCGATTGCCCTTTCTATCGAACAGGGCAAGGTCAAACCGGCTTTCCAATTCCTTTATATGCTTGGTAACCGCTGGTTGCGATATGAGCAATTCTTCTGATGCCTTGGTAAAGTTTAACCTTCTGGCTACCGTATAAAAAACTTTTAGGCGAAAATCAAACATATACAATATTACTCATATTTTTAGAATGGGTTAATTAAGTAATAGGATTTCGGAAACAGAAACCAATATTTTTTTAGCAATTCAAATTCTTCAAAACTTTTATTCAAATTTTATTTATACCTCTCTTTAGATTTTTTATACACCGTTGGAATAGTTTAAACACTCCGTAAGTTTATTCAATCATAACGTCTGTAAAACGTTTCTTAATTTTATATGATAAAAAAATGAACTGCCTTGAGGCTGAGCCATTGAGGTCTCCAACTGAAAAAAGTTTATTCTTAAATTGATGATGACTTTAGGTTTTAAAATTTTCCTACTAAACCCTATGAAGGAAGTCGCGTAATTCTATGAATTAAAACCCAAAATTTTCCTTTCTTCTTTCCCCTACCCACAAAAAAGCGCCCATAAGGGCGCACAAATATCAGAAAGTGTCCAAATCGACCAAGATGGCATTCTGTTTTAATGCCTACGAAAGTGGCAAAGTAGTGGTTCTTGACTCTTTAAAATGTAATATGAGATATAGAAGATCACAACGACACCCCTCGAACTTTAGCGTTATCGATCGATACTGTTCGGGAATCTAATTTCTCGGCTTCCTCCGGATCGGTGTCGTATTTCTCGTCTAGGTCGGAATTGATCTCGACTAGCCTTTTTTGAACCAGTTCCAGCTTTTCGTCCTTATCGAATTCGAGTTCCAATATCTTTTGGTTGGCCTTGATCGATTTTTTAAAATCGGAAATCAACTCTTTCTGGGTCTGAAGGGATTTGGGTATTTTGGAAAGGGAGTTGTACATATAATCTGCCAAACTGTTCCAGTTGGCAACGATCCTTTTAGAACCGTAGCCATAGGAGGTATTTGGGGTAACTACCAATATTTGATGATGAATCTTATCTTCCACGTCTAGCCCTAAACTTGTATTTGCTATTGAGAAAATGGTATGTTTTCCAGTTTCTTCCTTTTTTGAACTGTAATTGGTTGTTTAGTTTTTCACCTAATTTTAGATCTCTATAGAATCGATTTTGAGCAACTGGTTTGCTATGCTCACTTTCATCCGCCCGAGGTGGCTCACTTTGTCCGCCCTATCCAGCCAAGGGCAGTTCCGTACTATAATTAAAAGTTTCCTTACTTCACTATTCTTTCCCTTGAAATGTTCAAGGAGAATTGCCCTTAATTTGTTAGTTTTAAGCCAAACATTGGCTTTCTCCGCTTATGAGACGGGAGTATTTTGCTCTTGGTTACCGAGAATAGAGGTTATGCCTTAAAGGCGTTAGGTTTAACTTATTCATTGTCAATATTTTACATCTTATTACGTGCCTAAAAATTAAAATCCAAAGAAAAACACATTAAACTATGAACGACAATAAAAATGGAATCTCACGTAAAAATTTCTTAAAAACCTCCGGCATTATGCTTGGCGGCATGGCTATTCTCCCTAATTATGGCTGTTTAGGGGATTTGATATCAAACGACAAACTAAGGATTGAAGGCAGGACGGATTATGCCATTGTTGTTTCTAACAAAGCCAATTCCACAGAAAGGGAAGCCGCAGAGCAACTCCAACAATATTTGTCCAAAATGTCCAAGATCGCCCTTCCCCTTGTAGAAGAAGGCGATTACAGCGGAAAAAATGCCCTATATGTAGGGCAGACAGACTATGCTAAGGCCCAGGATATAGATTTTGACCGGTTAAAGAAAGATGGATACACTTTTAAGGTTACCGGCAACAATTTTGTTATCGCGGGGGGGGCTGAAAAGGGAGTTTTATACGGGGTTTATTCCTTGTTGGAATCTATAGGTTTCAGGAAGTATACCTCTGACGATGATGTGGTAGTTCCAAAAGGTAATGAGGTCGTTCTACCCAAAAACGACATTTTTGTACCGTATATAAAATACCGTACTACATCCTATTACGATGCAAAGAATCCGGAATACTCCAATTGGCACAAACTTTCCTCGAGGGATACATGGGGTATGTTTGTCCATACTTTCGAGGTTTTGATTCCCCCGAAAAAATACGGTAAAACACACCCGGAATACTATTCGCTCATTAATGGCAAACGGAATCCGGTCACCCAGTTATGCCTATCGAACGAGGAAGTCTTTAAAACGCTTGTTGCCGAACTGAGGAAGAGAATCGCCAAAGATCCAAAAGCTACGTATTGGTCCGTAAGTCAGAACGACAATGATAAATATTGTCAATGCGGGCCCTGCACAAAGCTTAACGAAAAATATGGGGGCGTACCCAGTGGATCCGTAATATGGTTCACAAACAAAGTGGCCAGGGAATTTCCGGATAAGGTCATTTCTACCTTGGCCTATTGGTATACTCGGTCCGCTCCGAGCAACATTAAAATAGAGCCCAATGTAAACATCATGCTGTGCAATATTGAGAGTACTCGCGAAAAGCCCGTTTTTGATACCGATCCGGCCTTTACGAGCGATTTACAGGATTGGGGAAAGATCAGCCAGGATATTCTGATATGGGACTATAACATCCAATTTGCCAACCCCGTCAGTCCTTTTCCGAACCTTCATACCATTGGGCCCAACATCGAATTTTACACAAAAAATAATGTGAGGTCCCTGTTTATGCAGGCAACGAGCAATAAAGGTGAATTTGCACACTTAAGGGCCTATCTGATCTGTAAGCTGATGTGGGATCCGGATGCGGACCCAGGTGCCATTATCGATGATTTCTTAAATGGTTATTACGGGGCCGCGGGTCCATTTATCGGGCAGTATATAGACACTATGCGTCAATCGTTGCTCGATAGCGATTTTAAATTGAACATTTTTGGAGACCCGAGGGATGCCATGGATAATTACTTATCGGCAGATATGATGACGAAGTATAAGCAATTGTTCGACAAGGCGGAAGATGCCGTGGGCAAGGACCCACAACTTCTCAAACGCGTCCAGGTAGCAAGATTGCCTCTTATGCACGCTGAGATTCAAATTGCCGGTCAGGTTCCAATTGATATGCCGCGAAGTTTTTATGAGTACACCAGCAGCGGTATGGTTATCCCAAAACCGGAAATGGAAGCACTGGTCAGCCAGTTCGTGGAGCGTGCCAAGGAAGCGGGTGTTGCCAGGATTGGGGAGCGAGCTATTACTATTGACGACTATTTTGAAAATTTCAAAAGGATCTACGCCAGGATGGATGATATGGATAAAGCGATTTCTTTCAAGAAGAAAATAATTCCTATTACTACCCCCAGTAAGGGGTCGGCTAGTGTAGAGCGCCTGACCGACGGTGTTTTCGGGTCGTTCGAATCGTGGAGGTTCCCGGATAAGGATGTAAACTGGGTCGCTTACAAAGGGGTACATATGGATTTTGTTCTTGATCTGGGCGAAGTGATGCCCGTCGAATCTATATCCATGGATTTTCTCAACGTGCAGGCACAACCCAATTGGCACCTTTTGGTTCTGCCCAAATATGTAACTTATGCAGCCTCTTTGGATGGCAAAAAATATGGTTCGACGATAAAAATCACCAATCCCCAAAACCCTAATCCCGCAGTAAACCCGGATATTGTTAAGGTTCCATTTCAATCGTTCTCGGCAAGGCTCGATGGTACGAAGGCCCGCTATATAAAGGTGCATGCCGAAAGTCCATTAAGAATGCCCACTTGGCATATAAATGCCGGAAAACCTGCTGCCATTTATTCGGACGAGATTGTGGTTAAGTGATATATGAAGCTAACTTTTTAAAATATATGTAAGATGGGGATGATGGTTAAAAACCATTATATGCCAATTCTATTGCCATTGCCGAGTGGGATAAATATTATGTGATAAAAAATATAATTTTATATGGCTCTAGTTTACTCGAGCGTTGGTAATATTTAGATTAGGTCAATATTTGAGCCTTAAAAGTATAATTTGCAATACAAAATAAGGTTAAACTCATTAAAAATAAGTGATTCAAACACCATAGCTGGTTTAAACTAGAGCCTCTTATTAAACCCTAAAACCAAATAACCATGCGATCAAAATGCTTCCTTATCCTTATGTCCGTATGTTTTTTTTCTTTAAAAACATACGCCCAAAACGCTAAATCCGATTTCAAGATCGTCGGATATTATTCTTTCAATAAAGCAACGAAAGTAGATACTTCACAAGTTCCATTTAACAAGCTAACCCATATAGATCTGTGGTTTGTAAATCC
>JAIRBC010000029.1 GCA_022008415.1 Cerina litoralis
GAGAATGGATTCAGGACAGTTCTTGGTCATGGACTATGACAGGCCAAAAGAGGGCAATGACTTCAAGGATATTGAAATCCAGGAAACCCGTATGGTGGAGACCGAATATGATAAGACAGGTGCCCCTTGATTAGAAATGCTGTTTGTTTTTATAAAGAGGTGATTTAGGCACCTCTTTTTTTTGTTTTATGCCGGTTGGGGTACCTTCTAATAATATATTAACCATATATCCCGAATTTTAGATAAAAGCTTCATAGATTGTCAAAAACATATAGGTTTTCAATAAGATACTATGTGATTTTGATCGAGAAAGAGGATAAATTTGACGGGTTCTTTTGCGATATTGTAGAATCCACTACGATTGCCTTTTGAACACCAGGGCATATAGTAAAAAGATTAAATCACTTCTTTCAAAAAAACGAATCATGAATAAAATATTTTTTATCCTTTTTTTTGTGGCGTCCCATTTAATATCCAACGAATGTCTCGCCCAAACTATTCCTACAAATAAGCCAAAAATAATAGTGGGACTTATGGTGGATCAGATGCGATGGGATTATTTATACAAGTACCAAGATAGGTATGGGGATGGCGGATTTAAGCGGCTTCTCAATCAAGGTTTCAGTTGCGAAAACACCATGATCAGGCATGCGCCAACGGTTACGGCGTGCGGTCATGCTTCCGTCTATACGGGCTCGGTGCCCGCAATAAATGGGATCATTGAGAACTCGTGGTACGATCGCTCCTGGGGACGGGAAATATCTAACGTAGAGGATACAACCGTAACAGGGGTAGGGGGAAATGCCAAGCAGAACAGATCGCCCCGTAATCTTCTAACCACTACTATTGGGGATGAACTGCGAATCGCTACCAATTATCAAAGCAAAGTGGTCGGGATCTCCATAAAAGATAGGGGAGCCATCCTGCCTGGAGGACATACGGCCAATGCCGCTTTTTGGGAAGGCTCTGGGAAATTTACCACCAGCACTTATTATATGGACGCGTTGCCCGATTGGGTAAAGGAGTTTAACAATAGGGACTGGGATAAGATATTGATGCCGAACGGCTGGCACACCTTGTACCCTATCGACACTTATATATTGAGCGATAAGGACGATAAGGATTATGAAACAGTATTTAGCGGTGAAGAAAAGCCTGTTTTTCCCCATAAAGCTCCCATTAGCAGAACTCCGTTTGGAAATACCTGGACCCTGGAATTTGCTAAAGTGGCCATTGAAGGGTATAAGTTGGGCCAAGGTAACTTTACCGACCTACTAGCTGTCAGCCTTTCCAGTCCGGATAAAATTGGCCACGCCTATGGGCCTAATTCAATTGAAGTGGAAGATAACTACCTTAGGTTGGATAAGGATTTGGAAGATCTTTTTAACTATTTGGACAAACGCTTCGGCAAGAACGGTTACCTTTTTTTTATAACGGCAGATCATGGAGCTGATCACTCACCGGGATATTTGGAGGAAAATAGGATCCCCACTGGTGTTCTTACGGGTGAGGTTTTCAAAGGCCTGGACCAGGAATTGACAAAAAAGTTTGGGACCTCTGGCATTATACTGGCCAAGAGCGGCTATCAACTCTATTTGGATTATGACGTACTCTCTAAAATAGGAGTCGATAAAATTACTGCTGCCAATTATATTATTGACCGGCTAAAGCAGGTTCCTGGTATCGAAACGGCATTTTTGACCGAGGCTCTCGCTTCTGCAACCTACCCAGAACCTGTTAAGACCATGTTGATCAACGGGTACAACCCAAAACGAAGTGGTGATATTGTAATCGTTAAATCTGCCGGTTGGAAAGGCGGCTCTCGGATAGGGGCCACCCATGGCGATTGGAATCCGTACGACGCACATATACCGCTGGTGTGGATGGGAACTGGAATACGTCCAGGTAAGACCCACAGGTCGGTAGGGATGACCGATATTGCGCCAACTCTTGCAGCTTTATTGAATATTCAACAACCCAGCGGGTGTATAGGACAGGTGATCACCGAAATTACCGATTAATTTGCTCCTTGTTTAAAGCGTCTTTTTTTGAGGATTCTATTAGCCTTTTCGCCCTATAGACTAACGGATAGGGGTGCGAGGTTTCACACAAGGCGGAAATATATAAGAAATAACTAATTTTTTTTGGCAGCGCCAATCGGGATATTTGCTTTAAGAAACAAAGAATTGTTTTTAGTGCCCTGTCTATCCTTGTAAACATCAATAAAACCATAATAATACTTAATTCCTATGGTCATGCCCTTGCCCTTGAGGAGTTGGTAGCCCAGACCACCAACTGCCCCAACATCGAAGCGATTGATCAAATCCCGATTGTACTGGCGGATACGTGCCTCCTTGCCTTCCACGTCGGAATTGTACTCCACCCAAGCTTTATGAACGAGTCCAAATTGAGGGCCTGCTTCAAGATAGAAATGGTTTTTTAGTTTATACTTGGCAAGGGCCGGTACAATAAAATAGGTCATCACCTGGCTATAATCCCCAGCATCCGAGTACACATCTGCCTGAAGAAAATTTAGATCGGAATCGGATAACTTATCCGTTCCCAGTTTTGATTTAACCAAAACACCAGTATACAAATACCATGGATCATCAATACGGATATCAAAATAGAAGCCGATATTAAAGCTTGACATACTGTTATTGGATTCCATTCCAGCGATGTGGGAGAAATTCACTCCACCCTCTAGGCCAAATTCCATTCCCGGAGAATTTAGTTTATCACCAAATATCAGGGATATTAGGACCTGTGAATTGACATAAGAGCTGGAAAATATAAAAATAAGTGCGAGTAGGCATTTTTTCATCTATTGAATGGTATTCGTTTGTTTATTTCACCGTATAGCCCTTTCCTTCCAAGCAGGCGGTAAATGCTTTTTTGTAATTATCCATATAGGCTTTTTCTTGCGCGGCGGCAGCCTGGTTGTTTTGTTGCTGTTCCCTTTCATCACCTACTACCTTGGCCCGTCTTCCCCTTAATCCTCCGAGCACGGCACCGATGGCGGCACCTTCCCCTGCATTACCTGCAATAGCACCTATGGCGGCACCCGCAGCTGCTCCACCGGCTGCCCCTACTACGGCTGTTCCATCAACAGATTTGTCAACCTGTGCTGCCTGTACCTTCGTGGGATTCATGGGGTCTACACCGGTTTGCTCCTGTGCCCATTTATAACAGGCAGCTTCATCGGTATCTTGTGTGGCTTGGCTTTGCTGTTTGGAAGGAAAAACGTACAGCCCAAGGCTAGACGCAATGGAAGTGCTTTTCTGGGCAGTCTGTGCTTTGGCGCCATAGCCAAAAAAAATAAAGGTGGTCAGTGTAAATAGTATTCTTTTCATGTTTGTACGCGTTAATATTTTATAAGTTGTTTGGGTTTATAAATACATAGCCCAATTGTTCCAGGGCATCGGCTTCGTTGTAGAATGTATAACTTTTTACGATTTTGCCATTTACAATTTGATAAATGGAATTGGCCCAGATATTCACGGAGCCCCCGTCGTCCTTGTATGTGATATGAAGTTCGGCCCAATTGGATATCCAATCCCCCTGGTTGTCCCCGGAGGTAATCGTGAGAGCCGCATTTCTAGAGCGGGAGTACTCTATTTTATCGTACAGGTTCTCTACGTTGTACTTCCAGTTTTCTATGGCCTCGGTCTTACCGATAGAATCTCCATAGGATGGCCCAAGGCCGAGGTATTTGTCGTCCAGTACGGAATCCATTGTATCATAATCCAGGTTCTCGACGGCCTTGATATAGTTTTGGATCAAAGCGAGGTTTTCTTCGGAATGGTCGTTTACAGAGGTGCAGCTACTTATCACAAAAGGCAATAACAATAGTGGGAAAATTAGTTTTTTCATTTTTTAAAATTAATAGGGTTTAGTATTCTAACTCACTTAAATTCTTTAGCCAATTTGAAAAGTTTTAATGGGTTCCTAGTTTAATTTGCATTTCTTTAAGATACCTGTGGGAAAACTTAAAGAAACCCCAATTAGAGCTTATAAATGCGGTGCTGTACAAACCAATATATTCAAAATTGTATACGATCGTATAGGATAACTTAGAAAACATTTTCCCAAAGCGGTAGGTCCCAAAGCACGGCCGTATGGCGTAAATCTACAATAATAATGAATAGGCCATCTATTTTTATTTACAAATTGAAGCCAAGCCTTATTACCGGGCCCGAGGTATTCACATCGTACATAAAACGATTTTCACCGGAGCCTTTGCTGTAGTCCATACTGATGATGCGGTAACCACCGCTCAGTTGGAATAGTTGGGAAAACCGGTATCCTACATAGGCTTGTATTTGCCAAGCAAAATCGGAGCCCACACCAAACCCGCCAATATCACCGCGAAATTGATACAACAATTTGTCGCCCGAAGGATTTTTGATCCGGGCAATGATAATGGGGTCGAACCAAGTTGCCTGCGAGCTTTTGTTCCGAACCGAAACGCCGTTTGGTGCATCAATAGTAAGTCTTGCCCCGGCGCTAAGGGTATTAATACGACCGCCCACGCCCACATCCAACCAGGGCAAGAGCCTTCTAAAGCCACTTATCTCCCAAGCAAACTGTTTTGCATGCAAAGATCCGTCAGCGATGTCTCCCCCTCTTTCCGCATCCTGTTTTAAATTCATATAAATAATATCGTTGCCAATGGCCCAATCCTCCGTATAGGCCTCTCCATAGAGCATGGCAGCCATTTGTAAATGGCTGAAAATGTCGCCAGGGTCGGCGTTTACGGTTATATCGGGCAAATTACCGACACCCGTATCCCCGTTCATATAAGGTAACATTAGATAAGGTTCTATCAGGAAATTCCAAGTTTTATCCGACGTATACTGGGCGGATGAGGAGGTCGCTATCAAACAAAACAAAATCATCAAGCAGATTAAACGGGATAATTGTGTGTACATAGTGTTCAAAAATTTAAATTAAACAGTTTTCAGATCTTTAACACGGCTTCCCCAATAACAAAAAGGTTAAGGGGGAAGCCATGTGACAAAAGAATTTGATTATTTTTTGGGATACCATACCTTAGACGTTCCTAGAGTTCCGTTAAACTCGAATGGCGCTTGATCATAATAATCAATAGATACGGGGGAACCCAGATCGCTGCCAAAATCGAGACAATCGTTTGCCGTAAATACCAATGGTGCGGTAATTGGAACCCTTCCTTTCGCTACCTCTTTTCCGTTTACTTTAAGAGTTATGTCCATCGGAGACCCTGGCTTTGGGGCCACCAACCTGGAAACAACTTCTACAAGGACCTTTCCGGTCGGTAATTTTGTTTTGGCCTTGATATGGGTACGATCAATTTCAAAAAGGTTGTACTCATAGGACAGATATCCGTCTTTTACATAGCAAGACAGACCACCGGAAAAGCCACCAAGCGCATAAAGTACGCCATTGGCATTTTCTGGAACGGTTATTTCCATGCTCACATCATTGTCAAACTTGCCCAACTTTGGTGCCGTAAATTCGGGCATGCGCTCAATTCGTCCACTAAAGGTCCAATCCGTGTAAGGAGTGGCGGGTGCATCTTCCGGATGGTAAATTACGGACCACAATCCTCCACCGATAGGGAGATTCTTGTATTTGGCAGATTCTACCAAGAACATATTCTTCATCTCGGCCAGCTTCTTTGGATTCTTTTTGGCCAAATCGTTTGCCTGGCTCCAATCTTCATCAATGTTGTATAATTCCCAGGTATCGTCTTCGGGATTCCACGTTGCCGCGCCGGCCGGGAGACCCGGAACCCAGGGATTTCGGAGACCAAAGGCCGAGGCAAACCAGCCGTCGTAGTAGAGTCCACGGCTGCCCATAATATCAAAAAACTGCATTTTACGGGTGCCTGCGGCTTTTGGGTCGTCAAAAGTATAATCCATGCTTACCCCGTCGATCGAATCTTGGGGAAAACCATTCACCTCTTTAGGCTCTTCAATACCCACTACTTCATAAATGGTCGGTAAAATATCGATTACGTGGTGAAACTGTGGCCGTGGCGTATTGTCGTGCTTAATTTTTTTTGGCCAGGACACTGCCATGGGCTGGCGGGTACCACCGAAGTGTGCCGCGATTAATTTCGTTGATTTGTAGGGTGTGGAGCCTGCCCAAGCCCAACCGGCATTGTACATATTGTCCGTTTTTGGAGATCCCAATACATCCAAACCGCCCAGTTTATCCAAGGCGTCGATATGTTGTTGAATGGTGGTTGGGATGCCGTTTTGGGCTAACAATTCACTAATACTACCGTTCTGGCCTTCGGCCGAGGAGCCGTTATCGCCCCAGATATAGAAAATAAGGGTATTGTCCAGTTTCCCTTCTTTTTCTATTTCATCGATAAGCAACCCGACGTTGTGATCGGTATGTTCGGCAAATCCGGCAAAGACTTCCATCAATCTACTTTGGAACGCCCGTTCGGATTTTGGAATTTCATCCCAGCCCGCCATCGTTTTATTGCGCTCGGTAAGCTCAGCGTCCTGTGGAATCCACCCTAGTTTCTTTTGTCTTTTAAAGGCTCTTTTGCGGTACTTGTCCCAACCATCATCAAATTTGCCTTTGTACTTATCGGCCCATTCTTTGGCAACCTGATGAGGGCCGTGTACCGCACCGGGTGCCCAGTACATAAGGAAAGGTTTGTCCGGGGAAAAAGCCTGTTGTTCCCTTAACCAACGTATGGCATCTTCGGTAATATCCTCGGTAAGGTGGTAATAATCGTGGCCTTGAGTGGTTTCAGGATGTTCTACAACGGTTGTATTGCGAACCATATGGGGTTCGTATTGTGATGCCTCACCGGCAAGAAATCCGTAAAAATATTCAAAGCCATAGCCGGTAGGCCAATAGTCAAAAGGTCCTTTGGAAGTTGTTAACTCTGCAGGCGTATTATGCCATTTTCCAAAAGCGCTGGTGTTGTAGCCATAAGCTTTCAACACTTCGGCAACGGTCGCGGAAGTTTTTGGAATGGTACCGCTAAACCCGTCCCAATCATTGGCGAGTTCGGCAATCTGTCCGTTTCCTACAACGGTGTGGTTTCTTCCCGTGAGAATCGAGGCCCTCGTTGGGGAGCACATGGCCGTAGAGTGAAATCGATTATAGGAAATACCCAAGTTGGCAACACGGCTTAAATTTGGCGTATTTATTTCGCCGCCATAGGTAGAAGGTGTAGCAGGGCCCGCATCATCGATAAGGATAATAAGAATGTTTGGAGCGTCTTTGGGGAGACGATCGGGATCCACTCTTTTGTGATATGTAGAGGTCTGCATGGTGAGTCCGGCCTCACTCGCAGATGGCGTGGGCGGAAAGGGCAGCACGTCCTGGGCTTGAACGGGATCCGCCTTTCCAAACAGGAAAATAAGCGCGGGAACAACTAAATTGATGGGCCTGAATTTCATAAGATCTGTTGTTTGTGATTAAAAGGAAAGATCTAAAATAATCATAGTGGCTAAAACACGTAAGTGTAATACCGTTACTTAACCGTTAAATGCTATGGAAAAACCGGGAAAAAAGCATACCGATCATTGGAGGTTGTAGAAACGGTTTTTAGTATATTTGTTAAATAAGACAAGGAAACGATTAAAGTTGTTATTAAACCAACCGCCAATGCCGTCCGAGCTAATCAAAACGTTATCACATTCTAAAAAGGAGATCCGAGATGAAATGAACCGGATCCTCTCTAGTAATTTGTTTTCCCGATCTTCGGTACTATCCAATTTTTTAAAGTTCGTGGTCGATGAAACTTTGGAGGGCCGTACCGAAGAATTAAAGGAATATACAATAGCGGTGAATGCGTTGGGAAAATCTGCCGATTTCAATCCGCAAGTAGATGCTATCGTTAGGATCCATGCCGGTAGGCTTAGGCGTTTGTTGAACGAATATTATACCGGTCCCGGCAAAACAGACCTTATAAAGATCGAGGTAGTGAAGGGCACCTATGTTCCTGTTTTTCGAACCCATTTGATCAATAAATCAAACGGGATTACGGCGGAAAAGAACAAAACTATACAATATTCCCGTTCAAAGCTTACCCTTGCCGTGCTTCCCTTTCGCAACTTGTGCCCAGAGAATGAGTTTCAATTCTTTGTGGACGGATTTGGAGAGGAACTTACCCGTTTATTCAGTCTCAGTCAGGACGTTTCCGTGGTTGCCCATCATTCTACACGTAAGTACGCCGTCAACCCGGATGATATTCGTGTCATTGGCACCGAATTGGGCGTTCATTACATGATAAGTGGTTCTGTAAAGCGTACCGCTAAAGAAATTAGGGTAAATGTGGAATTGGTGGAAACAATGAACGGGATCCAAATCTGGTCCCAAACCTACAATAATTTACTGAATATTGATAACCTCATAAACATACAAGATCAAATTATAGAAAACGTATGTTCCTTGTTGGGTGGCTACTATGGATTTATCGTTCGCAAAAGTGCTGTGGCCCATCGCAAGAACCCACCAAGTATGGTTTCTTTCGATGCTGCTCTTTGGAATTATTATTTCCATATGAACTTTTCACAAGAATCCTATTTAAAAACCCGGCAGGCCCTGGAAGAGGCGTTACGGCATGACCCCAATTATGCCCAAGGGTTGGCGATGCTTGCCGAGCTGACCCTTAGTGCCTATTCACTTGGTTATCCTACGGCAGAAAATCCTGTGAATGAAGGTTATAAACTGGCCAAAAAAGCGATCAGAATAGATCCAGAATGTCAACATGCCTATCAGGAATATGCCTGGGCCAACATTTATTTGAAGAGAAGAGAGGAGGCGCTTAGCGCAATGGACAGATGCTTGGCTATAAACCCTGCTTCGGTTTCTACCATGGGGACTATTGGGTTTGGGATGGCATGTGCCGGTGAATATAAGCGAGCCCATGTATTGCTTACCCAATCCTTAAACCTTAACCCCCATTGCCCCTGGTGGTTTTATCTGGGTTTTTTCTTGGTACATTACAACAACAAGCAATACAAGAAAGCCCTTGAGTATGCCAATAAAATAGAAACTTTGGATGTGTTCTTGGATCCGTTGACCAAAGCTGCCGCCATGGCGCAATTGGGCATGACGGATGAGGCTCGTGCCGATGTAAAAAAGTTGACCAAAAATTTCCCACAGATAGCGGATAATTTAAAAACGTCCCTGAGCACGTTTCTGCTGGACAATTCTTTGGTCGATGAAATTGTTAAGGGGTTTAATAGAATTGGCGCTAGTTGTCTTATGGTATTTCTTTCTTTAATTGAGTAATTGGATTATTCTTGTTTAATTTAATTTTTATGCGGTTTAAATAGCTTCCCGGTAACCTGAAAAAAGCGTAGAAAGGATAATCGACAACTAGCCTTTAACGGTTAAGTAACCGTGTAATACTTACATTCTGTCCCGGTTCGATGTAAATTTGTACAACATCACAATTTGCAAGGCTTCCTATGCTGAAAAATATCAATTCTATCGTTCGAATATTTCCGGATTATGAGGATAAAATCGATTTTTTGTTCCAAACCGATGAAGACTTCCGAGATCTTTGCAAAGATTACTTATTATGTGCCAGCAACGTGCTTGAAATGAAAACGGAAATCAGTAATTTTAGTGCCCAGACCCGGGAGTATGAGGATTTACAACGAAATTTGGAACAAGAAATTTTGCAAATGATTACCCGAAAAGAATAAACCAAAAATTTAATTATAACCATTTTATCATTTAAACCATTAACTAATAATCTATTATGAAAAAAGTAATTTTTATTATTGCCCTTGTTACGATGTCCTCAACCGCAATGGCGCAAAGTAACCAAGAGGGGATAGACATGGTCCAATCCCTATTTGGCATGGAAAAGAAAGCCGTTGTGGCAGAATTTATTCAACTGGAAGGTACCCAAGCGGATACTTTCTGGGCCTTGTATGACGAATACGAGACCAAACGCAAGGAACTGGGCAAGCGTCGTCTGGCATTACTGGAAGTTTATGCCGATACTTACGACTCCATGGACGATGAAACTGCCAATGCAATCCTAAAAGAAATGATGGGCCTTCAAACCGGTACCGATAAATTGATCGGCACTTATGCCAAGAAAATAAAGAAAAAGGTCAATATAAAATCTGCTGCCCAGTTTTATCAGATCGAAGGTTACATTTTGAGCAAGATACGCACCAAAATTTTGGAGAATATTCCTGTGATCGGAAGTATGGAGACCATGTAGCCTTGTTTTGAACGAAAGCAAAACCTATCAACCATTCCTCTTAATTGTGAGTTAAACCGGGCTTTAAAATAAGGACTCATATTAATTAAATAGGCTTGCCCATTTAATTTTCGAATAAATAATTTATCAAAATATTGAACATTGATTTTTAACCTTCTTTTCCCCTGGTCCCAAAGCCCGACTGAACCTATTCGGGCAGGGGTGGGGAGTTTAAAATAGTCCTGGTTCCCTTTGGGTCGGGCAAAAACAGGGCTATTCCAAAGAAGTTGGCAATTCTGAAAACAACGAAACGTAGTTTTTCACTTCGACTTAAATGGGTAACCGAATTACTATTTTTACTAAACTCTAAATAACAATGAATATAAAAGTTAAATTACCAATTGCTATCAGTATCCTCTCCCTTCTGGTAATGGGCTGCCAAAACTCCAAAGTGGAACAAAAAACGGAAAACACTTCTACGGAAACCCACTCTTTTGAATCTATTTTGGAAAAGTACAATACCGATATTCCGACAAAAATATTGACCCCCAACTCTGTTGACACCAGAATTGGTACGTTGAATTTCTTTGATGGACTTCCATCGGAAGAAACAGTCACAAAAGTTTATGACAACCTCGATTTTATGAGGGGAGTCGAAACTTTCCTAAATGGCATACCGGCCACTTCGATCGAGGGCCTTAGGTTGGGATTTCATAGTGTGGGTTCCGACAACTTTAACAAAGTAGCCATCTTCGATGATTTGCTAGACTCGAACCCCTTATTTTTAACGGGGAATACAAGTACCGTATACGCTTCGGCCTTTCTAAACCTGAGAAATGGACCAATGGTGGTAGAAGTGCCAGCGGGCTCAGGCCCAGGAACTGTCAATGATGCCTATTTTAGGTATGTGATAGACATGGGAGGGCCTGGCCCGGACAGAGGTAAAGGCGGTAAATACTTAATCCTCCCTCCAGATTATAATGGGGAAACACCTAAAGGTTACTTTGTGGCGAAATCGACCAGTTATGTCAATTGGCTTATCCTAAGAGGATTTTTGGTTGATGGAAAAACCGATGTATCTAAAAAAATGTATCGTGAGGGCTTAAAAATTTATCCGTTGAAGGACAAGGACAATCAGCCAGCCATGGAGTTTATCAATGTATCTGATAAAGAGTTTAATACGATTCATGCCAATAACTATGATTTTTACGAAGAACTAAACGAAGTTGTTCAGCGTGAGCCCGTGTCCTTTTTAGATCCAGAATTAAGAGGTCTCTTTGCAAGTATTGGGATTGAAAAGGAAAAGCCATTTAATCCGGATGCGAGAATGAAGGATATCCTGACCGACGCGGTAGCAGTGGGAAATGCCACTGCACGGGCCACTCTTTTTAGATCCCGGGAGAAAGAGGCCGCTATTTTTAAAACCGGCCATTGGGAAGCAGCATTCATGGGTGGAAATTATCAATGGTTAAAAGATGATGGAAACGGGGGCCGTTTCCTGGATGCAAGAACACGGTATTTTTACGGAGCTACTGTAAACACACCTGCCATGGTATTAAAAATGGTCGGTTTGGGTTCGCAGTATGCATATGCCATGGTCGATTCTAATGGAAATTACCTGGATGGCAGTAAAAATTACACCCTAAATATCCCGGCCAATGCTCCTGCAAAGAATTTTTGGTCTATTGTAATGTACGACCCACAGACGCGTTCCATGTTGCAGACCGATCAGCGCTTTCCAAGTATAAGTAGTCAAAGAACACCGCTTGTAAAGAACGAAGATGGGTCTACAACCATATACGTTGGTCCCGAAAACAATGCGCCCAAAGATAAAGTAGCCAACTGGCTACAATCCCGGGCAGGGAAAGGGTTTTTTGTGGCATTTAGATTATACGGCCCGCTCGAACCTTGGTTTAACCAGACGTGGATTCCCGGTGATTTTGAGCTTGTAAAATAAACGGATATAAAGTGTAGGGAGCGTTAAAATGTTCTTTACACTTTGCCTTTTTAGAATATTCAGCTTTAATTTTTTTGCATTTAAGCGAAAATTAGAATGTTTTGTCCGATTGAAGCCCTTTTTGAGATGTATTGTAGGGATTCGGAAGGATAAAGAGACAAGAAAATGTTAACTTTCCAAACAGAATGGCACCTCCTGGATATAGAAGTCGGCTATTTTGTTTAAATCCAGATGAAGTCGTTGCATTTAATTGATCGTACCGTACTAAATATTTAAATGAGAAACTAGACCATTCTGGGCCCGATTACTTTAACCGTAAAGAATATTACCATGCATTTAAAACACAAACTACCAATTGCAATAGGCATCCTTTCGCTTCTAGTCATGGGCTGTCAAAACTCCAAAGAGGAACAAAAAACAGAAAATACGACCGTGGAGACCCAATCCTTTGAATCTATTCTGGAAAAGTACAATACCGATATTCCGACAAAAATATTGACACCCGATGTCGTGGATACCAGAATAGGTACGTTAAATTTCTTTGATGGACTTCCATCGGAAGAAACTGTCACAAAGGTTTATGACAATCTCGATTTTATGAGAGGGGTCGAAACTTTTTTAAATGGAATTCCGGCTACCTCTATTGAAGGCCTTCGCTTGGGTTCACGAGATGCAGGGGCAAAAAAGTCAAATCAAGTGGTATTATTTGAGGATATGATGAATTCCAATCAGTTATTTTTAACCGGAAACACCAGTACCGTTTATGCGAGCGCTTTCTTGGATCTAAAAGAAGATGGACCTACCGTGGTAGAAGTACCCGCCGGTTCTGGTCCGGGAACAGTGGATGATGCCTATTTTAGATTTGTGATAGATATGGGGGCGCCGGGTCCGGATAGAGGGAAAGGTGGTAAATATTTAATCCTCCCTCCAGATTATGAAGGGGAAACTCCTAAAGGCTACTTTGTTGCAAAATCGACCAGCTACGTCAACTGGGTCATACTCAGAGGTTTTTTGGTGGATGGAAAACCTGATAAGTCGACCAAAATGTATCGAGAGGGTTTAAAAATTTATCCGCTAAAAGACAAAGACAATCAGCCGGCAATGGAGTTTATCAATGGATCTGCCATAGAATTTAATACCATTCACGCAAATAACTATGACTTTTATGCAGAATTGGGTGACGTTATACAGCGTGAGCCCGTATCCTTTCTTGATCCTGAGCTTAGAGGTCTGTTTGCAAGTATTGGCATCGAAAAAGGAAAGCCTTTTAGTCCGGATGAAAGAATGAAAGGGATTTTGACGGATGCCGTTGCAGTGGGTAATGCCACTGCACGAGCTATTGTATTTAGATCCCGGGAAAAAGAGGCTTCTATTTTTAAAACGGGTCATTGGGAATCGGGCTTCATTGGCGGTAGTTATCAATGGCTAAAAGATGATGGCCGTGGTGGCCGTTTTCTGGATGCACGGACACGGTTTTTCTACGCTGCTACGGTAAACACGCCTGCCATGGTATTAAAAATGGTCGGCAAGGGCTCTCAATACGCTATGGCCGTTCGGGATTCGGAAGGAAATTACCTGGACGGAAATAAAAATTACACCCTAAATATCCCGGCCAATGTGCCTGCAAAAGAATTTTGGTCGGTTGTAATGTACGATCCACAAACCCGTTCGGAGTTGCAAACAGATCAGCTTCTACCGAGTATAAGTAGTCAAAGAACCCCGCTCGTTAAGAACGAAGATGGGTCTGTAACGATATTTGTTGGACCAGAAAACAATGCGCCCAAAGGTAAAGAAGCGAACTGGCTACAATCCAGGGCAGGGAAAGGTTTCTTTGTTTTATTTAGATTGTATGGTCCGCTCGAACCCTGGTTTAACCAGACATGGATTCCAGGTGATTTTGAGCTCGTAAAGTAACGTTCTCCTACCAATTGGGATCCATTTACATTCATAGGGTAGTCATAGGTTAGTTTACATTAATTTTGAAGACATAAAACAATGCACATACCTAGTTTATTACTAATCGTCCTAATTTTAAGTAGCGGTTACGTCGTTGGACAAGAAAAGGAACAAGATGCGGGAGGCGATCTGGAGAAAAAAATTCAGAACCCTATAGCAAATCTTATAAGTGTACCTTTTCAGAATAACACGGATTTCGGGGTCGGGTCCTTTGACGGTACACGGAATACATTGAATATCCAGCCCGTAATCCCGTTAGCTTTAAATGAAAACTTAAATTTAATTACTAGAACCATTATCCCGATCATCTCCCAACCCACTGGTCCGGGTGAAAGTGAATTTGGATTGGGGGATATTAGTTTGAGTATGTTCCTTACACCGGCAAAACCCGGTAAGGTTATTTATGGCGGCGGGGTAGCCTTAGGTGTTCCTACCGGAACCGACCAGTTTTTAGGATCTGGAAAATGGACAGCAGGACCATCTTTAGTATTGATATATCAACCTAAGGGATGGACCTTTGGCTCCTTAATTCAAAATTCCTGGTCGTATGCCGGTGCTGGTAGCCGTGGCGATGTAAATTTCTTTTACTCCCAAGTTTTTGTAACTAAAAACTTGCAAAAGGGATGGTATGTAAATTCGGCACCTATTATTACCGCAAACTGGGAAGCATCATCGGGCAATCAATGGACCATACCCCTCGGTGCCGGATTGGGTAAGTTGTTTCGTGTGGGGAAACTACCTATCAATGCGCAAGCGGGGTATTATTTTAACGTAGAAAAACCTGCGGGTGGTCCGGATTCACAATTAAGGGTACAAGCTACCCTATTGTTTCCAAAATAAACGACGTCAAGGACCGAACTTGAACGTTTTTAACGGCTCCTTATTTACCTTTGAAGTAGATTTTTCTTGATAAATCTCATGAATTACAACTAAAAATGAAATGGTACTCGTCCATATTGCATAGAATTTTAAAAGGTATCGTGCTGTTTTTACTGCCGGTTATGGTTATCGTTTTTTTAATGAAAAAGGCAGTGGAACTCGTGCGCGAACTTATCGAGCCGTTGAGATCGCTTCTACCCGGAAAAATTCTTGGCATCGGGATGCTTACTTTTCTGGCCATTGCTGTCATATTATTGATCTGCTATTTCGCTGGATGGAGGGCCGAGAAGAAAAACCTCAAATCGTTTCTTCCCTTTTTTGAGGAAAATATATTGGTGTTTATTCCTGGGTATTCCCTTTTAAAATCTACGGCCAATGATGCTATTGGCGACTCTGGCGGTGACTGGAATCCAGTTTTGGTAATCGATGAAAACGGAGATCGGAAGTTTGGGATAGCGGTTGAAGAACATCCGGATGGCTACAGCACCGTATTTTTTCCGGAGCCACCCGATGCGAAATCGGGCGAAATGAAACTAATCCATGCTTCCAAACTGAAACGCTTAAATATATCTGCAAGTAAACTGGTAACGATCGTTCGGAAATACGGGCATGGGTCTATTTCCCTTTCGGATAATTTGGACGCCAAAGAATAATTAAAAAAATGAAAAATCAATGAAATTGCTTTTACGTATTATCATCCTAATAATCTGTGTCTTCACTTTTTTGAATGCTTTAGTGTTTGTGGGCATATCTGTATACCATAGCGTACACGCCTATACATTGATCTTTCAGGGCAGGATGGAGGACCGTCCAGGAATTTATTTGGCCGAAGCTTTGGATGCTTTTTTATTGGCGGTTGTGTTCATCATTTTTGCGATTGGCATCGGCAAATTGTTTATACCGGATATTAAAATATTGGATAAAATTCAAATTACCTGGCTAGAGCCCAAGAATTTTTCCGAACTGAAAGTCGTTCTTTGGGAGGCCATCCTTACTACCCTGGTAGTTTTATTTGCGACTATTGTCGTCCAACATATGGATAATCTTACTTGGGATCTCCTGGTTATTCCGGCCGCGGTTCTCCTTATAGCAGGCGGATTGAAAATGCTTAAGAGCTCGCATTAAATTAGCTCCTCCCAACCGTTGACATACAAGCGATGGCGTACGTTGGCCTTCCAGCCCTTTTCGCGTTAGCCCTAGGAAAAGATGAAATCCAAAAAAATTAAGGGTATTCCGTAAGAATTAATTGGAAAAGAGTAATTTTAAACCAGTTCTCTTATACCCCTTTATCCTTAACCAAATCCCGGTATAACCATGATTCCAAAAATAGATCCCACGAAAACATCTGCTTGGAAAGCCCTTACAACGCATTATTCCAAAATGAAAGAGGTGCAAATGAAAGATTTGTTCCGGCAAGATCCCGATCGGTTCACCAAGTTTTCTATCCAGTTTGGCGATTTGCTTTTTGATTATTCCAAAAATAGGGTCACCCAGGAAACGATGGATCGTTTTTTGCAGCTGGCCGATGAATGCCAATTGCAAACGGCTATAAATGCGATGTTCAATGGGGAAAGTATAAACGAGACCGAAGATCGTGCGGTTATGCATACCGCACTACGGAGCTTTTCCCACGATGCGATAAAGGTTGACGGTTCCGATATTATGCCCGGAATAAGGGAAGCCAGACAAAAAATGGAGGCCTTTTGCCATAAGGTCCACAGCGGGGAGTGGGTAGGATACTCGGGCAGGAAAATTAAAAATATTGTCAATATAGGTATAGGAGGGAGCGACTTGGGCCCTGTAATGGTCACCGAGGCGTTGAGGCCGTATTGGGTAGGCGATATCCGAGCTTTTTTTGTATCGAACGTAGATGGCACCCATATAGCCGAAACCCTTAAAGATCTTGATCCCGAAGAAACCCTTTTCTTGATTGCATCAAAAACCTTTACCACTCAGGAAACCATGACCAATGCCCATACCGCTAGGGACTGGTTTTTAAGTTCCGCAAAGGAAAGTAAACACGTCGCGCTTCATTTTGTGGCCCTTTCCACCAATGAAAAGGGGGTGGTCGATTTTGGTATAGCGCCAGAAAATATGTTTGTTTTCTGGGATTGGGTAGGCGGTCGTTACAGTTTGTGGAGCAGTATTGGCCTATCTATAGCCCTTACGATAGGTTATCATAATTTTGAGCAATTATTGAAAGGTGCCGAAGAAATGGACCACCACTTTAAAACGACCGACTTTGATGGCAACATACCTGTTGTCATGGCATTGTTAGGAATATGGTATACCAATTTCTTTGGTTCGGAAACGGAGGCCATTTTACCCTATGACCAATATATGCATCGCTTTGCCGCATATTTTCAGCAAGGGAATATGGAGAGCAACGGCAAGCACACCGATAGATCGGGGAAGGACGTTTCCTATAGCACCGGCCCGGTAGTTTGGGGCGAACCGGGAACCAACGGGCAGCATGCCTTTTATCAGCTCATTCACCAAGGTACCCATTTGATTCCCTGTGATTTTATTGCCCCCGCCATTAGCCATAATCCGATAGGAGATCACCATCCCAAGTTAATATCCAATTTTTTTGCCCAGACCGAGGCCTTGATGAACGGGAAGAATAGGGAGCAAGTGGCCGGGGAACTCAAAGGTATGGATAAGCCGAAAATGGAAAGACTGGTACCTTTTAAGGTTTTTGAAGGTAACCGACCTACAAATTCCTTTTTGGTGAAAAAGATAACCCCGTTCTCCCTGGGTTCATTGATAGCTATGTACGAGCATAAAATATTTGTACAGGGTATCATCTGGAATATTTTTAGTTTTGACCAATGGGGGGTAGAATTGGGCAAACAATTGGCCAATAAGGTACTGCCAGAACTGGAAAATGAAGACGAGATTAACACTCACGATGCTTCGACAAACGGGTTGATCAATGCGTATAAAAAGTGGCGGTCCTAAACTGGGACAAGATGTTACCGAATAATACGGATCGAGGTCGGCAAATGGGTCCTTGGTTTAATTTTAATAGAAATGGTTTTATTGCCGCCCTGTCACCCTGAGCCCAGTCATGGTACGAGGGGAGTAACCCAACAGCAAGGAAGTTTCTGGCATGGTGTCGCCCCGATACCCATAAACGACTACTTCATGTCCGTATATGGAAGGACCATAAACGGAATGTTGATATTGATCCCAATCTTTTTGATCACCGGCTCAACAAACAATCGTTCCAAAAAGGTATGCTTGTTCCTTACCATAACCAACAGGTCCATCTTCTTCTTTGTTTGAAATAGATTGATGGCTTCGATAACTCCCTGGTCGGGCAAATCGTGAAATTCATGGTTTACCTTGTCGAGCACGGATTTTAACGTTTGTTTGTTTTGTCCTTGATCATTAGTTAGATCATAACCTGCAGATACATGGATTATATCGACATTTGAGTCGTAGTTTTTGGAGATATTCAAGAGTTGTTGCAACTGTTCCTCATCAAAGTTTATTTCGTAGTCCGTAGGAAAGAGAATCCGTTTTGGAACTTCAAATTCAAATCCGGACGGTACGGCTATAACGGGACAAGTAGTTTTGCCGATTACTTGGGCCGTGTTGGTACCAAATAGAATTTCCTTGGCGCCGGTTACCCCCTTTGTACCCATAACGACCAAATCGATCCCTTCATTAAGGGTCATGCTTAAAATCTCATCGGTTAAGGTGTTAAAGACCGCACGCGTTACAAAAGTGTGTTCCGGGTTGTCAAATTCATGGAGTAACCGCTCCTGTAGTTCCCGTAGCTGTTTTATGGCCCTTACTTGGTAAGGATCGCCCAGCCCCACCTGGCTGGGGCTATAAAATAAGTATTCCACCTGGAAAATAGGGGGGGTATAGGTATGGAGCAAATAAAATGTGGTCTTTTGGCCTGCATAGAGCTGAATGGCATACCGGATCGCATTATATGCATTTTCGGAAAAATCGGTGGGTACTAAAACTTTTTTCATAGTCTTTCGGTTACGTGCAAAAATAGGGTCAATAGGCATCAAATACCATGATATCCGTCAAAAATTGGTCTCAGTGTAATTTACTTCTCGCGAAGTTGTACTATCGGCTATTGATCTTTATTCCTTTATCTTGGATTGGGTCTTACGTCTTTTTTCTTTTCCCTTATCAGATAAATTCCTGCCAAAATAAGCAAACCTCCCACAACGTACCAAATCGTGAAGCTTTCGCCATCCAAAAGCCCCCAGATAACAGCAACAACGGGCAGAAGGTAAGTAACGGTGCTTGCAAAGACAGGGGAAGTGTTTTGAATCAATTTGTAGTATAGGATCATGGCGATAGCGGTTCCAAAAATGGTGAGAATGGCTAAATATCCTAGGGCTTCCCAAGTCTCCGAATTGGATTGAAAATTGGTAAAAAATCCGGTGAATATCAGTATTAAGAACGATGGGATCGCCCAAATTGTAAAAACACTGCCCGATAATTGCATTGAGGGGACGTGCTGTAGTTTTTGTTTTATAATCAATGCCGAAAGCGCGTAGCACGCGGTGGCCAACACAACGAGCAGCGCGTAACCCAGTTGTGATTCTTCGGTACTGGACTCCGAGAAATACATTAATGTGGCAGCCCCGACAAAGCCGATAATCGCTCCGACTATCTGAATGGTTTTGGTGCGAATACCAAAAACCACAAAGCCCAATACCAAAACAAATACGGGTACCAACGAATCCAAAATTCCAGCGAGTGAACTGCTTACCTCAATTTGGGCCAAAGGGAATAGGAACATTGGCAAAAAATTTCCAAAGAACCCGGAAAGGACTATCCAACCTAGCGTGTTTTTTGGAATTCTTCGCAAGGCAGGTACCCCTATATATGCCATTATTAGTCCCGAAACCCCAACTCGGATGGCCCCTATCTCGTAGGGGGTAAAGGCAATCAGGGATTTTTTGATCAAAATAAAGGAGCTGCCCCAAGTGAGACCTATCACAAACAACAAAAACCATCGATTTTCGAATATTTTCTGCATACTACCATTGCGTTGTTGCGGTCCAGTACAACCGGGGCCCTGGGCCATAAGTTTCGAGAGCAAGCGGAACTCGACTATAGAACTTTATAGATGAACATTTCCCAGCCCTGGGCTAGTTGTGGGGAATAGCACTCCATTTCTCAAGTTGAAAAGCCCTGTAATTGGGTCGTTCAACAGATCCAAGTGGCCATCCAGATCCGCGTAGTAAATATTAGGTCGGGAAAGGGCAAAATGGAGGCCGGCTGCAATGCCCAAGCCACATTCATCGTTACATCCTACCATGACCTCCAGATTGGCCGATTTTGCAACGGAATTAATGTGCATGCCTTCCATAATTCCCCCTACCTTCATTAATTTGATGTTGATCATATCGACCCTGCCTTTTTTGGCGAGGCGAAATACATCCCTTAAGGTTTTAAGGCTTTCATCGGCCATAACGGGAATATGGACCTGACCTGTCACCTTCCCCAAGTTTTCCTCCTGCCCCAACTTAGTGGGCTGCTCAAAAATTTCAATCCCTACCTTGGCCGTTTTCTCGACAAAATCAATAGATTCGGCCACCGTATAGCCCTGATTACCATCAAAACGAAGCGTAATTTTGGGAAATAGCTGGCGAATCCTGATCATTTTCTCGATGTCTGCCTGTAGATTGCCACCTCCTTTGATCTTTAGGATGGTAAACCCTTGCCCGACAAAATCCTTGGCTTGGGCAAGGGTCTGGTCCAAGGGCAAAATACCAATTGTAATACTGGTAGGAATACGGTCCCTATACCCTCCCAAAAAACGATATAACGGCACCCCGGCTTTTTTTGAGATGAGATCGTGCAGCGCCATATCGACCATGGTCAATGTCGAGGATTTTGGCCCCAATGATTGGCGGAGTTCTGCCAAAATAAGGGCATAGGTAAACGGATCTTTCCCTTTTAGATAAGGTTCGATAATGTTTTTTATGAGTTCTTCGACCTCCAACGGGGATTCCCCGGTCACTAGGGTATCCGGCGCGGAACAACCGAAACCGATTATACTCGTTTCGGTCTCCAACTTTAATATGAAATTGGTAGCCTTAGAAATGGTTTCGTAAGCAATAGTGTAAGGTACGGCCAACCTAAGGTCTAGCCGATCGTATGATACTTTCGTTATTTTCATATAAGCGACCTTCTCACTGTAGTATTTCTCGTATGACCTGAATCAATCCCTCCGGACCATGTGCCAACACATCAAACGCGGGCAATTTGGTTTCCAAAACAATATTTTTACACGCTTCTTGAATGTCAGTGTCGGTTGCCATCATCTCGTGGTTAACGGTAATTGCAATGACCTTTTTGCCCGATATGGTCTCTATCGCATGGATCTGTTCGTTTAGGGAATGCAATTTATATCCGGGAAATCCATCGTACTCAACACGCTTTGGGGCGTGCTGTAAGATGACATAGTCGGGCCTACCGGCCGCCAAGATCTCAAATCCGCCCGGATATGCGGGATTCATTAAACTGCCCTGGCCCTCGATGACGATAACATCTGGTTTTTCTTTTTTGTAGGCGCTTACCACGGCGTGTTCTATTTCTCCGGAAACAAAATCGTTGATGCAGCTGTCCATTACCATACTGTACTTGGCGCCCTGCATCCAGGCTGTTTGGCCCGTGCCGATCATTTGGGCCTTAAGCCCTACTTTTCTGAGGCCATGTACTATGATCCAAGCGGTGGTTCGCTTGCCCAAAGCAGAATCGGTGCCCAATACGGCTAATTTTAGGCAGTCGACCTTTTCGATCTCACCTGTAAAAAAGTGCAGCTTGTCCCTATCGGGGGTTTTTCGAACATCCCTTATTGTGCATTGGTGCGTTTCTGCCAATTGGGTTAGTTCCTTGTCATTGGTCAAGAAATCATGTAAGCCGCTGTCTACGTTCCATCCATAGGTGAGGGCTTTTTTTATCGTTGCTTTTGCTTCGAAAGGCAACCTTCCACCGTCGGGTGCAAGGCCAATGACCATAGTTCTAGGGGTGTTCCCCAACTGTTCTAGGGATTTTCGCGCAACCTCGATATCCTTAAAAATCGGGATACCGTTTCGCTTTCCATCCAAAACTTCCCCCGCATCCTGTCCTTCGTATTTGGTATCCAAGATTCCTACAATATCATAACGCTCCGTAAAGCGTACCAATCCGTGGGCAGTCTTTCCGTTGGGAGTATTAAAAGCACCTTCGCAATACACGAGTGCTTTTCCATCTATAGATTCTTTCATTTTAATATTGTTGTTAAAGGTTAACCCCCGTTATTTTAATCCGATTACCATTGCTTGATTTGCTTTTCGTCTCACGCTTTATACAAAATAAAAAACACAAAGCGATATGCGCAGGGTGATGGGCCGCATGGTTTAGCTTCAGTTTTTAGCGGTTAGGACGGCGACAAAACGACCGGGTTCAAAATTTAGTTTTTCATCCATTTCCAACAAAGCGATCAGTCCTGCGGTAGCTGCGGGCAGAATCTTAAATCCTTCCGCTTTAGCCAACAAGGAGGTCATTTCCCTTAGTTTTTTATCGCTGATATTATAGGCGTCTCCCTTCGATTCCCTTAACGCATATAGCGCTTCGTCCCCATCAAAACTGTGCCAATTGATCAACGGCTCATTGTATTTTGTTTCCTTTATCGATTCTGGATTTAGGTCCTTGCAATTTTCCATTCCCAATAAAAACGATTGAACTATGGGATTTTTTTTAGAAGACGATGCGGCGATCATCTTGGGAACATTGGAGGTTTTACCGCGTTTGTACAAACTAACGAAACCCCGGTAAATTCCCGCGATCAACGTTCCGTTCGAAACCGGTACCGCGCAGTATTTTGGGGCATCCCCAAGGTCTTCATAAATTTCCAGCGCAATTTGCGAATAGGCCGAAATCTGGAGTGCCGTATTGGAGCCCCCTGGATTTGCGTCGTACCACATATTTTGTCCTGCCAATTTACTACTCGCCGTTACAACATCCTCGTAACTTCCTGGCATTCTGATAATCTCTGCCCCGAGGGCTTCCATTTCCACGATACGGTCCGTATGATACGATTGTGGAATATAGATCTTGCAATCGATCCCCGCCAGATTAGCGGCGAGGGCCACCGCTACACCGTAATTACCACAGGTAGCTAGGGATACCGTATGAAATTCCCGGCGCAACGCATCGTAGATCTGTGCAAACGCAATGCGGTCCTTTTGGGTGCCGGTAGGGTTGTCTCCTTCATATTTTATATACAACTGACGGATATTGAACTCCCGCTCTAAAGTCTTGGCGCGGTTAAGACCGGTATCCCCAACCTCAAGGTTGATGATATCCTCATACGATTCAAGTCGGTCTACTAAGGATTTACCTGGATCCCTAACCAACTTGGCCAATTGCTGCGCTTCTTGGGAAACTTTGTTTTCGGCCGTTTTTACACCATCCTTTAAGTCCACGTTGCGTGTTTTGTCTCTCCCAAAAGTAGGTGTATTTCATTAAAGATTACAGAAATGGGGATACTTTCGATTAAAATTGAAACCTAAACTCCAGGTTTGTGCCTAGAAGGCATATAGAATGGGACTTCCCACCACCTAATGATATATATCATATCAAAATTAAAAGGGTTCCCTTAGCTTTGATGTTAATCAATAAATAGATGCCATGAAAGCTACAGTTTACAGTATCGTTATGCCAGTGATTCAAGAATGGTGGGTGAATTTATTAATGGGCCTGCTTTTTTTAACAGCCGGTATTTTGGTATTTAACCCATTTTAGGTGGGCCAGATTGCGTTTTCGTTCGAGCACCTATGTGTTGGCCATTGGGATTTCAATATTTTTAGTACCAACTGTGGGTTCGGAACGGGCAGATTGATAACCAAATAAAAATGGAATCAATGAATTATGAACTTAAAATTTATTGGGATGCAGAATACAGCGATGACAATTTCATATCACATAGGCGGTAGTGTCGCCGAGGACCATTTTGTTGAATTTTTTGAACAAATGGCAGTGATTGCCAAAGAAGACCGAAATGTAAATTTGGTGTTGGAAATAGATCAGATCGATGTCCTCCGGAATTTAAACACCTTTTTCTTGAATGGGGGGTCAAAAAAAATAATACGCGATAACCTTAGAAAATTTGCCTTAATTACAGATGCCGATTGGATCGAGGAGCTCGGTGATTTAATCGACTTTGTTTCCAACGGTATTGAAGTAAAGGTGTTTGGTCGTGACGAAAAGGAAAAAGCCAATAAATGGATCCAGGCGGCGACGATGAAGGAAAATCTGGAACTTGAGACCCGGTTAAAACAAGGTTACGCCCATCTGTTGGTCTAGTAGGTTTAATTTATAACAAATTGGGTACAACACAGATCTAGAGGTATAGGGCAACACTACATCGAGCTTGCCCTATGCCTCTTTCTATTATTTTTGTTACGTGTTGCCCCGATCAATTTGTTTATATCCATTCTATGGAGTAACTCCCCTGTGGCGTTGCATGGCCGTTTTTCTTTTGCGGAGCTTTCTTTTAAGATCGCGCGTGGATTCGTTCAACGATTTCTCAAAATTGTCGGAATAACTCCTTACATATAGCCGTGCCCCCGGAGCATGTACTTCTATAGCGCAACTCTTGCCCTGACCGGCAGGATCATTATCCTGTTTAAAGGTAACCTCGGCCTTGACAATGGAATCAAATTTTTTGACCAGTTTATCGAGCTTTCGCCGTACCTTGGTGTTCATCGATTCGCTTACGGGCATCTGTATATATTCTATTCTTACGTTCATTCTATGCTATATTAGGTTAATAGATTTACTAAAGCTAAATTACCAATTATGGGCCTAACAATTTTATTAAAAAGACCGGAACACGGAGGTGTTCCGGTCTTTTGAAGGGTATCGAAGTTGGGGGGAAAGCGGTCTTTATTCCAATCAGAACCTCAATGCGATTCGCTCAAAGAAAGCATACACATTCGCCCCGATACCCTTATATGGCCGCTAAGGCATGACTGCTTAGCAACCTGGAAAATCATTTTATTTTAAGAACCTTTATGCCCTCATTAAATTCTAATATACGCCGACCGGACAACTTTTGGAATGATAATGATCAGTCGGCCTAGAACCGTTTCGATACGGTGGAAGAAGGCCCGCAAACATATTGATTTCGGGCCTTTCCCGTTAAGAATGTATCTTAACTTTTACACCTTCCATTTATAAATCGATCGTTTCAGGGAACCATAGATTCCATTTAAACTCTCGATTTACGTTTTTTCATCATTTTTTCTTCCAGTTTCCTCTGAATTTTTTCTTGTCTTTTAACTTTTAAATCCGACTTGGAAAGCTTTTTTTTTGCAGAAGCCATAATATAATATTTTTGTGAATTAATAATGACCAAAGATCTACTCCTATATGTGGTACGACCATGTTGCTGACCGAGTACCCGATTCGAATAAAACGAATTGGGAAAAAGAATTAAATATAAGGTATATAGGAGGGTTGTGGGCACACTCGGAAGTGCCCTTTATTTCGGAAAGATGATTCTCAATTTAAGAAATTCCATATTAAAAAATAAAACTTGTAGTTAAAATAGCAAGGTTACAAGGTTATTGATCATATTCTCCCAACGAAAGAATAAACATACGACTTTTATTCCATTTGTTCAATACATTAAACACACCTGACACGCTTCAATGTGGTTTAACCGACAAAGCTATTCCTTTTTGAAGAAGTACTAAATGATATTGGTCATGTCTAGGTTGGTTTTTGGTCCGATTCCCTTTACAAATCGAGGTACGGGATTTTCCGAACTTTTCAACCCATTCTGTTTACGCGGGTTTTCCCCTGCCTAAAAAATGATTCCCTAGCTGAGGTTGTGTATTTATTTTTGCTCCAGTAATTATAAAAATAAACTTTCAAAAATTCCCGACTTTCTATTTAAAAGCAGTTTTTAGCTTATTTTCGCCTTTTCAAAACTAAAGCTCATTCCGAGTTTATTAACCCGTCCAAAAAAGAAATGCCAGTAACCGATTCTGACGGCAAAAGTAAATCGACCAAAATCCTATTGATTGCCGGGATTCTCTGTATTGCCATTAATTTGCGACCGGCTTTGGCAAGTGTAGGACCGTTAATCGAAGATATTCGCAAAGATACGGGACTCTCCAACTCCCTATTGGGGTTGTTGACCACATTGCCATTGATAGCCTTTGGGGTAGTATCTACCTTGACCCCTTTGTTTACCAGGCGATTTGGAATTGGGGGAACTTTATTGGGAGCAATGGCACTTTTGACCCTCGGCATTTCGGTTCGATCTATTGCATGGGTACCGGCACTCTATTTTGGAACAATGTTGGCGGGAATTGCTATCGCATTTGGCAATGTGCTGTTGCCCAGTTTGACGAAACGTAACTTCGAATCCAATTCGGGCCTTGTCACCAGTCTATATTCCAGTTTCATGGCTATCGGAGCCTCATTGGCTGCAGGTCTCAGCGTTCCGTTGGCATACGGACTTAACCTGGGTTGGCGGCACTCGCTCTGGGTATGGGCCGTATTGGCCGTGATCGCTTTTTTCGTTTGGTTGCCACAGTTGAAGCACTTAAAAAAGTCGAAACCCACCGGTAGCTATCTACTGGCCATGAAAAAATTGGGAAAATCGCGGTTGGCTTGGCAGGTGGCGCTATTTATGGGGCTGCAGTCCTTGACATTTTATGTCATCCTGGCCTGGTTGCCCGCAATTTTACAGAGTAGGGGATACGATGCCTCCTTTTCTGGATGGATGCTGTCCCTTTCACAGGCAACAGGGATATTGGGATCTTTGATCATTCCTATTTTTGCTGGAAGAAAAAGGGATCAGAGAATGATTGTGTTGGTTTTGCTCGTTTTGGAGTTTGTTGGCCTGGTTGGGTTACTACTTCCGCAATTTGGATGGCCGGCCCTATGGATCGGGATGATCGGTTTTGAGCTGGGGGGCACTTTCGGACTGGCGCTTCTTTTTATCGTACTGCGTTCGCACAATGCCGATTCTGCTACGGAACTATCTGGTATGGCACAGTCGATCGGTTATCTTGTTGCGGCTACAGGGCCGATTGTTTTTGGCAGCGTCTTTGACCTAACCGGTGCATGGGCATATCCGCTTATACTACTTTTTATCGTTTCATTCCTAAAGCTTTATACCGGGTTGCTGGCGGGAAAGCCGGGAAAGGTATAACGCAAAACCGACCATTCAATTTTGTGAGATCAAAAAATATTGTCGACCTTACGGCTCAACAAATCGGACAACCCTTTTAGGACTTATGATAGAGAGAATTATACTTACCCCATTTCAAAAATTTGTAAAAATTGAAAGTTTTAGCGGCATACTATTGTTTGGTGCTACGGTGATAGCCATGATTTGGGCGAATTCCGATTTTAACGAATCGTATCAGGCCATATGGCAATTTGATATTGGAATTAACGCCGAAAATTTTGAGCTTACCAAACCGTTGATACTTTGGATCAACGATGGGCTGATGGCCGTTTTTTTCTTTTTGATCGGATTGGAAATCAAAAGGGAATTGCTGATCGGTGAACTGAATACCCTGAGAAAGGCGATTTTTCCATTATTCGCTGCTGTGGGGGGCATGCTGTTTCCCTTGGTCTTATTCCTTGTTTTAAACAACTCTTCCGAAACAGTAAATGGATGGGGAATTCCTATGGCGACCGACATTGCCTTTACGTTGGCAATATTAAAGATATTGGGAGACAGGATACCCCTAAGCCTTAAAATATTCTTGACGGCATTTGCCATCGTAGACGATTTGGGAGCGGTTCTGGTAATTGCGATATTTTATAGTACCGGAATCGATTGGTTGTTGATCATGTACGCCATGATTCCTTTGGCCTTGCTCCTCTACTTGTCTTACCGAGGCATTTACTCTAAATACCTTTGGATCACTATAGCCGTTATCATCTGGTTTCTTTTCCTAAAATCGGGTATCCATCCGACAATTGCCGGGGTACTAATGGCTTTTACCATTCCCATTCGTCAAAAAATAAAGATGGAGGATTTTACAGATAGCCTTTCCAATATCGCCCAACGTTTTACACAAACGGAACGCGATTATCTTCCTATTTTATCCAGGGAACAAATGGAACAAATGGATGATCTGGAGGATTTGGCAGAAAAATTCAATTCCCCGTTACAGCGTTTAGAGCATGGGCTTCACGGTTGGGTAGCTTACTTTATAATGCCCATTTTTGCCCTTGCAAACGCCGGAGTGGTTTTTGGATCGGATATGGAGCTCGATATTCCTTTGATCACAAATATCGCCGTTGCCCTGTTCCTAGGTAAGGGAATTGGGATTGCACTAATGTCCTACCTCAGTGTTAAATGGAAAATGGCTTCATTGCCAAACGGAATAAATTATCGCCAGATTATAGGGGTAGCCATATTGGCGGGGGTCGGGTTTACAATGTCAATTTTTGTCGCAAATCTGGCATTTACGGGAAACCCAATATTCGTGGATTCCTCAAAAGTGGGGATACTTATTGGCTCCGTCGTTTCTGGAATCGTAGGTTATATCATTTTAAGATTCAATGGAAAACGATCTAAAGTTCAGATAGAAGAACCCACTTTGGATCCATGAACATAACGATCGAAAACATATTGTTGATCGGTTCCTTATTGCTTTTTATAAGTGTTATTATAGGAAAGCCCTCTTATAAATTTGGGGTGCCTACCTTGTTGATATTTTTGGTGATCGGTATGCTGGCCGGATCGGAAGGTATTGGGGGCATCCATTTTAACGATCCCAAGATCGCCCAGTTCATAGGGGTCGTGTCCCTTAACTTTATCTTGTTCTCAGGTGGTCTCGATACCAACTGGAATACGGTTAAACCGATTCTTAGGGAAGGGCTCGTGCTGTCTACCCTGGGAGTTTTTCTAACGGCCATATCCCTCGGAACTTTTGTATGGTCTATTACCGATTTTACTATTTATGAAAGTATGTTGTTGGGATCGATCGTATCTTCTACCGATGCGGCGGCCGTGTTTTCCATTTTACGGGCGAAAAGCCTGGCTTTAAGGACCAATCTAAGACCCACATTGGAGTTGGAAAGTGGAAGCAATGATCCTATGGCCTACGTGCTTACCATAGCTTTTCTGACCTTGGTAATCCATCAGGACCAGGGTCTTTTTTCAATTGTACCCTTTTTTATGAAGCAAATGGGCCTTGGCGCCTTGGCCGGCATTGGTTTTGGTAAGTTGAGCAAACTTGTGATCAATAGGATTAGACTAGATTTTGAAGGTCTCTATCCCGTATTGGTGATCGCCCTGATGTTTATCACCTTTTCAGCGACGGATTTTGTCGGCGGCAACGGATTTCTCGCCATCTATATATGTGCCGTCTATCTGGGCAATCAGGACCTGATTCATAAAAAGACCATTTTAAGAATGTACGACGGATTGGCCTGGCTAATGCAGATCGTTTTGTTCCTCACCTTGGGATTGCTCGTATTTCCTTCCCACATCGTACCTTTTATCGGCCTAGGACTCCTTGTCTCCATTTTTCTTATTTTGGTGGCCCGGCCTGTTGGGGTTTTTATCAGTTTGATCTTTTTCCAGATGAAATTGCGACGACGTTTCTATATATCATGGGTCGGCCTAAGAGGGGCAGTACCCATCGTATTTGCCACCTATCCACTGTTAGCGGGAATTGACAAGGCGGGAATGATCTTTAACGTGGTATTTTTTATATCGGTTACTTCCGTCCTGATTCAAGGGACTACCTTGGGTGTCGTTGCCAAATGGTTGAACGTGGCCGTACCGGAAGACGATAAGCCCATTGACCCTACGGATGATTTCTTGGCGGAAAACCCCAAAACCGCCATGAAGGAGATCAAAATTACCTCAACTTGTTACGCGGTTGATAAAAAGATAGTGGAACTGCATTTCCCCAAAAATGCAATCATTGCGATGATAAAACGCAATGGTAAATACTGGGTCCCTAATGGTTCTACCAAAATTGAGGCAAACGACACCTTGATTGTTTTATCGGACACCCAGCAAGGTTTGGATCAAGTAATAGAACTTTTGGGACAATGAAGGTTTTCCCGAACTCCCTTTATGGAAAATTGCTTAAACAGAAAAACGGGCCAAAACAAACTATTCTAGTCTTTTCCCCTGCGTGGTAAAAGAAAGGCCTTGGGTCCCATAGGTAGATATCATCACCCCTTCAAATAACGGGTCGCTAGAGTTGGGTTCTTTCTCCCAACCAAAAATAAAATTTGCACCCGTACCGCCTTCTTGGTCAATTTCATCGATAACAATTTCAACGGTTTCCAACGGGGCAAGATAAATGGGATGGTCAAGATAGGAACGCAGCGGTTTGCCATGGGTATTATAATATTCCGCTTTGGAAATATAAACGGTGTCCGACAAACTTGTATTTCTAATACTGGCCGTTACCGTAAGATTGTGGGTTTTTTGTTCTGAAAGACTGTAAATCCTGGAATACACGGAAAGATACGTTTTGCCAGATTCCAATGAGTCCAGTGTTCCAAGATCGATGGTCCGGTTTTTAAAATTTTCTTTATGCGGTAAGTTTGTGGGGCCATTTTCCCGACAGGAGAGTACCAGGAAAAACATCAAAAGTAAAGAAATAATCTGCTTCATGGATGTGAATTAAACAAATTCACAACTAAAATACGATAGATTATCGTAAACCTTACCCGTTCAGTGCCAAAATAGGAATATCCTTAAAATATCCCAGTTTACCCATGGTAGGTGTGCCCAAGCCCATCCTTTCCCAAAACGACGGACTTCTATATACGTAACTGATTATATTCCCGGCACTATTTTTAATTAACTCGTTAACCGCGGTTTTCTTTTTTTGGTCGGGCAATAGATTAAAACTGTGATTTATATCCCTAAAGTATTTTTGCAACAGCACCTTATTACTTTTTTGTATTGGATTAAGGGAATCGTGGGCGACCATGCTCAGCACTTGTATTTTTGCCTTGCTTATCCTTGCAATTTCGGCAAGGTATTTTATTTCGGAAAAACTGTATTCTATATCGAAGTTGGTGGCCAAAACGATTTCTTCCGGGAGGTTCAGGGCAGCATTCTTGGGCACCACTAGAACAGGGCATTTTTTAACGCTCCTTATTACGGCCATGGAATTCTTTCCATAGGTCCCTTTTTCCCTGCCCGTAATGCCCTTGGCGCCCATCACTATCATGTCTATCTGTTCGTTCTCCACGATGTCCTTTACAGCCTCTAAGAAATAGGAGGGACGGGATATTATATGAAAGCGATGCTTCAAATCCGTATCCAACTCGGAAAGTTGTGACAATATATTGCCAAGTCCTTGTTTGGATTGTTTTTCGTATAGTCTATTAAAGGTCTCTTCCGGGTCCAAAAGGGTGTATCTGCTATGCCCATAAGTATCTTTTACGAAGGTGTTTAGGATAAAAAAATCACAGTCCTGATTCTCGTATAGCTTAATGGCATACCGTATGGCATACCATGAATTCTCTGAAAAATCTGTGGGCAATAAAATCTGTTTTCCCATAATGCTACGGTAGAGGTCCACGGCGGTAGATTGCTTTGGAAACAATCACAATACCATGTTCATACTTATATAGTTGTTCTCCTGTTCCACTTTTTCAATGGTTAGCTTCTGTTCGCCCGAAGGGAATTCCCAAACCAGGGAATCACCTTCTGCATACCCCATAACCGCTGCTCCCATTGGTGTCAGGATAGAAATTTTGTCGTTCCTTACATCGCTGTCGTTTGGCATCACCAGTTTAAATTTTCGGCGCCATCCGTTTTTCGAAACGATAGTGATCACGGTATTGAAACGAATGACGTCCTTTGGCATATCGGCTTCGTCACATATCTGTGCCGATTCTAGTTCCCCGACTAGTTTTTTTACAGATTTACGTAGGGTTTCATCCTTATAGTACCCGGAAAGGTTCATCATCCGCTTTAGTAGTACGTATTCTTTTTTCTCGATAATTAAATTCTTGTATTTCATCTTTTGCTATTTGTCAGCCTGCCTGTTGGCAGATGGATTATTTTAAATCTATTGCGCTTAACACATCCTGTTTTAAGGAATCTTATTTTGAAATTTTCTTTTTGGTACTAGGTGAATGGATTTTGGTTCCGACCCGAAGTATCGGAAATCGTATTATTCGCAAGTTTGTTCGGAATGTTTTACTGTGGTTCGATTAAAAAAATCTGCCCGACTTTCTATAGAATTTTTGAGCAAATCCAGGGTTTTGAAAGCCGGACAGATACATCAACCAACTAACCAATCAATAAATCAATTTAATTTTGTCTTATTTCCATGTTTATGCCGGACAAAAATGCCCTTTGGCGTTCTGAGAGCAATTTTTCATAATCGTCCTCCGGTATGTCTGTCTTTATATAGCCCCCACTTTGTTCTACACTTTCTATCTTCAAGGGTATAATCCCTATTGGGGTGCCAAAATGCAACAAATCACCTTCTGCATGACCTATAACCGTTGCTCCCAAACTACTGTGCACGGAAATCATGTCCTTTTTAATATCCTTGTCCAAGGGCAGTACTAGTTGAAAAGTTTCACGCCATCCCGATCCCGAGGATACCGTCACCCAGGAATACAATCTAATTATATCTTTGGGCATATCCGAAGGATTGAAAACGATGGCATCGGCCATATTGCCTTCCAAGATGTCCAAAGCATCCTTATGGGAATAGTCTTCTATGGTATTGTGCAAATACCATTCCTTTAGAATCATGACGAAATCCCTTTTTTCCATTACTAGACTACCGTATTTCATGCTTCCAGTTTGCACTATCTTTGCACCTTCTATACGTTTGGGCCTTTTAGGGTATTTTATATTTTTTATATCGCTCCGTTTTAGGGTGCGTTTTGTACTAATGATAGCGTTTATAAAATGTAGCATAATTGGGGACGGTTAAATTCATCCTCCTAAAAGCAAAGGGCATGCCGTAAAAATTTAAATTAGGAATATAAATTATAAATACCTGAAAAACAGTATATTATAAATTATAAAACAAAATGGTGATCATGTAAAGTGGGGAGAATTTACCCGAATAGGGAGTTTCGTACCGGTGTCTTATTTCAATTTATCGCGCAGGGTCTTGCGATCGATCTGCAGTATTTCTGCCGCCTTGGTCTTATTGCCCTTGGTATGGACAAGGACCCGTTGAATATATTCCTTTTCCATCTCCCTTAAAGGAAGAAGATCGCCTTCCGGGAATTCTATTTGATATTTCAGGTTTTCGGGTAGGTCTTTTACATCTACCGTACCATCGCTCATGATGACGGCACGTTGTATAACATTTTCTAGCTCCCTAATGTTTCCCGGCCAGTGATATCTCTCCAGGATACGCATTACTTCCGGGGAAAGTCCCAAAAGCCTGTCTTTATATTCCACTCCGTATTTTTTGAGGAACATTGCTGCCAAGAGGGGAATGTCCGATTTTCGCATCCGGAGTGGGGGCACATTTATTTCAACAACCGTCAGCCGGTAAAAGAGATCTTCTCTAAATTTTTTATTTTCAATAGCGGCCAACAGATCTTGGTTTGTGGCGGCTATAATGCGGATATCTACTTTTTCGGGTTTTCTGGAACCTACCCTTGTAATCTCCTTCTCTTGCAGTGCGCGTAACAGCTTGGTCTGCACAGCAAGGGAAGCGGTTCCTATCTCGTCGAGAAAAAGCGTCCCTCCCTCGGCAGCCTGAAAAAAACCATTGCGGTTTTCGTTTGCCCCTGTAAATGCACCTTTAACGTATCCGAAGAATTCTGATTCCTGCAGATTTTCGGGGATTGCGCCACAGTTTACAGCAACAAAAGGAGACCGGGAAAATTTACCGGAATAGTGGATCGCCCTAGCTACCAACTCCTTGCCAGTTCCGCTCTCGCCGTTGATCAGAATGGTAGCTTTGTTGTCCTTGACCCGGCTAATGATGTCGGTAATTTTTTGGAATGCCTCCGATTCGCCGATCATTTCCGGGTACCCTTTGCCCTTTTGGTTGTCCGCTATACGTTTTTCAATGTTGCGCTTGCGCTCTTGTCCAAACGCTTTTTGTACCGCCTGCTTTAGTTCTTCCTTGGTAAAGGGCTTGGTGAGATAATCGGTAGCACCAGATTTGATGACCTCTAAGGCACCATCAACGGAGGGATATCCCGTAATGACAAGTTTGGGCATTTCCGGATAATGTTCACCGGCAAATTTAACCAATTTCAATCCATCTACTTCGGGCATTTGTATATCGGTAATCAGCAGATCTATTTTGGTGTCTTTTAGAATGTAAAGAGCTTCTTTTACCGATACGGCCTTGTAGGTGTGGTACTGCATAGACTGCAAATGGCGCTGCAGCAGTTCCAATATATCGATGTCGTCATCTACCAACAAAATATTTTCTTTCCTCAATGCCATGGTTATATTTTGGGAAAATTTACGGTAAAGATGGTGCCGATCGGGTTGTTCCGTTCATGGGCTATGGAGCCTTTGTGACTGTTGATAATACCATGCACAACGCTAAGTCCCAATCCCGAACCTTCACCAAGTGGCTTGGTAGTAAAAAACGGCTCAAATATCCTATCCTTATTTTTGGGATCGATACCCGGGCCCTCGTCCGAGATTCGAATTTGGACGTGATTGCCATTTTCAACAACGACTAAACCAACATGTCCCCCCACGGGAGAATAATAAACCGCATTCATGATAAGGTTAAAAAGCACCTGTGTCAATTGTACGGTGTCTGCCCTGATCTGGACATCGTCACTGCTAAATTTTTTGGATAATTTAATTTTTTTCTTCCCCAGCGATGGGGCGAGCAAGTTCAGAATATTTTCGACAATAGGGTTGAGTTGAACCACATTTATGTTCTGTGGCATTTCACAAGCGAAAAACATCAATTTTTTTACGATTTCGCGACTAAAAATGGCATTATCCACAATTTTTTGAAGGTCGCGAACGGCTTCCTTGTCCGATAGCCTATCCTTTAGTAATTCGGTAAAGCCCAGAATATTGGCCAGTGGCGTATTCAGTTCGTGCGCAATACCCGCCGTAATCTCCCCGAGAATGTGCAACCTGTCCGAATGTTCCATCTTCCGCCTTACGGCCAATTCGCTGTCGTGGATCTGCTTTCTTTCCAATAGATTGCTAATGGCCAGGCTGACGTTGTTGAGCAATATTTGTTCTTCCTTCAGGAAATCCGACACGGAATATTTTCCGGAAGGGTATCCTATCTTAACAAAACCGTTTACTTCGTTAAAAACCTTGATTTCCGATTTTAAAGCGGTCTTTGTGGGTTGGAAACCATCGGTTTTTACCGCGTAGTCTCCACTTACCAAGGTAACTTCGGCCTGATCTTCATATTGGCATGCTTTTTTCAGACTGTAGGCGATGGCCTCCAGTGAAGTTTCCAACCGATCGTAATCGGAATTTACAATGATCGATGTCACCTCGTACAAACAGGTGAGTTCCTTGATCCGCTCCTTTAGTTTTGTATCCGTTGCCCCCAAATTAATTAGTGGTTCATGTTTATAAAACGTGAAGTTCGTAAATATTTGGATCGGAAAGAAATTTAGGAACCTACAGGGGGTGTTACTCTTTACAAAATACCCCGATTTCTCCCGATTTGACGATTATTTTTTCTTTCTAAAGATAAGATCTTGGGCTTCCATGGACTTTACTACCAATCGTATATAGTCGTCCACTGTTTTTGTTATATCCTTAGGGTCTTTGATTTTCATAGATGCCCGCCATATGAGTTCCCTTTCCTTGTCTGGACATATACAGTAGAGGGAAGTTTCTGTGTAGTATACGGGATAACGATCGTTGTAATACGCTCCTTGTCTTATACTTTGGTGGTATAAATAGTCTTCCCTGAAGGTCCCAAAATAGTCATTGAGATCGGATGTCTTTTTCTTAAAAGTATCCTTGTTTTCCGTCCCTACCACTTTGGTAAACAAAATGGCGTCAAACCCCTTTTCTATCAACTGTTGTTCTACATCGGAGAGTTGCTCTTCAGATTTGGCGGCATCTGTAAATTTTATGTCGAATAGGTCCAATCCCTTCATCGCCTCAACTCCTCTTTTTTCAAACTCTTTTTGCAATTTGGTCTCAAAATCGTATTTCATATCCGGGTTTTGAGACATACCTACAACTAGGACCTGATAGGTGTGGAAGAGTACTATATCCGGATTTTTCCAACTCTCGACCAACCGGGTAGAAGAACATCCCATTAGGGTAAGAGCTAGGCACAGTACGATTTTGTTCATAGTAGCATTTTAGAATTAGACAGTGGGTACCGGAAATACACGCTATTCGTGCAGCACCAAAAATGGTACGTCGGTATGGTAACTTATCTCTTCCACAGCGGGCCGAAACAGAATACGTTGAAAGAAATTCAGGTTTTTGGCTACCATGGCGATCATGTCGATATCCCGACTTTCGGTAAAGCACTGTACAGCGGTTTCCAAGCTAGTGCCTGTCAGCGAATGGAAAGTATGGTCGACATCCACAAGATAATCGTGCAGAAAATCCTTATTGCTTTGCTGTTCTTCACTCAATTTCTCTCCTTTTTTTGAAATGTGTAGAATTCGGAGATCTGCCTTGTTCATCGTGGTCATTTCGATCAAGGTGTTAAGCACTTTCATATCAAAACCGATCTGATAATCGGTCGGAAAGGCAATCTCGGTTATATCGGTATATTTCGCATCTTCGGGAACGGCCAATAAAGGATATTTAACCTTGGTGATAACATCTCCTGTATTGCTTCCTACGGTGGCTTTTTTTAGTCCCGATGCGCCTTTGGTACCCATAATGATAAGGTCTATTTTTTTGTTTTCCGCCTCTCGTTTTATTCCCTCGACAAAGAAGTCGTACAAAGCAATGGGTACAAAGGTGTGTTTGCTGTTTTGTGTGGTCTCGCCCGCAATACGATCCAACAAGTTCTGGAGTTCCAATTTGCTTTCCTTTAGGACGTTTTGCCTAAAGTCTTCACTGGCCGAGCGCAATGAAGTACCCGCACCAGAATAGGTGGGAATGGGATTGATATGCACCAAATAAAACGTACACCGCGTTTTTTGGAACAGTTCAATACCATATTTTAACGCGTTCCACGCATTGCTGGAGAAGTCGGTGGGAATAAGGATATGTTTCATTTTAGGATTGGATTTTGGTTTGAACCACCAAAATTAACCCACAATAAAATAACCACAAATGACAATCATCATGTGTGCGATTGAAAAATGATAGGTTCTTGTGGCTCCCCGAAACGGCAGAATGGGTATGAAGATAATAATCAATAAACCCGAACCAGTCCGTCCATATTGGTTATCCTAATATTCCGGTCTTCGATATCAATAAGCCCTTCCTTTTTAAAACTGGAAAGGGTACGTATGAGGGTTTCCGTGGCCATCCCTGCCACACTGGCAAGATCGCTGCGCAAAATATGGAGATTTCCCCGGGAATCCTGTTCCAGTTTCTCGGCAAATTTTAAAATGGTCCTGGCCGTTTTTCTCCTTACGGAACCATAGGCCATCTCCAATAATTGTTCTTTGGCCTCGGAAAGGTTTTCCGAGAATAGTTGCATCAGCTCCATGGCCAGACCCCGGTTTTCTTGTAGCAGATTAATTAGATCGAAGGAGGAAATGCCGGCTAAGAGCGTTTTTCCCATGGCTGTGGCATATTCTTGGTGTACGGTGTTCTTTGTGAAACTCGTAAATCCAAAGAAATCATCGGGTTTGTAGATTCCTGTAATCAATTCCTTTCCCATCTCGTCTAATTTATGGGTCTTTACCACTCCCTTGTGGACAAGATAGACAGTATTGGAATTGTCCCCTTCCCTAAATACGGCTTCCCCTAATTCATAGGAATATTCTTGCCCATTGTCATCAATAAAATTCTTGAGTTGATGTATAGACGTTATATGTGTATCCGAGGTCGATGTCTCCGACGCCGAGTTATCTCTAGAAGCGGTTTCACGAAGGATTGCCATCTTGGCCAATCTACTTTCTATGGCCCCTATAAGTTCGGATTCCACAAAGGGTTTCGTAATATAATCGTCCGCGCCCAACTCCATTCCCTTTCGTATATCCCTGCGTTCGGTTTTTGCGGAGAGGAATATGAACGGGATACTTTTTGTGTTTGGCTCCTGGGAAAGCGTCTCCAGTACTCCATAACCGTCAATTTTGGGCATCATAATGTCGCAAACTATTACATCGGGCAAATATTCCTTGGCCTTTTTAATTCCTTTACTTCCATCTGCGGCCGTACGCACTTCGTAGCCAGAAAGTTCCAGTAATTCCGCTGTGTTTTCCCGGAGGACGGTATCGTCTTCAACTAATAGGATTCTCTTGGTCATTGCGTTATGTATATCTTTCGGAATGAAATCTAAATAAATATTTAAAAGGCAGTTCTCAATACGCCCTTCTTCATCAACCCTGCGCTAATTTAGTCGTTTTTAGCGGCATTTCCACGGTAAAGGTACTTCCTTTGTTCTCCGTGCTTTTAAAATAAATACGTCCGCCCAGGTTTTCCAAATGCGCCTTTACAATGTTCAGACCAATGCCGGTCCCTTGGGTCAACAAGACGTTTTCCGATCTAAAGTACCGATCAAAAATATGTTTTTGATCCTTTTCCGGAATGCCAATACCATTATCTTTGATATGAAAAACCATCATGTCATCGGTCAACTCCACTCTTAGATCTATTTCGGTATCCTCGGGAGCGTATTTTATCGCATTGTGCAATAGGTTGGTCAAAGTTAGGCTCGCAATCCGTTCATCCTGGTAAACGGTTACATCCTCTATGTTCTGTGGATAGTTTATATGCTGTCCGTTTTTTAAGAGCATATTGGCATTGTAAACAACCTCATTTATCATTTTACTCAAAGAAAAATCGGATAGCTGGTAAGATTCCTTACCTTTTTCCATTCTCTCTATGGAAAGGAAATCATCTAGAATATTTGTCAGGTGGTATACGGCCCCCATTATGGTCTTTAGGTGCTTATCCCTTTTATCTTGTTGTTCTTCCTTGGTGTATTTCCCGATCAGAGTAGCTGAAGTAAGGATGCCGCTGAGGGGCGTCTTAAATTCGTGGGATACCATGGAGAGAAATTTGGTCTTCAGTTCGTTTAGTTCTTTCTCGCTTTCTAGGGCTTTTTTTAGTTGTTCGGTTCTTTTTTCTACGGTTTGCTCCAGTTTTTTGGTGTAATTTTTTTTATCCGTTATGTCGAGTATCGTAGCGACCATCATATTTCTGTCACTATTTATCGAGGATTGTATATGTACTTCCACGGGATAGGTAGTACCGTCCTTGCGGCGATGTACTGTCTCAAATTGTAGTTTTTTTGAATTGTCATGTACTATGGGTTCGATCAATTTTCGAAACTGGGATTCGCTGAAATCGGGTTTTAGATCCAAAGGTGATAGCGTTTTGAATTCCTCCAAAGTATACCCGGTCATTTTTGATGCACCATAATTGACATTGATAAATTTTAGGGTATCTGCATCGAACACATAAATCTCATTAAGCGATTCATTAAAGATCTTTGCCAAATGGAAAATTTCCTGTTCTGCGATCTTTCGTTCGGTTATATCGTTCTGTATCCCGACAAAATGCGTAATTTTTCCTGCTTTGTCCCTAATGGGATTAATTGAGACCTCATTCCAGAACAGCGTTCCATCTTTTTTGTAATTCCGTATCTGTACACGGCATTTTTCTCCGTTTTTTATCGAGTCCCTAATGGTTTTAATGCCCTCTTGATCTTTATCGTCGGCGTGTAGAAACCTACAATTTCTGTTTAGGATTTCATCACCGGAGTACCCGGTAATTTTTTCGAAAGTGGGGTTGTAATAGATGACGGGGTTATCCTCCCGTTGCGCATCGGTAATTACAATGCCATTAAGTGCGGCTTCTAGGGCCGCGGTTTTCATAGTTTGACTCTCCTCGATTTTTTTTCGCTTGGTAATATCGATAACCAACGCCAATGTGTAAGTATTCCCATAAACTGTGAACGGGTTCAGGCCAACTTCAAGCGGGAATGTTTGATCGTTTTTACGAAGTCCGAACAGCTGCCGCCCTTCCGCCATCCTTCTTTTTTCATGATTTCTGTAAAATCCCGAAACGTGCCCACTGTGGGCCTTCCGATAAGAATTGGGTATCAGTATGCTCAGGGGTTTCCCTACAAGTTCACCGACTTCATAGCCAAACAAATCGCTTGCGTGTTTATTGGCGGACACTATTTTCTGTTCTTTATTGATAACTATTATACCCTCAGGGATTGCTTCGGAGAGTATTTTGTATATTTCATTGCTTTTTTCAAAATCACGCATCGTTCACATTTTGGTTTTGTATACGTTATAGGATTAAAATAAGTAATTTTTACATATTTCCCTCCCTTGGTTAAAGTAATCTTACCGCTAAGCTAGTGTTAAGTTAAGCAAAAGGTGTCGCATAATCCAATACGTCTTTTGCCGCATCCTCTCGAAGCTTTGGGATTAAAAAAGAATTCCGTAACTAGCGCCTACGCCAACCCTCTTGTACCTCTGCCAAAGCTGCTGCGACATGCGGGCGCCAAAGTAGTATGGACTAAGGCCGAAAGGCTTCTGCGACACGCGGGCGGTTGTGTATTGTTATTTTGTCTAGGTCTGCAACAATCCCGTTAGCTATCGGGACCATGATTTCCTAATACGTCATTTCCACTTTAACTTAACACTGGGATAAAAATAAAAAATGGTATCCGGATATGGGTGGCGTATGATTTTTATCATTCCAAATCCACAGAATCTATATTAGTTTTGTGCAGAAGAGGATTAAACTTCATGCCCCGATAGCTATCGGGAGCGGGTATAGGAAAGGTCTAAAACCACCACATTCATAAAAAAATTAAATAGATGACATACGTTGAGGAGAATGGCAATGAATTCTACCAGAGCCTGGGAAAGCTTTTCTTTTCGGTCGCCATGGCCGATAAAAAAGTAAGGCCTGCCGAGGTTAAAAGATTAAAGGAAGACGTTAAAAAATATTGGTTGTCCGTCGACGATTTGGAGGACGGGTTTGGAACGGATGCCGCCTACCAAATAGAAATTGTTTTTGATTGGTTGCAACAAGAGGAAAAGAACAGCTGGTGGTGCTATGGGGAATTTGAGGATTTTTATAAAAATAATCCGGAAAGGTTCGATCAAAAAATCAAAGGCCTGATTTGGAAAACCGCCGATGGCATTGCTTCCTCCTTCTCGGGAAAAAACAAATCGGAACTGGTCCTGTTGGCTAAATTAAAAATGTTGCTGCAAGGAAAAGGAGCGTAAAACCCGCTGTCATTTTTTGGATTTTATGATAATTGTCATTTTTTGTAATGGCTATACGGGATATTTTTGCCGCTTATTTTTGGAGTCGAAACCATGATAAGTAGAAAAGAACAAAGCAAATTGCCCTTGGTTTATTCGTGCTCTGGTTGTAGCAACGTGGCACAACTGGCCAATGACATGGCGGTAAACATCAATACAGAGGGCATCGCCGAAATGTCCTGCATTGTGGGGGTAGGGGGAAAAGTTAAATCTTTGGTCAAAAAAGCACAGGCCGATAGACCCATTGTTGTGATCGACGGGTGCCCACTGCAATGTGCAAAAGCGTGTTTAGCGAATATTGGTATAGAACCGACCGAACATTTTACCCTTACCGACTACGATTTAAAAAAGCAGAATAATAGCAAACTGCTCCTCGAAGATGAAAAGGAGATTTTTGAGGGGATAAAGGAAAGAATCAAATTCTTAAACAGGTCCTAAGTTACTATAATCCTTCCGCTTGTTGTAATAAATTTCGATAATTGGGATTGTTGGGAAATCGTTCAAGAAGCTTATTGATCGTTCGCATGGCTTCTGGTTTCTGTTTTTCCTGCACGTAATGAAACGCCAAGGTATAGAGCAGTTCTTCGTTTTGTGGCTCGAGCCAAAGCCCATGCAAAAGCGTTTTTTCCGCTTTCTCCGTTTTGTCGTTTTTATCGTAAATCAGGCTGAGGTTGTAAAGTACCCTCACGTTGGAGGGTAATAATTTGTACGCTTGCTCCATTTCAACTTCTGCCTCGCCCATGCGCCCTAGTTCTGCCAATAGTAAACCCAAGGAATAGTAGGTAGGCCCGTATTGGGGTTCCTGCCCTATAACTTCCCTGAATTCTTTTTCCGCGTTCTTCATATCCCCGGAACGGTAGTAAAGATTGGCCAAGTTACTCCGTATCATATTGTTGTTGCCATCAATTTTGAGGGCATCGATCAACGCCTCCTTGGCCTGGGGCAGGTTGCCCTGCTTTTCCATAAAGTTTGCTTTCCTTGCCAATCCCCCGGAAAAATCGGCATTGATTTTTAAGTAGTTCTCAAATTCCTTGCTTACTCTATTGTAGACATCTTTATAGGTATTGGGTATTTGATATTCCGGCACGGCACCCAGGGCATAAAACGCCTTTACCCGTATTGATCGCTTGGGGTCGTTTAACAATGGCAGTAGATCGGCCATAATATCCGTGGAATTATTTTTTCCCAAAAAATCCAAAGCTGCACCTCGCACCAAAGGGGCATCGTCGTTTAATAGCGCTATATAGGCATTGAGATTGTTTTGTATGTTGTAGTTGGCCAATGCGGTTACGGCGGATGCCCTGGCTATTTCGGGCTGTAAACGATCATTGGCGAGTTCGAGCAATCCGATATCGGCACCCGCTACCCCTGCAATCCCCGGAGCCAGTTTTTCGGAGAAATGGGAGTGGTCCGGAGTTCCCCAATTTTTTTTAAAGTTATTCCACGCCCATTGGTCGGTTTTATCGGTATGGCACTGTGTACAAGCATTGGGCGTGTTGTAGGTGAGGCTCTGATCCGGTCTTGGAATTCTAAAACTGTGATCCCTTCTAAAGTCGTTACCCATATAGAACTTGCCCGGCATATGGCAATTAATGCACTTGGTACCTTCATTGCCCGCCTTGTGATGGTGATGGGAAGCATCGTCATAGGTGGGGGCATGGCATTGAAGACAGAGTTTGTTTCCGTCAAATTTTAGTTTAAGGGAATGCACGTCGTGGCAATTATTGCAAGCAACGTTGTTTTGGTACATTTTACTTTGGATAAACGATCCATAAACGTAGTCCTCATCCAAGATTTGGCCGTCGGGATAATAGGTTGGGGATTCTATCAATTGTGGAAAGTAGTGATCCAGCATTGTACCTTTGTGATTGTAGCTCTCGGTAATTTGTTCCCTGCGCATATGGCATCGCGCGCATTCATCTACCAGCTCCCTTGGACGGATACGTTCGGTCATGTACAAATGACTGCTCAATGAGTCGTAAATTCCGGCCGATTTTACATTGTTTACATGCTGTTTTCCAGGACCATGGCAAGCCTCACAGCTCACATTGATAATGGAATACTCAGTGTTGTAGCCCCCGTTTACAGGATTATAGTTCTTGCGTACATTTGTGGAGTGGCAATTAGAGCACATATTGTTCCAGTTCATTGCCCCGTTGGTCCAGTGCAGCCATTCGGAATGTACCACCTTAAAATCCGGATACAGATCGAACCATTTATTTTTTTGCGTATCCCAGGCCGTACGTAAACATTGATATCTCCCATTGGGGAATTGCACGATATATTGTTGCAGGGGCGTGATTCCAAACGTGTACACGATCTTGTAGTCGTGATACTGGCCGTCCGGACCTTCCGTGTTTACGTAGAATTCATTGTCCTTTTGGAAAAAACGGGAAGTTACACCCTGACTTTTAAAGCTTTCGTCTTCAAATTTCGCCAAGATCGTTTCCCGGTTGGCCAATTGCATAGCCTTGTCGTGATGGGAACCTTCCCATTCTTCGAACTGATCTTTATGGCATTCCTTACAGCTTTCGCTTCCCAGAAAATCGGCATCATCTGTGATAGCCGTAGAGGAAAAGACCCCAGGGGAGCTTTCCTTTGGCACGGGTATATAAGCTTGTTTGTCGTCTTTACAAGCCAGGGCAAAAAGCGTTGCAGTAAATAAAATTGACAGGTGAAGGTACTGGGTAGAGGTATTTTTGGTCATAATTGATTTTTGGGTCGGCACCTAGGTTATTTCAAAATGAAGTGATTTTAACTTTTTCTAGCAAAAATTAAGCATTTTTTGCTCCTTTGAAGTCTTTTTTCGAGATACATAGCCCCGAAGTTTCGGGCTACGGGCAGGAATGGGTGAAAAAAGAGCCATTTTTTAGCGAATGCAAAAAGTTTAAACCACTTCTATGTGAAAAGTGAGATTTGATAGTTTTATAGATCTCTTATTCGTTAAGTCCATAAAATTAAGAGGATCATAAAGACTGGGCCATGATAAATGTCATATTTTTTGGTGGCTCCACAATTTAATCATGAACTAATTCCGGGTTATGTATAGTTAGTTATCTGAAAGAATAGATCCCTACTGATTTGAGGGAGGAATAAATGGGTCAGCTTAAAATTCTTCATTATGACCGTTGTCATATTTTTGCCGACTTCAATTTGGTACTTTTGCATTAAAATAGACTTAATACATGAGCAGTTTGATCAGAAAATATAATGTTCCAGGGCCAAGATATACAAGTTACCCTACCGTTCCTTATTGGAATATGGATTCTTTTTCGGGTAAAAAATGGGAAGACTCCCTGGTGCGTTGTTTCGATGAAAGCAACGCTACCGAAGGGATAAGCCTCTATATACACCTTCCGTTCTGTGAAAGTCTTTGTACGTTTTGCGGATGCCACAAAAGGATTACCAAAAGGCACGACGTAGAGGTTCCCTATTTACATTCCGTGCTCAAAGAATGGAGCCTTTATTGCGATCTTTTTTCAAGTAGGCCGATAGTAAAAGAGCTACATCTCGGCGGGGGAACGCCCACTTTTTTTTCTTCGGAAAATCTGGAGGCATTGATCAATGGAATATTCCGTTTTGCGGATCGGGCCGTGGATCATGAATTTAGTTTTGAAGGCCACCCCAACAATACCACCGAGGAACACCTACGGTCTCTGTATAAACTTGGATTTAAAAGGGTCAGTTATGGGGTACAGGATTACAACGAGGTGGTTCAGAAGGCCATCCATAGGATCCAGCCCTTCGAAAACGTTAAAAAAGTAACCGATGCAGCCCGTGAAATTGGTTACACTTCCGTTAGCCACGATCTTATTTTTGGGTTACCGCACCAAACTTTGGCACATGTAGAACAAACCATCTTAAAAACATTGGAGTTAATGCCGGACCGCTTGGCGTTTTACAGCTATGCCCACGTACCTTGGTTAAAGGGCAATGGACAGCGCGGTTACAAGGATTCCGACCTGCCAACGGCGAAGGAAAAGCGGGACCAGTACGAAATGGGTAAGGCAATGCTGTCCCGTGCCGGTTATGTAGAAATTGGAATGGACCACTTCGCGCTTAAACGGGATAGCCTTCACAAATCTATGGTAACTGGTAAACTGCATCGTAATTTTATGGGTTATACCGCTTCCAAAACCCAATTGATGGTTGGCTTGGGGATGTCGGCCATAAGCGATAGTTGGTATGCTTTTGCCCAAAACGTAAAGAGCGTAGAGGAATACCAACACTTGGTCCAAAATAATATCATCCCCATTTTTCGCGGACATATTTTGACCGATGAGGACCAAATCGTTAGAAAACATATTCTGAACTTAATGTGCCATTTCAAAACTTCGTGGGACGCACCTAATTTATACTTTCCCGAATTGGTGTCCGCTATGGAAAAATTGGAGGAAATGGAATTGGATGGTTTGGTGAAAATTTCTCCCAATGAAATATGTGTCACGGAAAAGGGGAGGCCCTTTATCCGAAACATATGTATGGCCTTTGATGTACTGCTGCAACGCAAGGAGCCCGAAACAAGGTTGTTCTCGATGACCGTGTGATTTTCTACCTCAAGACCATACCTCGGTTAAGCTATGTAATCAAGATTAAGCTCAAAAAATGGTTTATAAACTTATGTGTGTAGGAGTTTATCCAATGTTTAATTATTTTTGCATGGAACACCGAACATGATTATGGTCATGCCATAAAAGGGCTCCCCATTCTATCTTTGACCCATGAAACGAGCATTAAAAAATTTTAAAAATTACTTCACAATAGGCGATGTTTAACCCCGAAACTTCGGGGTTAATGTGTGCCCGCCCGTACCGAAGGGTACGTTCGGGCGGGAGCGTAGCGGTTACATATGTTCTCAATTTTTTGATTAATTTATTATAAAATAATTACGTAAATTTAAACGTGTGAAAGCCTATTTAATCCTTTTCGTTGCGTTTATCATGTTGGCCAAGCCTTTGCTGCCACTGGTAAACTACGCTATGAATTACGATTACATAGTGGAGCAGTTTTGCGAAAACAAGGATAGGCCCCAGATGCACTGCGACGGTAAATGTTATTTGGCCAAGCAATTGGCTAAGGAATCCGATCAAAACGATAAGAATCCATTAGGTCAAAATACTTCCAAGATCGAGATCGGACAAATCGTTTTTTTTCAAACATTGACGCATTTTGATTTCGGATTTGCCGCCTATAGCGCCAAACCCAATAAGCTTGATCATGTACGGGTCTTGGTCCCCGTCCTTTTTACTTCCGATATTTCCCAGCCTCCTGAACTGGGCTAATTTCAAATTATACGTACCGATTTCTTTAGCTTATAAGCCATTGGATTCGTGTGCCTGTACTCTTTTTTGGAATTATTTAAAATCAATAAGGATGAAACTGAAAGAAAATGCTACTTCGGCACCCTGTGCCTGGGGTTGGCCAGGATGTTCGTACCGTGTCTTTGCGGTTCTTTTCTGTTCGCTTGTTACCGAGGTAATTCAAGCTCAAGTACAGAAAGTAATTTTAAACCAGGACACTATTCTGCCTATTAATTTGGAAGAGGTTATCCTAATTTCCTCCTTTAAAAAGGCCATGGACAGCACCTATGTTTATAATCCAATGGCTACGCTGGACAACTATTTGGAGTCCTCCACTAAGATGGAAATGTTAAAGCGAGGGGCGTATGCGTGGGAACCCGTTTTAAACGACATGTCTTCCGAAAGATTGTCTATCACTATAGATGGCATGCATATTTTTGGGGCGTGTACGGACAAAATGGATCCGGTAACCGCTTATGTGGATGTTTCCAATCTGTCGGAGGCCCGAATTTCTAGCGGGCAACAAGGTTCCGAACAAGGGAGCACCATTGGCGGAGCTATAGACTTAAAATTGGAAAAGAGCAACTTTAAGCCTACGGGATGGATCGGGGAAGTAAGAACCGGTGGAGAGTTCAACAATGCTGCAAGGATGCTCGGTGGAAAGGTCGATTACTCCGCTGAACACTTTTATGTGGATACCGATGTCATCTATAGAAGGGCGGATGATTATAACGCGGGTGGGGGAGAAGAGGTGCCGTTTTCACAGTACGAGAAATATAACCTTTCTGCCAATGTGGGCTTTATGGTAAGTGATGGTAAAAAGTTGTCGACCTCCTTTATCTATGATGAGGCCAGGGACGTGGGTTATCCTGCATTGACGATGGATGTTTCTTTGGCCAGGGCGTTTATTGGATCGGTCACTTGGCTGCAGGATCGTTTTGTTGGCAATTTCATGAATTGGGAGACCAAATTGTACGCCAATACCATTGAGCACGTTATGGATGACACCAAACGCCCCGATGTGCCCATGCATATGGACATGCCCGGATGGAGCGATACTTATGGTTATTATTCCCAGACTGGGTTAAAGGTCGAGAACCACAAATTTTTGGTGAAGTGGGACGGCTTTTACAACAAGTCCCTGGCGGAAATGACCATGTATCCCAAGGACTTTGATGAAAAGACGATGTTTATGCTGACCTGGCCCGATGTGCGCACATTAAATACTGGATTCTACGCGGAGGATAAAATTGGTATCCAAGAAAGTTCCCTAAAACTGTTAGCCAGATTGGGAATCCAGAACAATACCGTGGCGAGTGATTTTGGACTTAACAGCCTGCGTATTTTTTATCCCGATATGGTAAAAAGTCAAGGCCACTTTCTTAAAAGCTTTTCTGCCCAATACCAAACCAAAATCGGTTTTTTGGATTTTAACGGTGGACTTGCCTATGGCGACCGTGCGCCATCGGTAACGGAAGGTTATGGGTTTTATCTCTTCAACAGTTTTGACAACTACGATTATATTGGCAACCCCAATCTAAAAAATGAAAAATCTATTGAAGGCAACCTAAGATTTTCTTCAGATTGGGAAAAGCTAAAACTGGGCCTTGAGGGACATTATTTCCACATAAAGGATTATATCCTCGGAGAGATAGATACTTCCTTAAGCGCGATGACCTTAGGGGCAGAGGGGGTCAAGATTTATGGTAATTTGGACTATGCAACGCTGTACAATGCCACATTGGATGCCGAGTATGCTTATTCGACACGGTTGAAACTGTCGGGCAATATCTCCTACCATCGGGGTATTGATCAGGATGGAGGTAATCTGCCTTTTATCAGTCCGTTGGCCTATAGGGTATACTTGCAGTACGACCTTGGTTTTTTTACGGGCTCTTTTGCAATGAAGGGAGCCGGCCGTCAAGTTAATTTCAATCCCGGTTTTGGTGAAGACGAAACAGATGCTTACACCGTCTTTTCCTTAAATCTTGGCAAAAGATTTATTCTATACGACAATATGATTGATGTGGCTTTTGGTGTCGATAATGTTTTTGACACCTACTATTCCACCTATTCCGACTGGAAAGACATTCCCCGTATGGGACGCAACTTTTTTATGAGCGTTTCTTATGCCATAAAATAGCTGGATTACTTGTGAGTGTGTTATGCTTAGCGCCCGACAGAATGTATCTTTTGGGCTGGCAGGCGAGGCACAATCGAAGGACAATATTAAATCGAATAATTAAAGAGAATTAGAAACAATAAAAAAATAGACTCCCCTCTTCAAGGGAATGGAAATTAAAATATCAAATCTTGAGAACAACAATATTACTTATAGCAGCCTTTATTTTTTCGCTTGGTTTTACTTCGTGTTCAAAAAACGATGATGAAGACCAAAATGTTGTGGAAAATCCATTGGCCGATTATAATCTGCTAACGTCATTTAAGTCTAACGGACACGACATCCAGATATATTCGGACCAAGAGCAATTTACCGTTGGGTACAATGAACTTTTTATCCGAATTAAGGACGATGATACGGATGCCTTTATTAAGAACGCCGATATTTCATGGAAACCTCTAATGCACATGACGGGAATGATGCACGGCTGTCCCGCATCAGCCATTGAAACCACTGAAGATACCTCGGTGTATAGTGGTTATTTGGTGTTCCAGATGCCTGGAAACGCCGATGAATATTGGGATCTTACCTTAGATTATAAGATCGATGGTCTGGATTATAGTACTTCGGCACGCATCGATGTAAATTCGCCAGCCGATGGTAAAAGACGGGTCAACAGTTTTATGGGTAGCGATGACGTCCGCTATGTTCTCGCTATGCTGCCTATGGAGCCCAAGGAGGGAGTTAACAATTTTGCCTCCGTACTATATAAAATGGAGGATATGATAACCTTTACTAATGTTGCAGGTTATAAAGTAACCCTAGACCCAAGAATGCCCGGGATGGGAAATCATAGTTCGCCCAATAACGAAGTTTTAACCTATGATACCACTACCAAAACGTATCAGGGAAAATTGAACTTTACAATGACTGGATATTGGAAAATCAATTTAGAACTCATAGATGAAAATGGTGAAACCTTGAAGGGGAATGGTGTTGCCGAAGAAAACGAAAGCAGCAGTTTGTTTTTTGAAATAGAGTTTTAGCACAGCAACTTTCCTTAATTCTTAAAATTCCCCCCTCCTTGATCTAAGCAGGCGAATAAATTCGCCAAGCTCGGCTCATTCCGACTTATCCCGAACCACAAAATTAGAACTAGACAATACCGAAGAACATAAATAGAGCAAATTTTTGTACGGTATATGATTAATATCATGTTATGGGTTCTCCCTAGCCTATATTTTTGTCTCATTAATTAAAGAGTACAAATTTTAAATGGATTGTTAATCAATTAAAACAATTAAAAATGAAAACCGGAATTAAAAGTGTTGCAATACTATTCTCCCTACTACTTATGGCCTGCGGAGGAAAGGAAAAGAAAAAGGAAGGCTTTAGCGTAGAACGCGCAAAAACGACCACGGAAAAGCCAGCGGAAGCACCGGCCGATGCGGGTACTCCTGCTTCCGAAAGAGTGGATCTTACCAATAAGGGAGTCGGACCTATCCAGTCCGTAACCCTCTCCCCGGAAATAGACCAAGCGTTGGCTGCCAAAGGAAAGGAGACTTATGATCAAATGTGCATGGCGTGCCATAAGCCCGACAAGAAATTTATCGGTCCCGCTCCCAAAGGAATTCTTGAAAGACGTACCCCGGAATGGGTAATGAACATGATCTTGAACCCCGAGGTAATGATCAAGGAGGATCCTTTGGCCAAGGACCTGTTGATGGAATTCAACGGGGCGCCAATGGCAAACCAGCACCTGACCGAAGAGCAGGCAAGGGCGGTACTCGAGTATTTTAGGACCTTGTAGAAGAATTAATCTAAACCTTATAGATATGATGAAAGTAATCACTGGTTCCAGTGCATTGCCTGGTATTATTTTGCTGTTACTTTTAGCAATTAGCTGTAAAAATGAAGCCAAAATAGAAAGTTCGACTTCGGTTTCATCTACACACGCTACTTCCGAAACACAAAAGACCGGTCAAGCCTTTATAAAAGATGACGAATCGTCCCCCAATGTGCTGCAAATTGCTATGGGATCACCCGATCATACCACTTTAGTGACAGCGGTACAGGCTGCTAATTTGGAGAATTCCTTGGTAAATGCAGGCCCTTTAATGGTGTTTGCACCCACAAATGAGGCCTTCGATACCCTTCCCGCGGGAACCGTGGAAGATTTGTTGAAGCCCGAAAACAAAGCGGCTTTGGCCAATATTTTAAAATACCATGTTACCCCTGGAAATTACAGTAAAGAATTTTTAAAGAAATTTAAAAAACTGGGGCAAGCCAACAGTCAAGACGCAATGATCGAGGTGAAGGGCGATGACGTTTACGTGGGCGGTGCCTTGATCATTGCAAGTATCCCCGCGGGCAACGGAATTGTACACGTAATCGACAAAGTAATGCTGCCCCCATCAGAATAATTGCAACTAAATTTTATATAAATTAAATCTTGAAATAATGAAAAGAACAACTTATTTATCCTTAACGCTTTTGGCTCTTGCCTCGGTATTTACCAGTTGCACGAACCAGGGAAAAAAGTCGAATGGCGCATTGACGTCCAACGCTGCGGAGCGGGTTTATGTCCCGCCTGGGCAGTACGATGAATTTTATGGTTTTCTTTCCGGGGGTTTCAGCGGACAGTTGGGAGTCTACGGTATTCCTTCCGGGAGGCTCTTAAAGGTGGTTCCAGTGTTTTCACAGGACCCCGAAAAGGCATACGGTTACAACGAAGAGACCAAACCCATGTTGAACACTACCCACGGTTTTATACCTTGGGACGATACCCACCACCCCGATGTATCCCAGACCAATGGGGTACTGGACGGACGCTGGATCTTTATGAACGCGAACAATACTCCCAGGGTGGCACGGATAGACCTCACGAGCTTTGAAACCGCAGAAATAATGGAAATTCCCAACAGTGCTGGAAACCACAATTCCGCTTTTGTTACGGAGAACACAGAATATGTGGTGGCCGGCACTCGTTTTTCGGTGCCTATTCCCCAAAGGGATATGCCCATCAAGGATTATAAAGGCAACTTTAAGGCGAGCCTTTCGTTCCTCAGCGTGGATCAGGACAATGGTCACATGGATCTTTCCTTTCAAATAAGACTGCCCGGGTTCAATTATGACCTAGCGCACCCGGGAAGGGACAAATCCCATGGCTGGATTTTTATCACGACCTATAATACCGAAGAAGCCTACACCCTTCAGGAGGTCAATTCTTCACAGAACGATAAGGACTTTATAGCTGCCGTAAACTGGAAAAAGGCAGAGGAGTATATCAAAGCAGGCAAGTTCACGACCGAAGCTACGGAATATGCCCATAATATTTACAATGAAGAAACTCATACTGCCACTTCTACTATAAAGAAAGAGGTACGAGTATTGGAAGCCTCCGAGCTACCTGGCTTAGTGTACTTTCTGCCCACCCCTAAATCTCCCCACGGTTGTGACGTAGATCCCACTGGTGAATATATTGTAGGAAACGGAAAACTTTCCGCTGATTTAACCGTGCATTCCTTTACCAAAATGTTGGATGCTATCGAGAACAAAAAGTTTGATGGCGAGGCCTATGGCATTCCGATCTTAAATTTCGAGGATGTTCTTGGCGGAACGGTAAAACAACCCGGTCTTGGACCATTGCACACCGAATTTGACGATAAGGGCAACGCCTATACTACGTTCTTTATCTCATCCGAGGTGGTAAAGTGGAAAGTGGGCACCTGGGAGATAATAGACAGAAAACCCACCTACTATTCCCCCGGCCACCTGAGTATTCCAGGAGGAAACTCTCAGAAACCATGGGGGAAATACCTGTTGGCAATGAACAAGATTACCAAGGACCGCTACCTACCAACTGGACCCGAACTGACACAGTCTGCCCAGTTGTACGATATTACAGGTGATAAAATGGTACTCCTATCAGATTTTCCAACGATTGGGGAGCCCCATTACGCCTCCATGGTCCCTGCAGAGCTTATACAGCCCAAATCAAGAAAGATCTATAATCTTGAGGAGAACGAGCACGCCCATGCGACTACAAAGGATTCGGATGTAAGGATAGAGCGAAACGGAAAAGAAGTGCACGTGTATATGACCATGATCCGCAGTCACTTGAACCCGGATAACATTGAAGGAATTAAAGTGGGCGATAAGGTGTACTTCCATTTAACCAATTTGGAGCAAGATTTTGACGTGCCCCATGGCTTTGCAGTGATGGGTGCCGAGAATGCCGAGCTGTTGGTTATGCCGGGACAGACCGAGACCTTGGTCTGGTACCCTAAGAAAGTAGGGGTATGGCCGTTTTACTGTTCGGACTTCTGTTCTGCGTTGCACCAGGAAATGTCCGGATATATCAGGGTATCCCCTGAAGATTCCAACATAGAACTTTCCTGGGGTCTAGGGGATTAAGTTGACTTGGATTAATTTCTGCTAACCTTATATGCGGGCCGGTCTTCCGACACCGGCCCGCTTTTTAATTGATTGAGAATTTGTCTTATGAAAAAATCACAGATCATTATGGTATTGGGGGCGTTGGTGCCCTTATTGCTCTTTGTGTTTCCACTTTGGAAAATAACATTGGAAGCACCCCAATATCCTACTCCTTTGGGAATGCATATCTATATCAATGACTTTGCGGATGCCAATCCACACGACATCAAGAACATCAATCTAATGAACCATTATGTGGGCATGAAATATATTCCCGATGCCATTCCCGAGTTCGAAATTTTCCCTTATGGGATCGTTATAACCACGGTGATAGGACTTATCATTGGGTTTATGGGAAACCATAAATGGTATTTGTACTGGTTTATAATGATGGTCCTTGTAAGTACCGCTGGCCTCATCGATTTTTATATTTGGGAGCACGACTATGGACACAACCTGGATCCCAATGCAATTTTGAAGTTTACCAACGAGGACGGTACCCCTATGGGCTTTCAGCCACCGTTTTTTGGAACCAAGCATATATTGAATTTTACGGCCCACTCTTATCCCCGTTTGGGAGCCTATTTTCTGGCACTGGGTATTGCGCTTGGACTCATTGCCTACCAGGTCGGGAAAAAGGAGAAAGGAAAAGAAACACTAGAGAATAGAACATAGAGAATAGAACACAAAAAAGATTCCTTTCTTCAAGGGAATTAAAATAGAATTAGCGGTCATAAAAATGAAAAGGCAAATATTCGTAATATTTTTCTCGGTACAATTGGTACTGGTTTCCTGCAAGGTAAGTCCGGAACCCATAAATTACGGTTCCGATGTTTGCCACTACTGCAGTATGACGATCGTGGACAATCAACACGCGGCGGAATATGTGACCAAAAAGGGGAGGGCGTACAAATTCGATTCCATTGAATGTATGATGAACGATCTAAGGGAGTTAGATAAGGCGGAGATAGGACTCTATCTAGTAAATGATTATAGTGCCCCTGGGGATTTGATCGACGCAACGTTGGCAAACTACCTTATCAGTAAAAATATTCCCAGCCCAATGGGGGAGTTTCTATCCGCTTTCGGGAACTTAGAGAATGCCAAATTTGTTCAGTCGGAACAAGGGGGACAATTGTTTAGTTGGGAAGCACTGAAAGAACGGTTTTAGGAAAAGATGACAATGATAGAAGATAGGAACGGTGGAATAAAAAATTTGAAAGAATTGGAATGCTTAAGGTTGCTGAGCGAAAATTATGTCGGCCGTCTTGCTTTTATAGTAAGCAAGAATCCATATATTACTCCTATTACGTACTTTTATGATGCTGAGGAAAATAGCATATTGAGCTATTCCGCTCCGGGCTACAAGATCGAGGCGATGAGAAAATATCAATCGATCGCTTTCCAGGTAGATGATGTCCAATCCATACAGGAGTGGCGGTCCGTACTCGTTCATGGAAAGTTCGAACAACTGGGAGGCAGCACGGCCAAAAAATACCTGCATAGGTTTTCCGAGGGGGTACAGCATACCATTGCAGAAAAAGATAATGGGACCCCAAAATTTATTCAGGATTTTTCGAGCAGACTCCAACAAAGGGGTATCCCAATCGTTTATCGCATTCGTATTACGGATGTGGTGGGTAAGTATAGGGGGGACTTTTCCGTAAACGGTCTACAGTAACCAGCGTTCAGTTGACGATAGTCAGTGGTGTTTAATTCCCGGCTCAAAGTTGGAGCTCAAAAAATCTATGTGTTTATGCGTTTAGTTTTTTATTTTTAACCATTAACCATTAACCATTAACCATTAACCATTAACCATTAACCATTAACCATTAACCATTAACCATTAACCATTAACCATTAACCATTAA
>JAIRBC010000002.1 GCA_022008415.1 Cerina litoralis
TAAAATTTACCTCAATTTAGTAAATATAATCTAAATCAATTCAATTTTAAATATCTATTTATCAACACGTTAAACTCAATTCGGTGTCAGTTGTAGCGAGTTTTTAAGTGACACCGAATTTGCCCCTTTTAGACTGCAATTAAATGATATCAAACGATATTGAATAAAATGAAAAAACCTGCAAATCAACGATTTACAGGTTTTTCGGTGCCCTTTACGGGTCTTTTCGCGGAGGAAGAGGGATTCGAACCCCCGGAGGTGTGACCCTCAACAGTTTTCAAGACTGCCGCATTCGACCACTCTGCCATTCCTCCTCAATATGTTTCCTACATTAGAAGGGTCTGTACCCTCCTAGGCAAACCTAAGGATTTGCCTAGGAGGGTGCAAATATAAGAACCTTTTCCATAAATTATGAGTCTATTTTAAAAAAATACACCCACAAGAAAATCCATCCAATAATCTTGATGGCGGCATTGAGTTTTCTAATATAAGAAACCGGTATCCACCCGACGCCTAACAAAAGTTACTGTCCTATGGACAATGCCAATTGGCAATTAAGCCGGGAGAAATCCTAAGATAGGGCTATCGCCCTACTTCCTTTGACTCAACAGTTCGTTGATCAGGCCCGACCAGAGCGAGGCAAAGGGCACTTCCCCTCTTTGTTGCATATGATCTTCCACGTTGAACAATTCCCACAGAAAATTGGGGTCCTTTTTAGGATTTGGAATAAATGTCAATTCGAGCCTTTCCAAGGCCCGGTACTCCCCATTCGCAGATCGTATGGTTCTACTCGTATTTATGACCTTGGATCCCTTTATATCCGAGAGATCAACAAACTTTGACACCTCCTTATCTTTAATCTTTTTAAAAAACAGGGCACATCCGGAGATCTCGTCAAGCCCAATAGCAAAATCACCACAACATTGATAATGGGTTACCTTACAATTATGATCGTGCGCTATTTCCTTTAGCCCTTGCCCTAGTCTTTTATTCTTTTTTTTTGTGTTACCACCCATCAATACGAAGGGCAGTACTAACATGGCAACAAAGGTCGCCTCTATTACTGTTGTTCCAATATCCATTTTAAAGTTTTTTGATTTTTATGATCGAGGATCATTTATTAGCGGCTCATTGATGTATTGACCAATTATGGCCCATACCCTTACGTTTTATAAAAGTGTTTACATTCGCCTTTATCGCAAAGGTCCATACGACAAGTTTTGCACGGTCCCCCTAATTGAGTTTATTATTAATTGGGCATTTAAGCCCCTACGGAGTAGGAAGATTACCAATAATAGTGGAAAGGAAATATCAGGTCCGATTTGCGATAATTGACCAGAAGGTGTTTGGAGAGATTGTTGTATTGACGGTATCCTGTCTTAAAAAGTTCTTCGGTCACCTTTATTCGCGAACGGTAACCCGCCCAGGATGTCTTAAATTCCGGGAAAGTAGGGTTGAAAAAATTGGTTGAATAGCCTTCGATCTGGGTGGCATTGCCAAACAACTTGACTGTCGTGGCCGAATAAACATTGTGGCGCCCATTAAAACTGCTTTCCAAAACATCACCAGAAGGAGAGGGAGATTCCGTTCCCACCATATGGAAGAGCAAAAATGTAAATAGGACCCAGGATAAGACCCCAAAAACATTTCCTATCCTATATAGTAATTTCTGCATCTTTTAAAAGTAAAATAAGTGGAAATCTGTTCCGATCAAATCAATCCTGCACCGTACCGACCCAACTATGCGGTTTTCCGATTTTGCATTGATCAAATACAGGAACGAAGTTAAGAAATTAAAATATCATAATTAAAATGGCGCCGTATTTTCCAACCACGTCCATATGGGCTAACAATCAACCACAAATTTGGTCGACCGTCCATGCCTCGCCCGGATTTAGCACCTATATAATACCCATGTTTTAATTTGGTTGCTTATTGCCTAATTTCGACCGCTCTGCCGTTAAGGTCTTCAAAATCCTTGGTTTCCAAATATCAATCCACGATTCCCTATCTTTACTTAATGGAAACCCCTTGGCACCTTTTCCTCATGGCGGCACTTTACCTATTCGGCGGCCTGATGCATTTTATAAAACCGAGGATATATCTTCGGATAATGCCAAGGTTTTTGCCCAATCCCGAATTGCTGGTAAAACTGAGTGGTTGGGCCGAGATAGGTATAGCAATTGCCCTCTGCATCCCTTATTTCCGTAACTTGGCCATTTGGCTGCTTATAGCAATGCTCGCCATTTTCCTTTGGGTACATTTTTATATGCTTTCCAGCAAAAAAGCGGGGGCCGGAGTGCCGCAATGGATTTTGATACTCAGAATACCGCTGCAGTTTGTGCTGATGTATTGGGCATTTACGTACGTTACTGCGTAAGTAAGCGGTAACCGAAGATTTAAACCAATTTATTGGCAAATTTCAACATTCCTCGATAAATAGTAATTTTACGTTTAGACACCAATTTATGAATCCCGGAGTTATTTCAAACAATATTATCAAGGTCAGCAAGGAAGGTGCGATTCCAACGCCCGACCTTCTTGTGACAGAGGAGCCGATGGAGATACAATTATTGCATCCCAGCTTGTCCGAGCCCCTGCCCCTAATTTTGACCATGAGAACACCCGGAAACGATTTTGAGCTAACAACGGGTTTTCTGCTTGCCGAAAACATAATCAACGGGATGGAAGATATAGAGCATATGTTCCACTGTAAGCTCGTTGAAACGGCCGCAAAAGGAAACGTGGTTAAGGTTAAACTTAAGCCCCATGTTAAAATTGATACCGACATGTACGCACGAAATTTTACATCGACCGCCGGTTGTGGTATATGTGGAAAACAGCAGTTAGACCAAATAATTTGTAACGCCAGTTCCATGCAGGGAAATAATCTGAAAGCCAAATTCGATATTATTTCCAGTCTGCCCGCTTCCTTAATGTTCCATCAAAATATATTTAAGCACACCGGGGGCTTGCACGCTTCTGCCCTATTCTCGGCTGAAGGAGAACTCGTATTATCCCGTGAGGACATTGGCCGGCACAATGCATTGGACAAAGTAATAGGCGCTTGCTTGGCACTAGACCCCGATCTACTGGGCAATAGTATCCTGCTAGTAAGTGGAAGAATCGGATTTGAATTGGTTCAAAAAGCAGCCGTCGCGGGCATTCCGATTATGGTAGGAGTCGGGGCACCATCGAGCCTATCGGTTCAATTGGCGGCAAAAATGGATATGACCCTTATCGGGTTCGCAAAGGAATCGAGCTTTAATATTTACCACGGGGAAAAGCGCATTATAATAAATGGAACAAACAAAATAGAATAAAGTGCAAAGACTATACGCATAAATTAAAACGTCTACTCTCCCTTTTCTATGGTTTCTTTTTTTTAATCCGATTTTTATTGAAAAGCCACAAAAACTAAATTATCGCTTCTAGCATGAAAACAAAAAAAGGCAATTACCCAACTACTCCCGAAATGCTTTCGGATCTAAAACTTAAGGATATTCCGGAATTTGCCACTGGTTTTAAGGCGATAAAATCTACCATGGAGCATATTTCCCGCGAAGCAGGGATCGGCCGTGGCCTGTTGGGCTTAAACAAAATGAACCAAAAAGGCGGGTTCGATTGCCCGGGATGTGCTTGGCCCGATCCCGATGGCCACCGGTCTAATTTAGGTGAATATTGTGAAAACGGAGCCAAAGCCTTGGCAGAGGAGGCCACCACCCTACAAGCCACCCCCGAGTTCTTTAAAAACCACAGAGTATCGGAGTTATTGCAATGGACAGATTACGAATTGGGGAAAAGTGGGCGTATCACCGAACCCATGATTTTGGAACCCGGTGACCACAATTACAAACCCATTTCCTGGAACGGTGCATTTAAAAAGATTGCCGACGAACTCAACGCCCTACCCTCTCCGGACGATGCCATTTTTTACACGTCGGGCCGCACCAGCAACGAAGCCGCGTTTCTACACCAACTGTTTGTAAGACAGTTTGGCACCAACAACTTGCCAGACTGTTCCAATATGTGCCATGAATCTAGTGGAAGCGCTCTAAGCGAAACCATTGGTATTGGGAAGGCCACCATAAAGCTCGATGACTTTTCCAAAACGGATCTCGTGATAATCATGGGGCAGAATCCAGGCACCAATCACCCGAGAATGCTATCGGCCTTGGAAGAAACAAAGAGACATGGAGGTAAAATCATTGCAATAAATCCCTTGCCGGAAGTGGGATTGCTCAAATTTAAACATCCACAAAAGTTGAGCGACATGCTGGGCAAACCCAAAGAACTAACCGATATTTTTCTTCAGGTAAAGATTAATGGTGACGTGGCGCTACTAAAAGCCATTTTATTGTTTTTGATAAATGAGGCGGAAAAAAATCACCCCGACGCTCTCGATCGGGAATTTATTCAGCATTACACAGAAAACTTCGATTTATTTTTAAGCGACCTCAAATTAAATTCCATCCGAGACCTGGTAACTAGGTCCGGCGTGCCCTATAATCGGTTCTTGGAGGCATCGGAATTAATACTGAGGAGTAAAAAAATTATTATCTGTTGGGCCATGGGACTCACCCAACACAAAAACGCGGTGGACAATGTCCGGGAAGCCGTAAACCTTTTACTCTTAAAGGGAAGCATCGGCATAGAGGGTGGCGGGGTTTGTCCGGTTCGTGGCCATAGCAACGTTCAAGGAGATCGCACTATGGGCATTTGGGAAGTAGCCCAAAAGGATTTTTTGGACAAATTAGGGGTACGCTTCCAGTTTTCCCCTCCCTACCACAACGGTTATGACGTAGTCAGGGCGATCAAGGCCATGGAACGGCAAAAGGGGAAAGTTTTCATCGGACTGGGAGGTAATTTTATTTCCGCCACCCCAGATACCGAGCTTACCGCCAACGCCCTTCGAAACTGTAAACTGACGGTTCAGGTATCCACCAAACCCAACCGAAGTCATTTGGTCCACGGGGATACCGCCATTATTCTCCCCTGCCTTGGACGATCGGACAAGGACCTTCAAAATGGAATTCCCCAATTTGTATCCGTAGAGAATTCCATGGGCATTGTACATTCCTCCCAAGGGAATTTACAACCTGTATCCAAACACTTAATGAGTGAGCCCATGATCATAGCCCGGTTGGCACAGGAAACACTTGGCCCTAATGCTACTTTCGATTGGGTGCAAATGGCCAGCAAATACGATTTGATCCGGGATGCCATTTCCGAGGTAATACCGGGGTTTGAAGATTATAACAGGAAAGTACGCCAACCGGCAGGATTCTATCTTCCCAACGGTCCCCGAGAAAGGAAATTTACGACACCCAGCGGTAAAGCCCAATTTACCACTAACAAGCCGTCCGATGTAACACTTAAAGATGGAGAATTTATTATGATGACCATAAGGTCCCACGATCAGTACAACACAACAATTTATGGCTTGGACGATAGATATCGCGGCATCCATAACGAACGTCGGGTAGTACTTATGAACCGTGAAGACCTGCAACTAGCCAAGATCCCCGAACAATCCATAGTGGATTTGCAGAGCGATTTTGAAGGAGAGAAGCGCGTTGCAAAAAACTTTATCGCCCTCGGCTATGATATCCCCAGAGGCTGTGTGGCCACCTATTTTCCGGAGGCCAATGTTCTCGTACCCATCAACAACGTAGCCAGAAAAAGCAATACCCCGGCCTCCAAATCGGTCGTTGTTTCGATTAGAAAAAGAACAGAAGGCACTTAATTAGCTGGAAGTAACAGGAGGCAGATTTCAGGAAAGGTTTAAAAGGATTCATTTTTCTATTGTTTCAGGCTCCAAGTTAGGTTTGTCCCCAAAATAATCAAGGGCTTGTTGGGAAATAACATTTACACCTGAGCTTGAATTTGAGCTTGAACTTGTCCCGATAATTATCGGGATTGTGTTTTAACTTTAGGTTGTATGGGATTCGACAACGTATTATCTTTGTTGTCTTATACAAAGAGCAACGCATGATAAAAATAAAATTGCCTGATGGGTCCGTAAAAGAGTTCCCCCAAGGGACTACACCGATGGAAGTGGCCAAGAGCATCAGCGAAGGGTTGGCGAGAAACGTGATTTCCGCAAAATTCAATGATGCCACAATTGAAACCGTAACCCCGTTGGTAGAGGATGGTACGCTTGTTCTTTTTACCTGGAAGGACGATGAAGGGAAAAAAGCCTTTTGGCATTCCACTTCACACGTGGTTGCCCAAGCCTTGGAGGAGCTGTACCCCGGGGTAAAACTTACCATTGGACCAGCCATCGAAAATGGTTTTTACTACGATATTGATCTGGGCGAACAAACAATTTCAGAGAAAGATTTTCCGGAAATCGAAAAAAGAGCATTGGAAATCGCACGGGGCAAGCACGAGTATAAAATGCGTTCGGTATCTAAGGTGGATGCGCTGAAACTTTACCAAACACAAGGTAACGAATATAAGGTAGAACTAATCGAAAACCTGGAAGACGGTACCATTACCTTCTGTGATCACGACACCTTTACCGATCTCTGCCGTGGTGGCCATATTCCCAATACGGGCTTTATTAAGGCCATTAAAATATTGAGCGTTGCCGGTGCCTATTGGCGCGGGGACGAAAAGAATACGCAGCTAACACGAGTTTATGGTATTTCCTTTCCCAAACAAAAGGAACTTACCGAATACCTGGAATTATTGGAAGAGGCCAAAAAAAGGGACCACAGAAAATTGGGCAAGGAACTGGAACTCTTTACCTTTTCCCAAAAGGTAGGACAGGGACTTCCGTTGTGGCTCCCAAAAGGGGCCGCCTTAAGGGAAAGATTGGAAAACTTTTTAAAGAAGGCACAAAAAAAAGCGGGCTACGAAATGGTAGCGACCCCCCACATCGGCCAGAAAGAACTATATGTAACCTCCGGACATTACGCCAAATACGGAGCGGACAGTTTTCAGCCCATTAAAACCCCAAAGGAAGACGAGGAGTTTCTGTTAAAGCCCATGAACTGTCCCCACCACTGCGAAATTTTTAAACACAGACCCTTTAGCTATCGCGAACTGCCCAAACGCTACGCGGAATTTGGAACCGTATATCGCTACGAGCAAAGCGGGGAACTCCACGGCCTCACCCGTGTACGTGGCTTTACGCAAGACGATGCCCATATCTTCTGTACGCCCGATCAATTGGATACCGAATTTAAAGACGTTATCGATCTTGTGCTATACGTTTTTGGCTCGTTGGGCTTCGAGAATTTTAGAACCCAGGTATCCGTTAGGGATCCCGAACACCCCGAAAAATACATCGGAAGTGTAGAAAACTGGGATAAAGCGGAAAAAGCTATCCTCAATGCCGCCATGGATAAGGGACTCGACTACGAAGTTGTTTCCGGAGAGGCTGCATTTTATGGACCGAAGCTAGACTTTATGGTGAAAGATGCCCTGGGAAGAAACTGGCAATTGGGAACCATTCAGGTCGATTACAATTTGCCCGAACGATTTGATCTCACTTACAAGGGCAGTGATAATGAGCTTCATAGACCCGTAATGATCCACCGTGCGCCCTTTGGCAGTATGGAGCGATTTGTGGCGATCTTATTGGAGCATACGGGCGGTAATTTTCCGCTATGGCTAACTCCGGAACAGGCCATTCTATTGCCTATCAGCGAGAAGCACGAAAAATATGCGAAAAAAGTTTTAAATTCGCTTGAAAATGACGAAATTCGCGCCCTCATTGATAACAGAAATGAGACCGTCGGCAAGAAAATAAGGGAAGCCGAAATGAATAAGATCCCGTTTATGCTGATCGTTGGAGAAAACGAGGAGGTGAGCCATACCGTTTCGGTCCGAAGGCATGGGGGAGAAGATCTAGGAGCCATGCCCATTAAGGACTTCGCCGAATTGGTCAATAAAAAAATAAATAGTAACTTAAAGTCGTTTTAGAGACTATTTCATAAAATTAATGTTTAATTAAAAACTCGGAGCCATAGCAATACGAAAGCGATTTAGACCCCAACCTAGAAGGGAAAACAAAAACCCTCACAATATCAATGAAAAGATTACCGCCCCCAAGGTACGCTTGGTCGGTGATAATGTAGAAATAGGCGTTTATCCTTTTAGGGAAGCTATATCAAAGGCTGAGGAATTAGGATTGGATTTGGTAGAAATTTCGCCAAATGCAGATCCACCGGTCTGCAAGATCATCGATTACAAAAAATTTCTTTACGAGCAGAAAAAGCGGGAAAAGGTGATGAAGGCCAAGGCGACCAAAGTCATCGTAAAAGAAATTCGATTTGGGCCCCAAACCGATGATCACGATTATGAGTTCAAGAAAAAGCATGCCGAAAAGTTCCTCAAGGACGGTGCAAAATTAAAGGCGTACGTCTTTTTTAAAGGTCGTTCCATTGTCTATAAAGATCAGGGAGAAATCCTTTTGTTAAGACTTGCATCGGAGCTGGAAGAACTCGGGAAAGTAGAACAAATGCCTAAATTGGAAGGAAAAAGAATGACAATGTTCATCTCTCCAAAAACCAAGAAATAAGGCCTTAGACGGAGCTGTAAAAGAAAAACAGTGCCGACCTCATCCAAGGAGAGGTATAACAAAATCATTCCAAAGGAACGTTTAGAATAGATACTTTGGGATTCCCGCCTTAGCGGGAATGAAAATAAAGCGAGATAATTAATAAACAAAGGAATCAAAATGCCTAAAATGAAAACAAAATCTAGTGCCAAAAAGCGTTTTAAGCTTACCGGTACTGGTAAAATTAAAAGAAAGCATGCCTTTAAAAGCCACATTCTAACGAAGAAGTCTAAAAAGCGCAAGCTAAAATTAACCCATTCGACCCTGGTAAATCAGGCGGATGTCAACAGTATTAAGGAACAATTGAGTTTAAAGTAATTTGTATCTACCCTTAAAGTCCGATTACTGCGTTGCGCTTGTTTTGAAAATGGTCATTTTACCTCAGTAAACCCAACGATTTTCCAAACCTGCCCGCACCGGTCGGGCGGGCGCCGCAAGCCTCGTTCTCGAACTTTAAAAGCAAGATGCAAACAGTTCCTCAACGGTAATTTAAATATTAACCCTGGAGTTAGGCAAATAAAAGAATTCAGAATTCAGAATTTATAATTCAGAATTGATGGACCGCCTACTACAAAAAATCAGAAATTATGCCAAGATCAGTAAATTCAGTTGCTTCCAGAGCCCGGAGAAAAAAGGTGATGAAGCAGGCCAAAGGTTACTTTGGAAGACGTAAAAACGTTTGGACCGTAGCTAAAAATGCGGTAGAAAAAGCAATGTTATATGCTTATAGGGACCGCAGAAACAAGAAGAGAACTTTCCGTTCCCTTTGGATTACCCGTATCAATGCCGGTGCCAGATTGCACGGAATGTCCTATTCCCAGTTTATGGGCAAGGTAAAAAGCAATAATATAGCGCTAAACCGTAAGGTTTTGGCCGATTTGGCCATGAACCACCCCGCAGCATTTAAGGCTATTGTAGACCAAGTAAAATAGTATAAACATTTATCTCGCTAAAAAATCCCGCTCAACAATGCGGGATTTTTTTTGTTTTAGCCCCTATATCCCTCTAAATCGTTTTACTTCCCAAAACACGTAAGTACCAAGATCCTTCCAGAACTGCGGTTGCGGTGTTCGCACAAATAAATTCCCTGCCAAATACCCAAATTCAATCTGCCATTGGTTATCGGTATCTGTACGGAGGCTCCCAACAAGGAAGCTTTTATATGTGCCGGCATATCGTCCGATCCCTCATAGTTATGGACGTAGTACGGTGCATTCTCGGGGACTACAACATTTAAATGGCTTTCAAAATCTACCCTCACCGTCGGATCCGCGTTCTCATTGATGGTAAGGCTAGCAGAGGTGTGCTTGATAAAAACATGGAGCATTCCGACTTTAATTTGATCTATTTCTGGAAGGGCCCTAATTACCTCGTCAGTAATTAAATGGAACCCTCTTTTATAGGGTTTTAATCGCATTTCGTTTTGAAAAAATCTCATTTCTTCAGGTTCAAGGTTCAAAGTATAAACTACGACTAGCCCATAAAGGTAAACAGTAGACGGTCACAGTAGGCAGTTCGGGCCCAGGTTAACCTAAACACACTAATAACTAATAGCCCATTGACTTAACAATCCCGTTCCAAAATTAATATAAACTTTACCAAAACACCTTAAAAAATCAACCTATAACAGGTACCTTTGCCAATTAATAATTTATTGAATGGATCTTTCAAAAATAAAAATGGTGGTGACCGATATGGACGGTACCTTGTTAAATTCCAATCACGAGGTGAGTTCTCGTTTTTTTGAGCTTTTCCAAGAACTCAAAAAAAGGGATATCCTATTCGTAGCCGCAAGCGGACGCCAGTACCACAGCATAATTGATAAACTGCGCCCCATTAAGGACGACATTATCGTAATCGCAGAAAACGGGAGCTACACCATGAACAAACAAGAAGAGCTCTTGTCTACCCCACTGGACAAAACATTTACCCATATGTTGTTACGGATTGTTCAATCTATCGAGGGTTCCCACACCGTACTTTGTACCAAGGACAACGCATATGTAAATTATGCCTCCCATAATTTTGTGGACAAACTAAAAGAATATTATACCGAATACGCTGTTTTGGAAAACCTAATGGAGCATAAGGGAGAGGTGTTAAAAATTGCGGTGTACCATCCCGAAAATACCGAAAAATATGTTTATCCTGCAGTAAAGCATTTGGAAGATCAATTAAAGGTCAAGGTATCAGGTGAAAATTGGCTCGACATTTCCCATCAAAATGCCCACAAAGGATATGCCTTACAGAAGTTACTTGATCTATTCCAAATTGGTCCAAAGGAAGTAATGGTATTTGGAGATTACAACAATGATCTAGAAATGCTCGCACTTTCCGATTTTAGTTTCGCTATGGAAAATGCACACCCGAACGTACTGGAAGTCGCAAAATATTCTACCGCCAGCAATGATGATTTTGGCGTAGAACAGGTTTTGGAGAAGCTGTTGGGTTGATGGATGATGGTCAAAACAAAAAAATGTCAACGCATAAACCAATAAACTTATAAACTTTTTTTTAAAATTTGAGCTTGATACTTGAGCTTGAACTTTTTCAAGTTTTCTGCTTCTTTTTCTGTGCCGCAGGAAAAAGTACGTTGTTCAATATAAGGCGGTACCCGGGAGAATTGGGATGTAGCTCCAATTCCGTTTTTGGATCCCCTACCCGGTGTTGGTAGTCCTCGGGATCGTGCCCCCCGTAAAAGGTAAAAAAGCCTTTTCCTTTAATTCCGTGAATATATCGCGCTTCCCCGTTAATCTTATTTTCGCCTAGTACCAGAACGGTGGGTTTTACTTCCTCCCTTTCAAAAGCGGTAGTTTGTCCCATAAAACCTTTGACCAGAGCGGTATGGTTTTGGCAAAGCATAGTAGGTACCGGGTCCCATTTAGCAGAAAAATCCATTAGCGAAAAGTAATCGGATTCTTTGGGAACCTCCCGTCGTCTTTTATCGGTCATATCGATGGAAGAAAACTCGTATTGTAACGGATTTCGTTCCAATGTAAAATTGGTAAAAGCAAAGGTCTTTGAAAAATCGAGCTTGCTTTGGTAATCGGGGTCTGAAGGATCTCCGTCGAACATAGGCTCGCATATATCGACGCCCTCAGCGGCAAGTGCAATATCAAAACTATCGGTAGCAGAGCACATGGCAAACATAAATCCGCCTCCGATCACATAGTTCCTAATCTTTTCGGCCACGGCCTTTTTCTCCTCTGAAACTTTATTATAACCCAATTTAGCTGCCAGTTCCTCTGCTTTTTTCTTTCCCTCAATATACCAGGGAGCTGCCCTATAGGCCTCATAAAATTTACCGTACTGACCTGTAAAATCCTCATGGTGCAGGTGTAGCCAGTCATACAATACCAGCTTGTCATCCAATACCTCTTCGTCATAAATTGTAGTATAGGGAATTTCGGCATACGTCAACACCATGGTTACCGCATCGTCCCAAGGCGGGTTCTCCTTGGGGGAGTACACCGCAATTCTTGGCGCCTTCTCCAAAATCACGGCATCCTGGTTTTGGGACGGGCTACTTATTTCACTTAAAATCGATTGGGTCTGTGCATCGGATAGAATTTCGTAAGAAACGCCCCGAATCTGGCATTCCTGACGGATACTTTCCCCATCCGGAAGCAAAAAGGACCCCCCTCTATAATTTAAAAGCCATTGTACTTTTTGTTGCTTGGAAAGCACCCAATAGGTAATTCCATAAGCCTTTAAGTGATTTTTTTGGCTCTCGGCATCCATTGGGATAAGAATAGCGGAGGCCGAAATCTGGAGGAAAGACAAAACACAAAAGACAAAAGACAAAAGAAACTTGTTCATCATGTACTTACGTTGGGTAAACTAATCAAAGGTACAAAAATACACAGGATCGTGTCATGGGTTATGGGTTGTGGGTTGCGGGTTGTGGGTTGTGGGTTGCGGGTTGCGGGTTGCGGGTTGCGGGTTATGAATTTTATAAACTAATAAACTTTCTGACCCTTTTGAGCTTAACATTTGAGCTTGAACTTTAAAAGGGCACATCGCCGTCATCTGGGTCCGTGTTCATAGAACTGCCGAACGCCTCGTCTGCATTGGGCAGATTTTTTGTGACGAACGGGTTTTCCCCATCGGCGTTCATTTTGGATTGAAACTCAAAAGGGGAATCGAAGTCATCCAGATTTTCAAATTTACCGAGCTGGCCAATGAATTTGAGGCGAATACTATCTAACCCCCCATTTCTGTGCTTGGCCACGATAAATTCCGCTTGACCGGTGGTAGGGGAGCGCTCGTCGTCGTCCCACTCGTCTATCTTATAATATTCGGGCCTATATATAAAGGATACGATATCAGCGTCTTGCTCAATGGCCCCGGATTCCCGGAGGTCGGACAAGATGGGGCGTTTGCTCCCTCCCCGGGTCTCAACGGCACGGGATAACTGGGAAAGTGCTATGACAGGAACATTGAGTTCCTTTGCCAAAGCCTTTAGGTTTCTGGAAATGGTAGATATCTCCTGTTCCCGGTTACCACCTTTCTGACTACCACCGGCGGTCATCAGCTGGAGGTAATCTATAACCACCATTCGAATTCCGTGCTGGGAAGCCAAACGTCGCGCTTTGGCCCTTAGGTCAAAAATGGAGAGGGAAGGCGTGTCATCTATAAACAACGGGGCAGATTCCAACGATTTTACCTTCACGTTCAACTGTTCCCATTCGTGTTTTTCCAATCTACCCGTCCTCAATTTTTCCGAAGAAAGGCCCGTCTCCGAAGAAATAAGTCGGGTTATCAATTGCACGGAAGACATTTCTAAGGAAAAGAACGCAACGGGAATGTTGGAGTTTACCGCAATATTCCGGGCCATGGACAGGGTAAGCGCCGTTTTTCCCATCCCTGGACGTGCCGCAACGATTATCAGATCACTGGGCTGCCATCCCGAGGTTAGCTTATCGAGCTTATCAAACCCAGAGGGAATTCCGCTAAGCCCTTCCTTATTGGCAATTTCCTCAATTCTTCTCTTGGCCTGTATCACCAAATTTTGGGCGGTTTCAGCAGAGCGCTTTAGATTTCCTTGGGTAACATCGTACAATTTTGCCTCGGCATTGTCCAAAAGATCAAAAACATCGGTAGATTCCTCATAGGCTTCCTTAATGATCTCGCTGGAAATCTTTATCAGACTGCGTTGAATAAACTTTTGTAGGATGATGCGTGCATGAAACTCAATATGGGCCGAGGAAGCCACTTTTTGTGTAAGTTTTATAAGGTAAAAATCGCCTCCCGCCAGATCCAATCGCCCATCCTTCTTTAACTGTGCCGAAACGGTTAATAAATCTACCGGTTCCGAACTTTCGAACAATTTAAAAATGGCCTCATAAATATATCGATGTGCATCCTTGTAGAAAACATCTGGATGTAAGATATCTATTACTTCATCGACACCTTTCTTGTCGATCATCATTGCGCCTAGTACAACTTCCTCTAAATCAAGTGATTGAGGAGGTATCTTGCCTCTCTCCAAATTTATGAGAGTCGACTTGTCAATTTTATGGCCGAGAATGGGACTGGTTTTCTCCATGGGCGTAAATGTATGGAATAAACTTTAAAAGGAACATTGTGGATATCCACAGTTGATCAACATTTTTGTTGTTGATAAGTTACAAAATTGTGTTCATAACCAAAAAAAAACCCAGAAATGAAATTCCGGGTTTTCATAAAACTTGGTAAACCACCAACTAACCATTAAAAACACCCATGTTGTCATATTTTTCCATACGCGATTTTACAAGTTCTTTTGGTGATAACTTTTTTAGGTCCGCGTAATGTAAGGCGATCTTATTTTTTACGATTTCAAAAGTTTTCTGTCTGTTAGAATGGGCACCACCTACAGGTTCCTTCACGATCTCGTCTATGAGTTTCAGTTTTTTCATGTCGATTGCCGTCAACTTTAACGATTCGGCGGCTTGTTCCTTAAATTCCCAACTTCTCCAAAGGATAGAAGAACAGGATTCTGGGGAAATTACGGAGTACCATGTATTTTCCAACATCAGTACCTTATCTCCTACCCCAATGCCCAACGCGCCACCGGAGGCTCCTTCCCCAATTATAAATACCATTATGGGAACTTTTAAACGCGTCATCTCCAAAATATTTCGAGCTATGGCCTCTCCTTGTCCACGTTCCTCGGCCTCGATTCCTGGATATGCCCCGGGAGTATCAATTAGACATACTACCGGCAACCCAAACTTCTCGGCGGACTTCATCAACCGCAAAGCCTTCCGATAGCCTTCCGGATTGGCCATCCCAAAATTCCGGAATTGGCGGGTCTTGGTATTATAACCCTTCTGTTGACCGATGAACATATAGCTCTGATCTCCTATTTTCCCCAAACCGCCTACCATTGCCTTATCGTCCTTTACTCCCCTATCTCCATGCAGTTCTAAGAAAGTATCGCCACAAATGGCTTTGATGTAATCCATAGTGTAGGGCCTATCCGGATGCCTGGAAAGTTGTACCCGTTGCCATGCGGTTAAATTCTTATAAATACTCTTCCGGGTTTCATTGAGTTTCTGCTCTATCTGCTTACAGGTCTCCGTTACATCTACATCGCTCTCCTCACCTATGAGGGTGCACTTCTCCAATTGTTCCTCTAGTTCCTTGATGGGAAGTTCAAAATTCAAATACTCCATGAATGTGCTTGTTTAAAATTGAATAGGTCGACAAATATAAAACATTCTCCTGTATACTCCCTCCCATTTAGGGGCAGTTTTGAAGTTTGCCCTGCTGTGTTATCCCTTAAAAAAAATTATCCGCCCAAAGGTTTTTTGTTCGCACAATTATTATGCGCTTATCTGTTTAAGGGGGCATACCCTGTAACTATTGATGATTAAACTTTAAACGCGGTCTCCCTTAGAGGCTGGCAGCTAGGAATAATTACAAGTATCCTAAGACTCCCTTTCCGCGTCCAATTCCACAAATTTCCTCTTGGTTTTGAGGATTCCGTTTGCTATAACCGTAGTCAAAATAATCACGGTCCCTACGTAGAACATGGGTTTCATTTTTTCGCTGTCCCCTAAAATAAAATAGGCCAATAAAATACCGTAAACAGGCTCCAAATTTATGGTCAGCATTACCGTATAAGGGCTTATGTATTTCATTACCTTGACCGATGCGATAAAGGCATAGGCCGTACATACAGAAGCCAAAATAACGAGAAAAAGCCAATCATTTTGAGATAACCGAAAAAAATCCGAATTAAATTTTTCCATCACTCCCAGATAAATTGAGAGGAAGACTACGCCGCTGCCAAGCTCATAAAAAGAGATTGCGGAAGGTCTTTCCGACTGGATCAATTTTCCATTGATCAAGGTGAAGATAGCGGACAACAATGCAGAAATAAGTGCCAGTACAATTCCTTCTATAAATAGGGTCTCCACATACAGCATTACATAAAGTCCAAAAATTACGATAAGCCCAAAGATGATTTCATAGCCCTTAAACTTTCTTCGGTACCAAATGGGCTCTAATATTGCCGTAAAGAAGGCTCCGGTGGACATGGTTGCGAGGGCAACCGAAACATTGGACACTTTAATAGCCTTAAAAAAAGTGAGCCAATGTAGGGTAATCACCAACCCTCCCACCAATAAAAGGCGAAAAGTCCTGGCCGGCACGCGCAAAGAGTATTTCTTGAATCCTATATAAATAAGGGTCAGGACAACGGCTATGGACATTCGAAACCAGACCAAAGACAGCGCACCTACGGAAATTAACTTTCCCAATACGGCTGTAAAACCCCAAACAAAAACTATAAAATGAAGGTGGAGGTAATTTTTTAGTTTGGTATTCCCCATGGCATATTTAAAACTGAACAAAAATTATCTCTTGGCCTTTTTCAACAGATAAAGGGCCAGTGCCCCAAAGGCGATATTGGGAATAATCACCGCCAATAAGGGGGAGAATCCAGATTGCTCGGCCAAAGTACCGAAGACTTTATCAAAAAAGATATAGATAAAGGCCACCAAAATACCGAAGGCCAAATTGACGCCCATTCCGCCCCTACGCTTTTCTGCAGATACGGCCACAGCAATAATGGTAAGTATAAATGCCGTGATTGGGAGGGCCCAACGCTTGTATTTCACCAAAATATAAGTGTTGATATTGGAGGCCCCTTTCCTTCTTTGCGTATCGATAAAATCGTTGAGCTCAAAAAGATCCTTGGTTTCTGCAATATAGGATACCGGAGTAAGATCATCGATCTTAAAATTAAATATGGTATCGAGCTTGCGTTTGGTCTCTATAATCTCGCCCTCCTTTTTCAGCGTTCGCTTTTCGTAGGAAGTCAGCTCGTATATACTATCTTTTTCCTTCCAGCGTATATTCGAAGCCGAGATTCTGTATGCGAGTTGATTGTCCTCGTTAAAATGCTCCAAGGTAAAATTGTATCCCCTTTGTCTAGCGGGATCAAAACTGCTCACATATATAAAATCATTTTCGTTGAGCTGATTGTAAATATTACTGGTAATCCTGTCCTGCTTTCCCTTTTTTAAATACTTATATTTAAACTCGTTGTAGCCCTTACTGGCATTGGGTACCATGAACATGGCCATAAAAAACATGAGTACCGCAATAATGGATGCCCCGATAAGATAGGGCCTTAGAAATCGGCCATAGGAGGCACCGGAACTCAAAATAGCCACAATCTCTGTATTATTAGACAGTTTTGAGGTAAAAAAGATAACGGATAAAAAGAGAAATATGGGAAATAATAAACTCCCTATATAAATGGTGAAATTGAGATAATATACCAGGATTTCGTTCAACGGGGCCTCATTGTCTATCATCTTACTGATCTGCTCGGCGAGATTGGCCATAATCCCGATTGGGATGAACAACAGCAACATCACGGTAAACGTGGTTAGATATCTTTTTAATATGTATCTGTCGATTATGCCCACAACCTATAGTCGTTTGTCCATTTGGTTTACCATTCCGTTCTTCCACGGAATAAAATCGCCAGCCAAGATACGCTTTCTAGCCTCCCGGACCAACCAAAGATAGAACCCAAGGTTGTGGATCGTTGCGATCTGTTTTCCCAAGTACTCATTGGCAACGAACAGATGTCGCAGGTAGGCTTTGCTGTACTCAGTATCCACGAACGTAATCCCCATTTCATCAATAGGGGAGAAATCGGCTTCCCATTTCTTATTTTTTATGTTGATAGTACCCTGGGCGGTAAACAACATACCGTTTCTAGCATTACGGGTTGGCATCACACAATCGAACATATCTACGCCCAAAGCAATGTTTTCCAAAATATTGATAGGGGTACCAACCCCCATCAAATATCTGGGCTTATCCTCGGGAAGAATATCGCAGACCACTTCGGTCATGGCATACATTTCCTCCGCGGGCTCCCCTACGGACAATCCCCCAATAGCATTGCCCTCTGCCCCGACCCCCGCAATATATTCTGCGGACTGCATACGTAGCTCCCTATAAGTGGATCCCTGGACGATAGGAAAAAAAGCTTGGGTATAATCGTAAGAAAACGGCGTCCTTTTCAAATGGGCCAGGCACCTATCCAACCATCTATGGGTCATATGCATGGAGCGTTTGGCGTAGTTGTAATCGCAAGGATAAGGAGTACATTCGTCGAAGGCCATAATTATATCCCCCCCAATATCACGCTGTATCTCCATCACATTTTCTGGGGTAAAAGTATGGAGGGAACCATCGATATGCGATTTGAACTTTACCCCTTCCTCCTTGATTTTCCGATTCCCCGAAAGTGAATAAACCTGATATCCTCCACTGTCCGTCAGAATATTTCGATCCCAGCCCATGAATTTGTGCAGACCACCGGCCTTTTTTAGAATTTCCGTTTTGGGACGCAGATAAAGATGATAGGTATTCCCCAATATAATATCCGGGTCTATATCTTCCTTCAATTCCCTTTGATGTACCGCCTTTACCGAGGCAACCGTACCCACCGGCATAAAAATTGGGGTCTCTATGGTACCGTGATCCGTTGCAATGGTCGCTGCACGCGCCTTGCTCTGTAAGTCCTTGTGTTGTAGGTTAAACTCCAAATCCTAGATTAAGACCGCAAATATAATGAACTCACATGCACAAACTCCTTAACAAAAAACAAAAGTTCCCCGCAATTTGTATCTTGCGTTAATAAAATAGGTCGTCGTACCTTGTATACCCAAAAGATTGCGATTACTTTTGTCGTTGATTAAACAAAGAAGAAAAAATGCCAAATTTAAAAGAACTGCAGGATTTGACCATACAGGTCCGAAGGGATATTGTACGGATGGTACACAAAGTAAATTCGGGCCACCCAGGGGGTTCTTTGGGCTGTACCGAATTTATGGTAGCCCTCTACAACGAAGTTATGGAGTTGAAGGAAGGGTTTGATATGGACGGAATAAATGAAGATATCTTCTTTTTGTCGAACGGACATATCTCTCCGGTGTTTTACAGCGTACTGGCCCGCAGAGGTTATTTTCCGATAAAGGAACTGAGTACATTTCGCCTGTTGAACTCTCGTTTACAAGGACACCCTACAACGCATGAAGGACTTCCCGGAGTGCGGGTTGCATCCGGTTCTTTGGGACAGGGATTGTCCGTAGCCCTAGGGGCCGCGCAGGCAAAGAAATTAAACAAAGACAGCCATTTGGTCTATTCCCTTCACGGGGATGGGGAATTGAACGAAGGCCAAAACTGGGAGGCCATCATGTACGCTTCTGCAAAAAAGGTGGATAATATCATCGCCACCATTGACCGCAACGGACAACAGATCGATGGACCAACAGAAGAAGTTCTTGCACAAGGAGACCTTCGACCAAAATTTGAAGCCTTTGGCTGGGACGTTTTGGAAATACACGATGGCAATAATTTGGAAGCCGTCATCAAGGGGATGAAGGAGGCCAAGAGCAGAACCGGCAAAGGCAAACCGGTATGCGTTATTCTGCATACCATAATGGGAAATGGGGTAGATTTTATGATGTACACCCACGCCTGGCACGGGAAGGCACCCAACGACGAACAATTGGCAACGGCCCTTTCACAGAATCCGGAAACGCTGGGGGATTATTAGCCCAATAGATCAAATCTCAAGATTCCCGCCTTCGCAGGAATGACCAAAACAAATAACGATGAAAAAATATATAGATCAAGGGAAGAACGATACAAGAAGTGGCTACGGGGCCGGGATGACGGAACTGGGACGAACCAACCCCAACGTGGTGGCCTTATGTGCCGATTTGGTGGGTTCGTTAAAAATAGAAACTTTTATAAAAGAGAACCCGGAAAGGTTTTTTCAAGTGGGCATCGCCGAAGCCAATATGATGGGTATGGCAGCCGGACTTACGATCGGGGGCAAAATACCTTTTCCCAGCACCTTTGCCAATTTCGCCACGGGAAGGGTCTATGACCAAATACGGCAATCCATTGCCTACTCCAACAAGAACGTAAAAATATGTGCTTCCCATGCTGGGCTTACCCTAGGAGAGGACGGAGCCACCCATCAGATTTTGGAGGATATCGGACTTATGAAGATGTTACCGGGAATGACAGTCATTAATCCTTGTGATTACAACCAAACCAAAGCTGCCACCATTGCAATCGCCGATCATGTTGGTCCTGTATATCTGAGATTTGGAAGGCCAAAAGTGGCCAATTTTACTCCGGTAGACCAAAAATTCGAGATCGGAAAGGCCCTTATGCTCAACGAAGGTACGGATGTTACTATCGTGGCCACCGGTCACTTGGTATGGGAGTCCCTTATTGCCGCCGAAACTTTGGAAGGCCAAGGTATTTCCGCCGAAGTAATAAACATACACACCATTAAGCCCTTAGACGAGGTTGCCTTGTTAAAGTCTGTTAAAAAAACGGGCTGTATCGTTTCTGCTGAGGAACATAATTATTTGGGCGGTCTTGGGGAAAGCATTGCGAGAACCCTTGCTACCCAGCATCCTACGCCCCAGGAGTTCGTCGCTACCCAGGACACTTTTGGAGAAAGTGGGACTCCCGAACAGCTTATGGAAAAATACGGATTAAACAATAAAGCCATAGTAGCGGCCGTTCATAGAGTGTTAAAACGAAAATAAAAGACACACACTATGAAAAAAACACTTCTAACCGTGGTGCTTGCCTTTATCGGTATGGCCACTTTTGCACAAAAAGGTACCGGATTTGGTATCAAAGGAGGCCTTAATTACAATCAGAACGGAGATCTCACCTATTCTGTAGGAGATTCTGGGAACGATATTGTTCAAGGCGCCGAAGGTAAAGCAGGCTTCAACGTTGGAATCTTCGGACAATTAGAGCTGCCAATTATCTATCTGCGACCTGAATTGGTCTATACCAATACCAAAAGCAGCTATGATATTGATGGAGGCTCGAGAGACTACGAGCTTTCCTCGCTGGACCTTCCCGTATTGGTTGGTATCCATATCCTCGGCCCCATTAATATTTTTGCCGGCCCTGCCTTTCAATATGTTTTGAGTAATGACATGGATGGTTTTGAAATGGAGGATGTAAAGAACAATTTTACCGTGGGCCTCAATTTAGGAGTTGGTATAAACCTGGGCAGACTGGGGCTGGATGTACGATGGGTAAGGGGATTTTCGGAAAACGAGGCTAATTTTATCGATGAAAACGTAACCAATATTTCTGGTAGGGTAGACAGCAGACCCAACCAAGTAGTCTTTTCGGCGTCGATTAAACTTTAATCGATAACGATCACTGATAGTACTGGTTCAAGCCTTTTCTTTAACTTGCAAATTTAACATTCCCGCCCGTACCGAATCGGCCGGGTTGCTCCGTAATTTACCTATTCTTGACCACCGTAGCCCTGCTATGCTGTTAAAAAATGACTTCATTTCGACACAAAAGCTAAAATTTTCGGTTCCAAACAAGAAGTCAAGATAAATTCATTAAAAAATCCCCGTTAGCAAATGCCAACGGGGATTTTTTATGCGCTATTTTAAAAGGGAACGAAGAATCAAATCTGCTTTTTTACACATTATTTCTTGTTTCCTATTCTATGTTTCTTCACTCAACATATTACGATTTTTCGATTATTTACCTATAATTTGTCAAGTGTACCACCAATCATTCGCCGCCCCACTTTAATTTCTCTCAGTACAACCTTCATAATGAGGCATTAATTTTCTAATATCCAAACGAAATGGACCTCCTAGGCTTTTAAAATAAAATTCTAGATAACCTATGGACACATAAACCAAAGATGTACCGGACAAGATATAAAATGTCGTTCGACTCCTCCTACCAAATCTTGTTTCCTTGTTCTTGGTTCCTATTTGGTCTCCTTATCCAAATAGTCGGGAATACCGTTTCCATTGGAGTCCGGGAAAGTAATGGTGCCGTCGGGGTTGATGATTATCTCGTCCCTGGTGGGGGTACCATCGCCGTCGTCGTCCCGATCCAAGTGGTTGGGAACATAAGTGGGAGGATACACCGATTTCTCGGCCTCAGCATCCGTGTTGTCATTGCTCAAAATGCCATCTTTATTTAGATCCTCCAAAATTGAGGGGATACCATCCTGATCATAATCTGTGTTCTTTACGTAAAGTCCGGCATCGATTTGGAACATCAGATTGGAATACGGTGCAATTACTCCCGTCCCCGTGTTGTAATACCCTAGGGCCGAAGGCATGATGATCAATCCGATGCCACTGTTGCTTATGGATGTAGTACCATCATTATTTACCACAATATCATCCCCTGTCTTAAAATGGGAAATTCCCTGGGCATAGCCCCGGATCGTAAAGGGAAGATATTGCCAAGTATAGCTGGAATTACCGTCAAATAACGTTCCGTCCAGTAGAGATCCCTCATATTTTAAGAAAGTGGAATCCCCTACGGTCGGTGGGCCGCCTACCCCATCCCTGGCAATTAAGTAGTACAAATTTTGTTCGGTACTCGCCTGATCCTCCAAATCCAGATCGCTCGGTGAAATCTTAATTTTTTCCGATAGAATTTGTTCGGACAATGGTATTTTATCTGCATTGTCACCAGCTAAGGTATCTATTTTGATTTTAAAATTGAAATCTGCCGGGGGGTTGGCAAATTCCTCATAATTGTAAAAATGGGATTTTAAAAAAGCTTGGATGTCGGCCTCGTTCTCCACAGATACTTCCCCCAGAGGTCTAGGTGGAATCTCAACAAGCGGATTTTCATCGTCTTTTTTACAAGACCAGGCCAACCCTATGAATACCATCATTACAATAACTTTATTCAATTTCATCTCAAATAATCAATTGTTAAAAATGTTTTCAAAATAAGAAAATAGAGAATAAAACTTAAAAAGTGAACCTATTTTAGGATACTATTGAAAATGTTTGGCATACAACTTCCATTTTCTCTATTCTATTTTCTATTATCCCCCATTTTTTAATAAGTCCCTAAAATAATCGACGGGAGAAATACAAGAGCTAAAAGGCCCTCTTCAATTTTAGCAGGGCGCAAGATACAATTTTCCACTATTTTTGTATAGGCCATTAACAAAGATTTGCAATTGTTTATGCGTATAGATAAGTATTTGTGGAGCGTTCGCTATTTTAAGACCCGGAGTCTCGCCACCGAAGCCTGTAAAAAGGGGCGCGTAAAAATTAAGGGACAAGCAGTAAAACCATCCCGGGAAGTATACCCGGCGGATCAACTTATGGTAAGAAAGGAACAGATAAATTACGAACTTACCGTGCTGGATGTACCCCAAAGCAGGGTCGGGGCAAAATTGGTGGACCTGTATAGGAAGGACACTACTCCTACCGAAGCCTTTGCGCAAAACGAATTGTTGCGCCATGCCAAGGAACACTACAGAAAAAAAGGTGAGGGAAGACCTACCAAAAAAAACAGGAGGGATATTGATGGTTATTTGGAGAAAGATGGGGATTGATGGTTTCTGGTTAAACAATTAGAAACTAAACCCATAAAACCAGTACCCATATCCTATTGCTATACACACTAAAATTGTCACCCCGAGCGCAGTCGAAGGGTTAAACTTTAACATAAACCATGCTTTTAAACAAGAAATTTTGGGAAGACAGGTACGCTGCAGGCGAATTGGGATGGGACATGGGCGAGGTATCACCTCCCTTGAAGGACTTTATAGACCAACTCAATGATAAAAACCTAAAAATACTTGTCCCCGGGGCCGGCAACGGGCATGAGGTAGTGTACCTCTATACGCAAGGGTTCAAGAACGTTTTTGTCATAGATATTGCCCATCGACCCTTGCAAAACATAAAATTGAAACTCCCTAATATTCCGGAAGAACAATTGGTGGAAGCAGATTTTTTTGACCTTGCCATAAATGATTTTGATCTGGTTTTGGAACAAACTTTCTTTTGCGCCCTAGATCCCAGACTACGGGAAGACTACGTAATTAAGATGCACCATATTTTAAAGCCCAAAGGTCGGTTGGTCGGACTGTTGTTCGATTTTCCGTTATCGGTCGACGGACCGCCCTTTGGTGGCAATAAATCGGAATACCAAAAGCTATTCTCGCCCTATTTTAAAATCGATATCCTGGAATCCTCCACTAATTCAATAAAACCTCGGCAGGATAGGGAACTGTTTTTTATCTTTGAACCCATATAGACTAAACTGCTATTTCCCGATAATTTTCGGGATTAAAATTTTTGGGTTTTGTTGTAGAAACGCGTTGGCGGATCGATATTGGGATACTTCGTCAGGACGTTAGGAACCACTGATGAACTTATAATCTGGCCCGGCCGGTCAATAGCTAAATAAGAAGTATCGGTTTTAGCCTCTAAATTAGTCAAGAAACATTATATACCATGCAAAACAAAATTTTGAACCATCAGGAAATTCAGCACAAGATAAAGCGGATCGCTTATCAAATCTATGAGGCCAACGTTGAGGAGAAAGAGATAGTCATAGCAGGAATAGAGAGTGGCGGCCTTCTTTTTGCCAAAAAAATCAGCGAAATTCTTCAACAAATAACCGGGGCCAACATTGTTTTATGTACCGTAAGTATGGATAAAAAAAATCCAGTGGCCAGCGGGGTTAGGACCTCTATTCCCGAAAGCGAGTACAAGAACAAATCGGTCGTGCTTGTAGATGACGTTTTAAACTCGGGCACCACATTGATCTATGGGGTGCACCATTTTTTAAGGGTCCCCCTAAAACAATTAAAAACAGCGGTTCTGGTCAACAGAAATCACAAAAAATATCCGGTAAAAGCAGATTTCAAGGGTATTTCCCTTTCCACTTCCCTACAGGAACACGTAAACGTTGAATTTAAGGCCAAAAACGATACGGTATTTCTGGATTAGCAATTATAATAAACGGTTCCACTGCTCCCAAAACTATCGGGGGCAGTTGCCAGTACTTCCCCTGCCCATTGTGCGCCCACCGTCCTATTGAAAAAACGGCAGAGCAGTCGAGGAATCATTAGAACGGTCCTAATTGTGAAGTTAGTAAACTAAAGCAAGGATCCGTTAAATGGATTCTCCACTTGTCATCCTGAGCGCCCGCCTTCGTGTTTGACTCGGGCAGGCAGTCAAACGGGAAGGGGTGGTGCCGCTAGGCGAAAGGGTCTCTTTGTAAACACATAACTCTCCAAATATTGTAATTCCCAATTAGCGGACTGAAATGAAGAAGTAAAATTATACGGCCAACCCCTGACCTCTATCGGTTTTAATTTAAATAACGCTTTTAATTTGATCCACTATTTCAGAAGGAGCCTTGCCATCACAATTTATGGTATGTTTGGCCATGGCGTAATACGGATTTCTCTCGAACAAATGTTTCCCTATAAATTCTGGCAATTCCTCTTGGGATAGGTTTTTTAGCAGCGGCCGGCCGGCCATTTCAGGAGTTAGGCGATTAACTAAGCCCATTATGGACAGTTTTAAATAAAACACATCGGCCGTCCCGTCCATAATGGTTTCCATATTGCCGCTATAACAGGGGGTACCTCCCCCGGTAGACAATATAAAATTCTCCTTACTTTCCAGGATTTCCTTTAACAGAAGGTGTTCCATTTTTCTAAAATATATCTCCCCATTTTCATTAAAAATAGTAGGAATCGATTTTTGTAATCGCTGTTCCATATATGTGTCCAAATCCAAGAAACTAAGATTTAGATCACTGGCCAACAACTTGCCGACCGTAGACTTTCCGCTCCCCATATACCCCACTAAAACAATCTTCATACATCCAAAAATTTATATTGACTTGAAAATGAGTATACTAAAATTTCTCAATAAATACCAACCACCATGTACTGGTTTAGCACCCATTTTTTGACAAAAATGCAGCAAAACCAGTTGATTTCAAAAAAAAATAAAATTATAAGAAAATCGACTTGGTAAATAAATTATTGATATTATATTTGCACCCGCTAACCGCAATACGGGGAGCGTTAATTTTATTGACCTGGTAGCTCAGCTGGTAGAGCATCTCCCTTTTAAGGAGAGGGTCCTGGGTTCGAGCCCCAGCCAGGTCACTTATTGGGAAACCAATTAGACCCAAAACCTTGCTAATCGTATGATTTGCAAGGTTTTATTTTTTTAGGTCAATCATATAATTTGATATGATTTGGTTTTAAAAGTTCACAAATCGTCAACATTTTTCCAAATCGTCAACATAAGTGTCAACACTTTTATATCTTGACCTGAATTAAGGATTTTTCCTTGCCTAGTTGATTTGACTTTCGTCTCACTCATTGTTTAACGGTTAAGACGACAACTATGCGAACTTCTTCAACATTTTCAATCCTTTTTTGGATTTACACACAACGTGCGGACAAAAACAACCGTTCGAACATCTACGCCCGGATCACGGTAAACGGAAAAAAGGTCAATATAAGCCTCAAACAAAAGGTTGATATCGATTCGTGGGATTCAAAACGCCAAAAAGCTAGGGGCAATGGTAAAACATCGAGAATTGTAAACCTTTATTTGGATGAAGTAAAATCAGAACTCGTACAGAGCTACAGAGATTTAAAAGGTGAATCAAGAGTGGTTACATCCCAACTGATCAAAGCTCGTTATTTAGGCGAGGATATAAAAATCCATTCCCTAAAGGATGTCTTCAAATATCACAACGATAAAATGGGAAATAAGCTATGCGCCAAAACCCTTTGCCATTATAGAACAAGTCAAAAATACGTTTTGGCGTTTATTGAAAATGAATACAAAGTTTCCGATAAATATCTACGAGATTTGGATTATGCCTTCGTTCTTGGGTTTGAAAGTTTTTTGAGGTCTTACCGGCCTAATCACTACCAAGGTAAAATTGGCAACAATGCGGTCATGAAACATATTCAACGACTTCGAAAAATGGTTACGCTGGCCTACCATATTGAATGGATTGAACGCGATCCGTTCGTTAAATTCAAACCTAAACTGGAAAAAACCGAAAGGGAGTTTCTTACCGACATAGAACTCGAAGCGATTGAGAACCTCCAACCTACCATTGAAAGATTGGCCGTTGTAAAAGATTTATTCGTTTTCAGTTGTTACACAGGCATATCATATGCAGATATTATGAAACTTACACTTGACAATATACAGATGGGAATCGATGGAAATAGATGGCTAATGGCCAACCGAAATAAGACCGGTACTCCTTTCAAGATTCCCCTTCTTTCGAAAGCAGATAAATTGATATTAAAATACCAAAACCATCCGAGAACCAATCATTCGGAGAGATTGATGCCCAATTTATCCAACCAAAGGCTCAACAGTTATCTGAAAGAGATTGCTGACGTTTGTGGAATTAAAAAGAACCTTACCTTCCATATGGCGCGGCATACGTTTGCCACTACAGTAACATTAAGCAATGGTGTGCCGATAGAAACAGTATCTAAATTATTGGGGCATACAAAATTGGCTACAACTCAGATATATGCGAGGGTAGTCGAGAAAAAAGTCAGTGAGGATATGAAGAAACTGAAATCGAAATTGGGTTGAAGATACAAATGATCATGTAAGAGCAAAGTTACTCAACAGTAACTCCTTCCAAACTTTTCAAACTTGCAATAAATCCCCAATTGAATTTCTGACGGTTATCAACTGAGCGTTTGGAATTCCGAAAACTACACTTTTAGAAATACCTCTATTCAGATAATAAAAGTTATCTTTAGAAAGAAAGAACTGATGAAATGATGTTACATATTCTTACGACCGGGGGCACAATCGAAGGGTTGGATTATAATGAAAAAGATAGAGGCCGCGAGAAATCGAATTTTTCAATTAAAGCATTTCTTGAGGCTGCAAATGTCTCATTCCAATATAACATCGAAGAAGTCTTTACACTCGATAGCCGATTCATTTCACAGGAACACCGTGAAAGTTTAGCCAACAAAATAAGAGCTGTCGATTCGGATAAAATTTTAATAACCCACGGTACTTACACCATGGAGGATACCGCGAAATACATCGGAAATCTTAAGTTTAACAAAACAATTGTTCTGACAGGTTCTTTCATTTTGGGCACATCTGCAAAAACCGATGCGCCGTTCAATTTAGGCTTTGCAATTAGCTCATTGCAATTTTTAAAGCCGGATGTTTATGTCGCTATGAACGGAGAAGTCTTTCATTGGGGCAATGTTACTAAAAACCTAGAGACCAACAAATTTGAGTATAAAAATGAATAGGAATGTTTGGCACATCGATACATTGGACGACGTTCTTCTATCTTTTGATAGATGTCTTCCTATTGCTTTTTGCCCTTATCCAATCTTCAAGAAATCGATATAGCAACCTAACCAGATATTTGGTGCTGGCCGGATTATTCGTCCTTTACAACCTAACAGGAGGGTTCTTGCCATTTGACGGTTTTCCTGGCCCATTTATACTCCAGTATATTATTACCTATGGGGTGGCCCTTACAATGGGGATATATTTGTTCCATTATATTTACAGGGAATATGACATCCATTTTCTGAATGTCCATTTGACAATTTCGAACCTCTCTATTTATGCTACGCTATGTTTTTTCGGGTTATATCTTCTGCCCTATTATTTTACTAAATCCATCGATATAGCCAGAGTGTGCTTTACGGTTCCGGTATCGCTCATTTGTCTGTATTTTTTATGGGCTTTCTACAAGAGGATTTCAAAACCGAAAAATCCGAACAAATTTGTCCTACGGCGTAACAAGCTTTCACTTCTGAGCGTAAGCTGCATGGTTCTCTTACCGATTTTGACCGTGATCGGGGACTATCAATGGTTGACATTTACGATAGTGAACACCTCATTTTACGCGATAACGGCAATAGAGATCGACAGATATCTCTATTTTTTGGAACATAAGAAAGAAATGAGTGCCTTGTTGAATTATTACAATACCGAAAGGAACAAGGAGATAACACCCAAATTTTTCAATCGAGGTTTGACCGGTAGGGAAATCGAAATTGCAATGTCGGTTTTGGATAAAAGATCATACAAAGAAATTGGGGAGGAATATTTTATTGCCGAAAAAACAGCATCAAAACACGCTTCGAACATCTTCAAAAAAACCGGGGTTAAAAACAGAAAGGAGTTTCTCAAGCGCTTCGGCAAGACAAAAAAATAGTTTACAACTTCGCTGACCTTTCGTTGAGCATTGACTATCAGACTGAAAGAGTGAATACGTATGGAAATACGTAATTCTCCGTAGTCATTTACGTTATAAATTCAAAATTGAAATAGCGAGACTTCATATCTTTAATCCACAACTTCCTACCCTAAATTTGTGTAATGAAGAACGAGGATATCATTGACCATTCCCTCAATATCCATCGGTATAAAGGATTGAGTTTTTGCAGGCCACCTAGTTGACTTTCGTAAATTCTTCTTCCATTAGCAGTTGGATTTAAACTGGTTCAATGGAAGGCTATGAAATTAAGATCATTATCAGAAGAACTTGCCCAAGACCTGGATGAAATCAAGCTTCAATACGAAGACATTTTAGAAAGGGCCTACCGATCGATAGAGGTCTGCCGTAACCTGCTGAGTACGTTGAAAAAGGAAATCCTGAAGGACGGGTTTGAAACGATTCAGGAAGAAATCCATTTTTTTAAGATTACGAAACAGATTCCGCTCGTACAGCTCATCTACTTTTCCGAAATACATTCGTTCGAAATCCAATTCCCTAAAGCGGATAAAAAAAGCCAGCGAAAATGCCTTAAAAGGAAAATCGAAAAACTGAACCGATTCTTTCTCTACAATCTCGATTTCGGTCGCTATGTAGATTCAGGGGCTACACACTTTGACAAGGAATATTATACCAGGGATTATCTGGATCATTACCATATAACAACCTCAAAGTTCTACTTCCAAGACCCCGAATTCTGTACGCCGCGTGATATGCTGCTAGGCAAGTACCAGGCCTACAACTCTTTCATTGTCTATTTGGACAATAGACTGTTCAATCTGCGGAATTCCCGTAATGGTCGAATGGTGCCCGACCCTTCCAAAAAATTGCATTGGCCTTTTAGCAATGCAGATTATGTGGAGCTTCTGTATGCTTTATGTGCCAAAGGTCTAGGCAGACAAGACAACCTTAGCATGATGAAAGTTTCCAAACGACTTCAGGAAATTTTTGATTTTGTCCCGAAGGATATCTATAAAACCTTTCAAAGCATCAAAGGCCGAAAGAACAGTAGAACATTGTTTCTTGATGAATTGGCAATTTCCTTACTTTCCGAAATGGACAAGAGTGAAGAATAAGTCCTCCTAATACTCATATTTCCTACATCCGAATTGTTAAAAAAGGGCCTTACTACGGTGGTACTACGGTCCTTCTCCTTTAAAGAGAAAGGGCATTTGCTTTTATGGTATTTGCTCCTACAATTTCGGAACGGACACTATTATCCCCTTCAAAATTCATCAAATTTCATGATGTTAAATTTTGACCGTAGTACGGCCATACTGGGGAAGAAAACTCAATAATACACTTCAAATTTGTAGAACGAAAGTCAAATCCTGCAAGGGGCTGTCAAATTAGTTGAAAGCAATGCGATGGCCCTTTCTTTAAAACCGTTCTACAATGCCCACAAGCATCATTACTACAGACGACCTCCGGGAATTCAAAATGGAATTGCTCGATGATATTAAAAACCTACTTTCCAAACAAGCTGCCGGAAAACTTAAAAAGTACCTCAAATCCTCCGAAGTAATGGAGATGCTCCAAGTTAGTCCAGGTACCTTACAGAACCTACGCATCAACGGCACATTGCCCTATTCCAAAGTGGGCGGTATCATCTACTACGATACCGAGGATATCCAGAAAGCAATGTCACAGAACAGGGTAGATAACAAAATCGGTCAATGATGCATGAACTATATAAGACATCTCAACGCGGTATTTCAGCAATTTTCGATGGATTCCAGATTGAACCCGACCCATATCAGCCTGTACATAGCCTTGTTCCAGTTCTGGAACATCTATCGGTTTCCCGAGGTATTCTTCATCAACCGGGAAGAAGTGATGTCAATGGCTAAAATCGGGTCGAAGGCAACCTATCATCGCTGCCTGACAGGATTGAACGATTGGAAATATATCCGCTATATGCCTTCCCATAATCCGTACAAGGGCAGCCAGGTCAAGATGCTCAAATTCGGTACAAGTAGTGGAACGACCACCGGTACAAGTAGTGATAGGACTCCCGGTACGACCAGTGAACAAGCAGTGGAACAAGCGTTAGTATCTAATATAAACAGTAATAAACATACTACAAACCTTAATAAACGAGGGCTCCCAAAAAATGAAAAAGAGGTTTTGGATTTTTTCAAAAATCAAAGGTGGCCGGCAAAGGAGGCGAAAAAATTCTTTAACCACTATTCCTCGATCGGATGGATGACCAATGGTAAACTGGAAATCATCGATTGGCACGCTACGGCCGAAAACTGGATGATCAGGGACGGGGAAATCAAAACGGAAAAAACGAAGAACGAACTGTCTCAAAAACGGGACAACCTCAAAACTGTTAAAAACAAAGACTATGGACAACCCCTCTAAAATTATCGAAGACGGTGTAGCATTTTCCCTGGGAACGTTCGATGGAAAAAATGTGCTCTACGATTTTGACAAAATCCTGATTTACCTGAAAGCCAAGGGCAAATTGCTTTTTGGCAAACATTTCAAGATTTACGACGGGGACAGGGATATCGTTTTCAAGCTGTGCAATTATTTCATCCGCGAAAAGGCATTCTGTCAAAAGGAAGGTATCGACCCCGACAAAGGCATTCTCCTGTCCGGTCCCGTGGGATGTGGCAAGACCAGTCTGATGAAACTCCTGCGCCATCTTGTCCCGTTACAACGCCCTTATGAAATAATTCCTTGCCGGAACGTGACCTTTAGTTTTAATCACTTGGGATACAAGACCATCGAGGAGTTCGGCGATTCAAGATTCTATTGCTTTGATGATCTGGGCATTGAACCGACTGGTCGCCACTACGGTACTGATTGCAACGTTATGGGCGAGGTGCTGCTGTCCCGATACGAGCTCTATCAACAGACCAAAACCAAAATTAAGACCCATGCCACCACGAACCTTAACGCGGAGGAACTGGAAGAACGTTACGGCAACCGGGTACGTAGCCGGATGCGGGAACTTTTTAATCTGATTGCCTTTGATAAGAATACTAATGATAAACGCAAATAGTTATGAAAATAGCCACTTTCAACATCCAAAATCTGTTCCATCGGGACAGGAGCCTTTTAGAAAAGCCTTATGGCAAATGTGTAGCCGATTGGATCAACGAACTTGATCACTTGATGCGGGAGAACAACCGTGCATCGACCAATGCCGAGCGAATTCAGGAACTCACGTTCTTGTTGGGATTTGATAAGACCTATGACGTTCCCTACGCCGTAATGCGTAAACGGGCAGGATTTCTGTTTCTAAAAGGGATGAACTATTCCAAGGAACTAAAAGCCGGGGAAATGACCGATTGGAACGGATGGATTGCCTTGCAGACCGTACCGTTGGATCCGGTGGCCGTCAAAAATAAAGCGAGGGTCATCGCCGAACTGAACACCGATATTCTGCTTTTACAGGAAATCGAGGACAGGGCTTCGTTGGAAGAATTCAATGCCCAGCTGCTACCTGATTTTGATTGCGAACCATTTCAGGAAGTAGCAGTAGTTCAAGGTAGCGACAACCGGGGCCGGGAAATGGGCATAATGCTCAAAAATGGCCATCGGATCAAATCCGTTAAAAGTCACCGGATTGATATTGCAGATAGCCCAAACCCAAATAAGGAAATCTTTCAATACGAACTTGAAACGCCGGCAGAACAGACGATTTGGCTACTTTCCGCTCAACTACAGGAAGAAACCAAGGACAAGGAAATATCGGATATCTTTCGCAAAAAAGAGGCCCAGAAGATTGCCGATGTTTATGGCGGGCTGTGGGAAAACGGTCAAAGAAATATCATAGTTACGGGAACATTTAACGCAGTTTCGTACTGCGATACGCTTTCACCTTTATTTCGCGATACCAAGATGAAAGACGTTACCAGACACCAATCGTTCAAAGCGGACTTTGACAATGGAAGTGATGCCACTTATTATAGATTGGGCGCATACCGTATGGGGGTAAATATAAAGCAAAAAGATTACCTATTGCTTTCGCCAAACCTTTTCCGAAGAGTAACGAATAGCGGGCTTAACCGCAAAGCGGTCTGGCCAGATAAAAGGCCAAAGTGGCCGGTCTATTCGTCAATGCAGAATTTAAAACAGGCTGCGAGTGAACATCCTGCGGTTTGGGCGGATATAGATATATAGCATTTTGGCGATTTAATTTCCTTCGAAGGTGCTGGTTCCTTCGCGACATCATTTAAGGGAAGAGTAAATTGAACAGGAAACGTATATACTTTCTCTAGGGACATTCAGAAGTTAAATAACCTATTGATTATCAGTTAAATAATCCGTATCTTAGAGTGAACAAAACCCCGAAAATGAGTCGTTAGCTCGAAAAACGGGGTTTTTATCTAAGGTGTTATGTCCAAGATACGAAGAATCCGCGATTTCCAGCACACTTTTTCATTCTCCTCCCAAGAGCAGCAGTTCAACGTTTTCCACGACCGTTTTCTGAAATCCGATCTTGGTAGGATATACCGGGCCGTTCCATGGGACGGCATGGTCTCGGCCCTCGGCCTGAAGGAGGCCAAAAAAGGCCCGAAGGCCATCTTCTCCCCCCGGGGCAAGGTCGCCCTTATGTTCCTCAAGCATTATGCCGACTGCTCCGACAGGAAACTTGTCGAAGGGCTCAACGGGAACCTGGACTGGCAGTTCTTCTGCGGCATCTATATCGGTACCGATCGCCTGGAAAACTTCAAGATCGTCAGCGAGATCCGGTCGGAACTCGGGGGAAAGCTCGACATCGACGCCCTGCAGAAGGTCCTCTACGGGCACTGGTCGCCCCACATGGAGGGCATGAACGCCGTTACCATGGACGCCACGTGCTACGAGAGCCACATGCGGTACCCTACCAACGTGAAATTGCTCTGGGAATGTACCGACTGGCTGCAACGCCTGCTCAAGAAGGTATGCAGGGAAAACAAGTCCGCCATGCCGCGCAGCAAGTACCTGAAGTGGAAAAAGCGGTACGTGTCCTACAGCAAGATGAGAAGGAAGACCAAGAAGAAGCGGCAGGCGCTGACCAGGGCCCTGCTCCTGCTGACCGAAAAGTTCTCCCTTGAACTGGACCGCTGGGAAAAAGAGTACGGGCTTTCCTTTACCGTGGACCAATATGTACGCAGGGCGGCGGCCAAGAAGGCGCACGCACAGCAGCACGCACTGTTCCACCATGGGGTGAGGCCCGAGGGCCGCATCGTCAGCCTGGACAGACCCTACGTCAGGCCGATCGTCAGGGGCAAGGAGAAAAAGCCGGTGGAGTTCGGCGCCAAGGTGCACAAGTTCCAAGTGGGCGGCATCGGCTTTATCGAGCACCTTTCTTTCGACGCCTTCCACGAGGGGATACGGTTCCGAAAGACCGTCCTCGATGTCCAGGGGCTGACCCGGACAAAGGTCAAGATCGTCGGGGCCGATGCCATCTACGCGACCAACAAAAATCGGAAGTTCGCCACCGGGAACGGCATCGGCACCGACTTCAAGCGGAAGGGAAGGGCCGGCAAACATGAGGGACACCGTAAAAAACTGGCCGCCGCCATCACAAAGGAAAGGGCCGCCCGCCTGGAGGGCAGCTTCGGCAACGACAAGGAACACTACGGCCTCAAACGTATACATGCCCGCACCAAGGCCACGGAGATACTTTGGATATTCTTCGGCATCCACACCGCCAACGCCCTTGAGATCGGCAGGCGGATGGCCAAGGCCCGCCTGGCAAAAGCAGCCTGAGCCTCCCGCATACCGGGGGCCAAGGGATACTTATGCCCTGTCCTGACCGGAACGGCCCGAAATCCGCCCTCCCGAACCGAAAAGACCCGAAGGGCGACCCCGGAAATCGAAAATGCCGCCCGACGTCTACGGTCGAACGGCACCGACCTTGGATTTTACCGAAAAAAGGACTTACTCCTGAATATCCCTCTCTAAAAACTACCCGTTATATATCTGGCGATATCCAAAACTCTATAAATTATTCGAAAAAGCTTAACCTCGTACTACCTGTATAAAAGAAATATGCATACCGGTACGCATATCCTTCGTTGCCAGTAATAGGAAAACTCACTCAACTAAAAATCAATTAACCAAAATAAAAACTATGAAAAAAGTTCTATTGTTTATCATAGCAATTCCAATCGGACTTATCGCATCAATGATACTGCCTAACCTATTTTCAAAAATATTCACCATATTTATTCCATTTGATTCGATTACTAATTTTCTCGATATTTATTTTATGAAATTTATTAGTGGTTGGATTGCGGTTGGTATAACCGTAATAATAGTTCCTTCGCACAAAATATTATTTGGTTTAATTATGTTAGGCCTTAATTTATTATCCGCTTATTATATGTTTATAAGCATAGGAGATGAATTCAATTATCTATTCGTTGTAGGTGGAATTCTTCCTTTAATCTTTACATTTTTAGAATATTCTAATAAGAAAACAGACCCAGTTCACGATTCAAAATTTCCTGGTTATTAAACTACTTTTAAAATTTAACCATTACCAAAAATGAAATTAAAAATATAATTATTAAATAAAAAAGAAGTTTTAAATAGGTTCTTATGATAGAAAATTAATTAACATTTAATACATAATAAATATGAAAAGACTATTAATACTACTCTCCATTATATTATTAACATCCTGTAATGCTTACAAAGATATTCCTGTAGAGGATTTATCTTTGGGAATGACAATAGAACAAGTCCAAAGTATTGTGAAAAAACAATTAGTTCAAGTAGCAATCAATTCTGACAACGAAGGCGAAAAACAAGTTTTTCAAGTACAAAAAAGAATTGTTCGAGGAGGAATTGCAAGGCAACAAAGATATAATCTCTATTTTATTAATAGGAAATTAGTTAAGTATGAAAAGGATTCTGAAAAATTCTCATTTTAATTATATGTTCAAAACTTTAAGTATTTGAAAGAAAGGGAAGAAGAAAAGAAAATTAGAAATTCTCTACAGTCCCGAAATAAATCATAAAAAGCGTTTTGATTTTTTCTTATTTTAGAAAAATAAGTCATAAGTATATTGGTGTAGATTTTTCTTGAATGTTTATTTGAAATAAGTGCGGTAGTTAAATCGCACCAATCAGAGCGGGAAACCACTAATGCTAATCGAGTGGGTGGCTCCACCATCAGATGACGGAGTGCACCCCTCCTACCAAAGTACGTTCGGGTCTCGTATACGGCGGTTCGTAATCCATCTTTCCGATCGCTCTTTACACCGTCTGGAACTATTCCGTACTTTTTCGAAAGGCTACATATTTTCTTGAAAATCGGTCACCCAATCAGTGAAAATCATTGCTCCCATCGCAATTTCCGGAAGGAGTGCGTTCGGTCCTTCCCTACTTGCAAACTAACCATGCAGCACAGGTAAATTGCATTTAATAAAGTCTCCAATGAAAAGCCCCATCCAAAAGAAAATTACAAATCCTATCTGCCATTTCTCCCAGACCACATCCTTATCATTTTCAAAATTTCAAAGACAAATACTTTAATAATGTCTTTTAGGCCTTTGAAAACAACTTCGAATAATTCTCTCATAAAATCATTTTTAATCTGATAAAACAACTCAAAATGGACAACGCAATCGCCATTACATTCTCATCCTGTGTAAGATGATGCGCTTCGTCCCGATCAGAGAGGAAACCTAATTCCACCAAAACAGTTGGACAATAATCCACCGTTTCCCGAAGCACCTGAAAGTTAGCGAACTTCACCCCCCTACTCTCAAATCCAATATTCTGCCTTAGCCCTTTTTGAAGCTGGTATGCCAGAAGTATGGATTCTCGCATATATTTTCCATAATTCGGAACATAGACTTCCACACCTACTGCACTTGGATTACTGGAATGATTGCAATGCAGGGAAACGAACAAGTTGGCATTAAATTTCTTAGCCAAAAATGCCCTGTCTCCCAAGGAAATCAGCGTATCGGTGTATCGAGTAAGGTAAATTTCAAAAGACTCACCAAATAACTCATCATTGAGTCGTGCCATTTCCTTCCCAACTTTCAGTACCATATCCTTTTCCTGAATTCCATTGATTCCAATTGCACCGGAATCGGTTCCACCGTGGCCAGGGTCGATTACGATGACCGCTTTTCCAACATCATTTGATTGTCCAGAACTAACCAACGGCATCAGCCAAAAAGCGAGAGTCAAAATAGTGAGTAAAGGAACCATAATATTTTCTTTGGCTACACAATTTTCAAAGAATCCATTCAATCGCTAAGGATTTTCCAAAGTTTAACAGGATTTCGAGTTAAAGTTTGGGGATTTCCTTCGCTCAGTTTCTTTTCATAATAGATTTCGCAAAGTTTATTCATCAAGTCCTAGCGGACGGCATATTATGAGCAGCTGTTCGGAGGATAATCATCAAATCAAAAATCGAACAGTTATGAAAAAATCATTTCCTATGTTGATCGGGTCGCTGCTTACTGCTGCACCCGCCTTTGCGCAAATCGGTGGTATCGAAGATTCGGTAAACGATGTTTCCGATACCATCAGGACCATCTTCCCGATTATCCTCGGTGTCATCTTCCTAATCGGCTTCCTGTTCAACGCAGGGCATTTTTTCGGAGAAAATGCCGATCTGAAAAAAGGGATTACCCGTGTGCTGGTCTTTGTACTCATTGCAGGGGCGGTCGTGGGCATCTTTACCTACCTGATCTCAATCGTGGTCTAATGAACCCTCAAGGAGGGCTTTTTATCAACACTATGAAAAAATTCGAGGTCTATAAAAATATCAGGAAACGGGCGGTCATCTTCGGACTGCCCATTTCGTTGTTCGCATTAATGATGATTTCCATAATTGCTTCGCTTTTGGTAATCATCTTCTCGTTCAGTTTCGGAATCATTATGGGCGTGTTGATTCTTAATTCGACATTGTTTATCGCTTTGACTCGGATGGCGAACAATCCACAACTTTTCAATATGGCCAAAGCCTTCCCTAAAATTATTAGTAACAAAAGAACCTCCGGTTTTGATTATGAAGAAGATTAACCTATCGGCATATCGACCCATAACAGATATCCAAGACAATATCATATTTGCCAATAACGGTAATGTCGTGCTGTGCTATGAAGGAGTATTGCCTGAAATCTATTCACTTTCCGAGAAGGATTTTGAGGATATACACGGGGCTTGGTTTCAGGCCTTAAAGTCACTGCCCACGGGATGCGTCGTTCACAAACAGGACATCTATTTAAAAAAGTCCTATTCCTCGGAACAATTGCCCAACACTACTTTTTTGGAAAAGGCGACCCACCGACATTTTAAGGGGCGTGAGTATATGGAACATAGGTGCCTCCTATTTTTTGTCCTGACCAAGAATAGGGCGTTGAACAATCGAAAATTTGTCAATCCCTTCCGGAAGGTTTCCAAGGATATTGTGCAGAAACTGGATGATTATGTGAATAGCTTTATCGGTTCGGTCAACGATTCGGTGTCCTTCATCAACAACAGCCGTAAGATGGAATTTGCCCCCCTTAAACCAAATGAAATCCAAGCTCTGACAAGCGGATATTTCAATGGCTTCAGTGAGGGATTCGATACCGATATCCTGCTGGAAAAGAAAAACGTCAACATCGGTGAGAACTATTTTGATGCCCTGGCCATCAATAGCGAACTATGCTTTGGCGAAAGCGTACAGAGCAGTAAGACCAACGAACGGTTTACATCGGACGATTTTGTCTTCCACCAAGGCTTTATCGATGGTTTGGGATTGACCATGAACGAGAACCACATCGTCAATCAAATATTATATCTGGACGATAAGCAGAAATGGCGCAAGTTGCTGGACAAGAAAATCGAGGAACTGAACAAAAGTTCCAATTTTGGCTCTCAGAACAAAGTTGTACTTGGCAAAATCCAGCATATTCTTGACCAGATCAATGCGGATGATAATGCCCGGATTATCCGTGGCCATTTTAATATTGTTTTTTGGGCTCGGGAAGCCCGAGAGCTAAGTAAAATAGCTTCCATGATAAAAACCGAGTTCAAGGAACTGGACATTATTCCCTACTATCCAAGGGGCGAGGAACGAAAGAATTATATCCTGAACAGCTATTGCTGTTTTTCGTCCAACTTCTCGAATGCCGATCTGTACGTAACGGATTTGAAACATGCCCTTTGTCTGTTCATCAACAACACCAATTATAAATCCGATGCTACCGGAATCATATTCAATGACCGCGAACATAACATTCCGGTCCTGAAGAATGTTTGGGACGAACGCAAGAAACGCATCAAGGCACGTAACTTTGCCATATTCGCCCCGACCGGGGAGGGAAAATCCTTTTTGGCCAATAACATCCTCCGCCAATATTTTGAAAGTGGAGTTCGCCTGGTCATTATCGACTTGGGTGGTTCGTACACCAAATTTGCCAAGCTTTATCCAGAAAAATATACTGTGCTTCGCTACGAAAGCGGAAAGAACTTGGGAATCAATCCCTTTTACATCAGTAATCGGAATGACCTTACACCAGAGCGATTGGAAGACTTATCGGTGTTCCTTTTTGAACTGTTCGCCTCGGATTTAAAGGTGACCAAGGCACAATCGGTTTCGGTCAAAAAGATACTGCGTCATTATTACGAAAGTACGGACGAAAATCACTCTTTGGATGGCTTTTATCATTTTATCGAAAACAATCAGCAAGAACTTTTATCAAACCTTAAAATCCATACGGACTATTTCAACATTACCAACTTTTTACACGTAATGTCCGAGTATGTGGGCAATGGGCTTTACAGCTTCCTCTTTGAAGTGAGCAAAGACCAGACCTATAAAATTGAGGACAAGCGATTGATTGTCTTTGAACTGGACGAAGTAAAAGAGAATAAGGAAATCCTGTCCGTAATGCTCAAATTGATCAAGTCGGCCATCCAAAGAACAATTTGGAAAAACCGAGCTGAAAAAGGCATCATCCTGTTCGATGAGTTCGCCAAGCAACTGAAGTTTGAGAACGTTCTGGAAAGTGTCGAATTCTACTATCAGGCTATCCGGAAGCAAAACGGGGCCATTGGCATTATCCTGCAATCCATCAATCAGCTGCCCAACAATTCCACCTCGGCGAGCATTCTTGAAAACACTCAGGTCATCTATAGCCTGAACAATGAAAAAGGGTACGCAGAACTGGTCAAACGCCTCAACCTTTCAAGTCACGACCTGAACCAATTAAAATCCATTAAAAACAACCTTTCCGGGCCACGAAAGTACACCGAAATGTTCATCAAGATCGGTAAGGAAAGTAACATATTCCGGCTGGAAGTCCCGAAGGAAGTCTATGCCGCCTACCTCACAGATGGAATGGAAAACGAGGAAATAATGAAGCTCTATGAGAAGCATCAGGATATGGAAAAAGCAATCACGGAATATTCATCTTAATCTAAAAGCTATGAAATCAAAGATTCACGAATACCAAAAGAGAAATTTTGCAACAAGTAAAATTAAAATTTCAATCCTCTCAATGGCACTTTTTTTCAGCCTAAATCTCAAAGCCCAAGGTGTGCCGGTATATGACAACACCAATTTTATCAGCCTGATCAAACAGTTGTTCGAATCGGCAAAGCAAACTTCAAACCTTGTCAAAACGGTCAAGTTTCTAAAGACCCAAAAAGAGAACCTCGAAAAGGTCAACAATGTGGTAAAGCAGCTAAGGGCCGTACAGGAAATAGGCCGGAACAATAAACGGCTTATCGATGTGGTGCAAAACGATTTAAGGGATGTGCTTGATTCCCCCTACATCAAACCCGATGAAGTGGCCAGGGTCAGTCAATCATTTAACACCATCGTGGAAAATTCATTGGAAATGATGGAGTTTATCGACCAGATACTATCGAGCGACTATCTCAAAATGAGCGATGCAGACCGTGCCGAAATCCTGAAAGAAAAGGAAATGGAGTCCAAGGAAATGGTCTCCGAAATCCATATGAAGACCAGACGGTATCGCGATATTATCTCTTTTAGAAAAATGCAGGACAAAATCAATAACCGGGAAACGAATTATTAACCATGACCGCCAGTATCATTTTAGGAATTGGACTGGAATATGTGGACACTATTTTCCAGACCATAAAAAACAGCGATTTTTCGCAATACACCATTGCGGGAATGAAAACCCTTGCCGTGCTTTTTTTCTTGGTTAATATCCTAAAAAAATACAATGAGGGCGTTGCCGATAAGCACGGCTATACATGGGGATTGAGTCCGGGGGAACTGGCCAAGAACTTCGCCGTTGTACTAGTGGTCATTTTCTCAACGCAAGTACTTGGTTTTTTCGATGCCATACTTGTGGCCATTGAAGGACAGTATAGAGGCACCGCCCCAGCATTGCTTCCCCTGCAAATGCAGGATATCCCCATTGAAGAAGAGGTCGGTTTCGTGAAAGCGGCACAGGCGGCAATGGCCTTGCTCTATGAAGCTTTGGTTACGCCATTGTTCGGTTTCAAGATTTTCGCGTTCATTGTGAGTATTATTCTGTGGATATTGGATCTGTTCATTTACCCTCTGTTTCTGGCGGAGCGTTTTTTCCTATTGAGCATCATGCAGGCGTTCTTTCCTTTGGTCATTAGTCTGGCCGTTTTTGAAAAGTTCCGGTCCATGGCCTATAATTTTTTCAAATTATATGCAGCGGTCTATATGCTCGTACCGGCATTCTTTCTGGTCAACGTCTTTGTCAATGCCATTTACACGGAACTGAATACCAACTTCTGGCAAAACCTTTTCGGAACGGATGTAGGCAGCGGCTTTTTCGCCCCGGTGGTTCAATTGGGTTCCGTTGTCTTTATCGTCTTTCTCAAATTCAAGCTATACCGGCGTGCCACCTCTTTTACCCTGAAATTATTTATCGCTTAAAATCGTTACGATGAAAACACCATATAAGAACATATACACAGTCCTAAAAATCAATCGGTTCATTGTATTGGCCGTTGTTGTTTGCGCCACCCTGTCCAGTTTATTTGCTATTTGGATGGTATTCGATATCCATAAGAAAGCCCTAAACAATGCATTTGCCATCAATACTAAAGGCGATGTGATTCCCCTTAAATTGGTTGCCCAAAAGGAAAACTTTGCTGTGGAAGCTTTGGCCCATTTAGAGCTGTTCCACACCTATTTCTATAACATCGATGCCAGCAACTATGAAAAAAATCTCAAAAAGGCACTTTGGCTCGGTAACAGTTCGGTGGATAATCTCTATCGCCAAAAGAAGGCGGATGGGGTCTATAATCGTCTGTTGCAATATTCCCTCGTCCAAAAGGTACTGAGCATCGATTCCCAAATCGAGGAAAAGAATGGGATCTACGCCTTTAGAACCACGACCATTTTTGAAATCAACCGGGGTTCGATAATCGACACCTACGAACTGGTTTCCACAGGGAAACTCATTACGGTGGACCGGCATTTTCCGAACAACCCCCACGGACTTTTGATAACCGATTATTTCGAGAACACCTTAAAAAAAGTTAACGACGAAAGTTGAAAGCCTATAACCTTCCCGACGGGGCGGGTGGGCAATTAAAAACTTACTCTCATGAAAGTAGAAAAAAATAAAATAGTATTTGCGGCGGTGCTGTCCGTGATATTGATATTTTTAGTCGCCTATTCCATAATGGTGATAGGCGATGACGAAAGCGAGAATCAGTCCCTTGAACAGACCATGGTACCGGAATTGGATCAGAATCAGAAGGAATACGATTCCAAATTGGATGCCATCAACGATTTAAAGGAAGTACGTGAAACCAATGCGCCGAGCATCTATGATGAAAAGCTTATCGATTCTATGGGCTTCTATAATCCGGATTTACCTGAAAAGGACAAGCAGCGTATTGTGGATAGTATTTATAAGTCCGGAAGGATTCAATATTCGGAAAAAACCTATCGCAATATGGGCACCAAAAAGGCGGTGGCCGCTGTAGCCCCAGAAATAGATTCGGCCGAAATTAAGGCCGCCCTGAAAATAGAAGCCAAGGAAATGGAGCTGGAACATCAGCTGTTCTTTGCATCCGCACCTGTCCTAAACGCTATTTCGGCTACTGGCACGACGGATGCCAAAATTTTTGCAGTGGTCGATGGCGACCAAGTGGTTAAAACGAATTCCCGGCTGCGGATGCGATTGACCAAGGCAGCAACCATAAATAACCAACGGTTTGAAAAGAATACCCTTATTTATGGCTTTATCAGTTTTCAGCCGAACCGGGCGTTGATTGAGATCGAAAATATTGAACACTGTCCCACAAAACTAAAAGCTTTCGACCTTCAGGATGGTAGCGAAGGTATCTATGCCGAAAACAGCTTTCGAGCAGAGGCTACGAACGAAGTCCTGGATGATATCATCGAGGACATTAATATCCCCAGTGTGCCACAAGTAAGTGGGATAACCAAGGTCTTTCGCCGAAATAATCGTAGCGTAAAGGTTACGGTACTCAATAATTACAAATTGATTCTCAAACCCAAGCTATGATTCCCTAAAGTGAACATTTAAAACTTACTCCTATGAAAAATTATATTTTGACCTCAATAGTCCTGTTTGGTTTATCCGTCGCACCTCGACCTTGTTCGGCACAGGATGTGGAGGAACAATCCACAATGGATACCATATATGCCAATGATCAAAAGAACGTCGCCCTGTTCTTTCCGGAGCCTATCCGGCAGGGAATAACGGGCTCGGATAACTTTGTTTTTACCTACAACCGGGAAAAACAGCAATATTTTGGACTGCTACAGGCAAAACCGGGAAAGGAAAGTAATCTATTGGTCATCAACCAAAATGGTTCGATTTTTTCGTATATTGTAAGGTATAGGGATCAGCTTTCAAAACTGAACTATTTTATACCGAAAGCCAGTAGCATTGGGAACGAGAAGCCGATTATTGCCGATTCTTTGGATGTTCCCTTGCCAAAAAGCCAAGTCGGAAATCGAAGGGATTACTACCAAAAAATCTGTTCCTATCTGGTTGACCGAACGCAACGGATTGGCAGGATAAAAAAACGGAACGAGGGCATTGTTTTGAGCCTTGAAAATATAGTTTTTGATACCGAAGAACTCTATTTTGTCATCCAAATCGACAACAGATCAAGTTTGGATTACGATTTGAATTTCTTGGACCTCTCGGTTCAGACCAGAAAAAAGGGCAAAAGGAAATCGTTACAGAGCCTTTATCAAAAACCTCTGTATACCTATAACCGACCTTCCAAAATAGCCAAGAACGAAACCATTAGAATGGTTTACGTTCTGCCAAAATTCTCGATCAGTGATGACCGGAGAGCATTGCTACAACTCAACGAGAAGAATGGAGAACGAAACCTAAAACTGAAAATTTCGCATAGATATATCAATAACCCAAATTAGAAACGCTATGAAAAGAATGGTCATTTACTCGCTCGTCCTGCTCTTTTTTGCCTGTACGGAGCAACAACAGCTCTCCCCTACCGAAACTGCTAAGGTTGTGGCTGAAAGCTTTTATCAAAAAGACAATGCAACACTTAAAAAACATACCACGCCCGAAGGGTATGACGGTATGATTGCCATCCAGAATTTCGTCGGCAATGACAATCCAGAAAATTCAGACTTCGAGGTGTTGGATGAAACTACGGATGGCGACATCTCCTGGGTCAAGTTTACGACTTCTTACGATAATAGCCCCGAAACGTTCAAACTTGTTAAGCAGGATGGGCGATGGAAGGTTACGCAGCAGGGTGTTCGGGAGAAGGGGCCTTTTTAATAGTTTTACAAAAAGTGCTGAATTTAGCGTTGTTTTGATGCAGTGCTTTATTTATCCTTCCAATTTTCAATTAATAACATCGTTTTATTATCAGGTTCAAATTCTTTTGGTTTGATTGTTCCAATATCAATCATCACAGGAACTTGAGCTGAAAGTCCAGCCAAAATACAGGTTCCAGTTGGTAATATTGGCAATGATTCAAAAGATAGTTTATCTAAATATGAAACTGTCCTCTCTACAGCTTTAATATCATTATTGTTAATCAATCTGTGAAGAAAAAAATTATGCAATTGTGATATTATTGTTGCCGATATATCAGATGGTCTTTGGCTTGCAATTGTTAAGAATGTTCCGAATTTCCTTCCTTCTTTAATTATCTCCTCAAAAGTTTCTAGTCTATAATCTTTCCAAGTCTCACTTTCCCTTTGAGAAATCGACGACAAAATATTATGAGCCTCGTCAATTATTAAATTCAAATATTTTTCTTTTTCATTTACCTCTTTCTTTTTTTCGTAGAGCTGTTTGCAAATTAAAAGAGGAAGCATTTTTCGCATTTGAATACTTACATCTCTTAATGATATAACTGTGATATTATGCTCATTTTCTATCTCGTTGATAACAATAACTTTTCTTAAATCATTAATTCTTGGTGGTGTTCTTTTAAGTAATGGCGATAAATGTTCGATATTTGAATATCCATTTATTATTTCGTGGTGGAATTGAAGAATTATTCTAATTCTAACTTTTGATAAATAGTCATCTTCTATTTCATCAAAATCAATGTTTTCAAACAGTTCTACTATGAATGGAATTACTCCGTCATAATTATTTGATCCGATATAAAAACCGTGAGTTGTAGAATTATAATGTAGATTTTGCCTTAAATTCAACACTGTTTCTGAAATATTACTGTTCGTTAGACAATCTCCTAGTTGAGATAATAAATCAATTATTTGAGCAATATTTACGTTATCGTCATTTTTATCAATGATTTTTAAAACCAACGATTTCACAAACTGAATTAGACTATCTCCATCTTGTATCCTCTGTGTTAGAAAATCGTTTTCTATTGCTCTTTTTAGAAAAGGTTTCTGAGTTTTTTCTGTCGCTTCCAATACTAGAGACCAAAAATTATAATCAGATATTTGCTCTTCAGAAATTGGAAACTTGTCTTTTTCTTTCCTAGTATTTAATGAATAAACGTTTTTATATCTTTTATCAATAATTGCATTATCATTGACATATTCTCCGTTAAAGTCTATGAAAAAGAATTTAGCATTAACTCTAAAATTTTCATTCTCTATATACTCTAAAAAAAGTTCTCTATACACTTTTGCTAAAGTGTATGATTTTCCACTCCCTGTATTTCCAAAAATTCCGATATGACTTGCAAATAAATCATTTACTCCTACGTTGATTTCTTGATTATTCTCGTGTGTAAGTGTTCCAAGAGTTAAAGGGTCATCATCCTTCTTAACAAAGTTGTGTACATCCTCAAATTCAGGTAAGTCTAAAAGAAAACATTCATTGTTTATTAAGGGTAATTCTTTAATTCCTCTCTCAAAACCTTTCGCACTAAAAAAACCAAGCAAAGAAACCTGAAGTATTCTCTTTATTTTTTGTTTTTCGCTGGTGTAGTTCTTATTGCTATATTTCTTGTCCTCAACAATAAATTCTCCTTCTACTTTTCCAATAATCCTAGTAAATCCTTTTGTTATTTTTACATATCCATTTACAGAAATATTGCGTAGTAATTTTCCTTGATATAATAAATGTGCAGAATTTTTTGTCTTGTCAACCTCAATTTTAATTGTTCTGCCTTCAACAGATATTACTTTACCAACTTTAAATATTGAATCTTTTTGTAAAATATCGTCCATAAATCAACTGTTGGTTTTATTATATTCTACTATGGAATCTTTCAATGGAAATAATAAATGTTCATTAAATTTCCTCATATTAAAACCATCCTCTGGGCAAATAAATTCAACATTTGGAAAGCTTTTTATATCTACTAAATCATCAAGGAAATTAGCAATAATATCATCGGCACTTTTTGTATAAGAGACTAGGAAAATTTTGAGAGTTGGATTTGATTTAATTGCCCTAATTGTGATTTCTCTTATGTGCTCATCTGCCATCGAAAATCCCATAACGTAAAGGACAGTATTTTCCTTCTCTAATTCGTTAGCAAACAACCTCAGTAGTTCGTAATAGTTTTTATTGAAAGTTGTGTCTCTAAATTTGTCTTTAGTAGGGTTTACAATCTGTAATTTTTCGTAAGAATTGATGAAATCATCGACATTAGGTTTCGGATCCGTTTTGTCAATTTCATCCACAATTTCTTTAATATTTAAGTTTCTATTATCCGATTTCCATTTATTGTCATTTAATTTTTTAATATCTATTAGTGACAATTTTGAAATTTCATGATTTACATCCTCAACAATATTGAGATTAGAAAAATTGATATTCCCATTCTGCATTTCCCAAGTTACTGAACCGTGAATCTTTAATAGATTAAAAACAGGAATTTCAGATATATTATCATAATGCAAGCTTTTTTGATAAAACGATTTCTTAAAATTGCTTAAGCTAAATTTTTTATTGAATATTCCATTAAACCCATCGTTATATTGTAAATCCAAATCTTCTAATAATTTTTCATTGAAAATATCGATGTTCGTTGTAAATAGGTTGATTTGCTTATTGACGGTGTTGCTCCGTCTTTCGTAAAGTATGTGGTTTAATGTTTTGAAAAAGTCTTTATATGCTTTGTATGTGTTATTTAGTTTTTCTTGTGAGGTAATTTCTTTTACTTCATACTCATCCGATGTTATTTTTGCACTATGAACCTCAATGTTTCCTTTCATTGCGACATCAAAATAGGTTTTATATAATGTTGCTTTAACCAATAAATAATCATCGTCATTTATGGACTTTTTTGATTTTAAATCTTCTAGTTCTTCGAGCCAAGTTTCAATATTACCCAGTGTTCCAAAAAATGGATTAGAAAGACCTGAACCAATTAGAAAATTGATGTTACAATCTTGAAATATGTTCTTTTGATGATTTAGTTCTTTATCTTCCATTTAGTTTGTTTTTGGCATTGCATACCACTGCTCGGCTATGCTCACTTCGGGGCTGCACGAAATTACTTTTCCCCCACGCAATAGCCAAAATCTTTTTGTTTTGATTTTATCTTGTCCCACGTGAAAGCAAAATCCAAAGATTTTGCAGTGTTCGTCCTCACGCCCAGACTTTTGGCCTAGGAACTTACGCCCGCATTGAGTATAGCATTGTTACCTGCGCGCTTTACTCAGTTTCTTATCTAATAGAGCCAAATATTTCATTCCATTTTGATTTGGAATATCAGCATTATTTTCAATTTGAGTTACAGCGTATATTGCTCCAGCTAATGCGGTTGCTCCTCCAATAATAGCTCCATCTGTTCCGGCCGTTGCCAAGCCAATGGAACTGGATATAATTCCGCACACAGTTCCGAAAAAGACTTGACCAAATTTGCTTTCGCCCATTTTTGCACTCAATTCCAATTTGCTATGTTCTAAATCTTTTATCGTTTCTATGAATAATGGACTTTCTTCTTCTATAGTTGAATTCAAAGCAATTAATTCGACTTTAGTTTTAAACGCATTTAGAATATCTCTATGCTTTTCCTTGAATCTCCTTAGTTGTACTAAATCGATTTTTTCTGGAAATGGTATTAGTTGGGTTAAAATAGTTTCTCTTTTTTGCTGCTCTCTTTGTCTAGATATAAAAATTTTCTTTGACATAGTTGCACGTGTATGGCTTTTAAAAAACTTGTCCGTAGCTGGTAAATAATCAAGTTTTTTGCCAATTATTGTAGCTAGGTATGTCATCAATTCGTTGGCTGTCCGTTGCTCCACAATAAACCATTCGTGATTTTCTCTTCTCGCGAGTCCTATTTCTTCTAAATGGTTAAAAATTTCATTATCAAATTTATTCACGTTAATCCTCGGTCCGTTCGGCCTAAATTTATTTTCATTTATTCTTCCGAACCTACCTCTTTCAAAACTACGAAGTCGCGTATGTAGTTTAAATTCCTTACTATTGGAGTAATCAATAAAAGGTCTTGATAATTCATATGGTCTATCCAAAACCTCCATGGGATTTATTGGAATCACTAATTCATTTTGGACCAATTCTCGCATAAATGGTTCATAATTATTCGGTTCATAAAAGAAGGTTTGAGGTACAATAGATCCAATAGTTTCGTAGTATAAAAGTGTGCGAATTGTCCAATCAGTTCTTGGAACATTTATGTATGGATAGTATAATAAATTGTCCATAGTTGGTTGTTTTTTCAGCTTGCAGGCAACAGGTTATATCAAAATAAAATTAACCCTTTATCCCTTGCTATTAAAAGATAACATGAGTACAGCATATATTTTTTTTCCGTTGGGGGTTTTACCAATTTTTGCCCGACCGAACCAAGCTCAGGATTAAAGGCCCGTTACAACAAATCGGATGCTTTCAACACTTCTTAGCAACAAGCTCCGTTTCATACGGAAAAGCGAAGTCACTATAATCCATATCTGACAACCAATTTCCCCTGTCCTTTTCGCGTAGCACTATCGGCATCCGCTTTTTATTGTTGTGAATTTCGCTCATCAGTTCGTTGGCCTCGGTGGTAACAATGCTAAACGTTCCTATTTCCTTTTCCGTTTCGGGGTCTGTCCACTGTGAATAGATTCCGGCAAAGGCAAAAACTTCTTGGCCTTTGGGTCGGATCAAATACTTCTGTTTTTCCTTTCCCTTGGCATCCAGCCATTGCCATTCATAAAAACCATCGGCAATGACCAGGCAACGTTTGTTTACCGAGTTCCGGTATGATGGTTTCTTGTCCAAGGTTTCGATTTTGGCATTAAGAGTGTATTTTTTTATGGAATCGTCCTTTGACCAGAAAGGAATTAGGCCCCATTCGTAAAATAGGATTTCTTTGGAATTCTCATCTGTGATGATAGGATAAGGAGCATAGGAAAATGCGTTGATTTCTTCTTTGGGCGCATATCTTTCCTTTTCCAAAAAATGGGCATCGAAACTTTTTTCCACCTCCTCCAGTTCGGCATTCAACCTTGTTCTATAACACATAGTCGCGGGTTTAGTGTTTCAAGATAATAATTTAGGACCGGATTTCCTTTCGCTTGGCCGTTTTATTAAAGGGTTGGCCAAGTGTCGGTTCGTCGGGACTTCTTGGATCGGGTTTTAATGGCATTTTTTTACTCCAAATTACGGTCATACTGAAATGCCCGAATTCCTCGGTTACTTTGCCATAACAGGCATAGACGCCCCTACCGTGCAGGGGATATTTATCGACCACATCGGTAAAATGCACGGCATCAAAATACTGGCCTTCCCTATCGATAAAGGTACTCAACCGCATATTCTTTTTGTGTTTGGTTGTGTTGAACCGGGTATTGACCAAAATGCCATAGAGCAGCATCGGCTTCCCGACATAATCGGGCATATCGTTCGCCTTCAAATTGCTCTCGGGTTCTCCCGAAATCAGGCGGAAATAATCGTGTAGCGGAAATCCCAGTAGCTCCATTTGGTCGTAGGCATCGTATAGCCAGTTGTGCTCAAATTCGGGCAATTCGAATTTTTTGTGTTTGGGACGGAACAATAACGGATTGATATTCCTGTTCTTTGAAGCTTTGAGTTTGAAAATGGCCTGCCACAACAGATCGGTCTTTGCCTTGCCCGTAAATCGAAAGGCGCCGATCCGGATTAGAATGCTCAGCTGCTCAATGCTGATAAGGACACGGTCTATAAAATCATCCAAGGAACGGAACATACCATTTATCTGCCGTTCGGTCAAAAGCCGTTGAACCACAAGTTTTTCAAGGTTTTTTAGATACCCGAATCCCAGATAGATGTTCTTCCCATTAATTCGATTTGGGTGGTCACTGTGGTTGATGCAGGGAGGATTAATGATTCCCCCGCACATCCGGGCTTCCTGAATATAGTGTTCGCTACTATAGAACCCGCCCCCATTGTTCAGGACGGCCACCATAAATTCTAATGGAAAATAGCATTTCAGATAGAGGCTTTGATAACTTTCCACGGCATAGGATGCGGAATGCCCTTTTGCAAAGGCGTAGCCCGCAAAACTGGAAATCTGCTCCCAGACCTCATTGACCAGCGCGTCCGAGTATCCACGCTGCTTGCAATTGCTCCTGAACTTGTTTTCCACAGCGGTAAATTCCTCCCTTGACCGAAACTTGCCGCTCATGCCCCGGCGCAATACATCCGCTTCGCCCAGGTCAAGGCCGGCAAACTCGTGCGCTACTTTCAAAACATCTTCTTGATAGACCATTATCCCGTACGTCTCCGGCATAACCTTGGCCAGAATGGGATTGGCGTCCTTTCTTCGCTCCGGTTCCCGATGTCTGCGGATGTATTCCGTTTTCATCCCTGAACTCGAGACTCCCGGTCGTATTACCGAACTTGCGGCCACCAACCCCAAATAATCGCTGACCTTTAGTTTTTTCATAAGTCCGCGCATGGCAGGGGATTCGATATAATAGGCACCGATGGCCTTGCCTTGGGACAATAGCAGATTGATATTCTCGTCCCTTTTGAATTTTTCGACTTCGGTTATGTCGATAGGAGGAATCTCGGGTCGGTTTTCCCTGATGATTTCCAGGGCATCCTTGATTTTGGCCAATCCCCGCTGTCCCAAAATATCGAACTTGAAGATTCCTGCGTCCTCCGCAATGATCATATCGAACTGGACGGTGGGAAATCCCTTGGGAGGTAGGTCGGTCGCGGAGTAGTAATGGATCGGTCTGTCCAAGATCAATATCCCTGCGGAATGTACGCTCAAATGGTTCGGGAAACCTTGGATAAGCTTCCCGTATTTCAGTACCAGGCCCTGTATCTCGTTTAGGGAGGATGGCCGGTAATGCCCGGAACTTAGACTATCTATTTCCTCTTTTGGCAACCCGAACACTTTGCCCAGTTCCCTGACGGTCGCCCGATATTTGAACGTGTTGTAGGTGGCCAACAATGCCGTATTCGGGAACCGGTCAAAAATATAGGCGGTAACCTCGTCCCGCTCCTTCCAACTGAAATCGATATCGAAATCCGGTGGCGATGCCCTGAAGGGATTGATGAACCGCTCAAAATAAAGGTCGAGTTCTATGGGGTCGACATCCGTAATACCGATAATATAAGCCACGATACTGTTGGCGCCGCTGCCACGGCCCACGTGAAAATATCCTTTTTGCGTCGCAAAGCTTACGATGTCATGGTTGATAAGAAAATAGGACACAAAATCCATCTTTTTGATAACCTCCAACTCTCTCTTTAAACGGTCGCGAACAGTGTCATTGGGATTGGAATAGCGTTTGGGCAGCCCCTCCTTACATAATTGGCATAAAATCCTGAAATCCCGCTCCTTCGATTCGCTAAAGACCTGAAGGTTCTGGGAAATCCGGTCCTTTCCAAAATCAAAGTGTATTTCACAGCTATCCATCAACTGCCGGGTATTTTCTATGATATGTGGAAATTCCGCATAGGCCTGGAGAAGTTCCTCCATGGGCCACATCTTTTCTTTGGGATTTCCCTGCTCGGTGTGCTGCAATTTGCTTAGCAGGGTGTTGTTGTCGATTGCCCTTAACAAACGATGGGCGTTGAAGTCGCGTTTGTTGCGAAACGTTACCGGTTGCTGAACCACTAACCGCTCTTTGTCGAGCCTGTATTTCGAGAAGGGGAGCCTTCTTAAATTTTCTATGGAAATTCCGATAAACTCATTAGACCCGAAACTTGTTTTTTCGCTTAACAATACTTTCTCAAAGGGGTAAATGATAAACGTGTTTTCTAAGAATAGAGCTTCGTCCGGTAGGGCCTGTTTTTTATGGGAAAAATGGGAAAGAAAAGCGTTCAGTTCCTCAAAGCCTTTGTTGTCCCGCGCCAATCCCACGAAAAGCTGTTCCGACCCTTTTCTAAAATCGATGCCCAAAATTGGCTTGATACCGTAATCCGGAGCCTTGCGCACGAAGTTGAGACATGCCGAGGTATTATTGATATCGGTCAGGGCAAGTTGGGACACTCCGGACCTTTGGGCCATTTCCAAAAGTTCGATTTCGGAGAATGTCCCGAACCGTAGGGAGTAATATGAATGACAGTTCAGATACATTATTGGGTACGATGTGCCAGCACCATGGGCGGTTCGCCGTTGAACGCATTGTAAAACCTACCGATACTTCGTGCGCCCATACAAGAGGCGCGCATCACTTTCTTTTCGCCGAACCTTGTCCTGATATGGTCCATGGCATTATATAGGTTGAGCATTTCCTCGGTATCGTCAAAGAGGTCGATTTGGTAGTTCCCGGATACTAAATCGCTGATTCTTACCCCCACCAAACGTAACAATAAACGCCGGTTGTAGAGCTGCTCAAATAGTTCCAGGACTTTGGGAATAATAATATGATCGGCGTTGGTATACGGAATTTTTGCCTGCTTCGAGTAGGTACTGAAATCGGCATACCTAATCTTTACACTGATACAAGCGGCCAGTTTGTTGCCGTTGCGCAGGGAATAGGCCAGGTTTTCGGCCATCGCCGTCAGGTTGGTGCGCAGCTTGACCATATCGCTCGTATTCCAAAAAGTGCGTTCCGTCGAGATGGACTTTCTTTCGTGAAAAGGGATAAGTGGCGGCCTGTCCAGACCGTTTGCCCTTTTCCATATCACCTGCCCATGCTTTCCAAAGGCACTTGTCATCATTTCCAAGGGCATCTCTTGGATCGTCTTGACTTTTAGGATACCAAGGCTTCTCAAACTTTCATAGGTTTTACTGCCGACCGCCGGGATTTTCTTGACCGAAAGCGGAGCGAGGAACGGCTTTTCAAGGCCAAAGTCTATTTGCATCTGGTTGTTTGGTTTCGCTTCTCCCGTGGCGACCTTTGATGTGACCTTGTTCGAGGACAGTCCGAAGGAAATGGGCAGTCCCGTTTCCCTGATGATCTTGTTACGGAGTTCCGTGGAAAATTTATAACATCCGAAAAACTTATCCATACCCGTCAGATCGGCGTAAAACTCGTCGATGCTCGACTTCTCGAATACAGGTACACTTTCTTTGATGATTTCCGTGACCGCTTGGGAATACTTGGTGTAGGTTCCGGCATTGCCCTTTATGACCACAGCTTCGGGGCAGAGCTGTTTGGCCAATTTCATGGCCATGCCCGAGCGTACGCCGAACTTTCGGGTCTCATAGCTACAGGCCGAAACAACGCCCCGGTTGCCGGTACCTCCGACCATAAGCGGCCGCTTGGCGAGCCGTGAATCTATAAGACGTTCGCAAGACACAAAAAAGGTGTCCAGATCAAGATGGAGAATCGATGAATTCAAGAAATTGGATTTTATCCAAATATATGGATTTATTCCATTGATATGATTAAACAATGTTGCTTTAACACCGTAAAAATTTCTTAATTCTGAGAACAAGTAATCAGTTCTTTCACTATAGTATTCATAGTCAACTGATAAGCCATAAGTCAATTCGCGACTAAAATGTGGAGTGTAAAGCAATGCAGAGAAGATCAAAGATAAATCCCAATGGCATTTTTAACAATTTCTTACAACTTCTAGAGCAAAGGCCGGTTTTAGCCGTAAACTTTTATAAATTTATAGACCCAACCATTTTTCAAAAATTTAATGGCATTATTCCAAACATCGGTACTTAAAAAATACCTTTCACAACAAGACCGGACCCCAGTAGAAAAAGCATACCGGAAGTACTCCAAATACTTTCTGAACCCGGAAATACAGGAAAACATCCGCAGTAGCAAGGAAGAGCAGTTTCAGGCAACATTTCTTACCGAACTATTTGTGACCGTACTGGACTATACTATAAACCCCAGTCCGAAATATAACTTGACCACCGAGTATAAAAACGAAAAGAACAACCGTAAGGCGGACGGTGCGATACTGAACAACGGAACCACGGTGGCAGTTGTCGAACTTAAAGGCACCAATACTAAAGATCTTGAAAGCATACGGCGCCAGGCATTTGATTATAAGGTCAATCATAAGGGCTGTCGGTATGTGATTACCTCCAATTTTGAAAAGCTACGGCTTTATATCGATGATGCCACAGATCACGAACCTTTTGACCTCTTCCAGTTAACGCAAGAAAGATTTGCCTTGCTATACTTATGCTTGCACAAGGATAACCTGCTAAATGCCATACCGCTCAAAATCAAGCAGGATTCATTGGTCAAGGAAGAACAGATAACAAAGGAATTTTATTCGGACTATTCCCTTTTCAAACGGGAGCTGTTTCGTGATTTGGTAAAACGCAACGCCAAAAACATCAAAATGGCGCGGCAAAAGGAGTTGGAAGAGATAACCACGGAACTCGCCTATCAACAGGAACTCCAAAGCTTGGCCAAAAATGTAAAACTGGCGCTGTTCAAGAAATCCCAAAAATTAATCGACCGCTTTTTATTTGTCTTTTTTGCGGAGGATAGAGGACTTCTCACACCCAACTCTACTCTTCAAATACTGGAAAAATGGAAGGCAGATATGGATTTCGGCGATGAACGCCCTTTGTACAATTTGTTCAAACAATATTTTAAGTATCTGGATACCGGAAGAAAGGGAACCACAAGCCGGGCAGAAATATATGCTTACAACGGAGGCCTTTTTCAACCGGATTCCATTCTCGACAATTTGGTAATCGATGATGACCTGCTGTACCGCCATACCTTAAAGTTAGCTAGATACGACTTCGAAAGTCAGGTGGATGTCAATATTTTGGGGCATATTTTTGAGAACTCCCTCAACGAGATAGAAAGCGTCAACGCCGAGATTGAAGGGGCCGAGTTCGATAAACAGAAGAGCAAGCGAAAAAAGGATGGTGTTTACTACACACCCAAATACATCACAAAGTACATTGTTGAGAACACGGTAGGCAAACTCTGCGACGAGAAGAAAGCGGAGCTTGGCTTTAAGGAAGAAGAATATTTCAGGGGCCGTAAGCACCGACAGAAAGCGACCATTCAAAAATTGGTGGCAGTACTCGACAAATATCGGGATTGGCTGTTAAAGCTTACCATATGTGATCCCGCTTGCGGTTCCGGCGCGTTTCTGAATCAGGCACTCGATTATCTAATAAAAGAACATCAATATATTGACGAACTCAAAGCCAAGGTTTTGGGTGGAGGCTTGCAGTTTCCGGATATTGAGAACACTATTCTCGAGAATAATATATTCGGTGTAGATATCAATGAAGAATCGGTTGAGATTGCTAAACTTTCGCTTTGGCTCCGCACAGCGCAACCACGCAGAAAGCTGAATGATCTGAGCAGCAATATTAAATGCGGAAACAGCTTGATTGATAGCAAAGCCATTGCCGGGCATAAAGCTTTTCATTGGGAAAGCGCTTTCGGGAAAGTGTTTGCCAATGGTGGTTTTGACGTTGTGATTGGGAATCCTCCTTATGTAAAATTGGAGACTATCAAGGAGACTTCATTACAGCTGGAAAAGATAGGTTTCGAAACTTTTGATCGGAGAGGCGATCTTTACGTTCTATTTGTTGAAAAAGGTTTTCAGATTTTAAGACCGTCGGGGTTGCTCTCCTTCATTATGCCAAACAAATGGTTGCAAGCAGGTTATGGCAAATCATTACGAAAGTTTCTTTTGTCAAAAAGTTTAAAGCAATTGATAGATTTCGGTGATATACAGATTTTTCAAGGCGCAACGACATATCCCTTAATTTTTGTTGCCGAAAATTCAAAACCTGTTAGAGAATTTAAAGTCGCAGTACTAAAATCTGCGACCGCGTCTGATTTTCAAACCAATGTGGCGTTAAGCTTTGAGAGCTATAAAACTAACAGTTTCGATGAAAGCACTTGGGTGATTTCATCTAAAAAAGACAAAGAACTACTCACCAATCTCGAGAGCAATTTTATTTCTTTAGAAGAGTATACCAATGGAAAAGCGCTCAGAGGAGTTTTAACCGGACTAACTGAAGCATTTTTAATTTCTGAAGATAAAAAAGTCCAAATTATAAAAGAGTGTAATTCAGCCGAACAATTTTTATTTCCTTTTCTCTTGGGACGAGAAGTACAACCCTACACCAGCCCTACACCAAAAAATTACTTACTACTAATTGAAAAAGGTTTTACAAAGTCCCAAATAGGTGATTGCGACGAAGATAAAGCTTGGAGGTGGATGATTCAAAAATACCCCTCAATTGCCAAGTGGCTAGAACCTTTTAAGGCCAGAGCGAAGAAAAGAACAGATCAAGGAGATTTTTGGTGGGAATTACGAGCTTGTGATTACTATGCTGATTTTCAAAAACCGAAAATCATGTATCAAGTACTGCAGGTAAAGCCCTGTTTTGTCTATGATGAACAAGGACTATACTGCAATAATTCAATGTGGATAATCCCTAGTGAGAACAGAAGTCTTGTGGGGGTACTAAATTCTAAATTAGGCTGGTGGCTTATTACCAAATACTGTACTCAAATACAAAATGGATGTCAACTCATTTGGAAATATTTTGGGCGTATACCAATTCCGAAGATTAATGGCGAATTGGATGTATTGGTAAATTCAATGATTGTTTTAACAAAGGAACTAAATGAATGCCTGATTGGATTATCTGGTTTAATACAATCTAAGTTTGAACTTGAAAAATTGAGTAGAAAGCTAGAAAACTGGCACCAGCTTGAGTTTAGTTCTTTTGTGAAAGAGCTGAAAAAGAAGAAGGTGAATCTTACTTTGAAAGAGGAGGCTGAGTGGCTAACATATTTTGAGGAAAACAGGAAAAAAGCCCAAGGACTCCAAAACAAAATCGACCGGACAGAAAAGGAAATCGACCAGGTGGTGTATGAGTTATATGGGTTGACCGAAGAGGAGATTGCGATTGTTGAGAACAGTTGAAAATTGAACATTGATATGAAATAAATGATCGACTTAAGAAGTGACATACCTGATTTTCAATCTATAATGCTGCCAATGTTGCGGTTATTGGGTGATGGAAAGCAGATGACTCTCAATGAGGTGATGAATAAACTTTCAAACCATTTCAACCTAACAGATGAGCATCTGAAAATAAAAGTGCCTAGTGGCCAAATGGGTTTATTTCGAAATAGGGTGGGGTGGACTCGAAGCTATCTCAAAAAAGCGGGATTAATAGCTTATCCGGAAAGGGGTGTGTACAAAATTACGGATGAGGGCTTGGAATTTCTTGCAGGTAATCCGACCAAGCTAAGAATGAAACAATTGGAAGATTTCCCTAAATACTTGGAATGGCGTAAAACGTTTGCTAGCACAAAGACGGAAATAACCAACGATGATGAACAAAGCAACCAAACACCCGATGAAATATTAGATAACACGGTTGCTGAAATTAAGAATGAGTTGGCTACTGAGTTATTGGATAAACTGAAAGAAAACTCTTTCAGCTATTTTGAAAAATTTGTGATAGAACTTTTACAAAAAATGGGTTACGGTGATTTTAGGGAAGAAGCCGCAACACATTCAGGTCAAGTGGGGGATGACGGTATTGATGGTATTATAAGTCAAGATAGACTCGGATTAGAGAATGTTTACATACAAGCGAAACGCTTTACTTCTGGTAGCGTGGGTTCCCCAGACATCCGAAACTTTATTGGGTCTTTGGCATTGCAGGGCGTAACCAAGGGAGTATTTCTGACAACTAGCCGTTTTTCGGATAGCGCGCTGCGAACTGCTAATGACAGTAAACAACAAAAAATTGTACTCATTGATGGAAAAGAGCTAACGGAATTAGCTATTGAATTCAACTTGGGCGTTCAGGTTTCCAAAACCATAGAGATAAAGAAAATAGATTTAGATTATTTTGAAGAGTAAATATGGAATTTATATTTTATTCGACATCAACTAAATGAAATCAAAAGTCAGATACTTTAAATTAGCTGAATGTATAAATTTTCGAGCTCGCACATGAGGTCTAATCTAAAATTATCCGTCTAAAAAAAAGTTGTGTAAGAAAGGTACCACAAAGAAAGAAGGTCCAACCAATTAAGAAGACCCACCATTACCTACTTGCCAGATATCCATATTGGTGGTTGATTTAAAAAATAGAGATTAGATTAAATGGGAGATTTGAACATTAAAGTTACTGTACCGCTGGACGAGAATGGAATGATGGGAAGAGAATGTTTGAAATGCGAGCAGTATTTCAAATTAAAGCCAGGAACTGGTCTTGAAACCAGCCACTGCCATTGTCCCTATTGTGATTATGAAGGTAATTCGGACACTTTTTGGACACAGGCCCAACTAGACTATGCCAGGAGCATAGCAATACAACGGGCATATAATCAAATTGTAAAGCCGTCTTTGGACAATATAACAAATTCATTTAAGAAGCTAGAGCGTACTTCGAGAAATAGCCTAATTCGATTCAAGGTAAAAACATCCGGGAATAATAACTATCTATTCCCAATTAAATATTACTCTGAAAGTGAGCTTGAGACGAATTTGACTTGTGATAACTGTGAATTAGAATTTGCAATTTACGGAGTGTTTTCCAAATGTCCTGACTGCAATCAAACAAACGCATTTCTGATTTATGAGAAATCGCTCGAAGTCATTAAAAAAAAGTTGGACATATTTTCTAAACCCGAGATTCCAGAAGAAATTAGAGAACTTTCCTTAAGTTCCGTTTTGACATTAGCCATTTCGACTTTTGATGGTTTGGGAAAAGAATTGAGAAATAGAAAACCAAACCATTATCCAAATAGACCTAGAAATTTATTTCAAAATCTTTTCGTTTTAGATGAAAAAATGGGAAATTTCATTAGCGATCAACACTCGAATTATAATGGTTTGATAAAATACTTTCAAATTAGACATTTAATTGAGCACAATATGGGAGTTGTGGATTCTAATTTTGTAACTAAAGTCCCTAATAATTCACATATGCTAGGAAGAAAATATAAACTAACTGTTTTAGAGTTAAATGATTTTTTAATGATGATGCAGGAACTTGGGAGAATTGTAAAAGATAATTATGGCGGATAAAATCCCCACAGAAATAAGGGCACCATCCATAATATATGGCTCAATCCGTTCGTAATCGTTTATTATAAGTTATTTGATAAGAATGATTGACACTATTCTTTGAAAATTGACTTAGCTTCCTCATAAATCCTCTCAAAATTGACCTCCATATCGGACTGTGAAAACTGTTTAAATGCTTCCGGCAAACCCCGCTCGATCTTAAGTAGCTTAAACTGGACCTTTTTATCCTTTCCGTCCGCATAGGTTATAAATTCCCCCTGACTTAATCGGAAAAATGCATTCGCCCTCACTTTAAAGACCTCCCTTTCGCCCGTCGAAATTTTGGTGTCAAAGTCAAGCCCGGCACCGCGCATTACCGTTCTGGTCTCGTCCTTGACTATCTCAAAGAACCGTTCATAATATTTGGCCGTGTCCGGGTCGTTGACCTTCCCGAAAAATTGGTATGAAAGATTGCTCAAAATGGCCTTGCTTACCCTATCGCCATAGAGGATATCGTTCTGGATCTTGTCCTGTAATACATAGATAGTGGCGATGTCATAACTTCTTAATGTCGCCGGAATTCGGTGCATGTTCAGCAGGCGAATGGTGGGAGCTTCCTCCATCATCAAAAAGGAGGATTTTGCATTATGGACGCTCATTTGTTTGGTAACCGTATGAATGACCGTTGCAATAATCGGGGAATAGGCGGTTTCATATTTAGGATTGTTGACCACCGATAGAACAGTCGGTTTTTCTTGGGTGTTGATGTCCAAAGGAACTTCGTCCGCGGAGAGGGCCATAAATATCCGTTGGGAGCTGATCTTTTTCAGTGCGTTGGCCAACGTGCTCTTTACACCCGCGGTCTGGCGGTCGGAGTCCTTGCCACTGATAAAGGCATCGGCCATCGCCCTGGAAACCGTATTTGTCTCCAGGAAGGCGATCAGGCTATCGGTGTCCAAGAACTGGTAAATGGCAATCAAATGGGGCAACGTACAGAATTCGGGATAGGAGGTTTTCAGCTTCCAGATCAGGCCCCCAATAAGGCCTTCTACGGCATCATTGAAGAATTTGGAACTTCCCGTTGCACCGGATTCCTTTTGCTCCAACAGGTTCTCGACCAAGACCCTGACCACTTCGTTCACGCTTTCCTCGCTCTGCATATAGCGCGGCGCAATGGGATTCACGCGATGATAGATTGTATCGAAGGAAATAATATAAAAATCCACTTCGTTATTTGTATAAAGCGGATAGGCCATTTCGGTAATCTCGAAATTCTTGTAGTCATGGATGACCCCACAGAATCGGTGCTTGCTAAAATGTTGCAGGAAATTGAATACTACGCTTTCGGTCTTGCCGCTTCCCGCAGAACCTATAATGGAAGCGCCGCGCTTGATGTTGGCAATCTCGAGCTTGCCTGTTTTCAGTTTGAATCGTACGCGGTATTTTGCCTCCGAACCCGCATCATCGTCTTCTTTTTGGACGAACACGTATAGCACGGTATTGACCAATAGCATCGGACAACCGATTAAAAGGATTGCGATGGCAAAACCTGAAATGGACGGGTCTATGGAATACAGCAATAACAGGCATCCTATGAGAACCAAAGTATTGATGCCAAAAGCATATTGGGTCAGTTTGTAACTTCCAAAAAATACAGCTCCCATCCCCAGGTACAACGCAATAACGGATATGCCGTCCAAGTTTTCCATACGCTAGATTCCTATAGAACTCGATTTGATGGCCACGTCAACGCCCCGCTTTAACTGTCTAATGGTCTTTAGGGCCAACTGCACCTTGTTGGTCGGTATCTTGGGCATCATCGGCATCTTAGATTCCCGAAGAATCTTAAAGGCCACTGCCCTTTTATTGGTGGGCAATCCGGTTATTGTGTTAAAATATAGTTTAGGGTCCTTGATGAATTGTTTGCGGGATGTATAGGTTTCCACATAGTTCCTGTTGTACTGAAAGGTTTTATCAAAGGTCTTTTCGGCCTTCTCGAAAAATTGGTCCCGGTCAAAGCCGCGTTTGACTTTTTGGCCGTTCAGCTCGACCTCCGATGCCTTGTGCTTACTTCCGGGGGATAGGCTATACCGGTTGGAGGCATCCTTGCGGCTTACTATGATATGAACATGGCTTTGGTTGCCGGCCTTCTGCATTCCCTGTAGGATTCGTTTACCGTTCTGCTGGTGCGGGGCCTGGCGTTCCAGTTTGCCAATTTTTAGTTTCAGCTTTTCGATATTTCCTTTTTCCTCCCCCCGTTGGATTTTCCGGATATCATGTTTCAGTTGAAGTATCTTGGTGGCATAAGGTTGGTTCTCCTGCACCGTTTTGTCGGTTCCCTTGAATGTGCGCTGGTGCTCGATCTTGGCGAAGTATTTTATATCATCGACCGTAACGGGTCTGCCGTTGATTTCCCGGTTGAAACATTGAACGTATTGCTTCATCAGCTCACGGGTGTACCGTTTCAGGTCCTCGCTACTGTTCTCCAATTTTTTTAGCTCCCGGGGGGAAGGGCTGACGGTTATGGAATAAAACCGTGGCTCGGTCCTTTCCAATTTAGCGGTGTTGCCATCGATTTCCCTGACCACCTGCTCCGACGAAATTGCGTCTCCGTGCTGGTTAAAAAAGTGCTCCATGTCTTCCTGCTCCAGGCCTTGGTTTTCCTTTTCCAGATACGCTACATATCCGGCGGAGCTCTGCGAAAAATTCTTGCCGATACTCTGTGGTGTTATGGTGATGTACATTTATATGATTTTATTGTTCCGTCGCGTTTCTTTCCCGGTACTTGATAACCTCCTTTGTCGGATTTTTCTTTTCCAAGATCAAGGGTTTCTTTTCAGGTTTACCGCCCTCCAAAAGCGATTGCAATATGGCAATGGCAGGTTTGGTCTGGTCCTTTTCGATGTTCTTCATAATGGCGATGACCGCATTGTTCCGTTTTTTGATAAGGCTTTCCAATGTCCTCATGTTCGGACCCATCGATTCCTTGGGGGATATTTTGTTATGCTGGAAAAAATCCACCATCATGGATAGGGCCATGGAGTTCGACTTGCCCAATTTCCTGCTGAAAGCCCTGAATTTTTTGGCGGTGGAGCGCTTAAAGCTTATTGTCGTAAACCGTTCCTTTTCGTAGCCCCTGTCCATATTTTACTCTAAAAATTGCCCGGTTTCATTGGGCTGCGCCCGCTTTTACTCTAAAAACCGGTTCCGATTTCCTTAAACTTCCTTTTGTTGTTTTGTCAAGTAACTGTCTTTCAGTTAATTGAAAATTGAATCATATATGTAACGGGGCTCTGCCCGTTACCCTCTTGCTTCTCCTTTTTCTGCGCCATCGCAGAAATATTCGAACCATTAAACAGGAATTTAATGGCTCTTTTTGAGGATGAAAAACGGAAGGGATTTTTTAAGAAACAATATTTATAAATGTGCGATTATCTGTAAGGAAATCTCGAGGCTACTGCGAATAATGAAATTTGAAATCCCATCCAATACAAAAAGACCCCTGAAAATTAGGGGCCTCTTGATAATGGATACGGTTCATGTGTTCACGTCAATTCTGCAATCCGTGATGGAGAATCACAGAATCCCATTTTCGGAAAAGCTGAAATAGTTACCATTCGGCAAAATGATAATATGATCAAGGACGATTATATCAAAAAGCTCCGCCGCTTTCTGTATCCTATGCGTCAACTTTTTATCCGCATCGCTTGGCCTATTGGTGCCGGAAGGGTGGTTATGGGCAACCACTATCGAGGTACTGACACTTTTAAGGACCACGGCGAACAGCAATCGCAAATCGACTAAAGTACCCGTTAGACCCCCTGTAGAAGCTTGATAGACTCCCTTTACTCGATTGCCCTGATTGAACAATAGCACCTTAAAAGTTTCATGCAGTCCTATTGTACATTTGTCCCAATTTTGATACAGCAATTCCGCTACCTTGTGCGGGGCGTTCAACGGTTCGGAATCTATTATTCCCAATTTTTCGCAGTAGCTGATCTTAATTTCGTTAACTTCGTGTCTCATTATTTCTATTATTTAAGTGATGGAATGATGAAAAAGAGGGCGCTACTTTCGACGGAAACGCCCTCTTTCTTTTTAAATTTACTCGGCAGAAGAATTGCCGTTTTTAGTTCCCAACAAAAGGATTTCGTTGGCCTCTATTTCGGTAACGTATCGCTTGATACCCTCTTTGTCCTCGTAGGTTCGGTTTTTGAGCTTACCGCTCACACCGATTTCCTTGCCCTTTCCGGCATACCTTTCGATAATCTCCGCGGTCTTTCCCCATGCAACCACCGAATGCCATTCGGTACTTTGCACTTTCTCGCCCTTGGCGTTTTTATAATACTCGTTCGTGGCGAGTGAAATACGGGCTACTTTTTTACCGCTTTCGAGGTTTGTAATCTGTGGCTCCTGGCCAACGTTTCCGATCAACTGTACATGATTTTTTAAGGTACTCATAATAAAAGATTTAAAGGCCTGTCTATCGACAGGCAGGTTAACAAATAGTCTGCCCGAACCCTTCGGACAGTTTTCCATTGTATTTTTTTGAATCGATTTACTTATTATATCCGGAGCGTTTTCCTTTTTTTGTTTTTTTAACTTTAGTCCCGCTTCCTTTTTGATGTTTTCGTAAGATTTCATAAGATTCGTTTTAGATTTACTTCCCATATTGCCGTCGCTGTTACCTTTTTTTGTTGCTTGATGTGATACAATATCCAGGCTTGGTAAGGCGTATAAATAGTGAAGCGTAGTTGGAGCGCAGCGGAAGCGAAGTGCAACGGTTTATGCCGCTGTCCAAGAATGGATGTTGTTTTTTTGCTGTCAAAAAATGGTTACGGTGGCGGCTCGGGAGGTGGGTCTAAATGGTGTTTGTGAAGTACAGAACCATCGGAAGCGGGACTAAATGCAAAAATTCAATTCAGGTTAAGCGGACTTGATTCACGGTTTTGGCTTGGTAACGTAGCGTTCCTTACCGGCGCAGCGGGAAGGTTTAGTGTAGTGGAAAGTCAAAATTGGGGATTAGGTCCAAGACTTTTAGGAAAGCTCTTTGCCCGGAATGGAGCGTAGTGAAATGGAGTGGCAATGTGCTGAACGGGTTATCAAATTAGATTTTTGATTTCCGTAGCGTTTCAAACGGATTGAATTTTAAATATGATGGGCGGGAATGAGGTGTTAGGGTCTTTTTCCGGTAATAGAGTAAATGAAATTGAAATTTTGGAAGTTGGGTTCGATACTTCTGAAAGAAAAGAATTTTCCGGGAAATAGTTTTTCAGTGGGAAAGAAAACGGGATAATTGGAACACATCAAAATAAAATTTGGACCCAAATGATGTTAAACAGAATTAAGACTTTATATTTGTAGAACGAAAGTTACTTTGACATAATTTAAATTGTAAGAAGTTCACAAATCGTCAACATCGATTGTGAAAATTAGCAAAGTGTCGATTCTGGTTGACTCCAGAGCCATAGGTTCTGACCCCAGCCAGGTCACAGATAGCGATATCAATCAAAACCAAATCCTTGCAAATCATAAGATTAGCAAGGTTTTGTGTTTTTATGGCAATCATATAATTTGATATTGTTTGGTTTTAAATGGTCGGAATGCAGCAAGATTTGCGGGTAACCTTTTTGGTCCGGTTGGCGATTGGCGAGTTCTATTGCCCGAATGTTTTAGACCAACTTATATATTCCTCATCTATATCTTTTTGACCATCCCATTTTTTGTATACCACCCTCCATTTGATTGAATACTCTTTCCCTACTTCAAAATTGGGCAAAATATACTGGAAATCCCATGCTGGCCTACCTTCTCCAGCTCCACTAGGAGATTTTGAAAATCTTATGACTCCTTCCTCGGGCTCTTCGAATAAGTATGCAAATACCATATTGTGAAATCTTCCATAATAATATGGCTCGGTAAAAACATACTCCGAGACCTCTACAGTAAGATCTACATTAAAATTGGGAGCGATATAAAAGCCATACGTATCATTATGGCCTATATGGGTCCCATTTTCTCCGTGTTTCTCGGAATACGCATATATCCACCTACTAGCATCACTGCTATGCTTCTTTCTCCCCTTGAAATTAATTCCCAATTTTGCTGGAAAATTAATATAAGAAGCCCAAAATAATCCGATGTAACCATGATTAAAGATACTAATGTCATGGGCCATAAAGCGAAATTCCACATCTATGTAATGAGGGTCTACCAATTGAAAAGTCGTCCAGCTTTCTACTTTAGAAATGCTTGTTTCCGGCTGATGAAGCAGAACTTTTCTATCAGAAATCCTTTTTATAGTCATAGGTTGACGTCTGGGCTCGAAAAGTGATACTAGTGAATCTCCACCAAAAATATGTTCCAAATTTACCCCAGCGAAATTGGGAACAAATAAGGTTGAATCCTGATCCTTGTGAAATAGTTCCGATATACCATTATAGCCTTGTTTATGCACACCATAAGAACTATTGTCGACAAAAGTTGCCTTAAGTTCTTCATTAACAAGGGTAACTGTTGGTTGAGCCCAAATAGAATTTTGAACACACAACATCAAAACAGTTGTTAGAATCGTCATTTTTCTAAATAGATTGCCACACATAATTCTACGCTTTTAGAATCCCAAGTTACGCAATGTGATTACATGTTGGCCATTATACCAAATAATGTCAGTGATAATTTTCTGGATTAACTTCCTGTCAAATAAGATAACTAATTAACGCAAACCAAAGGATTTCCTGATGGTTGAAAAAGGATCACAAATACTAAATGACCCATGCGTTTCACAAACGATGTCGAAGAAAAAATAATGCAAGTAATTTTTAGTATTTTGCTAAAACATTTAAATAATTTTAATTCAATATGTTACGAAAAGGTAATTTTGTTTTTCTTCTTCTGTTATTTGTCACCGAGATGGGATTGGCCCAACAGTCCATGGCTCCCGAACCTATTGAAAAAGAAGTTCCAACCACCGCGTTTCGGGGATCTGTAGTAAAAGTGAACATTACCCCTGAAAGTCCACAATGGTTACTGGGATATGGCCCAAGAAAGTCGACGGGGGTCAACGATAGCATTTACCATCGTATCGTCGCCTTGGACGATGGTAAAAATCAGTTTATTCTGGTGTCATCGGATATATGTCTTTTTTCGCCAGCCGAGTACGATCGTATCGCCGCCAAACTTGAAAATGAACATGGTATTGACCCGATTAACTTCTGGTGGACGGTTACGCATACACATTCTGCCCCCGAACTAGGGCCTCCAGGACTTCCGGCCGTTTTTTTGGGCGAACGCTATCAACATGAAGCTAATGTAGAATATACGGCACAGGTGGAGGAAAAACTGATAAAGGGAATTTTGCAAGCGCTCGAAAACCTCGAACCTGCACGGTTAGGTGCGGGCTGGGGCTTCTCACGCGCCAATATCAATCGCAGGGCTTTGGACGTCGACGGTAAGGCCTCCCTTGGTATGAACCCGGATGGAGCGGTCGACAGAAAGATCGGGCTTTTGCGGATTGATCGGGAAGATGGTAGCACGCTGGCCCTAATTTCCAATTATGCCATACACGGAACCGTTTTGGGAGGGGATAACTTGGAGATCAGTGGTGATGCCCCGGGAATTGTTTCGGAATATGTGGAGCAAAAGATCGGAGCTCCACTTGTTTTTATCAATGGCGCAGCAGGTGATATCGCCCCTATCTACAGTGTATATCCAAATCCAAGAAGCGGCCATTTGGGAGAATTCCGTGTGCTACTGGGCGATAAGATTATAGAGGCTTACCTAAAGATTTTGTCCACCACCAACCAAGTGTCCTTGAATTCTGGATCAACGATCGTCGAAACCCCAAGGAAACCGGGTCTTGGATGGTCGTCGGACCTCGAAAACTACACGCGAACCACCACAGGGGGGGAAAACATAGTGCGACTTCCGGTTCGTTTCTTAAGAATCAACGACGATGTGGTAATATGGAGCGCTCCCTTAGAGTTATTTAATGAAATATCTACCGAGATTCGCAATCGTTCCCCTTTCCCTTATACTTTCTATTTTGGGTACACCAACGGCTGGCTCGGCTATTTGCCAACTGCCTCAGCTTGGGAACACGGGGGTTATGAAGTAGAAACCGTTTCTCCTTATACGCCCTCGGCTGCAAAGAATCTTACGGAGTCCGTTCTCAGGTACATTGAAAAGTAGCGAACAGAGCATGGTTCCCAATTGTTTTGAACGTCCGAATAATTGCCAGTGTAAATTATTTGCAAGGTTGGCAAAATTATTTGAGCATAAGCAAAATGCATAAAACTTTGATAAGATACATTGGAAATCAAATAAGTCACTGAGAATAAGTGTATTTCATAATATTTTATTTGGATTAAAAATGAAACCAGATCGCCAATTCACTCTTAACCGTTATTTTTTCCTTTGGCTGTGCTTTCTGCTGTTAATTACTGTGAGTTGTCGGAACATTCCGGATTCCTCCATTAGTGAATCGGCTAAAAATGCCCTTTCTACCTATCAGGTAGCGGATGGATTTAAGATAGAGTTGGTGGCTTCAGAGCCTTTGATCTCCGATCCGGTAGATATGGAAATAGATGAATATGGACGAATGTATGTAGTTGAGATGCATGGCTATCCCCTTGACAGAAGCGGTACCGGTAAAATAATACTTTTAGCTGATTCCAATGGAGATGGAGTTATGGATAAGAGAACAGTTTTTGCCGAAGGTCTTGAACTTCCCAATAGCATTATGAGATGGAAAAAAGGGGTATTGGTTACAGATGCACCTAATGTTCTGTACCTGGAAGACACGAATGGGGATGGGAAGGCAGACGTCAAGGATACCCTGCTTACGGGTTTTGCTTTGACCAATCCGCAACACAATGTAAATAATCCTGTATATGGACTCGATAATTGGATTTACCTGGCACACCAGGGATCTGTATCCACACAAAAGTACAAGGAAGAGTTTGGTGACGAAGGGTCAGAAATTGTTTTTCCATCTTCCCCTGGTAGCCCTCGTTTACCAAAGAATGCCAATGGACTTTCCGTTCGCTTCAGACCTGACCAGAAACAGATTGAAATGATGGCGAGTAATTGCCAATTTGGACATACGTTTGACGAATGGGGACACTGGTTCGGATGCAACAATTCCAACCAGGGATACCAGGAAGTCATAGCAAATCGCTATTTTGAACGAAACCCGGCGTTGCCCATTTCTGATGCCGTGCAGGATATGTCCGATCATTTGAATGCCCCAGAAGTATTTCCTACCACTATTCATCCCGATCGCCAATTGCTATCTGGGGTTGGGGTGATGACTTCGGGGAGTGGTCTTACCGCTTACCTGGGTGGAGAATTTACAGCGCCCTATAATGAAAATGCGACCTTTATAGCAGAGCCGGTATACAATCTAGTTCATGTTGACCTGCTTAAAGAAAGCGGAACGAGCTTTACCTCAAGTCGCATCCTCGAACAAAAAGAATTCCTTTCCTCGACCGATGCTTGGGCGAGGCCCGTAAACTTTTATGTAGGCCCCGACGGTGCACTCTACGTCTTGGATTATTACAGAAAGGTTATTGAATCGCCCGAATGGATGGCCGATGATGCTGTCGCAGCAGGAGGCCTGTATGCAGGCTCCGATATGGGCCGAATATTTCGTATTACTCCGACAAACGCCAAAAAAGCCGGCTGGACAAAAGGGTTGAAGCTGGGCGATGCAAGCGATAAAGAACTGATCGAGAATCTTGCCAATAAAAATAATTGGTGGAGGGTTAATGCCCAACGACTTCTAGTGGATCGAAATGATAAAAAATCAATTCCAGGTTTAATCGCGATGGCAAAAAACACATTCTCCGACGTTGGTCGTCTTCATGCACTCTGGACATTGGAGGGGATGAATGCTCTAGATTCCCCTGTTTTAATTGAAGCGTTAAAAGATCCCGTCGCAGGCATAAGGGAAAATGCTATCCGTTTAGCCGAACTTCATCTGGCATCCGCACCTCAGCTGGTCGATGCGTTGTTCAGCTTACAAACCGATCCTGATCCGAAAGTGAGGTTTCAGTTATTGTTGACACTGGGGTTTGTAAATACGCCTCAATCTGTGCAAACACGAACTAAACTATTGTTTGCAGACATTAATGATAAATGGGTGCAAATCGCAGCGCTATCCGCCGGTGCGGAAACTTCATCTTTATTGAATGTAGTACTTGAGAGATTTCGTTCTGAAATACCCGCCTACTCGTCCATGGTCCAACGACTTACGTCCACGATAGGAATTAACGGTGATGCTGAAAGTATTTATCCATTAATTCAAAAAACAACAACAACGACAGATAATATAAATTTAAAAAGCAGGATCGCCATTCTCGAAGGATTATCCACGGGACTAAAGAACAGGAAATCACCATTGATGATTCCTCCGAATCTTCAAAAGAGGTTGGTACGGACATTCTTTGAGAACAATTCATCACAAATACGAAATGCTTCCTATCACGTATTAAAAGTAAGAGGAATATCAGAGGAAACCTTGAAGGACCAGTCCATAGAAAGAGCACTATTGATTATAAAAGATACTAGCCAGAAAGCGGACAGAAGGGCAGACGCCATCGATTTTCTCTCTCTGGGCGATCCTTCCTCTTATGTGCCGCTTCTTGAGAAGTTACTTGTTCCCCAAGAGCCATCCGTAGTGCAATTGGCAGCTGTGCGCACATTGAACTTAGTGCCAGGTACCGATGTGAGACAATATATCATTGGACAATGGCCGGAACTTACCCCTGAAATAAGGGATGCGGCAATAGAAACTTTTCTGGGCAAACCGGAGCGGGTCACCTTGTTGTTAACGGCGATGGAACAGGGTCTGATCTCACCGACCAGCGTTAGCTTTTGGGGCAGTGTAGGGCTAATGATGCAAACCGATCCAACACTTCGCATTCGGGCTAGAGCGATTTTTACCCGGAGCCAAGAAGAGGGTAAAAAGGTAAATGAAAAGTACCAAAAAGCCCTTGAATTAACGGGAGATCCACTGCATGGTAGAGCAGTATATGCGGCGAGTTGTGTGATCTGCCACCAGGTAAGGGGTGAATTCGGTATTGCTATCGGTCCCGATCTCGGAACAGTACATAATTGGACAAAGGAAGATATTATGGCCAATATACTTGATCCCAATTTATCGATAGCAGCCGGCTTTGATCTTTGGAATGTTGAATTGAATACCGGCGAATCTATTCAGGGCATTATTAAAAGTGAAACCCCTACTGCCATTACGCTGGTTAACAGCGGAAAAACTGACAGGACAATCAACCGACAGGAAATAAAATCTTTGACAACGGTTAATGTGTCAGCTATGCCTTCAGGTTTGGAAAAAAATATAGATCAACAGCAAATGGCAGACCTGCTTAGTTTTTTACGCCAGAATTGAAAAGGTCACTTTAACGATAAGGTTTGGATATAGATCTAAAAGCAATTACGAGTCTCTCAAAACCAAATGTTCATAAACGAAACCCAATCTAGACAAGTCTTTTTAGATGGCGATAAAAAAAAAATTTCAGATTCCTGCCCATCATTTTTTCTGTTGATTTCATTCCAGTACACAAGGGGTAACGCCTTTGTTTAAAATGACTTGTTGGTTGGTCCGGACTCGGATTGCTCGTTATGGCCAAGTGCCGAAAGTGGAAAAACGATAGGTCGGAGGATTGAATATATGCCAGAATAACACATTGTCCTAAAATCCATACTTAATATCGTGCGTCAAAGAATCTAGGTAGACTTTATGGTCCAACCTGTACAAAATTGGGGGGCGGTTTTTGGTTTTTTCCCTAGTTGGACCGATTTTAATCAGAATGTTGGATTTTAGCATGCGTTGACGGAAATTACCTCGATCTACAGGTCTGCCTAAAATAGCCTCGTATAGCTTTTGCAGCTCGGGCAAGGTAAATGTTTCTGGCATAAAACTGGAAAGTAAGGGCCGGCTTTGTAATTCGGCCCTTAGGGTTTGCACTGCTTCGGATACCAGAACGGAATGATCTAATGCCAGTTTATCCGCATCGTTTATATCGATCCATTTAACTTCCTTAAAAAAAAGACCCGGCTTAAGTTTGCTTTTCTTTAGCTGCACAATACTGTAGTACCCAATGGTCACAAACCTTTGCGATATCCAGTCGATGATGTCCTTTGGAAACCCAAGATTTGTATGGCCCGATATTTCCTTCGAAAATTCCCTTTCCGCAGAACCAAATGTACCGAACTGGCTCAATATCAAATTATCCATTTGTGTCTGTTCAAAAAGAATACGTTTTGCCGCGTCGTGAATACCTTCCTTTTGATAAACGTATCCCCCAGGAATACTCCAAGCGTCAGCATTCATTGGCTGTACAACCGGAATTTGCAACGCTTCACCATCGAACCTAAAAATAACACAATTGATCGACAACTGCGGAATGCATTTCTTCAGTTCTTCCCTTATTAGTGCGATGGTTTCCTTAGTAAACTGTGCCACTCCCTAGGTGTTAAAATCTAATATTGGAACGAATATAAAGTATAAATATGTAATCATTTAGCTATTTTTGATATATTTGAGTGAATTATACTCAAATAAAACTATATTTACAACCTACTGACTGTTATATCAGTACAACACATTCACGAACTGACGAAGAAAATGCTAAAAAAAATTCTTATTGTAGTTATCTCCCTTGTGGCCATTTTGGCCATAGTTGGTTATTTTATGTTCAGGCCCGCCGAAGTAAAAGTGTTGGTCTTTTCAAAAACAGAAGCTTTTCGCCATGAATCCATAGAAACTGGTATCGAGGCCATCAAAAAACTGGGGGCCAAAAACAACTTTACCGTGGTCGCAACCGAAAATGCAGATGACTTCAACGAGAATTACCTCAAGGACTTTATGGCAATCGTCTTTTTGAATACGACCGGTAATGTTTTGGATCCGGTACAACAAAGTCAAATGGAACGTTACATACAGGCCGGGGGCGGATATGTCGGGGTCCATTCCGCAACCGATACGGAATACGGCTGGCCGTGGTACGGAAAATTGGCAGGAGCCTATTTTGATAGCCATCCCATGAATCCGAATGTACAGGAAGGAACGGTGAACGTTGTTCAGGCAAATCATGCGGCAACGGATTCCCTGCCCAGTTCATGGTCCGTAGCCGATGAATGGTACAATTTTAAATCGCTAGAGCCCACCAATAACATACTGCTTACCGTTGACGAGTCCACATACAAGGGCGGCACTAATGGCTCTCCCCATCCGATTGCATGGTACAAAGAATATGATGGGGGACGCTCTTTCTATACTGCAATGGGCCATACCAGAGAGCAGTTTTCGGACTCCAAATTTTTGAGCCATTTGTTGGGCGGTATCAAATATGCTATCGGTCTGGGTCGACCCGTTGACTACAGTAGGGCCTATGCAGAATTGATACCCGAGGAAAATCGATTTAATAAAGTAATGTTTACCCAAAACCTGGACGAACCGATGGAGCTCGACTTCTTAAGCGATAATAAAATTATTTTTATCGAAAGAAAAGGGGGTGTCCATATCTATGACCTCGAAAAAGGAAAGGATTCCGTTATTGCCACTATGGATGTATTCTCAGGGCTGGAAGATGGTCTATTGGGCCTTGCCGTAGATCCCAATTACAAGGAAAACAATTGGATCTATCTCTATTATTCAGAAAATAAAGGGGTAAATCAATCGAATCTGTCCCGTTTTGAATTGAAAAATAATGTTTTGGATATCGGTTCCGAAAAAATATTGCTTCAGGTGGCAACCCAGCGCGAAGAATGCTGTCATTCCGCTGGTTCCCTGGAATTCGGACCCGAGGGCTATCTTTATCTCTCCACAGGGGACAATTCAAGCCCAAGGGCCGATGGTTATGCCCCCCTCGATAATAGAGATGGTCGGTCTCCCTGGGATGCCCAAAAATCTGCCGGAAACACCAATGACCTACGCGGAAAAATCCTTCGCATTAAACCGGAAGCCGATGGCACCTACAGTATTCCCGAAGGAAATCTTTTTGCCAAGGGGGAAGCCAAAACACGGCCCGAAATCTATGTAATGGGCAACCGAAATCCGTACCGCATTTCCATCGATTCCCGTACCGGCTTTTTGTATTGGGGCGAGGTGGGACCCGATGCCAACAACGATTCCTTGAACCTGGGCCCAAAAGGTTACGATGAGATCAATCAGGCGCAACATGCCGGCAACTACGGTTGGCCCTATTTTGTGGCCAACAACCGGGCCTACCACACCCGTGATTACACATCCAACACCTCGGGAGTTGCTTTCGATTCCTTAATGCCCATCAACGAATCGCCCAACAACACTGGATTGCGGGAACTTCCCCCATCCCAGCCCGCTATGATATACTATCCCTATAGTACTTCAGAAGAGTTTCCCGGCTTGGGAACCGGATCGAGGAACGCTATGGCGGGACCTATCTATTACAGTAAGGACCATCCCGATAGCGGTCTTAATTGGCCCGATTATTTTGATGGTAAACTATTGGCCTATGATTGGATGCGCGGTTGGATATTCGCAGTTACGTTGAAAGAGGACGGTTCTTTTAAGAAGATGACCCAAATTGTACCGAACATGAAACTTCACAACACCATCGATATGGTCTTTGGGCCCGATGGAGCGTTGTACCTATTGGAATACGGTACGGGCTGGTTTTCGCAGAATGCCGATGCCACCCTGTCCCGCATCGAATTTATCAAAGGGAACAGGGTTCCAAAAGCCGAAATAGCCCAGGACAAGACCATAGGTGCGGATCCATTGACCGTAAATTTTGAGGGCCGAAACTCCATAGATTATGATGGGGATGCCCTGACCTACAAATGGACGTTCGGGGAAGGCGGAGATGAATCGACAGAAATAAACCCCACTTATACTTTTAAGGAATCGGGAAAATATAAGGTAAAATTGGAAATTACAGATTCTGAAGGCAAAAAGGCGAACACGGAAACCGAAATTCTTGTTGGCAACGAACTGCCCACTCTTTCTTGGGAAATTACGGAGGGAAATAGCAGTTTCTATTGGCCCGATGCCCCTGTCCATATAAAGTATAAGGTAAACGTAAGCGATCCCGAAGACGGTAATCTCGCCGATGGTTCGCTAGATGCTTCCCGTGTAATCGTATCTTTTGATTACCTGGCCGAAGGCAGCGATAAAGTTATGGCCGCCAAGAATCATTCCGATATGGCAGATGCGGCCTATTCCTCGGTCGGAAAAAATTTGATGACCGGGGCCGATTGTATCTCGTGCCATAAGGAAAAAGAGAGGTCCATTGGGCCTTCCTTCCTTGAAATTGCGGATCGATATGCCGCCGATTCAAAAGCACCTGAAATGCTGGTAAGTAAAATCATCCACGGTGGGAGTGGCAATTGGGGAGAAGTTGCGATGGCCGCCCACCCCGACCTGAGTCCTACCGAAGCCAAACAAATGGTGGAATATATCCTAAGTCTTTCCGAATCGGCCAAGCCGCAAAAATCAAAATATCCAACAACGGGCACCTATACCAGCAGTTCGCATATCGGCAGCAAGACCAAAGGCACCTATGTGCTAACCGCGAGCTACACGGATCAGGGCGGCGGAAAGATCGGTGGGCTGAACGCCCAACAGACTGTCCTGCTCAATTACCCTAAAGTCGAGGCAGAGAGCTTTGATGAAGGTTCATCCGCTAAAATGAACCTTCCTGTGGGTACGGTACCTGGCCTCGATGTACCTATGGGCATCGCGCTAGGGCAAAAAAACAAATATTTTATGTTTAAAGGGCTGGATCTAACAGGAGTTAAGGCCGTAAAAGGAAGCTTTGCCGTTGTCCCCGGGATCGTGAAAGGTGGAACAGTGGAGTTGCGATCGGGAGGCATCGACGGAGATTTGCTCGCCACCTTTATTGCAGAGGCAGGGTTAACAGAAATGGGGCTTAAGGAGTTTCAAACGAATTTCGAGAAAACAGTCGATGGAAAACAAGATCTTTATGTGGTCTTTCGTACGGAAGAAAAAGATGAGGGCACAATGGTGGCGATTGCCGATTGGTTGGAATTTTTGAACAAGCCCGTAAATTAGAAACTCTGGGTTCAAAAAAATTGTTTTTAACATAGAGATTAATCTGAAATTTCAATTACACATTTAAAAACAGTCTCTTAAACCTAAAACTGAATGTCACTGAAACGCATAATTAAAATTTTTTTCTTATCCTTATTGGGATTGTTCCTGCTCCTTGTGATTGCGGCCGGACTCTTTATTTATAAGGCTAAGTACGGGTTTAATTTTTATGAATCCACACCTCCCGAGCTCCCAACGGACCTTGGAAGCAAGGCCGTTTTACTCTTTTCGAAGACCAATGGCTTTAGGCACGGGGGAGCCATAAAAGCCTCGCTGCCCGCTTTTGAAAAAATGGCCAAGGACAACGGTTGGTCATTGTATGCCACCGATAACGGGGCCGTCTTTAATCCGGAACAATTGCAAAAATTTAAAGTGGTCATTTGGAACAATACCAGCGGTAAGGCCCTGAACGAAGAACAACGGGAAAATTTTAAAAATTACTTGGAACAAGGGGGTGGCTTTGTAGGTATCCACGCCGCAGGTGACAACTCCCATCAGTGGGATTGGTACGAACAGAAAGTTCTCGGCACATTATTTTCGCATCATATCCTTTATCCCCCAATCCAAAAAGCACCGATGTATTTGGAGGATGGGAATGCTACATTGACCATGGGCCTACCTACCACTTGGGTTCATGAAGAAGAATGGTACATGTTTTATGACAATCCCAGGGATAAGGGTTTTAAGGTCCTGTACACCGTTGACGAAACCCATATGAACCCCAGTGGGAAAATCAAATTTTTAGCTCCGGACAAGGATTGGGGCATGGGCCAGGACCACCCTATCGCATGGTACCACCCGCTCGGAAAAGGGCGCGTATTCTACTCGGCCCTAGGACACCAGGGAAATTCGTTTAAAGAGCCGGAACATCTACGAATGCTAGCAAACGCAATTCGATGGACCGGTAATTTTGATTGAGAGTAGAATACCAAAAAAATTAACTAACAATAATTCCAAACACTATGAAGAATAGGAGAACGTTTGTCAAAAAATTGGGTTTAGGTACAATTGCTACCGGGGTTTTGGGTACCATCCCTAAATCGCTTTATGCGAATACATCGAAAGATTTACTATACCCCATTTCATTGGCCCAATTTTCGTTGGCCTCCGAATTCTTTATGGGAAAGCACAATACCTTAGAATTTCCGGCAAGGGCAAAAAATGAATATGGTCTAAACATCGTAGAATATGTTTCCATGTTCTTTGCGGACAAAGGCAACGACGCTTCCTTCTTTAAAGAATTAAAAATGCGTACCGATGATCTGGGCGTTACCAATAACCTGATTATGGTAGATGACGAAAACATTGCAGATCTAGACAAGGAAAAACGGGACCACGCGGTAGAGAGCCATTACAAATGGGTAGACGCCGCCAAGATATTGGGCTGCAATTCCATCCGGGTAAATTTGGGCAGTATTGAGCAGACCGGAACGGCCGAAGAAGTTGCTGAAGCTGCCTTGGAAGGATATAGCAAATTGCTTGAATTTGGAGATCAAAACGAGATGAATATCATTGTGGAAAACCATGTTGGGTATTCCTGCAACGGGAAATGGCTGGCCGCTATCATGAAGGAAGTAAACCACAAACGGGCAGGTGTCCTTCCAGATTTCGGTAATTTTTGCGTAAAGCGAACAAAACCCGAAACTATGGATATGGCAGGCTACATGAACACCAAATGTTTGGAACAGTACGACATGTATCTAGGGGTCGAAGAGCTCATGCCCTACGCGAAAGGTGTTAGTGCCAAATCGCACAAGTTCGATACGGAGGGAAATGAGACCGAAATCGACTATCCACGTATGTTCGACATCATTAAAAAATCAAATTTTAAAGGCATCGTAGGTATCGAATACGAAGGGGGACTTATGCACGCCCAGGGGATGCCAGGTTATTTGAGCAACAAAGAAGGTATTAAAGCCACTAAAAAATTGATCGAAAAATCTATTGGCTAAGCCGAATTAATCCTCCTCCCAACGAAAAGCAGGATGGGCCAATTACAAGACTGTTTTTAAATACGTCAATTATTTTATTATTCCTGTCCGGTATGGTATGTGCTTTTATGTGCCCTTTCGAATCCTAAAAAGTCTCACGCTTACTCCCTTTGCAGTGGTTAATCCTTTTATGGGTTTGGGTGCATTAAATACCGAAAATATAGGTAAAACTTCACCCAAGCTGTCTCATTTAACAATCGTTCTTCGAAGGGATTGAGACTGAAACTGACAAAAATTAGGTAAGATGCGAGGATTCAGGTCCCATGTAAAAATAATAATGTTACTATTATATGTTTACTATACTTTATTAGTAACTTTTTATTATATTTGTCCCATTATATGGAAATCAAGACAAAAAAAAGAAGCAAAAGCTATGTCGCCATTATGGATGCCGGCAAGGCCTTGTTCTGGAAACACGGCATCGGCCGGGTAACGGTAGAGGAAATCTGCGAGGTAGCGGGGGTAAGTAAAATGACCTTTTATCGAAATTTTGGGAATAAAATAGAAGTTGCCGAAAAAGTGCTGGTCAAATGGTATGAAGAAGCTACCGCAGACTACCGAAAGATAATGGATTCCCCAATGCCATTTTATAAAAAAATACACCTTATTGTCCAATTGGAACACGATTGGTCCCAAGACCTCAGCAAGGAATTTATAAATGATATTTACGGGAAAAGCGATCCAGCCCTTAAAAACATCCTTGAAGAATTCCAACAAGCATCCATGTTGGCCTTTAGGGAAGATCTTAGATCTGCCCAGGAGAAAGGGGAAATAAGGAAAGACCTTAAACTCGATTTTGTAATCTATATGCTCAATGGCCTAAACGAAAAGATGTCTGATAAGAATTTAGTTGAAATGTACGACAGTCCCCAGGAACTGGCCGTGGAGCTCGCCAATTTCATCTTTTACGGCATTATGCCAACAACAGACCAATGACCACACTGGCAAGAATACTGTTAATATTATTGCTCTGGGCTATGGAAACTTATGGGCAAAGCAATCTTGAATTCAGCGGACAAGCATCCGCTTTTGGGAACTATAGCCCGGACAGCGAACTGAACATGTCCCTTGGGGCGAGGTATATTCCCCAGTTGGAATACAAAATTCCCTTAGACTCCTTGCACGCCCTAACCTTTATGGTTTCTGTAAACATTTATGGCTCTACCTCCTTTAGCCCTTTTTATAAGAATACCGTCGAAGGGGATTTTGATCCCTACCGAATATGGGCCAGATACTCCGGGGAGCGCTACGAAATAAGACTAGGTTTGCAAAAAATGGATTTTGGTTCGGCCACCCTACTAAGGCCCTTGCAATGGTTTAACCAGATAGACCCACGTGACCCGTTGGGCCTTACTAATGGGGTGTACGGGGCATTGGGAAGATACTACTTTCCCAACAATGCCAATATTTGGATCTGGGGACTCTACGGCAATGAAAAGCCCAGGGGCTACGATGCTGTGGGGACCTACAAAAAGGATGTGGAGGTCGGTGGCAGGTTTCAATACCCGGTTCCCAAGGGAGAGTTGGCCATTTCCTACCATCACCGCACTGCCGATGCCACCAATATTTTAAATGAACCCTCCCTAGAAAATATCCCTGAGGACAGGATAGGCCTTGATGGAAAATGGGACGTTACCGTGGGGCTATGGTTCGAAACTTCCTATATCCATAAACACGTGGACCTGGGAAGCCTCACTAATCAGACGCTTATCACCCTGGGAACGGACTATACTTTTGGTATCGGCAATGGATTAAACGTGGTATTGGAACATATGATAACGTCCTTTAATAGGGAGTCCGTTAAGTTTTCGAACAACACCAACATTACTGCCATAAACATCTCCTATCCCATGGGGCTTTCAGATAATTTGAGCATGTTGCCGTATTACGACTGGGAAGGAAATAACTTTTCCTTTTTTCTAAATTATCAGCACCAGTTTAAAAAACTAACAGGTTATGTCATGGCCTATTACAATCCCGATAGCCAAACGGTCGTACAGGAAAACGAACTCGTAAATGTAGCTGCCGGGCCAGGGTTTCGCTTAATGTTGGTATATAATCATTAAAACACCTAATTATGGAAAACAAGAATATTATTAGCATTGAACATGTCACCAAACGCTACCCTGTGGGGGATGGGGAATTTACTGCCTTGAGCGACATCAACCTTCAATTTAAAAAGGGGGAATTCTCCGGATTGGTCGGTCCCAGCGGTTCAGGTAAAACCACTTTGTTGAACATCATGGGGTCTTTGGACAGCCCTACCGAGGGAAAGGCTATTGTCATGGGCCGGAATGTTGCTGAACTCTCCCACAAAGAGTCTGCCCAGCTGAGGAACCTGCATATCGGATTCGTCTTTCAGATCTATAACCTATTGCCCGTTTACACGGTTTTTGAAAATGTGGAATTTGCGCTCCTGCTCCAAAATATTAATGCCTCCAGACGAAAAAAAATGGTCATGGACGCCCTGGAATGGGTAGGCCTGCAGGACATGGCCGACAAAAAGCCGTCCAAAATATCGGGTGGCGAGGGTCAGCGGGTCGCCATCGCCCGTGCCATGGTAAAACGCCCGGAAATCGTACTGGCCGATGAACCCACAGCTAACCTCGATGCCAAGAATGCGCACACCATCATGAAAACCATGCGGCAACTGAACAAGGAACTGAACACCACCTTTCTCTTTTCCACACACGATGAAAAGGTAATGGGCTATCTGAACCGAATGATACATTTGGAAGATGGTAAGGTTCGGAAGGATGAACCTATCGAAAAACCACAGTACGCATAATTTGAGCCAAGATGTATAAACCAAGGCGCAAGACAAAAAGTACAAACAAATCTGTCTTTGTTTCTTGGCTCCTTTTTTAAAATTCAAAACATGAAACTCGCTTTCCAACTTGCATATAAAAATCTGATGGGCGCTGGGCTGCGTACATGGCTCAACGTGGGGATACTATCGTTTGCGTTCGTCATTATCATTTTTTATAATGGAATGATCGACGGTTGGAACGAACAGTCCAAAAGGGACAGTATCGCCTGGGAGTACGGCTACGGCGAATTGCGGAACGATAAATACAACCCCTTAGACCCCTTTACTATTCAGGATGCCCATGGGGTATTGCCCAAGGAAAAATCAAAAGATCTAACCCCAATATTGATCAGGCAGGCCACCATTTATCCCCACGGTCGGATGATGCCCATTACCATAAAAGGAATCGATACCGGACAGAAAACACTCCAGCTTCCCACGCAAAAATTGGAACTAAGCAATGCCGAAATCCCAGTTCTGATAGGAACACGGATGGCAGCGTCCGCCAATTTGAAGGAAGGGGACAAGGTGTTGTTGAGATGGAGGGACAAGAACGGCACTTTTGATGCCACAAATATCACCGTGGCAGGGATTTTCGACACCAATGTACCTACGGTAGATAACGGCCAGTTTTGGATTTCCATTGACAAACTATGGGAAATGACGGAACTAACAGGTAATGCCACCCTGTTTATTGCCAATCAGAATTTTACACCCTTAAAACTGAACGGCTGGAACTTTAAGACACAAATGAATCTTTTAAAGGATCTCAACGATATCATCGCCATGAAAAAAATCAGTGGTTCTATCATGTACCTGCTGCTATTGTCCATAGCCCTATTGGCAATTTTTGACACCCAAGTGCTATCCGTCTTCAGAAGGCAAAGGGAGATCGGCACCTATATAGCGTTGGGAATGACCCGCCGACAGGTCGTTGGTCTCTTTACGGTAGAGGGGAGCATGTATAGTATCTTGGCCACTATCGTGGGCTGTATTTATGGTATTCCCATATTTGTTTTTATGACGAAAACGGGTATCGGCATGCCGTCCGCCTCCCAAGAAATGGGCATCGCCGTGGCCGAAAGGATCTTCCCTGTCTATGGGGCCGGACTCATATTCGGCACTATGGTTTTAGTGGTGGCCTCGGCTACACTAGTTAGTTTTTTGCCTGCAAGGAAGATTGCAAAAATGAATCCGGTGGATGCCCTAAAAGGAAAATTACAATGACGGCCAACAGTAAAATATCTACCAGATCGGAACCACCAAGAGGTGCCATTACAAGATTGGCATTTCACTTGGCCTATAAAAACCTGATGGGCGCTGGCCTACGTACCTGGCTAAGCGTGGGTATCCTCTCCTTTGTCTTTGTGCTCATCATATTCTATCAAGGGTATGTGGAAGGCTTTTATCAAAATTCCATCGACGAGAATATTGCTTGGGAATACGGTGGCGGCCAGTTGCTTTACAAGGATTATGACCCGTACGATGCGTTTACCTTACAGGATGGTCATGGAAAAATACCAGCGACCGATACAAAAGACCTTGTTCCGATTTTAATACGGCAGGCATCCATCTATCCCCAGGGTCGTTTGATGCCAGTTTTGGTAAAAGGCATTGAAGTTGCCCAAAACACCGTAAAGTTACCTACCCAACTTTTACAACAAAGCTCGGCTGAATACCCCGTCATCATCGGGAAACGCATGGCCGCATCGGTCAACCTAAAAAAAGGAGACCAGGTAATGCTTCGATGGCGGGACAAAAACGGCAGTTTTGATGCGGGCAACGTTACCATAGCCGGTATTTTCGATACCGATGTGCCCAATGTGGACATCGGACAGATTTGGATGCCCCTTAAAAAACTGTGGGCGATGACGGATATGAAGGGCCAGGCCACCCTTTTTATCGCCAATAATAATTATGAACAAAAAAACTTGCCCAAATGGAAATTCAAGACTCAAGATGAACTCTTGACTGGAATCCGGGCGCTTGAAAAAATGGATAAGATAACCGGGGTCATTATCTATTTGGTGTTGCTCGCCATCGCTATGCTCGCCGTTTTTGACACCCAGGTACTTTCCATATTCAGAAGACAGCAGGAGATTGGCACCTATATTTCCTTGGGTATGACCAGGAAACAGGTATTGGGACTGTTTACGGCCGAAGGCTGCATGCACAGCATACTTGGGGTGTTGGTCGGTTTCATTTACGGCGTTCCAATTTTTATCTATTTCACACGACAAGGCATTGGAACACCCGCCGCGGTAGACAACCTAGGGATTTCCGCTGGAAAAAGAATTTTTCCCGATTTTAGCCCGGAACTGATCATAGGCACCGCGGTACTTATCATAGTTTCGACTACAATAGTGAGTTTTTTGCCGGCAAGAAAGATTGCCAAAATGAATCCGGTGGATGCATTAAAAGGAAAATTACAATGAAAAAGTTATTGGTTAATGATTAAAAGTTAATCGCGGAATGAAGCTCATAACCGTCACGAACAACTATTGACCATTAACAATTAACATTTAACTATTTACCTATGATACGATTTTTATTAAAAGGAATTGCAAGGGATAAAAACCGGAGCTTGATTCCCATTATAATCATCACCATTGGAGTAGCCCTCACGGTGTTGCTCAGTGGCTTTATCTATGGGATGATGGGCGATATGGTGGATCAAAATGCACGTTTTGAAACCGGTCATGTAAAGATAATGACCCGGGCTTATGCCAGGGACAAGGACCAGTTGCCCAACGACCTTGCTCTTTTGGGGGTAGATACCCTGGTCCGATCGCTGCATAAGGAATTTCCAGATATGCAGTGGGCAGAGCGTATCCGGTTCGGAGGATTGCTCGATGTGCCGGATGCGGAGGGAAATACCAGGGCCCAGGGTCCGGCATCGGGTATGGCAGTCGACCTTTTATCCAAGAACAGTGAGGAAATAGAGCGCCTAAATATGAAAAGCTCCTTGGTAAGCGGTGCTATTCCCAAGAAGTCCGGGGAGGCGCTCATCGGGGACGATTTTGCGAAAAAACTCAATTTAAAAATAGGGGATACCTTTACGTTTATAGGATCAACGATGAACGGGAGCATGGCGTTCCAAAACTTTAAGATAAGTGGCACTATCCGTTTTGGCTCCGCGGCCTTGGACAAGGGCAGCATTATAGTAGATATTTCGGATGCCCAACTGATGCTGGATATGCCGAACGGGGCAGGTGAAGTCCTCGGATATTTTAAAGATGGGGTATATGACGATGAAAAGGCACAAAAGGTGACGGAACAATTCAATGCCCAGTACGCCAAAAACACGGATGAATTTGCTCCGGTAATGCAACGGCTCAAGGAGCAGAACAATTTGGCCGGGTATTTGGATTATGTCGATTCGTTTACAGCACTGTTCGTCGGCATCTTTGTATTCGCAATGTCCATCGTACTTTGGAACACCGGACTGCTCGGCGGTTTGCGAAGGTACCAGGAATTTGGAATAAGGCTGGCCCTAGGGGAAGAAAAAGGCCATATCTACCGATCTTTGATCTATGAGGCAATTATCATTGGTATTGTGGGATCCATCGCGGGCACCCTTCTGGGGTTGGGCGGATGTTATTATTTACAGACCCACGGTATCAATATCGGGCAGTACATGTCCAATTCCACCATGTTGATGCCCTCCGTCATCCGGGCCAAGATTACCCCCTATCTGTTTTATGTAGGGTTTATCCCTGGTTTGTTTGCTATGGTATTTGGTAATATGCTGTCGGGAATTGGAATCTATAAAAGGGAGACCGCCACCCTGTTCAAGGAACTGGAGGTGTAAATAATATAGAAAAGAGAGCATAGAAAAAGAGACAAGATAAAATAGTCGCTTGGCAGCTATGAAGGTCTTAAAACCTGTAACGATAAAGCGTTGAAAAAACACAAATAAAATTTATTTGTCATGAAAAAAATATTATATCTATTCCTTTTACCCGCATTCTTGAATGCGCAAAACACACCCGATGGGGCCGATATATTACGGAAAGTGGATAAAAACATGATATCCAAAACGAGCATCTCCACCTCGCAAATGGTGGTCCATGGTCGAAGGGGAAGTAGGACCATTACCTCCAAGAGCTATCAGAAGGGGGAAGTGAACTCCTTTTCGGAATACTTGTCGCCCGCAAGGGAAAAGGGCACCAAAATGTTGAAGCTGGACGACCGCCTCTGGATCTATTCCCCATCCACCGACCGTACCATACAACTTTCCGGCCATATGCTGAGGCAATCCGTGATGGGATCGGACCTTTCCTATGAGGATATGATGGAAGACCGTAAGCTGGAAGAAGTTTACAACGCCAAGGTCGTAGGGGAGGATACGATTGGGGGAAGAAAGACCTGGGTACTGGAGCTATCTGCCAAAGTAGACGACGCCACGTACGAAAAACGGAAGGAATGGATAGATAAGGAACGTTATATCCCCCTAAAGGAAGAACTTTTTGCCAAGAGCGGCGAGCTTTTAAAACGTGTATTGCTAAGTGATGTAGAAAAAATTGACGGCCGGTGGTATCCTAAAAAAATGAATTACAAAGACATGTTGAAGGATGGCGAGGGCACCGATTTTATAGTTGATGAAATTACCTTTGATACCGATATCCCGGATTATATTTTTAATAAGGCCTCGTTGAAACAGTGAACGTCATAACCCTCAAATTCTCTCAAATTGAGCCTGAATTGGGAAAATTTATTTCAGCCAATTAAAATTCATCAAAATTCCGTTCAACATGAAGTTAGAAATGATAATGATTTACATTTGCGCAAGGGAAAATGTTAAGCTCTAAATTTGCTTAATCCAATAATCGATAGCGCTTAGGTTATCTCCTCCCAAATAGAAGGTCAAGACTTGATAAAAAATGGCATTAAGTAGTGTTAAGTTAAAGCTGAAATGAAGTATAAGGCAACCGAGGTCCCGACAGTTATCGGGATTGTTGCAGGCCTAGACAAAAAATCATTGCATAGCCGTAGCTACGGAACTATTTTTTAATCCCGAAGCGTCGGAAGGATACGGCAAAAGAAGCATTGTATCATGCGATACTTTTGGCTTAACTTAACACTAGTCGGTAATACGCAAAACCGTTTATTTTTAAGGATATTAGCACATGGAAGCATTAAAAAAAATTCTCGATCTAGAATTATTAAGTTTAAACGATTATACGATTAGGATTTCGGATCTTGTTACGGTGTTGGTAATCCTTTTCGCCGCTAGAATTCTCCTGTTGCTCATTAAGAAGGCCCTGTTCCGCAAACACAAATTGAACCATATCGATGCAGGTAATATTTATGCCCTTTATCAGATTATAAAATACGTCACCTGGGTTATGGCCATTTCAATGGTCCTGGAAACGATCGGCATCAGCGTTACTTTCCTATTGGCAGGTTCGGCCGCATTATTGGTGGGTGTCGGCCTTGGGCTCCAGCAAACATTCAACGATGTCATATCGGGGATCATTTTGCTTTCGGAGCGATCGGTAAGAATAGACGATGTTTTAGAGATAGATAATGAGGTCGTCAAAATTCAAAGCATAGGTCTGCGAACGTCCAAAGCCCATAATAGGGATGATATTTCTATTATTGTCCCAAATTCCTTGATTACAACCAGCAAGGTAATCAACTGGAGCCATCAGACGGACAAAGCACGTTTTAGTATAGACGCTAGGGCGGGTTATGGCAGTAATATTGACCTCGTCATAAAAATTTTGGAAGAAAGCGCCCTTGAACATCCAGAAGTTTCCAATAGAAGATTGGTCGAGGCCCGATTGATAAATTTTGGAACCTCTTTCTTGGACTTTCAACTTTTGTTCTTTAGTGCGAATATTTTTAGAATAGAAAGGGTAAAAAGTGACATTAGGAGAATAATCAATAAGAAATTTATAAAAAACCAAATCTTAATGCCCTACCCGCAATTGGATCTGCATGTTAGGTCCAACCCAGGAGAAAAAAGGGAAGAAAAAGGGTAACCCGTAGACCGTTTCGTGCCAATCATTCAGTCGAAAACTATCTCCGTCTTCCTGTAAACTCCATAGCATCTCCTTTCCCAAAGCCGTAACTAAGTCCTACTGATACAAATCGACCACGCTCTCGATTATTGTACACATAAAAGTCGGGCTGTTCGGTCACACTTTCGTAGGACCGCGAAGCGAATACATCCCTTACGCTTAGGCTTATCACCGCCTTGCCTTTAAGCAACTTCTTACGCACCCCCAGGTCCATAAAAAGATTGTCCCCTATCTCGCTTTGAACGGTTTCATAGCCGGACTCATAATTACCGGTTGCCTCTATATCCAAATCGCCCGGCAGCTTAAACTTAGCCAAGAGTTTTGATGACCATTGAGTCCCATCAAAATCAAAAACATTCGTTTCAAAGGTACCCCTCCTTTTGTATTGACCCAAGTTGAAATCCCCGTTTAAGCTGAACCATTTGGCCGGACTATATTTAAAATTGAACTCGATTCCCGTAGCGTTGTTCGTACCCACGTTCTCCGGTGTTACCGTATTTACGTTGTTTTCAAAAGTAGAGACCCTTTCTATGACATCGGTAGTATATCGGTAATAAAAGCCTAGGTTCACGGAAGCTTTGCCCAATAGGTAAATACTCGTTATTTCAAAGGAATCCGTGTATTCTGGCTGCAGATCTGGGTTGCCCTGCCGGATCGAATAGTTGTTCCGGATATTAAAAAAGGGGTTCAAATCCCATAATCCCGGCCTAAATATTCGTCTGGAATAACCGGCCTGGAAGGATACTTTTGGGTTTAACTTATAAGACGAGTGTACGCTTGGAAACAGATCCAAATAACTCTGATGGTTGTCTTCATTGGTATCTTTCAACAAAGTATTCAATTCGGTTTGCTCCAGACGAAGCCCCGCCTTAAGACCCCATTTTTCTCCTTCGTAAGCCCCGGTACCATAAAGTCCGAAAACGTTTTGGTTGTAATCAAAAACATTGGTGTAGTCGGGGTCGACCACGTATTCCCCATCGATCAAATTCTCGACCTCATAGTCGTTGCTCACATCGTTCAGGACGTATTGCGCCCCGCCTTCCACGGACCAATCTTCGAAAAAGGTCTTGGTGTAATCCAATTTAAAGGTAAAAAGGGCTTCCTTGAAATCCGTTCTTGTCTTTTGATCTCCATCCATATCCTCCCCAGAAATGGTAGTATCGACGAACTGGGAGGATTGATCCTTACCAAAAAAATTACCCAGGGCACTAAAGAGCAAGGTATGGTCCTCATCCCCATCAAATTCCTTTTTGTATTGAAACTCGTATTGAAATTTTGGATTGGTTGCTTCTGTGGTTTCGTTCCTGTCCCACTCCGAGGTAATGCCCTCATTTTTATCTATTGAAGCAAAGCTAGTTTTAGAAGGTTGTTCCTCCAGTTCCAAGGCAAAATTTCCGGAAAGGGTAATTACATCATTTGGGGTAATATAATAGTCCGTTCCCAAGGTAAAATTGTAGAATTTTTCGTTGCGATACTCGGTTCCGCTGCTTAGAATACTATTTTCGTTCACCAGGTCCACATTGCCATTCTCAATGTCATTGGGCAATTCGCGAAACCCACCTCCCAATTGTGTAAAAAGGTTAAATTTTTCGGTACGCCGGTTTAAGCTAACCCCCACGCTATAATTATTGGGCGAGCCCCCATTGAGAGAGATAGATCCGTTAAGCCCCTCTCGATTCTCCTTTTTTATGACGATATTGATGATTCCCGAAGTACCCTCTGCCTCATATTTAGCGGATGGATTGGTGATTACCTCCACTCTTTCGATCATATCGGCCGTGATGGTGCCGAGGGCATTACCCTCGCCGCTAGCAAGAATCGAGGGTTTACCATTGATCAGGACCCGCACCCCTTGGCTGCCGCGAAGGCTTATCTGCCCTTCGATATTCACGTTTACGGACGGTACGTTGTTTAGCACCTCCAAGGCACTCATCCCTGTACTGCTAATATCCTTGCCAACGTTGAACACCCGCTTGTCCAGTTTAAACTCTGTCGTGGAAACCTCTCCTTCCACAACAACCTCTGCCAACTGATGGGCATCCTCGGACAGTACTACGGTACCCAGGTTTACGACCCCGCTATTGATCACTGGCTGTCCAAAAGTCTTGGTTTTAAACCCCATAAAGCTTATTTCGATATAAAAATCGCTCGCCTCGGTCTCCAGGTTAAATTTCCCGTCATCATCCGTGGTACCACCCGTAATGGGCGTTTTGGTTTCATTATCGGCGACCAGAACGGTCGCAAACGGAATGGGCTGTCCACCGCCTTGTTCCACTACCCTCCCCTCAATAATGGTTGTGCCATCTTTTTGGGCAAAACCAATTCCTGTGCCCAATAGGATATTGCAAAAAAGAAAACCGATCAATCTATTCTTGAAGGTCATGTAATTGTTTTATTTTTTTATAAGCGTATAAAGTTCGGGGATTTTTGGAACTTGGCTAATTATTTTCTGTTAACGACGGGACTTTACTAATCAACGACATTCCTCTAAATTCCCATATCCCAAAATGAACGGGACTCCGCGAACCAATATAAGAAAAGGAGATTGGATTTTTTTTAGAGAAGGGTTGATGTAAAGTAAGAGTTGATTATATTTGCCCTCCTAATAACTCCCCAAAGGAAATTAGTCTATACCCGGGTGCTGGAACTGGTAGACAGGCATGGTTGAGGGCCATGTGTCCGTTAGGGCGTGTGGGTTCGATTCCCATCCCGGGTACTAAAACCGCTGTTAGCGGTTTTTTTTATTCCCCAAATTTACTTTACATTTAATATTGCAACCAAAACAGATGGTGGAATAAAAAATGGGTAAAAACATTATCGTTATCGGGGGCGGAATCATTGGGATGAGCACCGCCTATTATCTACATCAAGAAGGGCATCGGGTTACCATAATCGATAAATCCAACATGGATCACGGTGCTTCCTATGTGAATGCCGGTTACCTTACGCCGAGCCACATCATACCAATGGCATCGCCAGGGATGATGCTCAAAGGCATCAAATGGATGTTCAACAGCAGTAGTCCTTTTTATATAAAACCACGGTTCGACCTGGATTTTATAAAATGGGCCTGGCAATTCAATGCCGCCTCCACCAAGGCAAGGGTAGAAAAGGCCATCCCACTGATCAAGGACATTAACCTGTTGAGTAAAGAATTGTATACGGAGATATACGAGAGTGGCAACCTCGGTGATTTTCAGTTGGTAAAAAAAGGGCTTCTGATGTTGTACAAAACAGAAAAGGAAGGCCAACACGAAATGGAAGTTGCAAATCGGGCGAAGGACGAAGGACTGGATGTCCGTGAACTATCACTCAGGGAATTACACAGCCTTCAGCCCAATCTGAGTTCGGAAATCCTCGGTGCAGTACATTACGAATGTGATGCACATACTACTCCGGAAGAGATTATGCAAAATCTAAAAAAGTATTTAACGGACCATGGAGTGACCCTAAAGACTGGGGAGGAAGTCGTCGATTTTAATTTCAGCGGATCGATCATCGATAAGGTAATTACCCAAAAAGACTCCTATAAATTTGATGAAATGGTTTTGGCCTCGGGTTCCTGGAGTCAGCACCTTGCCAAAAAATTGCAACTTAAAATCGCCGTGCAACCGGGCAAAGGTTACCGCATCGATGTAAAAAGACCTACCGGAATTGTAGTTCCCGCCATATTGATGGAGGCTAAAGTTGCCGTTACCCCTATGAAAGGGTTTACCCGCTTCGCTGGTACCATGGAACTTTCGGGCATCAACGATACAATCAATAAAACAAGGGTCCAGGCCATTGCAAAGGCAGCATCGGCCTACTACAAAGGATTACAAATTACGGATAAGGAACAGACAGAAGCCCAATGTGGGCTTAGGCCTGTTTCACCGGATGGCCTCCCCTATATTGGCCGTACTTCCAAATGGGCCAACCTAACCGTAGCCACGGGCCATGCCATGATGGGTTGGAGCCTGGGACCCGCAACTGGTAAATTGGTGTCCGAAATTATCTCAGGGAAAAAGCTTTCCATGAATATCGAGGGGCTCGCTCCAGAGCGAAAGTTGTAATAAGGGATAGGTTTCCGGGTTTTGGAGTTATATTGTTAAGGACTGGTATGTTGACTATATTCCTAAATATTCAGAAGCGTAAAAACTTTGTATCATTTACCGCCTTAATTGCCAACACAACCACAATTGTCCGACCATTCGTGTAAACATTACCGTCCTATTTGCCTGCCTTCCTTCGCCCGTAGTCTATAAGACTATCTAAATTTAACGGGGAAACTGGGGAATAAATCGATTATTATATTATATTTGTTTAACTTTATATTTAAAAAAATGAACAAAGTTAAAGAAGCTTTCAGTATCCGGGATTTGGAAAACCTATCGGGAATCAAGGCCCATACTATTCGGATATGGGAAAAAAGATATGGTCTTCTAGAACCGGAACGAACCGATACCAACATTCGCTCCTATAACTTGGAGAATTTACAAAAGCTATTAAATATTACCGTGCTCTACAACAACGGGTACAAAATTTCCAAAATTGCCTCTTTGCCCAATTCCGAAATTCCCGTATTGGTACACGAACTAAGCGTTGAGGAAAACGACAAAGACCACATCATCAATTCCCTAAAATTGGCCATGGTGAAATTTGATCAAGTACTTTTCCATAGTACGTATAACGAATTGACCGTAAATAAATCCTTTAGGGACATTTTCAGTTCGATCCTAATTCCCCTTCTAAATCAATTGGGGATACTTTGGCAAACTGACAGCATACATACTTCCCACGAACATTTTATGGCCGGACTGATACGCCAAAAGATAATCGCCAACACAGAAAAATTGCAGCTAACCGGTCCGACGGGGAAAGACAGGACGTTTGTACTCTTCCTGCCCGACAACGAAATTCACGATATCGGACTTTTATACATTAATTATGAATTGCTGTTGAGAGGCTTCAAGACCATTTATTTGGGACAGACCGTCCCCATCATCAGCCTTAAGGACTTGGAGGTGGTCGGGGATAACCTCCATTTTGTATCCTATTTTACAGTTCAACCCACCAAAGACAAATTAGAGAACTATATAGCTCAATTTGATAGTGAAATTAATCTAGGCTATTACAAAAAACTATGGGTTCTGGGGCGACAAACCCAGTATCTGGACAAAGAAAAGCTGCCTGGTCACATAGAAACCTTTGAATCTATCCAGGCTCTTGTCCAAAAAATAGAAGCTTAACGGCAATAGAAGGATGAAAAAAAAGGTAGTCGTAATTGGATCTGGATTTTCGTCGCTCTCGGCTTCCTGTTATTTGGCCAAACAAGGATTTGATGTAGAAATCATTGAAAAGAACACGGATTTAGGCGGAAGGGCCGGAAGGTTGACAATTGATGGATATACATTTGATACGGGACCTAGTTGGTATTGGATGCCCGACGTCTTTGACCGGTTTTTTAAGGATTTTGGAAAGAAAACTTCCGACTTATACACCTTGGACAGGTTGGATCCGGCATATCGGGTTTTTTTTGCCGATGAGACCATTACCATAGGAAGTGGAATCGACAAAATATGCCAAGAGTTCGAGCGAATTGAAAAAGGAAGCGCGGTACAACTAAAAAAAATTATGACAGTGGCCCGGGAAAATTATAAAATCGCAATGCAGGACATCGTTCTCAAGCCAGGAGCGTCGCCACTAGAGCTTGTGACATGGGATACTGTGACCCGCATCGACCGTTTTTTTACATCCATAAGTCGGGAAATACGAAAAAAGTTTAAAAATCCTAAATTGATTTCAGTGCTGGAATTCCCGGTGCTTTTTTTAGGTGCCAAACCAACCCGCACTCCGTCCTTTTACAGTTTTATGAATTTTGCAGATTTTGGGCTTGGGACCTGGCACCCAAAAGGGGGGATTTACGAAATTGTCAGGGCCATGAAAAGTTTGTGCGAAGAGCTAGGGGTAAGGATAAGAACCTCCTCTACAGTAGATAAAATCCATGTAAACCGAGGAAGTGTGACAGGAATACAAGTCAACGGTGCAACCATTGAAGCTGATGTTGTCGTGTGTGGATCCGACTATCATCACTCGGAAACCCTTTTGGATGAAAAATATAGGCAATATTCCGAGGCGTACTGGAAAAAAAGAACTTTTGCACCGTCTTCCCTCCTATTTTATGTCGGATTCGATCGTAAATTGGCCAATGTTGGCCATCATAACCTCTTTTTCGATACAAGCTTTGAAAAACATGCCGAAGAAATCTATGACCGTCCCCAATGGCCCACTGAACCCCTCTTTTATGCCAATTTTCCATCGGTAACAGACGCAGGTATGGCACCCAAGGATGGCGAGAGCGGTTTTTTTCTTATTCCAATAGCACCTGATCTAAAAGATTCCCAGGAAATTAAAGAACGATATTTTGACCTAGTCATACAAAGATTTGAAGAAAGGACCTCCCAGAAAATCCGCGAAAACATTGTTTTTCACCAAAGTTTCTGCGTTAGCGATTTCAAGGAAAAATACAATTCCTATAAGGGCAATGCCTATGGCATGGCCAACACACTTGCACAAACCGCCTTTTTAAGACCTAAATTAAAGAGTAAAAAAGTAAAGAACTTGTTTTTTACAGGTCAGTTGACCGTACCCGGTCCGGGAGTACCACCCGCTCTAATTTCGGGAAAATTGGTATCGGAACTTATTGGAAAAAATATATATACAGAATAAAGAAATCGGCATAGATTTAAAAATAGAATTATGAAAGCTACTTTTGACAAGGTTTCCCGCAACTGCAGCAAGATTGTAACCCAGTCCTACAGCACCTCGTTTTCTTCGGCCACCAAATTGTTGGCTCCTTCCATACGAAGTGATATTTATAATATTTATGGTTTCGTCCGTTTTGCCGATGAGATTGTGGATAACTTTCACGCATATAATAAGGAAGAGTTGTTGGATGACTTTCAACGGGACTTGAAATATGCACTGCGGAACAAGATCAGCCTAAATCCCATTTTAAATTCCTTCCAATATACCTATCACAAATATAGCATCCCCTATCATTTAGTTGGCTCATTTTTGGATAGTATGCGTATGGACCTCCACGGGAACGTATTTAAAACCGAGAACGAATATAAATCATATATTTATGGGTCGGCCGACGTAGTAGGCCTAATGTGCCTACGTGTTTTTACTCAAGGTGATAGGTCTAAATACGAGCAGCTCAAAGTTTCGGCCATGGCTCTGGGCTCTGCTTTTCAAAAGGTTAATTTCCTCAGGGACTTAAAGAGCGATTTTGAATATTTAAATCGTTCGTATTTTCCACACGTTAATCTGAGGGAGCTGGACGAAGGTTCAAAAACTGCCATCATTCAAGAAATAGAGACCGATTTTGCACTTGGCCATTCTGGAATCTTGAAATTGCCCAATTCCTCGAAATTTGGTGTATATATGGCCTACAAATATTATCGGAAGCTTTTAAAAAAACTAAAGAACACGCCATCCATGGAAATCAAGAATAAAAGAATTCGAGTATCCAATTATCAAAAGCTGGGATTGCTGGCTACGACTTATGTGAATTATAAACTTGGGATGTATGAGAGGAGTTATTGAGTTATTGAGTTTATTGTGTTAACAGGCAACAAAGTCACTTGAAAACACACCATAATAACCTAATAACTATACCTTAAACATCTCCAAAATTTTCATTAAAAGAAACAACACATGAAACTTCTAATCTGGTTATTACTTTTCATCGGTGTATTCTGCTTTATGGAGTTTATGGCTTGGTTTACCCATAAGTATATCATGCATGGTTTTCTGTGGAAATTGCATAGAGATCACCATAAAAAGGACCATGATTCCTGGTTTGAACGCAACGATCTTTTCTTTGTCTTTTACGCCATTGTTAGCATGGTCTTCTTTTGGTTGGGTGCGCAGACCGGTTTTTGGCAAGGATGGCCCATTGGTTTTGGCATACTGGCTTACGGTATAGCCTACTTCACGGTCCACGATATTTTTATTCACCAACGGTTTAAATGGTTTCGGAATACAAACAATAGATACGCAAAAGGTCTCCGAAGAGCGCATAAAATACACCATAAACATTTGGACAAATCGGATGGGGAATGCTTTGGAATGCTGTTCGTTCCGTTCAAGTATTTTAAGAGGTAAGACGGTGAGGTTAGAGTTTAGTTTAACTGGAATTTGAGTTTGAGCTTAACCCCCTATTCCTTTAACAGATTGCCCAACAGGGTCTTTATTTTATCCGTATTCCAATCGGCTGCGTTTGTCTCCGCAACCCTAATCTTCCCATCCTTGTCGATAATGTAGGTGGTTGGCAGGACTTTGGCGGCTAACAGACTTGGTGCCGCGGTCTTGGCATAATATACCGGCAAATCCTCGTACTGGTGCTTCTTCAGAAATGCCTCGACCTTATCTGGTTTGTCCTGGGCCACGAACATAAAAACGACCTTATCTCCGTATCCCTTGTACAACTTTTGCAAACTGGGCATCTCGGCCACACATGGCGGGCACCAGGTGGCCCAAAAATTAATGAGGACAACCTTACCTTCTTGGTCCCTAAAATCAAAATAATTTCCCTCAACGTCCTGTAAATCCCATTCATAATTATCCAACGATACCTGCATACCCTCTTTGACGACTGCGGCCCCGGAAGATAGCAACCGACCGATGTGCACCCGTGCATAAAACCCCACTGGAGTGAATACTAAAAGGATTATTCCAATAATAAATAAACCGTTTACGATTTGCTTTTTACTGAGTTTCACACTTTTAATTTTTAGTTGCCTTCAGAATATTAGATAATAGAGAAAAGATTTTTTCCTATTCCCAATCTTATAGCCCCTTATGTTTATATTTATTTTCCCCTCTCTAAATTCTCTTGTTTACGCTAAATTTGCTCTCTTCTCTATTTTCTATATTCTATTCACTCATTCCGCTATTAGAGAATCTAAAAGCCCCCTTACCTTTTTATTGTCCCAATCGGCTATTCCTTTTTGGTTTACCCTAATATTCCCCAATTTATCAATAATGTAAGTAGCGGGAACCTGAGTGGTATCTATGGGAGATTTCTCTCCACCGATCCTATAGGTTACCGGAAAGTCGTAATCATTTTTTCGCATAAACTCTTCAACCGGGTACCGCTCCTCATTCGTAATGATATAAAAATCTATCTTTCCTTTGTACTCGTCCGTTAATTTTTGGATTCCCTTTAGCTCTGCAGCACTGGGCAGGAGCCAAGAAGCCCATAAATTGATAAAAACAACATCCCCTTTAGATCTTTCAAAATTGAAAATTTTCCCTTGGGCATCCCTTAATTTCCAGTCATAACCGGGGATTTGTTCGACTTCGGACCGTTGTTCCATTTCTGGCTCAAAGGTAAACAACCTGGTCAACCACACTTTACTCCAATATCCGATAGGGGTGATAAAAAAAGAAATCACAAATGCGATCAATAGAATATTAAGGCCGGTCTTTCTTTTGATTTTCATCGTAATCGGGGTTTCCCCAAAGCTAAAAAACTCCTGAGGAAAATCAGGAGTTTATTTTAAATAACAACTATCAGGACATCATAAACAGACCATCCATCAAGATCTAAGCATGTTGGGCCGCATTCTCCTTCTTGATTACGTTCAAGGCAGAACCCTCATTGAACCATTCTATTTGGGATTGATTATAGGTATGGTTCACCATTATTGTATTCTTGCTGCCATCGGCATGTACTACTTCTAAGGTCAATTGTTTGTCCGGTGAAAAATCGGCTATGTCTATAAAGTTAAAGGTATCATCCTCTTGTATAAGGTCATAATCGGCCTCATTGGCAAATGTCAATCCCAACATCCCCTGTTTTTTAAGGTTGGTTTCGTGAATTCGGGCGAAAGATTTCACCAACACGGCAGCTACCCCCAAATGTCTCGGTTGCATGGCGGCATGTTCCCGGGAAGAACCTTCCCCATAGTTGTGATCGCCAACAACAATGGTCTTGATACCCGCTGCCTTATAGGCGCGTTGGGCATCCGGGACCCCCATATATTCCCCGTTCAACTGATTCTTAACAAAATTGGTCTTCTTATTAAATGCATTAACGGCCCCGATCAAGGTGTTGTTTGCAATATTGTCCAAATGGCCACGGTAACGCAACCAGGGTCCTGCCATAGAGATATGGTCCGTAGTACACTTGCCGAATGCTTTGATCAAAAGCTTTACCCCTTGTAATGAAGCTGGAGTAATGGGAGTAAAGGGATCCAACAATTGTAACCTTTCGGACTTTGGATCTACCTTTACGGAAACGGAAGAACCGTCTTCCTTCGGAGCCAGGTAACCGGCGTCCTCCACTTCGAAACCTTTGGGCGGAAGCTCTATGCCCAATGGCTCATCTAGCCTTACTTCTTCCCCGTTCTCATTGATCAGGGTATCGTTCATCGGATCAAAATCCAGCCTTCCTGAAATTGCTATAGCGGCCACCATTTCCGGGGAACCTACAAAAGCATGTGTATTTGGATTCCCATCCGCCCTTTTGGAAAAGTTTCGGTTAAACGAATGTACGATCGTATTCTTTTCATCCCCTTTTAAGTCGCTCCTATCCCATTGACCGATACACGGCCCGCAGGCATTGGTAAACACCGTTGCCCCCAAATCCTCAAAAATTTGGAGTAGGCCGTCCCTCTCGGCGGTAAACCGTATCTGTTCCGAACCCGGATTTATTCCAAAATCGGATTTAGGCTTTATGTTTTTATCGACCGCCTGTTTCGCAATGGAAGCCGCACGGGTAAGATCTTCATAGGAAGAATTGGTACAAGATCCGATCAACCCCCAATCTACTTTTAATGGCCATTCATTCTTCTTGGCCTTTGGTCCCAATTCGCCAACTGGGGTCGCCAAATCAGGGGTAAAGGGTCCATTGAGATGCGGTCTCAGTTCGTTGAGATCGATTTCTATCAGTTCATCAAAATATTTTTCAGGATTGGCATAAACCTCTGGATCGGCCGTTAGATAGTCCCTTACGTTATTTGCCGCATCTGCCACATCGCTCCTTTCCGTTGCCCGTAAATAGCGCTCCATGGAATCGTCATATCCAAAAGTAGAAGTTGTGGCACCAACTTCGGCACCCATATTACAAATAGTACCTTTACCGGTACAGGAAAGGTTTTTGGCACCTTCCCCAAAATATTCGATAATGGCACCCGTTCCTCCTTTCACGGTCAGAATACCGGCCACTTTCAAAATAACATCCTTGGCCGAAGTCCAACCCGATATTTTTCCGGTCAATTTTACGCCGATCAATTTAGGGAGCTTTAATTCCCACGCCATCCCTGCCATAACATCCACGGCATCTGCACCACCAACACCAATGGCAACCATTCCCAAACCACCCGCGTTGACCGTATGGGAATCGGTCCCGATCATCATTCCACCTGGGAACGCATAATTTTCCAACACCACTTGGTGAATAATCCCAGCCCCCGGTTTCCAAAACCCGATCCCGTATTTATTAGAAACCGATTCCAAAAAATTAAATACCTCTGCACTGGAAGTGTTTGCCGCCCTCAAATCGGCGACCGCCCCGCTTTTTGCCTGGATCAAGTGATCACAGTGTACCGTTGTGGGCACAGCCACTTTGGCCTTTCCGGCCTGCATAAACTGCAACAATGCCATCTGTGCGGTAGCATCCTGACAGGCGATACGATCGGGCGCAAAATCTACATAATCCTTGCCCCTTACAAATGCCTTGGTAGGCATCCCGTCCCACAAATGGGAATACAAAATCTTTTCGGATAACGTAAGTGGCTTGCCTACAATTTCACGGGCCTTATCAACCCGTTTGGCCATCTGGGCATAAGCCCCTTTAATCATATCTATATCAAATGCCATGCTGATGTATATTTCGTTTGAAAGTTGATTTGAAATTTTACGAAATTACTAAAAACGGTGGCGATATTGAAATTTTTAAACGATGATTCCTCCCATTTTCACGAATTATCAAATAGCCTATGCAAGTTTTGGAAATCAGGTCAATTTGTTAAGAGAAAACAGTGGGATTGGTAATGGCCCATTCGCTGATCGTTGTACCCCATGCGCTTTTTTACGAATAGCGTTTAGCGCAAAGCGTTTGGCATTTGCAACTTCGACCTTTAAAAAACACGAGGATAAAAAAGGCTACAACAAGTTCCGGATAATATCCTCTTCGGATATCCCTTCGGCCTCTGCCTTGTAGTTCTTAATGATTCTATGTCTCAGAATACCCATTGCCACGGCCTTAACATCTTCGATATCTGGCGAATATTTACCTTGGACGGCTGCGTGGGCCTTAGCGCCCAAAATTAGATTTTGGGAGGCCCTGGGGCCTGCTCCCCAATCCAAGTATTGTTTTACAAAATCGGTGGCCGTTTCTTGTACCGGACGGGTACTGTTCACCAGTTGTACCGCGTATGCAACGACGTTCTCCGGTACCGGAATACGTCGGACCAGGTGCTGAACATCGACAATTTCCTGTGCATTGAACAATGCGTTTACCTCAATACTGATATCGGCAGTCGTAGTCTTTACTACTTGTATTTCCTCGTCAATTGAAGGATATTTCAATTCTATGGCAAACATAAAGCGATCCAGTTGGGCTTCCGGCAAGGGATAGGTACCTTCTTGTTCTATGGGGTTCTGAGTAGCGAGGACAAAATAGGGTAGGTTTAATTTGTACCGATTCCCCGCTATGGTCACTGCCCGTTCCTGCATTGCCTCCAAGAGTGCTGCTTGGGTTTTGGGAGGGGTACGGTTGATCTCGTCCGCCAGGATGATATTGGCAAACACGGGGCCTTTAATAAACTTGAAGTTTCTGTTTTGATCCAACACCTCGCTGCCCAAAATATCGCTTGGCATCAGGTCTGGGGTGAATTGGATTCGCTTAAAATCGAGGCCCAAGATTTGGGCAATGGTATTGACCATTAACGTTTTGGCGAGTCCGGGCACTCCAACTAGCAAGGAATGTCCCCCGGTATAAATAGATAAAAGAATCTGTTCGATCACTTCATCCTGCCCGATGATCACCTTCGCAATCTCCCTTTTTAAGGCACCGTGTTTTTCAACCAAATTCGCAATGGCGGCAACATCAGACATATAAACTACTCCTTTACCCAGTTATTCGCAAAATTACAGTCCCTGTTCTCGGCATTTACTGTGATATAGGTGTCCTCGATATGATCCTTCATCCATTTTTTAATAGTATTGAACTGCTTTTCGCGCAGCGCCAACTCCTGTATTTTAAGGTAGTCCTTAGAAAAATCGGCCACGTGTTCGTCGTACCGATTGGTCACCTTCATAATCTTGTATTTTGGGGAACCGCCCCTTGGATCCTCTTCTAAAATAGGTTGGGAAATTTCATTGTCCTTCAAATTCCGGACCTGATTGTAGAGGGTGGGGTCCATCTTGGTAAGCTCAAAACGGGAGTCGAAATTGGTGGGATTCCTTAGCAGGCCACCGTCAAATTTGGTCTCCTTTTCATCCGAAAAGTTCAAGGCCGCCTGCGCAAATGTAAATTTACCATCTATAATTCCTTGACGGATACTGTCTAGTTCCTTTCGGGCATTATCCAGGACCTTTTGGGATATCTCGGGTTGGATAAGGATGTGCCTAATATCCCGTTCCTGACCCCTTATTTTTTCGCAATAAATGATGTGATAGCCAAAATCTGTTTCAAATGGTTCGGATATCTCTCCTTGCTGTAGGCTATAGGCCACGTCCATAAACTCTTTGGCAAAACCGGTTTGCTTGGTGATACTGTAGGCTCCCCCATTGGATTTTGACCCGGGATCTTGGGAATACAATATAGCCTTAACACTAAAACTGGCGTTGTTATCCTCTATATCGGCCTTGATCGTATTAAGCTTGTCTATCGCTTTCTGCTTTTCGGCCGCAGTCGGCTGTGGCGATTTCACGATCTGTGCAATCTCCATCTCGGCACCAAAAACGGGGCGTTCGTCCTCCGGGATCTTTTTGAAAAACTGCCGTACCTCCTCAGGGGTTACTTCTATGCCCTCAACAATTTTCTGTTGCATTTTTTCGGAGAGCATGCGCAATTTGTTGATCTTATAAAGTTCTTCCCTAAAACTCGCCTCGTCTTCCTTATGGTAAAAACGCAAAAGCTTGTCCATTGAGCCAATCTGGGCGACCAATGATTGTATCTGCCTATCGCTAGTGGCGTTTACCTCATCATCGGAAACCAGGATGCTGTCCTGTACGGCTTGGTGCGCATAGAGACGATCCTCCATCAATTTTCCCAACAGGCTACAACGGGTCACGTCTTGCGTAGAGGCCCCTTGGTTTCGCAGATCGATAAGGGTCTTGTCTATATCCGAATCCAAGATTACATAATCGCCCACAACGGCGGCCACTCCGTCTAGTTTTATTTTTTTAAAATCGTTTACGGTATCCTTATCTGTCTCCATCGCCATAGCTGTTACGGGCTCATGGAGTTCCATTTGTGAATCGGGAATGGAATCCGTCACTTGAGAAAACCCAAGTCCAGATATAAGCATAAGGGAAAGAAATGCAATTTTATTATTTATTGTTATCTCACTTGTCATAAACTTCAAATTCTTTGTTCTTTATAGCCTCATCGATTATTTCTACCTCCAATTTTCTTGAATAATCAATCCTTCTCCTATTCAGGAGCACCTGTCTAATTTCCGGTTTTATATAGGAAAGCGGGGTTTCGTCGTTCACTTGCAGTAGATTGGTAACGTGCCCCAAATATACCCCTATTGAATCCTGCAATTCAAAAAATTGTGATTTTTTTAAGTATTTGTGCTGATTTTCAACGGTCAAGGGCGGGATTTCCGAAATAAGACGGGATACCGGCACCCAAATAGAATCGTTAAAATTAACTTTTCTAAACTGCACACCGATAGAATCCAAATAAACAATATCATCCTTGTTGAACCTCTTTAATTTTTGAATAACTGTCTTTTTGTCCAAAAATTGGGACGGGAGTTCAATATAGCGAAGTTGAACCAATTCTTCCTTCAGCTTAAAATTCTCCTTTTCTTGATCGTAAAAGGTTTTCAGGTCGGTATCGGAAATAGCGGTGTCCAACGCCTGTTTGACCAAGGCCTCTTTATAGGCGCGGGTATACAAATCCGTCCGATAGTCCGATACAAGCTTATCGAATTCTGCCAATTTTTCTTCGGGCAAATTAATCTTGGCCTTGGAGAGCAATAATTGTTTTGTCGCCCAGTCGTTGATATAATTGGTTACGAAGGAGGCACTATCCTCCTTAGTCATATTACCGACCAAGAGCCGTGCTACATCCTCCTTGTATAGATACGCTTCGTCTACCCGGGCCAAAGGCACTTTTTCCTCCGCTTTCTTCCACCGAAAATTACAGGAAGCGGCTAGGATGACAAAAATATAAGCTGCCAAGACCACCGTTATAACCGAAAATTTTCTCTTTGACAAAAACATCGTGCAAAAATACGAATTAAGCAACGTTGTGCAAGTTCCCCTTTTCTAGCAAAAATCAACTACTTTTAACTAATTTTTAAAAGTGCCAATCAAAAATATGGTTGGTGGGCCCAGTAAAGAACCTATTTCTTAATTTATGAAGGAAAGAAAAATAAAACTGATTTGGGACCTAAGGGGTCCGGACGCCTCCAAAACTGCGGAACATCATGCGATACACTTAAAGGAATACGTAGTTTCGGAAAATCTCACCGAAAAAATTACAGGGTATCAAACCCTAAGTCCCATGCACAGCATCGCTTTTCTTGTAGTTAGTGAAGCGGAAATGATTTCTGTACGGGATATCCTAAAACCGCATCGGGGGGAATTCTATGAGGAATAAAAAAGTCTGCGTATTCATAAATTCCAAATTTAGAATTTGGAGACCACAAGTCCAAATGATTCATGGAAGAGAGCAACCGCACGGAATTTACTTTTCATTTTGTCTTGCTGTAGGTATTGCTCCTTCCCACTAAGAATCCAAGTTTCTAAACCTTACCTTTTCCCTATACACCCGAAGTTTCGGGAGTAAATTTAATTCAGTAGCTAGGGTTATGCACAACCCCCCAAAGATTAGGGGTTGCCTTGGGAAAAGAAAAAAATAAATTTCCCAAAATTTCGGATTTTTATCTGAAACGGGTTTAGCTTTGCGTAAAAATAGAAATATGTTCAGTAAGGGACAATTAATTTTTGCGGGTCTTTTTGCAATTGCTTTTGCGGTGGTCATCTTTCTGTCGTATAAAAAAGACAAGAAACTGCACTTAAAAAACTACAAAGGTGTTAAATGGGTGGGCCTAACGTTCATTATATTTGTTATTATCCTATTCATTATTAGGACCTTGCTTAAAAATTAAGAAATTAATTGCCATTACCCAAAAAAATGGGGGTCTTCCCATAATTCCGTCATCTTTATCCATTATATATAAGAAAAGGCGTACTTTTGCGTTGTAGTATCAAACATTTTCGACCAATGACAACTTTTTTTGCGATTTTATTTATTTTAATTGCCATCAATGTACTACTGTTATTATTTAGTGTAAACCGTTCGACTCCAAAATTAAAGAAGTCCCATCCGAAGGTCTCAACATCATCGGTTACCAAAATTTACCCCATAGATTTAGTTGCCTCGAATTACAAAAAAGCTATATAGAGACCGTTTTGTACTTTTAACCCATGAAACAAATAGCACTTGTCTTTGTCAGTGGTGGATTGGGCAGTGCTTTACGTTTTTATATCAGTAAAACTTTCAACGATTACTTTCCTAATTTTTTCTTGGGCACCTTTATCGTCAATATTTTGGGATGCTTGTTAATAGGCCTTATCCTTGGCATTTCTTTTAAACACAACTATCTTTCCCAAAACCAAACGTTGTTGTTGGCAACCGGCTTTTGCGGCGGATTTACCACATTTTCTTCTTTTGCATTCGAGAATCACACCCTACTAAAACTAGGGGAGTATTACGGATTTGCGATTTACCTGGGATCGAGCATTTTATTGGGAATTGCCGCCGTGGCTTTTGGCCTTTGGATTTCCAAAATGATCTAGAGATCGGAACCTTTTACATCTCGCATACCGCCATGGGCCACGCGCTCAATCCTTAGATGTTGTCCCCGAGCATCTAAAAATCGGGACCCAAACTAACCACTAGGCCCACAAACTAAATACTCCGCAATTTCGAATTCAACTTCAGATTAAACCCACAAACTCTCCGGTTTATTAATCAAACTATTTACACCCCCTCAAAAAAAGGGGTTATGCGATCCATTTCTTTAATTATTTCCATCCTGACCCCCGTATTTTTCAAAATTAGATTATAAATATTTATATTTTATTATGATATACCCATATTTTAATAGGGGTAAAAATATTATATTAATAAAAATTAGACATTCACCCCTATTTTTTATGGGGGCCAACTTCATTTTACCATACTTTTATCAAATAACCAATAAATCGAATATGGGTAGAGCGAAGAGGAATTGAAGCAATTCCGTCGCAAATCTATAGGATGATCATTAATCAAATAAAGGAACATGAAAAAAATTGAGGCAATTATCAGGAAATCAAAATTTGACGAAGTTAAAACGGCTTTACACAAAATTGAGGTGAATTTCTTCAGCTATTGGGATGTTACCGGGGTCGGCAACGAAAAAGAGGGCCATGTCTATCGGGGTATCTCGTACAGCACCTCGGATATCCAAAGAAGATACCTAGTAATCGTGGTATCGGACGAGTTTTTGGATCGGACGCTGGAGGCCATTTTCAACGCGGCCCAGACAGGCAATGTAGGCGACGGTAAAATTTTTGTCTCGGACATGCTCAACGCCTATCGCATTAGGACAAGGGAAAACGGACGAGCGGGAATCAACTAAAAAAGAACAACCAACTAATAACTAACGTATTATGGACACAGGAATATTTACGGCTAATAATGCTTGGATGATGATTTGTACGGCTCTCGTATTCTTCATGCACTTGGGATTTTCCCTATTAGAGATAGGACTTACCAGACAAAAGAACACCATCAACATCTTATTTAAAAACATTTTTATCGTCTGTACCGGGATCCTACTGTACTATATGGCAGGATTCAATTTAATGTACCCCGGGGATTTCAACGGATTCTTTGGTTTCTCGGGTTTTGGACTTTCACTGCCAGAAAATGGACTGACCCCTGATTACGCCAGCGGGGGATACACGTACTGGACCGATTTTCTATTTCAAGCCATGTTTGCAGCGACCGCGGCCACCATTGTTTCCGGTGCCGTTGCAGAGCGTGTTAAATTGGGAGGATTTATGGTCTTTACCATTATATATGTAGGCCTTGTGTATCCCATTGTGGGCTCATGGCAATGGGGGGGCGGGTTCCTTGCAACCTTGGGAAATGAGGTAAACGCCGCCGGGGAACTGGTAAAGGAAGGTGGATTCCATGACTTTGCCGGATCTACCCTGGTGCACTCCGTCGGTGGATGGGCCGCCCTGATCGCAATATATCTCTTGGGGCCGCGAATTGGAAAATTCGAGGATGGAAAAGCGAAGGCGATTCCCGGTCACAATATTCCTATTGCCACCGCCGGAGTGCTGATCTTATGGTTAGGTTGGTTCGGTTTTAATGGGGGATCCGTACTATCTGCCGATCCCGCAACGACCTCTTTGGTGTTGGTCACTACTAGTTTGGCTGCAGCGGCAGGTGGTATGGCCGCCGTTACCTTCTCTACGCTACGCTACAAAAATTTTGACCTAACCATGATGCTCAACGGAATCCTTGCCGGATTGGTGGGTATTACCGCAGGTGCTGATCTTATGTCTCCACTGGAAGCCATAACAATTGGTGCGATTTCCGGAGTTATAGTCGTACTCGGCGTCTCCCTAATGGATAAACTTAAACTGGACGACCCCGTTGGAGCCGTGCCCGTTCATCTTATCTGTGGTATTTTCGGCACCCTGGCGGTTGGTGTACTTGGGGCCAAAGCCGGGCTAGATCAATTTCTTTACCAGTTGGCAGGGGTCGGTAGCATTGCCTTTGCCTGCGTTTTGCCTACCTACCTGATTATTGGCGCAATTAAGAAAACATTGGGTTTCCGAGTTTCAGCCCAGGAAGAAATGGAGGGCCTGGATATACACGAACATAAGATGGACGCCTATTCGGATTTTAGAACAAACGAGAATTAATTCATTGAAAAGAAAACGGAGCGTTTTGCAGAACGCTCCGTCAATAACCTTTTCCATTACAAAAGTAGCTACTAACCTGTCAATTCCCTATTAAAGGAGTTGATTAAATCTTTTGAACTATGAAAACGATTATAACCACAAATTACGTAAAAATTACTTTCTTATTAACATTTATAATGACCACTGTTGAAATTTTTGCCCAAGAACCGGACATTATAGAAGAGCCAAAACCCAGGTTTGCCATCGGTGGCAGCGTGGACGCCTACTATAGGACAAATTTGAGCGCAACCGATAAAGCAATTTTTGGTGAAGACGGAGATTCATTTCTTGCTCCAGCCACTTCCTTTGCCAACCAGACGGGTTTTGCCTTGGGCATGGCCAATGTAATAGGAAGCTATGAAGGTGTAAAAACGGGAGCGGTTGCCGATCTAGTTTTTGGACCAAGAGGAGAACAAGCCGTATATGGCCTGAACTTAAACCAATTGTACGCCTATTGGAACGTTGCGGAATCCGTTAAGCTTACCTTGGGACGATTCAATACCTTCTTAGGTTACGAAGTTATCTCACCGGTCTCAAACTTCAACTACAGCACCTCATACCTGTTCTCCAGTGGACCCTTTTCCAACACCGGACTTAGAGCTGATTTTTCCTTTTCGGAAGACTTCAGCCTAATGTTGGCCTTTATGAACGTAACCGACGAGGATTACAACTTTACCGGCGAGTATTCCATTGGAGCCCAATTGGGGTACAAAGGACAATTCCTTAACCTTTATTATGACGCAAAGGCAAAATTAGGATTCGAGGTAGATTACACAGGAGGTTTTAGTTTGACCGATGCCTTATATTTAGGACTCAATGCGGCTTACGCTGATAACCATGGGACCGGGTTTGGTGGAGTAGCCGTTTATCCCCAATACAGTTTTAGCGACAGCTTTGGTCTTGGTCTAAGGGGCGAATATTTTGCTCAGCACATAGAAATGGTGGACGATGACCCAAGCGTTTTTGCAGTTACCGTAACGGGAAGCTATAAATTGGAAAATTTGACTATTAAGCCAGAACTACGTTTGGACAGTGGGTCGGATGCTATTTTCTTTGACTACGATATGAATCCCAGCAAGAGTTTGTCCTCTTTTTTGCTGGCAGCTATTTATTCATTCTAAAAACCCAAATATTTATAAGTTTAAACAGGGGAGGCTGTCTACAAAGATTAATTAAACCAGGCGGCCAGGTCAAAGTCAAAATGTCTTGTTGACAAGATCGCAAAGCTTTCGACAGCGTTCGAACCGATAGGTTTAATGGCTTTTGTAGCGCGCCTCTTCCTACCCCTTAATTATATGAACCTGGATAGTACTTCTTACGAAGTTACTGGTTCCCCATATAGGTCAAAATCGGCAGCATCAATGATTCTGAGATTTACAAAATCGCCAATCTTTACGTAATGTTGGGCCGCATCCACCAGCACCTCGTTATCCACATCGGGGGAATCGAACTCTGTTCGTCCCACAAAATAATTGCCTTCCTTGCGGTCGATGATGCAACGAAAGTTCTTACCTATCTTTTCTTGATTTAGCTCCCACGAAATCTGGGATTGCACTTCCATGATTTCCGAAGCACGCCGCTGCTTTACCTCTTCTGGAACGTCATCGGCCAAATTATAGGCGTGGGTGTTCTCTTCATGGCTGTAAGTGAAGCAGCCCAACCGCTCAAAGCGCATCGACATTACCCAACGTTTTAGCGTCTGGAAATCTTCTTCGGTTTCCCCGGGATAACCCACGATCAAGGTAGTCCTGATAGTCATCTCTGGCACCGCCGCCCTAAAATCTTGGAGCAATTGGGTTGTCTTGGTTTGGGTTGTTCCCCGTCTCATACTTTTGAGGATAGAATCGGATATATGCTGCAAAGGGATATCCATATAATTACAGACCTTGGGCTCTTGGCGCATAACCTCCAGTACGTCCATTGGAAAACCTGTAGGGAAGGCGTAGTGCAAACGGATCCACTCAATTCCTTCCACTTTGACCAAAGCTCGAAGGAGTTCGGCCAAATTCCGCTTTTTATAGAGATCTAACCCGTAATACGTCAGATCCTGAGCAATCAAAATAAGTTCCTTAACGCCCTTTGCGGCCAACTTCTCGGACTCCATGACCAATTCTTCCAGCGGTTTGCTCCTGTGCTTGCCACGCATCAGCGGGATGGCACAGAACGAACAAGGTCTATCACACCCCTCCGCAATTTTTAAATAAGCATAATTTTTAGGGGTTGTGGTAAGCCGCTCCCCGATAAGCTCGTGCTTGTAATCCGCCCCCAACGCCTTAAGCAGATTGGGCAGATCACTGGTGCCAAAATATTCATCCACGTTGGGAATCTCCTTTTGCAGATCCGGCTTATAGCGTTCACTAAGGCAACCGGTAACGAAGACCTTATCCAAATCGCCCACCTTCTTTTTTTGCACGTATTCCAAAATGGTATTAACGCTCTCTTCCTTGGCGTTGTTGATAAACCCACAGGTATTGATGACCACGATATTGCCCTCTCCCTCATGTACCACATCCTTATTATTGGCCTTCAACTGGCCCATGAGCACTTCTGAGTCGTAAACGTTCTTTGAACACCCCAGGGTTACAACGTTAATCTTGTTCTTTTTTATGGATTTTGTGCGCATGTAGCTATAAATGAGGTGCAAAAGTACGACTTGACGAGGGAAGTAGTCGCAATGTAAAGACAATTTTATGTTTTCGTCACGGGGGTAGCGATTCCAACCCTGGCCAAAAAGGGTTGTTGTTGTTTGGTTTCAGATCGTTCCAATGGTCCGTAATCTTTGGAATCCCAAATATAATGGTGGCTTTATTTAAAAAATGAATCTACAAATTCGAACTTATTAAAAACTTGAAGATCCTCGATGCCCTCCCCTACTCCAATATATTTTACAGGGATTTGAAATTGGTCGGAAATCCCGATGACGACCCCGCCTTTTGCAGTCCCGTCCAATTTGGTGACGGCCAAGGAGTTTACCTCGGTAGCCTTTGTAAATTCCTTGGCCTGTTCAAAGGCGTTCTGACCGGTAGAACCGTCCAACACCAAGAGTACGTCGTGTGGGGCATCGGGCACTACCTTTTGCATCACCCGTTTTACCTTGGAAAGTTCGTTCATTAAGTTGACCTTGTTGTGCAACCGACCGGCGGTGTCTATAATGACCACATCGGCATTTTGGGTCACCGCGGAAGTCAAGGTATCAAAGGCCACGGAAGCGGGGTCGCTCCCCATTTTTTGCTTTACGATAGGAACGGAAACCCGATCGGCCCAAATCTGAAGCTGATCTATGGCTGCGGCCCTAAAGGTATCTCCTGCGCCCAAGACAACCTTTAGTCCCTTCTGTTTGAATTGATGGGCCAACTTTCCAATGGTAGTAGTTTTCCCAACCCCGTTAACCCCAACGACCATGATCACATAGGGCCTTGTATCCTTGGGAACGCTAAACTCGGTTTCCTCACCGACGTGTGTTTCAGCAAGAAGTCCGGCAATTTCTTCCCGTAAAATTCCGTTCAATTCATCCGTGCCAACGTATTTATCGCGCGATACCCTGGCCTCTATTCGATTTATAATCTTTAGGGTAGTATTGACACCGACATCGGAAGTAACCAAAACTTCTTCCAAATTGTCCAATACGTCATCGTCCACTTTGGTTTTACCGACAACGGCCTTGCCCAATTTTGAGAAAAAACTGGACTTGGTTTTCTCTAGGCCCTTATCCAAGCTCTCTTTCTTTTGCGAAGAAAATATCTTTTTAAATAAGCTCATTTTGCGTTCTATAACTTTGGCCAAAGATATAAAAGTTATAGATAACCAACTATTGGGATGTTGCATAGAATGTATCGAATTCCAATTTCCGAACACCAAATTTCAAAATGGAATAGGAGACCCGATTAACCATGCAGAAAACAGGAATAATGGGGCAACAAAGGCTTGGGCTAAAAACTTAAGACCACAAAAAAAGCCGCTACCTTTAGGTAGCGGCCTTTGCAACAATTGCTTTGTTGCCTATTTTTTTGCCAACCATTCATTGACTACTTCGGGAGGCATAACCGACTCCGCAAAAGTGTAAGCCCCAGTTTTGGGCGATCTTACCATTTTTATGGCCTTTGTCATTCTTTTTGAACTTGTCTGTAAACTCGCTACGGTCTTCTTTGCCATGACTACTGTGATTTGTTTCATTCCCGCGAAAGCGGGACTCTTTATTTAATTTCTTTGTGAACTGTCATTCTTTTAAGAATAGGATTAAATTTCTTGATTTCCATCCTATCCGGAGTATTCTTCTTGTTCTTTGTGGTGATATACCTAGAAGTTCCAGGCATACCAGACTCCTTGTGCTCCGTACATTCCAAAATAACTTGGATCCTGTTCCCTTTTTTTGCCATTGCTTTCTAAATTAATGGGATTACTAAATCAATCCTTTTGCCTTTGCTTCCTTTATAACTGCGGAAATCCCCTTTTTGTTGATACTCTTCAACGCTTTGTTGGATACCTTAAGTGTAACCCAACGATCTTCTTCAGGGATATAGAAGCGTTTCTTGGAAAGGTTAACATCGAACCTTCTCCTAGTTTTATTGATAGAAAAGGACACATTATTCCCAAACATGGCTCTCTTTCCAGTGAGTTCACAAACTTTTGACATTTCGCTACTTTTAGATTATTCCCCTCCAAAAAAAACTTCCCATAAAATCCGAAAGTTCGTCTACATGGAGTATATTTTTAAACAGGGTGCAAATTTAGATCTTTTTATGTGACCGACAAAATTCTTTATCAGAATTTTAAAATTTCTTTTTGTAGGAGTTCGAAGGCCTTGTTGACCGACTTTTGAACGATCCTTTCCCGGTGGTTGCCCATGGTAAACCTTTGCGCGGACACCCCAGAAGGAGAGGCAATAGCGATGAAAACAGATCCAACATCTGCGTCGGAATCACCTTTGGTAGGTCCGGCGTTCCCGGTTGTAGCAATAGCAAAATCGGATTTCATCATTTTTCTGACGTTTATCGCCATGGACTCTGCCACTTCTTTACTGACGACCGAGTGTTTTTTTACCAGCTCTGGGGCCACATGGAGCACTTCTATCTTGGTCTCCGTGGCATAGCTGACAATACCCCCTTTAAAATAGGCCGATGCACCTGGGATGGCAGTAATTTGTTGGGCTATTTTTCCGCCGGTAAAACTCTCGGCAATGGCCAAGGTCATTCCCTTCTGGGTCATTACTTTGGCCACTAGGCCCTCTAAGGAATCCCCGTCCTCTTCCCCGTAAATAATATCACCTATAAGTCCGTAAAGTTTTTTAGACTCCGCTTCCACCGCCTTGTCAAGGACTGTATTGTCCCCACCTTTAGCGGTCAATCGCAAACGGACCATTCCTAAATTGGGAAGATAGGCCAATTTTATAAAGTTGGGAAGACCATCTTCCCAAGTTGCGATCTTTTCGGCAATGGTACTTTCGCCGACGCCGTAGGTTATAAAGGTTTTGTGAAGGATATATTCCCTTTTGAAATCCCGCAACAATTTGGGTATTACCTCGTTCAACATCAAACCCTTCATCTCAAAAGGGACCCCGGGAAGCGACACAAAGATCTTATCCCCCTTTTCCAGCCACATCCCTGGAGCGGTACCAAATTCATTTTTTAAAACAATGGCCTTTGATGGTACCAAGGCCTGTTTGCGATTGATTTCGGAGATGGGCGCGGAAAAATAATTTTTAAAGAGATCTTCAAGGTGCCTTAGGACTTCGGTATCTTGAACCAGGGTATCCCCAAAATATTCACAAATCGTGAATTTGGTGATGTCGTCCTTGGTAGGCCCCAGGCCTCCGGTGACAATAATTATATCTGCACGTGATTCCGCCTCCTTTAAGGCAAGTAAAATATGGTCCTTATTGTCCTGTACCGAACTTATCTGAAAAACGGAAATTCCGATTTTGTTAAGTTCCTGGGCGATGTAGGCAGAATTGGTGTCGATGATCTGTCCGATAAGGATCTCGTCCCCAATGGTAATAATTTCTGCAAACATTAGAGGTTAAAATCATTTTTTAGCTCCGCAACCACCTGTTGTACATCTTTTTTCAACCTAGGGAACAGCTCCTCAATTTTTTCACTGTTCGCGGCACTTTTTCCCAAAGTTTCTATTTCCAGGGCCGTGGCACGTGTCTGCTCCATTCCCAAAATATCCACATTGGGTTTAATCTTGTGGGCCAATTGGTAGACGTTTTCATAATTTCGCTGCGCAATGGCCTTTTCCAAGAGCTCTAAATCCTCTGGCACCTCTTCCAAAAAAACAGAAATTACCGAAATGACAAATTCCTCATCCCCTTCTGCCATCTCATTTATTTTATCAAGACTGTATATCATTATTTTATATTTACCTTAAATATTTCCTTTTCTTCCAACGATCCCGAAAGGTAATCATTTGGTTGAATTTCACCAACACCTTTTGGGGTTCCCGTAAAAATAATGTCGCCCTTCTTTAACGTAAAAAATCGGGAAACATACACAATCAATTCATCAATTTTCCACAACATAAGATTAGTGTTGCCCCGCTGTACCTCCTCCCCGTTTTTACGCAATGAAAAATTTAGGTTGTTAAGGTCTTCATAATTGGTTTTTGGAACCCAACTTCCAATGACGGCGGCCCCATCAAAACCCTTGGCCTTTTCCCATGGCAAACCCTTCTCCTTTAATTTGGTTTGTAGGTCCCTGGCGGTAAAATCTATCCCAAGTCCGATTTCATCATAATAAGTGTGGACAAATTTTGGATCAATATGTTTACCTACCTTTTTGATCTTGACCAAAACCTCGACCTCATAGTGTACTTCCTTCGTAAACTCGGGAATATAAAAATCCTGTTCTTTGGGAAGTATTGCCGAATCGGGCTTTATAAACACCACCGGTTCCGTGGGACGTTCGTTGGCCAACTCTTTAATATGTTCGGAATAATTCCGGCCTATACAAATGAGTTTCATGTTTTAGGTTATGAGTTAAGGGTTAAGGGTTAAGGGTTAAGGGTTAAGGGTTAAAGAAACTAAACCCACGACCTTTGTTTATTTTCTATTCTCTATTCTCTATTTTCTTGGTTCTTGGTTCTTGTTTCTTGTTTCTTGTTTCTTGTTTCTTGTTTCTTGTTTCTTGTTTCTAGAAAATGATGATATTGTGTAAATTATCAGCTCAATTTATTGTTCAATTCGTTCAATCTTATTTGGGTAAGGACCTTTTTGGTATATAGGGGAAAATCAGCATTTAGGATCCATCCAAAATAACCGGGTTCGTCTTCCAAAATCTGCTTTACCTTCTTCCCCTTATGTTTACCGAACGAAAACACCACCTCTTCATCGTCATCATATCCCAGAAAGCCTGCAAAGTCGGCAAATTGGCGGTGGGTAGAGAATTCTGCAAGTTGCTTGATATTGTTTTCGAGCTCGGGATATCTTTCCAGTTGCGATAACAGCACCTCATAGGTTGCCAAGGTATCGGCTTCGGCACTGTGGGCGTCGGCAAGGTCTTTATTGCAATAAAATTGATACGCAGCTCCCAGGGTACGCTTTTCCATTTTGTGAAAGATGGTCTGTACATCTACCGAGACCGTATTTTTCATGTCAAAATCAATATCGGACCTCAGCATTTCCTCGGCGAGCATAGGAATATCGAACCGATCGGAATTAAACCCGCCCAGATCACAGTCTTTAATCATCCTGTGGATTTCCTTGGCTAGTTGCTTAAAAGTAGGTTCGTTGGCCACTTTTTCATCAGATATGCCATGGATGGCCACCACCTCATCAGGAATTGGCATCTCTGGGTTTACCAACCACGTTTTGCTTTCCCGGTTGCCATTTGGAAATATCTTTAGAATCGAAATTTCGACCACCCGATCTTTGGCCACATTGGTTCCGGTGGTCTCCAAATCGAAAAAACAAATAGGCCGTGTTAAATTCAATTGCATATGCTCTCTGTTTTTGCAAAGATAGTTTTTACCAAGTTCAGGGAAAATGAATACGGGGTTTAATCGATAAAAGGAAAACTAGAGGCTAGACATAAAATAGAATCAAGGGACAAGAATCGGGAATTAAGATTTGTTATCAGGAATTTTTTTAGAGGATTTGGCTCTCTCGTTAAAATCCAAACACAGATTGATCCAGAACCCAAAATCCGATTCGGATCGAAATCCTATTGGTCCCACATAACAATACCCGTTAAGGATCCTCCCTTTCATCACCGTGCTCTTAAATCCTTTTTTAAGCGATAGTTCCCCCGTTAATTTTGGATCAAAACGGCACATTAGGTTTTCCCCACTTACGTTAATACACATCTTTCCATTTACCATAAATGCCAGGCCACCAAACATCTTCTTTTCCTCCACGGAAATTTGAGGAAAATTCTTGAGGTACGCCCTTATTTTGTCGGCAAGATCGGTTTTGTACGCCATAGGATGTGTTGTTTTAAAGTTGAGTAAACTTGGCATAAACCGACCCCTTCACAACAAACTTTCAGATGATATTATTTTCCCTCCCTTTCTCAAGATATCTATTTTAGCCGCTTCAAACGCTTCTCGATCCAACGGTTTAGTGGCATCTTCGATCAAAACAGCCGAAAAACCCTCTGCCAGGGCATCCTGGACCGAAAAATAGACACAAAACTCCCCCGCCAGACCGGCAATATATATTTCGCTGACCCCCTTGTCCTTTAGATATCCGCTTAGCCCAGTGGATTTTAGGTGGGCATTGTCGTAAAAGCCACTGTAGCTATCGATTTCCTGGCTGGTGCCTTTTCTGAAAATACTTTCAATTTTAGACGTTTGCAATTGCGGATGAAACTCCGCCCCGGTACTTTCCTGAACGCAGTGATCGGGCCACAGCACCTGATCCAAGCCATGGATTTTTAACACGTCGAATACCTCTTTTTCTTCATGGGCCGATGCAAAACTCGAATGCCCTTTGGGATGCCAGTCCTGGGTAGCCACAACCAGATCAAACCTTTTTTGAAGTCGATTAATTACGGGCACCACCCGGTCCCCTTTGGGCACAGGAAGTGCACCTCCTGGCATAAAATCGTTCTGTACATCGATTATTAGCAGTGCTTTCATGGACAAATCATTTTAGATACAAACTGATTGACAATTATATAAAATACAAGTAGTATTGGAAAAGAGAACATAGAGAAAGGACCCTTTTTAAACTCATTAACCCCTAAACCTATAAACTCCTTTTGGATTCCCTGATAAGTTTATCCCGCTCGTTTCTAAGCGCCTCGCTTATCCCTATCTTATAGAGGTGCGGATTGTCAAAACGCTTGTATTCTATGGGCAATTCCGATAACCTTTGTTTGCTGTATTCGGCAATTTTAGTAAGGGATTGCTTTGCTATCAGCTTTTTACCGTTTTCCATCACGGTTTCCATCAACGGTTCCTGCTCAAATCCCTTGAGAACCATCTTCTTCGTAATTTCAAACGGGTGGTACATGGTATCGATATGGGTTTCATTATAAAGACCGATGGCATCGGCCCCAATACATTTTCCATGGCTATCCTTTATCCTAAATACTTGCTTTCTGTGCGGAAGCGTCGTTTTTGTGATGCTTTCCGAAATTTTTATCCTCGGTTTTCCGCCCGACCAGGCCAGCTTATACACGCCGTCTAGTGCGCCATCGGGGCCTCCGGTAACCAAATTGGTGCCCACCCCAAAAATATCGATGGGACCTTCCTGTTCCAAGATACTTTTGATCACGTACTCATCTAATTGATTGGAAGCCGCGATTTTTACGTAGTCCAGACCTGCGTCGTCCAAAAGACGTCGCGTTTTTTTTGCGAGGTAAGCAAGGTCACCACTGTCTAAACGTACCGCCATCAGTTTATCTCCCCTTTCTTCCATTTCCTTCGCCACGGCTATGGCATTGGGCATACCACTTTCCAAGGTGTTGTACGTATCTACCAACAACACACAATCCTGTGGCCGTTCTTGGGCAAAACATTTAAAAGCGGTAAGCTCATCGTCAAAACTCTGTATAAAAGAATGCGCCATGGTTCCCGAAACCGAGATATCAAAATCCTTTCCTGCCACCACATTGCTCGTAGCGGAAACTCCACCGATCACAGCCGCCCTAGATGCTAAATAGCCTCCCGGACCCTGGGCCCGGCGCAGGCCAAAATCGATCAAGAGATTGCCCCTTGCCACTAAATTAATTCGACTGGCCTTGGTAGCGATCAAGGTTTGAAAATTCAATAAATTTAAAATAATGGTCTCCACCAATTGGGCCTCTATTATATTGGCCTCTACCTGCAGCACCGGTCTATTTGGAAATACGACATCGCCTTCCTTAACGGAACGGATCTTTCCCCGAAACCTAAAATCCTTTAAAAAGGCGATAAAATCCCGGTCAAAATGCTGTTTCTTTAGAAACTCGAGATCTTCATTGGAAAATCTCAGATCTTCAAGAATTTCCAATAGATGATCCAGACCGGCAAAGATCGCGTACCCCCCTTGGAAGGGTAGCTTTCGAAAAAAATAATCAAAGACCGCCCGGTCCGCTTTCTGGCTGCTCTTAAAATAGACTTGGGCCATGGCCAATTGGTATTGGTCCGTATAGGTCGCGGTAAAATTTATCATCCCTTATAGGTTTAGGACAAAGATAACAAGCTTCTGTCGGATAATAAATAGAAGGGACGGTTCATGTTATAACAAACTTTGAAAAAGTAAGACCAGCACCTACTCGATACAATTTGCATGACATTCCATATTTGCTGAATTCTAGATTGTAATTAACTTTACAAATCGAAGCTCAAATTCGTTATATTTGATAATCAACAATTTAATCCCAAAGAAAATGATAGATCGACGCAAGTTTATAACCGGGGCGGCCACCCTTGGAATAGGTACGGCCTTTGCCGAAAGTTTTGCCATGCCCGAAAGTCCCTACGGAAGAAAGGTAGTCGGCCGTGCTAAAAAAATTAAACACAATCCCATTGGTGTCTCGTCGTATTCATTTTGGCAATTTAACGGTCCAAAGGAAGAGGTGCCCATGGAGCTTTGCATTGAAAAGGCCGCGGCCATGGGCTTCGATGGCATTGAATTTCTATTGGTACAAATGTCGTCGGAGGAAAACAGCTATCTGCAAAAGCTAAAGAAACAGGCCTATCATGCGGGATTGGACCTGATGGGTTTTTCTACGCACCAAGGATATGTATACCCGGAAAAGGAAAAGCGCGAGGAGAACATTGCCAAGACCATACATCAGATCGAATTGGCCTATCAACTCGGTATTCCGGTCATGCGGTTGAATACGGGACGTTGGGGAACTACAAAATCCTTCGACGACCTCATGGCAAACAAAGGCATTGAGCCGGCCCTGGAGGGCTATACGGAAGATGACGGATTTGCGTGGGTCATAGACTCCATAGTACAATGTCTTCCCGTGGCAGAAAAATGTGGGGTAGTCCTTGGTTTGGAAAACCATTGGGGACTGGGCCGCACGGCAGCTGGGGTAAAACGCATCGTGGATACCATCGATAGCCCTTGGCTCCAGGTAACACTGGATACTGGCAATTTTCTGGAGGACAGGAAAGCACAGATGGAACTTTTAGCTCCCCAGACATTTTTGGTACAAGCAAAGACCTATTATGGTGGTGGTAAATGGTATACGCTGGATATCGATTACCCAGAGATTGGAGAAATAATGCGTAAGAACAACTACAGAGGCTATATTTCTTTGGAGTTCGAAGGCAACGAATCTCCAGAAACCGCAGTCCCTAAAAGTTTGGAGGTACTACGGGAATCTTTTTATTACGATCTGTAAGCTCTAGGTCATGAATCGTTATCACTACGTTGTACCTGTGGTCCCTCGGCAACCTGGAACAAATCTAAAAAAGCACCCCCTAAGGAATCGATTATTCCTGTAGCTGTCAAAGCTTGGTACCCCGTTTTTTCAACCGCGATATCGCCGGCCCTGCCATGGAGATAAACACCAAATATGGCTGCTTGCAGGGAATCGTAGCCCTGGGCGATCAATCCGGTGATTATGCCAGTGAGCACATCGCCACTGCCTCCAGTGGCCATTCCAGGGTTGCCGGTGGTGTTTACATAACCCTTGTCATTATATAAAACTACGGTATTGGCACCTTTGATAACGAGGACACAATTGAATTTTTTTGAAAAAGATTTAGCCTTTTCCAATTTGTCAAAATCATCCTTCCAAATTCCGATCAAGCGCTCCAGTTCCTTGGGGTGAGGGGTTAAAACGGCTTTTGCAGGCAGATCCTTTAACATCCCTTTGTTTTTTGATAGGATATTCAAGGCATCGGCATCAATGACCAACGGTCTTTTGTTATTTTTTAGAAATTCGCCAAACGCCTTTACGGTCCCATTTTCTGTCCCCATACCGACCCCGATACCGATTACGGAGGGATCGATGTCAAAAAATATATGGAAAATCTGTTCCTCCCCCTCATCCGTTATAACCATAGCCTCCGGAAGCCCCGTTTGCACCGGTAGATACCCGCATTTAGGAACATAGGCCGTCACGAGTCCGCTACCCGAATACAGGCAGGCCCGGGAAGCGAGCAATACGGCGCCGATCTTGCCAAAACTGCCCCCGACGAGCAAAGCGTGCCCATAGGTGCCCTTATGTGAGAATTTTTCCCGGGGACGGTACCATTGGAGTACCTCATTTTTACCGGTCAATTCATAATCCGTTTCCGTTTTGGATAAATATTCTTGATCCAACCCAATATCAAGCAATTCCCACCCATTGCTGTAAATTCCTGTCTGCGGTAAGAAAAAAACCAATTTGGGCACTTGAAAGGTAAGGGTATGGTTGGCACAAACAATACCCTTACCATCTTTTGGCACCTTGTCTAAAAACAACCCCGAAGGCACGTCGATGGCAAGTATGAACGCCCGAGATCGATTCATGTGTTGTAGCAAAACCACCACCCAAGAAGCAGGCGGACGGTTAAGGCCTATCCCAAATATGGCATCTACCAAGATGTCATCTGGGGTTATTCTTGGGAGGTCGGAGGCGTCAGAAATAAAATCGGGCCATACCTTTATATCCTTCAGTCGGTCCAAGTTTATCAAGAAATCCTGTGAGCGCTTATCGCTGTAGTTAACCACATAGACCCCGATGTTGTACCCGTGCTGCTTTAAGAGTCTTGCCACCGCCAAACCGTCTCCGCCATTATTGCCAATTCCGCAGAACAAGTGGATTTTTACCGTTGTGTCCTGCAGTCGGAGGTGCATCCAATTAAAAACCTGATTAGCTGCCCGCTCCATAAGTTCTACACTGGTAATTCCCTGATTTTTAATCGTGGAGTTATCGGCTTCGTATATTTGGCTTGCACTAAAAATCTTCATTGATTAGATTTTGGTCTGGAGACATAAGATTGGAGATGATTGAAACTAAGTTTGTTCATATCGTCTCTTAAATTAACTTAAATTCGAATTTACATGTTCTAATATTTACCGCAAATAACGCGACAACCTAATAACGCATTAAACAAATAATTATCAAATCCGAAAAAATCATCACAAACGTTTGATTCAATGATCAAAAATACTACATTTGATCCTTTCGAGAATCATGCATTTGTACAAGACGGACATAAATACCATTTTTTCTTCCATTCACAATGGTTGCACTACCTTTTTTGCTACCGATATCACCCCTTTGGGGTAAGCTACTACATATACGTCCGTTTCCGCTATTTTTATTGAACTCGTTTAAATCTTTTCAATTGGCTAAAAAATTGCCCATTTCAAACCACTCATTACCCAATTTTCACTTCAATCCAAAAAATTCTGATGAGTTCACAGTAATAATAAATTACCATTTAACCGTATTACAAAATGAAAGTTCTTAAATTCGGTGGCACTTCGGTGGCCAACGCAAAAAATATATCCCAGGTAAAAGATATTGTCGGCCAGACTCCCGGAGATCAATTGGTCGTTGTTGTTTCCGCACTCGGTGGGATCACCGACCTTTTGCTAAAAACCGCTGATTTGGCAGCATCCCAGGACAAGGGCTACCAAGCAATCCTCAAAGACATTGAGGACCGACACATTAAGGCCATTCAGGAACTCATTCCCATAGCCTCCCAAAGCAAGGTACTTAGCAAGGTAAAGAGCGAACTGAATATTTTAGAGACCCTCTTGGAAGGCGCCTACCTCATTGGCGAGATCACCCCCAAACTTTCGGATAAAATTGTTAGTTTCGGAGAGCTCCTATCCTCGTACATCATTAGTGAATTCTTTATTATCTCCCAATTGGACGCCGTCTACAAGGACAGTAGGGAATTGATCAAGACAAACAATAACTATGGAAAAGGAATCGTTAATTTTGAAGTAACCAACAACAATTGCCAAACCTACTTTAACCAAAGTAAACACAGAATTACCGTTTTGGGCGGCTTTATTGCTTCTTCCACACAGGGCAACTCTACCACCCTTGGCCGTGGAGGTTCCGACTATACGGCAGCGATCATCTCAGGTATACTAAACGCAGAGACGTTGGAAATATGGACCGATGTTAGTGGCATGTACACTGCCAATCCAAAAATAGTAAAACAGGCCGTAGCAATTCCACATATTTCTTACGAAGAAGCCATGGAGCTGTCGCACTTCGGTGCCAAGGTACTCTACCCACCAACCATACAACCGGTCCTTGCCAAGGGCATTTCCATCCATATAAAAAACACTTTCGAGCCCAAAGCGCCAGGAACCCTGATTACCGAGAACCGAAATGGGAGCGGAAAGTCCGTTCGCGGTATTAGCCATGTAGAAAATATGGCGCTCATTTCTTTGGAAGGTCCGGGTATGGTCGGTATCCCCGGCATATCGAAACGGTTTTTCGAAGTCTTGTCGGAGGCCAATATCAGCGTGGTATTCATCACCCAGGCTTCTTCCGAACATTCCATTTGTGTGGGAATCCCCGCCGTGGATGCCGAAAAGGCAGTAACGGTCATCAATGAGACCTTTGAATATGAGATTTTTAGAGGCAAGATAAAATCTGTAAAAGCCGAGACAGATTTGGCGATCATCGCCCTTGTCGGGGACAATATGAAAAGTCATCAAGGGCTGAGCGGCAAGATGTTCAGTACCCTGGGGAAAAACAACGTCAACATCCGCGCGATTGCACAAGGTGCCTCGGAGCGTAACATTTCCGCTGTCATAAAAAAGGAAGATGTTAAAAAGGCCCTAAACGCACTCCACGAAGAATTTTTTGAGGAAAACGTAAAACAACTCAACCTCTTTGTGATGGGGGTCGGGAATGTGGGTTCCAAATTCCTACACCAAATTCAACAGCAAAAAAAATATCTCAAGGAAAATTTAAAGCTGAATATCCGCGTAATCGGGATATCAAACTCAAGGACTATGTTCTTCGACGAAAGTGGGATTCCCCTAAGAAATTGGGAAGACCTGCTTGTCTCCGGAGCGAAAGCCGACAAATCCAAATTTTATGACCAGGTTCAGAAACTTAATTTCCGCAACAGTATTTTTGTGGACAACACAGCGAGCCTGGAGGTTTCAAAAACCTATTCCGATTATTTACAAAACAGCATTTCGGTTGTCACTTGCAACAAAATCGCTTGTTCTTCGGAATATGAAAACTATGCGGAACTCAAAAATCTAGCCCGAAAATACAACGCACCCTTTTTGTTCGAGACCAATGTAGGCGCTGGTTTGCCAATTTTGGATACCCTAAAGAATCTGATCGCTTCCGGTGACAAGGTGTTAAAAATACAGGCGGTACTCTCTGGAAGTCTTAATTTTGTCTTCAACAATTTCAATGACCGGGTCACCTTTCACGACGTCGTAAAACAGGCACAGGAACAGGGGTATACGGAACCCGATCCAAAGATCGACCTCAGCGGCATCGATGTGATGCGGAAAATTTTGATCTTGGCCCGGGAAAGTGGAAACCGGCTAGCTATGGATGAGATTGAAAATAAATCCTTTTTACCGGAAGAAAGCCTTGCAGCGATCAATAACGATGATTTTTTTACCTCGTTGACCAAGTATGAGGAATCTTTCCAGGCACTATACAAACATGCAGCGGATAAGGATTCCAAATTAAAATATGTAGCGCAGTTTGATGAGGGAAAGGCTAGTGTAGGACTTCAAGAAATCCCCAAAGGACACGATTTTTATAATCTGGAAGGAAGTGACAATATCGTTCTATTTTATACGGAAAGGTACCCCAATCAGCCCATGATTATCAAAGGAGCCGGAGCCGGGGCAGAGGTAACCGCTTCCGGAATTTTTGCGGATATTATTAGGATCGGGAACTTTTAGAGTTTCTGGTTTAAAATGTCTCAAGTTTCAAGTTACCCAATTTAACCTAAAACTTGAAACCATTAAACCTGAAACCAAATATTATGACCAACGAAATAAAAATATTCTGTCCCGCAACAATCGCCAATGTTTCTTGCGGATTCGATGTTCTAGGGTTGGCCCTGGAATCGGTCGGGGATGAAATGGTGGTCCGCAAGACCCGAGGAAAAGGAATAAGAATCACAAAATTGGAAGGACAGGACCTACCCATGGAAACTTTGGACAATGTGGCCGGGGTAGCCGGTCTGGCATTGTTGTCCGAAGTTGATTATGACGGTGGATTTGAAATTGAAATCTATAAGAAGATCAAGGCGGGAAGCGGAATTGGCAGTAGTGCCGCGAGCTCTGCCGGGGCTGTCTGGGCGATGAACGAATTGTTGGGCAAACCTTTGAGCTCTCTAGAACTGGTGAAATTCGCCATGGAAGGAGAACGTTTGGCCAGCGGAGTGGCCCACGCCGACAATGTGGCTCCTGCCCTTTACGGCGGATTTACATTGATCCGAAGCTATGACCCCTTGGATATCATCCCGATACACACGCCAAAGGAATTGTTTGCCACCGTGGTTCACCCGCAAATCGAGGTGAAAACATCGGATTCCAGAAAGATATTGAAGACCAATATTTCCTTGGTGGATGGTATTAAGCAATGGGGGAATTTGGGCGGACTAATCGCAGGACTCTTTACGGAAGATTACAATCTCATCGGACGATCCTTGGTGGACCACATCGTGGAGCCGATACGTTCCATCCTTATCCCCGGATTCGAAACTATTAAGTCCGAAGCCATAAAAGCCGGTGCTTTGGGATGTGGAATATCAGGTTCGGGTCCATCCATCTTTGCTCTTAGCAAAGGAGAGGACAAGGCAAACCAAGTGGCCGGAGCCATGAGAAAAGTGTACCAAAAAATTGGCGTCGACTACGATGTACACGTATCTAAAGTGAATACCCAGGGGATTCGTGTGATTTCCAGTAAGCGTTAACCAGTGGGCGGGAAAAGTTCATTGTTCAATATTGAAAGCGAACAGTTGGCAGAAATAGGTTAAAAAATGGAATGGAATTTTTATCCTTCCCTTCAAATTATCCTCCAGAGCGCAGCGAAGGAACTTGCGGAATAGTTCAGTTAAGTTTCTATGTCCATTTGGGTGCGGATTGCGGTTCTGGCAAATTTTTCCCTCTGGTAGGAATGACAACTAATGGGATTGCACCAAATATCTAGAAGGAGATGTCAAAACAAAAAAATAAACATTAGAGATGCTTTGCCTGCGTCTATATAACAAAACCTAAATATCGAATACATTGAATTTCTACAGTTTAAACAACAAATCGCAGTTCGTATCTTTTAAGGATGCGGTAATACAGGGAATCGCACCCGATCGGGGATTGTATTTTCCCGAGAATATCACCCCTCTGCCCGACTCGTTTTTTGAAGGTATAGAAGAGCTGTCCGATCACGAGATCGCCTTTACGGCCATTCATCAGTTTGTTAAGGACGTGATTCCAGATCATGTTCTTAGGGATATTTTAAAAGATGTCTTGGATTTTAATTTTCCAGTGGTAGAAATTGAGAAAAACGTAGCCGCTTTGGAACTTTTCCACGGCCCTACTATGGCCTTTAAGGATGTGGGAGCCCGATTTATGGCCCGTTGCCTAGGGTATTTTTCCAAAGGAAAAGATACCGAGGTTACCGTTTTGGTAGCCACCTCAGGGGATACCGGCGGCGCTGTCGCCAATGGGTTCTTAGGGGTAAGTGGAGTAAAGGTGGTAATACTTTATCCCAGCGGAAAGGTAAGCGACATCCAAGAAAAACAATTGACCACCTTAGGCCAAAATATTACCGCCTTGGAAGTAAAAGGTACGTTTGATGACTGCCAGGAAATGGTAAAGACTGCATTTTTGGACAAGGAATTATTGGGCCATATGAAATTGACCTCCGCAAATTCTATCAACGTTGCAAGATGGTTGCCCCAAATGTTCTATTTCCTTTTTGCCTATAAGCAGACCAAGGCCATAGGCAGAGAAATTGCCTTTTCGGTACCCAGCGGCAATTTTGGGAATATTTGTGCTGGGATGGTAGCGCAACGTCTGGGAATGCCCGTAAAGCATTTTATAGCATCGACCAACGTAAACGATGTGGTGCCACGCTTTATGAGAACGGGGAAATACACGCCCAAAGCCTCGACTTCAACGATTTCCAATGCCATGGACGTCGGAGATCCCAGTAATTTTGTCCGGATCCGCCATTTGTTCCAAGATGATTTTGACGCCCTTGGCAACCACCTTTCGTCCTATTCCTTTACCGATGCCGAAACCAAGGCGGCAATGCTTAAAATCTATACAGACGACGGTTATACTCCCGATCCCCATGGGGCCGTTGGCTATTTGGGCCTAAAAGAATACCAAGAGGCCCATTCGGAAACTTACGGGGTTTTTTTGGAAACAGCGCATCCCGTAAAATTCTTGGACGTGGTGGAGGAGGTCATTGGAGAATCTCCTGAAATCCCAATGCAAATTCGGAAAGTGATGGATAAACAGAAAAGATCTGTTCTAATTGCATCCTACGGTGAATTGAAGGATTATCTTCTGAAGGTTAAATGAACGTCGATGGACTTTGGGCCCATATCAATTAAATAAATAATTCTGACGAGTTTCTTACAGATTGAAAACCCATCTTGTTCAATTGCCCCGTGATTTATCAAGGGATTATAAAAAACTACTTGAAAGGTTTTAGCCAAAATCTTGCACAATGCCGTTTGGCTAAAGCCGACGTACTGCGGAGAATATCGAAACCACGGTTTAAAAGCCGTGGCAATGGAAAAATAACGGAATAGCGCTTTCACTAATAATTTCTTAAGTAAATGAAATTGGGCTAAAGACCTCTGACAATTAAAAAGCTTTGATTGGTCTATAGCAAAAACCTATAATTCAAGGATATTAAAAACGATTTTCGATCTCCAATAATGCCAGCTTCGCTTCGAAGTTGCCAATTTTTGTTGTATTGAAACTGAGCCCCTATGATTCCGTTCCACAATTCCTTTAAATTTTTATCCATTGCATACCTCACCGTTCCATTTCCATTTGCCTTATCAATATTTTCTATAACAGGGGTCAGCACTTTATCCGCAACTATTTTTTCGGCCGGCGTTGCTTCGTTGTCATACCAATTGTAATAATCACTTACGATTTGATCCTTTTTCTCAACAAAACCGGGCAGGGCTTCACTGATAGTAATCTGGCCAGATGTCACTCCTTTGGCGTTCACACGCATTCCCCCGGCCCAGAATGTCAGGTTTCTGGAAGGATTATTCTTAAACTTAAAATTTTTCCCCAAACGCAATCCCAAAACATTTACGGGTACTGCTTTCTCCAGCAGTTCTGGCTTGTTCCACGTAAAATTTGCGTCGACCGACATAAAAAAGCCCCCGACAGCAAAACCGCTCATGAGTCCAAATCCAGCGGTAGAGGCGCCTTGTTCTACAACAGAGGTCAACTTAACTGGGTACACCAAATTCACTTCCGTTTTTAAGTGTGCATAACCAAAGATCCCATAAACGTTCAAGAAAGGCAATACCCATAGATCTGGCCTAACATTTATTCCGTAACTGGTATTCTGGCTATTTTCAAACTGTATCATATCCATATCCGTCAATGGGATATCGGTTTGATCATTCTTAAATCCCAGCTGAAAATTATCGATAACAATTCCCTGATTCATCCAGATATAATTGACCATTGCCCCCGCAGGGTAGGCCAAATCTATACCGCGGTCATACGCCTTCTGACCCCAAATAGGGAATTTATAATCGTATTTTACCTGCTTTAGGCTATCCACATAATCCTTATGGACGTTCCGTACCAAGGTGCCTGGTTGCGTTTGTGAGGCAACCGTGCAAACTGACAAAAGCGTTACTATTGCAAAAAATTGAAGGTAAGTATTTCTCATCTTAAACTATAAATTGAGTTATTGCTGCCCATCTAAAAGAAGAATGCAATGCGAGTTCGTACAAGTGGCGAATTTAAGGCTAAAAATTATTTTATTATACAATAGGAGAAAACTATCCCCCTTTAATTTACCAAACCGGTTTGGGAATATAGAAGTAGTTTAAACTTTTCCCATTCGCTAAAAAATGGCTAATTTTCGCCAGAACGCAAAAAGTTTAAACCACTTCATAAAGAGAAATGACGTCTGCAAGTTAATTTGTAATAAATTTCATCGGTATAGTTTAAGTACGGTCATGACGACAATCTTATATACCCCTTCCGGTCAATAATTACAAGGATAATCTACGAATTTTTATTCAAATTAATCGGCACAGCATAAAATATGGAATAGGGATTCGATTGGATTTCTGAAGTCGCCAACTTTTCTTGGTAAGAGGGAGATGTTTTTTTCGACAACGCCAACAACTATCGGGCGAAGGGAAATTTCCAAATATGGCCTATAGAGAACATTTCGATTTCTGGGGCAGGACCGTGGTTCGTACAGAAAAACCATGTCGACATCACAGCTGTAGCTTAAAACCCAAAAGAATCGCCGAATCCCCAACCATTTGCGCTGTCGTCCCTGCGAAGGGATTTCTTCCATTTGTGGTAAAGACTTCGGAAACTTCTAATTTCGATGCGGAGCAAATTTAAGTATTCCTTCTCCTTCACCCCATCCATCTCCAGACCCTTGCAATAGGAAAGTATATTCCGGGTCATAATACTAATAAAGGTCGCACTTTTCATTCGGGAGGCATGACAGTCGGAATACTCGGCATGGGCTATCTGTTGCGGAATAAGGATGGCATCGGTAAGCAGGGAATCGGCAATCATATCCCTATGGCTATTGGACTGATATAACTTGAGCAAATCTTTGTTATAGGTAACATAGGACGCAATTTCCCTGCTCATTTTACAGAGATCCAACGCTTTGCGATACAAAGGAACCGAACTTAAATTTTCTTGGGACATTTTCTTTTCTCAGCAATTTTCAATACATAAAATTACGGGTAATTCTAGAAAAACATCTTAACTTTACTTGGCAATTATGTATATTTGCTAACGAAAATTAAGAATTAAATGGAAAAAACTTTAGAAACGAAGGTAGATGATTTAAGTTGGCGAATCCTGAAGATGCTTCAAAAAAATGCACGTGAAACCTTTGCCAATATTGGGAGGCAAGTGGGGCTTACACCCCCGGCAGTAGCGGAACGGATTAAGAAAATGGAAGATTTGGGAATATTGTTAGGGTATAAGGCGATCGTCTCACATATCCAGGTAGGATATCAATTAAAAGCAATCATAACCTTGAGAGCGTTTATGGGTAAATTGAGGCCTTTCCTTGAGGCTGTCAATTCTTTTGAAGAGGTTACCAATTGCTATAGAATTACTGGAAATGAGAATATTATTATGGAAGTGGTACTCAAGGATCAGTTCCATTTGGAGAAGTTTATAGACAAGCTCATACAATACGGGGAGACCCGTACCCACATCATTCTCTCCGAAATCATCTCCGATTCCCCGATAATGAAAAGAATGCCTTAACATTGTTGGCTACCACAGCCGTTGGTTTTGCTCTAAAGAGCTTACATAAATCCCATTCCGAATACGTTGGCAGGATGGATTTAAATTTCTTAATTTTACCAGCGCATTATGGCTAGATTTTTCATAAATTGCTATATATGAAAAGATTTCTTTGGATTCTTTTTCTGGGGGTAACGTTTTCTTCTACAGCCCAACGAATGGTTCTTAAAAAAGGTAGGGTATTAGACTCCATTCCGGTTGCCCACAACGCAACTGATAATTTTGGGCTATACCTGCCAAAAAACTATGATGCCTCCCAAAAATGGCCCGTGGTTTTTGTGTGCGATATGAAAGGGGATGGATTAAATGTTCTAGAAAACTATAAGACATCAGCAGAGAAACAGGGGTACATATTTATTTCCATCAACAATCTGACCGATACGCTTTCTATTTCAAAGAACGTCTTGATAGCCAATAGGATAATTGTCGGGGCATCTGCCATTTTTTCTATTAATCCATCGAGGGTATACGTCGCCGGTTTTGAAGAGGGGGCAAGATTTGCCAGCATACTGCCCGTGTTTATCGGTAACGTGGATGGTGTAATTTCCTGTGGTTCGGATATAGGGAGCATCGAGATATTGGATGCCAAGAATCCGTTTCACTATATCGGTATTGTAGGTAAAGGCGATTTCAACTATACAAATATGTTGCAAACAGAAAACGTTTTGAATAAGTTAAAATTCCCTAACCAACTCCTAACCTTTGAGGGAGGACATGATTGGCCACCCGCCAAAAAGCTGGAAGAAGCCTTGGAAATTTTCAGTCTTTCTTCAATGGTCAAGGGGAATAATCCCAAGGACAAGTCATTCATAGAGGCCAGTTACAACGCTAGTTGGGAAAGGATAAATTCATTGATCTACTCGCTAAAAATGCTGGAAGCAGAGGATCTTATTACCCAAACGGAATCGGTGTACCCCCGTTTAGTTGGGCTGGATTCCTTAAAAGAGAAGCTTCGGCAGCTAAAAAAGAACAAAATATACAAAACCCAAAAAAGAGATGAAAACGCTGCTTTTAATAAAGAATCTCTCACTCGGGTAGATTACGCCTATTATCTTGAAGAAGATGTAAATACCTATAATTTTAAGAATCTTGGGTGGTGGAGTTATCAAATGGACGAGTTGAAAAAGCATTCAGCTAGTCCCAACGCCATAGAGAGCCAAATGGGGGAAAGACTTATGGGTTTTTTAAATGCATTGATCCAGGAGAATATTGGGACCTTAAAAAAGGAAGACCCCATAGACGAAGAAGGTCTCCGGTTTCTCTGGATGTTGAAAACCATTACCGCTCCCAAGGAATACTCCAATTATCTAAAAGTAATATCTTCTAGTGCCAAGAACGATGATTTTGGGACCGCCCTCTTCTACACAGAGGAACTGTTAAAAAAAGGATATACCAACAAATCCGAACTCTACGACCTTAAAGACACCGCCTTACTTAGGATTACCCCAGAATTTAACGAACTCGTGGCCCAATATTTAAAAGGTGCCCGGTACGAACTTCCCATAGAGTAATGCGGAACTTCTTTTCACTGCGACACCAACCTTAGAATCGGCAGTGCCATAGGATAAAAACCATTAGTTCTTAAAGAACGTCAGGCCCCAGATAAAAGTTGTTCCCTTATTGCATTGCCCGTTAATTTCATGGGGAAGGGTGGGCATATAAAGGGTTTGTCCAGGCGTGACAACCCTTTTTAATCATCATTTTTATGGTACAGCACCTAACCCACACGGTACAGGACTTTGGGCACTTTCTTGCTAGATCCTTGCCCGGTCAGGTTCTTGCCATCTTACGGGTTGGTTGCCAATGAGATCCTAAAATACATAAGTTGAAACTGCCACCGTGATAAAGTTTTGGGGGCGGCTTCCCAAATCCGAGCATCATTGATCCTAGGGATTGACGGAACAAATTGTAATAGTAATTAAAAATGTGCAAATACGTAGTGCTAAGTTCTTCATTTTCCCTGCCCTGTTAAATTATCAGTCGCACCTCGCCCAGTTCCCAAAGTTCATAGGGAAAATCTTGGCCAGGAGACCCTATAAACATATAATTGGTGGGAATTTGCCATTTCTTGGACAGCTCCTTTATTTTTTGGGGACAAAATTCTCCATATTCTTCTACCAATTCTATTTCTATGGAAGGCCACGAACGGTCCAACATTTCAATATCCTGTTTAAAGAGTTCGGTCAACTTTTCGTCGGGGGCCAGTACCGAAACAATTTTTAGACGTCGGGTATGTTCGTTTGCGGTAATATATCTCAGTACCCTATTCAATGTGGCAACATCGTCGTGGTTGGTAAAAAATACAAACTGCTGGTCGTTAATCCTACGTATAGTCCTTTTTATCTCACTGTTCCACTCCCTAAAAATGGAATTTTTATCCGGGGTAATATAATCGAGGAAGAAGAGGGCCACTTTTAAAATTCGAATTCTGAAAAGCATGAACCCTACTATTACGAGCGTGGGAATCAGATAATCCAAAAATATCTGGAGGTAGTGGGGATTTAGGGTTATGTTTCCCAGCACAGCGATTCCCACCCCAAAAATCGCAACTATTACGGCCGACCAAGTGGCACGTTCCGGCCTAGGCAATTTTCTTCTATTTATTTTGAGCAGGAGGTTACCCAGACCAAAAAGAATCATTACTCCCAAAAAGGCAATGGTATATACGCCCGCAAGTTCGGCAAGGTTACCTCGGGTAATAAACAAAATGGAGGAACAGAGTAAAAAGAAGGTAATAGCGATAAAGTATGTACTTCCCCTTTTATTTTTTTTTATCAAAAATTTCGGCAATATCCTGTCGAGGGCCATGCGTTCCACAAGTCCGCCCACACCTACAAAAGAAGTCAATACAGCTCCGCTCAATACCAACGCCGCATCAATAGAAATCAAATACGAGAGCCAGCTTCCTCCGGCCAGCATTCCCATATGCGACAACAGCGTTTCCCCATGCGCATGAATGACGGACATGGGAATTATGGCCAAGGCCAAAAAGGCGATCAGCGGATTAAATACCGTAACAATAATCCACATGTTCCTCAAGGTTTTCGGGAAAACTCCTTTTTTTTGCTCCTCCACGTAGTTCGCCGAACTTTCAAATCCACTGATCCCCAACATTGCCGCCGCAAAACCAAAAAATAAGGCGTTGGGGATACTTCCAACGACGGGGGTCTTAAAATTTGCCGACAACACTTGGAAACCACTTTGAAAGAAAAAATATAGGCAAAATCCGCACAGCAAGACGAGTGATCCCAAATGAAAAAGAAAGATTATCGTGGCCACTTTGGAAGATTCCCCAATTCCCAAAATTACCAATCCCATAAAAACCAATAACAGGAAGATGGTGGCGTACATTACCGGGATGGCGCCCCAAAGACCATGGGCATATTTAATCGCTTCACTTGCAGAAATTACCGCTGTGGCCATATAAGAGAGCACCGTCAAGGAAGCGGCAAACGAGGCCGTAGATTTTTTGGTGGTATTCAACAGGGCATTGTAAGCACCTCCGTTAAGGGGTAGTGCACCCACCACCTCTCCATATATCCTCCTAAAAAGGAAAAGCACCAACGACACCATTAGCAGGGAAATCCAAGCGTATTGCCCGGCATATAGAATGGAGATACCAGACACATATAAACAGGAAGAACTAATATCATTCCCGCAAATGGAGGTTGCGGCAAGCTGCCCTAGTTTCTTTTTCATAAAACTTAGTAATAAAAGGAGAGTGCCCCGATACCTTCAAAATTAAACATTAGGGATGGTAATTCCTCTAAATATGGCCGAATTATGGAAAATAGCCGCACCAAATTTGTTATCTTTAGTCTGTTCTATTACCTAATTAACGCGCTTTGCCTATGGCCAAAGATCATGTGAGCTTAAAAGATGCCATATCCATAGGAATTGGAGGTATGGTAGGCGGTGGTATTTTTGCTGTCTTGGGCTTAGCGGTTTCCTTGGCGAAGGGCGGTACCCCCATAGCTTTTTTCGTTGCTGGAATCATTGCCATTTTTACGGCCTATTCCTATTCCAAACTATCCCTTGCATTTCCCGATAGGGGCGGCACCGTTCGTTTTATCAATGAGGGCTTTGGAAAAGGGATATTTAGCGGAGGTATCAACAACCTCCTTTGGGTGAGCTATATTATTATGTTGTCCCTCTACGCCTCCGCATTTGGTTCTTACGGTTCCAACCTCATCCCGATTACAGGGAACCAGGAAACGGATTCGCATATTTTTATATCTTCAATAGTGCTCTTAGCCACAGGGATCAACTATTACAGTATCAAGATCGTGGGGCAAATAGAAAGTGTTGCGGTTGCCGTTAAGTTAATCATTTTGTTAGGTTTTATTGGGGTAGGCGCATATGGTCTTACAAAAAGCGATTACCTTTCCCAACTGAGCCCGCATAGCTGGGAAGGCCCATTGCAATTGATCGCCGGAGGTATGGTTATTTTCGTCGCCTATGAGGGTTTTGAACTAATCGCAAATGCGGTTCCGGATATGGACAAACCCAGGTACACTGTTCCAAGGGCCTACCTAGTTTCCGTCATTTTTGTGGTACTTCTCTACATTGCCATTGCTGCGATTACGGTAGGATCATTGCCATTCGATGAAATTAAAAAAGCCAAGGACTACGTCTTGGCCGAGGCTTCCAAGCCCGTAATGGGACAATTGGGGTTTACCATCATGTCCGTTGCGGCCCTCCTTTCCACCTTTTCTGCCATCAATGCGACGGTGTACGGCGGAAGCAGGGTAAGCTATGAACTGGCCGAGGACGATGAATTGCCGCATGCCTTTACTTTTCAGTTTTGGAACAAGCCGATTGGATTGATCGTTACCACGGCATTCACCTTGCTTATCGCCAATTTTATGAATCTGGAAAGCATTTCCACTTCTGGAAGTTCTGGTTTTCTACTAATTTTTGCCGTGGTAAATTTTATTGCCTATAGCAAATCGGATGCGGTTAATTCCAATAAGTTCATCACGCTTGCGGGTGCTATTTTGTGCGGAGCCGCCTTCGTTATCCTTGTGGGGCAACAATTTATGGCCAATCCTATGGGCATCTGGATATCTCTTGGAATAATCATTTTATGTTTTGTATTTGAATATTTTTACAAGCAACATAAAATAAAAAAAGACGAAGATTAAACCACTCCTCCTATGGATTGGAAATCCATAGTCCCGATACCTATCGGGATAGAATAGCAATGAAATTGCCAACAGATATCGGGTAATTGGTTATTAAGCTACTCTGTTATTAAGGCAGCACGCATTAATAACTCAGTAGGCCTGCCCGACTTCATTCTGTCGGGCCATAATCCGTACCATTCGCCACGCCGGGAAACCCTTTCACCTGGATTCCAAACAAAAGGTTTAAACCACTACTATTAGAAAAAGGGCTAAAGAAGAGCGCATCCCCAAATTCATAGGTTTTAAATAATCGTAGATTTCCCCAAACCTATATTTTCATTGTTCATACTCAGATTATCGTCGGTATCCGTAATATTGTTCGCAATAAAGTCTCCCACTTGATCGGTACCGTATTTTGTTTTCAGGTTTAGGTCGGGGGTCACGATATTCTTTCTAAGGGACTGGTATACGGCCATTTGCACGGCACGTGCTTCCTCGTTTAAACCAAAGTGTTCCAAAAGAAGTGCGGCGGAGAGAATACAGGCGACCGGATTGGCCATGTTTTTTCCCGCGGCCTGGGAATACGATCCGTGGACCGGCTCGAACATGGCGTGGTTCTCCCCTACCGAGGCAGAGGACAAAAGGCCAATAGAGCCACATATTACACCAGCTACGTCTGAAATGATATCTCCCAGAAGATTTTCTGTAAGCACAACATCAAATTGGGTCGGATTCAGGATAATCTGCATCCCCGCATTGTCTACGTACATAAACTCCAGTGCAACTTCTGGATAACTTTCCGCAATTTTAGAAACCACCCTGCGCCACAGTCTGGACGTTTCCAGAACATTGGCCTTATCTACCAAGGTAAGTTTATTATTGCGGCTTTTGGCAGATTTAAAGGCCAAATGCGCTATACGGCCAATCTCACTTTCGGAATACACGCAAAGGTCGGAAGCGGTCGTACCATCGGTACTTAGCTGTTTTTCCCCGAAGTAAATACCCCCTGTAAGTTCCCTGTAAATTATAAAATCGGTACCTGTGATAATTTCCTTTTTCAGGGGAGATTTCCGATCTAGGATGGAGAATGCCTTAATAGGTTTTATATTGGCAAAAAGACCAAGTTTCTTGCGCAGTTGCAACAAGCCTTGTTCTGGCCGTAATTTGGCATAGGGATCTTTGTCGTATTCGGGGGAACCCACGGTCCCAAATAAAACAGCATTGGAGTCCCTACAAAGTTGAAGCGTTTCATCGGGCAATGGGTTTCCCGTTTTGGCAATGGCGATAGCACCCACAGGAGCCTCCGAAAAAATGAAATTGTGGCCAAAGGTCTCTTCCACGGCCTGCAGGCACTTAACTGCCTGTGCCATGACCTCGGGACCGATACCGTCTCCCGGCAAAAGGGCTATCTTTAACTCCATTTGGTACAGTAATCTTTAAAAACCCTAACCATTTTAACCATTCTTTTTCCATTAAGCCACGCTAAATTTACTAACCGTAGCCCTGCAATGCCCACTATTTTTACCTTTCCAAATACAAAATATTATGAAAACTTTAGTCAAGTAATTTTAAGATTACTATTCTAAGCTACCCTTTCGGCATTAATGTTGCTAGACCCTATGATTTCATGGATGTCGTTATCCAAAATCTCCTTCTTAATGTCGGCAAACTTAAGAAACTCCACATAAACAGAATCTAATTGTAACTTGGTAAGCTCATAGCCCACTTTTTTTGCTCGGTAGGCCAATGCGGCCCTTCCACTTCTTGCGGTAAGTACAATGGAGGACTCGTTTACGCCTACATCTTCGGGATCCATGATTTCATAGGTCTCCCTATTCTTGATAACACCGTCCTGATGTATTCCTGAACTATGGGCAAAAGCGTTGGAACCGACTATGGCTTTATTGGGTTGCACCGGCATCCCCATTTTTTGGGATACCATAAGGCTTGTATCGTATAATAATTTACTATTTATGTGGGTATCCAAATTTAAGTACGGATGCTGCCTCAAGATCATGACTACCTCCTCCAAAGAGGTATTTCCGGCGCGTTCCCCGATACCGTTGATAGTACATTCTATCTGCCTGGCCCCATTGATTACCCCGGAAATTGAGTTGGCGGTGGCCAGACCCAAGTCGTTATGGCAATGACAGGATAGTATAGCCGTATGAATCCCCTTTACATTTTCCCTAAGATACTTCATTTTGGCACCGTACTCTTCCGGAAGGCAATAGCCGGTAGTGTCGGGAATATTTAGCACCGTGGCCCCAGCTTTTATAACCTCCTCGCAGATTCTCGCTAAAAACTCGTTGTCCGTTCTACCCGCATCCTCGGCGTAAAATTCTACGTCCTCAACAAAGGATTTCGCATATTTTACAGCCTCCACTGCCCTTTCAATTATTCCTTCCCTCGTAGAATTAAACTTGTGTTTTATATGTGAATCCGAAGTACCGATCCCCGTATGTATTCGCGGTCTTCTGGCAAACTTAAGAGCCTCTGCTGCGACTTCGATGTCTTTCCTTACGGCACGGGTCAATCCACATACCGTAGCATTTTTTATCAATTTTGCTATTTCCTCGACCGACTTAAAGTCGCCTGGACTAGAGATGGGAAAACCTGCCTCGATGACATCTACACCCAATTGATCCAATCTATCGGCAATCACCAGTTTTTGTTTCGTATCTAATTTGCATCCGGGCACTTGCTCACCATCCCTGAGCGTGGTATCAAAAATATGTACGTTATCTTTGCTCATTATATTTACTTAATTTTGGGGTAATCTTTACGAAGTTAAGACCAACATTTACTTTGTCTGATGTGCCAAAAAAATCATTTACAACGCTTAAGTACTTTTTGTTTCACTTAAATACCTAATATACAGTTAATTAAATTCTATTTTTTACGATGACAAATACCCATAAAGACGCTTTATTCGTATTGGTAAACTCCCTTTCCAAGTCCGAAAAGAGACAATTTAAGCTCTATGTTGGCCGGTTGGGTGTCAATACCGATGCTAAGTTTTTGGCTCTTTTTAATCTTTTGGACAAGTTGAAGGATTACGACGAAAAGGCCATTTTGGAGAGCGGTATCGTAAAGAAAGCACAATTGTCCAATCTCAAGGCACATCTTTACAAACAGATATTGGTAAGTCTAAGACTGAACCCCGTAAACCAAAATATACGGGTGCAGATCAGGGAGCAGTTGGATTTTGCCACCATCCTGTATCAAAAGGGTCTCTACAAACAAAGCCTTAAGATTCTTGAAAAGGCAAAGGCGATCGCCATAGAGAACGAAGAAAAGAATATCGCCTACGAAATAGTGGAACTCGAAAAAATTATCGAGACCCAGTATATTACCAGAAGTATCCCCGACAGGGCAGACGAACTTGCCCTACAGGCCAAAAAGCTCTCGGAGCTAAATGTGATGACCAGTAAGCTCTCCAATCTTTCCTTACAACTTTATGGAATGATGCTCAAGGTGGGCTATGTAAGGAGCGATGAGGATTACCAAACTGTAAAGCGTTATTTTGAAAAGCATCTTCCCAAATACCGAATGGAAAACCTGGGATTTCGAGAGAAACTATGGCTCTACAAGGCACACTTGTGGTACAGTTTTCTGATACAGGATTTCCTGTCCTGCTATAAATATGCGAGTAAATGGGTAGATCTTTTCTATGACCATAAAAACATGATTTATCTAAATCCTGTTTTCTTTTTAAAAGGAAACCACTATCTATTGGAATCCCTGTTTTACGTAAAATACAGTTCTCAGTTTAAGGAAATCCTGGAGAAAATGGAGAAGGTTGTAAAAAGCGATGAATTTCCCAAAAATGACAACATTTCGTCTTTGACCTTCCTCTATATCAATTCCAACAAACTCAACCTTCATTTTATGGAGGGAACGTTTGATAAGGGTCTCTACTTGGTCAAGATCATAGAGTACGGAATCGGCAAGCACAAAGACCGTATTGACGAACACCATATCATGATTTTTTACTACAAGATTGCATGTCTCTATTTTGGTATTGGAGACAATAGGACTTGTATTCTCTACCTAAAAAAAATAATAAACAACAAGAATCTAAAAATGAGGGAAGACCTCATGTGTTTCGCTAGGGTGCTAAGCCTTGTGGCACATTATGAGGCCGGGATGGACTATCATTTGGAAGTACAATTGAAGAGCACTTATAAGTTTTTGCTAAAAATGAACGACCTGCACGCCGTCCAGAAGGAAATGATCAAGTTTCTTAGAAATCTTGGGAACATCTATCCCCACGAACTAAGGAACGAGTTTCAAAAATTATACGATGAACTTAAAAAATACGAGGATCATCCTTATGAAAAACGGGCATTCCTCTATTTGGATATCATTTCTTGGTTGGAGAGCCACTTACAGAACCGACCCGTAGCCGAAATCATTAGGGAAAAAGCCTTGGCGCTAACCCGATAGACCCAAGGATTCGATCTGTATTTTTAGTACACTTGTAACCGGCAGGGTGGTGTAAATCACCTAAATATATCCAGTAATAATCTAAAAGGCTTCCTTCCAAAGTTTTTAGACCTGTGCGGCCGCTATTTCCAAACGACTTTGGGTAACGCGCTGTGCTTGCCATGAAAATTCTACGATCCGTTTTCCGGTTCGGTTATTCCGTGGCGATCCAGTGGCTCGCATAAAGAGCACCCTACCCCTGCCCTCTATAAAGAGAAAGATCAAAATACTGAAAATAATAATATTTTTTATGATGTACTGCCCCAACAGGGTTAAACCAAATGGCCCCTTATTGAATATCTGCTCGGGGAAAAAAAACATAGGGGTAAACGTAAGGACGATATGGATGATGGCAAGACCCAACGCCCAAAGCCTAAAACGGTTAAAAACCAGTAAAAATCCTATACCAGTTTCCCAAAGGGCCAATAAAATTATGGCTACGTTGGAAGGAATAAGTCCAAAATCCAAGATATCGATAGTGTTTACCGCCAAATCCTCTGCTGGACTTAAATGTGGAAAAAATTTCAATGCCCCGAACCACAGGTAAACGATTCCAATTGACATGGCCAGAATATTAAACTTTATTTTATGCTTTGATTCTTTCATATAGTTTGGCCTTTAGTTCTTGTATAATTGGTTGTCCAATCCCTCATTCTTAAATGTATGTAGTAATTCGTGATTCATTTTGATGTTTTTCGTCTTGGCAGGAAACCTATAGGCCACCCCAAAATTGATGAGATAATCTGCGAACGCTGCGTCCCCATTCCGTGGTATCCCGGTTTCATCTTCAATTTCCTTATCCGTAATACTCTGAGGCCTATCCCGTCTCACCGCGAAGGGAACATTTAGATTGAGGGTAATATTATTAGCCATAAAACCTACCCCAGGGTCGATGGAAAGCACATTTCCAGGTCTCCTGAAACCTTTACTTCCACCAATAAGATCCTCGACAGGAACGGCGTCGTACCTTATGCCCAACGAACCGGACCAAGCATGCGAAACACCATAGAGAAATCCTCCGCGAACGGAAAACTGATCTGGCACCGACATAATGGCCTCGTTCAGGAGCAGGGGGCTCAAGGTTTCCCTAAAGGTTCGAATACCATTGGTATCCATAGGATTAAACAAGTAGAAGCCACCGCCATAAACGAATAGATCCCCCGCCAATTTTTCATAGAATTGCAGATCAACAGTAATTCCAAAACCCCCGTCCCCAGGCTGAATTGATTGATCCACAGGACGGACCTGAGATCCCCCATCCGGATTTACATTGTAAAATATATCGGATGCATTGTAATTCCCGGTAGGCAATTTTAGTCCAAGTCCGACAGCTACGTTGCCATTTACATGTTCTCCCGGATTTAACAGCCAATAACCCAACCCTACTCGAATATCGGCAACTCCTCTGGAGAAAGTACTGTAGCGGACCGAACGACCATGTTCATAAAGGGAGGAGCGGGAATTTAGCACTACGGGAATGACTATACTCCCATATAGCCTTACCGTAATTCCATAATTCAGGGAAAAGTCCCATGCATTGGATTTGTTGATTACTTCCGTGTTATTTGTTACCCTATCGGGTTCCTCCTCTGTACCCCTAAAATGCCGAAAAGATTTAAAATATCGATAGTTCATCCCAACAAGAAAGGCTCCTTCTCCCAAGAGATTGCTTTCCAAGGAATTTCCTGCACAGGAAGAAAATTGCCTTATGGCCACACAACCCTGGGAATACAGAATAAAAATATCTGGCGATAGAATAAGAAAAAAAAGAGGTAGATAGTTTCTAATAAATTTCATTAGGTCGGTTAGATGGTGTGGTTGTCTTAAATTAGCGCACCAGCAAGAAAAAGCTAACCCGTTACGGTTAGCTTTTAAAAACCCTTATTTTTGAGGGTTAAAGTACATTGCTGGACCAACTATTTTAAAACTAAACTCAACTCGAAACGAAACTAGTTTATTGAGGGCTAGGAAACGATTAACGATATGTCAAAAGGATTAATAATAGGTTAATTGCATTAACAAAAAACTAATATGGATAAAGGATATATTTTTTTGGGGTTAATTGCATACTCGTTTTACATTTTTTTGAGACTTACAAGTGTACGCCTTACGCTCGGTTAATATCAGACCCATCCGCGCACCCGGCCGATTGGTGTTATCGGGCTGGCCCAAAAACGGGAACAACACTGCCGTGAAGATCCCTGGGAAGGGCGGTACTTTGTAATGGTCTTTTTACCGTCCACATGTCACAGAGGCCTTTTTATCTTATTAGCCAAGGCACCCTAGTTACCAAGGCTATTGGAGTCATGGCCATAGGGAAATCTTTAGAATGAATTATGAAAAAGAGAAGGATATATATCATCGTTTTTGTGGTCTCGGTACTTGGTCTTGCGGTGATACAGTACAAATATTTGTCAATCGGCCTCAACTTGGCCAAGGTACAGTTCAATCAAAAAATAGCCCTTACAAGCCAAGAACTAAAAAAGGAGCTCAGGAACAAGGACGAACTTACTTTCCTGATCGGTAAAGCCATCACTAACGACGACACTTATTTTAAATTGAGCTTGGACAGTGTTCAAGATGCATCCAAATACTTTTTAAACGATTTTATTACGGAGAAACTGGTGAACAACGGGATAGACACGGATTTTTCCTTTCGGATTTTTTCCAAGGATTCCACTTACTACCTCACCGCACCTGTGGTTTTTGCCAATGATGAAAATCTGATAAAATACCCCTTGGAACTGGAAGGTTACCTGCCCGAACTTCTTCACACCCGTGTAATCTTGGAGCTGCAGTTCAAGGATATCAACACCTATTTTCTATCCCAATTGAACGGTTTGACGATCCCCAGTCTTATTTTTTTAACCGCCATCATCGTGGTGGTCATTTGGGTACTGCGCTCGTTCTATTGGCAGCGCAGATTGATTACGACTACCAACGAGTTTATCAACAACCTTACCCACGAACTAAAAACTCCGGTTTTTTCCATAGGCTTGGCCACAAAAATGCTCGAAGCGGATGCGCCCATTGAGAATAAGCCGATATTGGGGATTATCCGGCAAGAGACAGAACGGTTAAAAAAACATATAGATAAGGTATTGGAACTGGGGAGCATGGAAACAAGAAAAAAGGTCTTCGATCTTTATGAATTGGATTTTAAACCGTATCTCCAAAAACTTTGTGAGGAGTTCCTACTTATGGCGCCTTTGGAAAAACTTGAATTTTCCTATAACTTGGACTCGGGGAAATACCCCATTAAAGCGGACGTTTTTCATTTGGAAAATGCGATCAACAATTTACTGGACAACGCCAAAAAATATTCGGGCAATCCCATAATTTCATTAACCGGCAAAACCAAAAAGGATCTATTGCATATCGAAGTTTCTGACAACGGGCACGGTATATCGGAAAAGGATCAAATGAGAATTTTCCAAAAATATTACCGGGTATCCAATGGTGATCTGCACAAGGTTGCGGGGTACGGACTCGGCCTTAGCTATGTGAAAAAAGTGGTACAGGGACATAAAGGAAAAATAAACTTGGTCAGCAAGGTGGGCCAAGGCACAACAATTTCAATAATAATTCCATTGATTAAACATGGCCGATAAAAATAAGATTTTGCTAGTAGAGGATGATACCTCGTTGGGATACTTGCTTTCCGAGTATCTAAAAATGAAAGGGTTCGACGTTCATTGGGCCAAAAACGGCTTAGAGGGACTCGAGATCCTGAACGCACAAACTGTTGACCTAGCCATTTTGGATGTCATGATGCCAGATATGGACGGATTTACACTGGCGGGGAAAATTCAAAGTCAATACCCCCAAATACCCTTTATATTTCTTACCGCCCGTTCCTTGAAAATAGATGTGTTAAAAGGTTTTTCCCTAGGTGCGGTAGATTATTTAAAAAAGCCAATAGACGAAGAAGAGCTGGTCGTTAGGATACGATCCCTACTGTCTAGATTATCGGGAGGTCCGGGAAAGGAAGACCAAGACAAGATAATTTATAAGGTTGGGGCCTATACATTATTTACAGACAAACAGGAACTCCATTTTCGGGATGAAATAATTAGATTAACGGGTAGGGAAAATGAACTATTGGCCTATCTCATAGCCCACGAAAACGAACTGTGTAGCCACAAGGATATTTTGATACAACTTTGGGGCAAAAACGATTATTTTAATCAAAAAAGTCTAAACGTCTTTGTATCCCATCTACGGAAATACCTCGGTAGGGATCCATCTCTCAGTATTGAAAATATCCATAGAAAGGGATTTATTCTAAAAACCGAATAGTAAGGCCCAGAAAAAAACACAAAATTGCCTACCACGCCACTCCCCAATAAAAAAACCGATGCTCCCACCGGTTTTTTTGACTAACTAACTTAAACTAACTAACTCAAACTATATATTTTACAAAGATCGTTTTGGAATGCCAAAATCTAGGTTAAAAAAAGATTATCTATTTGTTAAAACCTTCCTTTACTTAAATCAACGGAGTTTTTATCAAAATATTGTGGAATGTCCGGTTATTTTTACAATACCGATCCAAACCTTTCCCTATTGGCCGAAATGGTTGGTCCCGATAATGACAATATATAGGTTGAAAGTCTAAATACAATGCCGTGTCAGAACATAGCTACATAATTATCACAGGGCCTTTGGGTACGAATTAGGAGAAAATGATGGTTTTGTTGTTGTAGACCATCGTTTTACGCTGAATATGAAGTTTTACTGCCCTGGAGAGTACTATCTTTTCCAAATCCCTCCCTTTGGCTATAAAATCCGCTATTTTGTGGGAATGCGAAACAGTAGTCACATCCTGTTCAATGATGGGTCCAGCATCGAGTTCCTCCGTAACGTAGTGGCTGGTGGCACCAATGATTTTAACTCCTCGGGCAAAGGCCGCGTGATATGGTTTCGCACCGGCAAAAGCAGGTAAAAAGGAATGGTGTATATTTATTATCCTATTGGGGTATTTGTCGATTAGGGCGGGAGAAATAATTTGCATATACCTCGCCAAAACAATAAAATCTATCCCGTACTTTTCCAATAGCTCCACCTGCTGTTTCTCTGCCTCCGCTTTGGTATCCGCCGTGACGGGAATATGGTAAAAAGGGATTTGAAACTGTTCTGCAATGTATTCCAAATCTCGGTGATTGCTGAGTATAAATGGTATATCGACCTCCACTTCGTGAGAATGGAACCGGCTCAGCAAATCGTAGAGGCAATGGTTGTATTTGGAGACGAAGAGCGCCATCTTTGGTCTTTCTTCGCTCAAATGCATATTCCACTCCATGTTATATGGACCGGCCAGTACGCTTTGGAATTCATTCTTAAAATCGGAAAAAGAAACAACGTTGCCGTCAAATTCACTCTCTAAACGCATAAAAAACACGTTGGCCTGTTTGTCCACATGCTGGTCCAAATAAATAATATTTCCTCCTTCAGCATGTATAAAACCCGTAACGGAGCTTATAATCCCAGCTTGGTCGGGGCAATGTATCAAAATTGTAGTCTTCAAAACAAAAAAATTAGAAGTATAAAATTAGAGTATTAGGAACGATTGGATACAAGGAACTCGTTTAAACTTATTCTTTTACCTACAAATATCACTTTTTGTGGGGAACTTATCCCGAGTTTTCGTTTAGAATCAATTTTCGCTCAGGTTTTCCGTAAATTGCGGTGGGAAAAGAATTTCTAATTTATCTATGGAACAAACTAAACCATATACCCCAAAAAATAAAGTCCGCGTTGTTACGGCAGCTTCCTTATTTGATGGCCATGACGCGGCGATCAACATCATGCGGCGCATGATACAGGCCACAGGCGTAGAGGTTATCCATTTGGGACACGACCGCAGTGTCGCCGAAGTAGTGGACTGTGCTCTTCAAGAGGATGCGAACGCCATTGCCATGACCTCCTACCAAGGGGGACACAACGAGTACTTTAAATATATGTACGACCTCTTGCAAGAGCGTGGGGCAGCACATATAAAAATTTTTGGCGGTGGGGGCGGTGTTATTTTACCCTATGAAATCAAGGATTTAATGGCCTATGGAATTACGCGTATCTATTCCCCGGACGACGGAAGACATATGGGCCTACAGGGAATGATAAACGACCTGGTACAACAAAGCGATTTTCCCCTGCCCCATTTAAACTCGCCCAAGGGAAAACTCTTAGAAAATTCGATCAGGGAAAAGGATATAAGCACCATAGCCCGCCTGATTACCCTGGCCGAAAACCGGCCAGAGGAATTTGAAAAACATTGGAGTTCCGTAAAACCATCAAAAAAGCAGGTGCCCGTTCTTGGGATAACCGGCACGGGCGGAGCGGGGAAATCGAGTTTGGTAGACGAACTTGTCAGACGGTTTTTGACCGATTTTGACCAAAAAACGATAGGGATCGTTTCCGTTGACCCCTCTAAAAGAAAAACCGGGGGTGCACTTCTGGGCGACCGCATCCGGATGAACGCAATCGATGACCCCCGGGTCTATATGCGCTCCTTGGCTACCCGGGAATCCAACAGGGCACTGTCTAAAAATATGGATGAGGCCATACAGGTCTTAAAAGCTGCGGAATTCGACCTCATAATTCTGGAGACCTCGGGCATCGGTCAGTCCGATACCGAAATTACCGAGCACTGCGATGTTGCCCTCTATGTAATGACACCCGAATTCGGGGCCGCTACCCAATTGGAGAAAATTGATATGCTCGATTTTGCCGATCTGGTCGCCATAAACAAGTTCGACAAAAGGGGTGCCCAAGATGCCCTTCGGGATGTAAAAAAACAATACGTACGCAATCACCTTTTGTGGGATACGGATCCGGAAAAACTACCCATTTTTGGTACCATAGCCAGCCAGTTCAACGATATGGGTATGAATCGTCTGTACAAATCGATAATGGATACGTTGACGGAAAAAACCAAAATCGACCTCCATTCGCATTGGGAAATTCCTACCGAACACTCACAAAAACTCTTTGTAATCCCTCCCTCACGTACCCGATACCTATCGGAAATATCGGAAACGAATCGAAAGTACGATGGCGAAGCCAAAAAACAAAGCGAGGCGGCGCAACGGCTTTACGGAATCTACAAAACCATTTTATCCGTGCTTGGCGTTGCCGAAGACAAGGTTTTTTTATCGGAAAATGGAATAAATAGGGATAAAATCCTAAACCTATCGGACAAGGAAGGCCAAACGACTTTTTTAGAATCCCTTATGGAAGAGTTTCATCGAACCAAAAGAGAATTGGATCCCGCCTCTTGGGAATTAATCCTGAATTGGGAAGGCACTTTCCAGCAATACAAAGATCCACAGTACACATTTAAGGTACGGGACAAGGATATAAAAATTGACACGTATTCTTCCACACTGTCCCACTTGCAAATTCCCAAGGTGGCCCTTCCAAAATATAAGGCATGGGGCGATTTGTTGCTTTGGAACCTCCAGGAAAACCTGCCGGGGGGATTTCCATACACAGCCGGGCTGTACCCGTTTAAACGAACGGGTGAAGACCCCACCCGGATGTTCGCCGGGGAAGGAGGTCCGGAACGTACCAACCGTCGCTTCCACTACGTCAGCCTGGGCATGACCGCCAAACGTCTGTCCACCGCGTTTGATTCGGTAACCCTCTACGGCCATGATCCCGGGCACCGTCCCGATATCTACGGTAAAATTGGCAATGCCGGAGTATCTATCTGTTGCCTGGACGACGCCAAAAAGCTCTATTCCGGGTTCGACCTCAGTGACCCAATGACCTCGGTGAGTATGACGATTAATGGACCTGCACCTATGCTGCTCGGATTCTTCCTAAATGCTGCCATTGATCAGAACTGTGAGAAGTATATCAAGAAACAGGGACTCGAAAAGAAAATTGGCGACAAGATAAAATCAATTTTCAAAAAGAAAGGTGCCGGTCTACCCGAATATCACGGTAAATTACCTCAAGGCAACGATGGCCTGGGATTAATGCTTTTAGGGGTTACCGGCGACCAGGTATTGCCGTCGGAAGTCTATGAAAAAATTAAACAAAACACCCTACACCACGTGCGCGGCACCGTCCAGGCCGATATTTTAAAGGAAGATCAGGCACAGAATACTTGTATATTTTCTACCGAATTTGCTTTGCGGCTTATGGGGGATGTCCAGGAGTATTTTATCCAAAACAAGGTAAGGAACTTTTATTCCGTTTCCATTTCGGGCTACCATATCGCCGAGGCCGGCGCCAACCCCATCAGCCAGCTTGCGTTTACCCTTTCCAACGGATTTACCTATGTAGAATATTATCTAAGCCGGGGGATGGACATCAACGAATTTGGTCCCAATCTTTCGTTTTTCTTTTCCAACGGCATCGATCCGGAATATGCGGTCATTGGCAGGGTTGCACGGCGTATTTGGGCCAAGGCCATGCGGGAAAAGTATCATGCCGGACCCAGGGCACAAATGCTCAAATACCACATACAGACCTCGGGACGAAGTCTCCATGCGCAAGAAATCGATTTTAATGATATCCGGACGACCCTACAGGCACTTTACGCCATCTACGACAACTGTAATTCCCTTCACACCAATGCCTATGACGAAGCCATTACTACCCCGACCGAAGAATCGGTTCGCCGTGCCATGGCCATCCAGTTGATCATCAATAAGGAACTGGGACTGGCCAAAAATGAAAATCCCCTCCAAGGATCGTTTATTATCGAGGAACTTACCGACTTGGTGGAGGAGGCGGTTTTGTTGGAATTTGATAGGATTACGGAACGTGGCGGAGTGTTGGGAGCCATGGAAACAATGTACCAACGCTCCAAGATACAAGAGGAAAGTCTTTACTACGAAACAAAAAAACACTCTGGTGATTACCCAATTATCGGGGTCAACACCTTTTTGAGCTCCAAAGGCTCCCCTACCATTTTGCCCGTGGAGGTCATTAGGGCAACAGAGGATGAGAAGCAAAACCAGATTATCACATTGGAAAACTTAAAACATAGGAACCAGGAAGAATCCGAAGATCAATTGACCCAGCTTCGCGAAGCAGCCCTAAAAAATCAAAATATTTTTGAAAAACTGATGGAGGTCACCAAGGTCTGCTCCTTGGGTCAGATAACCCATGCTCTATTTGATGTTGGTGGCCAGTACCGAAGAAATATGTAAGCGAGATGCCATTGAGACAAGACAACGTCGCAGTTGAAATGTGCAGAAAGCCTGTGCTGAGCGTAGCCGAAGTACTTATTCCACGTAACGTAGCGGAGTGGAATCTAGTCACAGTGAACGAGATTTTTCGGTTACCGTGAAATTTCGATAAATTTGCCCCGCCGAAAAAGTTCAACGTTTAAAGTTTTTTCCAAACCAGAAACAACAGAAATCCGAATCACACCCTGATAAACCAAAAATACCCCAATATGAAAAATACCGCCCTGAGCAAAATACACGAAGCCCTAGGGGCCAAGATGGTACCCTTTGCAGGGTACAACATGCCCGTTTCCTATGAAGGGGTCAATGCAGAACATTTGACGGTACGCTCCGGTGTAGGGGTATTTGACGTGTCGCACATGGGGGAATTTCTGATCAGCGGTCCCAACGCCCTGGCTTTGATACAAAAAGTTACGACCAACGACGCCTCCAAGCTTGTTATCGGAAAGGCCCAGTACAGCTGCATGCCAAACGAGACAGGGGGAATCGTAGATGACTTGATCGTCTATCGAATCAAGGAAGAACAATATTTACTCGTGGTAAATGCTTCTAACATTGATAAGGATTGGGATCATATTTCCGAGTACAACACATTGATCAAGGCTGAAATGAGGAATATCTCGGATAATTTCTCTTTGTTGGCCATCCAGGGGCCCAAGGCCGTTTCGGCCATGCAGTCGCTAACCTCGGTAGAACTTGGAAGCATTCCATTTTACAGCTTTAAGGTCGCCGACTTTGCCGGCGTCGATTATGTCATCATATCCGCTACCGGATATACAGGCTCTGGGGGATTTGAGATCTACTGCAAAAACGAAGAGGTAGAACAGGTCTGGAACAAGGTTATGGAAGCCGGAGCCAATTTTGGCATAAAACCCATTGGATTGGCGGCGCGTGATACTTTGCGTTTGGAAATGGGCTATTGCCTCTACGGGAATGATATCGATGATTCCACTTCCCCAATTGAGGCCGGATTGGGATGGATCACCAAATTTGAAAAAGATTTTGTCAACAGTACTGCCTTAGCCAAGCAAAAGGAAGTCGGGCCAAAACGAAAGTTGGTGGCATTTGAACTCGATGAACGTGGAATCCCCAGGCAAGGCTACGATATTGTGGATGAAAAAGGGACTAAAATTGGAAATGTCACATCTGGAACCATGTCGCCCTCACTGGAAAAAGGAATTGGATTGGGATATGTGCCCGTAGATTTTTCTAAGAACGGTACCAAGGTTTTTATCAAGATTAGAAAAAACCAAGTTCCGGCCACGATAGTTAAACCGCCCTTTTACAAAAAATAAGGAACCGGGTCTTTTAGGTCGTGCCGCAATGGAGAACCAGTGCCCAAGTAATGGGTTGCGTATTATAAGTTCACCTTAATCTCTGAGCCCGAAACTTTGAACCTTGATTCCATCAACCATTAATTATTGAATTGAACGGTGAAGGAGGGAAAATACAGAATACTTATTTTGGGAGCAAGTGGCTTTATAGGCAATGCGCTCTACAAGGAGCTTTGCTCCTATTTTGATACTTACGGAACCTACTTTTCCGCAAGGGGCTCCTATAGGGATAATCATCAATTTATCCGTTACGATCTTCAAGAGGACGATATTTTTGAAGTACTCGATAAAGTACGGCCAAATCTAATAATTTCGGCCCTGCGGGGCGATTTTGGCTCCCAAATCCAAGCCCATCAACACCTATCGGAATATATTGAAAGACATCCTTGCAAAATATTTTTCCTTTCCTCTGCCAACGTATTCGATGCCTATAGCAAATATCCATCCTACGAACATGACAAAACACTTTCCGAAAGTATCTATGGGCGATTAAAGATCAAGATAGAGAATATGCTATTGCGTTTGCCCGATGAAAAAATAGGGATCCTAAGAATTCCTATGGTTTTCGGGAACACATCGCCACGCATTAAGGAATTGAGGAATGTATTGGAAAGCAAGGAGCCAATTGAAGTTTTTCCGAACCTAATTCTCAACGTGACCAATGACGATCGGCTTTCGCAACAAATCCATTATCTAATTAACCGAGACAAAAGCGGGATCTACCACTTGGGCAGTGTGGACCTGGTGCACCATGAGGATTTAATTCAGGAACTGGTAAAAAAAATAGGTATTTTCAATCCTGTTTACAAACGAATATTTACCACCAACGACGATCGTTATTTGGCGGTTCTACCTAAGACCAATAAACTGCCCAAGAATCTGCAGATCAAGTATCAGGAAATTATAGACCACCATATTTACAGTTAAAATCTATCCCCAAAGTCGCCTAACCGTACGCCCGTTTTAAGGCCAACCCTTTTTGACCTTGCTCCGGTCAGCGCATTTACTTTGGTTATTGGGCATCAAAATTTCCCATGTACTGTTCACAAACTTTCTAGCACGGAAGCCTACCGCTAGGAACGATCCCAATTTAAGATTCAAGGAAATTGGGGATTAGGATTCCAATTCTTAATTTTATCAAGTTAATTTCAGTTTAATTCAACTATCGAGCAGAGAGAAACGATGGATTTTGACTAATTTTAGTGATCGAGAGATACATTGGCAACAACATAGCAAATAAATAATAGGATGAAAAAATTAACGAAAGGAGAAATCGAAACCCGGTTGCAGCAATTGGATGGCTGGGAATACGCGGAAGGAGCTTTGGAGACTGCCTTCGAATTTAAAAATTTTAAAGAAGCCTTTTCGGTAATGACCCGTATCGCCTTTGAATGCGAGGCGCAGAACCATCACCCGGAATGGACCAACGTGTACAACACCCTGCAGATACGTCTGAACACCCACGATGCCAACGGGGTGACCGAGAAGGATTTTAAACTGGCAAAGAGCATAGAAGACATTATAGAAAGTGAATAAAAAATTAGTGGGTTAGCAGTTGCGGTTGGCAGTATTCTAAACGTTCAATATTCAAATTTTGGAATATAGAACCTGCTCCCTAAACTTCGAGATTTAGCCAATTGAAAAAATATAAATGAGTTCATAATATGGGAAGAGCTTTTGAGTTTAGAAAGGCACGCAAAATGAAAAGGTGGTCGGCCATGTCCAAGGCCTTTACCAGAATCGGCAAGGATATCGTAATAGCGGTTAAGGAGGGTGGCCCAGATCCTGCCGCAAACGCCCGGTTGAGGGCGGTTATCCAGAATGCCAAGTCGGTCAACATGCCCAAAGACAACGTGGAACGCGCCATTAAGAGGGCGTCGGACAAAAGCCTTGGGGAGTACAAAGAGGTGCTTTTTGAAGGCTATGCCCCTCATGGGATCGCCATTTTAATTGAGACCGCGACCGACAACAATACCCGAACGGTGGCCAATATCAGGAGTTATTTTAACAAGTGTAACGGGAGCTTGGGAACTTCTGGATCCGTAGAGTTCATGTTCGACCATACCTGTAATTTTTGTATCAACGCCGAAGGCCTTGACCCCGAGGAAATAGAATTGGAAATGATCGATTTTGGGGCAGAGGAGGTCTTTGATGACGAGGAAGGCATCCATATCTACGCTCCTTTTGAGAGCTTCGGGGCCATACAGAAAGAGCTGGAATTGCGTGATTTAGAAATCCTCTCCTCCGGATTTGAACGAATACCACAGATTACCAAGGAACTGAGCGAGGAAGATGCAGCGGATGTGGAAAAATTGCTCGAAAAAATAGAGGAAGACGACGACGTTCAGAACGTCTATCACACCATGAAGGAATAAGGTGTTGGGAAGGTACAAATTTCAAGCTCAAGCTCAAACCCAGGCTCAAGCTCAAAAAAGCTTATAGGATTACGAGTTTATCATTTTTTAAATTTCACTGACAACTTTGCACCTTTAACATGGAACTTTCAGCTATTGCCAGGTATTTTTCCCACTACTCCTTTAAAAAAATCCCGATAGGCCCTAAAGTCGGCCTCCTTGTCTGTGGATGGATAGTATAAACGGGAAATCTTTACCTCTTTTTTACCGTAATCGAAAGCGACCAGTAGAATGGGGACGTTTGCTTTCTTTGCAATGTAGTAAAAACCGGTTTTCCATTTCGTCACCTTTTTTCGGGTGCCCTCCGGTGACAGCGCCAATCTAAATTTTTCACGTTCTTCAAAAATTTTTGCAATTGCACCTACGGTGTCGCTTCTTTTGGTCCTATCAATGGGCGCACCGCCCATTCTCCGAAAATACCATCCAAAAGGAGGTTTAAATAGACTGCTTTTTCCAATATAGTTGATCTCCTCGTCCAAAACCTTTCTCACCAACAACCCTAGGAAAAAATCGACCCAACTGGTATGGGGCGCTACCGCGACAACGCACTTGTCTACCTTCGGAAAGGAGCCCATAAGGCGCCATCCCAAAATTTTAAAGTAAATAAATTTTGCCAGACTATGCACGATAATCGGTTTCCGGGACTTTTGCTCGAGGTTCTAAGGTTGTGGTAAAATGGATAAGGCGATTTCTTTTTATACTAGATTTTCCCATATATCGATTTTAGCTTCTCCGGGGTAATGGTCCTGCGCCAATCATAACCGACCGCATTTTCCCAAAGTGGCTCCAAGCTCATCGCCACTGCGATCATGGTGTCGTATTCCGAGTCGCTTAGACCTTTACATATACCGGTTGGCAATGAAATGTTGTGCTTATTCTTCATTTCGTGAAAAAGCTCGACCCCCTGTGGATAAAATTCCTCTAAATGTTGAAAAATCAAGCAGTTGCCTATCCCATGCCTTATTCCCAACGAGTACGAGAGCCCATAGCTCATGGCATGCGCGACACCAACTTGGGAATAAGCGATACTCATACCTCCATGCCAGGAGGCCATCATCAACTTATCCCTCGATTCCGCTTCACATATATTATTGAGAAATACCTCCTTACAAAGTTCCAAGGCCTTTTCCCCATAACTCTGGCTAAAGGCGTTCAGATAGGTTCCGCTTAACGATTCTATGCAGTGGATATAACAGTCCATCCCAGTGTAAAACCACTGTTCCGTGGGAACACCTTGGGCGAGATCTGGATCCAAAACAACTTGGTCGAACGTAGTACTATCGGAGTTGATCCCCAATTTTTTTTCCGGTCCCAAGAGAACTGTAGTCCTTGAAACTTCGGCCCCGGTACCGCTTATGGTAGGTATGCCCACATGGTAAATAGAAGGTTTTTTTACCAAGTCCCACCCTTGGTAATCCGCTGCACCGCCTTTATTGGTCAACATAATGGCCACTGCTTTAGCCAGATCCATTATCGTACCACCTCCAATTCCAACAATTCCAGATGGCAATTCGGAAAAGCTGTCCCTTATTCTTTGCGCCAGGGCATCTACCTGCTCCGTTTTTGGCTCCTCGTCCGAAGAAATAAAAATAATCTGGTCGTGGAACAGCAGGGGTATCCTACCTGGCAGATCTGTATCCTCAAAAACCGAATCTACAAGAAATATAAAGGGCGCCTCGGAACTGGTTCGTTTGGGCATTAAAATTTCCCCCAGTTGATCCAAACTACCGGCGCCAAAAATAACTCTTGGAACCATTGGAAAGTTCTTGAATCTATTCATTATTTGAGGTCTATGCTTCGTGTTCGCGTATGTACTTGTGCTCATTGTATTAATGAAGGTATTTTAATATTTCTGAAATACGGGACAAGGTAAGATGCCCATTAAACTTATCTTCAAATGGTACCTCCTCGTGTTTCCAGGTGGTATGAAACGGGATATGAACCGCCCGCGATCCAATATTTATCAAAGGTAGGACATCGGATTTTAAAGAATTCCCAATCATCAAGAATTCGTCTTTTTTTATTTCAAGATGCTCCAAAAGATTGGAATAGTTATCTTCCTTTTTATCGCTCAATACTTCAACGTGATGAAAATATTTAGAGAGGCCAGACCGTTGTAGTTTGCGTTCCTGGTCCAAAAGATCTCCTTTGGTCAGGACAATCAGGCGATAGCGGTCGGACAATTGTCGCAATACCCCTTCTACCCCATCCAACAGTTCCACCGGCTTATTGATCATTTCCTTACCTAGGTTCAAAATTTCCATAAGCGTAGCTTGCGAAACCTTATTGTTGGAAAGGTCCAGGGCAGTTTCGATCATCGAGAGCATAAATCCCTTTATTCCATAGCCGTAGAGTTCCAAGTTTTTGATCTCTACCAAGAACAACTCCTGATCAATCTTATTTTTGGTCTCATAACCCTCCAACAAACCCGCAAATTTTTCTTCGGCCTCTCGGAAATAGGTTTCATTGACCCACAAAGTGTCGTCGGCATCGAAGCCAATGACCTTGATGTTGCTAAAATTTACTTCCATACTTTTTGGGCCTTTTCCAAATCTTCAGGGGTGTCTATTTCTATTCCTGACACATTGGTTTCTACCATCTTTATTTTTTTGCCATACTCTAAATAGCGGATGGCCTCGATTTTTTCGGTAGATTCTAGAGGCATCATCGGCAATCTTTGAAAATCCATCAATGCACTTTTTCTAAAGGCATAAACCCCTTTGTGTTTAAAATAGGACGGGGCATATTCCCTGGCCCTGGGATATGGTATCGGTGAACGCGAGAAATAAAGAGCAAAATTCCTGTGATCGACAATAACCTTGACGGTATTGGGATTGCTTATTTCTTCCCAGTCCGAAATTTTTGTCATCAGGGAGGCCAAATCTATTTCCTTTAAGGTGTCCGTTTCAAAAACCTCCAATACGTTCTCGAGACTTTCCCGATCGGTAAAAGGTTCGTCCCCTTGGACATTAACAATGATGTCGATGTCCATATCTGTCACGGCCTCTGCAATCCTATCGCTGCCACATTCATGTTCCTTTACGCTCATCATTGCCTTTCCGCCTCCGTCTTCTATTGTCCTGAAAATTATATCGCTATCCGTTACTACGTAAACGTCATCGAACAAACCCGTATTTACGGCAGCCTCATAAGTTCTTAAAATGACCGGTTTTCCGCCTAGGTCTTGCATTAATTTTCCAGGAAACCTGGAGGCGGCATAACGGGCCGGTATCATTGCAATGGTTTTCAATTGATTATCTTTTTTTTAAAACAGGGGATCGGTTATAATTTTAATGGGGCAAAGTTACGCTTTTGAATTGAGTATTCTACAAATTATAGGGTACGACCCCAAAATTTCCAAGTTCATATTACAACTCAAATTCAAACTCGGGTCCAAGTTAAATGTGAAGCCCAAAAATAACAATAGGCCAAAATAACTGAAGATTAAAAAACAGCGCGAACCAATACTGCTTTAGGGCTAACTGTATGCTACGTCCCATCAACAAAAAAATCGTTCTTAAACCCAATAAGGTAAAGCTTTTTTTTGGCACGGGTAACCGCGGTATATAACCACCGTAGGTATTCCTTGTCTACCCCGTTGGGCAGGTAAGGCTGTTCCACAAAAACGGTATCCCACTGTCCTCCCTGGGATTTATGGCAGGTTATGGCATATGAAAATTTTACTTGTAGTGCATTAAAATATTTGTTGTTCTTTACGGCCAAAAATTTCTTGTATTTGGAGGATAGATGGTCATAGTCCTTCATTACCTCCAAATACAATTTGTTGCCATCCTCATAGGAGAGGGAAGGGGTTTCGGCCTGAATAGTGTCCAAAAGCAATACGGTTTCGAAGGGCTTTTGGTTGGGATAGTCGACCATCTTCACCTTAACCTCAGCAAACCTAAAGCCATAGAGCTCTTTTATCGCAAAAATTTCCAACACCTCTATGATGTCCCCATTGGCAATAAAACCGGCTTCCGAGTTGGTTTCTAGCCAAAAGTAATTATTTTTTACCACCATCATAAAGTCGCCTACGGCCAATTCGTTTTCCAAAAACAATATACGGTTCCTGATATTTTCATTGTACAGATTGGCCCTCTTATTGGACCGAACGATAATCGCGGTCTCCTCCTTTCCGTTCTGCCCGTACGAATCGTCAATAGCTTCCTGTATATCGTACCCGTCGATCAATCTTACGATATCCTTGAATGGGGCAACATCAAACTTAAATGCCTCAAAGAATTCCCCCTGCAGTTGTTCCCTCAAAAGGGTGGCATTCACCAATATCCCACTATCCTCGGCCTGCCGTACCACCTCCTCGAGTTCAATTTTCACGACCTCCTTATTGTAGTTCAAGGCCAGTTTGTGCCCGTCCAGTGCCGGACTAAGATCCAATCGTACGGGCGGTAACTGTGCGGTATCCCCTATTAGGACGAGCTTGCAATTGTGGCCGGAATAGACATACATGAGCAGGTCGTCCAATAATGATCCGTTATCGAACAACATGGAATCACTTGGTGCATCGGGGATCATGGACGCTTCGTCCACTATAAAAATAGTATTCCTGTGCTTGTTAGGTGCCAAGACAAATTTTACAGCGCCCCCCCGCTCTTTTTTGGGAAAGTATATTTTTCGATGTATCGTGTAGGATTGGGCGTTGGCATAATTGGACATAACCTTGGCTGCCCGCCCCGTAGGGGCCATCAGAACCGATTTCATCTTGGTTTTCCACAAGCAGGAAACCAGGGTCCCTACCAGGGTAGTCTTTCCGGTACCCGCAAATCCCTTTAATAGAAAAAGACTGTCCTTATTGGGGGATAGAATAAATTGACCCAATTGCTGCATGGCCAAATCTTGGTTGATGGTGGGCCGATGTGGAAACTTTTCCAATAAAATCTTATGGAAATCGGAAGGGGTAATTGCGGTCATACTTCCTCAAAGATAAGGAACTCTCCCAGACTTTTAGATTGGAACCGATAAATTTGGTTCCGAACCGGCCCCGCGAGAATAACGTTGCAGGGCCGGCATCTGATCTGGTTGCACCGCAAAAAAGTGTAGGGACAATAGTTGCTTACCGCTGGAGCTTCCAGGCCATCCTCGCCATGCCAATTTAACAACGGTTACCGGAGTCGTCCAATTAAATACTTAAAAAGGGATGATTCCCAGAGCGAGAACGAACAGTTCACGGTGCGATTTGCAAAATTAGGTGAAAGAGTATAAAGTCTAGGAGGGTTCCCCTCATTTTTAAGCCTAAATACTTTTGTGATTAAAAAAAAATTGTAGATTTGTGATAACCACAATCATAATTAACAACTATACAATGAAGACCATCATACAAATTGTACTTTGGATAGTATGTATCGGCCTGGGATACTTGATTTTTCAGTCGGTAGAAGCTCCCATCGAGTTTAAGAAGGTTAAACAAGAACGATATGCCCAGGTAATTGCCAAACTAAAAGATATTCGGGATTCCGAAGAAGCTTTTAAAACCGTAAACAAAAGGTACACCAAAAATTTTGATGAATTGATCAGTTTTGTGGATACTGGCAATTTCATCATCACCCAGCAACGGGATTCTTCCTTCATGGAGCACGATAAGCATTACGGTATAGATATGCTTCGGGAAGTTAAAATTATCGATACCCTAGGTTTTGTATCGGTAAAAGATTCTTTGTTCAAGGGCGACAACAGGTACAAGACCATGATGAATGTACCCTTTGCAGAAAACAATGAAAAATTTGAGCTCAATGCGGGCATCATCGAAAAAAGTGGTTATAAGGCTCCCGTATTCGAGGCAAAAGTTAAAAAGAACGTTGTACTTCACGACCAACCCAAGGATTTGTTAGCTCGGGAGAATTCTTTTGTAAACGTAGAGGAAGTAAACGGCGATGAAATTAAGGTCGGCTCCATGAAGGAAGTAAGTACCAACGGAAACTGGCCTCCTATCTATGACAAAAAAGACAACAAATAGAAACGTAGGCAACAATCCTACTTCGGAATACCATAAGTTGTCCATTCAAATTAGTTTGAATGGACTTTCTTTTTGTGTACTGGACACACTTGATAATACCCTGCTGATATCCGAGCAACGCACCTTTCCAAAAGAATTGATTCCGTTTGAGGCCCAAAAGAATTTAAAAGAGATTCTAGAAAAGTACCAAGTGGCGAAATACACGTTTTCCGAGGTGGTTGTTATACATCGCAACAAATTGTTCAGTTTTGTCCCCAAAGCCCTTTTTGATGAAAAGGAACTCGCAAATTATTTAAAGTTCAATGCCAAGATCTTGGCCAATGACCTTATTGTTTATGACGGGATTGAAAGTTACGACCTCATTAATGTCTACGTCCCTTTCGTCAACATAAACAACTATATCTATGACCTTTTTGGGGAGTTCGAATTTAAACACAGCGGTACGGTACTCGTCCAATCCCTATTGAACCAACACAGCAACGGCAGCAAACCGGTTTGCTACGTCCAGGTACTGGAACAACAGATGGACATCACGGTGATTTCACAAAAGAAATTGCTGTTGTTCAACAGTTTTGACTTTACGACCAAGGAAGATTTTATATACTATCTCCTCTTCACTATGGAGCAGTTAGGATTGGATACCGGTACCGTAGCACTCAAACTCTTTGGGTCCGTGGAAGAAGGGGACCCCATCTACGATGTTTGTTACACCTATGTGAAAAACGTATCGATCTTTGTCCCATCCAATCTTTCTTACCATTTGGGTGGCAGGGAGCAGGAAAGTATCGATTTTACTACCCTAAACGCCCTATAATGCGGATAATTTCCGGAAAATATAAAGGAAAACGTATTGCCGCACCCAAAAAATTGCCCGTCCGCCCAACGACCGATATGGCCAAGGAGGCCCTCTTCAATATCCTGAACAACAGCTATTATTTTGAGAAAATATCCGTCCTGGACCTCTTTTCGGGTACTGGAAACATCAGTTTTGAATTCGCATCGCGGGGTACTGATCAAATTATCGCCGTAGATACCGATTTTGGATGCGTCAAGTTCATTGATAAAACCGCAAAGGAACTCCATTTTAACATAACGGCCATTAAAAGTAATGCTTTTGCCTATCTTGAAAAAGCGGCCCAAAAGACCGACATTATATTTGCTGACCCTCCTTACGATATGCTATTGTCCGAGTTTGATAAAATACCCGAACTGGTGTTTAAAAACCAATTACTCCAAGAGGACGGCTTGTTGATTATAGAACACTCCAAACATATGACCCTTTCTTCTTCCCCTTATTTCTCCGGACAAAGAAAATATGGGGGAAGTGTTTTTAGTTTTTTTGAAAACATTTCGGAAAATTAGGAATACGGTATGAAATACAACCCGATTTTCACTTTGCTAGTAGCCACTTCAATGTCGGTCTTTTCCCAAGGAGATGCAGCGACGCAACAAATTCGTTCCTTAATAGACAACTATGCCAGCGCTCGGGAAAATAAGTACCCGGAGCTATTGGAGCGTATTTTGACACCGGATATCGACCAATTGGTATCTACGGGGGAATGGCGCAATGGTCGGAAAGAATCAATTAATGGGATGCAGCAAAGCTCTGCTACAAAACCCGGATTCCGAACCCTTTCCCTAGCGAAAATACGATTTCCGACCCCTGATGTCGGTATAGTGGATGCCCGCTATGTCATAACGGGCAAAGATGGCGGCCAGAGGAAGATGTGGAGTACGTTTATCGTAGTACGACAACATGGAAATTGGAAAATAACAGCAATCCGAAATATGTTTCCGACAGGTACTTATTGACGGGATACAAAAAAGCCCCGACGGTCATCGTCGGGGCTTTCTATTATTTAAAAATAGAGGCTTATTTCTTTTTCTTTGTGGTAGCTTCCATTTTGTCCTTCAATGCCTGCAATTGCTCGTTGGCATCTCCCAGGGTAGGTTTAGATTCCTCTGCGCTGGTCGCAGCCCTTCTGGCAGCAGCCTTAACGTTCCGGTCTTCTTCTTCCCTAAAGATCGCGGTATGGCTAGCAACGACCCTCTTGAATTCCTTGTTGAACTCAATGATCTTAAATTCGGTCTCTTCGCCCTTACCCAGTTTCTTGCCATCTTCCTTTTCCAAATGACGGGAAGGCACAAATGCCGTGATATCGTCATTAAAGTCGATCGTGGCTCCTTTGTCCACAATCTCGCCGATGCTGGCCTTATGAACGGTTCCTACGGCAAACTCTTCCTCGTACTTGTCCCAAGGATTCTCGGTTGTCTGTTTGTGGCCCAAACTTAGTTTACGACCTTCAACATCCAACTCCAATACCTCTACTTCCAAAGTATCGCCCACAGTTACAAATTCTGACGGGTGCTTTACCTTCTTGGTCCAGGAAAGATCGGAGATATAGACCAATCCGTCTATCCCTTCTTCCATTTCTACGAACACACCAAAATTGGTAAAGTTTCTGACGATACCTTTGTGTTTTGATCCAACAGGGTATTTGGAGGTAATATCGGTCCATGGGTCTGGTGTCAACTGCTTGATCCCCAGGGACATTTTACGATCTTCCCGATCCAAGGTAAGTACCACGGCCTCTAATTGGTCGCCTACTTTTACGAAATCCTGTGCAGAACGCAGGTGGGTAGACCAAGACATTTCGGATACGTGGATCAAACCTTCCACACCTTCGGCGACTTCGATAAACGCACCGTAATCCGCAATAACGACTACCTTGCCCTTTACCTTGTCCCCTACTTTGATCTCTTCGCTCAAGGCATCCCATGGATGTTTCTCCAATTGCTTAAGACCCAACTGAATCCTAGATTTGTTGTCGTCAAAATCCAAGATTACAACGTTCAGTTTCTGGTCTAATTCTACCACCTCGTTCGGATGGTTGATACGGCTCCAAGAAAGATCGGTAATATGGATTAGACCATCTACACCACCAAGATCGATAAAGACCCCATAAGAGGTGATGTTTTTGACGACACCTTCCAATACCTGCCCTTTTTCTAACTGGCTGATGATCTCCTTTTTCTGTTCTTCGATATCGGCCTCGATAAGTGCTTTGTGGGAAACAACGACGTTCTTAAATTCATGGTTGATCTTGACCACCTTAAATTCCATGGTTTTTCCCACATACTGGTCGTAGTCGCGGATCGGTTTCACATCTATTTGTGAACCGGGCAAGAACGCCTCAATGCCAAAGACATCCACGATCATTCCACCTTTGGTCCTACATTTTACAAAACCGTTGACGATTTCTTCCTTGTCATGGGCTGTATTAACACGTTCCCAGGCCATAATGGTCCTTGCCTTTCTGTGCGAAAGCACCAACTGACCACTCTTATCTTCACGTATGTCGATGAGAACCTCGACCTTATCGCCAACCTTTAAATCTGGATTGTAACGAAATTCGTTAAGGGAAATGACCCCTTCGGATTTTGCGTTGATGTCGATAATGGCCTCCCGATCGGTTAGATACACCACGGTACCCTGTACCACTTCTTCGTCGGCGGTATCCACAAAGTTTTCGGCGACCAAGGATTCGAACTCCTTCAATTTGGAGTCGTCCACGCGCTCTATCCCCTGCTCGTACTTATCCCAGTTAAAGTTCTCCAAAAATTCCTGGGGATCTTGTTGAACCGGGGCTTCTTTTTTTGTTTCTTGTGTTGCATCAGTGGTCTCTTCCACTTCTACTGTTGCTTTTTCTTCAGCCATTGCTGATCTTAAATTTGTATTCCACGGGGTTACAAGAGCCAAACGATTTCCGCGGAAGATGTTATTTTTAATTTTCTACACTTACCCTTTTCCTCTTGGTACTTCGCAAAAAAGGTGTGCAAAAATACAATATAAAAATGGTTTTACAAACCCAATTTCCATTAGGTTGCAGTGTTTTTCAGTATTTAATCCCTTTTCTATGCAAATACTGCAATTATCCTTATCTTCAGCCTATAAATTCTAATCATTAAAATAAAACAATTATGAGTGTTAAAGCAAAATATCAGCCTGTTTTGGATCTGGGCGAAAAGTTAAACGTTCAAAATGGCGACGTTAAAGAAGAAGGCGGTATCCTGAAAATAAAAGGCACTACAAAAGATCAGTACGAAAAAAATCTGTTGTGGGACAAAATCAAGGAAATCGGCGGACAAAACCCATCCGACCTACAAGCGGATATCAAGGTTGCCGATACCTCTGTCTACCATCGGCATACCGTAAAAAGCGGTGAATCCCTCAGCAAAATAGCGAAGCTTTACTACAATGATCCTATGAAATACAAGCAGATTTTTGAAGCGAACACCCATATTTTGAAAAATCCGGATTTGATACAGCCCGGGCAGGTTTTAGCTATTCCAAATCTGTGAGCCGCTGCTCCTTAAATTGAATCTAGCAACATCAATAATCCCAGTGGTCGCATGGCGGGCGGTACAACTGTCTTGGTTTTAAAAAATCATCGCGTATCGGACCGCCCGTCCGACCCTGTCATTGAGGCGTGCTCCCACACGGATAATTATAATGGTTTCAAGCCGTTTTATTTTGTTTTTCAATGACCCTAAGGGCGTAATTATAAATGCGTTCGAATTGCTCTTCCAAACCCATGTCGCTATTGTCAAATTTTATGGCGTCCGCCGCCCTGCGCAATGGTGAAAATTCCCTATGGGAATCTAAATAATCCCGTTCTTGAACATTTTTCAGCACCTCGGAATAGGACACTTTTTCACCTTTGCCCAGCAATTCCTTGTATCGCCTAAAAGCCCTGGTCTCCGGGGATGCGGTCATAAAAATTTTTAGTTCGGCATCGGGGAAAACTACGGTCCCGATATCGCGACCATCCATAACGATTCCCTTTTCCTTGCCTATCTCTTTTTGCATATCCACCAACTTGTAACGCACTTCCTCAATGGCGGACACTTTGCTCACCTGTTGCGAAACCGCCAGTGATCGGATTTCCTTTTCCACATTTTCCCCGTTCAGGTACATTTCGGAATAGCCCATCTCCTCATTGTATTTAAACTTTAAATGCGCCTTTGGAAGAAGCTGAACCAAGGCACTGGTATTTTGACCATCGGCACCGATAAAACCATTTCGCATGGCAAAAAGCGTAACGGCCCTATACATGGCACCGGTATCCACGTAAATATACTCCAGGGCCTTGGCCAGTTGTTTGGCGATCGTACTTTTCCCAGTAGAGGAGTACCCGTCAACGGCTATTGTAATTTTCTGCATCTCCTAATAATTGATGGCAATAAAGCGATTTGGTAGGCTATAAATTAAATTTAATCAAAAAATGGGATTGTAAAGGGTAATGTTTTTGGATATTTTTCACCTAGAGATCACACCAGGATTACAGGCACTATTACGTCTTATACGCCCATTACGGTCATTTAAATTTTGAATTATAAAGTTTTCGCATTTTTTACCTTTTGATCGGTAATGGCAATATCGATTACCTCGCTCATATCGGTAACGTAATGAAAGGTTAGCCCCTTGAGATACTCTTCCTTAATCTCCATAACGTCCCTACGGTTTTCCTCACAGAGGATCAATTCCTTGATCCGTGCACGTTTGGCGGCCAGAATTTTCTCTTTAATTCCGCCGACGGGCAACACCTTGCCTCTCAAGGTTATCTCCCCTGTCATGGCCAAGCTCTTCTTTACCCTCTTTTGCGTAAACAGGGACACCAAGGAAGTAAGCATGGTAATCCCCGCACTTGGCCCATCTTTTGGGGTAGCACCCTCAGGTACGTGGATATGTACATTGTAATTGCCAAAAACTTCGGAATCCAGTCCAAAATAATCGGCATTCGATTTTATGTATTCCATCGCAATCGTCGCCGATTCCTTCATCACCTTACCTAAATTTCCCGTTATGGTTAGGTTGCCCTTTCCCTTGGAAAGTATGGATTCTATAAAAAGTATATCGCCACCGACGCTTGTCCAAGCAAGTCCGGTGACTACACCGGCCACTTGGTTGTTCTCGTACTTATCGCGTTCCAAACGTGCGGGGCCCAGGACCTTTTCCACATCTTGGTTACTAATTTTAACGCTATACTCTTCCTCTATGGCTATTGATTTGGCCGCGTAGCGCACCATTTTGGCGATTTGCTTTTCCAATCCACGGACACCGGATTCCCGGGTATAGCCTTCAACGATCTTTTCCATCTGTGGTTTGCCAATCTTTAGGTCTTTGGAAGACAGGCCGTGCTCCTTCAGCTGCTTGGGCAGTAAATGCCTTTTTGCAATTTCCACTTTCTCCTCGATGGTATATCCTGTGACGTTTATAATCTCCATCCTATCGCGCAAGGCTGGCTGTATACTGCCTAGGTTATTGGCGGTAGCGATGAACATCACTTTAGACAGGTCAAAGCCCATTTCCAAGAAATTATCGTGGAAATCACTATTCTGTTCGGGATCCAATACTTCCAACATGGCCGAGGAAGGGTCTCCTTGATGGCTGCTGGCCAGTTTGTCTATCTCATCGAGAATGAAAACAGGATTAGACGTCCCCGCCTTTTTTATACTTTGGATTATTCTTCCAGGCATGGCTCCGATATAGGTCTTGCGATGCCCCCGTATTTCGGCCTCATCGCGCATCCCACCCAAGGACATTCGCACATATTCCCTACCCAGGGCTTCTGCAACGGATTTTCCCAAGGAGGTCTTGCCCACGCCTGGAGGACCATAAAGGCATAGAATGGGCGATTTCATATCGTTTCGCAATTTCAAAACAGCCAAATACTCGATTATCCTTCGCTTTACGTCTTCCAGACCGTAGTGATCCCTATTCAGTATCCTTTCCGCTCTTTTTAAATCGAATTTATCCTTTGAAAATTCGTTCCATGGCAAATCTAAAAAGAGATCCAAATAATTGCGCTGTATTGAATATTCGGCCACTTGGGGGTTCATTCTTTGCAGCTTTGCAAGTTCTTTCTCAAAATGGTCCCCTACTTTCTTGCCCCATTTTTTCTTTTTCGCCTTTACGGCCATGTCATCTACCTCCTCTTCATAGGACATTCCTCCAAGTTCTTCCTGGATGGTTTTCATTTGTTGGTGAAGAAAGTATTCGCGCTGTTGTTGGTCCAGATCACTGCGTACTTTGGACTGTATATCATTCCTCAATTCCAATTTTTGGAGCTCCACGTTCATATACTTCAATGTAGCCAGGGCCCTATTCTGAAGATTGGGAATTTCTAAAAGCTCCTGCTTCTCCTTAACGTCCAGGTTAAGGTTGGAGGCCACAAAATTGATCAGAAAAGAATTGCTCTGAATATTCTTTATGGCAAAGGAGGCCTCACTAGGTATGTTGGGATTGTCCCTAATAATCTTAAGGGCCAGTTCTTGGATCGAGTCTATAATGGCCAAGAATTCCTTGCTGTCCATTTTGGGTCTAACCTCCTTGGCCTCTCGAATGGTAGCGGTCATATACGGTTTTTCGGTAAGCATTTCGGCAATTTCAAAACGCTTTTTACCCTGAATGATTACCGTGGTATTCCCATCGGGCATTTGTAGCACCCTCAATATTCGCGCTACGGTACCCAAGGTGTTGATATCGTTAACACTTGGGGTCTCCGTCGACTCATCCTTTTGCGAGACCACCCCAACCACTTTAGAGCCGTTATTGGCATCTTTTATCAGCTGGATGGATCGGTCCCTACCCGCGGTAATGGGGATGACCACGCCAGGGAACAAGACCGTATTCCTCAACGGTAGTATCGGTAGGGTATCGGGAAGCGCTTCGTTGTTAATTTCCTCTTCATCCTCCGGGGTCATTAACGGAATCAGTTCCGCTTCTTCCCCTATTTCCTGCAATGACATACTGTCAATATTTACAAAATCAGATTTATCCATATATATATTTCGGCCATTCTGTCATTTTGGGACAGTAGCCTTCAATTTAGATTGATTTAAACCTCTATAAATGCCTTGCAATCCATGCCTGGGCATTATTGTAGGTTCCTTTTACGCTCCATAGGGACAATTGTTGTGCCAATAAAAGAAAAATAATAAAAAAACTGTAACAATCCTTAAATTAACCTATCTATAAGACGAAGAAGATTATTAAAGCATTCACTTTTTGAGCCACAAAAACGAAAATATCGATGTGCTGTTGCATGGGTGTCTGGAAGGGAAGCAATCTGCCCAACTAGAAGTTTACAACCGATACTATAGAGCAATGTACAATACGGCGTTCAGGATTGTAAAGGATAGCATGGAAGCGGAGGATATAATGCAGGAATCCTTTTTGAGCGCTTTCACAAAATTAGACAGCTACAAGTGGGAAGTTACCTTTGGGGCCTGGCTAAAGCGCATTGTGGTAAACAACAGTATTCAACATTATAGAAAACAGCAAAAGAACAACACCGTTGAAATAAATGAAGTATTGTACAAGGTCGAAGATACGAACGGAGTTGATCTTGATGATGGGAGTACGGAACACAAGGCTCAAAAAGTACTGGAAACCATGAAAACATTAAAAGACAGCTACCGTATTTCTTTGACCTTGTTTTTGATAGAAGGTTACGATTATGAGGAAATTGGTGAAATCATGAACATGAGCTACGCGAGTTGTAGGACCACAATTTCGAGGGCCAAAGAGAGTCTTAGAAAGAAAATACTAATAAGTGCCCGTCTATGAAGACCGATTACTGCGTTACGCTTGTTTTGAAGGCAGTCATTTACTAAAGCAAACTCCTTGCTTTTCAAAACTGTGCAGGCCTTGTCCTCGAACTTTCTAGCTCAAACACTCGGCGGTATGGAAAAACACAAATTAAACAATGATGAAAAAAATAGATCTGGAAAGCGTTTTTAAAGAACTCGAAGGTACTTTTGATACAGAAATTCCCCAAGAAGGCCACCAGGCCCGTTTTTTACAAAAACTCCGGGGACAAAAGGTAGTATCACAACCCCGTACAGAAAAGAGTTGGTGGAGACCCCTCGCTATCGCCGCTTCCATAGCCGTACTATTATCCGTTGGCCTTGGCCTGTTCAACTCCTTCCCCACCAAGAATGAAAGGATCGCCAAAATATCGCCCGAGGCCTCCAAAACGGGGATCTACTTTGCCAATTTGGTCAATGAGCAGATCAATGTCCTAAAAAAGGAAAGCAGCCCCGAGACCGAAAGGATAATTGACGACACCATGGCGCAATTGGCAACGCTTGATTCCGATTATCAAAAAATGGAACAGGACCTTTTGCAAGGCGGCAACAGCAAACTCATTCTAAGCGCTATGATCAATAATTTTCAAACAAGAATAGCACTTTTACAGGACGTCCTAAATCAAATAGAAGCAATTAAATCCGTTAAAAACAAATCCGATGAAACGAGCATTAATAAATTATAAAGATTACTTCTCGAACGTGGGTAATTAACCCCGAGGCCTCGGGGTTAACGCAAGAGCGTAGCGGTTACATACGTTCTCAACTTTTTAATTAATTTATTATCAAACAATTAAAAATATTTAAACAAATGAAAACAATATTATATAAATCCGCCTTCCTCCTTTTTCTATTATCCCCTATGCTCTCAACCGCCGAATCCATAGACCCCGTTTTTGGGACCGGGCTGGATTTCATGGAGGGCTTTACCGGAAAATACACCAAGGAAAAAACGATCAAAAAAGAATTCCAAGTGAATTTTGATGCTCTTTTGAAGGTTTCCAATAGTTATGGGAATCTCAATATCACCTCTTGGAACGAAAATAAGATCCTCATAGAGGTACACATAAAGACCAACGGGAACAATGAAGAGAAAGTGGCCAAAAAATTAAACGAACTAGACGTGCTGTTCGAAGCCAGTAGTAGCCAAGTATCTGCCAAAACAGTTTTCGATAAAGGTAGTAGCAACTGGAGCTGGGGCTGGGGAAACAACAATAATGTAAACATGCAGATAGACTATATCATAAAAGTGCCCGTAAAAAATAGCGTTAATCTCAACAACGACTATGGCGGCATTATCCTAGATCGCATCGACGGCCATGCCAAGATCAATTGTGATTATGGTCAATTGGAAATTGGGGAACTCAGGGGTCGGAGCAACCAATTAAATTTTGATTACACCACCAAATCCAGAATAGGGTACATCAACAGTGGCGAAATCCATGCCGATTACTCCGACTTCACCATAGAGAAAGCAGGAGACCTTGTCATCAAAGCCGATTATACCAATTCTACGGTAGAACAAATGGAAAATTTACAGTACTCCTGTGACTACGGGAACCTCGATGTCGGCACGGCCAAGAATATTCAAGGCAATGGTGACTATATAAACATAAATCTCGGCACATTGCACGGAAATGTGGATATAAACTCCGACTATGGCAACTTAAAGATCAAGGAGTTGGCAGCAGACGCAGGAAACGTACAGATAAGCACCGATTATACGGGGGTAAAATTAGGGTATCATCCCGAATACCACTTTAATTTTGAAATTAAGAATGAATATGGTAACGTGCGGGGCAAAGATGATTTTGAAATTAATATTAGCAATGAAAAAAATACCGAAAAATACTATAAAGGATTTTACGGTAGCGACAACAGCGGTAACAATATGTCCATTGATAGTGAATATGGCGACGTTTCCTTTAGTAAAAATTGATGGGAAAAAATACGAAGTACGAAATACAAAAGTTGAATCGGAGGATTCCCCCTTTGAAGGCCTGCCCGAACACTATGGGCGGGGAGCAGGGGGATGTTTTTTCGCGGCAATTTAATGCTAGACGTAATACAAGGTACAAAGGAAAAAGGGTTAAAATAAATACGAAGAAAAATTCTGAATAATAATGACTGACCTCATAACCATTTGATAATCCAAAAAATAGCTAAAACACCAACTTAAATTCCAAAAAAATGAAAAAAATTCAACTGCTCGGCCTAGCGCTTTTATTTACTGCGGCTACCCATGCCCAATGGAGCAAAAAAATAAATGGCAACGGCAATGTCGTAACCATAGATAGAACCACTGCTGATTATGATGCCTTGGAGGTGTCGGGGTCTTTTGACGTGGAATTGGTAGTAGGGAAGGAAGGAAAATTGAGTTTGACGGGAGAGGAAAACCTTTTACAGTATATAGTGACAGAAGTTAAAAATGGCAATCTAATCATAAAGACAGAAAAAGGTATCTATATAAGCCCCTCGCACAACAAAGGGATTTCACTCCGCATACCCGTAGAAACCATCGATGCCGTAAGTCTTTCGGGATCTGGGGATATAGTGGGGCGCACCAAAATAAGGACGGATAACTTTAAAACCGCCCTTTCGGGATCAGGCGATGTAACCCTGGATGTCGAGGCCAATTCGGTCGTTGTCTCTATGTCCGGGTCGGGGGATATTGTGCTTAAGGGAAAATCTACAAATATTAAAATAAATGTATCCGGATCGGGGGATATCGACACCTACGGCTTGGCAGCCGACCATGTGGATGCCTCTATCTCCGGATCAGCGGATGTGGACGTAACGGCCAACCAAAGTCTAAAAGTACGGGTCTCTGGCTCGGGCGATATCAGCTATAGGGGGAATCCACAAAAAATAGATACCAAGTCCTCCGGGTCTGGGGATATTTCTAAAAGGTAAATAAAATCCAAGCTCAAGGACCAAGAATAAAGGGCAAGCACAAGTTCTAGGATCAATCCCGATAGCTATCGGGTCAAGTAAAAGTTCAGCATTAGCGTTGTAATTTACGGGTTTAGGTTTAGAGGAAGACCCCGTTGTTAGGGTTAAAGTTCTCCCCTCCGGTGGAGGGGGAGCCTGCCGTATCCCACAAGATGCTTTACACTGGTGCCCACCATGCATTAAACTCTCTTGGTGCACTGTTAATTATTGGTTTTGCTGTATCTTTAAGCATCCCAGCATGTAACATCCTATATTCTATATGGATCGGTCCGGATAATGGGATAATTAGTTTTATTTAGGGAAGGAATTAGCCAATTGAAAAAAATGGGGCGATTGACCAATTTTATCGAAAGAAACGGATCAGGAAAAAAGGTCCTAGTTCTTTTTATACTGACCAATGTGGTTTACGTCCTTATGTTAACCGTTACCATTCCCTATACCATGAAATTCTCCAACGGAATGAAATTGTTGGATATGATGCCAACGGGTTATGACTCTAAATATGTATATGAATTATTCGGTTCACTGGGAGAAAAGGGACGGTTGATTTACCTGACCAACCAAATACCTGTAGATATGCTCTATCCACTGCTATTTGGTCTTGCTTACTGTTTGCTTTTAGCTTATTTTCTCAAAAGATTGAACAGGATAACTTCCCCATACATCTTTCTTTGTTTACTGCCCATAATTGCCGGAACCGCAGATTATTTGGAAAATATTGGTATCATAGCGATGCTGAAAAGCTATCCTGACCTGTCCACATCTTTTGTAAAAACAATAAATGTATTTTCAATCATAAAAAGTATCTCGACAAGCACAGTTTTTATGGTCCTTTTGGTTTTGGTTATTTCACTCGGATTTTCAGCCATAAACAGGAAAAAACAATGAAGTATCCTGAAATTTTTGCAATGTTTCTATTTACGGTATCCATAAGCGCACAGTCTTATTTAGGCACTCTTAATTATGGAAAATCAACAATAAATTACAAAATAAAACTGACCAAAATAGATAACCACACAAATGCTTTGTTTTCCAGTGTCGAAATGAATGCTTACGAAATCCCTTGTCGTAATTCCTCTCTCCAACAAGACTCCCTTAAATTTTATGTAGTTAGTGATTATTATACGTACGAATACAAATACATTAAGCAAAATGAAAATTTCAAGGGTCTCTTAAAAATCTATTCTAATGAAAATGAGCAATTATTGAATACACTTGAAACCGAACTGATACCAGAAAATAAAATAGAACGGGACCTCATCAAAAAACAAGATTTAAGATTCACTTCCAATGGGCTCAAATTATACGGGACTTTATGGGAACCAAAAAATCCGATTCAAAAGGGCTTATTTTTTGTTACATCCTCACAAGGAAATAACCGGAGCGGTTCTAACGCCGAAGCTTCCTATTTTGTCAATTTAGGATATACCGTTTTTAATTACGATAAGCGGGGAACTGGAAAATCTGAAGGCAATTGGCAATCGGCTACTATAGAAGAACTGTGTTCGGACGATATTAATGCGATCCTCTTTTTCTCAGAAACAACTAGTCTTCCACTATCAGAAATTGGAATAAAAGGCAGTAGTCAAGGCGGGATTAAGATACCCTATATATTAACGGAAATACCAGCACTGAAATTTGGCATTTCGGTAAGTTGCCCGAGTGGCTCCCTCTTGGAAAGTGATTTAAATAATTGGGAAAATGCAAATATTGAATTGATTGGCAAAGAAAACATTAAGGCTGCCTATAAGGTTCAAAAAGCGGGATATGATTATTTAGCAAATAATTTGAGTTATAAAAAATTAATGGCCGTTACAAAGAAATATAAAAATAAAAGTTGGTTTAAATACATTTGGATTCCCGAAGAAAATATCCAAAAAGATTATAAATTAAATTTTACCGGGCTTCCCTATTTTAAAAAGCTCAGCCAGCCTATTTTAGTAATGCAAGGACTATCCGACAACGTTATTCCAAGAGACAGCTACAAAATAATCGAAAAGGCCATAAAGAAATCGGAATCCAAGAAGTACAAGATTCTGACTTTGCAAAACGCGACCCACTCCATGACCATTCTAGATAAAGCGTTTCCTTATTTCCAAATTCTATCGCCCCAATATTTAGTCTCGATTGTCAATTGGATGCGTACGATCGAAAACAATTAAAATTGAAATTACATGGGGAGTGATTTTTTCCGTGATTGTATTACTCTGGATATTACTGAAAAAATTGTTCGTTCAGCGAGGTATTTATATGGTTTACCATCTTTACATAACCCACCTTTTTGTTATACTTGCAATTAATTATAGGTTTTGGTGTACTTTTAATTTTCTAAGCAGGAACATTTAATTTTTTATTCGGATTAGTTGGGATATAGAGGTGTTTTGTGAATATATTGGGAGGTTGGCAACAATACTGAAAATGAAAAAATACATATTAATTGTACTTATGGCCATTGCATATTTTTCTTGCAGTAGGGATAAAGAGCCAGCCGTACCGCCTAAACTATTGGATGCTATAACCAGCTCGTCCATAGCCTTCAAATACAGTGGGGGCGAATTACAAAATTTCTTTCAAAATCCGACCCAGGCTTACGTTAGTGGATATTTTTATTTTGAACCGGACCTGGCAGATGACATCATTTTCGGATTTGATGTTGAATGGTCCGAAGGGGTAGACAACCCCATTCATTTCCCAGGAGCAGATTGGATGAGTTTAGCCGGGTTTACCAGGGATGGGGTTTTGAGATTCCCTATGGGCTCTCCCAAGAATTTAAACGGAACGCCAACAAATACCGACAAATGGTTAGAAAGGGATACTGGAATTCCACTGCAACCCAATCAATGGTATAAAATGACCGTTACCGGGAATTTTCAATCCCGGGAATTTTTATCGGTAAGGTTACAAGGCAATGGAAATGATATAGTGGAAAACCTTGAAGGAATTCAATTGGAATACCCAAATTATATTCCTTTGGACAAGCCTTCATTAACTTTCTATTGTTTGGCTTTAAGGGCCAAGGAGTTTGCACCGACCAATGAAGGAGGAACAAAAGTTTATTTTGATGACATTGAAGGGGGAATCTCAGTTGGTTCGGATTATAAGATCGTTTTTTCTGATGGATTTGAAAATCAAAGCACAATTCAAGAAATTCCCATTACGTTACCAGTTAGTCCATTGGATGACATAGAAGAAGGCAATTGGTATTTTGAAAACGAGGAAGCCAAAATCAAGATCAATTCCAATATTAAAAGAAATGGACTTCGCTCATTGGAATGTAATGCAAGTTTAGAAAAGTAAAGTTGCCATCAACGTATAAAACCGTAATCTACAATGCTCAAAAAATAAATTAGCCTCCAAATACAAAAACCTGCCTGGAAATGAATTCGCTACAAAAATTGGGGTACTCGGAAAAAATCAAATTACTGATAATAAACGCAGTTGAAGCTGGACTTGCATACTCTAGATTAAAACCATATCTTAGATAGCGTATAATATGCCTACGCCGGGTGAACACAAAACCTAGGTTTAATACGGAGCTTGGAGAATATTTGATGATATTATACTCCTTAAAGAAGTGCACCAATTCTGAATTTTGGGATTGACAAAAAATAATATAAAATGCACAAATTTGGCTTATGCAAGATTGCTAGTTAAGAACTTCGATTTTCTCCCCTAAGCACAGTCGAACCATTATCGTCCAAAAGTCCAAATAATGAAACCATCTACATGGATATACTGGTTTTTGATGCTTCCGATAATTTCTTTTAACGGTGAAGCTCAAAATCGGGTAACGCCCAATGAGGTTAATGATTCGGCTAAATATACAGGTCCCATAATAGATATGCATATCCATGCATTTGACGAGAATAGTTCTTTTAGTCGAATGTTAGGCCAAGAAATGGGCCTTGCGATGACAGGTAAGGCATACAAAGCTTCTTCTTCCATGGAAAAACTTAAGGAGGAAACCTTTGCTAAATTTGAAGAATATAATATTGTCAAGGCAATGGTTTCGCAAGGAGAACTGTGGTACGATTATGCCCCTGAGAAAATAGTAATAGGAAACAATCATTTTCTATCCATAGATGAGCTGAGAAAAAAATACAAAGAAGGGAAGTTAGACGTATTGGGCGAGGTAGCCCCTAGCTACCAAGGGTTATTGCCAACCGATAAGAGTTTGGAAAAATACTTCGATTTGGCCGAAGAATTGGGAATTCCGTTTGCATATCATATGTTTCCTGGAGGTCCTCCAGGAAGTGCCTATTTTATGTATCCCAACATAAGGGCATTTCAAGGCAAACCATTGCAGTTGGAAGAAATTCTACTCTCCCATCCAAAAATGAAAATTTACTTAATGCATGCAGGTTGGCCATATTTGGAAGATATGAAGGCGCTTCTGTATGCGCATCCACAGGTATATGTGGGCCTTGGAGTGATCGATTGGGTATTACCTGAAAAAGAATTTCATCATTTCTTAAAAGGATTGGTGAATGCGGGCTTTGGTAGTAGGATCATGTTTGGCACGGACCAAATGATTTGGGTAGAAACCATAGATGATGCCATCGCTGCCGTAAATTCGGCTATTTTTCTGTCTATGGAACAGAAAGAGGATATCTTTTATAACAACGCTGCAAGATTTTTAGGCTTGTCCGAGGAAGAAATTAAAAAGCATAAAGGCCAAAAAAATCAGACCATAGCCGAGTAGGCATCTCCGGCAGGAACTGATGGACCGCATCCACACTACCGACACTTAGGCTACACACAGGATAAATCAAACTCGTGGGGTAGATGACGGTTCTATGAAGGAACTTACCGCGTATAGAATTTCACCAAACAGACATAACCTTTCATCTATAACCAATTATGGCAACGTTGGTACAGACGGTCTTCCCCCCATCCCCTCCTGAAGAGGGGGAGCTAATTTGAAAACTATAATTGGTTAATAATTCAGAACCAGTTCCCTCTTCTTTAGGGAGTTAGGGTGTGGCGGTTTGGGGTAACCTACAATTAGCGATATTTTAAATAACTTTACGAATCTGTGCAAACCTTATAGTGGAAAATCCCAAGAGACCGAAAAATACAAATCAATGAAAGCATCGATACGTAGAAGATATGGTACCCCACATCATATAAAAATCGAGAATGTCGATAGACCGATCCCGAAAGATAATGAGGTATTAATAAAGGTGTATGCCACTACGGTCAATAGAACGGATTGTGCAAACCTTACCGCCAAGCCTTTCATCATGCGATTTGTTTTAGGGTTGTTTAAACCGCGGAAAAAAATAATGGGGACAGATTTTGCAGGAGAGGTAATTTCAGTTGGGAAAAATATAAAGTTTTTCGGTATCGGTGATAGCGTATTTGGTTTTAATGATACCGGTTCGCAATCGCAAGCCGAATACACCACAGTGACAGAAGAAAATTTATTTCGAATTCCCGATAATATAGATTACAAACAAGCGGCAGCAAGTTTGGAAGGGGCAAGTTATGCTTACACTTTCATTCATAAAGTGACTCTCAAATCCGGGCAAAAAGTTCTAATAAATGGAGCGACCGGTGCGATTGGTTCCGCACTTCTACAATTTGTAAGACAAAATGACGTAAAATTAACAGCTACCTGTAATACTAAAAATATAGCGCTGATCAAATCTTTAGGGGCCGACAAAATATTTGATTTCACCGAGGAAGACTTTACCGATGACAACGAAAAATATGACTATATATTCGACGCTGTGGGTAAAAGTACATTTGGAAAGTGCAAATCATTGTTAAAAGAAAGGGGTGTTTACATATCATCGGAATTGGGGCCGTATTCCCAAAATGTTTTTTATCCCTTGTTGACCTCGATGTCTAAAAAAAAAGTAATTTTTCCAATCCCCTACCCCAAGCAGAAAACGGTCCCTTTTATCAGCAACCTTCTGGGGCAGGGAAAGTTTAAGCCGGTAATAGATAGAGAATATTTATTGAAAGATATAGCAGAAGCCTATGAATATGTTATGACGGGAGAGAAAACGGGAAACGTAATAATTAGTGTCCATCCGTAAAGTGGGATTACTTCCCCTACTTTGTAACGATTTGCAATCTAGATCATAATAAATCAAAATAAAAATGACATAAATCCCTATAGAAATGAAATCCAAAACATTAATATTCATTACAATCGCGATCCTATGTGCGACATCTATTTGCAATGCCATGGACATAAGGGCTACAAAGTCAGGAGATTTTAATAAGGAAAAGGACTTATTATTGGTGCAAATGGATTGTAAAACCGATGTAGACGACCTTCAAACTGCAGCAGCCTTGGCCACCTTAATGTCCGACTCCAAATTTTCAAAAATAAATTACCATGCGGTCGCCGGCACGTATGGTACCCAGGAAGGGCTATATGTGCCTCCCAATGCCCTGTTTCAGCTCGCGTTTGGTGATAACTGGACAGATGCCCATAAAAATTTCAAGGACGCTGTAAGGCATGTCAAAAACATTGTTGAAGCAACGCTGGCCAACCAAGGTGATATTTGGATCGCGGAAGCGGGTCAATCCGATTTTACCGCTGCCCTGGTAATAGCTATTCAAACCGATTTTCCCGAAATAAACACTTCTGAGCGCATTCACGTGGTTCAGCATAGCGATTGGAACGAAAAAACCACTGCCCCCAAAAAATTAAAATTCGTTAAGGCAAATACCGATTACAATAAGATAGCCGATGGCAATGAGGTCGGAAACGGAACTCCAGGTTTTCGATCCCCAGAATATAACCAATGGCATAGCAAAATTGAGAATCCTAAATTAATTGATATATGGCAGCTCGCCATCGATCTATCCAACAGGTATAATGGCAAAGAGGGTCGTTACAACAACGAGGCAGTATCCGCCGGTGGACTGGACTTTTCCGACCTTTCCGAGGTCTGTTGGATTTTGGGGTTGCAGGACATAAGGGATACGGAACAGTTTTTTAATCTTTATGCAAAATAAATTCTCGCTCTCGGGTGGGTCGGGCTTGTGCAAACTTTTATGATTTGGGATTTCTGTGCACCCTGGTCAACAAATAAGCCCCAACTAGAAAAAACAGTCCTAGGAGAATAGTGGCATCGCGCATACTACCCGTCACCTGGGCAATTATCCCATACAGAAGCATCCCTATGACAATCCCGATTTTCTCGGTAACGTCGTAAAAACTAAAAAAGGAAGCTGTGTCCGTAGTTTTCGGCAAGAACTTGGAATAGGTAGACCGGGACAAGGCCTGGATGCCGCCCATCACCAGTCCTACACACCCTGCGGCGATATAAAAATCGATCGGGGCGATGACAAAATAGGCGTAGACACAAATAAGCACCCAAAGGATATTAACGGCAATCAATGTCCTTACATTCCCGAACGCTTTGGAAGCCCTAGCAGTAAGGGTGGCCCCTACAATGGCAACGATCTGAATCACCAAAATACTAACTATAAGACCGGTAGTGCGCTCCGAGTCCGACCCCCAATGTATTTCCTCTTCGCCAAAATAAGTAGCGATCAACATCACCGTCTGTACCGCCATACTGTACACAAAAAAAGCACGTAAATAACGCTTCAATTTTACTTCATGTCCCAACTGAAGCCATACTTTTTTTAGTTCCATAAAACCATTGAGCACGACGTTTACCCTGGGTCCCTCCTTTTTAAAACCCTTCGGCAGGTGATAAAAGGTGTACTGGGCAAAGGCAATCCACCAAAATCCCACAGAGACAAAGGAATACTTCATGGCCTTGATCTCGGCCGCTTCACCGGGGGAATCCTGAATCCCAAAAATTTCGGGCTTCATCACCATGGCTAAATTGAATATCAACAATATAACACTGCCAATGTATCCCAAGGAAAACCCTTTGGCGCTAATGCCGTCCTGTTGTTCCGGGAAGGCAATATCGGGCAGGTACGAGTTGTTGAAAGCAAAACTGACCCAAAATCCGACCAACCCAAAAAAGTAGCAGACGAGTCCGAGGTATATATTCTCCAGCGAAAACCAGTATAGCCCAATACAGGATAGCCCTCCCAGATAACAGAAAAATTTCATAAACAGCCGCTTATTTCCCAGATAATCGGCAATTCCGGATATAAAAGGGGTAATAAGGGAAATAAAGAGAAAGGCAAAAGAAGTGGTGTAGCTTATCAATGGGGCCCTTGCTATCTCTCCCCCAAAAACGGTCACTTTCTCAATTTCGGCCAAGCGGAACAGCGCCCCATAAAAAATAGGAAAAATTGAGGAAATGATGACCAGGCTATAGACCGAGTTCGCCCAGTCGTAGAAGGCCCACGCATTCAGTAGTTTTCTGCTCCCTTTTGGAAGGACTGTTGCTTTCATAAACTATGGCCTCTCGGGGTAGAAAAGGTCGGTTGGTAAATTAGATGTTATATTCTAGACGTAAAACCAGATTTGAGGGGCAAGTTAAAAAAAGTCTCCAAACCCTGGATTCATAACTTTTGTTTTCCATACCTTTCCTTGCCAATCAAAACACTGCCTCACTTCTGAAAGGTGGTCACCCCAAACTTTCGGGCCTCTTCCTTGGCCAAAGGTGCCCATTGTGTCAAATTTGCGATCCTGGTGTCGTTGGAGGGGTGGGTACTCAAAAATTCGGGCGGTGCTGAGCCTCCCTGAGCTTTCATTCTTTTCCATAATTCCGCGGCTACATCCGGGTCGTATCCGGCGATGGCCATAAGTTGTAATCCTATCCTATCGGCCTCGGTCTCGTGGCTTCGGCTAAAAGGCAACATCCCGCCCACTTCGGTTCCAATTCCATAAGCCTGATTAAATATTTCCCGGGTTTGGGGATCTTCAATCGCTATATTGCCGGCAACGGCCCCTAATTGCTGCAAGGTACTTGCACTCATACGTTGGGAGCCGTGATTTGCCAAAGCATGGGCCACCTCATGGCCCATTACAACCGCTATCCCGGCCTCATCCTGACAAATTGGGAGTATGCCCGTATAGAACACGATCTTTCCGCCAGGCATGCACCAAGCGTTTACGGTTTTATCATCTACCAGGTTATATTCCCACCTGTAGTCCTTGAGATAACCGGGATAGCCGTTGGCGTTGAACCAACGTTCGGCGGCTGCTGAAATGCGCTGCCCGACCTTGGTAATCATCTTGGCATCGGCGGTTCCCTTTACCACTTTGTGCTCCTTAAGAAACTCGTCGTATTGGGCGAATGCTGTTGGGAAAATCTGGCTGTTGGGATAAAAATTAAGGGTTTTTTGACCCGTAAAGGGATTTGTTCTACACGCATCGGCCACCAATAAAATAACGGTCGCCAAAATCACTCTTTTAATAACCCTGTTCAACTGCATATTCAATTTTATTTTTCGGTTTTACCATAACTTTTTTGGAAACCAATCTGGCCTAAATCAATGCGATACAGGACGATGTGATCATGAGGCATCCAATTTGGTCTACAAAATTAAAGTTGTTCCCTGAATTTAATTAGTGCAATCGATTAATTTTGTATCCCTTATCCTTCGCCCCAACAGTCTCGAAGTCGGGTTTTATTCTGAAATCCAAAAAGGCTTAAACCGCTTCCGTATTAAAAAAGCATAAACAAATTTTATGCCAAGGCTATTTTCCAATAATATGGAGTACCGTAAAGTCCTTGTTTATTTCTATGGAATTATTTCCGTTTAATTTGAGTTCTGCCAAAGAGACCTTTTCATTATCTAGTTGGATCGATGTAATCTTGAAAGGCAACCCGTGTATCCTAAATTTAAGATTTTCATAGGGAGTTATAAAAGTTCCGTCTTTAAACTGCTGAATAATAAGCTCTTTTTCCTTTCCTTTCAATTTAAAGTTCCTTAGGCTATAACGTCCCTTTTTATAATCATATCCATCCTGTGCATCCTCGAATACCATAGAGTTTTCTACCCCCAATTTATAGTATACGTCGAGGGCCAATTCCTTTATCTCCAACTCTCCTACATACTGTTGCACAGGATATTTTGGAATTATGGCTCCTTCCTTTACGAATAAGGGAATGCTGTCTAATTTGGCTACCACCCATTTTTCTATACCCCCGCCCACGATTTCATCTGTCCAATAATTGTACCATTTTCCCTTGGGAAAATACATTCTTCTACCCTGGGCATTGGGTTCCTGAATGGGACATACCAATATTTGCTCCCCAAAAATAAACTCATCCGTCCTAAAATGGGTTTGCGGATCTTCTTGATCATAATAGACCAAGGATTGCAACATAGGAGACCCCTCCTTGGTGTATTTGTAGAACATGGTATATAAATAGGGTAATAGCTGGTACCTCAACTCTATAAATTTCCTAGAAATGTCGGTAATTTCATCCCCAAAAGACCAAGGTTCCTGATCCCCGTGGTCCCCGCTGGAGTGAACCCTACAGAGCGGATGAAAAATTCCAAGTTGGATCCATCTAACAAATAGCTCCCCGCTTGGTTGTTCGGCAAAACCTCCAATATCCGATCCTACATGCGACATACCGCTCATGCACATCCTTTGGGCCTGCACGTTGGCGATCCAGAGGTGCTCCCATGTCGCAATGTTGTCCCCTGTCCATGTAGACGTAAATCTTTGCGCGCCAGAGTACGCGGAACGGGTAATTACAAAGGGCCGTTTAGGATATACATATTTCTTAACCCCTTCGTAGGTAGCACGTGCCATCTGGGTGCCGTATATATTGTGTGCTTTCCTATGGCTGCAGCGAAACCCGTCGTAATCGTGCCTCACGTCCAACGGAAATGTTTTGGTTGGCACTTCCATGACCGCGGGTTCGTTCATGTCGTTCCAGACCCCCTTGATGCCGATATCACCGATGAGCTCTTTGTACAGGCCGGCCCACCAGTCCCTAACCTCGGGATTGGTAAAATCGGGAAAATTGCATTCTCCCGGCCATACCTTGCCACGCATATAGGGGCCATCGCCCCTCTTGCAAAAATAATCGTTGTCCTTGCCCTCCTGATAGACCCAGTAATCCTTGTCTACCTTTATTCCCGGATCAATGATCGCAACGGTTTTAAAACCATCGTCGCTAAGTTCCTTTACCATTCTTTTGGGATCCGGAAAATATTCATTGTTCCATGTAAAACAGCGAAAGCCTTCCATATAGTCGATATCCAAATAGATGCCGTCACAGGGAATCTTTAGATCTCGGAAGGTTTTGGCCACTTCCTTTACCCTACTCTCGGGATAGTAGCTCCACTTGCATTGTTGAAATCCAAGGGTCCACAATGGCGGTAGTTCTGGCCTTCCTGTAAGATCGGTATAGGCCTTGACCACTTGGTCCATTTTAGGTCCATAGAAAAAATAGTAGTTCATTTCACCTCCATCTGCCCAAAAACTAGTGATATTCCTGCGCTCGTGGGAAAAATCGAAATAGGTCCTAAAGGTGTTATCGAAAAATATCCCGTAGGACTGATTGTTGTGAAGACCCACAAAAAAAGGTATGGCCTTGTACAACGGGTCTTGGTCCTTACCAAAGGCATACTGATCCATGGCCCAATTGTTTAACCGCTTCCCTTTAAGGTTGGAGTGTGTTGCCTTATCGCCAAGACCGTAAAAACTCTCTGCGGTTTGGGCCACTTTGCTCATTTTTACGATATTCCCACCAAACTCATAGTTTTCCTCCCAATGAAATCCCAACTCATCCTGATTGATGACATTGTCCTCCATATCGGTAATCTTGATCTTTAGGTCTACCTTATTTATAAAGACCTTCAGCTTGGAGGTCATCACTATGTATTGCGAAGCTTGGTCCTCTACCTCCAAGTGATTAAAGCCCAGGTTAACGTCCTCGCTAATCGCATAGGAAAAATCGGGCTCAAACACGTGTTCGGTAGCATATCTAAAACGCAAGGCGCTGTCTCTAAGCACAGTGAGTTCTAGTATAACACCATTCTCGGTCGTAAAATAAAGTTTATCGGTATCTTTTTTAAAATCTACAATCGTATTGGGATATAAATTTCCCTTAAATTCCAGTTCGGTATTGGTAATCATCGTCGATTCGTTTTTTGGACCTGCAAAGGTATAAACATTGAATTGTATTATTAAAGAATATTACAACCAATTATGAACTATAACGTTATAGTCTATAGTTATTGCCAAATTATTTAATTATGATTGTACTGAGAGGAGGTAAGGTGATTTCTATGGATTTCTCGTAACCATGACATGGAATTTTACTCGTTTTGATAACTTTATTACTGCTACCGCTTCCTCCATACTTTTTGTCATCGCTATTTAAAATCTCCTTGAGTTTTCCGGGCTTCGGCATGCCTATCCTGTAATTTTCCCTGAGTGCGGGAGTAAAGTTGCAGACCACGATAAGGTCGTTCTTGGCATCGTGCCCCTTCCGGATAAAGGTAATCACAGAATTTTCGTGATCACCGTAGTCGATCCATTGAAATCCTTCGGGACTAAATTGTTTTTCATACAACGCGGGATTATCCTTATAGACCTTATTGAGGTCTTTCACAAGTTGTTGAACCCCGGTATGAAAATCGTACTGCAAAAGATACCAGTCCAAGCCATTTTGGAAATTCCATTCCGAGGATTGACCAAACTCCCCTCCCATAAATATGAGGTTAGTACCCGGATGGGTAAACATATAGCCAAAGAGCAACCTCAGATTGGCAAAGCGCTGCCATTCGTCCCCTGGCATACGGTACAACAGGGATTGTTTCCCATAAACCACCTCATCGTGGGAAAAAGGCAGCATAAAGTTCTCCGTAAAGGCATAGGTCATACTAAAGGTAAGGTCGTTTTGATGATACTTTCTGTAAATGGGCTCTTTCTTGAAATATTCCAGGGTATCGTGCATCCAACCCATCATCCATTTCATACCAAAACCCAATCCTCCAAGATCTACTGGACGGGAAACCCCTGAAAATGCGGTAGACTCCTCCGCAATAGTCTGTATTCCCGGAAATTCCCCATAAACGGCCTGGTTAAGTTCCCGGATAAGGGACATCGCCTCCAAATTCTCATTGTTCCCGTACATATTAGGTTCCCACTCCCCTTCCTCACGGGAATAATCCAAATATATCATGGAGGCCACTGCGTCTACCCTAAGGGCATCGGCATGGAATTGATCTAACCAGAACATGGCGTTGCTGATCAAAAAAGCTCGTACTTCGTTTCTGCCGTAATTAAAAATTAGACTCTTCCAATCCGGATGATATCCCTTTCTGCGGTCGGGATGCTCGTAAAGATGGGAACCGTCAAAAAAACCCAGCCCAAAAGCATCTTCCGGAAAATGGGAAGGTACCCAATCCAGGATTACCCCAATATCGTTTTGATGCAGTTTATCTACCAAATATTTAAACCCTCCCGGCTCCCCAAATCGCGAAGTCGGGGCAAAATAACCGGTAACTTGGTACCCCCAGGACGGGTCGTAGGGAAACTCCATAATAGGCATCAGTTCTACGTGGGTAAAACCCATTTCCTTAACGTAGTCGACCAGTTCGTCCGCCAGCTCACTATAGGTTAAAAAAGTGTTGTCCTTGGACTTTTTCCAGGAACCCAAATGCACCTCATAGACCGAAAAGGGCCTGTCCAGGGAATTTTTATCTTTCCTATAGCCCATCCAATCCTTGTCTTGCCATTTATAAGTATCTTCCCAAATAATGGATGCGTTTTGTGGGGGGAGTTCGCAATATCTTGAAAACGGATCTGCTTTCTCCGTAACCACACCGTGATTTTCGGAGTGAATTTTATATTTATAGATCTCTCCCTTACAGACTCCGGGGAGAAATCCCTCCCATATACCACTGGAATCCCAACGCACGTTAAGGGGGTGCTCCCCGGCCCGCCAATCGTTAAAATTCCCTATCACGGAAACGGTTCTTGCCGTGGGCGCCCAAACAGCAAAATAAGTTCCCTTCTCCCCATTGAGCTCCATGGGATGAGACCCCATTTTTTCATATAATCGAAAGTGCTTGCCCGCTTTGAAAAGATCGATGTCAAATTCGGAAAAGAGACTGTACGGAATAACGTTTGACATAGGAGTTCTGTTTATTACAATATTAAACAACTTTGGTTAAATTTTAAATAAATTGCGGATCTAAGTTTAAATAATGCCTTAATTTTATGGCCAAAAGCCCAATAATTTAAAAATTGGAACGTTTTTTGAATTATGAAAAGAAAGTTGGATCCTCCAGCTATTCAATAAATTAAAATTAAATAGTATGAAAAAAATAGCTTTATCAATAGGCATATTTCTAGCCCTATTTATCGTTTCTTGTGAAGGGCCCAATGGACCACCAGGACCAGTAGGACCAGAAGGACTTCCAGGCCTGGACGGAATTCAAGGGCAGGTATTCGAAGTTGAAGGGGTGAATTTTGATTACGATTCGGGCAATAATGTCTACAATACGGTTTTACAATTCTCGGACTTTACAAGTTTTGAAATACTGGATAGTGACGCGGTATTGGTCTATAGGTTTGATGGCCAGATCGATTTTGATGACGGTAGCACAAAGGATTCCTGGGGACTTATCCCCCAAAATTTCTTTTTGCCGGGAGGAACGATCCAATATGTAACATCCCATACCTCCAATGACGTTCAGATATTCATTGACGGGAATTTTAACTTGGCTAATATTTCTACTGAATTTACCGACAATCAAATTTTCAGAGTAGTTATACTCCCCAGTGATTTTGCAGCCAACGCAAAAGTTGATAAGGCCAATATAGATGCCGTAATGCGCACTTTGAACCTTGAAGAAAAGGACGTGAGGCAACTTCGGTAAACCTTAATTTGATATTTAAAGCTGACAAAGCCCGGGTTTCCTATATGGAATCCGGGCTTTTTTGGATTCAATTGGATTTTCCATTTATGAAATGTCCCTGAGTATGGACAGAAACAACTTCAGCTTTTATTCGCCTCTGTGCCAAAGTGGTTCTGGAAGAATCTGGATTTTATACGTGGAAAGGATAAAACGGTTGTGATTTAAAGCCTAATATGGTCTAGCAATTTTGTGTTGGCTACACTATGGGCTTTCGGTTAGGTTTTGTAACTTTGCGCATTCCTTTTTAAAAGTTAGGAACCGTTTTACAAAATTCAAAAAATACACAAATGGGCAATTTCGATGTTATTGTTTTGGGCAGTGGTCCCGGTGGTTATGTAGCTGCCATTAGAGCTTCCCAGCTAGGTTTTAAGACAGCCATTATAGAAAAGGAAAGCCTCGGAGGGGTGTGCCTTAATTGGGGTTGTATCCCCACCAAGGCACTGTTGAAATCGGCCCAAGTTTTTGAATATCTTAAGCACGCGGAAGATTACGGCCTAAAGGTTGATGGAGCGGACAAGGATTTTGGCGCTGTAGTTAAACGTAGCCGCAATGTAGCCGACGGTATGAGCAAGGGGGTCCAGTTTTTGATGAAAAAGAACAAGATCGAGGTCATCAATGGAGCAGGAAAGTTGAAACCTGGCAAAAAAATTGCCGTGACCGATGCGGATGGAAAAACGACCGAATATGGGGCAGACCATATAGTTATCGCTACCGGTGCACGTAGCCGGGAGCTGCCTAGCCTTCCACAAGACGGCAAAAAAATCATAGGGTACCGTCAGGCCATGATCTTGGAGAAAGAACCCAAAAAAATGCTCGTAGTGGGGAGCGGTGCCATTGGAATGGAATTCGCCTATTTCTACAACGCCATGGGAACGGAGGTTACCGTGGTTGAGTTTCTGCCCAATGTAGTACCCGTAGAGGACGAAGAGGTTTCAAAACAGCTGGAGCGAAGCTTTAAAAAGGTTGGCATTAAAATAATGACGTCGTCCGAAGTGACCAAAGTAGATACCTCCGGTGAAGGCATAAAGGCCACAGTAAAGACTTCAAAAGGAGAAGAAGTCCTGGAAGCGGATATTGTACTTTCGGCGGTTGGCATTAAAAGCAATATAGAAAACATAGGCCTCGAAGAGGTTGGTATTGCAACGGATCGGGACAAGATTATGGTCAACGATTACTACCAAACCAATATTCCCGGTTATTATGCCATCGGGGACGTAACCCCAGGCCAGGCCTTGGCGCACGTCGCCTCCGCTGAGGGCATCCTTTGTTTGGAAAAAATTAAGGGACTTCCCGTTGAACCATTAGATTATGGCAACATCCCCGGCTGTACTTACTGCTTGCCAGAAGTTGCTTCGGTCGGACTTACCGAAAAGCAGGCCAAAGAAAAAGGATATGAGTTAAAAATCGGAAAATTTCCCTTCTCCGCTAATGGCAAGGCCCAAGCGGCCGGAACCCCCGACGGATTTATAAAGGTGATTTTCGATGCCAAATACGGCGAATGGCTGGGCTGTCACATGGTCGGGGTAGGTGTTACGGACATGATAGCCGAGGCGGTTGTTGCCCGTAAGCTAGAAACCACGGGGCATGAGATCTTAAAGTCGGTTCACCCCCACCCTACCATGAGCGAAGCCGTTATGGAAGCGGTTGCGGATGCCTATGGAGAGGTGATACATTTGTAGTCTCAATGTTCAATGTTCAATGTTCAATGTTCAATGTTCAATGTTCAAAACTAAAAATCGAGTAGCAATATATTTCCTTGGCGTAATAAACTTTTTAACCCATCAATTCATAATTTTTTAAACGCCATAAGCCAAACAATTAAATCCCTTTAAAAGATGTTGAACGCATTTAGAATTGTGGCTATCCTGGAAGGGATTTCCTATTTATTGCTCTTTGGACTTGGAATGCCGCTCAAATATGCCGCAAAAATTCCCGAGCCCAATATCTATATCGGATATGCCCACGGATTTTTGTTTATCGCCTATGTCGTAGTTGCCATAGTCTACTGTATGGAAGCAAAATGTGGAATAAAACGATTTTTGAAATATTTTATCGCCTCCCTCCTGCCGTTCGGCACGTTTTATGTCGAAGAGAAGTATTTAAAACCTTTAGAGTCTGTTTAAGGATTAGTCAATTATTTTTTTATTTTCCCTTTTTGCGCATTATTTCGTTAAAATATTGAACCGTAGCTATGGCTATGCTTAAACATTTTGCCTCATACTGCCTCAAAAATCGCATATAAAAATTCTAATCACAAATTCTTAAACAGACTCTGATCAAAAGCACAAGTCTCACAATAGGCTCTGGATGGCCAGATCGTAACTCTGTAATCCAAACCCAAGTATTACCCCTTTGGCACCAGCCGAAATGTAGGAAACGTGCCTAAACTCCTCCCTTTTAAAGGTGTTGGATATATGCACCTCCACCACTGGGGTCTCGATGGCTTTCACGGCATCCCCTATCCCAACGGACGTATGGGTATAAGCAGCTGCATTAAGTACGATTCCGTCATAGGAGAATCCCACTTCCTGAATCTTTTCTATGATTTCGCCTTCTATATTGGATTGGAAATATTCCATTTGCACCTCCTTAAATTTAAATTGGAGTTGGGAAAAATAGTCCTCAAAAGAATTATTGCCATAGACGTCGGGCTCCCGCTTGCCCAAAAGGTTGAGGTTGGGGCCGTTAATAATAATTATCTTCAAGGGTTAAGGTTTAGTGATTCTATGAGATAAAAGTAGCAAATTTGAATTGCACAATCAAACGCCAGGCGCTAGTAAGCCAATTATCAACCCATAATCCTCAAAAACACTATCCTTAGATTAGGAATTTATTTAAACCATTTCAATCGGCTAAATCCCGAAGCTTCGGGAACCCATTCTCACCTACTCATTGTCTTTTTTCCTTCCTTAGCCCCGAAGCGTCGGGGCTATGCAACTCAAAAAAGTCTTCAATTAGGCAAAAAATGTCTAATTTTCGCTTCAGTTCAAAAAGTTTAAACGAGTTCTATGAATTGGAACCAGGCCATACAGGATTACCGGCATTATATTAAATTAGAGCGCGGACTATCCCAAAATTCCATCGTCAACTATACGTTGGATGTGGAAAAACTCCGCCTTTTCCTGGAGGACAACCAGGTAAAGGAATCCCCATTGGAAATAGGCAAGGAAACGGTACAACAGTTTATCCATGAGGTAGCAAATAAGGTAAACCCAAGGTCCCAATCCCGGATTATTTCAGGGCTTAAGAGCTTTTTCGATTACCTTGTATTTGAAGATTACCGCAAGGACAACCCCATGGACCTAATAGAGTCCCCAAAAATTGGACGAAAGCTCCCGGATACCTTGTCCGAAGAAGAAATAGACCACCTGATAGCGGCGATTGACCTCTCCAAGCCCGAAGGGGAGCGCAATAGGGCAATGCTCGAAACCTTGTACGGTTGCGGGCTTCGCGTATCCGAACTAATAGGGATGCAATTGTCCGACCTTTACTTCGAGGAGGACTTCATCAAAGTTACAGGTAAGGGAAACAAACAAAGGTTTGTACCCATAAGCCCCATCAACAAAAAATATATCAACCTCTACAGAAACCAAGTCCGCAACCATCAAAAAATCCAAAAAGGTTTTGAGAACACACTTTTTTTGAATCGTAGAGGGCGAAAACTTACCCGGGCCATGATCTTTACCATCATTAAAAGATTGGCGGAAAAAATTGGATTGCAAAAAATAATAAGCCCACATACTTTTCGGCATTCCTTTGCTACCCACTTGCTACAGAACGGAGCCGATCTAAGGGCCATTCAGCAGATGCTTGGCCATGAAAGCATTACCACCACCGAAGTGTATATGCACGTAAATCGATCCCATTTGGCAGATGTAATGCAAACCTATCACCCCAGAAGCGAAAGTAATCAGTAGGCCGTGTTCCATTGGAAAAAAGTTCAAAGCTCAAGGTTGGTATAAGTCTCCTTTTAACGATTTACCCAATAACATAATAACATCGCAGCCGCCCCCCGTCAATCCCTAAACCGGCTATAATCCTTTTTAAAGGGACGAATGATCAACCGTGCTTCCCTGTCAAAACGGACGTAATTGTATACCCAATTGACAAAAACCACCATTCGGTTCCGAAAACCGATGAGGAAAAACAGGTGAACGAACATCCAGACGAACCAAGCAAACACCCCTTGAAATCGAATATTCTTCATATCGACCACGGCTTTATTCCTACCTACGGTGGCCATACTTCCTTTGTCCCTGAATACAAAGGGCAACAATGGTTTGTCTGCCAATAAACGGACCAGGTTGTCCCCTAAACTTTCTCCTTGCTGAATTGCAGGCTGGGCCATCATTGGATGCCCATTTGGCCAGTCCTTTGTTTCCATACATGCAATATCACCAATCGCATAGATATCCTCAACGCCGATCACTTTATGAAACGCGTCTACTTTGAGCCTATTTCCCGGCGCCAATAAATTTTTGGCGGATAAGCCTTTTATTGTTACCCCATGCACCCCTGCTGCCCAGACCAACGTAGCGGTTTCAAAAACAAGGTCGGTCTTTGTGGTTACAGTTTTCCCGTCATAATTTGTCACTCGGGTGTTTTTCCAGATCTGAACCCCTAATTTCTCTAAAAATTGCTCTGCCTTTTCGGAGGCCCTTTCGCTCATATCCTTTAAAATACGATCACCGGACTGAATGAGGTGAATTTGGGCCCGACGGGTGTCCAAATCCGGATAGTCCTTAGGTAGGATCCCTTTTTTTATTTCTGCCAAAGCTCCTGCCAACTCTACCCCTGTGGGACCACCGCCCACGATTACAAAATTCATCAAGGCATCCCTTTTGTGCAAATCGTCCGTCAAAAGTGCCTTTTCAAAATTTTGCAGAATAAGGCTCCTCAGATTTAAGGATTGCGGTACGGATTTCATGGCCATACTCTGCTTTTTAAGCTCTTTATTCCCAAAAAAGTTAGTCTGGGAGCCCGTGGCCAGAACTAAATAATCAAATTTGATCGTCCCAATATTGGTTATCAATATCTTATCGGACGAATTGATTCTCCGTACCTTGGCCAGACGAAAATAAAAATTGGGATGGTTTTGGAGAATTTTTCGAATCGGATAGGCAATAGAATCGGGCTCTAGCCCCCCGGTAGACACTTGATACAACAAAGGTTGGAAGGTATGGTAATTGTGTTTGTCCAACAACACTACTTGCAGTCCTTTTTTACTCAATTTCTTGGCTAATGCAATCCCACCAAAGCCACCCCCAATGATTACCACTCTAGGTAAGCTCGTTCTTGGGATGTTCATATCCGTATCCTGTTCCATGGCATAAATTTAAACATTCGGGAGAACCATGTGGCAAAGTATCTTAAGTTTTTCTATATTTCAGCGTACGGGTTAAGAACACAGGCTGTGCCCCACCTTAAGAGGACTAGAGGATCTAGGTTTCGCTAGCCAAACCCAAAAACCCGTAATCAGAAACCTACATTTAAAATCGTTTAATTGTAACAAACAAATAAGAACGGCTACTAATCCAACGGATAGCACTAACCCACCGTGAACAAAGAACTGGAAAATAGTTTTGTGACAGAGCTGGAAAACAATCAGAACATTGTCCATAAAGTATGTCGTTTATATACAAACGATCAAGAATCGCACAATGATCTATTTCAGGAAATTGCCATCCAACTTTGGAAAGCCTATCCCAAATTTAGAAGGGAGGCCAAATTCACCACTTGGATGTACCGAGTCGCCCTAAATACGGCTATTACCCAATATCGAAAGACCAAAAGAAAGGTCCCTACCCAAGATTACCAATCCGTGATCTATAAAATAAAGGCAGACGAATACGACGGCCAGGAAGAACAAAGAATACAATTGCTGTACAAGGCGGTAAAACAACTCGGCGATATAGACAAAGCCTTGATATTTTTATATTTGGAGGACAAGGATTATGGGGAGATCGCATCGACCTTGGGCATTTCGGAAGTAAATGCAAGAGTAAAAATGAACCGGATAAAAAACAAATTAAGAACCATAATTAATCCTTAGTTAAAGATGGAGGAACTGGAACTTTTAAAAAGGGATTGGAAAAAAAAGGAAGGGGAGCTTCCCAGACTATCCTATACGGAAATATACCAAATGATCTTGAAAAAATCGACTTCCATAGTCAAATGGATATTTTATATAAGCATTATCGAATTCGTTTTTTGGACCACCTTGAACATCATTACCTCAGATTCTGGATCCTGGGAGCAAATGAGGAGCATTCATACCTACTATTTTATGATAGGGCTTACGGTACTTAGCTATGTCGTATTGGTTTACTTTATCTATAAATTTTATACCAATTACAAGAGAATATCGTTTACCGATTCTTCCAAAAGACTGATGAAAACAATTTTGGACACCAAAAGGACGGTAACCCAATACGTTTGGTTCAACCTGTCCATTTTTATGGTCTCACTTTTGGGTATGATGTACGGAACCTTACGGTACGGAACCGACGGCGAAAGGATACAGCAAGCCGCTCTGCAGACCGGACATGAAACCTTATTCTGGATCATTGTCTGCTTCCTGTGCTTAATAAGCACGGCGGTGTTCTTGGGACTGTTATGGCTCTTCTATAGATTGTTGTACGGAATTTTGCTAAAAAAATTACGGCAAAACTATAACGAATTGGGGAAGATGGAGGTATAGGGCCCGTTCTAGAATGGTACAACCTCGACAAGCCAGAACCAAAAAGAAATTATTTAGCCCTGTAGCGCATTGGCAAGGGTTTCCATCCAGAACAATAACTTAGACCTTCCACTTCCGTTGTTTGTTCTCTTCTTCCAGGGCCGCAAGATCTTTTGCCGAAATTACTTTTAGGAAAGAGGGGTGCTGCTCTATCGCGTATTCCAATTTTTCAATGATAGAATCGAAGGATTCGTTCTTATAATCAATTTCCAAGGGCTCCTTGATTATTATGGATTGAAGAATTCCCTTTTTCTTTACCCGCAATCCTTTTTTATCAAACGAGCGCCGAAATCCATCGATGACAACGGGCACAACAACTGGTTTGTATTTCTTGATGATATGCGCAGTACCCTTGCGCAACGGTTTCCATGGTGTCGTGGTCCCTTGTGGAAAGGTAATGACCCAGCCGTCGTTGAGGGCGATGCCTATTTTTGAAATGTCGCTCATCTTTACCTGTCGTTTTACGTCGTGTCCGTCTGCACGCCAGGTTCGCTCAATGCTTACAGAACCCGCATAGGCCATTACTTTGGTCAGCAGGTTCTCTTTCATCGTCTCCGAGGCGGCAACGTAATAGACGTTCAGCTTAGGTTTCCATAAATATCCCAAATTTTTGATGGAATTTTCCCTGCCGCTCAAACTGGCATTGAACACATGGAACATGGCCACAACGTCTGCAAAATAGGTCTGATGATTACTTACAAAAAGCACGTTTCTTTCGGGCAGGCTTCTGATAATTTCCGAACCTTCGATTTCCAAGGTATTAAAACCTTTGTAACGTTGGTGCGTGACAATCCCCAAAATGCGAATTAGCCATTTTTTTAAAAATAAGATATGTCCAAAGGGGTTTTTCTTGAAAATACTCATAATTTTTGGTTGTCTTGCAATCCGTGATCCATAACCTTCAAAACTACAAAATATACTCGTTATAGTACTTGTTTTAGCAATTCTTTGATCTCGGACAATATCATGGCGGTTGCACCCCAAACGACATGTCCGTTAAAAAGAAATGCGGGAACGTCAACATTTTTGGCATACGAGGTCGTCAAATTTTTAACGATCACCTTCCTATCATCCAAAATATCGATCAACGGCACTTCCACCAAGGCAGCCACCTCCGATCGTTGCAGCACAAATGGCTCCCGTTTATGATAAAGTCCCATATAAGGCCATACCACAAAATTGCTTGGGGGAATATATAGCTGTGACAAGGATCTAAGTACTGTCAATTGGTCCGGGGGAACGCCTACTTCCTCATAAGTCTCCCTCAAAGCCGTTGACAACAGATCGGGATCCTCCTTTTCCTGTTTCCCGCCTGGAAGTCCAATTTGGTTGGAATGTACCCCCCCATAGGGTGTCCTCAGGATTAGGAGCACATTGGTCTTATTGTTTGGGCTTGGATAGAACAGCGCCATCACCCCCGCTTTTTTAGGGGTCCGATTTAGCCCGAACCGCTGCTCCAATTCCCGTATTCTTTCCCTAGGTGCCATTTTATAGTGGGAAACCACCCCAGGAAGCGGTAGATTTTTTATTTTTGAGATCCGCTGGGAAAAAACATTAAAATCCATGACACTTAAAAAATACTCGTACCTTACAATTATACCACTATTTTTTCTAACGGCCTGCCAGGAAGCTCCCAATAAAAATAAAACCGGGAAAGCGCCAAAAGTTGTGCACAAGGATACCATTTCTGTGGATAGCGTCGCCAATTCCGAAGAAAAAGATGACGACGATTTTGTGCTCACCGATGACAACGCCATCGACTTTTTCTATAACTACAGCCAGACCTTAACCGAGGACAAGGTAAAATTGACGACCCGTTTTGGCACCATCACGATTCAACTATTCGATGATGTTCCTTATCACAAAGCCAATTTTATCTATTTAACCAAAAAAAAATATTTCGACAACACCATGTTCCATAGGGTGGTGAAGGGGTTTATTATCCAAGGTGGCAACGCGGACAACAAGGAGACGGGAATTAAACGAAGTAAGATCGGTAGATACTTATTGCCTCCTGATGCCCACAAAGGACATCGGCACGACCGGGGTGTCGTATCCATGCCGAGCAGTGAGATAGACAATCCCCACATGCTGGCATCTCCCTACGAGTTTTTTATCGTGGTGACCAAACCGGGATCGTACCATTTGGACGGTGACTATACCCCTTTTGGAAAGGTTATCGATGGGATGGACGTGGTAGACAAAATTAATTCACAACCGGTAGGGCAAGGGGATTGGCCCTTGCAGAACATCTATATCCTTAAAGCCGAAGTGGTCAAATAGTTGGAGGTTTTTAGTGGACCACCAACCTTGTACCCTTAACCTTGAACTTTGAACTTTCTTTCCGCCAAAAATATACTTTCGTTTACAGCTTAATTACCATCAACCAATCTAAGTGGACTTATAAATATTTGGTAGGGCCAACTTAAATTTGACCGCCAAAAGACGAATAACAATAATGATCAAGATGGCCGTTGCATAAGAATACGTTTCTTCTAAAGGCAATTGCCGGAGGATAAAAAATCCGAAACCTCCCAAAATACAGGCCGTTGCATAAATCTCCCTTCTAAAGATTACCGGAATCTCGTTACACAAAATATCCCGGGTCACCCCCCCAAAACAAGCGGTAATGGTCCCCAACGCAACACACATGATGGGGGAAAGTCCGACGGCAAGCCCCTTTTCCACACCAACCAAGGTATAGAGTCCGATTCCCAGGGTATCGAACAACAGCAAGGACCGTTTAAAATAACTCATGCGCGACCTGAACACAACGGCAACGATCACGGCTCCAATGATAGTGACGATATAGGTGAGGTCCTTTAACCAAAACAACGGGGTCTGCCCAATTAGGACGTCCCTTAAGGTCCCGCCGCCTACAGCCGTGACAAAAGCGACGATAAATACGCCAAAAACATCGAGCTTTTTATCCATGGCAACCATAACCCCAGAAATGGCAAAGGCAATTGTACCGAGAATATCCAAGATAAAGTAAAACATTGGAAGGGTGATTTGAATGTAAAAATAGTAAATCACAAACACACCCAAGGGGCAATGTTAACAAATTTTGACTCTTTGGAAAGGTTGTTTTTGCCCTATTTTGAGTACTTTTGAAGTCAGTACAAAAATCATGAGACTTCCATCACTTTTCAGGCAGCATCGCAACAAAACCTATAACTATACGCCTCGTTATTACGATGAGCGCAAGGAGCGATTGGAAAAATTACGTAGACAGAAGGAAGCCGAAAAAGACAAAGATTACTTTAAGGGATACCGCAAAAAAAGTTTTCGCGAAGACTGGAAAACCGTAAAAAGTATGGATCGGAACAAGAACAGCAGGCTCCGGTTTATCATTATTCTCATCCTCTTGTTCATGTTTGCCTATGCGGCAATAAAATATGGTAAAATAGACTTTCTTTATTAATGGCGGATATAATTAAACTTCTGCCAGATCACGTTGCGAATCAGATTGCAGCGGGCGAGGTAGTGCAAAGACCGGCTTCGGTGGTCAAGGAATTATTGGAAAATGCTGTTGATGCGGGCGCTTCTTCCATAAAACTTATCGTTAAGGACGGGGGCAAGATCCTGATCCAAGTAGTAGATGACGGGGCAGGTATGAGCGCCACGGATGCCCGCTTGAGTTTTGAACGCCACGCCACCTCCAAGATACAAAGCGCAGAGGACCTGTTCAACCTACATACCAAAGGATTCCGTGGGGAAGCATTGGCTTCGATCGCTGCAATTGCCCATGTGGACTTATTGACCCGGCCACAAAATACAGAGATGGGCACTTCCTTAAAAATAGAGGGCAGTGATATAATTTCACAAGAAGTTGCCGTAAGTCCCAAAGGCACTTCTATCGCCGTAAAGAATTTGTTTTATAATATCCCCGCCCGAAGAAACTTCCTGAAATCGGATAATGTGGAGCTTCGTCATATAACCGACGAATTTCAGAGAGTGGCCTTGGCACATCCTTCCATTGCCTTTCAATATTACAATAACGGCAGTGAACTTTTTAGCTTGCCAAAAGCAAACTACAGGCAAAGGATCGTGCGTGTTTTTGGAAGTAGGACCAATGAAAAATTGGTTCCCGTGCAAGAAGATACACAAGTCGTAAAATTATCTGGATTTGTCGGCAAGCCAGAATTTGCAAAAAAAAGTAGGGGAGAACAATTTTTCTTTGTCAACGACCGGTTTATCAAGAGTCCATACCTTCATCATGCCGTACTATCGGCTTTTGAAGGTTTGTTAAAACAAGGGACACATCCGGGCTACTTTCTTTATTTGGAAGTTGATCCCGGCTCTATTGACATCAACATCCATCCTACAAAAACCGAGGTCAAATTTGATGATGAACATACCCTTTACGCCATATTAAGATCTGCTGTAAAGCACAGTTTGGGACAGTTTAACGTAGCACCAGTGCTCGATTTTGAACAAGATCAAAACTTGGATACGCCTTATGCATACAGAAATAGGGAGGGAGTGCTTCCAAAGGTAACGGTCGATCAGGCGTTTAATCCGTTTTCCAATACCGAAAAGAAACCGTCGTTCCGTCAAAATTTTCAAGGACAACAGATACGTGGCTGGGAAAACTTATATGTAGGTCTCGAATCCAAAGTGGGCAAAGAAGCCGATTTTGGTGGTGTTAGTTTCGAGTCGGACACCATTTCTGGTAATCTATTCCCAAATTACGGGGAACATGCAGAGACCACAACGACCACTTTTCAGTTGAAGCGCAAATTTATTGTCACCACGATCAAATCTGGAATGGTGATAATAGACCAAAGTAGGGCCCATCAACGGGTGCTTTATGAAAAATTTTTAAAAAATATAACCGTTAAAGGGGCAATAAGCCAACAATTGTTATTTCCTTTGAAGTTTTCTTTGTCAAAAGCCGATAAGATTATTTTTGATGAGATCAGGGAAAGTTTGGGAACCATTGGTTTTGCTTTTGGGGCTATCAACGCCGACCATCTGGAAATCAAGGGATTGCCCCTGATGATTCCCGCAAGCGAGGCGGAAAGTGTTTTGGACGAGCTTATCTCGGAACATCAACAACATCCGGACGAAGATAATTTTTCGCAGACGGATAAGTTGAGCAAGACCTTGAGCAAGTGTTTAAGTGTAAAAACAGGCGATATTTTGGACGTGGGTTCCCAATTGGCATTGGTGAATGATCTGTTTGGCTGCAAAGAGCCCAAGTTGAGTCCGTTTAACAAAGCCATATACATTACCCTGACCGAGGAAGAAATTGATAATAAATTTAAATAAATGGGTAGAATTACAGATGCAGTAAAACATTTGATCATCCTTAATGTGTTGTTTTTTGTGGCAACATTGATGTTGGGCGATCAAATGTACGAATGGTTTTCCCTTTGGTTTCCTAAAAACGAACATTTTAGATGGTGGCAGATAGTTTCCCATATGTTTATGCACGGGGGGTTTATGCACATCCTTTTCAATATGTATGCCCTGTGGATCTTTGGATCACCCTTGGAGCGAATGTGGGGAAGGAACAAGTTTTTCTTCTTCTATTTTTCTGCCGGGTTCGGGGCCGCTTTACTGCACACAGCAGTAAATTATTTTTATTTTCACGAAGGGATGCAGGCATTGATACATTCGGGGATTTCCAAAGCACAGGTAATGGAGGTCATCTCCAGCGGGAAGTACAGCCCTGACTGGTACAATATTGCCTCCAAAAGCACGATCGACAATTTTCTGAGTGCCTTTAATACCCCGGCAGTTGGAGCATCGGGAGCGATCTACGGGGTTTTGGTCGCCTTTGGCATGTCCTATCCAAACAGTGAACTTTTCTTGATTTTCCTTCCAATACCCATTAAGGCAAAATATTTTATCCCGGTACTGATAGGATTGGACCTTTTTTCAGGGGTTACAGGATTTTCAATTTTTGGTGGAAGCATAGCCCATTTTGCTCACGTCGGGGGTGCTCTGTTCGGATTTATCATGATGTGGTACTGGAAGAAAAATCAGTTCAATAATAATAGATGGAACTAGGTTGTGATGTTAAGCTATGGATTGGAATTCCATAACCCCGAACGACGGGAAGAAATACCGTATTAAACAACTAATTGCGATTGGGTAACTAGATCTTTTGATCGGTTGTGCCTTTATAACCCAATAATCGGCAAACTAGATAACCCTGGGAACTAAAATGTTTATTGAAACTGAACGTCCCGCACTAAAATAAAAACCTGGCCGACTTCGTTCAGGCGGGGTTTTAATCAACAACTGTCACCTATGAACATGGGAAACCTCAAATATCAATATGCGCGTTTAAGCATAGCCGAAAAGCTTATAGCCATCAACGTACTGATCTTTTTGGTCAATGGGCTCTTGGTTTTTTTATTGCGCCTTCCCGGCAATTTTGTCGAACGCTGGTTTGAACTTCCAACGGACTTTTTCGATTTCCTTAAGCAGCCTTGGTCCCTGGTCACCTATTCCTTTTTCCACGGGGGCCTGTGGCATATTCTCTTTAACATGATCATGCTTTATTTCTCGGGGCGAATATTCCTAAACCTTTTTGGAAACAGACGGTTTGTTAACGTATATTTTCTGGGAGTGATAGCAGGAGGATTATCCTTCCTTTTGAGCTACAACATTTTTCCAGCATTTTTGGACGCTAACACGGCTCTTATAGGGGCCTCTGCGGGGGTCACTGCCGTACTGATTTTTGTGTGCGCCTATATCCCAAACCAAGAGGTAAGGCTTTTATTTTTCAATATTAAGCTGTGGTATATCGGTGTTTTTTTGGTGCTGATCGATCTGGTTCAAATCCCGATAGGAAACAACGCAGGAGGCCATTTGGCACATTTGGGTGGGGCTTTGTTGGGCTACACCTACGCAAGCCAATTGATCAATGGCAAGGACATAGGGGAATGGTTCTCGCTTCTTTTGGACGCAGTTGCCAACCTATTTAAGCGAAATGAAAAAAGGGCCCCGCTAAAAACGGTTTACAGAAAAAAAAGAGATGCGGGCCCATCGAAGAATTACGACAAGGATACCCATCAACGAAAGATCGATGATATTCTTGATAAAATAAGCAAATCTGGCTATGAGAGCCTTTCCAAAGCGGAAAAGGACTTTTTGTTCAAAGCGGGCAAGAATGATTAACCTTGGGGGAGTTTATGTATCCTAGGGAGTAGTCGGAATAAGATAAATTTTAGTGGGAAATATCAATTTTTTTGACCGGATCATATTTTTAGTCAATTGGGTTTTTGCCTTTCTTTTACTTCTTTCCTGTGCCGTTCCCTATATTTCGGTAGAAAGCTTCCCATCACTTTCTATTCTTAGCTTGGCAGCCTCCCTGTTGGTTCCAATAAACATATTGTTTGCTTTCTACTGGCTCTTAAAACGAAAAGGCCAATTGCTGCTTTCCGTATCCATCCTAGGACTGGCCTATATTTGCTTAGGTTCCTTTTTTAAATTTCGGTTTTCAGAATCGCACATAGATCGGGACGATCTAAGCATTATGAGTTACAATACCCGTATTTTTAATCGATACGAATGGATCGACAATCCCTTGTTGGGCAATGAAATTGTGGACTTTGTTTCTAGTGAGAACCCGGACATCCTTTGCTTTCAGGAATTTGACGATTCTAAATCGAATCAATTTGAGCAATACCCCTACAGATACATAAGTTATAAAGAGGGTACAAACAGGGTGATTCAAGCAATTTTTTCCAAATATCCTATTGTTGCCAAAGGGTCGTTAAACTTTCCCGACAGTTCCAATAATGCCATATTTGCCGATGTGCTTTACAAAGAGGATACCCTTCGGGTTTACAATTTACACTTGGAATCCTTGCGAATAAAGCCCGATGCCGAATCACTATCCAAAGAACCATCGGGTAAATTATACAAAAGGCTCAGCAATTCCTTTGTAAAGCAGCACCGTCAGGCAGAAATTTTTGATTCCCATAGGAACGCAACTTCGCATCATGTAATCGTATGCGGAGACTTTAACAACACCCAATTTTCTAACGTGTACAAAATTATTAAGGGAGACCTGCAGGATACTTTTCAAGAAAAGGGGACCGGTTATGGGCGTACCTTCAATTTTAAATACTATCCGGTCCGCATCGATTTTATTCTTGTTGACAAGGCATTCGAGGTAACCGGTCATAAAAATTTCAATATTCATCTGTCCGACCATTTTCCAGTGATGGCCTCAATACGTATCCGAGATCACTACACTCGTCCCAAATAGATATCTGGGATTTTTGGGAAATTTATTTTTTTTCTTCCCCAATGCAAAATTCGCGGGCAAAGCCATAGCTACGGCTGAAAATTTTAATCCCGAAGCTTTGGGAGGAAAGGGAAAACCCGCCCGATTTGGTACGGGCAGGGAAAGACATAAAAACTCTGGTCTATATTGGGAGGGAGTATAACCAGCAATCCACGCTATCCGCCAATATATGGATAAGCAAGGCTAGACCTATAATCCGGGTCCGCTTGTAAAAAAAGAGGGCCAAATACAAGGCTATGGCCCAATAACCGTGTAGAAAGTGGTAACCGATACTGCAGCGATCGGGATCGAAAATGGGATTTGCCCAAAGATGATCTACGTCGATAAGGATTCCCCCCAATAAAATAAGGATAATTTTTAAGCGGTGCTCCTTGAAGAAAATTATGCCGACGAAAATCGGCAAAATAAAATGGATACCGTAATGGAGAATAAATCGGAGCATGTTTAACTAAACTACTATCGTAAAAAGATTAGTACTCTGGCTTATGGCTAAGCGCTTTTCGCCAATCGCTGTACGCATTAAGGTAGTCGGGGAAAGGAAACGACAAAAAATTAAAATCATCAATAAATCCGTTGGCAGAAAAAAGACAAGGGTTTTACCTTCTACAGAAAATTACTAAATATCCAAGTTCATTTCAATTCCAATGCCTCTGTCTTAATTTCGGTTTTCCCCACTATTTGGTCATACCCCGCTATCATTTCCTGTAGCTTTTCCTTTTGGCTGGTGGCGAGATTATTCAATTCCCCTTGGTCTACCTTAAGGTTGTACAGTTGATACTCCTCGGAATTGCCCAGCTCAATGTTAACCGATTTGTTTACTGCCGGACCCTTATGTGGGGGTATCATTACCCAATCGCCCTTGCGATAGGCCGTTCGTGAGGTTGCTTCCAATACCAGATCGCTCCTCCCCTGTTGACTTTCCCCCAAAAACACATCCATTAAATCTTCGCTATCCTGGGTACGGATATCACTCTGTACTAGGTCGGCCAAGGAAGAGAGCAGGTCTACTTGGCAGACCAATGCGTCCGAAATACCGGGCTGTATCTTTCCTTTCCAATACGTAAAAAATGGAACGTGGGTCCCCGCATCGAATAGGCTATATTTACCTCCCCTAAACGGCCCCCAAGGGGTATGGTCTCCATTCTTTTCGACCGCTTCGTCCCGATAGCCGTCATTGAGCACGGGTCCATTGTCACTCGTAAAGATGATGAGCGTATTATCCAACAAGCCCTGCTTGTCCAGTATTCTTACAAATTCGCCCACACACCAATCGGCCTCCGCAATGACATCCCCTCTTGCACCTAGACCCGTCTTACCCACAAAACGGGGGTTGGGGGTTCGTGGTACATGGGGTTGCTGCATGGCGTAATACAGAAAGAAAGGTCCGTCCTTTTGGGCGGTAACATAGTCTTCCGCCTCCTTCAGAAAAGTATCCGCCATCTGTTCGTCTTTCCAAAGGGCAGACTTGCCCCCTTTCATAAATCCGATTCTGGGAATCCCGTTTACGATGCTATTGTTATGTCCGTGGTCCCACTTAAGCCTTAACATTTCCGGATGATCTAAGGCAGTGGGCTCCCCGGGAAAGTTCTTATCGTAGTCGACATAGATGGGATCTTTGGGATCGAGACCCACCACGTGCCCGTTTTTAATGTAGACCGTTGGCACCCTGTCCTGGGTGGCCGCCATGATAAAAGAATAATCAAAGCCCACCTCGTTGGGGCTTGGAACAATTTTACTATTCCAGTCCAACTTGCCGTCACCAAGACCCAAGTGCCATTTGCCGACCACCCCCGTGTGATAGCCTTTGGTTTTTAACATTTTGGGAATCGTCATTTGGTCGGCACCAATGATCAACGGTGCGGTACCCGGCAATATCTTGGCATCCTTTTCCCGCCAAGGATATTTGCCGGTAAGGAGACCATACCTACTCGGTGTGCAGGTTGCAGAAGTGGCATAACCGTTGGTAAAACGGAGCCCTGCGTTGGCCAAACGATCCATATTGGGGGTTTTCAACACCTTGGACCCATTAAAACCTACATCCCCATAGCCCAGATCGTCCAAATAGATTACAACAATATTGGGTTTGGAATCTGGGTTGTCCTGATCCTTGGGAAGCTCTTTACAGCCTACGGCAATTATAAGCATTATTCCCATCAACACCCTTTGCCATTGGAACACCTTTACCATTTGTTCAATTTTTTAGTTACTTCGCGTTTAAATAGTTACTAAGTATTTTCCTATGCCCTATTAAGACCGCCTTTTCCAGTGCCTGGCCATCGAAACACACCAACCGGTCTTCGGCCAAAATATTTTCGAGCGCAAGTTTGTATAGTTCCAAAACAGCTTGGGGTGCTGCCAGAAAAACCTTTCCGCTTTCATCCTTTAGGTAGCCCACCTCTTCCCCGATCAACAATCCGCTCAAAAAATAGTAGTTGTCGCTTTTACTACAACCATTTAAAAGATGATTTGCCCTAACGGATAGCAGGTTCGCTCCCAATCCTCCCAAAGCACCTTTTCCCAGGCCGTCCAAAAAGGCTTTCCTTCCCGATTTTAAAAGTGGTCCGGCGACAACGGAATTGGCCAAGATACTGTTTTTTAGAAGCACCTCAAATAGTTCGCCCGTCATAAAATTCTTTAAGGATACAAATTTACCGAACTCATAGACCAGGTGCTTGCTATGCGTACCAGGTAATAACAAGGTGCCATTGCCATGGGGCGGCAAAAATTCTGCAAGCCCTATGGCCTGAACCTCTTCCCCGCGCATCATACCAGATTCGCCTTTAACCCCCGAGACCAGAAGTACATCGAGCTCATTTCTCGAAGAAATACCCTTCCAAAGCAGGTCTTCTCCACTTGCCGAAAATGGAAACGGGGCGTACTCTAGCTCCTTTAGCCCCATATTGGAAGAGGCCATTCCGGTGGCGACAATTAAAAGTTCTTGATATTGGGTCTTAAACTTGCGGACTTCCTGGATAAGGTAGTCCATAAAAAATTGGGTTTGCCCTTTCCGCTTCCCATCCAAATACAGTTGATAAAGGGGCTTGATACCCCTATCGGTACTGTGCTCGGCAATTACTTTTAAGGAAGGGGACTCTACCACTTTCAATCGAAAATTCGTGGTTCCCCAATCGCAACTGATAAAGTATTTTGGAATTTTCATCAATAACCGGCTTAATTTGGGTTTTGATAAACAAATATATGGACTTCACCAGATATTCTTAAATGGGAATCATTTCAGCCATTAAGTAATATCTTGATCCTAATTGGCTATGGCGCTCAAAAAATCGTCCCTTCTGCGACTTGAAACCTCAATACAGGCATTATCGATCATCGTAATATATCCACCTTTTCCCTTGGTATATTTTTGAATATGGTCCAGATTAATAAGATGGGAGTTGTGTACCCTAAAAAAGTTGCATTCGGACAACAGGTTCTCGAAGCTTTTTAAGGTTCTGGAAACCATAATTTTTCCGCGATTTTTAATGAAAATATGGGTGTAATTCACATCTGCTTGGCAGCGTATAATATCTGAAACCTCTACAAATTCCAATCCGTCAAAAGTAGGGATGCTTATTTTCTTATGGACATCCTTCTTGTGAATATTGTTTAATAGGTTGTCCATTTTTCGTTCAAAATCCTTTCCTTCCAATTTCTCGTTAACTTTTTCCACGGCGGCTTTGAGGTCATCGTCATCTATGGGCTTTAGTAGGTAATCCACGGCGCTGAACCTAAAGGCCTGAACGGCGTAAGTATCGAACGCAGTTGTAAAAATAACCTCAAAATCTACCTTCCCTATTTCTTTAAGTAGGTCAAAACCCGTTTTTTGATGGATTTGTACATCCAAAAAGACAAGATCTGGTCTCGTTTCCCTTATTCCTTGAATCCCTGTCCCGACTGTTGAATAGGACCCTAACAGGCAAATATTATTAACGCTAGTCAATAATTTTGCTAGCCTATTTATACAATGTTGCTCGTCATCAATAATAATTGCTTTTATCATGGGTTCAATTTAAAAGGCCAGTTCCAATGGCAATGTTACCTCCACCTTTACACCATTGCCGTAGGGCCTATCCAAAACGGAGACCGTACCTGTGGTTTGTTTTACTTTATTGATTATTTCAATTCTATTTTCAGTGATTTTTATACCCAAAGAGGTTTTACCTTTAGTCATCGATTGCTTTTCAAACTGCCTACCTACCCCATCGTCTTCCACTATGTAATGTATCATATCCCCATCCTTTTTTATATCGATGTCAATATGGCCCTTTCCTTTCTTTGGGGAAATACCGTGCCATATACTATTCTCTATAAAAGGTTGCAATATCATTGGCGGCACCAAGGTATTCTCCGAATCCAAGTTAGGATCGATCTTAATTTTAAAAGTAAATTTATAGTCCAACCGCAATGCTTCGATCTGGAGGTAAAGTTCCATCAGGTTTACATCTTCGGCCAAAGTAACTTCCTTCTTTTCGGAATATTCCAGGGTAAGCCGCATCAACTTGGCGAACTTGGCCAAATAACCGTTACCGGATTCCGTATCGTTTCGGGAAAAATAATCTCCAATTGAATTTAAAGAATTATAGATAAAATGAGGGTTTAGTTGAGCACGAAGGGCCTTAAGTTCGTTATCCGCAACGGTAGCCTTAAATTCGGCCTCAAGTTGACGGGATACGGCATCGCGCTTGCGCTTATACAGCATTAGTCCCCCCAGAATTATCATCAACAAGCCTCCCCCACCATAAATTGAAATATTGCGGATCAATTTTTGTTGATCAATCTCGGCCTGCGCAACGGCCTGTTCCTTTTCGTGCTGTGCCACCAAACCGGCTTCCCTTTTATCGAATTGGTATTGAAGTTCCAGTCTGGTAATTTCCTCCCTTTTGGATTGGGAACCAATGCTATCCTTTAATACCAAATATTGGTTTTTGGCCTCGAATGCCTTTTTATAATTCCCTGCCTTAAGATACATCTTAGCGACATTTTCCCAGGTTTCTGCCTGATGTTCCAAGGAATTCACTTGCTGGGAGTATTCCAAGGATTTTTTGAAGTGTTCTTCCGCGGACTTGAACCTATTGGAAACGGGAGTTCGATCATCCACAAGGTTCAAATAACTTACTCCCAAATAATGATGAACGACTCCCAAGGCGTTGAGATCCCCTAATTCTTCATACATCATTTTTGATCGGTCCAGATATTCCAATGCTTCCTTGTATTGCAGCAAACTGGTATATGCCACGCCAATATTACTAAGATCACTTGCCATGCCCCTTTTGTACCCTACACTCGAGTTGATTTTGTACGCTTCATTATAGAGATCAAGGGCTTTTTTGTGCTGATCGGTATCATCATAGACAATACCCATATTGGAGAGTGTCGCAGCAACACTCGTAGAATTTCCGTTTTTTTTGTAGTGTTCCAATGCCTTGTCATAATAGGATAGGGACTCGTCCCATTTACCCATATCCTTGTACAGGATACCTATGTTACTTTGGATATCCGCATAAATTCTAGTGTTTTCCGATCCCATGGATTCATACATCCGGGCCGCGGTCAAATAACTTCTCAGTGCGGCGGGGTAATTGGATAGGTACATTTGGTTTACCCCTATACTGTTGAGCATATACGCCATAAGGAAACTGTCCTTTTCCTTCTCAAAAATGGAGTACGCCTTCTTGTAATTATCAATTGATTTAGAATAATTGGCCCATCCAAAATATACGAGGCCCATATTAAAAATAGTACGTGCCTCGTCATCGAGGTTTCCCATTGTCCTATGGATTCCGATGGCCTTTTTATACATCTGCAAGGCCAAGGTATCCTTTCCCAAGGCATTGTAATTATTGGCCTTTCGAGAGAAGGCACTGGCCATTTTTCTATCGTGTCCCAAAAGCTTGGCCAAAGCAATGGCAGTATCGGCAATTTGTAATCCCTTGTTTGGGTCTTCAAATTGATATTCATAAGCGATTTCAGTGAGCAAGTTGAGCCTTGCCGTATCTTTTGCCGTATGCCGTTGCAACAAAACATTTAGGGAATCTAACCTTTTTTGTTGGGAAGGAACAACGAAGGGAAACAGAACTAGAATGCAAAGGATTATAATTTTCCTCATAATTACCCGTAAATTTTAGGGTCAAGAGGTAAAAAGTGGGGAGATTGGCGTATGAAAGTTAACAAAATATTCACATTAACAGCCTAATCTGCTGCAAATAATAAACGAGTACCTACAAAAAATAATCCAAGGTAGTTTATCCAATTTATCAGTTCTACATTTAACATCCAATGCAGACCCATTATGAAAATAATTATTTTGTTGATTATCACATGCTTAGCATTTACAGTCTCAGGATGCTCAAACATTCAGGGTACTTATTTGGGGCAAGAGGGCGCGTTGATGGACAAGATAATTATAAAAGAAGGGCTTATGGCGGACATCGTCTTTTTAGGTTCGGTCACCGAGGTGTCGTATGAAAAGACCGGGGATAAAATAAAATTTATGATTCCCGATGGCGCCCAGATCCTAACCATAGATCAGCAGGGTTGTTTGGACGGGGGAACGTTGGTTGGTAGGTATTGTAAAGATTAATGGATAAAAAACAAAACTATACTGTTCCTTCCGACAAAATTATTTTTTTTGAATCTGGCTATCCACAAGGTCTTCATAGCCAACTGCTTTGGTGAAATAGGCAGGTGGAAGTGACAAATTGTAATATGAAATCGTGGAATAGCAGTCGAGGAATCCTTAAGTTGAAAAATCGTATTTCCAATAAAATCTTAAGAACTAAAAAGATAGATTCCATTCAAATTTAAGGTAATGCCATATACAAAGAAAAAAATTGACAACGGATTAGAGTTTGACGTCCATCCGGAAAAAGCGCCACAAATTATAGGAACTTTATTGTTGGCCTGTCTTTTACCCTTATTGGTCCTTATGTGCGTAGGAATTGCCGTTGTCTTGGTCGCCGTTGCCTTTGTTGTAGGTGCTGGTTATTTGATGCAAAAGGGCAAAACATATACCCAATATCGCCATCCCAATAAATTCAAGGTTACGGCCAAAGGAATATCAATGTCTGACAAGTTCTACGACAAGGAGGACATTCACCGAATTATAATAAGAAACCATGTCGATAAGTATGAGTATATCCCCAATGTTACGATAAGACCTTCTAATTATGGGACTTTGTCCGGATTGGCAGCGCGTTTTAAAATAAAGGAACAATTGATAAATGTATCCTATAGGGTAGATATGGAGACCAACGGAACGCCCACGACATTGGCAGGAGGCCTAACGGAACCTACTGCGTATGCGGTTCTTTCCGATACGTGCAAGGTCCTGGGCTTTAAAATTGGGTAGCCCACGAATTGTACCGAAGCAAAAAATATATAGATATTATGAAAACAAAATCGGACAACAACCATATCTTCCTTATAATAATTATTTTTTGGGGACTCTCCTTTTCGAGTTGTTCGAAAAACAGCGATTCTCCCAAAGCGGAGGGATACTTTATGAAATTTAAGATCGATGGGGAAACCGTTCAATTTACTGAGACCACCGCCTACACCTTTGATAGTCCAAGCCAAGATCCCCGATATCATTATACCATAAATGGTGGGGACGGAAAAGCCGGGTTTACCATAAATTTGAGCGAAAGGTTGGCCATCGAGGAAAATAGAATTTATAATGATACTATCATTAAAAAGGTTCCGGTAGCCTATATGGGCTATTCCCCGCCCGATACCACCGTTTATACCCATTCCTCGTGGATCGCAACTATAAATATACAGGTTGCGCTGCCGTGCACGGTAAGTATTTCCGAGGTGACGGACACGAATATAAAAGGTACATTTTCCGGGGAGATGCTTGATATTGAAAATAATAAATCGGAGGAGGTCACCCAAGGCGAATTCAATGTAAAACGTACTATCCTTGGTATAACTCAATAATATAAGATCAAGTTTAAAGACTAACCCTAAAAACAAAAAAAATGAAACTATTACGATTTCTACCCAGTATATTGGGCCTTGCCCTAATTCTAACCCTAATGGGCTGTTCCAAGAGCAGCGCGGCAGACGACCTGCTCCCCGACGATCAATATTATATCAAATTCAAGGCCGATGGCCGACCGGTCATCTTTGCCAATGACGCTGTGACCAGTGTCGTTATCGGAACCTTTAGCGAATACGCAACCAATTCGCCCGACATGCGATCATCCGGCATAATCGGCACAAAAGATGTAAAGGACGGGGACAACTATTTTGCCATCCAGGTCGCTACAGTGGAAGAAGCCAAATTGAACGCCCCGTACACCAACTATACCCCAGGCGGAGGGAAAATCAAGGCAGACTCCTTTATTTCTACATATACCAAAGGCGAACAGGTATTCGGGGTAGTTGACGAGACGCTTTATGAACTGACCGGGGATGAAGTCGCCAAATCCGAAATTAAATTTACCGAGGTAACCGACGAAACCATAAAGGGTACCTTCTCCGGTACATGGTACGATTTTGATGATTCCTTCATACAAATAACGGAAGGGGAATTTTACGTGCCAAGGATCAAGAATGGAAGTTAAGGTCGAGGTATGCTCCCTCCATTTTAAAACCCGAAATTTCTGCTTGCTCTTTTTCCTCTACGCCACGTTAAAATTTTTCACCGTAGCTATACTTCGACCCTGCTCAGCACAGGCGGCTATGTCTCAAAATTTTGCCTAGCCTAGAGAAAAAATAGACTGCCCGGATTCTTTCGGCTTTCAAAACAGAATGAGTATAAAACCTCAAAACCATAGACTTTCCATGCCTTAAAATACAATGGGAAAAACGATTTAAAATAATTAAAATTGTTACCTTGTTCTATCATTAACAAAAACAAAATTCACAACAAAAAACACTATCATTATGAAAAAATCTATTTTTTATCTCGCTTTCTTTCTTTTTACCGCCCCAATGGTCATGGCGCAGGAATTTAACGTTGGGACCAATGTAATTACCGCCGGCGTAGGCTTTGGTGGCAGTTTTGATTATTACGGCTCTCCCTCTCAAAGTCCAGGTTTCAGCGTGGCCTACGAAAGGGGAATCTGGGATGTCGGCGGACCTGGGGTCATCAGCTTGGGCGGATATTTAGGGTTTAAAACCTACAAATACGGATCTGTTTATAATGGTGCTAAATGGAACTACACTATCGTAGGTGCCCGTGGTGCCTATCATTTCAACGGAATTGATGTGGATGGCTTGGACGTATACGGTGGGGTTATGCTGAATTACACTTTCTTATCGTATGATAACAATTACAACTATGGGTCTAGTTATGGCAGCACTTTCGGGGTAACACCATTTGCCGGTGGCCGCTATTTCTTTACGGATAATTTCGGGGTCTATGCCGAGCTCAGCTATGGGGTCGCCTATTTTACCGTAGGAGTCGCTTTTAAATTCTAAATAAAAAGCAATTCGGTAAATTTTGGTAGCATATAAATTCAGAAATAATGCCCACAGGAAAAATTCTTGTGGGCATTTTTTTATTCTTCTTCCAACCTTCGCTTCGTAGGAACGGGGCGAATTGCTCAAGGCGAACGGCGTAGAGCATAACGCTTATAACGTTTACCGCTTCAACGAAAAATGATTTTGCAAGGTGTGGGCCACTAAAATGCCTTCCTCCTGTCTGGAATATTCTATCCGGAACCAGTAGTCGGACGATGGCAGCGGCCGGCCATTAAAGGTACCGTCCCACCCTGTTGAAGATTTGTCCAATTGCTTCAACAACTTCCCGTACCGATCAAAAATATAGAGGGTAGCGGTCTCCAATTCCGAAAGTCCATATACGGTCCATTCATCGTGGATTCCATCGCCATTGGGGGTAAAAAACTTGGGATACCCCACTACTAGAAATGGAAAATAACCAGAGGTGCCACATCCGTTCAAATCGCTGATGGCGACCGTATTTTCGCCTGGAGGCACATTGTTGAATATAGGGGATTCCTGAAAGTGCCCCCCGTTTATAGCGTATTCGTACTTCCCATTCCCCTGTGGAACAATTTCTATATTATTGCTATCTGCCATATCGGCCAATACCTTTACCTCGCCGAGTTCCGGGGTACCGTGAACGGTAATCAGGATATCATCCGTTATCGTTCCAAAACTAGTCTGTATCTGCACATAGTACCGACCGGAAGTGGTCGCCGTCATAGGAACCACCAACTCTCCATTATAGGGGCCTGTTCCGGTAAGGGTGTCATCAATACTACCGTCATCCCCATAGTCTACCGTCCATGTAACGCTCTGGATATCCGGGCCCGCAGGAGAACTCAGGGCACTCAAGGTAACGCTCGGATCGGCCTGGCAAGCTATAATGTCCAACCCTAAAAACTCGTCCCTCAAGGTACAGTCCAGCGCGGTATCCTGATCGGCAGCTACCGAACTACCTGTAAAAGTCAGCAAATAGGGCTCCGGGTCACCGTCAAAATTGGTGTTGTAGTTGTTGATAAATAGGTAATACATTTCACCAGCCTTTACATCGAGCCAGGTATCATAGGTATTTTGGTTGGCCGTCAAGGGAGGTTCACCTTGTTGTCCGTTACCTGGATTTACACCTATTCCCGTAAAATTGGTATTGTTTACCTCGTAATTACAGCGTATGGGCTGGGCGTTACCGTTACTTATATCGATCGGATCTACGTCTGGTCCGTAGAGGGCAAAATCCCATTCGGCCGTCGGAGAAAGCGCTTCCAGATCAAAACCTATCTGTCCATCCGTACCCGCCCTAAAGACGTACCATGAGGTATTATGCTCAATATTTGCCGAAATATTGCTCCCTTTTTCCAAACATCCGGTTTCCTTTATTACATTGGGATCAAAATCATCGATATCGCCACTGCCATCGGCCATACCATCGATAGGGGCATCGGCGCAGACGGGAATAGCGGTCCTTAAATCGGGAGAATTTTGTGCACGCGTTCCAAAGACAACAAAAAGGAATGCACAGATAGAACAAAAACTTGTTCGCATAGATTATGGGGCTAACGTTATAAATACTATAGTATCAGATATAACTCTAAGGATATAAAAATAGTATAGTTTATCGGTATTTTTTGCCTTTAATCGACAAACTGCACTCCGATTGCTTAAAAAGTATCCGTTGCAACTTCCTTTCCCTTCAAAAAATTAAACCTCGTAAATCCCGACTTTCTATGTGGAACGAGTATAAATACCATATATTGACTATCTTTGCACCCTTAAAAAGTCTGTTTTTTTATCATTGAAACGGAACAATCTTATTTGAATAACAGATTATAAAGCGAATGAAAATCGACAATACCTTGGAAGAGCAATATGAGGAAATGGGAAGTGACCACGTTTCCACCTCGGGGGAAACCCCCATGCGTCCGGACGCCTTTGTGCTGAGCGATATCGAAAAAATTGAAAAAATTAGGAGCAATGTGCGGGACATAATGCTCACGCTTGGGCTTGACCTAGAGGACGATAGTCTCAACGGAACCCCCAACCGGGTAGCCAAAATGTTCGTGAACGAATTGTTCGGGGGACTGGATCCAAAGCGAAAACCAAAATCTTCTACCTTCGAGAACAAATACAAGTACGGGGAAATGCTGGTTGAAAAAAACATTACCCTATATTCCACCTGTGAACACCACCTGCTTCCGATCGTGGGCAAGGCCCATATAGCCTATATATCCAATGGATCAGTAGTAGGCCTTTCCAAAATGAACCGAATAGTCGACTACTATGCCAGAAGACCGCAGGTCCAGGAACGATTGAACATCCAGATCGTCAGGGAACTCCAACGAGTTTTAGGGACCGAGGATGTGGCGTGCGTTATCGACGCCAAACATTTATGCGTAAATTCACGCGGAATTCGGGACGTCGAGAGCAGTACCGTAACGGCGGAATACGGTGGAAAATTCAAGGAAGAAGGCGTTCGCCGCGAGTTTCTGGACTACATCAACCTAGAAACTAATTTCTGATCGAGATTGGGAAAAAGAACAAAGGACAAAAGAAAAAAGAAAATTTCTCTGTAAAAAAAAGACCTTGACCCTTGGGTTCTTGATTCCCTTGATTATGCATCGTCTAATATGATTCTTTTACCACTGTAAATAAACATCACCAGTCAGAATGAAACTCTACCAAACCCAGGCCCTCAAAGTCTATAATTCCCTATCTGGCACCAAAGAATTGTTTCAACCCCTTACCGAAGGTCATGTTGGAATGTACGTGTGCGGACCAACGGTCTATAGCAACGTGCATCTTGGTAATTGTAGGACATTTATGTCATTCGATATGATCTTTAGGTACCTGTTGCATTTGGGATATAAGGTAAGGTACGTTCGAAACATAACCGATGCCGGGCATTTGGAAAACGATGGTGACGAGGGAGAGGATAAAATTGCCAAAAAGGCGCGCTTGGAGCGTATTGAGCCTATGGAGGTCGTTCAGCGCTACACGGTGGATTTTCACAATATTCTTCAAAAATTCAACTTTTTGCCCCCGAGCATCGAACCTACGGCCACAGGGCATATCATTGAGCAGATCGAGATTATAAAAGAAATTCTAGACAGGGGGTATGCGTATGAAATTAACGGTTCGGTCTATTTTGACGTTCCTAAATTTAACGAAACGTACCACTACGGGAAGCTCAGCGGTAGGAAGTTGGAGGATATGATATCCAATACCCGCGAGTTAACCGCCCAGGACGATAAGAGGAGTCCTCAGGATTTTGCGCTGTGGAAGAAAGCGGAAACACAGCACATTATGCGATGGCCATCACCATGGGGAGAAGGGTTCCCGGGGTGGCATCTGGAATGCACGGCCATGAGCACCAAATACTTGGGAGAGACCTTTGACATCCACGGTGGGGGAATGGATTTAAAATTTCCGCACCACGAATGTGAAATTGCCCAGGCCGAAGCAAGCAATGGTCTGGCCCCGGTAAAATACTGGCTGCACACCAATATGCTTACCCTAAATGGGAAAAAAATGGCCAAATCTACAGGAAACAACATTCTACCCTTGGAGATGTTTTCGGGCGAGAACCCATTTCTCAGTAAAGCCTTTTCACCAGCCGTAATTCGGTTTTTTATGATGCAGGCCCACTATACAAGTATTTTGGACCTCAGCAATGAAGCGCTATTGGCCTCTGAAAAGGGATACAATAAATTGATGGAGTCCTTGGAATCCCTGGATAGCGTACAGGCAAAATCTCAAAGTGATTTTGATGTGGATTCATGGAAACAGCAGTGTTATGACGCTATGAACGACGATTTTAACACCCCTGTCCTGATAGCGAATCTCTTTGAAGCCGTTAGACATATCAATCTTTTTAGGGAAGGGAAGGAACGGATAACCCAAAAGGACAAGACCACCCTAAAAGGAGCCATGGAGGCTTTCGTCTTTGATATTATGGGCGTTGAGGACAGAAGTAGCTCCGATTCCAATACGGAGTTGATTACTGGAACGGTAGAACTACTGATCCAACTAAGAAACGAGGCCCGAACAAACAAGGATTTTGCGACCTCCGACAAAATTAGGGACCAGCTGTTGGCCATGGGGATTCAACTCAAGGACGGAAAGGAAGGGACGACGTTTACGGTCAGTTGATCGTTCTACCGGGTTAAGGATAAAAGTTTAAGGTTTAAGGGAACTAAAAAATACGAAGTACGAAATTAGAAAGAATAACATGAAGAAACCTCATAACTTCATAACAGGATCACGGAATCACGGGAAACGGAATACGAAATGATAAAAAAAATCCTTATTGCTCCTTTTGTACTGTTGGTAAGACTTTACCAGGTACTCATTTCGCCCCTTACCCCGGCCTCTTGCCGCTATACACCTACCTGTTCCCATTACACCTTGGAGGCGCTGAAAAAACACGGTCTATTTAAAGGGGGGTGGTTGGCCATAAAACGAATTTTTAGCTGTAATCCGTGGGGAGGCAGCGGCTATGATCCCGTTCCTTGAATGGTTGATGGTTTGATGGATAATACAAAATTAGAAATACGAAACTTAAAAGAAGTTGGCAGTTATCGGTTGCAGTTGGCAGATTTGTTCAAGGTTTTAAAGTTAAACATTTACCCATAAACTTATTGGTCTATTTTCTCTCGTCTTGGCTCTTGGCTCTATGATAGAGTTGGAGAAAATAAAACGATCTCATACACTAATAAACCCATAAACTTTTTTAGTCCATTTTCTATTCTCCATTTTCTTTTGTCTTGGTTCCTGGCTCTTCCCTAGCCCATTGAAAATTTGAAACTTATACTGATTGCTTAGTACTTTGTACTTCTTATTGCACAACCCCGTACTTATCAAACAGGTACACCAAGCTGGCCATGGTGGCCGCCCCGAGTTCCAACTCCCTTTTGTTGACTTGGTCAAAGGTGTCGTTGGCGGAATGGTGCACGTCAAAATAACGTTGGGAATCGGGTCTTAAGCCGGCGAGTACGATCTGGTCGTTTTTTAGTGGGAGAATATCGGCCCCGCTGTATCCCTTTTCAAAAAAATGGATAAGATAAGGCTCGAACATTTTTTTCCAACCATGGGCTTGTGCCAGATTGGCATCGGAACAATCAAAAGAAAATCCACGAGGCGTATATCCTCCTGAATCGCTTTCCAAGGCAAAAACATGCTTTTCATTTTTGGCTTTGGCCTCCTCCGCATATTTGGTACCTCCCCTAAGACCGTTCTCCTCATTCATAAATAAAACGACCCGGATGGTCCGTTTTGGTCTGTAGCCCGTTTTTTTCAATAGCCGCAAGACCTCCATACTTTGTACGCAACCCGCTCCGTCGTCCTGAGCACCTTGGCCAAGGTCCCAAGAGTCCAAATGCCCCCCAACGACCATGATTTCTTCGGGATGTACACTCCCCCTAATTTCACCTATCACATTAAAAGAGGGAACATCCTCCAAGTTTTGGCAACTTTGCCTAAATGCAAATTTGATGTCGGGGTTCAGTTTTAAGGTAATACTCAACAGTTCGGCCCCATTGGTGCTTATGGCCGCTGCAGGTATCCTGTCCTTGATCGGGGTATCGCCATAGCTCATGGCCCCAGTATGGGGAAAATCGTCCAATCTGAGGTTCATGGATCGTACGATGACCCCGACCGCCCCATATTTTGCAGCTTCTGCAGCACCGGAAGTTCGCTGGTCCACACAATTGGAATACGCTTCGAAAGTTTCAATTTTCTTGGGATCCATGGGACGATTGAAGAATACTATTTTTCCTTCCAATTTTTTCCGGCCCAATGATTTTAGTTCCTCCAGTCCATGAACTTCCACCAAATTGGCCTTGACTCCCCCAGGGGGAGTTGCCACAGAACCGCCAAGGGCACATATAGGAATGTTGGTCGTCATGCCCGGACTCGTCTCAAAATAGGCAAATTCCGGCGTACCGCGAACCCATTTCGGAACCATAACGGGTTGAAGCCACACCTTGTCCAACCCCAAGGATTCCATTTGTTGTTTTGTATATTCCACGGCTTTCTGGGCCTGTACCGAACCCGAAAGTCTCCCCCCTATCTGGTTGGATATATAGTTGAGCCAGTCGTATGCTTTTCCTTGAGTCAGGGCAGCATCATAAATAAGTTTAAGCTGCTTTTCATCAGGGGTTTGGGCAAAAACTTGGATTGTGATTAAAAAAAGTAGAAGGGCAAGGTTCTTCATTATAATATACGGAGTTGCTTTAAATTATTGTTGTTAATAGAAAATAGAATTTAGACATTAGAACATAGACAAAAGGTGAATCTATAAACGAACAAATCTCGGTTCTTAGCTCTTGGATCTTTAAACTATTTTTCCTTTTCCAGTTGCTCTCTATAGCTGCCTAAGTTAGCCATAATTTTTTCGTCGAGTTCCGGTTCCTCTATATCTTTAAATTTTATTAACGTTTCCCATAAGATCGTCGCCACAATAAGACGGGACGCGTTCTTATCGTCCGCCGGGACTATATACCAAGGCGCATGGGGCTTGGTAGTCCTTTGAACGGCCTCTTGGTAACACTGTAAATATTCGTCCCATTCTTCCCTTTCCTTTAAGTCCCCAGGTGAGAATTTCCAATTCTTGTTGGGCTTGTCCAACCTGCGTAGCAATCGATTTCTCTGTTCATTTTTGGACAAATGAAGAAAAAACTTGAAGATTATGGTACCGTTTCGGGCGAGGTGTTGTTCAAATTCATTGATATCCTGAAACCGATGGTCCCAAAATTTTTCATCAACGTCCTTTACACTATCGATTCCCGGAATATTTTCGTTCAAAATGTACTCGGGGTGAACCCGTGTAACCAATACATTCTCATAGTGGGTGCGATTAAATACGCCAAACTTGCCTCTGGCCGGCAATGCGATATAGTGACGCCATAGAAAATCGTGTTTTAGCTCCAGTTCCGTAGGCACTTTAAAGCTATGCACCACTACCCCGCGTACATTGAAATCCTTGAAGACCTCACGGATAAGGCTGTCCTTACCAGCCGTATCCATCCCCTGCAAACATATGAGCACATTGTATTTGGCATGGGCATAGAGCGTATCCTGAAAATCTCCAAGATCCTTCCTTATCCTCTTTAAAGCTTTTTTCAACTCCTTTTCCGAAGCATTCAAATTGTCTTTAGTTGCGTAATCCCCAATAACAGTGTTGGGATTTGCCTTATAGGCTTTGATGTCTATTTTATCCATAGGTTGAATATAGGATATTTTAAGCTGGAGACGAATACTTCCTTCCAAAAAAAGCCATAAATGTATAAAATTATGCCATCGACCAATAAAACGGCCATTGGTCGAAAATTAATGGCGATCCGCACGGCTCTTCCTACATTTGGCTAATAAGATCCCAATCTTACATCATAAATATCCTACTGTTATGAAACTACTTACCCTATTTCTGGGCATTTTGTTAGTATTTGCCTCCTTTTCCTTTACCAAAAACAAAGCTTGTGCCTATGCCGATTCCAATATAGGTTATGTAAAGACACAAACGGAGAAGGCACTGGAAAGTACGGACCTAAATGCGGCCAGATACCATACCTATAAAGCGCTAAACGCCATTGAAAAGTCTAGAAAACAGTTGGAATCCTGCGGTTGTGAATACGCGACCAGAAGCATTTATGATGGATTGGAAAACCTAAAGGACGCAACCCGTACCACCTCTTTAAGCGGCACCAAAATATTGCTTGCCAAAGCGTTGGAAAATACCATTTCCAGTTTGGAACTACTGGAAAAACACGAGCTGCACAACAGCCAATACGCGAGCGATGTCCTAGAAGTAAATACCAAAAATTACGACCCTGCAAATGCGCCCTTAGTACTCCCCAAAGGGAAAGAGTTACAATCAAAAATAGATCAAAGTCTTACTAAATTTCAAAATTCCCTGCAAAAGGTAGTCACCTCCGTACCTTGTGATGAAGCCCATGATTTCGCAGATCGTATCTATAAAAATTGTGAAAACCAACTACTGAACCCCAACTTGTCGGAAGGTAAAAAGTACTACAATTTTAGGGTAAAACAAATTGTTTCCAAGGCCCTGGAGGAACTGGGGAATTGTAAATAATAAGAATACTTTGTTATTGGATTACTAGGTTATTACACCTTAGGTTCAATGCTTTTTCCCAATGCGGGGAAGGTATCGGCCCAATCTTTTCATCGCGATGGTTTGTTGCCTTAGAGGTTGGCTTAGAACCTCAACAGTGCCCTCTCTAAAAAACATAGAAGGACAAATTACCACGCAACATTCCCATTCCTAAAAACTTCCAACCTTTTTTTCTACCTTAGAGACAACTTAAGCGCCAGAACATGAAAAATATATTTGACAAGGAAGTTTCGGAGGAAGTTATTGGAAGAATCGAAAAATTAACCCCTTCTTCCCAGCCAATATGGGGCAAAATGAACGTGGGCCAGATGCTGGCGCATTGCAACGTGGCGTATGAACTTGTCTACGATGATAACAGACCAAAACCCAATGGATTTAAGAAATTCTTTTTAAAATTGTTCGTAAAGAATATAGTGGTAGGCGAAAAACCGTATAAGAAAAATAGTCCTACTGCACCGGAGTTTCTCATAACGGATGAAAGGGATTTTGTTGCGGAAAAAATCAGGTTGACCGAACACATAAAAAAAACACAAAAATTAGGAAAGCCATTTTTTGATCAGAGAGAATCCAATTCTTTTGGAAAATTGAATATGTCCGAATGGAACAATATGTTCTACAAGCATCTAGACCATCACTTGAACCAATTCGGGGTTTGACAACACCCAAAGCTACTGGCTAAAGAATGGCAAACCAAAAATACATATTGGCCCTGACAGTTGCCGGGCTGCTGGCTTGCTGCACACAAAAGAAAATAGCAACGAATCCATTAAAAACGGTTCTTGCATCGCAAAACCCTAAAATAAAGCGGGTTATGGATAGCGTATCGCAATACGACGTCCAGATTAGATATACTCAAATAGACCGAAAAAACGACAGTATATATTTTACAGATTATGATTTTCAAGTAGATAGCAGCAACTACTTTTATCCCGCTAGCACTGTAAAACTCCCGACGGTAGTACTCGCACTAGAGCGTCTTAATGCGTCGGATTTCCTCAATATGAATACCAACTTCTACGTGGAAGGGGATTCGGTAGAGACAACCTTCGCCGTTGAAATATCCAAAATTTTTCTCTTTAGCGATAATGAGGCAAACAACCGTTTGTTCGAGTTTTTGGGGCAGGACCGAATTAATAATGGTCTGGAGGACAAAGGAATACATCCGGTGCGGATTTCCCATCGCCTTTCCACACCCGATGCGGGCAATATTACTACCAAGCCGTTGATCGTTTATCTTAACGACAGTACCACCACAATTTTGGCCCCGACCATCAATTCCCCAATTAAGCGTTTGAACTTGAGGCGAATTATAAAGGGAAGGGGATATTACAAGGATGACATCTTGATCCATAAGCCCTTCAATTTTAGCCTAAAGAATTACTATCCCATAACCGCCCAACACGCCGTACTCAAACGGATTATATTTCCACAGAACTTTTTAGCAAAAGAAAGATTCCATCTCTCCCAGGTACAAAGGGAGTATTTGCTTTCCGCCATGTCTTCCTTGCCAAGGACAAGTGGGTACGATGCCGAGAAATACCCGGACGGCTATGGTAAGCTGTTTATGTACGGAGACACTAATGACCAAATTCCCGATAATATTAAAATCTACAACAAGTTGGGCGGTGCTTATGGCACATTAACGGACTGTGCCTATATAACGGACACCAAAAACCAGGTCGAATTTATGCTTACCGCGACCATCACGGTAAATAAAAATGGAATATTCAACGACGATGATTATGAATACGATGAAATAGGAATTCCATTCTTGGCAGCATTGGGAAGGGAGCTTTATGCAGCAGAACTGGAACGGAAAAGGGAACAAGGCTAAAAAAATCCATAGGAAATCTGCATTCTATTTGAATTTTTTGCTCTTCGGTATGTGCCAAAGGCCTACTCCTTTCCGTCTACGTAGGTTTGTAGATAAGTAAAGCGTTCGGTGAGCTTTCCACCCTGGGTCATGCGCGCCCTTTCCAAAACACCACCGGCGTCTTGGTCAAAGAAAGCGGGGATAACATGCTTTAGGAACATTTCCCCAAAACCAACACTGGCATCCCTAGGCAGTTCGCATGGTAGGTTATCTACTGCCATAACGGCAATAGCGGTTTCATTTTTGTAATCGGTTTCCTTTTCCAAAACCGGGTCGTATCCATATATGGGATCTGCAATGGTCGATGCCCTCAGGGTAGAGGCCACGGGACCATCGATATCGCAACTGATATCGGCAACCACTTTTATATTGAATTCCGGATTTTTTGCGTCTTCCCTTGTATAGAGAAATGGGGCTCCATCCCCGTAAAAATGCCCGGCGATAAATAGATCGGTAACCTTTGCAAAACGGAAGAAATCCGAACGATATTCCCGAGGATTATGGAAAAAATCTAACTTGTTGCCCCTTACACCATCTTTTCGTTTGTTGTACTCGGAAGCATCAATCTCACAATATACAGGTTCGTTAAAAGTCTCTTTTAAGAACTCGGCCACATGAACTTGGCGCAGTCCCATCCCGTCCAGCATCTCTTTAGACCCATGGCCGACCCGCCCCTTGCCCGTCAATAGAATCTTGATCGGCGGGAGCTTTATTTTTTGTAATTCGGAGATCAAGCTTTGTCGATCCGACAAGGTCTCTGCCTTGGGCAGCTGATAAAGATCAAATTTTAAGCCATAGGCCCGTAGCCCGTTGTAAGCCCCTACGATACCTGCATAGCGCCCAAAAGCTACCAATCGTTGGCCTTTGGAACCGGTTAGTACCTCATGATCATAAAGTTCGATGTTTTTTTCCAAAACGGCGCGTAACAATTCCCGGTTGTAGGGCTGCTTCTTAATAGTATGGGAAAAGAAGAAGTATTTTTTATTGGGTATTAAGCTCTCGATGGGTACCTCCTTTACACCGAGCAGGACATCGCATTGGTTTAGGTTAGACGTAATCTCTATACCCACTTCCCTGTATTCGGCATCCTTAAAAATCCGGATCGGGGAAGGCTCTACCAAAATATTGGCGTTTGGGTAGTTAGACAGGACTTTTTGGCAGGCTTGGGGGGAAAGGACGACGCGCCTATCCGGGGGGTTCTTTCGTTCTTTGATAATTCCGAAGTTCATGTTGAATTTAGTGAATTAGGTTGTTAGTGAACAAGTGGTTAGGGGGCTAGTGAGTTAGTGATTTTTGAGTAAGTTATAAGTGGGTTAGTGTATCGAAGATAAAAATTGAAATTGAAATTGAAATTGTATTTGAATTCGAACTTAAACTTGAACTTGAACTTTATAATTGGTACGCTTTTTGAAATATGAAGCTAAAAGTAAAGCGTTTTGTGGGGTGTAGCAAACTACTTTCCCAATAAATTTAGGTTGGAGTGGGTTTTTGACTAACTTTGCAATCGGTTTGTGCGAATACGTTAGGGAAATTAAGAGATCCCCGCCTTCGCGGGAATAAAAAAGTTCATTGAATTCTGGGGCCGACTGGTTTTGACAGCGAGGCCAATTGGAATGTAAGCATGCCGAGCGCTGGGATACAGCTCGAAAATCTCATTTTCCACACTTTTTAAATGGCGAAAATAATTACGCTCTTGCCGCTTAATCTGAATTACAGTAGGATTTAGCCTCGTCCCTACAAGGTAGGGAAGCGAGATGTTTCTGGGAAGCCCTTGTTGACGGCGTCCCATCCAGAAGCACCATCAAAGTCAACACAAGGCGGGTATTGCTTTGTTATCCGCTCTAAAACCCAAAGAAGCTAAGTGTACGATAGGCGGTCCTTGGTCGGTCGTGCATCGAAAAACAAACGAGGAATAAGCATGTAGAAAGCATTGTAATTACTTGTTTGGACGAGGGTTCGAATCCCTCCGGCTCCACGATTAAGCACAGCTATACTGTGGCTTGAAACATAAGAAATCCGCCAAGTATTTTCACTTGAGCGGATTTTTTTGTTTT
>JAIRBC010000030.1 GCA_022008415.1 Cerina litoralis
TTTTTCCATCTTGTCTAATTCTTCCTGTGTCATTTTTAATTTCTGTTTGAATGTTAATATAAGAATCATTCAGACAGAGTTCAAATTACACCCTCTCAAAATCTTCCTTTATTTTCTCCTTTTTAATATTTTTAACCAAATATAAAGATCCAATAAAAAATCCAATGAACCTTCTATATCAACATTTGAATCCGATTAAACATGTCGTAACCATACCTAAAAATGTACTATTGAGGAACGACAAACTAGTATAAGAATACCTGATTAAATGTGGTTTCAATAAGAATAAGGCTCAGGAATATTGAGTGGCATGAGCTATAATGGTCTCTAAAAGCTTTTGCTAAATATGAATGGATATTCTAAACTAGTATCTACAGTAATTTGAAGAGGAATTGCCCCTGCTTCCACTTGTACGCGCGTAATATTATGTTCATAGGACCATGGCTTATCAAGTAACCAAACATGTCCGTCTCCGTGTAGAAAAAGCACCGGCTTATTAAAATTCTTAGCGGCAGGTAAAAATATATCCGTAAAAATCTTAAACTTGCTGGATTCTTCATCTATTAGAATATTGGCATGTGCAAAAACAACGACAGCTTCTATCCGGTTTTTCTCTTTGACCAAAAGCTCCTGAATAAAATTACCATCATCAGTTAATCGTTGTTCCCATTCATTTTTGTCATGAACAAGACTGCCTACTAAATTAATACCAATAAATAGAACTTTATTTTCAATCCAACTAAAATTTTCAATTCGTTCTTTTTGATAACTTACTGTGTAATCAAAGGACCAATTCTCATTAAAGTGTAAAAAATACTTCTTCCAAAGATGAAAAGCTTCGTCGGGGTCCTCACAATCGTTAAATTCATTATCACCTAAGATAATAAAGGTTGGAGTTTTAAAATTCCGAAGTATGCTATCAACATCTTTATAAAGATATTCATTACAAGGTATATTGCCAGGTTTAATATCTCCTAAATGTATGATGAACTCTGACCTGCTCTTAGCGTTATGCTCCTTTATGTAGTCAATTAATTCTGTGCGTTTCACATCGCCGTAGGGAACATCTCCAATTGCACTGAAAACTACAGGAGATATGTTCTGCTGATTTGCGTTCTTGTTTTTGGTATCTAAACATGATATCACAATATAGAACAGTACACATAAAAGTCCGATTTGTTTAAATTTGAAATTCATTTTAAATTAATAGATTAACATTTATAGTAAACCTGTTTCTACGTTTGATTTGAAAAACATAATATGTTATCCCGCTCCAGACACAACATTATAGGCAATTAGTTTGGCTGGCGAATATTTAATTTGAATTTAGTAAAACTTTAGTTTTTAACGAACAGTAAGGTTGATTTTCTTTTAGTTCACCTTAGCCAATTTTTTTGCAAATATCTAAATAGGTATGAGCTTCCCATAAACTTTATCCAAATTTCGGGACCTAAAATTAAATACTGATTTTCTGACCTGTTATAGTATTTATTTGTTCTTAAATACATTCTTTTAAACTCTCGTTGCATTGTGAATCCAATCGAATGCAGCCAATGTATAACTTCTTCTTTGTCTACTAGTAGATCCATGACTATTGGGTATTCTTTCAATTTTTCAAACGCAATATTAAGCAGGGTTTTAGTTGATTTTGTTGAATTGGCTATGAGGGGCTAAATTTGTATATAGGAGCTTCCATTTCTGGCAAAAACGCAACCTTTAAAATGATTATTTTCTTCCATTTGAATACATAATTCTTTCCGATAATTCAGTAAATACTTAAACGCCTTATATATTTATGTCAATTAGGTTACTGTCCACATCAATTAAGTTCGAGATATTATTATCTGATATTTCAGATATGTTGAATGCAACTTTGCTGGATTGAGGTTTGTCAATATAATTTAACCTTTTCGCGACCGTCCTACATATTTCATACTCTTCAACAAAACCAAGTTTCCTATATATTGTTTTACCCAAAAAAGCCCTCGCTCAGGATCACGCCTATCAAGACAAACCAATTATCATTATGGGTGACTTAACCATTATTCTCGTTTATTTAGCAAATTGGTTAATGGAAAGGTAAAGTTTAGTCAAAATCTTCCTTTATTTTATCCTTTTTGTTATTTTTAACGTAATATAAAGTTCCAACAAAATACCCGATGAACCTTCTATATCAACATTTGATGAATCCGATTGACATGTCATTTAATATATTACATGTCAAGCTTCCTTATTTTGTGGTACCCTGGCACTTCCATCCAGAGGTTGAGATAATGTATGTTATCAAGGGAGAGGGGACCAGGTTTGTTGGAGATAATATAGAGAATTTCTCGGCGGGCGACTTCGTTATTGTTGGATCGAATACCCCACATGTGTGGCGAAATAATGAGAAACACTACAAGAATAAAGATTTAAATGCAGAATGTCTTGTTCTTTTTTTCAAAGAGGAAACTTTCGGTGAGTACTTTTTATCAATTCCTGAAATGTCAAATATCAAAAGAATGCTGGTTGATGCCAAGCGAGGTATTAAATTCTCGGATAAGAACTCTTCTAAATTAAAGGAGCTAATGATCAGAGCCAGCAAGGAAAAAGGAATAAATCGGATGCTTATAATCCTTGGTTTACTCCAAGAAATGACGAATTATCAGAACTCCGACTTACTTTGTAGTATTGGTTATAACCCGGACATTAAGTATGAAGATTATGACAGATTGAACAAATGTATCGAATACATTATGGTAAATTTCGAAAAGAAAATTAAATTAAAGGAAGTCGCAGATGTCGTTTGTATGACCCCTAATTCATTTTGTAGGTATTTTAAAAAAAGAACTGCCAAGACTTTTTCTAGATTTTTGACCGAATTAAGAATTGGAAAAGCATGTCAGCTTTTGATTGATACAGACGAAAAAATAATTGAAATTGCATTTGAAAGCGGTTTTAACAGTCTTTCGAACTTTAATGATCAGTTCTTAAAAGTTAAAAAAATAGGTCCTCGGGAATATCGAAGCAGAAACCATATAAATGACAATCTTAATCAAATCGACGAATCATATGTCCACCTTGCGGCTCCAGAAAAAAAATCTTATACATAGTTTGATAGTAAGTACCTAACTTCTTGACGGTTGGGCTTGTTATAAAGTGAGGAGTCATGTACTTAGTGCTTTTTCAACATGTTTATTTTTCTTATAAAGGGATGTAGATAAAGACATAAGATTTAATAGGCAAAAGTGCTATTAAATAGGTTTTCTCTTAATGCGTGGGGAGGTGCCAAAGGCTGAAGGGTTTCTTCGCGATGTTACAAGTTCACAAAATATTTTTAACCCTCAAATAGCGGACTAGAATTCCGAATTAAAGGTATGTGAGTAGCTACTGACTGCAATTATATTAATAGTAATCCAGCTTTGAAATTCTAAAAAACTCCTCAAAGTTCATCTATTATATTAGGATGTGTTAGAATACCATGTCTTTTAATTTGGAGTAATAATTTTAAATATTTATAGGTCGGGGCCTGCTGATTTCTTTTCTGACCATTATACTGCCACTCTCTTAATTTTGGGAATATTCATTATTTTGTTTTTATTTCGCGCCAAAGAGTGGGAGACGTTATTCCTATTATGTGACCATTTATGGAGATTGATTCTTGTTATAAAAGTTTTTGACTCCATTATATTCTTCTTGTATAAAAACATCTTAGTTTTAGTCGTAACGTACAATAGCTCAACTTTACCTTAAATTTGAACTCAGCAATCTAAATTACTTGGGTATAAGTGCTTTTTCTAGAATTACGTTATTGGGCTCCTAATGAAGAATACTAATGTTTGAAAAATTGGATTCTGAACTCCACTGAATCATCCATTTTGAGTCTTAGTGACATTAAGCACTACTCATATGAAAAATAAAAGTGAAGTAATGTTTGGTCGAACACACTTTTATGGTTATGTCCAAAACCATGTGGATTATCATTTAAGAAATTATTAGTAGGCAAACTTTCGTTTGGGAGAAAACTGTGCGCATTGAACACTGTCAACTTGGTAATTTATATCTTATGAGAGCCTACTTTATTTACTAATTTCAAAAAGTGTTAAGGACATTAGGGTAACTTACCGGGAGTATTTGAAGAAATTACGTAAGATTGGGGTAGATTTTTTATTGAGATTTGTTAAAGATTATATTCTTGGTAAGCTATCGATTTAAAATACTGGAATTCTAGTCCGAAAATAATATTTAATAGGAGAGTACTCAGGTGGATAACCAAAAAAGATTTTTATGAAACCGTAAAGTTCTATAATGACATAGTGACCTTATTAAGAAAAGGGTTTAAATTCAAAATATCTTTAATGTTCATAGATTATTATTAGTGGAAAAGGTGATTAAGATGATTTTTTGAAATTGGCTTAATTGGGATGAAATGGATAAATAATTACAAACAAAGGTAGCAGATGTTTTAATATTTCTACAAAATGATCAAGCTTGAAGAAATTTCGCCAACACAATAATCTTTTTCTATATCTCAGCAATTCGTAGGTATTCGATATCTTGGGGATAAATAGCAAACAATTTAGAATTTGATATCAATAGTTTGACGATAACGGGAGAAAATGCAAAGTAAGATTCATATTTAGATTTTGAATAAAACATTGGATTTTAGTTTTAAGAGAATTTGGTAAAGTATTAAAAATGGATATACTTGTATTTAAATTGTTACGTTTCTTAACTGATTAATTAGTGATTTGTAACAAGGTTTTCTCTTTTTTTTTATTGTAGATTAAACGTTTAACTTTGGCTAATTTATTTTGAAATTTTCGATGTAATGTGGAGCCATTGCGTATATGGATTTTAACTTTTCGCAAACAGGGATGATCAAGGATGTAAACAGCAGTTTTCGTTTATTGGTACAAGGACACAATAAAAAGTTGTTGGTAGGCGAATCCCTTAAAAACAAATAAATTTAAAACCCTATATGCTGGCGGGGTAAATAGAGCTAGCGAAAATCAAATCACATATAAAAATGAATTTAATTAAGGCTGAAACCGATTCTAGGTTCACTAATCCAATTGACTTAATACGTAGGGCCTAAATAAATTTCAAATTAAACATTTATTAAAAGCAACAGCTTGTAGGCTTATGAAATTAACCCAGTACTAATTTAAAGAAATGATTATGAAAAGACTATTTAACCAATGTTATCGAAATCCATTACGTTTTCGATTTAGTTATGCTATTATTCTTGCCATTTGCCTTATTTTGGGCTTCTCGGCAAGTTTGACAGCAAGTTCAGGGCATTCTGACACAGGATTATCAACCTCAGAAAAATTTTCAATTCAAAATATCGTTACAGGGACGGTTACGGACAAAGCAGGACAATCTCTGCCCGGAGCCAGTATTTTAGAGAAAGGTACGACCAATGGTGTAGTAGCCGACTTTAACGGTAATTTTTCAATTTCCATAAGTAGCTCTGATGCAATTCTAGTTGTTTCCTATGTGGGATTTGCCGAACAGGAAATTGCAGTTAACGGGAAATCCTATATTTCTATTATTCTTGAAGAAAGTGCAGAGAGTTTGGATGAGGTAGTGCTTATAGGATATGGATCCGTCAGTAAATCAGAATTGACAGGTTCGGCACAAACGATAACTTCAGCTGATTTTCAAACAGGCAGTATCACTTCCCCGGAACAATCCATTTCTGGTAAGGTTGCTGGGGTGTCCATAACCCCAAATAGTGGTCAGCCTGGAACTGGGAGTAAGATACGAATACGTGGTGGTGCTTCCATCAATGCCAGCAATAATCCATTAATTGTAATTGATGGTGTCCCCCAACGGAGTGAGAATTCCTTTGTGGGCGGTGTTACATATTTAGGTGATGCACCTATAGATTTCAATAATCAAGATCCATTGAGCTTAATTAACCCCAACGATATAGAATCGTTCACCATTCTAAAGGATGCAGCATCGACAGCAATCTATGGTTCACGGGCATCTAATGGTGTTATTTTAATTACAACAAAGAAGGGAGTTAAAGGTAAGCCAAAGTTCAGTTTTTCATCAAAAATGGCTTTTATTTCGACAGCTAATAGATACAACGTACTTTCCACGGATGAGTTTAGAGGCTATGTAAACGGATATCCCGATATGACCACGGGTTCAGGTGAAACATATGTTTCATTACTTGGAAATGCCGATACTGATTGGCAAGATCAGATTTTCCACACAGGTGTTACATTGGACAATAACTTCAATGCTTCCGGCTCTCTCGGAAAACTCCAGTATAGGGCGTCCTTAGGATATTTGAACCAACAAAGTGTTCTGAAAACAGATAACCTAAAGAGATATTCCGGAGCTTTGAATTTAGGGACCCTTCTCTTTAACGATCATCTTAAAATTGATATGGGCTTGAAGAGGATTTCAACGGATAATCAGTTAGCCAATACACTCGCAATCTCATCTGCAATTTATTTTGATCCAACACAGCCTGTAACAAAGGAAAACGGCGAATATTGGGAATGGGACACCCGAACTCCCGAATCTACTTGGAATACATTTCAGCCAAGAAATCCCGTTGGTCTATTGGAGCAATATAATAACCAAGCGGATATTAAAAGGACATTAGCCAACCTACAAATGGATTATAAATTTCATTTTCTGCCAGAACTTAGGGCCAATCTTAATTTAGGAATTGATAATTCTAATACAGAAGGTAATGTTTTTGTACCTGAGGAGGCTTCTAGTAACCGTTTAACCCAGGGTTTAGACCAGGAATATCAAACTGAATTTACAAACAGTGTGGCTGAATTTTATTTGGACTATAACAAAGATCTTCAAAATCTGAATAGCAAGATCGACGCTACGTTAGGTTATGGGTTTTATGATTTTAAAAACACCAATTATTTCTTTCCTAGGTATAATGCCGTAGGTGAGATAATACCGGGTACAGAACCAGTATTTGATTTTGATAATCAGGAGAATTCCCTACTCTCCTATTATGGAAGGTTTATCTATACCTATAATTCAAGGTATATTGTTTCCGGGACTTTGAGACGCGATTCATCATCAAGATTTTCAGAACAAAATAGAACAGGGTATTTTCCTTCTATTGCTGCCACTTGGAGGATTAATCAAGAAAATTTTTTGAAAAATTCCAATACGCTGTCTGATTTAAAGCTGAGATTGAGTTACGGCCAAACAGGTAATCAGGATGGAATTCCAAACTATGGGTATTTAAAAACTATGCTAAAGGGGACAAATGGTGTAAAAATACAAATGGGAGATGAATTCGTAAATTTCTATGCGACAAGACCATTCAATCTTGATTTGAAATGGGAAAGAACCGAAACCTATAATTTAGGTTTTGATTATGGCTTCTTCAAGAATCGACTGAATGGTAGTCTTGACGTTTACCTCAAAAAGACAAGCGATTTGTTAAACGTGATTCCTATTCCATCAGGCACAAATTTTGCACCGACATTACTTAGCAATGTCGGAAATCTCGAAAATAGGGGAGTGGAGTTTTCGATTAACGCAATACCGATTGAAACCGGAGATTCAAGACTGGACATGAATTTTAATATCACCTATAATACCAATGAAATAACAAAGCTGACAGCAAGTAATGACCCAAGTTTTATTGGGAATATTGTTGTAGACCACAATAATGCGTTGGTGCAAATCAATTCAGTGGGGTATCCTATTAATTCGTTTTTTGTGTTTAAGCAAAAGTATGATCAAGACAATAAACCCATATTTGATGAATTCGAGGATTTGAACAATGATGGAAAAATAAGCGAGCTTGACAGGTATCATTCCAAGTCGCCAGATCCGATTGTATTCCTTGGGTTTTCTACAACATATTCTTGGAAAAAATTCAGTCTTGGGACCGTGTTGAGAGCTAATCTGGGGAATTATGTTTTTAATCAATTTAGGGCTAATAGTCTCAAATCAAGGGTGTTCAATGCGAGTGGGTTTCTTGCCAATGTCGGCACGGAAATTTTGCAGAACGATTTTCCCACATATAGTACGAATCAAGTGCTGTCTGACTTATATCTAGAGAATGCATCTTTTTTAAAAATGGATAATCTGTTTTTTAGTTATGATGTAGGGACATTATTTGGCAATAGAACCAACTTATTGTTAAACGCAAATGTTCAGAACGTATTTGTTATAACTGGCTTTGATGGAGTTGACCCTGAATTAGCCTCTGGTATTTATAACAACGGCTTTTTTTTCGGTAAACCTACATCTAATATGTCTTATCCGTTTTCTAGAATCTTTAATTTAGGTGTAACATTAAATTTTTAAATCTTTAATTATGAAAAAGAATAAAAATATTTTGATTTTAATAATGTCATGTACTTTCGTGACGTTTTTGCTCTCTTGTGAGGATAAATTAGATCTTTATCCTCTCAATGAATTGCTGCCGGATGATGTTTATAATTCTGCAGAAGGATATAAATCGGTATTGGCCAAAGTATATGCCAGCTATACGCAAATAGGTAATGGCGGAGGAAGAAATGACGTACCAAATGACTATTCCGCAGATTTTGTACGGTCCTTATGGAATATGCAAGAATTGCCTACCGATGATGCCCAAGATCTTTGGGGTGCTTTTAAAGACTTGACGGATGTTAACTTCAATCCTGGGAGTATGATGATACAAGCACTATTCCAGAGGAACATGTTTATGATTACGACTGCGAATGAATTTATTGCGCAATCCTCAGATGATGCAATGACAAATAGAAATATTAGTGAAAGTGATCAAAGTGCTATAAGAACATACCGTGCTGAGGCGCGTTTTGTTAGGGCTTTGGGTTATTGGGTTTTAATGGATGCTTATGGCAACCCTCCATTTGTTGTGGAAACTGATCCTATTGGATCTAGTTTTATGCCACAACAGATAAATCGTGCAGATCTTTATAATTATATAGAGGGAGAACTTCTGGAAATAGAACCTCTAATGATAGAGCCTGGTGAAAATGAATATGCAAGAGCTGATCGAGCTGCCGTATGGTCGCTTTTGGCGAGATTATACCTTAATGCAGAGGTATATGTGGGACAGAATAGATATAATGAAGCTGCTGAATATTCTAAACGAGTCATTGATTCTGGTGTGTTCTCATTGAGTGATAACTATTCTAATCTCTTTAAAGCGGACAATGACTCTAATAATAGAGAAATTATTTTACCTGTTACTTATGATGCCGTTGAGGGTGGCACTTTTGGGGGTACTACCTTTTTGATAAATGCAGCACATGGACCTGATCCTGCATTATATGGCATTTCTGGCGGATGGTCTGGTATTGCCGGAAAACCTCAATTGCCTTTGGTTTTTGGTGAGGATTTTGAAACTACCAAAGACAAACGAGCTTTATTTGGACCGGTAAGGTCGGATGGTAACATATGGGTTTTTAAATACAACAACATGAATTCTGATGGTACTCCTTCACCAAATCCGGATGGGAGTACAGTTAACACTGATTTTCCATTGTTTCGGTTGGCTGAAATTTATTTGACCTATTCGGAAGCCGTTCTTCGCGGAGGTTCTGGAGATCAGCCTGCCATTTTATATATCAACGAATTGAGAAAACGCGCATTTGGCACGGATTACCCTGGGGACTTGACATCGATAACTTTGGATGAGCTATTGGACGAAAGGCAGCGCGAACTTTATTGGGAATGTACTAGGAGAACGGATCTTATTCGATTCGGGAAATTTACTAGCAGTGATTTTTTATGGTCTTTCAAAGGCGGGGTCGAGGGAGGTACTGGAGTTGATGATCATTTCAAGCTATATCCGTTACCATCTGCCGAAATGCTCGCAAATCCAAGTTTGGTACAAAATCCAGGATATTAAGTGTCATGAAAATCTTGATTTGAAGGTAACGAAATGACAAAAGTAAAAAAAGTCATTAGAAATTTCAATTACCTGATCCAAATAGCCTTAAAAAGGGTTCATGCAGGTTAAGGACAAGAAGTATTAAATGTAGTCCTTGCCGAATTCGGCAAGGACTACATTATTTGTATTGGTTGTGAAACAGAAAGAGTTCGGACATTTATATGCCTCTGGATGTCGTTGAGAAAGTATGGGAGTCCTGTTTGTAGGTAGATTGGTTCATAATCCTTAAGATAAGAAATTCTTGATAAGAATGAGCATAGCTTGTTGATAGAGAAGCACAGGTAAAGCAAGATTTTTATGTACACTTAATGATCATACTTAATACAGAGTTTTGGCAGAATCAATCAAGGTATTGTGGCAATAGGGATTTGATCTATTTTGCCTCACTCGAAGCTGCTACAAAAGGCATCTCTGACCTTTCCGAGGGAGCGTAAATCGTAAACCCCAACCAGGCACATCCGGGAATCCATAGATGGAATAACTTTTAGTTGCAAAAGTTTTTAATGAGGTATTAATATGAGAAATCTGTTTTTTATGTTATTTGCGTTGCTCGATGCCTTTGGTCTTGTGGCCCAAAATCTTAATCGTGTAACCGAATCTGATGTTTTGAATCAACGTGAAAGGCATGAAATAAGGATGCCCCATATTGAGGGTATCGAAATAATGAGATGCGATTTTCACATTCACACTGTATTTTCTGATGGTTATGTGTGGCCAACTACCAGAGTGGAGGAAGCTTGGTACGACGGACTTGACGCCATTGCCATTACCGATCATGTTGAATTTCGACCTCATAAGAATTATCTTCCTGATAGTCTGAATGATGTATTTGCTATAGCGAAGCCTGTAGCCGATTATTATGGGATTCTTTTGATTAAGGGAGCTGAAATTACCCGTAGTATGCCACCTGGGCATATAAATGCTATTTTTCTTAAGGATATTGATGCACTGGGTATGGATGATTATATGGAGGCTATTGAAGAGGCTCATAATCAAGGTGCGTATATCTTTTGGAATCATCCTGGTTGGAAGGTTCAGCAATCTGTTACCAAATGGTGGGATGTTCATGATATACTTGTAAAAAATGGATGGATGCAGGGTGTTGAAGTTTATAACACCAACGAATGGTATCCTGTGGCACTGGAATGGTGTTTGGAAAAGAACCTAACCTACATGGCAAACAGCGACATCCATGGTACGATATCCTATGTTTTCGATACAAAGAAAGATCCATTGCGGCCTATGACACTGGTTTTTGTTAAAGAAAGAGGTGAACAGGCACTTAAGGATGCTCTAATGAAAGGCAATGCCGTCGCCTTCTTTGCGGGGAAATTGGCTGGGCCAGAAGTTCTTCTAAGACAGATTTTTGAGGCTTCGGTTGTGGTAGGCAAACGTTTTAATGTGATCGAAAATGGTGATGTTAGTATTAAAATTTCCAATTTGACCGACATCCCATTTGTGCTGGAAGATGAAGAGGGAAAGAATCTGATACTTGCACCAGGGACTACGGTAATCATAAAGGTAGAGGACTATCATAACAAAAAGTCACTAAAATTTAAGGTAACTAATCTTTATTATGGAATGAATAAGAATCTTGATGTGGAAATGACGTTTTAGTATTTAATGTGATTTATAGGTTGGTTGAAAGATTCTATTCGGATAAATATACTACGGTGTTATTGTACTATTTAATGGGTACATCCTAATTTCAAAATATTAACTTATATGATTGACAGACGGGACTTTTTGAAGCAGTTTTCTATTCTTGGTGGTGGAGCCGGTATGTTTTTGGCCGTACCTCCCTCCATTCTAAGAGCAATGTCCATTGATCCAATAGAAGGAAGTTCATATCTTGACGCTGAACATGTGGTAATTCTCATGCAGGAAAACAGGTCTTTTGATCATAGTTTTGGCTCACTCAGGGGTGTTAGGGGGTTTGGAGATCCTCGGACTGTTTTTTCAGGAAGTAATGTTCCGACTTGGCTTCAAAGCAGTAGTGATGGGGATACTTTTTTACCATTTAGACTTAATTTGAGAGATACAAAGTCTACATGGATGGGTGATCTTCCTCACTCTCGTAAGAGTCAGATTGATAGCTACAACGAAGGATTCTATAACAATTGGATAGAAGCAAAGAAGTCGCATAACGAAAATTTCAAAGATATGCCTCTTACGATGGGTTACTATAATCGGGAAGACCTTCCATTTAATTATGCTTTAGCTGATGCGTTTACAGTTTGTGATCAGAATTTCAGCTCAGCTATGACAAGCACATGGCCAAACAGACTTTTTTTGTGGACTGGGACAATAAGAGAACGTCAAGATGATAATTCTAAAGCTTATATTAGAAATGATTTACAACGTAACGAAGGTACATGGCTCACTTTTCCCGAGCGCTTGGAAGACAATGGTATTTCTTGGAAAATTTATCAAAATGATGTGACCTATGGTGGAGGTTTCACGGAGGAAGAGCGATCATGGTTATCTAACTTTGGCTGTAATCCAATGGAACTTTTTAAGAAATATCCCATCGAATTTTCAGAAAGGAACCAAATCAATTTAAAAAAAGTAACCAAAACCATATCTCAGGAAATTAAACAATTGAAGTCTGGGTTGAGAGAAAACCTCACTATTGAACAGAAGAAAAAGATTGAAAAGGAAATTGAGAGTAAAGAAAAGGAATTAGAAAATGCCCAACGAGAACTTAATATTTTTTCTAATAAAGCGTTTAAAGAGCTTTCTCAAAAGGAAAAAAGTCTGTTTAATAGAGCTTTTGCCATCAACAAGGGGGACCCAGACTTTCGCTCAACTACCACCATTGGTTATAAGGATGATAAGGGAAATTATAGAGAGATGGTCGTTCCAAAAGGAGATATTTTCTATCAGTTCAGGAAGGATGTAGATACTGGGAGTTTGCCAACTGTATCTTGGTTAGTGGCTCCTCAAAAATACTCGGATCATCCTATGTCTCCTTGGTATGGATCTTACTACATTTCTGAGGTTATGGATATTCTAACTAAGGATCCAGAGGTATGGAAAAAGACGATTTTTATCCTAACTTATGACGAAAACGATGGTTTTTTTGATCATATACCTCCTTTTGTCCCACCAAATCCTCATAAAAAAAATAGTGGCAAATGCTCTGAAGGAATTGATACTAAAGCAGAATGGATTACTCTTCAACAAGAATTAAATCATGGTATATCGAAAAAGGAAGCGTGTGGAGGTCCTGTTGGATTAGGTTACCGAGTACCTATGATTATTGCGTCGCCATGGAGCCGAGGGGGAAAGGTATGTTCTGAAGTATTTGACCATACCTCTACCCTTCAATTTTTGGAGAAATTCCTAAACTATAAATTTAAAACTAATATTTATGAGACCAATATAAGCAAATGGAGACGAACTATATGTGGGGATATTAGTTCAGCTTTTTCTTCTTTTACTGAAAAGGAATTAATTATGCTGGAAAAGTTAATGCGCAAACCTTTTTTAAAGGGTATTCATCAAGCTCAATTTAAAAATGTACCGGGAAATTATCGTGCCCTTACGATTAATGAAATAGAATCTGCAAAAATTGATTGGAAGAAGTTATCAATATTTCCTCAGCAAGAAATGGGAATGAGGCCATCGTGTGCCCTGCCTTATGAATTAGCAGTTGTAGGTAATATGGATTGCCTAAAGAAAGTGTTTGAGCTCAGGTTTCATGTTGGAAATAAACGTTTTGGATTAAAGAGCGCAGGTGCACCTTTTACTGTATATGGTCACCCTGACGGAATACGATCATATGCATTGACACCTGGTGATACGTTGATGGATCGATTTGATTTTTCTGAAGCAGATAGCGACAACTACGGTTTGAAGGTCTACGGACCTAACGGTTTTTATCGGTCTTTTTCGGGCGATAAAAATGGACCGGATATTCACTTCTGGTTAGAAGAAGCTATTATTTTGGGAAATAACCCTAAATCAGAAATTATTTTACTGGCTATTGCCCACACCGACGAGCCTCGTGAAATCGAAATTGAATATCATGCTTATGGTTACCCCAAAATCACGAAAATATTTAAAAAAATGGATACAGTACAACCCATGGAAATTATGAGGACAAATTTGGAAAATAGCTTTTCATGGTATGATTTTTCCGTTAAAGTTAAATCCATCCCTTCTTTTCGTCAGGAATTTGCTGGTAGAGTCGAGACAGGTGAAATTTCTATGAGTGATCCACAATTGGGATAAAAAAGTTGTTATTCTAGGTCAAATGTCGACGAGGCAAGCATGATTTTTGATAGATTCCGAATACTTAGGGATTAATAAATTTTTAAAGAATATTGTAGGTTTTGAAGAATTGTATTTTTTTAAATGAATGACTTTGATTAGAAATAGAATATTAGTATCCGAATTTACCTCCTGTGAATCCTAAAAGCTTAAGTATTAAACATGCTTGAAAGGAGATTACTCTGCCGTGTAGAGGCTATAAAGCTTTTATGTTTACTTATCGCCTAGAATAATTTTTTAGAATAATTTAATGTAGTTTTTATTGGTGGTGCAATATATACTTGTTTTTTGGTACAGAATCTATTTGTAAAAGTAATTTTACGGAAGGAATATCTGGCAAGTGGGATTACAACGAATACATAAGACAACAAAGATAATAGTATGGTAGAGCTGGTCTGCTATTATCCAGTGTACTTTTAAAATCAGTTTATTTTAAATCCTAGAAAGAAATCAGGATATACCTAGATGTATTGCGTGATTTGCTACGAATCATTAGTTGTGGACATTAAATATAACTGTACATCTGTCGCATCGTTAGGGGCAAGGAAATAATCATAGCAATGTTGGTTATTTATTCTGCTTTTAGAAAGTTGTCTAAGAGGTAAGGGGTAACTTACTGGGAGTTTATGTAGGAATTACGTAAGATAGTGATAGATTTTTTATAGAGATTTGAAAAGCATTCCAAACACATTAATCGATGGATTTTAAATATGGAAACCCTACTCCCGAAATTGTATTTGATGCTAAAAATCTAAGCGGGAAACCAATAGAGAAAATCGAAAGGAAGATTATGGACCTGAATATGATCTTTAAGGATAAAGGGGCCTCTGAAACTATGGATCAGAATCAAATTGTCTATGAAGTTGATTGTTATTTTCCAGTTGAGAATGATACGGAGGGAGGGCTATTTTTTGGAATTACCCGTATCAAACCTGGTAAAGTTGGCGATGAATATTTTATGACGAAAGGCCATTTTCATTCCAATAGAGACCGCGGTGAGTTCTATTGGGGGCTTGAAGGAGAGGGCCAGCTTCTATTGATGGATGAAAAGAGAAGGGCAAGAACGGAAGTGATAAAAAAAGGAAGTGTACATTACATTCCAGGCTATATCGCCCATCGGGTTGTAAACACAGGAGATACAGAACTTTCCTTTGGTGCATGTTGGCCTTCTGATGCCGGCCATGATTATGCAAGCATTGAAGAAAAGGGGTTCTCAATTCGTATAGTTCAAAAAAACGGGGAACAACATATTATTAAGGAATAAGATATGGCTTATTTTGTAGGTATCGACCTCGGAGGAACACGTATTAAAATAGCCTTGGGTGACGATAAGCGTATTCTCATCACCCGAAATGTTAAGGCTCGCAAGGAACTTAGCTTCATGTCCAATATAAGGATTATAGAAGATACTATCAAGGTTATCTGTGAGGAGCAAAAAATTATGTTTATGGATATATCAAGTATCGGTTTTTCCTTTCCGAGCTTAGTCAATAACGAATTGAAAAAAGTAATTTCCACTAATGATAAATTTAACGATGCCAAGGAGTTTGATTGGGTCGAATGGTCAAAAAGCACATTTGGAGCCTATATTTCACTTGAAAACGATGCCAGAATGGCCTGTTATGGTGAATGGAAAAGTGGGGCTGGCAGGCCCTTTACAGATTTTGTAATGATGACATTAGGTACGGGGGTGGGCACTGCCGTAATAATGGATGGAAATCCCTTAGTTGGAAAACATTTTCAGGCAGGTAATCTGGGTGGCCATTTAACGGTAGATTATGCGGGGGCACTATGTTCTTGTGGTAATAGGGGATGTGTGGAGGCAGAAGCATCTTCGACGGCTTTAAAGCGCCTAGTAGAAACGCATCCTAAGATTCTAGAAAGTGAGTTAAAAAATAGGTCGAAAATTGATTTTGCCACCATCTTTGATTTGGCGGAAAGTGATTTGGTGGCACTTGAAATTAGAGATCATTGTTTGGACGTTTGGAGTGCGGCCATTGTGAACTACATACATGCCTATGACCCTGAAGCCATCATAATTTCAGGAGGAATTATGAACAGTAAGAAAATTATATTGCCCTACCTTAGAGAAAAGGTTGGCGGGCTTGCTTGGTCCCCGTGGGGTCATGTAGCTATTTTGAGTTCGGAATTAAACGACAATGCTGGTGTGAACGGAGCCTTTTTAATGGCGAAAAATGAATTTGAAAAACATGAACGGAAGAAAATCAAATTACGATAAAACCCCTTTTATAACAGTGCCTGGAGAATTTGATTGCTGGACAGATTGGAAAGAGATTATTGCCGAAATTGGAAAGAACTTCGACAAGATTGAAGAGTGCAATACTGTTGTTGTCGAAACATACCAAGGTGTTTTTGATGATGAGCTTACAAGGGAGTTCAGGACGATTTCTGAAAATGTTCATTTTATAGATACCCGTAAACTTTTTAAGAGTGAAGGTCAGATTCGGGATATGACTGCCCAAGACGTTACCGATGATGAAATTTTTGGTTACAGAACCCGTCTTAAGCTAATGGATTTTTTTGATATTGCGAAATTTGATTATGCACAACGTACCCTGAAAAATAAAACGGGAATAAATATCGTATACGGCCCCGGAGCCGCCTTGGTGGAATGCGGCCCGACCGTGTTGGTCTATGCCGACATGCCTCGTTGGGAAATTCAACAGCGTTTCCGTACGAACACCATAGGCAATCTTGGGTTGCGCAACGAAGAGGAACGGTTCTCAATTCAATATAAAAGAGGTTTCTTCGTGGATTGGCTGGTTTGTGATCGCCATAAGAAAGACATTTTCGATAGGGTAGATTATTTTTTGGATACCTCAGTGATGGAAAATCCAAAAATGGTAGTCTCAATGGCAATGCATCAAGGTCTAAAAGAATGTACGAACCGGCCTTTCCGCACTGTACCTTTTTTTGATTCGGGAGTATGGGGAGGACAATGGATGAAGAAGGTTTGTGAACTTGACGATAAGGCCCCTAACTATGCTTGGTGTTTTGACTGTGTACCTGAAGAGAACAGTCTTTATTTGAAAATTCGTGATGTTCTTTTTGAAACGCCTTCTATTAATTTAGTTTTTCGCCATCCGGAAGCACTCTTAGGAGGTCCTGTATATTCTCGGTTTGGCGATGCATTCCCCATACGATTCAATTTTCTGGATACAATGGAGGGTGGTAACCTTAGTCTTCAGGTACACCCGTTTACAGAATATATTCAAGAAAATTTTGGAATGCACTTTACCCAAGATGAAAGTTATTACATACTCGATACCGGAGACGATGCCGTTGTGCATCTCGGTCTTAATGAAGATACAAAGCCTGAAGAGTTGATTACTTCCTTGAAAAAAGCACAGGAAACTGGTCAGTTTGAATCGGAAAAATACATTGCGCAATGGAAGATTAAAAAACACGACCACATACTTATTCCTGCAGGCACTATTCATTGTTCTGGCAAAAACAGTATGGTGCTCGAAATAAGTGCCGCAGTCTATAATTTTACGTTCAAACTATGGGATTGGGGTCGATTAGGACTAGATGGACGACCTCGTCCCATAAATATCGAGCGGGGTGAAAAAAATATCTCTTGGGAGAGAGATGTTACTTGGTGCAAAGGAGAACTGATTAACCAATTTGAGACATTGGAAGAGATCGGAGGATGTTTGGAAGAACGTACAGGATTACATGAACGGGAGTTCATTGAGACCCGAAGACATTGGTTTACCGAAAAAACACAACATGTTACTGGTAGAAGTGTGAACGTACTTAATCTGGTAGAAGGTAGGGAGGTGATTGTGGAAAGCCCCGATAATTCATTTACCCCGTTTATAATCCATTATGCCGAAACTTTTATAGTTCCCGCAAATGTAGAAACCTATACGATTGCTCCCTACGGGGAATCAATCGGAAAGAAATGTGCAACCATAAAGGCATTTGTAAGACATTGATATGACAAAGACATTTAATTCTGGTTTGGAAATTCAGCCACTGTTTGACCCGCTTGGATTCAAGTATGGAGAAACCTGTTTTGGCCCTACAGTTGAAACAAGGAAACTTGATGCAATTCGTAAAAGTTTGATGGACCCTAATTGTACGGGTCCAGACATAGTTTATGCCATCGCTATGGATGTGGGTAAAAAAGAACATCAATCCCTATTAAAGGAGCTACATCTACTTTTTGGTGTGGTTACTTACGCAAGTGGCCGATTGGGTAACGAGCCAATACGAAGCCAAGGACATATCCACTCGCGCTCCGCTTACGCGGGAGGTTGGTCTACCCCTGAAGTCTATGAAATCTGGGAAGGAAAGGCAATAATTTACATGCAAGAGACTGCAAATGATAATCCGGGGAAATGCTATGCAATACATGCCGCACCTGGCGATATCGTAGTTGTGCCTCCATTTTGGGCTCATGCAACCATAAGTGCAGATTCAGAAACACCTTTGACTTTTGGCGCATGGTGCAATAGGAATTACAGCTTTGAATACGATGAAGTCAGGGCACACAACGGCTTAGCCTGGTATCCTGTTTATAAACATGGACAATTAACCTGGCAAGCCAATAAAAATTACGATAGATCAGGGCTAATTGAGAAAAGTCCCGAATCATATTCTGAACTTGGTATTCAACAAGAGAAAAGTATCTATTCGATTTTCGAAGAGGACCCGAAAATCTTTGAATATGTGCCGAGACCCTATTTGATTGAAAAGTATTGGCAAAATTTTATTCCATAGCTTTAACTTATGAACAAGGAAAAACAGAAAATTCCAAGAATCATATATATTATCACAGCTTCTGCGGTCATTGGGGGATTTCTTTTCGGGTATGATACAGCAGTGGTCTCTGGTACGATTGGAGCGTTAGAAAAGAATTTTATACTGCCTCAAGGATTTGATGTTACGGCCGCAAACTGGTGGTTGGGTTTTACCGTCTCATCGGCACTTATAGGCTGTATTATTGGTGCTTTATCAGGTGGATATGTAAGTGATAAGTTCGGTAGAAAAAAGGCTATGGTGCTTTCGGCCATACTATTTTTTGTATCGGCCTTAGGTTCAGCATTTCCAGAAACAGGCATTACTTCTCTAGGCGAGCAACCTTCCTCCGTTTGGGCAGTATTTGTTGGTTATCGGATAATTGGTGGCATAGGTGTTGGACTTGCCTCGATGTTAGCTCCTATGTATATATCCGAAGTCGCACCTGCACATATAAGGGGGCGATTAGTATCATGGAATCAGTTTGCTATTGTCATTGGGGTTTTTATATCTTTTTTGGTCAATTATCAAATTGGTAAAATGGGGGATACTGAATGGCTGAATACAACGGGTTGGCGATACATGTTCGGTGCCGAGGCCTTACCAGCCCTAGTTTATTTTTTTATGTTGTTTAGGGTACCGGAAAGTCCACGATGGCTCGTTCTTAAGGGTAAAGAATTGGATTCCGAAATGATTTTTAAACGCCTTTCCCCTACTGAAGATATAAAGCTACTGATTTCTAATATAAAAAAACCTGTAACTAAAGTTGGAACCAAACGGGTGATAGATAGTTTTCAGATATTAAAGATAGGTGTTTTCTTGGCTATTTTTCAGCAGTTCATAGGTATCAATGTAGTCCTCTATTATGCTCCTGAAATATTCAAAAGTGTTGGTGCCAAGGGAGATGAGGCTTTATGGCAATCCGTTATTGTCGGTCTAGCAAATATGGTATTCACAATAATCGCAATTGAAAAAGTAGATTTATTCGGTCGCAAACCGTTAATGCTGATTGGTGCCTTGGGTATGACAATTTCGATGGGATTGATGGGTTTTGCCTTTTTTGCCGGGTTCAATGGTATCTATATTCTTGTTTTTATGTTACTTTATATTTCATTCTTTGCGATGTCATGGGGTCCGGTTACCTGGGTGTTGATTGCCGAGATTTTTCCAAACGAAATAAGGGCAAGGGCTATGTCCATAGCTGTGGCGTCCATGTGGGTTTCGAACTTTTTAGTATCGCAGACATTTCCCGTATTGGATAAAAATCCTTATCTGGCCGAAAAATTTAATCATGGATTTGCTTATTGGGTATATGCTGCTGTATCCTTGGTAGCTTTTTTATTCATTCTTAAAAAAGTACCGGAAACCAGGGGAAAGACCTTGGAGGAAATGGAAGAATTTTGGAATAAAAGCCGTACATAAAATTATAAACAAAAAAATAAAGTTGTCATGAAATTCAAAATTACTATTCTTCTAATTTTATTGTCCTCGATTTCGGCTTTTAGTCAAGATTACTTGAACGTTGATTTCAGATATGCCCCTAATTGGCATGTAACTAGCATATGCCTTCCAGATGACACTTATAAGAGTTTAGTTGGTCCTTTAGGACAACTTCTCTATGATTTTGGAGGTAAAGGATTCTATTCTTATGCCAATGATAAAGGTTTTAAGACGGTTGTACAAATATTGGCCGATGAGGACGTAAAACTTACCGAACAGAAGTTGTATTCTCCAAAAGTTCCGATTGTGGAAACCTATTCTAATCTGGATGGTTTGGCCATCAAACAAGAAACGTTTGCGTACAGTTCATTCGGTCTAAAGAAATTCAGTGAAGCCAAAAAGAATGAGACAGTTATGAATGCCCCGAGGGAAGACATTGTTCTTACGACTGTGACGAATACTGGAGTGGAGAGCAGAACTATCCAACCATTGGTAATCATTAATTCAGAACATGCGGTTACAGTAGAAGGAAATGTGATTACAATCAAGGACAATGGTAGACTTTTTATAGGGAGCCAAGTTCAGGGTGTGCGGCAAAATATCGGTGATGAAAAAACTCTTGTCTCTTTGTCTCCAATCCAAATAGAAGCAGGTCAGACTAAAACTATACCGGCTATTTATGACAACGATATTGCTTCAGATCTGACAGCAAGTTTTTTTGCCAATCCTGCAGGAAATATCGAAGATATGCAACAACTTAGACAATCCGTCATTGACTTTTGGGAAATCTATTCCCCGGTGCCCTCGGGCACCATTACAATTCCGGATGAAGGAATTCAATCTCTTATTGATGCTTCGTTGCGCAATATATGGCAGGCAAGAGAAATAGTAGATGGAAGGATAAGTTTTCAAGTAGGACCTACCTGCTATAGGGGTCTTTGGATTGTAGATGGAGCTTTTATACTTGAGGCTGCTACCATGGTTGGTAGGGGTTCCGATGCCAGGGACGGTATAGAATACATGTTGTCATTTCAACAGCCTAATGGTAAATTTGGCAAGCTGACACCTGATTTTTGGAAGGAAAATGGAATCGTACTTTGGGCCTCTGTTAGACATGCATTGTTGACACAGGATAAAGAATGGCTAAAGTCCGTTTGGCCCAAACTATCCAAGACAGTTTCATTTATAGAAGAGTTGAGAAGAATGACCTTGCTCAATGAAATTTCGGTTGATGACGGATTAATACCGCCTGGAGCAATCGACGGGGGCCTTTGGGGTGAAGATGACAAAGGGGAATACTCTAACGTGTATTGGAACTTAATAGGCCTAAAAGCAATGGTAGAAGCTGCAAATTGGATTGGGGAAACGAATGATGCCAAGAACTGGGGAAAGGAGTATGACGATTTTTACGCATCATTTCAAAAGGCTGCAAACCGTGATAAACAAGTAGACACTTTTGGCAATACCTACCTGCCCATACCTATGGAGTCCAAATATTATTCCTTGCCTCAGCGTGCACAGTGGGCATTCTGCCAAGGTGTTTATCCTGGTCAACTATTCGCTCAGAATGACCCTATTGCCAACGGTACAATGGATATGCTAGATACTACACTTCAAGAAGGGATGGTCATGGGTACGGGTTGGATTATTGATGGAATATGGAACTATTTTGCCAGCTTTTATGGGCATGCCAAACTTTGGATGGGAGATGGGGATAAGGCGGTACGCTCGCTTTATGCTTTTGCCAATCACGCATCGCCCTTATTGGCTTGGAGGGAGGAGCATAACCCCAGAGATTTGCCCGATCATTATGTTGGTGATATGCCCCATAATTGGGCAAGTGCGGAATTTATTCGTCTTTCCATCCATTTACTTGCCTTGGATCGTGGTAAAGAGCTGCATCTGTTTGAGGGACTTCCAAAAGAATGGGTAAAACCAGGTATGGAGACATCATTAAAGAATATCGCAACTCCTTTTGGAAAATTAAGTTTTAGTTTAAAGGTAAATACATCTGGGAAATCGGCACTGTTAAACATAGATGCGCTTACCGATAAATCTTGTGATAAGATTGTAGTACATACCAGAGGATGGTCGACTGGTACAGTCGATAAGACAATTGAATTAATACCATCGAAAAAGCATACGATTACCATTAATTTAGACCAATAAACAAGGTATAGGATGGACGACTGTAACTTAATAATGGATATAGCTCATTTATGCAAATAAAGGGGTAGGAAAGGTTTGGAAGTAATAGATATGCTTGTTTTTCTATTATTTGACTATTAGGGATATTACGTTTCGTCCCTTAGATTTTTTTAATAAGAGCTGTTTTATGATTGATGTAAATCAATTCCCGTGGTAACTAACTACTTTTAAAAGTAATATAAAATCGTTCATTGTGAATTGTAGAAATTTATGAAACACCTAGCGACAAACTATAATAGAATAAACCAAGAAATTTTAATACCTTTGAAGCTTAAACGATTAAATCATTTTTTTTATCTAGATGAAAGCTCTTTTGAAGATTTGAAGAAATGAAAGTTTTGAGAGTTTCAATCTTTAACTAAGTCTAATATTCGTCGCGTTAAATCATTATCTTGTATGTCTTAGGGCAGGTACTAGGGTAAATTATTGAACCTCCCATAAATTTAGACATAAGGACCTAGGATAAAGAATAATTTCTATGGAGGAGACCATGCATTAGTGAATCATACCCATCCGAAGCCAAAATATTAGTCTTACAACCTAGGTCTTAAAATCATAATTCGCTCTTTAAAACTAAACCACCATGGATTGAAAATCCACAGGTTTTGAAAAGCAATGAAATTGCAAACCGTTAATGTGATATTAAGTTGCTCAGTTTTTTAGACTGCACGCTTTATTAACTCATAATTTATAACTTAATAACTCTTATGACGATGATCTTTGTAGAAATTGAAAGTCTTGTGCCTGCCCGACTATGTTCAAGTAGGGTTTCAACTAACGACCGTGAGCAATGAAAACCACAATATTACTACTATTTTTAATGGCATCTATTGGTTGTTTTGCTCAGAAGCACAAGGCGGAAAACATTATTCTTATTTCCGTGGACGGTATGCGCTGGCATGAAATATTTCATGGAGCCGATTCGACCCTGTTGTTCAATGATAAATACAACAACCAGGATTTGGAGTCCCTTCAAAAAAAATATTGGGCTTCCACCCCAAAAGAGAGAAGACAAAAAACCATGCCTTTCTTTTGGGGCACCATCGCCGCAAAGGGCCAGCTCTACGGTAACCGTGATCTGGGTAACAAGGTGAACTTAAGGAACAAGTACTGGTTTTCCTATCCAGGCCGTTCCGAAAACATTAGTGGATACTACGACCCCAAGATAGATTCCAACGAATATCCCAACAACCCCAACGAAAATGTACTTGAGTTCCTCAATAAACAGAATGGCTATGAGGGCAAGGTGGTGACCTTTGCGTCATGGAATGCCGTTGGGCGAATAGTGAACAGGGACCGCAACGGTATGCTGGTAAACCTTCCCGGAGAAGAAGTACAGGGCACGCACCTAACTGAATCTCAGAAATTGGCCAACGAACTTCAGCATTATCTACCTGAATATTCTGGGAAAGGTCTCCGTTTTGACGAGCATACCTTTGCCTTGACGAAAACGTATATGACTGCCGATCATCCAAAAGTAGTATATATCGATTTTGCGGATCCCGACCGTTTTGGCCATGCAGGACAATACGATTCGTATCTGGATTCTGCCCATTATATCGATGCCATGATCGCCAGTTTATGGAAAATGATTCAGGAAGATCCCTTTTACATGGACAAGACCGCTATCATGGTTTATCCCGATCATGGCAGGGGACTGGGGGACCAATGGACAGGCCATGGTTCCGGGTCCGTCCATAGTGATGAAACCTGGCTGGCGGCCATCGGACCTGGTGTTACTCCTATAGGAGAGGTAAGCACCGAAGGGCAGATTTATCAAGACCAAATAGCACAAACGGCCGCAAATCTATTGGGCTTTTTGTTTACGGCCGACCACCCGGTAGGTGAACCCATTAAAACTATTTCACAATAAATTTGTTAAACCCACGTCTTGAAAGGCATGTATCTCATTTCAACCAGCAAAAAGTACATAAGCGACCATCTGCGATTATCGGTGGTTCCTACGGCAAAACTCCTTTTCACTGCCTTCCTACTAAGTTTAGTAGTAGCTTGCAGCAAGAAGGTGAAAAGATTTCTGATATTCAATATAACTGAAGGCTTTCGACATGCTTTCTTTGAACCTGGAATCCAGACCTTCGAAAAATTGGGTGTTGAAAACGGCTTTAGGGTTACCGCTTCCTAGGATTTGCGTTATGTTCAAGAGGATTCGTTAAAACAATATAACTATCTGATTCCTAGCATAAACCTATAAGATTTCATGTCTTACTTATTATAATAAGGTTCGATATGAAAATCATGGGGTTTTTCAAGAAATTCCATAACGAGGAGAGCTACAAGGCGCATTTCAAGTCACAAAGAGAAGAAAATGGTGTAATCTGCAAGCGGTGCGAGCATCGGGAGCATTATTGGATATCCACTAAGGACCAGTATCAATGCAAAAAATGCAGTTTCAGGAATACCTTGTGGAGCGGTAGCCCGCTGCATGGCTCGCAACTGCCCTATTTACTGGTATTTCGGCACGTTGATGCTTGCCGGTAAGAAAAAGATCCTCTCGGCCCCTGAGAGTACAGAGACAATTGGGGCATCGGTATTACGAGCCGATTTGGTGTTTGCTCCATAAAATGTATTACGTCATGTGGAAAAGCGATGGGCTTACCATCTAAACGACGAGGTCGAGTTCGACGAGAGCCTCTTCGAAACGGTGCTCGACAAAGAGGGCCACAAGAGGGTAGCGGCCGATCTCTTCTAGAACGACGGTAGGTACAAGCGGGAAAAGGAGAGTCAAAAACAGGCCAAGGTACTAGTAATGGCGGAATCGAAAACTGTGCCTCCTTGCAAGAAGTATAGGCACAGACAGAACAAAAAAGTAGAGTACATAAAGATGAAACTTTTGAAAGACCTCAGTAAGGAGACCACCTACATGCATGTGGGAACAGCAATGAACAAGGGATTCTCGGCCACGACCGACGGGGAAACAATTAAAGTGATCTCAAGGAAAGCCTTAGCTGACAAAAGGCGATCATTACAGCCGTCAAAAAAGAGACATCGAAGACACTCTCTTGGGCACGCATCGCGATTGCCAATGCCAAGAGGCTCTTCCTGGACGTTCATCATTCCATCGGCGGCGATTACCTGCAGAGCTATCTGGACTAAAATTGCTACATGTTCAATAGAAGGTATTTCGATTCAATGTTAAACAGGGTCCTAAAAGCCTCTGTTTTATTTAAATGGGGAAATAGTATGCATACTTTATGATAGTCATATATTTTTAAATGAAGAAAAAAGCACTGCTCAAAGATATTGCGAAAAAGGTAGGAGTTTCAATAGCTACGGTTTCATATGTACTTTCGAAAGGCAAGGAAAGTAAGGTAAGTGTGGAGATGTCGGAGAAAATAAAGAAAGTAGCCAAGGAGTTAAACTATCAGCCAAACCAGATAGCCAAAAGTTTAAAGAGTGGAAGGACCTTTACAATCGGATTGGTGGTTGCCGATATATCCAACCCCTTTTTTGCTCATATAGCTCGCATCATCGAAGATGAGGCGGCTAAATTGGGATATACATTAGTTTTTAGCAGCTCGGATGAAAGGGCCGAAAAATCCTGGGGACTTATCAAATTTCTTATAAATCGTCAAGTTGATGGTTTTATCATTGTCCCAACGAAAGGGTCGGAAGATCAAATAAAACATCTTAAAGAACAGAATATTCCTTTTGTTTTAATTGATAGGTATTTTCAGGAAATCCCTTCCAATTATGTGGTAATCGATAATTTTGGAGCGGCTTATAAAGCAGTAGAAAGGTTAATCGTGACCGGTAATAAAAAAATAGGGATAATAGCTTATGGCAATTCCTTAGTGCATATGAAAGGACGGATTAAAGGGGCAATGGCGGCAATGGAGAATCATAACTTGAAAGTAAATGAAAGTTGGTTAAAGGAAATCAACTTTTCTTCCATAGGAGAAGACGTGGTAAATGGAATTAACGGCCTTTTATTGGTTGAGGAACCAGTAACTGCCATTTTTTTCGCTTCGAATAGTTTGGCTATCCACGGTATGAAACAGATAGATAAGTTGGGACTGAAGGTGCCAAACGATGTTGCGATAGTGAGTTTTGACCAAGGTGAAGCTTTCGACTTTTATTATTCTCCCATTACATATATACAACAACCCTTGACTGAATTGGGCAAAGAAGCCGTTAAAATTTTGGTTGATGAAATTTCAGACCCTGAAATTGGGTACAAACAGATGAGCTTGGAAGCAAAATTGATTGTAAGAGAATCTTGTGGGAAAGCTTCCCTGCGTTAGATACTGTTCAGTAAACTAATATTAAAAATAAAATTTATAATTATTCTAATTATAAATTTTTAAATTTAAACGATTAACCATATATTTGAAAATAATCATTTTAGTCTAAGTCAAGACAATGTAATTTAAACGTTTAAACTAAAAGAAATGAAAAAGATATTTTGCATTTTATTAATGCTGTCGTTCTTAATTTCTTTTGTAAAATAAGGTCCCTATGCGTCTTTCCCAAACTTCCCTCCAAGGACGATCTGGAGGTCAATTAATAATTATAGATATCTACAGGATTATGTGTATTAAGAAGCTATGTATTACAATGGGGATTTTGGCTCTATTATCCTGTGGCGGCCAGCAGACCAAGAAAGATATAAAAATGGAAAAACCTACTTACGAAAAAGGCAGCTTGGGCTATGACCAGGAATTCTTGGAAAACATGGACAAAGATCTGGTGATACTTCAAAGCGGGAGTGCCGTTGTCCTCGTCTCCCCAAAATACCAGGCCAAGGTCTTTACTTCCTCGGCCACGAGAGAAAGGGGCAAGAGTTTAGGCTGGATAAACTACAAGGCATTCCAAGGTGACCTAGATCCCCACATGAACGCCTATGGAGGGGAAAACAGGTTCTGGTTAGGGCCGGAAGGGGGCAAATTCTCCCTATTCTTTGAACAGGGACAACAAATGACCTTTGACAATTGGAAAACGCCCCCGCCCATCGATTCCGAAATCTGGAAGGTGGCGGACAAGAGCGTTACTGGCGTACGTATGGAAAAGGAGATGTCCTTGAGGAATTACGCGGATACGCAACTGGATATTAAGGTAGTACGGAACGTTCAAATCTTGGATGCCCAACAAATAGAAAATCTATTGCATATCGATCTCGGGCAACTGGAATTCGTAGGATACAAAACCAGCAATGAGATCATCAACACTGGTCAGAATTCGTGGACCGAGGAAACCGGCGCGCCCTGTATCTGGATGCTGGATATGTTCCCTCCCTCGGATAGGACCACGATCGTAATCCCCTATCGAGAAGATGCATCTGGCAAAGTTGCCACGACCGATTATTTTGGGGAAATCCCCGAAGATAGGATCGAATATGCAGACAATACCATTTTCTTCAAGGCCGATGGAAAGTCCCGTGGAAAGCTAGGCGTTCCCCCTCAAAGGGCTAAAAACGTAGCGGGGAGTTATGACGCTACCAACCAGCTACTCACCATTACCATTTTTGATGTGGAACGGGATGCGGTGTACCTAAACCAGGAATGGACCCCGGACAAAGATCCCTTTACGGGGGACGCCATCAACGCTTATAATGACGGTCCGTTGGAAGATGGATCCCAGATGGGGCCCTTTTATGAGATAGAGAGCGTATCGCCCGCAGCTTTTTTAAACCCGGGAGAAAAAATGGCCCACGACCACAGTGTTTTTCACTTTGCGGGGACAGAGGATAAATTGGATGTCATTTCCAAAGAAGTCTTCGGCGTGAGCCTAGAGGTCATAAAAGATAAATTCTAATTTTAAAAATCACTAGATATGTCCAAAACAAACCAATACTCAAAGATAGGGATCCGTCCTATAATCGATGGACGACTTGGCGGGGTTAGAGAATCCTTGGAAGATACAACCATGAACATGGCCAAAAATGTCGCAAAATTTTTTATGGAAGAACTTCGATATCCGGATGGTTCGCCCGTCGAATGCATAATTTCAGACTCATGCATCGGGGGAGTAAAGGAAGCTGCGGACTGCGCTCAAAAATTTAAACGGGAAAATGTAGGCGTTTCCCTATCCGTTACGCCATGTTGGTGCTATGGTACAGAAACCATGGATATGGACCCGTTGATACCCAAGGCAATATGGGGCTTTAACGGTACGGAAAGACCAGGTGCGGTATATTTGGCCGCCACCCTGGCGGGACATAACCAAAAAGGATTACCGTCTTTTGGGATTTACGGCAGGGACGTGCAGGAGATGGGCGACGAGAATATTCCCAAAGATGTTCAAAATAAACTATTGGGTTTTGCAAAAGCGGGTCTCGCAGTTTCCCTGATGAGAGAAAAATCATATTTGGCCATAGGGACTGTATCCATGGGGATAGCAGGTTCTGAAATCCAGTCCGATTTTTTTCAGTCCTATCTGGGAATGCGCAACGAATTTGTGGATTCTTCCGAAGTGATGCGCAGAATAAAGCACGGAATCTACGATAAAGAGGAGTTTCAGAAAGCCCTTACATGGACGAAGGAAAATTGCGCTGAGGGCAAGGATTTTAACAAAGAGGACAAACAACGTTCCAGGGAACAGAAGGACAAGGACTGGGAATTCGTTGTTAAAATGACCTTGATCATTCGAGATCTGATGGAAGGCAACCCGAAATTGGCCAAAATGGGCTACGGGGAAGAAGCTTTGGGCCACAACGCAATCGTATCCGGTTTTCAGGGCCAACGCCAATGGACGGACTTTTTGCCCAATGGGGATTTTTCGGAAGCTATTTTGAATTCGTCCTTTGATTGGAACGGAATTCGGAAGCCTTATATAGTAGCTACCGAAAATGATTCGCTGAATGGAATTTCAATGCTTTTCAACCATCTTTTGACGAATACGGCACAGATATTTGCTGACGTAAGGACATATTGGAGTCCCGAGGCAGTAGTGGAAGTTACAGGATGGAAACCGGAAGGGGAGGCCAAGAACGGATTTATTCACTTGATAAACTCTGGTTCCGCCACATTGGACGGTACGGGAAGGCAGACAAGTAAGGGCAAACCGGCTATGAAACCATTTTGGGAAATTTCCGAAGAGGAGAAAAAGGATTGTCTAGATGTAACAACATGGTATCCCGCGAACGTCGGATACTTTAGGGGCGGGGGCTATTCCTCGAATTTTCTGACCAATGGAGGCATGCCCGTTACTATGTGCAGGCTCAATTTGACGAAGGGACTGGGACCCACCTTACAGATTGCGGAAGGTTGGACTATCAATCTGCCAGAAAAAGTTTATACAATTTTGGATGAAAGAACAGATAGGACTTGGCCGACTACATGGTTCGTTCCCAATGTGACTGGGGAAGGGGCCTTTACCGATGTGTACTCGGTAATGAACAACTGGGGATCAAACCATGGTGCCATCAGTTATGGGCACATAGGGCACGATCTGATTACCTTGGCGGCCATGTTACGGATTCCTGTTAATATGCACAACGTGGATGATTCCAAGATCTTCAGGCCCACCGCATGGAATTCATTCGGAATGGACAGGGAAGGTTCTGATTATAGGGCCTGTGAGAATTATGGACCTATTTACGGGAAACGATAACTTGATTTAATCCACCTCTTAAAATGGAAAAAGTGACAAATAGGATACCAATAATCAAGCCTGGAAATAAATGGCCCTTTATTTTGATTACAAGTCTGTTCTTTTTATGGGGACTGGCCAACAATATGACTGATACGTTGCTTGCGGCCTTCAAGCGGATCATGAGTATGACGGATTTTCAGACCTCTTGGATTCAAATGGCATTTTATGGTTCCTATTTCTTGCTGGCCCTGCCCGCAGCCATTCTAGTTAAAAAATACACTTATAAAACTGGTGTGTTAGTCGGTTTGGGGCTTTTTATAACGGGGTCATTGTTGTTCTACCCAGCGAGTATCACTATGGTATACGGGCATTTTTTGGCCGCTCTGTTTATTTTGGCGGGTGGCCTTTCTATTTTGGAAACATCTGCAAATCCGTATATCATTTCCATGGGTGCGGAAGAAACCGCGACCAGAAGACTGAACTTGGCACAGTCTTTCAATCCGCTAGGTTCCATCACAGGGATATTGCTCAGCAAATTCTTTATCTTATCCAACCTTAATCTTTTGGACGCAAATCAGCGTGCACAAATGAACGATTTAGAACTCAAAGCCATACAATCCGAAGAACTTACTTCAGTGATGGGAACCTACGTTGGAGTTGCATTTTTCCTATTGGTAGTTTGGCTCATGGTGAAATTCACCAAAATGCCTATGATGGAGGAAAAAGTAAGAAAAATGGATATTGGTGGTTCCATAAAAAGATTGTTGGCGAATCGTAATTATAGCTGGGCCGTTACGGCTCAGTTCTTTTATATGGGTGCTCAGATTGGCCTATGGTCATATACCATTCGTTATGTCATGCAGGAGCTGGGCAAAAACGAGGATGAATCTTCAGTATATTACCTGGCATCGATTATACTATTTTCCGGATCAAGGTTCATTTTTACTGCACTTATGAAGTTTGTGCCACCCAGAAGATTGTTATTCCTGGCTGCTGTGTTGGGGGCAATCTGCACACTTACCGTAATCTACGGAAGCGGAATGACAGGAGTTATAGCATTGATTTTGGCTTCGGGATGTATGTCTCTCATGTTTCCTACCATTTACGGACTGGGTATGCAAAAGTTAGGGGGCGATTCCAAAATTGGTGGGTCGGGATTGATTATGGCCATACTTGGAGGTGCCGTTCTAACAGCTGTTCAAGGGTTTGTGTCGGATATGACGGGTAGTATAAACCTATCATTTTATGTTCCTTTTATCTGTTTTTTTGTTGTTGCACTTTACTCCAGGATTCAAAAGGGATTGCAAAAAAAAGTGATGTTAGCTTAGGAACTCCAACGTTTAACTTAAGACCATGAAACAGGAAAATTATGTGATCGGAATTGATTTTGGAACAGGTTCAGTACGTGCCATCATTGTGGATGCCCGTTCTGGAGAGGAAATGGCTGCTTCCGAATATGCTTTCCCCCGATGGAAGGAGGGACAATTTTGCGATGCTTCCAAAAATCAGTTTAGACAGCATCCATTGGATCATGTTGAAGGATTGGAACAAAGTATAAGAGGTGCATTGTTACTAGTAAGTCGAGAGATCCAAAAGAATATTCGGGCTATTTCGGTTGCCACTACCGGATCTACCCCTGTGGCGGTGGACGAAAATGGTATACCCCTGGCGTTACATCCCGAATTTGCGGACAATCCAAATGCCATGTTCTTTTTGTGGAAGGACCATACCGCTGTTAAGGAAGCGGAAGAGATAAACGAACATGCCAAAAAGTTCGATATCGATTATTTAAAATATGTAGGCGGAACGTATTCCTCCGAGTGGTTTTGGGCTAAACTGCTTTATGTTTTAAGAAATGATGAAGAGGTAAGAGAGGCATGTCACTCATGGGTAGAAAATTGTGATTGGATTCCCTTTATGTTGACCGGCGGAGGAAGCGTAAGCGAAATTAAAAGAAATGTCTGCGTAGCGGGCCATAAAGCATTATGGTCCGAAGACTTTAATGGTCTGCCCAAGGAAGAATTCTTATCCTCCTTAGATCCTTTGTTATCGGGTTTCAGAAGGAAATTGTATACTTCAGTACACACCTCCGATCGTCCCGCAGGGAAATTATGTCCAGAATGGGCTCATATCTTGGGGCTTTCAACTGATGTTTTGGTGGGGATAGGTGCCATGGATGCCCACATGGGAGCTGTGGGAGGACAAATAGAACCTTATTATTTGAGCAAGGTAATGGGGACGTCCACCTGTGACATGATGATTGCTCCAGTTCAAAAGATGGACGGCGTTCTGATAAGGGGGATATGCGGACAAGTAAATGGATCTATTGTTCCCGGAATGGTGGGGATGGAAGCCGGCCAATCTGCTTTTGGAGATATTTATTCCTGGTTTCGGGATATAGTTTTCTGGCCGGCTAAAAAGCTTTTGCCCCAAACAAAGCTAATTGATAAAACGACGGTCAAATTATTGCAAGAGGAGATTAGAGATAGTATATTGAAGGAGCTCAGCGCTGCGGCTGCGGAAATTCCCATTGATGAAAATGCTGAACTGGCCGTGGACTGGATGAACGGCAGAAGGACCCCCGATGCCAATCAATTTTTAAAAGGTGCCATTCAAAACTTGAATTTAGGATCCGATGCTCCCAGGATATTTAGGAGTTTGGTTGAGTCCACTTGTTTTGGTTCTAGGAGAATAGTGGAACGATTTGTGGAAGAAGGAATTCCCATCAAAGGGGTCATAGCTGTAGGTGGTGTAGCTAAGAAATCGCCATTAGTAGTTCAAATGATGGCTGATATCCTCGGAATGCCAATCAAAGTACATCGATCGGAGCAGACCTGTGCCCTGGGCGCGGCAATGTTTGCGGCGACTGTCGCAGGTATCTATCCCAAAGTTGAAGTCGCCATGGATGCCATGGGACCTGGGTTTGATAAGGAATTTAATCCTGATATGGAAAAGTATAAAGCATATAACATTAGATATGAGAAATATAAATTGTTATGTGGGTTTATTGCAGATAATTACATGCAAAATGAATAATAATAATAAAAACAAAAGATTATGAAACGACCACTAATTATCTTGGCAGTATTTATTGTTACTAGCTTTGGCTATTCACAGGACAGCACAGGGGACGAAACGGAAATTTATATGTTACGGGATTATACGTCAGAACGAATTTCCAGTTATGACAGATCAGGTGCTAACGATGACGGCAATTGGCAAAATAAAGTTCAACCTGGGGAAACCCGTACCATCGGCGATGTGGAAGGGCCAGGTATATTTAAGCATATCTGGTTCACCATTGCCACCAACGAAGAGAACCACTTAAAAAAAATCGTATTGAGGATGTATTGGGACGGGGAGGAAACACCTAGTGTCGAAGCTCCCATTGGCGACTTCTTTGGTTTGGGCCTGGGACGGTATTTTCTATATGAATCCAAATTTTTATCGATAGGTTCACAAAAAGCGCTGAATGCTTCTTTTCCAATGCCTTTTAGAAAATCGGCTAAAGTGACTATTACCAACGAAGGAGAATCACCAATTGGTGCATTTTATTATAATATCGATTGGGAGAAACACAAATCGTTGCCCCAGGATATAGGATATTTTCATGCACAATATAGGCAATCCCAGCCCACTAAGGGGTGGACTTCTGACTGGAAACTTAATGGAGATCCAAAAATCAACAATAAGCAAAACGTGAACGGCGAGGACAACTACGTCATCATAGAGGCCAAGGGAAAGGGTCAGTTTATCGGTGTTACCCAAAGCATCCTTCAAAATCAGGGCGATTGGTGGGGAGAAGGAGATGAAATGATATTTATAGATGGTGACAAAAACCCAACAATAACAGGGACGGGTTCCGAAGATTACTATTTAGGAGCTTGGTGCTATGGTAATTGTGGAATTAATCCTTTCGGTTCATCCACACCTACATTTGCTTATTCAGAATACGGTAATCCTAAAAACGGAAATGATGATACCGGCTCTGAATGGATGGTCTATAGATTTCACTCCGAGTCTCCCATCGTCTTCAATAAATCCATTAAAATGACTATAGAGCACGGGCATGCCAACCACAGGTCAGATAATTTCTTTACCGTAGGATACTGGTATCAAACAGAACCACATGCCGAATTTCCCAAACTACCTGTGGTCGAAGATCGAATTCCACGCATAATTAATACGGACGGCCCTACACGAGGGAGAAATTAAAATAGGAGATTTTATTGTTGAACTTTAAGAGTTAGTTAAAGAAATATAATACTATTATTGGTTTGATTGAAGTGATGCTTTGGGGAAAACCATAAATTGGTTTTTATTAGGAAAAGACTCAGGCTACCCTAAAAGTCAAATCTCGATAATTGGGATAGTTTCGAAACTTTTTTTTTCAAAAAGATGATAAGTTGAGTAAAATTATTTTATTGGTCTTAATAGAGAATAGTTAGCCATAGACGTTTGAATTTTGTTTGAGTCAATTCTTTGTATGTAATAGAATATATAAATACGCTACGCTATTTCCGATAAAGATCTCTCACCTAACGTTTTTTAACAATTTTAATTTGATAATTTAATTATTTAAGATTAAATTTATATAGTTTAAACGTTTAACCAAATACTAATTTCTCATATGTCCATACCCAATTGACCGGAGGACTTCCCTGAGCAATAGTTGATTAGAAATTCCTTAATCTACGTAATATTACATTGATTCCATTTATGAAATTGAGTTAGTTGAGTTAGTTGAGTTAATTTTGAGTCTTGCCGGGTTTCTAATTTAGGGCCCGGTAATTCTCTTAAATGGAGTGTGCTTTCAGGGACCTCTCTTATTAAAAAGGTGTATAATTGGACTTTAGGTTTATCCTAAATTATCAAAATAAAGATTACATGAATACATTTCCATATCCTAGGACAAGGCAATGCGATGGAATATAAATAGACCTATGGCCCTTTGAACAGAAAAGGAAGAATAGTCTCAAAATACAGGAGAACAAGGGTTGTTGGATAGATTTCGCCACTCTTTTTTATTGGTTTACTAACGAATTATAGGTTAAATGAGTATACTCTTAAGGGATGTGAAAAACAGTAGTTAATAATGTTAAAGAATTTAACAAGTTAATGCACTCGAGATAGGGAATAATTTAATAGAATTCTATTTTTTTTGAAATGCAAGTTGGACAGATGAAGTCAAATAAACCTTTTTTAAGTAAAACAAAAGGATTTGGCCACATTAGATTTCCAGTGAGAGTAATAGTAAGGTGACTAAATAAAAACTATCCTATAATCAATATCAATACAAAAGAAAACATATAACCGTATTTAATTTCTAGAAAATGATTCGAATATTAAAATTAGCACCGATAATTTTCTTCATAATTGTTTTGGACATTACAGCTCAAAGTACGTCTAATGCCCTTTCGGCATTGACACAAAATAAGGAAGGATATAGAAGCAAACGGGTAAGCAGTTATGATAAATCCGGCAAAAACAATGACCGGAAGGAAATGATAAAAACAGGAGAATTCTACACTTTGTGTGACGTCAAAGGTCCTGGAATCATCAATCATATTTGGATAACAATAGCGCCAAGGACAGAAGTGATCAGTAGAAATGATATAGTTCTCAGAATGTATTGGGATGGAAGCAAAACTCCTTCAGTCGAGTCGCCTATTGGCCCCTTTTTTGGTCAAGGCTGGGACGAGGCCTATAACTACGCATCGTTACCTCTAATTGCTGGACCGGACAAGGGATCGGCATTAGTGAGTTATTTTCAAATGCCATTTGCTAAGAGTGCCAGAATTGAAATTGAAAACCAGTCCGATAAGGATATCGATGCATTTTATTACTATATAGATTATGTAGAAATTGATAAACTACCGGAAAATACGCTTTATTTCCATGCTTGGTATAATCATGAACTTACCAATAGTCTACCAGATGGGGAGAATGAATGGAGTGTTTTAGGAGAAACCAGGGCCAATACCTCAGGTGAGGACAACTATTTAATAATGGAAACCAAGGGCAAAGGCCATTTTGTGGGGGTCAACTATTATGTAAACAGTCCTACGCCAATATGGTATGGGGAAGGAGACGACATGATTTATATTGATGGAGAAAGTTCGCCCTCATTGCACGGGACGGGAACCGAGGATTATTTTAATAGTGCTTGGGGTCCAAAGGAAATTTTTTCCCATCCATATTTCGGTTATCCGAGGGTCAATGGAAATATGGGCTGGTTTGGTAGAACCCATGTCTATCGATACCATATTACCGATCCGATTCATTTTGATACTTCATTTAAGTTTACTATTGAACACGGCCACAACAACAATTTAACTCTTGATCTGGCCAGTGTGGCCTACTGGTATCAAGGCAAACCATTTCCGAAATTTCCAAGGTTGCAGGATAAAAACATGCGAAAACCGATGCCTAGTCCTTTGGTGCAAGACATCCATATTTGGAGGGATGCGTGGAGGAGGAGCAAGGGCTATGACAGGCAACTTTGGGGTAATGAAAAGAAATAAAATTTAAACTCGTTTAGGGAACATGAAGATTTTTATAAATTATTTATTCTTAAGTATTTCGCTATTGTTTGTGTCTTGTGCAGACAATGGTAAAGAGCCGTCCATTCTGGATAGTATCCCGCCAGATATATCCAAGTTTATTAATAATATAAAAATAGAGTCGTTAGGGACCTATAAACCTATAATTTCAGTAGACAAAGTTTCTGGAACAATTGCTACCGTTCATTTGAAATATGAAATTAAGGATACACTGCGGCAAAATGACTGGCATGTGGAAATTACACCAAATTTTAAGCCGGATTTTCATTGGGCACCCCACTTAACACCGACTGACGAACATATTATTGCACAACATGTATTTAGAGCTCCTACTCTCATAGTTTCGGGAGAAGGAAAGCAATTAGTGGTAATGCCAGATCTGGATCTATTGGAGAAAGGGACCCCGGTAAAGTGGTACATGGATATGGACGCGCCAAGGAATAAGCTCACTTTGGGATTAAGTGATTACAGAGTTGAGGAGCATGTTCTCTTTAAAAGAAAGGATGGTGCCACATATCTACCTCAAAAACTTGAATTCAGTTTTACTATTATGGTCAGTGATAAACCAGAGGAAATTAAAAATCCTTGGCGTAAACCCCTTGCTTATTTTTGGAGAAATTGGGGAGCACCACTTTATGAATCCGTTAAGCCATTGAATACTGACCTTGAATTATTTGTTAAACACACCTATGATTGGGCTTTTAATAGTTGGAAAGATGCCGTATGGCAAGAGTTTGAGTTGAATGGTAAAAAGGTTGGAGCGCCCGTTTTTATTGTCAATATCACCCAAAGTCCGAATTATCCAGGTGAAGTTAACGAACGGGAATTTCGATCGATTTGGAACCAGGCATGGTTTAGTTCATTAAGATCGGCTTCGGGTCTCTATAGGTATGCTCGGAGTACAAAGAATACGGAGTTGATGGAGAAAGCTAGAATGGGCAAAGAACTTGCTCTGTCTTTTCCACAAAAAAAAGGGTTTTTTAAGGGGTTGATTGCCACAGAGATGGAGGAAGTAATTATCGATGGTGAGAAATACAAAAGGTCAAAAGGCTGGAAAACGCATTATTTTGGAAATTCCAATAGAAATCCATATACCGGAGACCCAAAAATGGCTCCCTACCATATTCTCGATATGAGTTGGACCGCATATTTAATGTTGACTTGGTACGATGAGTTGGAGAAGGACGAAAGGCTATTAAAATATGCGACTGACTACGCAGATGCCTTGTTAAGTACACAGGATATGGAGGGCTTTTTCCCAGGATGGCTGTCTTTAGATTCGTTGGAACCTATGCAACATCTCAATCGTTCTCCCGAAACCTCAATGTCGGTTACCTTTCTTTTGAAGTTTTTTGAACTAACAAAGGACAAAAAGTATCTAGATCCTGCCCTAAAGGCAATGAAGGCTGTCATGAACAATATTGTTCCGAAAGGAAGATGGGAGGATTTTGAGACCTACTGGTCATGTAGCCGTTATGGGTCGGATAATTTGGTAAACAAAAAGGTGGAAAGGAACGATATGTACAAGCAGAACAATTTTTCGATGTACTGGACCGCAGAAGCCCTTTTTAATTGTTACAAGATAACTGGCGATAAAAAGTATATTGAGAATGGCCAGCGAACTTTGGACGAAATGCTGATGACACAGGCTATCTGGCAACCACCTTATATGTATGTTTCTACATTGGGAGGATTCGGGGTAATGAATGCCGACGGGGAATGGAACGATTCCCGACAAAGTCTTTTTTCAGAATTGATTTTGAAGTACGGAAAAGAATTGGACAACGAAGAATATGTTCAGCGGGGTATTGCAGCTTTAAAAGCATCATTTGTGATGATGTATTGTTCGGAGAACCTAAAAACTAAAGAGCAGTGGGAAAGAAAATGGAACTTCTTCGGCAAAGAGGAATACGGTTTTATGATGGAAAATTATGGTCATGATGGGACTACCAGTGAAACAGGAATCGGTATTGGCGAGTTTACCATATATGATTGGGGTAATGGGGCGGCTTCGGAGGCTTATAACAGAATTTTGGACCATTTTGGAGAGGACTTAATGTTAAAGAATTAGGAAGAGTTGATATTCTCATAAATAATGGTATTAACACTGCCGATGTTATGAATCAGATTTGATATCCCTATAAGGAAATAGCGAAGGCTGTACCCAAATTCAGATAAAGGAGATTGCGATTTACTTTGTCTTTTTTCTTATTGTTGGACCAGAATTTCCGGAAGTGTTTTTTAATTACTTCCCATAGCCCGCCGTTGACCTAGGCATGCTAGTCCTTCCAACGGGGGCGGCTTACCGCACAGACCTGGCCGTGATCGTCCAAGTTCACTCTCTCGGTCGTTAGGTGCTACAAGTCGGAAATGACCTGCTTCTGAACAGAGGGATCGGGACTGACAAAAAAATCCTTGAAATCTTCTGGAATTATATCTGGATATTTATTATGCAAAGATTTAACATGTCTTTCTAAGATTATAGCCTTATGTTTTAAATATCCGCCTATACTTTCACCTTATCAAGGGCCTGTTCTATATCCTTAATAATATACTCCGCATCCTCGAGACCTACGTAAAACCGGATCATTCTGTGTTCAGGGTTATTATTGTCAAAATCCTTAGAAGGTATTGAGGCACACTTTGGGATGGCAAGGCTCTCATGTCCACCCCAGCTTACTGCCATAAGTATATGCTGCAAAGATTCGCAAAAATCCACCACCTGTTGTCTGCTTCTTGCCTTTAAAACGACTGTAAAAAGTCCACAAGCTCCGGTCATTTGCTTTTTTGCAAGTTCATACTGAGGGAAATCTGGGTCAAAAGGAAAAATCACCTTTTCGATTTTTTCATGTCCATTTAAATATTGAATTACTTTTTGGGTAGTTTGAGCAATATGCGCCAGTCGTACCTTGAGCGTACGAAGGCCACGAAGAAGTAACCAAGCGTTATAGGGCGTACAGCCGTTGCCCATGTTCAGCAGCTCCCGATTGAAAATATTCTTCATCATGGCTTGTTTTCCCGTCAAGACCCCGCCAACCACATCGCTATGGCCTCCTATATATTTTGTTGCGGATTGTAAGACCATATCTATTCCTAAGTGTATAGGCTTCTGATAAATGGGGGTACAGTAGCTGTTATCGCATATAGTGATGATACCTTTTTCTGTGGCCAGCTTGGCAACTGCCTTCAAATCCTGGATTGCAAAATTCCAGGAATTGGGAGATTCCAAATAGATTATCCTAGTATTTTCCCGGATCGCATTTTCGAAATTTTCGAAATTTCGTCCGTCAATGTAGGTGGTGGTTACATTAAAACGGGGCAATACATTTTCGAACATTTTTTGTGCCCAGGTATAAGGGTATTTTACAGATACAATATGATCTCCACTTTCGACATTTCCGAACACTGAGGCAAAAATCGCTGAAGAACCACTGTTGAAGACCAGACAGTCCTCGGCACCATCAAGAGCTGCAAGTTTTTTTCTGAGAATATCGCTGGTAGGATTCAATCCCCGACTGTATAAATGCGCGCCATATTCATCCTCAAATGCCTTGCCAAGGCTTTCGACGGTTTTGAACACAAAATTACTAGTTTGGAATATAGGGGGGGAAACAGCTTGAAAATATTGTTCCCGATATTCCCCAAGCTCGTTGAGAATGAAGGAGTCATCGTAAAAATCTCTATCTGAAGAGAATCTTATTGAACTTGATTTGGACATGGCCAGTCGATTTAAGATTTTTTGGGATTGGTATTTCGCAGAGCAAAGTAAAGTAGAAAGAATACAGCAAAAACGATACAGCTGATCAACGCAGCTTTCGGAGTGTTTATGGCAATACTGGTTCCTGCGAGCAAGTAACTTACTATGAATATTAAAGGAATCAGAGGGTAAAGTTTTACCCTATAAATTTTTTTGGGGTCTAGATGTGCAGTCTTTTTTCTCAGGATGAATATTGTGGCGGCAGAAGTTGCCATCCCAATACTGTCAAGAAAAATGATATAATTGAGTATTTCGTCAAAAGTCTGGGCATAGAACAGGGTAAGAAGGCATACCGCTGTAAATGCCGAAAGTGAAACTGTCATCACCTTGGTTTTGGAATTCCTTTTTTTAAATATAGGTGGAATGACTCCTTCCTCGCTCATCGCATACATGACCCTGGGATTGCTCATCAACAGAACATTTACATATGCTAGCACGGACAAAAAAAGTAAGACCGAAAAGATTATGAATCCATTTTTTCCAAAAATTGCACCTGCTAATATAGCCGCAACGGACTCTGCTTCCTTTAGAGCCTCATATCCAATTATTTTATAATAAGCGTAGTTGATGCCCAAATAAAGTAGCATAATAATTGATATTCCAAAAAATATCCCTTTTGGTAAATTTTTGGAAGCATGTTTTACCTCGCCCCCAAAATTGATAGTTTGTTGATATCCGCCATAAGTAAAGCTCACTGCCACCAGACAGATTCCAAAGGCTTTTAAAGTGCTGCTCCAATTGTTGCTGTTTGTAGATGTTATCGCCTTTATGCCCGTTTCCACAAAATCACCGGTAAACAAGGCTCCGATCAATAGCAGAACCATTCCTATTTTTATGATGGTAAGCACGTTTTGGGTACGGGAACTCGCTTTGAGTCCAAGTAGGTTGACTCCATAAAAAATCAAGATGGTAGAACTTGCTATTGCAAGCTTGATGGTGTCGGTAGCCAGAGTATCTTTAAATAGAACATTTGTGAGATACTCGGATCCGATAAGCGCTACCCCAGCCAAAGAGGCCGCATTGGAAATCAGGATAACGCAGTTTATAGCAAAAGCAATGGAAGGGTGGTAACAGTGCGAGAATATTTTATAGTAACCTCCCGTTACTGGATAACGAGATCCAATTTCCGCATAGGTCAATGCCCCGCAAAGAGCAGCAACGCCACCGAGGATCCATACCCAAAAAAACATTTCGACCGAAGTGGACTCTCTTGCAACATTAACAGGCGTACGGAATATACCCATTCCGATCACGAAGCTGACCACGATCATGGTCACTTCAAATAAATTGAGCTTCGAGCCTTTCATCAATTAGGAAAAAGTTGTCGTTTGTTCAAGTTGGGAATAGCGTTATTATAAATTATGAACTTTGTAAAACAAAAGTTAAAAATATTCATTTTTTTACATTTCACAAACTGGGATTTAGCTTTTATTCACTGTTAGTCTCTTTCTTTGCTGATCCTATTTTATCTTGGAAGAGTAATCAACTTTTTTAGGTTGTTGCCTTATCCAAAACCTCATTACAATTAAAATTTGTATTTGTTCAATCCTTAGTTTTTTGTCTTGTTCGGCCATCATTATCAATGTATTCGAAGCGTCCACTAAAGGTAGGGTCAACTGGAAAATCCTAAGGTTTTAAAACTGCATTGATATAAATGGTTTTGGTTCAAGTAATAAATTAAATGAACGTGATATTTATTCCTAATTGGATAACAATAAGACGGTTAGAATTGTGTTAAAAATTAACCAAACTAAGTTTCTTAATAAGTTTTATCTTTCAATAGATTTAGTGTCTAATAATCAAAAAGCATTTTTTGCTTCGTATATATTTCTTATTTGTGTAATCATCTCCATCGTAATATCCGCTAAAGAATAACTAGGGATCCATCCCCAATCCTCTCGTGCATTGGTGTCATCCATGGACTGGGGCCAAGTCTCTGCAATTTCTTGTCTGAAATCAGGTTTATAAATTACATTAAAATCTGGATAATATTTTTTGATGGACTCTATGATTTCCTTGGGTGCAAAGCTGATTCCCTGTAAGTTGTACGAGGACCTTAGAACTAGGTTTTCTTTTCGTGCTTCCATTAGTTCCAGAGTGGCTCTTATTGCATCGTATATAAAAATCATTGGTAACCTAGTGCCTTCGTTAAGATAGCAAACAAAGGGTTGTTCTTTCACGGCACTATGATATATCTCAATGGCATAATCCGTTGTGCCGCCTCCTGGTGATGATTGGTAGCCTATAATCCCTGGATAACGCAATGAGCGGACATCTAAGCCATACTTTGAAGAATAATACTGGGCCCATTGCTCACCGGATGCTTTACTCATTCCATAAACGGTAGATGGATTTAGAAAAGCGCTTTGAGGTGTTTTGATTTTCGGAGCGGAATTACCATATACGGCTATTGAACTTGGAAAGAATACCTTGTTCAATTTGTTGTCCTTAGCGCACTCTAGGACGTTAAAAAAGGATTTTTGATTAATATCCCAAGTGCTCAAAGGATTTTGTTCACCTTTAGCAGAAAGAATTGCGGCTAGATGATATATCTGTGTAATTCTGTATTTTATTACGATTCGGTTAATTTCTGCCATATCGGTGGCATCCAGGACTTCAAAATTACATCCGAACTCTGATATATTATTTATGTCTGATGCTACTATCTTTTGCGGCCCGTATTTTTTTATCAATGCCTCGGTCAATACCGTACCCAATTGTCCGGCCGCACCTGTGATTAGTATTTTTTCATCCATAATAAAATGATAAAGTATAAAAGTATTAATTTAGTTGAATATGCATTCAAATTGTTTAATTTATACCATAATATCAGTTATTTTATCTAAGTTATATTTATATATTGGTATATTAGACTTTTAAGAAAGTAATTAATATGATATAAAAGACATTTTATCTGCTTATGGAAAGAATAGATGATATAGATCTTAGGATATTGCGGATTCTTCAAGAGGATTCAAAGAAAACAACCAAAGAAATTGCCGAAAAACTATGTTTAACGGTAACACCGGTTTATGAGCGTATAAGACGCCTTGAGAAAGGGGGGCTAATTAAAAAGTATGTTGCCTTATTGGACAAAAAGAAGATTAACCGGTCTGTAACGGCGATCTGTATGGTTTCTTTACGCTATCATAATGAAGGATTTATAGATAAATTTGATCGGCAGATAAAGGAGCTAAAAGAAGTTCAGGAATGCTACCACATGGCAGGGAAAGTAGATTTTTTCCTGAAGATACACCTTCAAAGCCTTGATGATTATCACGATTTTGTGCGTTTGAAACTTTCCAGAATCGAAAATGTTGGTGTTTTGGAAAGCTATTTCGTATTAAAGGAAGTTATGCACACTACGGAGTACTATATATAAATTTCAAATCTGTTATTTGGACATGACTATCTCCAAGATATGAAGAATCTGAGATTTTCTTCACAGCTTTTAGTTTACTTCCAAGACCGCATAGTTCGATTTTTTACGCACGATTCCTCGAGAATGATCTTGACAAGATTTATTTCGATATTTCCTGGAACGATTTGGTTGGAATTTCAATAAAAAAGGTTCTGTTTTATAATATTGTGGAATGAAAGAATCAATGGATTATCAATATGATACGGCAAAAATTATCCTCCCGAAATACTCTGAAATATGTTTTTGACCTTTATAATCCCGTCATAATCACTATTTCTACAATGTTCTAAAACACAACCTAAAAAAATAAACAATTGATAAAAGTATTATAGGATTTATTTTTGAATTGTACATTTAAATCTCAAATTCGACATTTAGGAAACAACAAGCCTATTGGCCTCATCCAGAACTTTGTTGTCAAAAGATTTTAGATAGATTTCAGTGGTTCTCAGTGAATTGTGACCAAGCCCTTCACTTATTATTGCTGTGGAGATGCCCATGTATTTTGCAATGGTCGCCCATGAATGCCGAATGGTATA
>JAIRBC010000031.1 GCA_022008415.1 Cerina litoralis
TGTTCAGCCGTTACGTGGTCGGCTGGTCGCTATCGAACACCATGACATCGGACTGGTGCAAAAGGACCTTGGCCGCCGCCATAGGGGAGCACGGCATACCGGAGATACTGAACACGGACCAGGGGAGCCAGTTCACGGCAAGGGAATTTGCCGATTGGGCCGTGCATCCCGACCAGGGGATAAGGCTCAGCATGGACGGACGGGGCAGGGCACTGGACAACATATTCGTCGAGAGGCTATGGCGCAGCGTCAAGTACGAGCACGTTTACCTGTTCCCGGCCGACGACGGGCGGGAATGCTATAGGGGACTCAGGGATTATTTCGAATATTACAACAACGAGCGGAGGCACCAAAGCCTAGGGGACGAGACCCCATCAACAATTTATCAACAGAACAAAAAGCAAGCGGCATGATGGAACGAAAGGGAAAAATAGGGTTTTTAACAAAAACAGGGAGTTATGAGTCTCCCCCCGGACCCCCCTCTTTCAACACCATCATTAAACTTATTTTTAAAGGTTTATTGTCCTAAGGATGGGGGGAAGTATAACTCCGTTTATGTTGATTGGATTGAAGATCCTAAGTTGAGCAGGGCAAATGTCACAAAAGACACAGCAGTAGTTTTACAAGCAAGAATGAAACAGTGCAAAGCACTTCTTTATGCTTTCTCTGAAAACGCTACTAATTCAAAGTGGATGCCTTGGGAACTAGGTTACTTTGACGGAATAAAAGGAACTGTAGCAGTTTTACCAATTTCAAGAACAAGTAAAAGTAGTTTTCAAGGTTCTGAATACCTAGGAATTTACTATTTTATACAGATCGATACGGTTAGTGGGACAAACAAGACGGCATTATGGGTTTATGAGACAGCATCTAAATACATAATTTTCGACAGTTGGCTAACTGGAAATAAACCAATACAAAGATGAAAACGGACAGAGCAATAGAATCTTTCATAAAAGAATTCGTAAAAGACTTGGCAGAAAACAACGTTGCAGTTTTTGCAGGTGCAGGTATGTCAAAGTCCGCAGGGTATGTTAATTGGGCAGACTTATTAAGAGATATTGCTACGGAATTGGGACTAAGCGTGGATAAGGAACATGATTTAATTTCAATTGCACAATATCATGTAAATGAAAACCGAGGCAAGGCACGAATCAATAAGAAAATACTTGAAGAATTCGCACAAGAAGCTGAAACGACAGAAAATCATAAAATTTTCGCACGTCTTCCAGTTACAACTTTTTGGACCACAAACTATGACACACTAATTGAGGATTCTTTAAAATTGGCTAACAAAGTTGTTGACATCAAACATCAGGTAAAACAGTTGGCGAATACAAGACCGAAAAGAGATGTGGTGGTATATAAAATGCACGGTGATGTTCACCATCCTGCTGATGCAGTACTTACTAAAGAACAATATGAATCTTATTACAAAACCCATGAGGCGTTTGTTACAGCTCTAAGTGGAGACCTTATTTCCAAAACATTTCTTTTTGTTGGATTTAGTTTCACTGACCCAAATCTTGATTATGTTTTAAGCCGCTTAAATATTCAGTTCGGAGAAAATAGCCGTCAACATTATTGCTTTATCAAGAAACAAAGTCAAGGCAAGGACGATGAAGAAATGTTCAAATACAATTTGAGAAAGCAAGAGTTAATGATTAACGACTTGATGCGTTATAAGATAAAAACCATATTGGTTGAGGAGTATTCGGACGTAACAGAAATTTTAGTAGAAATTGAAAGGAGATTCAGAAAAAAAACCGTTTTCATTTCGGGAAGTGCAGAAGAATACGGAGCATGGAACAGAAACGAAGCACAAAGTTTTATTCACTCATTAAGTAAAAGTATTGTTTCATCAGGTTTCAGAATTGTAAATGGTTTTGGTTGGGGAGTTGGCAGTGCTGTTATCAATGGTGCATTAGAAGCTGTTTATGAGAGACCTGAAAGATATTCTGAAGACCAATTAATAATGAGACCTTTTCCACAATTTGAAACAGGCGAAAAAAAATTGCCTGACCTTTGGGAAGAATATAGACAAAGAATGATTTCATTAGCTGGGATTGCAGTATTTATTTTTGGTAACAAAAATGACGGGAAAGGAAATATTATTTCAGCTAACGGAGTAAAAAGAGAATTTGAAATTGCTATTTCACAAGGGTTAATTCCTATTCCAATTGCTGCGACAGGATACATCGCACAAGAAATATTTGATGAAATATTTAAAGCACCGGAGAAATATTATGACAGAATGGAATGGACAATTCCAATCATTAAGGAATTAGCTTCTGAAAAATTATCTGTAGAAGAAATAATTCAAAAAGTAATTGCAATTATTCAAACAATAAACAAATAAATTATGGCGAGAACAGTTTTTTTTAGCTTCCATTATCAAAGAGATATATGGAGAGTCAACCAAATTCGAAGCATTCCAAATATTACAGGCAATGCTGCTGCTGGTTTTAAAGATGCCTCATTATGGGAAGAGTCAAAAAAGAAAAGTGATGATGCTATAAAAAAAATGATCGATAATGCTCTTGTAGGCACATCAGTAACGGTTGTATTTATTGGTGCTAAAAGCGCAGGTAGAAAATTTATAAATTACGAAATTCAAAAATCTTTAGAAAGGGGAAATGGTCTTGTTGGAATTCAAATACACCACCTTAAAAATCATCAAGGTGAAACTGATGATGTAGGGGTGATTCCAAAAGCTATTGAAGCAGCAGGATTTAAGGTTTACAATTATGTGGATGTCGCGAAACTTGCTAATAGGATTGAAGAAGCTGCAATATTAGCAGGTAAATAAAGCAAACTCGACACACAAAGAGCACTTGGCATAACGCAGTTTATAAGCTATGGCTTGGTCTGTCCTCACTTGGAAAATTCTCCGGAATTACCAAAGCCGGTTTTTATCTGGAGAGGTTCGTGCCGAGACAAGCCACTGCTCATATACGTAAATATTAGCCACAAGCAAAAAAACATCTCGCAAACAATGAGAATTAATTGGAAAATAGAAAACAGTGACATTCAAAAAATAAAAAATGTCGTTAGCGAAAATGATAATCAATTTTTGAAAAATCGGATTGAACGGAATGTGGAAAAGAAAAATATCTCAATAAATAAGGACAAGGTTATTCACTCGATGATTATGTGCTTGTTGACATCTCAACAACGTTCGGGACCGAATTCACAAGTAGGCGAGTTTTTAAACCTAAAACCATTTCCAATAACCGCAGAGTTAATCGAGAGAACGGAAAATAAAGAGAAATTCATCAAACAGATTTTTCTAAAAAATGGACTGACGAGATTTATAAATAAAAACAGCGAATACTTTTCATTCAATTTTGAAGAGTTAAAAAAGAATGATTGGGAAATAAATAAAAAACTCAAATTTTTAAATGAAAATCAATCAAAAACAAACGAAAGAGAATTAGCGGATTATTTAAAAGCCAAGCTGAAAGGATTTGGCCCAAAACAATCTCGAAATTTTTTACAAGCTCTCGGATTAACCAAATATGAAATTCCAATTGATTCCCGAATTATAAATTGGCTCAATGATTTTGGCTTTCCAGTAAATTTATCGTCAACGCTTTTAAGCGATAATAATTATTATCATTTTGTTTCGGACGGAATTCAAGAATTATGTGAAAAAGCCGATATTTATCCTTGTGTTTTTGACGCAGTAGTTTTTTCTAGCTTTGATAAAGACGATTGGACAGCGGAAAACATAATGCTATGAAGAATGGCTGTGGCTAACAACGGTAATCGTTGCATGTAGGCGACATTTAAATCTCAATTTTTGAATAGAGCCATAAATAAAATCCTATGTTGCTTAACAATTTTAGGTAGTGCCCCAAATCTTACCAGCAAACTTTGCGCATGGATCCTGTGCCGTTTTTATAGTGTTCCGGCAGATAAGCGTAAAATAAAAACGGCATAGGGCGCACCACCCTATTTTTGCTTTTTGGAAGGAACGCTGTCCAAGCTTTTAGACCATTTTAGATAGTCCTTATAGGCCTCAGGGTGTTTATCGAAATATCCCCTCAGCTGAAGGACGGCCTCCTTCTTGCCGTTTTCAAAGGCCTCCGATTTTTTATCCTCCAATTGTACAAAGTGGTAGCCAAAATATAACAGGCAGATAAGCGCCGTAGTGGATGCCGTTAAGATCAATGGCAAAAGCCATTTTGGTGTAAACTGTGCTTTTTTGATCTCTTCTTGGATTGCCTCGATCTGGCCATTGTATCGGTTAAAACTTCTTTCAGTTTCCCTTAAATGCTCCTTGATGTGGTATTCGATGTTCGAGGAATCGGCCTTTATCTGTAGGCCGTCCCATTTTTTCGATAACCCTTCGAGTTTCTTGATCGACTTGTTGAACCCGTCGACCTCGTCCGAAAGCAGTTCCATGATCTCTTCCATCTTTTTCATAATGTCTTAAATTTAGATTTAGATTTCCATTCCCAGTCCAATCGATTTCTGGATTGCAATTTTTATGACCTTTTTTGCTATGGTCGCTGCCAAATTGGGGGACAGTCCCACGGACTTTCCCAATAGTTTTATGGTATTCTCTCGGGCCATCTGTTTCGAAATATCCTTGTTCCATTCGATCCTCCTGCTTATGTTTCCCATGGACATGGAACGGTGCACCTCGCTGCCCTTTAGGTTGTGGCCCTGGTATTCGAACCGAAAGCCCTGGAGCTGGTTCTGTTTGTTGATGGACGGGATTACCGTCACCTCTCTTTGTTGCATGGCGTTGATGTACTTGTCAAAGTCCTTTATCCTCTCCTTCTTCATTACCTTTTCATGGATATCCCTAATCTGTTCCCTTACAATTTTCAGCTCGGCCAGCCTTTGCTGTTGCACTTCCCTTACCGTGGTGAGCCCCATTTCATGTGCCACCCGTTCCGCCGCCAGCTGGCTCTGCTTTCCGATAAAGCTGTCATTGTAGGCAGTACCATCGAAACCGATCCGGTTTGCGTATACATGGACGTGGGTATGCTCCTTGTCCCTGTGTACATATGCCACGGCCTGGTGTTCCCGTAAATTCATTTCCCTGAGGAACTTTTGGGCAATCTCTCCTAGGGACTCGACGCTCAGTTCCTTTCCGTCCTCAATGGTCGGACTGATCGCAAAGCTCAAGGTGTTCCTTTCGCACCGATGGTTCTGGGATTGGACGATCTTGAACTCCTCGGTTATCTCGCTGGGATCTATTCCGCAAATATGTTGGCTATATACCATTTCGGCTTCCTTCTCCTTGTTGCACCCATAGGAGATGGCAGCCCCTGTATGCGATATAGATCTTCCCTTGCCTATCATTTTTTGAAGTTTAAAAGGTGTTTCCTTATTTCATCCATCAGTTTGTCGGCCTCTATGGCCAGTCTTGGATCATGCTTTCTGAACATGTTGCCGATATGCGTAAAGTTGTTCCCGTACCTCGCCAACATCCTGAACTGTTCCGTTTGTTCCGGGGTCATCCGTTCCACGATCTCGTACCCGAGGGCGGAGCTCCTACAATATTCGGATAGGGAGATACCCGCCCGTTTGGCCCGCATCGCCAACAGTTTCTTCTCGTAGACCGAGCATCGGAACTTGATGTTCTCCCTTTTCATTTTTTTTTACTTTGCGACCTTCGGGAGCAAAGCAAGACCGTCTTTGTGGCAACAAAGACACATCTTGCGGCCTTCTCAAATAATTTTAGGACCTCCCGATACAATCCATTCGTTGATATCCTTAAAGCCATTATAAAGACCGGATCTATCAATACAGTCCTTATTATTTTCCATTAAAGTTTTGGCCGTTCTTTTTCCGCTATCATCATTGTCCAGATAAAGCTCTATTCGTGCATAACCATCCAAATACCCCAATGCCCGTTTTACAAATGCCGTGGAGTTCAATACCAAGATGTCATATTTATCCTGGAGACTTTTATAACTTTCCATAATGGATAGCAGATCGAACATCCCTTCTGTTATGATGAGTTTGCTATGGCCGTTCTTGATGTGGGTGACATCCTTCGGGGAGCTGGAATTCTTCATGTATTTATTGCGAAGTTCCCATCCTCCGGAATTGTTCTTTAGTCCAATGGCGAAATAGTGCCTTTCCCTAAAAGTGTAGTGAACCTCCTTGCAGAACGATCTTGCAGTTCCCAACCGGATGCCCCTGGATGCCAAATAATCTATGGCCCCAAAATGGTGCAGCGTCTGTATCTTTTTAATTTCGATATTTTCTGCATTCTCGGTTTTTTTAAAAAACTGCTGTTGAAAAGAAAAAGAGGGGGGAAGGTCCTTCAAAAAGTCCAATGCTTCCTGGACAGGGCAATCCTTTATCCGGACTACCAGGTCTATCACGTTTCCCCCGATCCCCGCCCCGTGGTCGTACCATCTATTAAGCCTCTTGGACACCTTGAAAGAGGCTTGGGCCTCGGGCCGGAACGGACTGAGGCCCAAGCTTCTTTATCCGTTGTGCTGTCAGGAAAGTGCCCGAGTTTTGCCAGCGCCCTTTCGATGGGAAAAGCTCGGGCTCTTTCACACGATAGCCTATTTGTTATTTTTCTTTTCATCAGCTTTTTTTATTTGATTCCTATTATTTCCATCCAATTCCCGGCATCGTTTTTTTTGATTACAAAACGATGACAAAACGATGCCGGCCTAAACCCCTATGTTTACTGGTCTTATCCTTAATCTATCATCATTCATCAAAAAAAGTATAATAAGGAAGGTCTGTTTTCTTCAATAGCGACAATGGTTTCGTAAAATGATGACAAATCCGTTGGAACATCCATGGACAGTGCGTTTGTGCTGTCATCGCCATTTATTTCTCCCCGAACTGTTTCGAGAGGAAATCCCTTTTTACGGTATAGTACCGGCCCTTGGCAGGGGTGAGTCCCAGTCCCGAATCGTGCCACATTATCATTTTTTGGTATTTCAGGGAATTTTCCTGGTTGACGAGCTTCCAATCGTTTTTAAGGATCTGCCTTAGTTGGGTAAGGTCGGTCTTGACCTGGGATCGGTTCAGGACCTGTAGGGCATCCATGGGGCATAGGTCCAGCTCTTCTAGTTCAAAGGTCTCCATTGTGCACAGGATAATACTGGCGAGTTCCTTTTCTACCCGGTTCCGGTTGTTCCTCATCAGGTTCTCCAAGGCTCCGGTCATAATTTGTTCCGGGGAGAACCACATCCTCGTGGTATGGGGACTTACCAGTTTACGCTGCTGAAGATGATAAAGAAATGCGGGAATCTCACCTTCCAGGTAGTCAAGGAAACGGGTCTCTTCTTTTTTCAAGGTCGAGATCTTTAATACCCAGAAGCGGGTCTCGTTTTTGTCTATCTTGATAAAGCTGTCCTCCTTGTTGCTACAAAGGATGGACTTCCCAAAGAATTCCACTTCCCGTTTATCCCTTCCCTTGGCCTCTAGCTTGTTAAAGTTGGTCGTGCTCAAGTACTTGATGCGTTCTGTCATCTCCTCCTTGTTGAACAGTACCTCGTCGATACAGATCAATAGTTTGTTGACCCAATCGGAGTTAAACTGGCTTGCAAAGCTATCATTGGTCAGATAGGTCATATTGTTTTCAAATACCGACTTGAGCCATTTTAGGAAGGTGGTCTTGCCCGTGTTGCGTTCCGTGGAGACCAAGCAGAGGATGGGCAGCACCTGGACGGGTCTTAAATATAAAAGTTGCAGATAATCCAATCCCAGTTCCAGTAGTGGCCCAAAAATATGTTCCAAAAGTTGTAGCGTATATGGGATACCTCCCTTGGTAGGTATATGTTGTAGAGGGGCGTAGGTATTGTAGAACCCGTGGGATTCCTGTTTATAGTCCACATGGCTCGGGAGACAGGTGAACCCATCGTATTTTTTGATGCTCGCGATCAGGTTCCTGCCATGGTCCTGGCGTAATGCCTCCAAGGTCCATGGCACTATGATCTCGTTGAAATGACCGGCTATGGTCGGGACACTTACCAATTTGTAGTAACAGGTGCCCACACGGATATAGGGTATGTCTTTCATGATATTTAAATTAAAAGGTGGGTGTAAGTAGATTTTTAAATAGAATTTTGGCTACTATTTATTCTTATTTTCTTACCGGTGTTACTAGTTTCGGATTTTTTCGTGCACAATCCAGGAGTTCCTTTTTAGAATAAAAAACGGAGCCGGCAATCTTATAAAATGGAATTAGATGCTTCTTTCTCCATTGGATAAGACATTGTTCTGATTTTCCAAGGAATTTTGCAGCTTCCTTTTGAGTAAGGCGATCTTCCTCAGTATCAAGAATCGTATTATTGACTAGTTCGGTTTTGCGAAGTCTTTTTACGACTAGCTCAATAGTATATTCTAAGTCTTTCTTAGTAAAACCATATAGAATAGGATTTGACATAATTTAGCAGTTGTTTAATTAACATTCATTGACTTCTGCTAAATTCCGGTATCATTGGGCTGGAATTGATTTACCCAAGAGGTTGGGTAATCAATGGTTTTTGAAAATGGGCAATCTGAAGTAAAAAACCTATGAACTAATTTTAGGTTGGGGAAACCTATCTAGAAATGTATTGATTCGAACTCTTATTTCCTTAGGTAATTCATCGCCGCTTTTAGTGGAAAAGGAAGTTCTCATACTTTCAAAGCCAAGAACAGGCAATTCTGAAAAGTATTTTTCCAATATTCTTGACAATTTTCGGTCACTATTACTCTTAGAATTTATAAATACATTACGTTCTCGGAGATATTTTAGTACTGCAATAAAATCTTTGAGTTCTTCTTTAATGAGTACAGATGGATTAGAAGTATCGGTGGCGACAGGAAGGTAGTGGTTTTCAGAAAATACTTTTGAATATCCTGTACAGGATGTAATAAAATCCCTAGCATTGATTTTTGGCAAATAGTTGATTGTAAAGACTTCTAAAATTTTAACCAGATCAGATTGTCTAAAAGTCTTACTGATTAGTATACGTTCCTTGGCTATGGTACCTTCAAGATTTATTTTATTGATAATGTGAATGGCATCTTTTAACCCCCTTTTATCCAAGCTAACACCATTCTCATTAAGGTTGATGTTGATTAACAGTGCATCTTTCACCTCGTCGATGGATGCAGTCATTCTTTTTGGCTCTAACATCGTTAGAACGATTTGTATACCTGTTTGAAAAGCATATCGATAATTGAAAATTTCCCTGATCCATTTGGATTCTACGTGCCTTTCAATTTCATATTTGAATCTGGCAAAATCAAGTTCTGCCAAAATTCTATTTTTGAAATCAGCTTTCAATAACTCCTTAATCAGATACGATTGGTTTTCTGAATAAGTAACCTTGCCAGATTCATAATGTGGATAAGTAAGGTCGTCATTTATAATTAGCTTTAAGGAGATTTCATAGAAGCTTCTCTGCTCTTTCTCATTATGTAATTTAAAAGCACTGGGAGAACAAGTTTGGAATTTAATCAGGGTAAAATCACGCTTATCCTCTTTAATAGTCCAGAACATTTTTAGCGCTAACCATACACAAATAACTATAACTAGGAAGAGAAGTGGAATTAGGTATTTTAAACCAATAGGCGAGTTAAAAGAGTCTGGATCTATATTTACTGCAATCAAAATAAGAATTAACAAGGAAAGCAATGGAAAAAAGAACAGTAGGGTTTTATTATTTTTTAAAACCAACTTATGCACCGCATATTCCAAAAACTTTCTCATCTAGATTGATTTATTAGCAACCTTAGGTAATCCGCTAAGCCGATGTTCCCATTTTATCCCAGGTGTTATCCATCTCTTGTCTTTTAAAATCTTCCGCAATATCAACGTATCGTCTAAAAGAAGCCTCGTCTTTGTGGCCAGTAATATTTCTTACAACCATAGCTTTCATTCCAAGAACAAGACTGTTGGTTACAAAAGTTTTTCTGGCTGTATGACTTGTTATTAACTTAAATTTCGGATAGGTTTTATCGATTCTTTCCTGACCTATATACCTGGTAATTGTAGTGAGAGTATTTATTCCTACCATTTCACAACAATCCTTAATATATTCATTGAATTTTTGGGAGGAGATGGTTGGAATCGGCTCATAAATTGTATCTACGTATTTATCCAGGATACTTTTGGAATACTTGTTCAATGGTATCTTCTGGTCAATGGTTCTAGTCTTCACAATATTTAATTTTAAGTGATTATCAAAGACATTTGAGGTCGTTAATCTTTTTATATCACTAAACCGGAGTCCGGTAAAACAACCAAGGCAATAAAAGTCGCGAACATGTTCTAATCTTCTTGACTTAAACTCATGCTTGTAAAGTTTCATCAATTCATCAATGGTTAGATAGATTACCTCTATATCATCTTGAGGCTTTTTGAATCTTTTATAAGTAAGGTTTTCGTGATAACCCCTCTCCAAAGACCAAGTCATAAAAGTTTTAATGATCGATACTAACTTTCCAAAGTAGTTGTTGAGGGTCTTTCGTTCTAAAAATGAATAATCCCGGAACTTTTCGTAAAAGTCAATATTTATAGTGTCGAAACGAACAGAATAACCAGTACTGTTTTGAAAAGCCTCCAAAAAGTTTGTGACAGTAGTGTATTTTTTGATGGTACCTTGCACTTTAGTGGTTTTACTAGTCTCTATAAATTCATCAAAACAGGTAAAGAAATTAGGCGCCAAACTATTATGTCCGAAATGTTTGTCCGCAAGTTTGTTTAACACATATTCCTCTGATGCCGAAATGTTGTGCAAGTGAATATATCGGAAAATGGCATTTACTTTTTCTTGAAATTCATCTAATATTTTATTGTACTCAATGTGATTGTTATACGCTTCTGATTTGGCATTTGGTTTGATGCGCTGATTTTTCCAATGCTTTTCTGTAGTTTTAACGGACTTGATGTTTTTTCTAATTCTAGCACCCTGAAAAGTAATTACCGCTCTAATGGGTATAGTTCCATCTATATTTTTTTTATCCTTCCGTAAACTATAGGTTGTCTGCATTTCAATAACATTTAGCTGTGTTTAATTCAAAATGTGTTAATCTTGATTAAAAATGATAAAAAGGGGGGCAAAAAGGGGGGCAGAATTCATCAAATATTCCGTGAAAAATTGTGAAAGGGAATTCCGCTCAGCCCTTATGTACACTAATATAAGCAATTAATCTGGATTATACAGGGTGAATGTTAAAAGAGGGTGCAGGTGGGACCACATAGAAATCAGACAGTTACATATTTTGTAGCTGTCTTTTTTGTTTTACGGCGTGCTTTCTGCGTGCTTTTTGGATAACTTCGGTATTTGGCATTGTAGTAGGATTTTATTATGGGTGGATAACATCGACATACTTGTATTTATATGTCGAAATCATGCACAATCCGAATGACCGTAAGAGGATAAGAATTTAATATGATCCTTTAAAACAGAGGCGGGATTTACGATTTATTCTCTAGTTAATTTGGGCACTTAATATTCACCGAGTAAATCACTATATTTTCCTTTCTTTCCTCCAGTTCTCAAATTCTAAACCAATCTTTTCATCGGTAAGGGGATAGAGGCCGATTACCGATTTACCTTGTTGCACTTTCTCCATTACAAATTCCTCAAATACCGCCATTTGTATACATTCATCGGCCACTTCGTCCGCGATTTTGGCTGGAATTACCATAACACCGTCATCGTCGCCCAGTACGATATCACCCGGAAAAACGGCGACATCCCCGCACCCGATGGGTTCGTTAATGGCGATGGCCTGGTGCAAGGTTAGATTGGTAGGGGCCGAAGGCCTGTTGTGATATGACGAAAAATCCAGATCCGCTATCTCGGTAGAATCCCTAAATCCCCCATCGGTTACGATACCGGCCACACCTCGGACCATCAATCTAGTTACGAGTATGGAACCGGCAGATGCGGCCCGGGCATCCTTTCTGCTATCTATGACCATAATGGAGCCCATTGGGCATTCTTCAACGGCCACCCGTTGTAAATGTTTGGGATCTTTAAACACTTCTATCGGGTTTAAGTCCTCCCTAGCGGGAATATATCGCAAGGTATATGCCTCCCCTACCATAGTAGGCCGTTCTTTCCGGAGTGGTACGACTCCCTGAATAAATTGATTTTTCAACCCTCTTTTATACAGACAGGTAGCTACGGTAGCCGTGCTAATAGATTTCAATTTTTCGATTGCCGAAGCTGACTTTGAATTCATCGCGTTTTATATTTAAGATTTTAAATGATTATCCTATCACACCGGGCGGGCGCTAAGTAAGACAAAAGAACACCTTAGGTACCAAAACGGACAAGCATAAATTTTTATTCGGATTTATCCCACGTTTCCTTTAGATATACCAGGTCTTTTTTCATCTTCCCAAAAAGTTCGTTTTTGTCTATGGTTAAATGGGATGCCCCATGTTCCGCACCCCCAAGGTCATATTCAAAGTGTAGTGAAACAGGGACATTTATTTTGAATTTCTTCAACAATGAAAAATAGCGCTTAAAATCTACCATTCCTTCTCCAAGTGGGGTATTCACCGGTTGCCACTTGCCATTTACCAATCCCCATTTAAAATCCTTGATTACTATAGATTTAACGTAAGGCCGTATCCTTCGCAAGCCGAGTTCCCAGCAACTCCCCCCTTCAACGACCGCATGTCTGATATCGTATTGGCATCCTATATGTTCGTTATTTGTAGCGGAAAGAATAGGTAACAAATCCCATATGGGGGCACCAACATGATCGCCGGCATGGTTTTGATAACAGCCGATTAATCCCAAATCTGCGTTTAACAACTCCAATTTTTTGGCCTGCTGTCCATAAATAGCTTGACTTTCTGTAATCGTTCTCTCTTCGGGATAGGTTAACCAGTCTGTACGGTAATGAGTAAGACCCAACGTACTTGCCGTTTCCAAAACCGTTTTTTGTTCCGTGTTGTTCACGTCCCAAACATTTGTGGTCATCATCCCAGGTTTTATACCATATTTCTTCATTGCGGCTACCGCCTTTGGTAAATCATCGACTACTCTTTCCGGAAGAACATGTCCCTTCGGTCTTACGGTAAGATCCAGTCCATCAAAACCCATCTCGGCAGCGGCCTCCGACATGTCTTCGTAATTAAGGAACTGAAGGTGTTTGGAGAATAGGCTTATGGAGATATTTTCGTCGACTGCGGGCAGTGAAGGATAGAGGCTACTTTTAAAGCCAAGCAACGGAACGGCCCCAAGGGCAGTGGATGAAACTTTTACAAAATGCCTTCTAGATAGCTGGGTGGGGCCTTTTTTCATTTAGTCAATTTTTAACAGCTTAATGATATGGTTTTTGTGTTAAATATTTGTCAATTAAACAAATATACATATATTTGGAAAACCAAACTGGATAACCACATTGGTAAACCAATTTAACACGTGGTATGAAAAATTATAACTACATAGTCATTCTGGTGGGAGTTTGCGGGACAGGAAAGAGCGCCGTAGGCCAAAAAGTAGCCCAAAGGTTGGAGGTTCCTTTCTTTGACGCGGACAAGTTGCCTACCTCCAATTATCTGCCTAAGGGAAAGCTCCCTCAAGAGGTGGATCTGGAAAAATGGTTGACTTGTGTCGAAGGGTTAATTGCAACCCAATCCACTCAAAAGGGCTGTGTGATTTCCTGTTCGGTTTTAAAAGTGGTGCACCGCAGAAGGTTATCCGCCAATATAGATCATCAATTGGATTGGGTTTATATGAACGCCTCTTACGACAATGTCGCCCAACGCGTCGAACAGCTTAGGGACAATGACCGGTCTGCTTCCGTACTTAAATCGGACTTCGAGACGCTCGAGGCTCCGAAACGGGCTTTGACCATCGATATGACCTATCCAGAAGGCGAAATCGTAGATACCATATTAAAATACCTGGCCCGTAAGTACGGATGACGCCTAGGATTACGGCGTTATTTCTCCTAGATAGGTAGTGCGCAAATTGTTTTGTAATTTAAACTGGGTTGCCAATTTTCGGGAAAGTACTGAAAAACCACCTCCCGAACCTTCGATAAGTAAAGAGTAAGGGATTTCAGCTAATTCGGGAAACGACTTCGTTGACAACAAAGTGAAATGGGTTGCCCGGTTGTGGGGCGCAAAAAATAATACCCACTCGAATATCAAAATAAAGAATGCAGGGGAGTTAATTGTAGAAGAAACTATCCTCTTAAGTTAATGTACTAGAAATTATGGCTAAAAAATTGATAACATTTGGTGAAGTAATGATGCGTTTGTCCCCACCGGGATATGGGAAATTTTCTCAGGCCTCTTCCTTCGAGCTTGTATACGGAGGGGGCGAGGCGAACGTAGCCATTTCTTGCGCCTATTTAGGCATGAAAGCCGCCCACGTTACCCGTTTTCCAGATAACGCCCTTGGAAAGGCGGCCACACAATTTTTACGTAAGCATTGGCTAAGCACGGAACACGTTATTTATGGCGATGACATGTTAGGCAAGTATTTTCTTGAAAAGGGTGCCGTGCATAGGCCCAGTGTAGTAATTTACGAAAGGGAAGGGTCTTCTTTCTCTTTGATTGAACCATCCATGGTGAATTGGGACGAGGTGCTCAAAGATGCCGATTGGTTCCATTGGACAGGGATTACGCCGGCCATTTCGGATGGAGCCGCCATGTGTTGCCTAGAAGCTATTAAAACGGCGAACAAATTGGGAATAACGGTTTCGGGGGATATTAATTCACGCAGCAACATGTGGAAGTACGGGAAAACCATGCAGGAAGTTATGCCAGAATTGGTGCAAAATTGTGATATTGTGCTTTCTAGCACCCATGGTATCCATGAAATTTTCGGAATCGGTCAATTGGGGGGAAAGTTTCGGTTCTCGGCCAAAGGGCTAATGGATACTTTTCCAAGAATTAAGAAAGTAGTAGGAAAAAAAAGGAAATCCATAAGCGCGTCCCACCAACAAATACAGGGTAAAATGTGGAACGGACACGAGTATATTAAAACCGAAAGATTGAATATTACCCACGTCATAGATCGTGTTGGCACCGGGGATGCCTTTGCCTCCGGTCTAATATACGGGTTGTTGCATTACGGTGATGATATGCAAGCATTGAATTTTGCTTCCGCTGCCTGTGCATTAAAACATACCGTGCCAGGGGATGTAAATATGGTTTCGTTGGAAAACGTACAAAGTTTAATGGCTGGGGATACTTCAGGCGCAATAAGAAGGTAGTGTTTAAATTGAACGCTATAACGCAGGTTCCAATTCCTGAAGTGCTAAACAACCAACCAATCAATGAGCGCCAAAACTATGAAATCATTGTTCCAAACCTCCTTAACGATTGGCTTTGCATGCGTTATAAACGGCTATCTGGATAAAGTTAATAGGCAGTATAAAGATTCATAAGTCGCAATGTATCCAACCGACCTAATTTATGGATGGATGTAATTTTTTTTTAATACGATATCTTACGATTATCGCCTGCGATAATCATGACAAGTGATAAATGGTCTACTTCGCTCGGTGTTCACGATCAAGTAGAATTTTAACAACCGATTTAATGTTAAATAATTGTCAATTAAACAAATATACATATATTTGGAAAACCAAACTGGATAACCACTTTGGTAAACCAATATAATTCAATATGGAAAGATATAAAATTGTGCTCGTCTGTTTTCTAATTTTGGCGATACATTCTTGTAAACAAGGAAATCCCGAAGCACCGGTGGTGCATACGGTAGACGAGTTTAATAAAACAGTGGCCCAAGCCAAGGCAGGTGATGTTATTACACTGGCCAATGGGGTTTGGAAAGACGCCGAATTGTTGTTTGAAGGTAACGGTACCGAAGAAAAACCGATTGTATTGACCGTTGAGGAAAAGGGAAAGGTTTTTCTGGAAGGCGCATCCAACCTACGCATTGCGGGGAGCCATTTGGTGGTAGAGGGCCTAGTTTTTAGAAATGGATTTACCCCCACCGGTTCCGTTATTGCCTTTAAAAAAGATGACGGACATTTGGCCAATAATTGCAGATTGACCGAGTGTGTCATAGATAATTACAGCAACCCGGATCGGTTTGAACAGGATTATTGGGTGGCCCTTTATGGAAAGAACAACCGAGTGGACCACAATCACCTGGAAGGAAAACGGAATTTGGGCGTAACCATGGCGGTTCGCCTCACTTCCGAGGAGAGCCAGGAGAACAACCATCAGATAGACCATAATTATTTTGGACCCAGGCCTACGTTCGGATCAAACGGGGGCGAAACCTTGAGAATCGGTACCAGTCATTTTTCCATGACCAATTCCAAGACCTTGGTCAGCTCTAATTATTTTGACAGGTGCGATGGGGAACACGAAATAATCTCTAACAAGTCCTGCCAAAATATCTATAATTACAACACCTTTTTTGAGTGTGCCGGCACTTTGACCATGCGCCATGGAAACGAGACTTTGGTAGATGGCAATGTTTTTATCGGCAATGGCAAGCCCAGAACTGGAGGTATCCGTATAATTAATGAGAAGCAAACCGTCGTAAATAATTATGCTTATGGCCTTACGGGGTACCGGTTTAGGGGGGCACTCGTTATAATGAACGGGGTTCCCAACTCTCCAATTAACCGCTACTTTCAGGTAGACAGTGCGGTGGTAAGGAATAATACGTTTGTAGATTGCGACTTTATCCAATTGGATGCGGGCAGTGATTCGGAACGTAGCGCGGTCCCTATCAACTCCCTAATGGAAGACAATATTTTTTACAATGACAAGAAGGATAGCATTTTTACGATCTACGACGATATTAGCGGTATTACCTTTAAAGACAATCTTATCGGCACCAATATAGTGACCGGTATTCCTACAGGTTTCAAAAAGATAAACATGAAGCTGGTCAAAAACGCAATGGGGCTGCCCATTCCTAAATCTCCGGAGATAAAAAATCCGGTAACCATCGATCCCAATATCGCCACCAAGGAAAATACCGGGGTAAGATGGTACAGCAAAAAGGACAAGGACGTTAAACTGGGTTCGGGAAAAACCGTAAAAGTGGTGGCAGGGATGAACACGCTTTATGATGCCGTTAAGAATTCTGCCCCAGGGGATATTTTGGAACTCGCCTCTGGACAGACTTATGAAATGACCAAGGCCATCGCTATAGATCATCCCTTGACTTTTAAATCGGACGGAAAAGAAAAACCAATAGTATTGTTCGCTAAAAATTCATTGTTCGATATTCAAAACGGCGGAAGTCTCGCATTGGAAGGATTGAGGTTCGATGGTAAGTCCGCCCCGGACTATTCGGGGAATTCCGTTATAAGGACCAGCAAATATTCAATGAACAGAAACTATAAGCTTTTTATTGATAATTGCGATTTTGTCGACTTGGATATGAACCACAGCTTTGATGTGTTCCAGGTAGCTAAAAGTACCTTTGCCGATACGATCAGCGTAAAAAATTCCTTTTTTAAGAATATTACCGGCCATGTCCTGGAACTGAACAAGGAAACCGACGATATCGGTATTTATAATGCGGAGTATGTGATACTAAAGAACAACGTATTTTCCGACATACAGGGGAGCGTCCTTAATCTGTATAGGGGAGGGAAGGACGAGAGTACCTACGGTCCGTTTCTGGAAGTAGATCACTGTGTCTTCGACAACGTAGGCCACGGTAGCAGAAATAAGGACGGATCGGCCATTTCCCTGTACGGGGTACAGGTTATCGATATTAAAAATAGCATTTTCAGCCAAAGCAAGGGGGTCAACGTCCATTTGGTGGTCGGGGGTCCGGTGGTACATATTCAAAACAACGATTTTTATGAGTCCGATGGCCTTAAGGTGACCGGGGATGAAAAGTACCACACCAAAAACCTTTGGAAGTTGGATCCGGATTTCTCCGAGGGGTCATTCTCCTTAAGTACCAACTCCCCCCTTAAGGACAAGGGCATAGACGGAAAGGATTTAGGAACCATATCAAGCAAACTATGATTGCAAAGAAGCGCTATAATTACTTCAGAATTCTTGCCTTGCCAATATTGTTATATGGCTTGTTCGCAATGCATTCTTGCTATGCACAGGAACATCCTAGTCTTATCTTGACCAAAAAAGGCGTTTCGGAAATCAGGACCCAATTGGGCAAGTTGCCTCTTTTTGATTCTTCTTTGGCGGCGGTAAAGGCCGAGGTAGATAAGGAGATATCCACGGGTATCCATGTGCCGATCCCCAAAGATTATTCAGGTGGATATACCCATGAACGGCACAAGCGAAATTTCCTGATGATGCAAAAGGCCGGTGAGCTCTTTCAAATTTTGCAGGATGAAAAATACGCGGTTTACGTTCGTGATATGTTGATGGAGTATGCCGCCATGTACCCCAAACTGCCCTTGCATCCCCAAACACGATCCTATGCCCGGGGAAAACTTTTTTGGCAATGCCTCAACGACGCCAATTGGCTTGTTTACGTAAGCCAGGCCTACGATGACATTTACGATTGGTTGCAAAAAAAAGATAGGGACCTATTAGAGAAGACCCTGTTTAGGCCCATGGCCGATTTTTTGTCCGTCGGGAACCCACAGTTTTTTAACAGGATCCACAATCACAGTACTTGGGGAAATGCAGCGGTTGGAATGATCGGATTGGTCATGGACGATGACGAATTGGTCCAAAGGGCATTGTACGGATTAAAGAACGATGGGATCAAGGCAGGTGCCAAGGACAACGATGGGGGTCTCATAAAGGTAGAAGGACAAAGAGCAGGGTTTTTAGCTAACTTGGACGAACCTTTTTCTCCCGACGGTTACTACACGGAAGGCCCTTACTATCAGCGGTACGCCATGTATCCGTTTTTAATTTTTGCGGAGGGGCTCCATAACCTAAGACCCGAGCTGAAGATATTTGCACTTAAGGATAGCGTACTGTTGAAATCGGTCAATACCTTGTTGAATTTAACGGATGCCGACGGGGAATTTTTTCCCTTGAACGACGCCCAAAAAGGGATGTCCTATTATTCCCGGGAATTGGTGACAGCGGTTGATATTGCCTACCATTTTGGGGGAAACGACCCTCAACTTCTCAGTATAGCAAGGAACCAGGACCGTGTGCTATTGGACGACTCCGGTCTTTCCGTGGCCCAAGGAATTAGGGATGGGAAAGCAGAACCTTTCGTGAAAACATCCATCAATCTTACCGATGGTCCGGATGGTAAACAAGGAGGATTAGGTATACTGAGATATGGCAATGATGTCCTAACACTCGTGTTTAAATACACCGCACAAGGGTTGAGCCATGGCCATTATGACAAACTCTCTTTTTCTCTCTACAGCAAGGGCGATGAAGTAATTCAGGATTATGGGTTGGCGCGGTTCGTTAACATAGAGCAAAAGGGCGGGGGAAATTATTTGAAGGAAAACACCTCCTGGGCCAAACAAACCATTGCCCATAATACCATTACCCAAAACGAAATAACACAATTTGGGCACGATTACGAAACCGCCAACAAACACCACTCGGATTTGTATTTTTTTGATGCTTCCAACCCCGATGTTCAGGTAGTAAGCGCAAAGGAGGATAATGCCTACCCAGGAACAGGGCTACATAGAACCATGGCAATGATAAAGGATGATAATCTTGAAAAGCCTTTTGTGTTGGATATAATGAAAGTGACCTCCAACAAAAGGAACCAATACGATCTGCCCTTTTATTTTATGGGACAGGTGATGGAGACCAACTTTAAATATACGAGTCCCACCGTATTAAAACCTTTGGGAACGGCTAACGGATATCAACATTTGTGGGTCGAGGGCGTGGGTGGTCCGGCATCGGACAATATTAAATTGTCCTGGTTGGATCAAGGCCAATTTTACACCTTGACTTCTGCAACAGATGCCCAAGATGAACTGTTGTTTACCAGATTGGGGGCAGACGACCCCGAATTTAATCTGCGAAGGGACGCCGCACTAATGATCAGGAGAAAGGATACCCAGAACACCGTATTTGCTTCCATCGTTGAGCCGCATGGAAGTTATAGCCCTGTCTCGGAATTTGCGGTAAACGCCACCAGTAGCATCAAAAATTTAAAAGTGGTCTATGATGGTGCGGACTATACAGCGGTAACAATTGAGGATACGAAGGGGAAAGAAATTTTGTTCGTGGTAACCAATAGGGATGCATCCGTTAAAAGTGTACACCAACTAAAGATTGGAGACAAGGTATATAAATGGACGGGAGCCTATCATCTTTTTGGAGAATAGAAAATAGAGAATAGAATATAGTGAAAGGACCAAAATACAGGGCCTGGATTTTACGGGACTTGTAACCAACCGTATCTTTTCCCTATTTACTTTAATCGGATTTTGAATATTTAATAATTATAAAAGAATAAACACATGAAAAAATTTGGCGCAAGTAAGGAATTTTTAATAGGGGAGGAAATGGAATGGGAAGTCGTTGGTGAAGGGGTGCAGCGGCAAATTATGGGGTACGATGATCGGATTATGCTGGTCAACGTAAAATTTGATAAAGGAGGAGTCGGACCCATGCACGAACACCATCACTCCCAAGTAACCTATGTGGCCAGTGGCCAGTTTAAAATGACCATTGGCAAAGAAACTAAAATATTGAAGGGTGGCGATTCATTTTATATTCCGCCCCATGTAATGCACGGTACTACTTGTTTGCAAGCTGGGGTGCTGATCGACGTGTTTAGCCCTATAAGAGAGGACTTTATGGAATAATCGGGTTATACCGCGGTGCTAAATCATAAAGTTTTAAATTAATTTGGATTTAACAAAGTAATAACATATATTTGGTCAACCAATTTGGAAAACCACTTTGGTTAACCAATAATAAAATATTAATCGAATTAATTTAAAACCTATCACATGGATCCATATTTAGTTGAGCCATAAAAAAAGGATAGGTGCACGCCTATCCTTTTAGAAAAACTACTTCTTGTGAGAGGGAAGTAATCATTAAAAAACATGTGCCTACTTTACTAGCAACATGCGTTCTGCAAATTTACTAAAATTCCCGGACTATGGGAAAGAATTTCATGCTCTAGTAAGGTATAGAAGGAAATGGGGCCTTGCGTAGCCCGTTTACAAACTATAATTACTAACATAACTCGTAAAACAGATGAATTTAAAGACAAGTTTAACTTTAGCATTGGTATTACTGCTAAATATTTCCCTGTTCGCACAGGACGGTTATACCCTTACAGGTACGGTGGTTTCCGCAACGGACAACCTCCCCATTCCCGGAGCCAACGTATTGGATGCCAATACTTCCAAAGGGTCGATAACCGATTTTGATGGAAAATACCAAATTGAGGTGAAGAAAGGCGATGCAATTCAATTTTCTTATCTGGGCTTTGTAACCCAAACGGTGGTAATAACCGATCAAAAAACACTGGATATCTCCATGCAAGAGGATACGGAAATGTTGGATGAGGTGGTTGTTATTGGCTATGGTACACAAAAGAAAAGCCATACCACAGGATCCATTTCCAAAGTGGTCAATGAAGATTTAGATCAAATTGCGGTATCCAGGGTCGATGATGCCTTAATTGGGCAAGTATCCGGTGTTAACATCCAAGCCACAGAGGGCGAAGCAGGTTCTGCGCCAACCATCAGTATTAGGGGCGTCGGTTCAATGGCCGGCGATTCCAGCCCTTTGGTAGTTGTCGATGGGGTTATCGTCGATTCGGACTTTTTGGGTTCCTTGAACATGAATAACATTGCATCTTTTGAAATTTTAAAGGATGCCGCATCCTCGGCAATTTACGGTTCGAAAGGGGCAAATGGGGTTATCATGATTACTAGTAAAGGGGCCAAAGAAGGTAAAACACAATTTAATTACAGTACCTATACGGGGCATAAAGAAGCGAGATGGAGTGATGCCTATACATTTTCAATTGCTAATACGGCTGCTGCCGAATTGGCTGCCACAGGCACTAATTCGGATAGAACATTAAGCAAATTACGTATTGGTCTTGATCGTTCTTGGCAAGAGGTAATTTTTGATGGGGGAAACATTACAAACCATTCCTTTAGCGCTAGGGGCGGAAGCGAAAATACAAAGTTCAGTACAGGGATCGATTATTTGCACGATGAGGGTGTCCTGTTAACGGATGATTATAAAAAGTACGGTATAAATCTTAAGGTTGACAGTAAGGTAGGGGATAAATTTGGTTTTGGGGCTAGCCTAAATCCTTCCTATACAAAAAGAAGGCGTTTTGACGGCTCCACCCATGACATTTTAAGACAAACCAACTGGTTGCCGGAATATCTAGATGCAAATACTATAAATGAAATAAATAGATATAAATATCCCGATGCCCAAATAGGGGATTATGCTACACAGCGTATGTTTGATGATTATGATGTAGCTACAGGAGAGTATGTACCTTCAGGTGGTACAGACATTAGTAACACATCCAACACCAATCCGGCAGCAAAGGTTTTAGAACGCGATAGGGAAGATAAGAAATTCAAATTATATGGAAGTGTATACGGCAAATATAATATTATGGATGGGCTGAGCTTTAAAACGACACTTTCCGGATCTTATCAAGATACCAAAAGGACGAGATGGCAAGGAACTAAATCCAATAGAAATGGTGCTGCTGCTGCCAACATGAACGAGATAACCCAAAGGGAAATCTATTTGATATGGGATAATTTCCTATCCTATAATAAGTCGTTCGGCAAGCACGATATAAGTGCCGTAGTGGGTGTTTCCGGTGAACAAAGAAATTCGTTTTTCTCGACTATTACCGGTACGGGCTATACGTCCGATGCCGTAAAACAAATTTCCAACGCTTCTATTATTTCCGACGCAAATGCCTTTGAGTGGGAAAAAACGGGCCTGTCCTACGTGTCCAGGTTTAATTATGCCTATGACAATAAATATTTGGCATCCATTAGCTTTAGAAGGGACGGCAGTTCCATCTTTGGAAAGGATTTTAAATACGGAAATTTCCCGGCAGCCTCTATAGGTTGGAATATTTCCAACGAAGAATTTTTAAAAAATAGCGATGTAGTTAATTTACTGAAAATCAGGGGTAGTTACGGTGTTACGGGTAACGATAGGCTTAACATTGGAAGTGTTGACCCAAATGCCACCAGTAGTACAAGTAGCTTAAGTACCGGGGACATTTTAGTAGATTATTATCCTTCCTTGGCACTGTTGGGCGCCACTACCGCAGTGGTAGATGGAAATCTTGCTGCAGGGTTTAATCCGGCCAACATTGCAAATGCAGATTTAAAATGGGAACGTTCGGAAGAGATCAACCCAGGTATAGATTTTGGGTTGTTCCATAATGTTATTTCCGGTTCTGTGGATTACTACAAACGTACCAGTGACCAATTGCTTCTATACAACCCCATTTCCGTAACAACCGGTTTTGATGCCGCTTTGGTCAATTTGGGCAAGGTTAAAAACGAAGGGGTAGAAGTGGAACTTCGCACTAGAAATATTTCTAAAGAGAATTTTAAATGGTCTACAACCATCATCGCTTCATCAAATAAAAACACATTGGTCGATTTTGCCGATTCCAACGGTCAGATTGGAAGTGTCGATAGCAAAAGGGCTGCCGAATGGATCAATTTAGAAGGGATGCCCATTTCAACCTTTTACGGGTGGGTCGTCGATAAGGAGATTCCGTTGCAATATATAAAGGACCCTTACCACCCGGTCGGAGGACAGGCACAGGATGTCTACGTTAAGGATTTAAACGGCGATGGCATTATAGACGATGAAGATAAGGCGCCCTTGGGAGATCCGTACCCAAATTTAGTTTGGAGCTTTACAAACCAGTTCAATTATGGGAATTTCGATCTAAGCCTTATGTTCCAAGGGTCCCACGGAGCCGAGATAAGGAACATGGCGGACCAATATATGTTCAATCAATTCAACAGTTCGCAGGATTTTGATCCGGCTACCACACCAGACCAACAGTTTATTAAACAGAAGATTTTTACCAATTCTATTATTCAGGACGCCTCGTATATTGCATTGCGAAATGTAAATATTGGATACAGCCTGCCTGACGACCTAATTTCTAAATACGGAATTGATGCATTGAGGTTATATGTTGCCGGGCAAAATTTAATGTATAAAACGGCTAGTGATTATACGGGCTGGAACCCGGAGGCAATAGACAAAACAAGTCCTACCACGTATGGATACCAAAGAGGGGGATCCCCTATTGCCAGAACGATATCCATAGGTTTAAATCTCAACTTTTAATATAATGGTATATAAAACAAAAACATATATTATGAAACATATAAAATTAGTAATACTGCTTTTACTGGGGGCCGTAGTCGTATCCTGTCAAAAGGATTTTTTGGAGCCAGTACCCTCATCGGGCATTACTTCTGCCAACTATTATACAACGGCCGATGAGGTAGAAACGGCCGTGATAAATATGTACGACGGTATTCAGGGGGTCAATTCAACGGATCCAGACGATAATCACGGTGTTCAGAACGAATTTTATCTGACGGAAATGCGCAGTGACAATACCAGGACCAAGAGCCAGGAAGGGGAAGCGGCGCAGTTTGAATCTTATAATGTTGCAGCAACCAATGGTATTGTTTCAAATTATTACGCAAGTTTCTACAACGTAATTTTCAGGGCCAACGTAGTTTTGGCCAACCTTGGAGTTGTCGAAGACCCAAAGGCCGCGGCCAAATTTGAAGCAGAAGCAAAGTTTGTTAGGGCCTATGCCTATTTTAATTTGGTGCGTTTATTTGGCGATATTCCGTTAATAGACCGGGTTATTACTCCTTCGGATACCGATGTTCAATTTACTAGGGTTGCAACCTCATCGATATATGAACTCATCGAGAGCGATCTTACTACGGCGATTGCCGGTTTGGATAACACGTATAAAACAAGAGCCTCAAAGGCCGCCGCACAGGCCTTATTGGCAAAGGTATATCTAACGGAAGGCAATTATTTACCTGCCCAAAATTTATGTGAAGATATCATAAATACGGGTTCATTTGGTTTGATGGATAATTTTAACGACGTCTTTTATTCCGAGTTAAACAAGGAAATCATTTTCGCCATTGGGTACCTTGCTTCCCCAAGTTCGGACAGTGAATATTTCTCTGCGGAATGGATGAACGGCGTAGGGAGAAGTTCCGGTGTAAATTATGTGACCAGTGATGCCGTTGGGGCACTCGATGCTTCCGGTGGGGACAGGACCCAATATTCTTATAGAATAGACCCGTTTCAAACATCGCAAAACCAAGTAGCCAAATACTTTCCAAACGGCGATAGCGGAGGTGCCGATGGAAAAACGTTTGCAAATGACCCTACAACGGCTGGTAATGATTGGATCGTATTGCGGTATGCAGATGTATTGTTGATGCATGTGGAGGCCATCATGGCCGGAGCTAACGAAACCAGTAATGGGGCAGCTTTGACATCTTTCCAAAAAGTTAGGAACAGAGCTGGTCTAACCACCCCTGTAACGAGTGTTACCAAAGATGATTTGCTATTGGAGAGACGCGTAGAATTGGCCTTTGAGAACCATCGTTTATTTGATTTGATACGTTTTGGAAAAGCGGAATCTGTATTGTCGGCATACTCGGCCAACAATGGGTACGGTTATACATCATCAGACCTTCTGCTGCCCATACCACAAAATGAAATTAATATTAGTAAAGGGTTAATGAAACAGAACCCAGGCTATTAAGAGATTAATTTATTATCAGAAAATTACTAAAATTTAAACGTATGAAAAATATTTTAAAAATGTCGAATTCGTTCCAGATTAGGGTGTGGATGGGCTCAATCTCTATGGCCTTAACGTTGTTGGTATCGTGTGATCCATCGATAAGTGGTTTTGAGTATGATTTACCGGCTGCAAATTCTAGAGCAGATCTAACCCCACCACAAGCGAGTTTCTCCGCTTCGGTAACGGATGATTATTTAACCTACACCTTTGCCAACACTTCCACAAGTGCCACGGATTATGTTTGGGATTTTGGGGACGGAAACAGTTCAACGGATTTTGATGCTTCCAATACCTTTCCGGGAGAAGGCAAATATACCGTTACCTTAACAGCATCCGATAAACACAATGTAACAAGCACATTTTCACAGGATATTGATATTGTTAAACTAGAAGTGCCACAAGCGATTGTACCCGATATTTTAAATCCAAGCTTTGATGAACCGGGCGACAATGGGAAATATACAACGCCTTGGGTCGATAACAATTTAGGCAAAACAATGCAAATATCTACCAGTTCGAGTTTTGTTGGAGGAAAATCTGCAAAATTTCCAAATGCGGATACAGATCCTAGGGTAGGGTATCAATCCGGAATCGCAGTGACCCCCAACACAGACTACATCATTTCGTACAATTACTCCATTGAAACCGGGGACCCTTCATCGATTACGGTCGCTATCCTGGGAGGTACGGTTATCGATATGTCCGAAGTAGCCGGAGCCACTATTAAATCCTTTACCGGCACCACCCAAGCTGGGAAAACCCCTTTCGAAACCGTAACGATCTCCTTCAATTCAGGCGCAAACAGTAGTATTTCCATACTTATTACAAATACGGGTACGGCAACCGGTTATGTAGAAGAATTTACGGCAGCGGTGAAAGAATAAATCGCGGATTAAAAAGTAGAGTTGTGTAATAAAGTTTGTTTTAAGCGAACCTGCAGAACAATAAATAAAGTATGTACAGGATTAAATTGCTAAGGAATAATATGCTCTGGGCATTTTTGATAGCGCTTACTGCGACCATGAACGTCAGTTGTCAGGTAAAAAATTCCACGACCGACGATATAGAGGATTTATCTGAGGCAACTTTGGGGGACAAAAGCGGAGAATCTTTAGTGGAGGAAAGAAAATACAGACTTCCAAATATTGATTTAAGCCACTGGAAGGTGACGTTGCCCGTCGGGAAACCAGATGAAGTGGAACCGCCGGAGATTTTAAATTATGCAACGAACGCCGAGTTGAAGAATTATATGTACAACGATTCTACCGATGGTTCCTTGGTCTTTTACGCCTTCCCAAATTCCACCACGACAAACACCAAGTATTCCAGGTGCGAGTTAAGGGAGCAAATGGTACCAGGAGACAATAACGTCAACTGGACTTTTCCCCAAGGTGGCACAATGAAAGGAACCTTGGCCATGGACGAGGTTACGAAGGACCCCGAGGGCAAATACCACAAGGTCATTATAATGCAGATCCATGGAAGGTTGACGAACGCACAAAAGGAACTGATCGGTGCCAAGGACAACAATGCCCCACCCGTGTTAAAGATCTATTGGGACAAGGGCTATGTACGGGTAAAGACCAAGGAGCTCAAGGACAAGAGCGCATCCGACACCGACATTCTGCATACGGATGCCTGGGGAGATGATGAGGGATACACCTTCCCGGATTATGTAGGTTTTAAAAAATTCACTTTGGAAGTGAAGGTAAAGGAAGGCAAATTAACGGTGGTCATGAACAATAGGGATTATAAAACCTATGATAATGTTAGTATTAGGCGATGGAAGGTATTTGAAAACTATTTCAAGGCCGGAAATTATTTTCAGAGCAAGGAGAAATATTCTTATGCTAAAGTAAAATATTACGATCTGGAGGTATCACATTAAGGACCGTTGGTGGCTCCGCAGAAAAATATAGTTAGTTAAGGTTGGTTGTTTTATGGAGTTTTACTGGTCTTTAAGAGGCCAGTGGATCTCCTAAATCCAAAAAAGTGGAACAATGCGTGTTTCTAAAATTGGCAGATACTATATTAATAAATTAATTTTACTTATTTTAACCAACCAATCTGGTTCACCAGTTTAATGTGAATTAATACTATTTTCTATGAAATTAGAGATACTGACAAAAAATGACAATTGGACGGTCCAAAACAAGATCATTTCCGATATCCGGGATCTTATCAATTACAAAAATCTGGAGCCTGGAGAAAAGCTGCCCTCCGAACGCAAGCTTTCCGAGAAATTTGGGGTGAGCCGTGGCAATGTTAGGGAAGCCATTCAAAAATTGGAATTTTACGGGTTGTTAAAATCCATTCCCCAGAGTGGCACTTTTGTGGCAAATATAGGGGTAATAGCAATGAACGGAATGATCGAGGACATTCTGAGGCTAGAAAAGCCCGAATTTAAGTCCTTGGTAGAGACCCGGATTTTATTGGAGTTAAAGACTGTAAAACTGGCGGCCTTAAGGCGAACCGAAGATGATTTGATAAAAATAGAAAATGCCATGCAAGCTTTTGAAGCTAAGGTATTAAACGGTGAAGATGCGGTTCAGGAAGACCTACTGTTTCATTTGGCCATTGCAAAAGCGTCGGGGAATAGCACCATGAACACGTTTATGCTGATAATTACCCCGGAAATCATTACAAATTTCGAGAAATACCACGTCTGTGACGAAGATAGATCCATGAGGGGAATCGGGGAACACAAAGATATTTACGAAGCCATAAAAGAACAAAATCCGCAATTGGCAAAGGAAAAGATGAAATTACATTTTAAACTGCTATACCAGTACTGTTATAACATAATAGAAGTATAAATCAATTTTATGGAAGTTAAAATTGCACGCTTTTATCTTCCATAGAAACCAAAAACGAGAGGGAAGGAAATACTTAATAAACAAATATTACTTTAAAAATCTCCACGCATTTAAGGAACCCCTTAAAGCACTTATTGTGATTTTTTCGGTCATTTAGGTATTCCATTATTAGACATTACCGTTCGTAAATATATCCGTAATACGTTTATGGATAAGGCATCTAATAACATAAAATATCTATAAGATTATGAATATCAAAGGCTTAAGATGGTGGGTGGTTGGCTTAATTGCTCTTGCTACTATTATTAATTATATTGATCGTACTTCACTAAGTGTGCTTTGGCCAGAAATTGCGAAGGACCTGTACCCAGGGCATACATCGGATGAGACCAAGGAAATATATGCTCTTATTTCAATCATTTTCGTGTTCTCTTATGCTTTTGGGCAAGCCATATTCGGTAAAATTTTCGATTGGGTAGGTACCCGATTGGGATTCGTACTCTCCATTGGCGTATGGTCCATTGCTACGGCATTGCATGCTTTTGCGCAGGGGGTACTTAGTTTTGGGATATTCCGTGCCATCTTGGGTGTTTCCGAAGCTGGCAACTGGCCAGGTGCTACTAAAGGTAATGCAGAATGGTTTCCTACCAAGGAACGCGCCCTCGCACAAGGAATCTTTAACTCCGGGGCCGCCATAGGTGCAATCATTTCCATTCCGTTAATCGCGTATTTAACAATTCACTTTAGCTGGCAGGCCATATTTATTTTGATCGGTTTGGCAGGTTTGCTTTGGTTAATACCGTGGTTAATTTTAGTTAAAGCACCGCCTAAAGACCATCCTTGGATTTCAGATGAAGAGCGGGAATACATTTTAACAGGCCAAAAAAATGAAGATTTCGATGGGGATGGGGATGTTGACCAGGAATACGATCCAGACACTAAAGAACTTCTTGGCCATAAACAAAGTTGGGGTGTTATACTAGCTTCAGCGGCAATTGACCCGATCTGGTGGTTGTTCGTTTTCTGGATACCGATTTATTTAAACGAAGTTTACGGTATGGACGTAAAGTCTATAGGACTCTACGGTTGGGTTCCCTATTTTGGGGCCATGCTGGGGGCTTGGTTTGGAGGATTATTTGCACAAAATGGACTTAAAAGAGGTTGGAGCGTCAATAAAACGCGTAAAACGATCATAACCATTGGATGCTTAATAATGTTACCCGCATTATTGGCCATGGCAAGCCCTGGCGGCCCTACTTCGGCAGTGCTGATAATGGCGGTTATTCTGTTCGGATTTCAAACAGCGATCGGGAACGTCCAAACCTTGACAAGTGATCTTTTTAGCGGAAAAACGGTCGGTACTTTGGCGGGATTTTCCGGTATGGCAGCTAAACTTACCGCGGCAGGTCTAACTTATCTGGTACCGTGGTTAACCAGCGGGGGTAATTATACGCCCGCATTTGTTATCGGAGCTGCCTTGGCAATTTTAACCTTGTCCAGTGTATGGATACTTATTCCGAAAGTTAAACCATTGACAAAAAAAGTATAACATAATTATAAATATTTTAAATAATTTAAGATGAGCAAAAACGAAGGAAAAGTAGCAGTAATAACAGGAGCTACAGGTGGAATTGGTTTCGAAGTTGCAAAAAGATTAGGGAAAGACGGATATACGGTTGTATTGAACGGTATCGATGATGAAGCAGGAGCTCAAAGAATTGAGGAGCTTACTGCTGATGGTATTACTGCCGCGTATTATGGATTTGACGTTACAAATGAAGAAGAGGTCACTGCAAACATCACCAAAATTGGCAAAAAGTATGGAAAAATCGACGTCCTGGTCAACAATGCAGGCGGATTAGGTGGAAGGTCGCGGTTCGAGGAAATGACTACGGAGTTTTATCGGTCCGTCATGGCATTAAACCTCGACTCCGTGTTCTTCGCTTCAAGAGCTGCAATACCTTTTCTTAAAAAAGGGGACCTTCCTACTATAATTAATTATACATCAATTGCCGGGTGGAATGCCGGGGGCCCCGGAGCCGGAATATACGGCACCTCCAAAGCCGGAGTTCATGCAATAACCAGGGCATTGGCAAAAGATCTTGCTGAATATGGGATTAGGGTAAATGCAGTATCTCCCGGTACGATTGACACGCCGTTTCACGCTCAAATTAAATCTGCGAATCCGGATGTTTTTGCTTCATGGAAAAATAATATTTTGCTCGGTCGATTGGGACAACCGGAAGAGGTAGCGTCTGTAATTTCGTTTTTGGCCGGCAAAGACGCGGCTTTCCTTACAGCGGAAACTATCCAGATAACCGGAGGACAAGGTTTAGGGATTTAATTTTTTTTTTTAGATAAAAACTTTGTACCGCTCTTAAACATTCAATTCTAAATCTAAAATACTAACATGGGTAACATAAAAGGAAAGATAGCAGTAGTAACGGGAGGTTCCAGGGACATTGGGAGAGCAATATCCATTAAATTAGCGAAGGAAGGCGCCAAAGTAGTAGTTAACTATTTTAATTCAGAATCTGGTGCCAATACAACCGTAAATGAAATAAGATCATTTGGAGGAGAGGCTATTGCGGTTAAAGCCGACGTATCAAAACTAAAGGATATTCAGCATTTAAAAGCAAAATCGGTCGAAGCTTTTGGAGATAAGGTAGATATTTTAGTGAACAATGCAGGTGGTCTTTTCGCACGTAAAACTTTGCAAGAGTTCGATGAGGCATTTTATGACTTAATCATGGATGTCAATTTTAAGTCTACTGTTTTTGTAATGCAAGCATTTGAACCGTTGATGGGTAAAGGAGCTTCGATCATCAATCTATCCTCTCAAGCCGCAAGGGATGGCGGTGGCGGCGGGTCTGCTTTGTACGCTTCTTCTAAAGGTGCAGTGAGTACGTTTTCTAGAGCTATGGCAAAAGAACTCGGTCCTAAAGGAATTAGGGTAAACGCAATTTGTCCAGGCCTAATAGCAACAAAATTCCACGATGATTTTACCAAGGACGAAGTTCGTGCCAAGGTAGCGGCGGGAACCCCGTTGCGCAGGGAAGGTCTAGCCTCCGAAGTGGCAGATTTAGTTGCTTATTTGGCTTCGGACGAAGCCTCTTTCCTAACGGGCAACAATGTGGATATTAACGGTGGATTGGCATTTAGCTAATTCCAGATATTTCAATGGATATGAAGAAAGTAGTAACATTTGGGGAGATCATGCTCAGATTGGCACCCGAAGGATTCTTGAGGTTTTCCCAGGCCAACCGTTTTGATGTGGTCTATGGCGGAGGGGAATCAAACGTGGCCGTCTCCTTGGCCAACTATGGGGTTCCCGTAGATTTCGTGACGCGCCTTCCCAAAAACGATATCGGGGAATGTGCCTTGATGGAAATGCGGAAAAGAGGGGTAAACACACAGAATATTGTCTTTGGCGGCGATCGCCTGGGAATCTATTTCTTGGAGACCGGGGCCGTAAGCAGGGGCAGTAAAGTAGTGTACGACCGAGCACATTCCGCCATTTGCGAGATCGAGCCCGGAATGATCGATTGGGAAAAAGTCTTCGAAGGCGCAGGCTGGTTCCATTGGACGGGGATTACCCCCGCCATTTCCCAAGGGGCGGCCGATGTCTGTTTGGAAGCCGTTAAGGTAGCTCGCAAAAAGGGGATCACCATTTCAACGGATCTCAATTACAGGGCCAAGCTCTGGAACTATGGGGGCGACCGTGAAGCGATAATGACAGAATTGACCTCCTACTGCGATATTATCCTGGGCAACGAGGAGGACGCCGAGAAACATTTCGGTATACATCCGGAAGGATTGGATGTCCATAAGGATGGACATGATGTCAAGGCAGAAGCATTTCTATCGGTCTGTAAGCAGATGATGAAAAAATTCCCGAACGCCAAGAAGGTGATCACAACGCTCAGGGGCTCTATTTCCGCTTCGCACAACACCTGGGCAGGGGTTTTATACGATGGCAAAAAAATGTACGAGACCCGCCAGTACCAGATTACCGATATTGTCGATAGGGTAGGCGGCGGGGATTCCTTTATGGGCGGCTTGATCTACGGGCTGCTCCAATATCCGGAGGACGACCAGAACGCGCTGGACTTTGCCGTGGCGGCATCGTGCTTAAAGCATACCATAAAAGGGGACGCCAACTTGGTAACGGTGGACGAAGTTAAAAAACTGATGGGCGGGGATGCCTCGGGCCGGGTTGCCAGATAGATCAAACGAAGAATAGGCCTCAGCTGAGGTGGAATTGCTGATGGAACGACACAAAAATTCCAAATTAGAAAACTAAATTCCAATTTATTCGTAAAGGTTGACTGATTTGGGTTTCCCCTTTAAAGGGGGAGTACGGGGGATGTTCCCAAAGTAAAATAAAGGGATAAATGAAGTCAAAAAAATCCATCTTGATTATATGCGGGGGAGGGCCCGCCCCTGGGATAAATGCGGTAATCAGCAGCGTGGCCAAAACCTTTTTAAGAGACGGCTATAGGGTGATGGGACTGCACGAGGGTTTTAAGGGCATCTTTTCGACAGCCCCGCAAATAAAGGAGTTCGATTTTCACCACGCCGACCGTATTTTTAGCCGGGGCGGTTCTACCTTGATCATGAGCCGGTTTAAACCACGGGGCGAGAAGCCGAACACAAGACTATTTTTGGACAACAATGTAAAACTATTGGTCAGTATTGGCGGTGACGATACCGCCTCTACGGCGAATAGGATTACCGGATATCTGGAAAAGGAGGGGGTCGTCATTTCTAACATCCACGTCCCCAAGACCATCGATAACGACCTTCCGCTACCGGACAGGAACCCCACATTTGGATTCCATTCGGCAAAGGACGAAGGGGTCCGTATTGGCAATACCACTTATGAGGATGCCCGCACCAGCCAAAATTGGTTCGTCATGTCCACCATGGGGCGTTCGGCGGGCCATCTGGCCTTCGGTATTGCTACCAGTTGCCATTTTCCCATGATGGTGATCCCGGAAATGTTCAACCGTACGGAGATTACGCTAGACAAGGTAATCCGGTTGCTGGTTTCGTCCATCGTAAAGCGAAAGATCGAGAACATCCATTATGGCGTGGCCCTGATCAGTGAGGGGGTGTTCCATATTCTGCCCAAATCGGAGTTGGATAAATGCGGCATCAACTTTACTTATGATGACCACGGCCATCCCGAACTGGGCAATGTAAGCAAGTCGCATATCTTTAATATGCTCCTGCAGGAAAAACTAAAGGAACTGGAAATCCCCGTTAAGAGCAGGCCGGTAGAACTGGGCTATGAACTGCGTTGCTGCAGGCCGATCGGCTTTGACCTTACCTTGTGCACGCTTCTGGGACTCGGCGTAAAGAAATTGTTCTACGAGGGGCATACCGGGTGCATGGTCACCGCCAATTCCAGGGGCGAGGTTACCCCTTTGTTTTTGGCCGACCTGCAGGATAAGGACGGAAAGATAGCACCGCGATTGGTCGATATCAACTCCGAGTTTGCCCAATTGTGCTTTAAGAACATGCATTATTTGGAAAACGGGGATTATGGCCGGGCGGAAGCTTATCTAAAGAATCCCGCCGAATACGACTTCAATTTAATTTTAACAAAAGCATAAAATGGCACAATTTTCAAGAATAGAAGTAGCGACTGCCATGAAGGACACGGGAATGGTTCCCTTGTTCTATCATCCAGATATAGCGCTGGGAAAAAAGGTCTTAAAAGCCTGTTACGACGGTGGGGCAAAGTTGATGGAGTTTACGGCTAGGGGGGACTTCGCTTCCGAGGTTTTTTTAGAACTGAACAAATTTGCTATCAAAGACCTCCCCGGAATGATACTGGGTGTGGGCTCGATTACCGATGCCGGAGCCGCTTCCTTATTTATGCAGATGGGAGCTAATTTTATCGTTACACCTTCTTTCCGTGAGGATATCGCCATCGTTTGCAACCGAAGAAAAGTGCTATGGTCTCCCGGTTGTGGTTCATTGACCGAGATAAATAGGGCGGAGCAATTGGGTTGTGAAATCGTAAAGCTGTTTCCGGGAGATCTTTATGGACCTAATTTTGTGAAGGCCATCAAAGGGCCACAACCGTGGACCAGCATTATGCCCACCGGTGGGGTAAGTACCGAAGAATCTAATTTAAAAGCTTGGTTCGATGCCGGGGTAACCTGTGTTGGAATGGGTTCTAAACTAATTAGTAAGGAAATATTGAACAATAAAGATTATTCTGGCTTGGAAAATACCGTTAGGAAGACCTTGGAAACGATTTCAAAATTTAAAGACTAATACAATGGACAAACCCACTGCAAGCCCGTCTTTCTTAAAAAAATTGCTTGCGTTGGTCTTGGCCTTTGGCCCCGGTATTTTTGCCATTGGCTATACCATCGGTACGGGCAGCGTAACCTCGATGATCGTTGCGGGCAGTACGTACGGTATGCAACTGCTGTGGGTCTTACTATTGAGCTGTATATTTTCTGGAGTCTTGATCTTCACTTATGGTAATTTTACCCTGGTTACCGGAGAAACCGCACTCTATGCTTTTAAAAAGCATTTAAAGTGGGGCAAGCTTATCGCTATTCTTATCATTATAGGTATTTCCTTCGGGCAATGGAATTCGCTCATGGGTATCCTGGGAATTTCCGCGAACATTATTTTTGAAATATTCCGTATTTATTTTCCGTCCTTGGAGGCATACCGTTATGAATCGGTCCTCCTCATTGCGGTTGTTGTGATAGCTACAATGTATAGATTTCTATTGGTAGGAAAATACGCGTTCTTCGAAAAAATACTGGTCATCTTCGTCACCATTATGGGACTATCGTTTATTATTTCACTTTTTATGGTCTATCCGCTTCCCATCGAGGTAGTCCAGGGCCTAATTCCTTCGATTCCCGAGGTGGAAGGAGGTCAAATGATGGTCGCTGCTTTTGTTGGAACCACCATGGCCGCTGCTACTTTTTTATCACGCCCACTATTTGTAAAAGGGAAGGGTTGGACCATCGAGAATCTGGGGCAACAAAAAAAGGATGCCATCATTGCGGCTTGTCTGGTCTTTATTATCAGCGCAGCTGTCATGGCCGTGGCCAGTGGTGCCCTTTTCCATCAAGGTAAGCCGGTAACGAAAGTGTTGGAAATGGTAAACACTTTAGAACCTATAGCCGGAAAATTCGCATTGACCCTTTTCTTTTTTGGAACATTGAGTGCAGGTCTGTCCTCAATATTTCCGTGCTTGCTCATCGCACCTATTCTCTTGGCCGACTATCAATCGGGCGAATTGGACACCAGTTCGCGACAGTTTAAAATAATAACGGCATTTGCCAGTTTATTTGCTCTGATCGTTCCCCTATTTGGTGCAAATCCTATTGAGATGCAGATCGTATCCCAAGTGTTCAATGTTTTTGTCTTGCCCTTGGTGATTCTCGGAATTATTCTGCTGGTCAACAATAAAAATCTTATGAAGGAATACAAGGCCGGGATATGGCTCAATTTAGGCTTGTTCGCTGCCCTGTTCTTCTCGTGTTTGATCTCCTATAATGGAGTGGTGGCCTTGTTCGATTATTTTTGAATTTCTGTTCATTCAAAATCCCAATATTCAATACATTTTTAACCTATTTCCCGGACCACCTTCGCCGGAATTCCCGCCACTAACGTATTGTGAGGCACGTCTTTTGTGACCACGGCGCCCGCGGCTACCACCGAATTTTCCCCGATGGTCACTCCGGGTAAAATAGTACATGCCGCCCCCAACCATGCATTGCGCTTGACTACGATCGAACCCAAATCCAACGATTTTCGGTCGGTAGGGTCCAACGGGTGGTTTTCGGTAATCAAATTTGCCTTGGGACCGATCTGCACGTCGTCTTCTATAATTATCCCACCCATATCAAGAAAGGTACAGGCGTGGTTGATGAACACATTGTTGCCCAGCTTAATGTGCTTTCCAAAATTTGTATAAAAAGGGGCAAAAACCCGTGTGCTGCCATCAATATTACTACCGATGAGTTGGGCCAGCCGTTCGCGGATATGGTTTACGCTGGCGGAGGTATTCAGGTCGGCCGACAATTTAATGGAGCGGTTGACCAGTTTCCAGACCTTGGGCCATTGGGGGTGTTCCTTGGGGATGATTCCCCCCGTTAGCATCAACTCAAAAATATCGATATACTCATTGTCCAATTTTTTGTCGTTTTAGGGGTCGCAACAGATCCAATTCATCTGTTGCAACTCGTTCGGCGTGTCGTGCGCCCCATCCGGTTAATCACCAGGGCTACCGGATGTGGCTCTTGTTATATGGGTCATATCAGTCCCTTATTCTCTAATAACTTTTTCAGTTTATTGTGTTTTTCCCAAAACCGGTTTTTGATCTTTTGCATGACCCCGTTAAATTCCGGATGGGTTTTCAATGGTTTAAAGAGCGGGTCCTTTTCCATGAACAGCAAAACCCAATATTGGTAATTATCTTGTGTTGAAAAAACTTTCAGCTGTTCGATCGCCTTGTCGATTTTCCCTTCATACGCGTACTTTACCGCCGTGCTGGCACTTTTGTAAATGGATTGGTCCGCTTCGCAATATTCCGCATACGCATTGAAAAAAGTGGCGGCCTGGGCATCAAGCCCCATCTTTTTGTAGACATAGGCAATCTTGATGTCTTCCTGGGGATAAATATCCAGATCGTTTATCTCCCTGGCCTCGACGAATTTTTTATAATAATAAAAGGCACTGTCGTAGTCTTCCTGATAATAATTGAACTTCGCCACTTCCTGCAGAATGTCCAATCGGGTAGTGTCCTTGGCCCATTCCGTAACCAATCGTTCTTTGGTCTGCTCCAAATTGCCGTCTTTGGCGTACAGTATATAAGATTTCAGGTACGGTGCATAATAATTATGGGGGTTGTAGTCCAAAGACCTATTGATATAGTTTAATGCCTCATCGACAAAACCGTTCTGGATGAGGGCGTTGCCCAGCCCCAAATAGATAAAGCTATTGGTGATGGAATCATTGGCCGCAATATTGAGTTGGACGCCCTTTAAGGCGTACTCCAGGTACTTGTCGGTATTGGGAACGCGGTCGGCATACAAAGTCGCGAGCATCTGCACCACATCCGAGGAGTTGGGATTGTATTCCAAGGCCTTCTCAAGATGAGGTATGGCCAATTTATACTCCCCGGTTTGCATATAGTAAAGTGCCTTGGCGATCAGGCTTTCAGCAGATTTGGAATCGTAGAGCAGTGCCTTGTCCGCAAAGTTGTTGATGCGTTCGGTGTATTGTTTTTGTTTCAGGTCTGCATCGAGAAAGTAATACGATATTGCGATTTTGGCATAGGCCAAGGAGAACTGTGGATCCTGCCCGATCGCCTTTTCAAATAGCGGAATCGCTTTTTCCCATCCTTCCTTAGTTCTAGAGTAGTATGGTTCCAATGCTTGAAGGTAATAGTCATAGGCCAAAAGATTTTCCGTGGGCCTTTTCTCGATTTGCTTTAATTCGGCCGGTGTCACTGTAGCCTTAACCGCATCGGTTATTTTCTTGGCCACTTCATTCTGCAGGGCAAAAACATCATCTAGTTTGCGGCTGTATTGTTCCGACCAAATAGGGCTGTCCGTCGAAGCTTCGATCAATTGGATATTCAGTAAAACCTGGTCACCCACCCGTTGGCCACTGCCCTCTACCACATAGTTTACATTGAGTTCCCTTGCAATCTCGGGGATACCCATCTTATTGTTGGTGTATTTTTCTGCCGAAGTCCGGCTTACTACCCTAAAGTCTTTGATCTTTTGCAAATTGGTCAAGGTAGATTCCATGAGTCCGTTGATGAAATAAACATTGGTAGAATCGCTACTCTCGTTCTTAAAGGGCAGCACTGCTATGGATTTTTCAATTTCCATCTGGGATGTAGCCGACTTTTTACGGAAAAGCAGGAATGATATTGCTACGAACACCAAAGCTACCGCTGCAATGATGGGCCATCGGTATCGCTTCCATAAATGGGGCTTGTCAATTGCTTGTTCCTTTTCTTCTTCCAACTGCCCCTTGCCAACTTCGCCAGGTGGATACCCGTAATGTTCCCGAAAACATTTAATAAAATAGGAAGTACTTCCAAAGCCTACCTGGTATGAAATCTCGGAAACGGTTAAGGAAGTCCCTTTGAGCAGTTCCATCCCTTTTTGTAATCGGACCTTTCGAATGAACTGGCTTGCCGACAGCTTGGTGTGCTTGGTGATCTTTCTTAGCAGGCTGGAACGACTCATGTTCATGGCCCCTGCCAATTCGGAAACACCAAACTGCTCGTTGGAGAGGTTCTCCACAATGAGGGCTTCTACTTGGTCAATAAAATGATCTCCGATAAATGATTGGTCCGACATGGTGTTTCTTGGCCTCTCGAAATTAGAAAAAATTTGCGGAAATCCCATACTTATCTGTAGTTCGAAAATTGAAATAAAATTAGCCGTTTGCGCCATAATTGATATCCCTGCGCCATAGTTTTTACACCTTCCGCAAACTTGATGGATTTAGCCGCATAGCTCATAAGTCTTGCTTCGGTTCATGTCTGACATTTGCGGTAACAAAAATCAATAACATTTATAAAACATTAAAATCATGAAAACAAAGATTCACGAACACCTATTAAATCTTAATGACAAAGCCATGGGAAAAGTAATTAAAACCATTTCCTTAAAGACACTAGTAAACATTTCCCTTGTTTTATTATTATTGACATCTGCCTGCGCCCAGTCGGGCAACAAGACTAAAAATCAAGCAGATAATAAAGTCGAGGCCAAGTCGATTGTAGGGAAACCTGCAATGGATATCCAAATGGCGGTATTATCGGGCAATCTGGAAGCCGTTAAGCAGCATATTGAAGCAGGGACCGATATTAACAAGAAGGACGCCATGAGCGGTTCCACCCCTTTGATCACCGCTGCTAGTTTTGGAAAAAACGATATTGCCAAAGCCCTTATCGATGCAGGGGCGGATCTGACCCCTAAAAACAATGATGGTTCCACTGCCCTGCATGTAGCTGCGTTCTTTTGTCGGATAGAGATCGTACAGATGCTTATAGACGCCAAGGTAGACAAGACCGCGCGCAACAACTTTGGTGCCACGGCCCGGGAGACCGTTATGGGGCCTTTTCTAGAAGTAAAGCCCATCTATGAAATGATACAGCAACAATTGGGACCCTTTGGCCTACAGCTCGATTTGACGGAAATCGAAAAAACACGTCCTGTAATTGCCATGATGCTACAATAATTAGAGTCTGTCTAGAATGTCCTCTGGCTGCGTTATGATTGTTAAAAAAATACTCATTTACACGAGCAAACTCCGTTTTTTTGAACTTCACAAGCCTAGCCAGAAAACATTCTAGCTTAGACTCTGACTTTATGTACGGACGCTAATTAATTTTAAAAATATCATAATGACAACAGAAAGAAGACATGATATCGATTGGTTACGGGTTATAGCCATAGGCCTATTATTAATCTATCATATAGCCATAATTTTTCAACCTTGGGCCTTGTTCGTCGGCTTTATAAAAAGTGACGAATCCCTAGAGGCTTTATGGACGCCCATGACCATGCTGAACGTATGGCGAATACCACTTTTATTCTATGTATCGGGTATGGGGGTGTATTTCGCAATGCGTAAACGAAACTGGAAACAATTGCTCCTGGAGCGGACAAAGCGAATTTTGTTGCCCTTCGCGTTTGGCATAGTGGCCATTGTTCCCTTGCATATGTTTATTTTTCAGAAATACTACAATATGCCGTTGGACTATTATGCCGGGCAGGCCCATTTATGGTTCTTGGGAAATATCTTTGTATACGTACTTATCCTTTTGCCACTTTTTTATTATCTTAATAAGCTGGGGAACGGTAAAATTAAAAGCGTGTTAACCTCCCTAATGGGCCATCCGGGTGGACCTTTGTTGATATCCCTATTTTTTGTGATCGAGGTCTTGCTGGTAAAGCCCCAGTTGTTCGCATTGTACGCCCAGACATGGCATGGATTTTTTAATGGGTTTCTCGCCTTCTTTTTCGGTTTCCTTTTGGTGTACATTGGTAAGGCATTTTGGCAAACCGTATTAAAATGGAGATGGTTGTATATTGGTCTGGCCATCATTATGTATGGGGTCAGATACGTACTATTTGGAGCCGAGGCGCCTGGGTATCTCATGGCCATCGAATCCAATTGCTGGATCTTTGGGGTATTTGGTCTGGGTTATAAATACTTGAACAAACCAAGTAAAACCTTAAATTACCTAAGCAAAGCCGTGTATCCTGTGTATATCATTCACATGTTTGTACTATACGCCGGGGCCATGCTTATTTTACCATTGGAAATGCCGATCCTGGTAAAATTCATATGCATTGTAGCTTTTACTGGCTTAGGGTGCTACCTTATTTATGAATTCATCATCAGAAGGATCGGTTTCCTAAGACCTTTGTTTGGTTTGAAATGGAAATTTGGCAAAGCGGAAAAGCAAAAAAGTATTCTTGAATATTAATTGAATTTATATCGTATGACGGTTTTAGTAGTAGGCGCAAGTGGGGCAACAGGAAGGCATTTAGTTGAACAGCTTCTCCTTCAAAAACATCGAGTTAAAGCAATTGTAAGGTCTCCGGAAAAATTGCCCGCATTGTGGAGAAATAATGACGCCCTTCAAATGATCACCGCAAGTATTTTAATCTTGAGCGACAGGGAAATGAGGGAGTATTGCCAAGATTGCCATGCTGTAATGTCTTGTCTTGGCCATAACCTAACATGGAAAGGAATCTATGGACAACCCAGGGAATTGGTAACGGAGGCAACGCGTAGATTGTGCGATGCCATAAAAGCCAATAATCCAGAGCAGCCCGTAAAATTTATTTTGATGAATACAACAGGCAACCGTAATCGCGACTTAAATGAACCCATATCATTTGCGCAAAAATGTGTTATTGGCCTTCTCCGCTTGCTATTGCCGCCCCATGTGGATAACGAAAAGGCAGCGGAGTATTTGCGAACCGAGATCGGACAGAACGATCCATTAATAGTGTGGACCGCTGTAAGACCGGATGGGCTGATCGATGAAAATGAGGTTACCAAATACGAAATACACCCTTCGCCAACCAGAAGTGCTATTTTTAATGCTGGTAAAGTTAGTCGCATCAATGTCGGGCACTTTATGGCCAGTTTAGTTAGCGATGGTGATTTATGGAAAAAGTGGAAAGGACAAATGCCTGTAATTTATTCTAAATAGTGGCCGTCTATAAAGTCCGATAACTGCGTTACGCTCGTTTTGAAAACAGTCATTTACGCCAGTAAACTCCTTGGTTTTCAAAACCTGCCCGTACCCCGCCAGAATGATATTGTCGGGCGGGCTTCGCAAGCCTTGTTCTCGAACTTTCTAGCTCGGACACAGAGTTTATGGATAGACACTAAATATTCTCATGATTAAATATGAACCTAAATCGTTTCACTTTTATAAGAAAATATGGAAGCGACTTCATTATCATAGATGAAAAACGAATAAATCAAACAGAACCGATTTCTAGTCCAATAGCAAATAACGAAACTTAAAATAAACGAATAAAACAGTATAAACAGGCAATGAAAAGATACTTTTCAATAATAGTAATAATTCTAACTCTTTGTGTTTCATGTAAAAACAAAAACAACTCAATGGGCACAGAGAACCCATTGGAAAACAGACTCCAATCTTACCTTGACGAATGTAATAAAAATGGGCTTTCTGCAAGCATATTGGTTGCCCAAAATGGGGATATTCTCTATAATGGGGGAGTTGGACTAAGAAACAAAAACGAAAACCTTCCTGTAACCAAAGAAACCATATTTACAATTGGTTCATTGACAAAGCAGTTTACGGCAACTGCTATTCTAAAATTACAGGAAGAAGGTGAATTATCGGTAAATGATTCTATTTCCAAATTCTTCAAAAACATTCCTAAAGACAAACAAAACATTACAATTCATCAATTACTGACACACACATCGGGAATAGTGGGAAATCTGGGTTACGGAGTGGATTTCGTTCCCATCTCAAAAGAGAAGTTTTTAAGTGAAGTTTACGATTCACCATTAGATTTTGAACCGGGAAAACAATTTAGTTATTCCAACGTGGGTTACAGTATTTTGGCGATGATAATTGAAAAAGTTGCGCAAACAGATTATGAGGCCTATTTGCAGGAAAACCTTTTTCAAAAAGCAGGTATGCAACATACGGGTTATCTTTTACCAAAATGGGATACAACTCAAATCGCACACGGTTATAAATGCGGGGAAGATTGGGGAACCCACCTCTTAAAATGGCAAGCAGATTCAAATCAAATATCATGGCATTTAAAGGGAAATGGTGGAATACTTTCCAATCCTACCGATTTGTACAAATGGTACATTGCTTTACAGGAAAATACGATTATTTCCAAAAAATCATTAGAGCAACTCACTTATCCCCACGTAAAAGAAAATGAATCGGGAGATTCGCACTATGCGTATGGATGGACAATAATGAATAGTGACAGAAACACGAAAATTATTGCACACAATGGCTCAAATGGTGTGTTTTATGCCGATTTTATTCAACTCCCTGAAGAAAATACTGGAATCATTTATATGACCAATGAACTAAGATATGATACTCAAATTGTAGCATGGGAAATAGAGCAATTACTTTTTAAGGAAGATTATACGCCCGTTGTACCCAAAATGAAAAGTATAAAACACGGCAGTACCGATGTTACAAATGAACAACTTGAAATCATACATCAGTTTGTAGAATTAATTTTGACCGATGATGGGAACATTGATGATTTCATCAACGAACATGTAGAAAGTAAAGAAAGGGAACGGAGATTCAAAATGTGGGTTAAAGACATGCAAAAGGAGTTTTTGGGATATCACGTGAATCATATTTTGGAATATGGCGATATGAGCTACGATATTGTTATGGAATCGAAAGATGGAAAAGTTGTCGATTTGACGCCATGTTTTGACCTACAATTCAATGAAAGTAATAAAATTATTGCTTTCGGATGGTAAATGGAAAAACTACCCATATGCCATACTGGTTCCTATTGCTTTTGATTTAGTTTTTCACGTTACTGGACACCTTAAACTTAGATTAACAACTAGTACTGATGCGTTAATACTTAATTGTCAAATAAATTCATTTGTTCATTGAAATTTTGATTTGAAAAATCTTCTGTAAGCAGTTCTGAGATGGA
>JAIRBC010000032.1 GCA_022008415.1 Cerina litoralis
GTCAGCGCCGATGGTACTGCCACACCAGGTGGGAGAGTAGGCCGCCGCCTTCCTAGAAGAGCACTTATCGAAAGATGGGTGCTCTTTTTTTTTGCCCTTTGCCCTTTGCCCTTTACCTTATTTCAGACAAAGAAAAAACATTCCCCTCCCCGAAGCACTTTATAACCTTGATCAATTTCTGCTGCTTCCAGTACAAAGTCCCGGACATTGGCTGTATTGAAAGTGAACATATCGTAATGACAGGGAATCACGTATTTGGCATCTATGGCTTTGCCAAGGTTAGCACTTTCCTTGCAATTTAGGTTGCCGGCCACTTTCCGACTTGGATCGTTGCCATTGATGGGTAGGATTGCAATATCAACACGGTATGGTTTTAATAATGCTTCCATACCCTCAAACCAAAGCGTGTCACCGCTGTGATATATACGGTAGGGTCCAAATTCTATAACATAGCCCATAAATTTGCAGTTTCCGTCTTCATCCCGGGCCAAATCATTGTGTTTGGCCGGTATCCCGGTAAACCTGAAATCATTTACGACAACCGTAATCCCATCGTCATTCATCCCGATCGGAAAATCGAGATCGCACTGCACCCTGTTACTGACAAATTCCCTATTTGCTTCTGGAATAATAAATTTAATTGAGGGGTTGTTGTTCAGAATTGGAATTAGCGTTTTCCCATCCAAATGATCCGTATGATTATGGCTAGACGTTACAATGGAAATATTCTTCAGTAATTCTGGGGCAAGGACCAATTCGCTCATGCGGATATGGGGTTTTTCCGTGGCTGCATATTTTTTGGTCAGGGAATCGGATAGATAGGGGTCAATAAGTACCCGTTTCCCTCTCCATTGCAGTAGATAGCCACTTTGTCCCAACCACCACAAACGGAAGCCTTCTTTTTCGGGAATAAACCTATCCATTTCCTCGATGAGCTTTGGTCCCTTCTTAAGGGCCGGGATTAGGGCATTCATAACGACTCTCGTACTTTTTTTGCTCCGGTGACCATATTGATCAGTTTTTGTCTGGAAGCCCAGCGCGCTGTTTGGCTCAGCCCACAATCGGGAGCAACCGAAAGTTTTTCGGCGGGCACATATTTAAGACACCGGTTTATGCGCTCTACAACGTCGTCAACAGATTCTATGTAGTAGTTCTTTACATCGATGACACCCACCGCAACTTTCATTTTTTCGGCAAAGGGAGCCAATAACTCTATTTCCGAAAACTCCCGATTGGCCATCTCAATGTGTATCTCGTCTACATTCATTTCCAGAAAATCCGGCAACATGGGTCGGATACTCCGATATCCCACAGGTCTACCTTTGTAGTTTCCGAAACAAAGGTGGGTACTAAGGTTGCACTTGCCCTGGACAGATCTAATAGTTCTGTTGAAGATATCCACAAAACGTTTGGTATCTGCCTTATAAGCATAACAGCTCATAGACGGTTCGTCAACGGTGATTTCAGTACATCCAGCCACTACCAAGGCTTCCAATTCGCTACTGATAATTGGTAGTAGGGCTTCGGTGATCTCATAGCGGTCCTTATAGGTCTCGTTTGGCAAGAGCCTCCCCGATAACGTATAGGGGCCTGGGATACTGGCCTTGAGGATAGGTCCTTTCGGAGCTAATTTTTTTAAGCGCTCAAACTCCTTTACGGTACCTAGCCCATTGGGGGCGCTAAGATTACCAATGATGTCGTTCTTTCCCCGTTGGTCATGGGCGGAGGGTCCAAATTTTCGGGTAGTGGAGGCATTGTTTTGTATGCCGCTGATAAAGCCGTAAAAGGAAAGGTTAAAATCTAACCGGGTCTGTTCCCCATCCGTAATTACGTCCAGTCCAGCACTCGTCTGGTCGTGGATAGCCGCTATTACAGCATCTTCAATAGCTTCCTCAATGTCGGCCGCCCCGAATTTATCCAAATTTTGGGATACAAATTCTAGCCATCCGGGGAATGGATAGCTTCCTATAACTGTGGTTCTGATTGGTGTTTGGCTCATATTTTTTAATTATAATGACTATTGTTCTCTTTTATTCCGCCTTCTATGGATATACTATAAGGTTCTTATAAACGGATTCCAAGATGCATAATCCCTATTTCTAAAGTTATTTGAAAATGATTCACTCTTTCACTAATTGGCCCAGATTTACCGTCGAGATCTAGGATTCAGTTACCGGGAAAAGTTGTACTTTTCATCGGGGTATCGTCACATTCAAGGTCACCCACTACATATTGCATGCCATCCAACAGGAACTGAAGAAATTCGGGGTTGTCCATACTTTGTGCATTGTGGGAGGGAGAACTATAAAACACCCTTCCTTTGCCGTACCTTTTAATCCATGATACATAGACAATATTATAGTCTACTGCTTTCTTAAGGCCTACCAGTTTATCGACCTCCATATAAAGCAATGGCCTAAAGTTATAGTCAAAATAGGCATTCTTAAAAAAGTAGGGCTCGTCGATAAGGGTAAAACCATCACCCTTGAACGCATGTGTCAATGGATGGTCTGCATCTACTACTTTAAGATGGATTGGCTGCTGTTTGGGATGATAGTCAAAACTGCCCCCTGTCATCTTACTGAATTCTGGATCGTTGTTCTGGACCGTGATAGCACCGTGCAAAATCATAAGCCCTCCACCTTTGGCCACAAAATCCAAAAGATTTTGCTGGTATTGTGGCGCTTTGGTCTCTATTTCTTGATCGGCCAATGAAGTGTTTTCTTTTAAAAGATCCCAGAACAAATCTCTTTTGGGCCCTTTGGGGTTTGAATTGTTGAGAATGACCGCATCGTATTTTTTAAGGTTGTCCTTCTCGAAATTCTCAATGTCATAACCAATATGGATTTCGAATACTCCGGATTTACTTCCCAGGATCTTCAACATTTCATTGTTCTGCGGAATAGTCCAATGTTTAAAGCCCGTAGCCTTGGAGAAAACTAAAATCTTTTTTATGGATACATTTTTAACCGTATGCCCAGTAGGTGCTAGTTGCTCTATCTTGGCAAGCCATGCATCCGTAATTTCAAATGGTTCCAGATTTTGGGAGGAGATATGGTTTAGAAAAAGAAGAAAAAAGGCTGTAAAAATGGTCTTTGTCATAATTCACGATTTGATAATATAGGTTAAAGAAGTTCAATTACCAACCCTCTAAAAATATTATAATAATATTTAGTGTGCGCCATTAAGGTAAGTAATTTGTAACGGACTGGAAGGGATTGAAAGGATTAAACATTTTTATAACGATTTTTGTGCGATTTGGCATGTTTAAAAATCAAATTATTTTACATCGGGTTGCGGAATTGATCTCGAATAGATAGCTTTAGGGATTTATGATAAAGAAATTATGGTAAAGGTATGCGGGTCTGTTTTGGCGTTGGCATTTTGTTTGGCACTTTGTGCCTGCAACGTTCCAAAGGAATCCAGGGTAACCATGGAAAAATTGGATGGGGACCTAATGATGATCCTCAAAGGGAAACCGGTCCTTTCCTACCGGTATAAAATGCATTTTCCTCCCGTAGGAGTGGATTCCATCTACGGAAAATCGGGTTATATCCATCCTCTGCTCTCCTTGAATGGGGATACCTTGACACGTATAAACCCGCCAGATCATTTTCACCATTACGGAATTTGGGGACCATGGACCCATACACAAATAGATGGGCAACGAGTGGATTTTTGGAATTTGGGAGAAGGCCAGGGTACCGTGCTTTTTAAGGAATTTAAGGATCTGGACTCGGAGCCGGACTTTGCCTCTTTTACTGCGATCCAGGAACATATAGATTTTATATCGGAAAAGGGGCATCGTGTAGCTATGAACGAAAATTTGAAGGTTACAGTTCGGGACTTGGAACGTCCAGATCGTTATATGGTCGATTATTCATCGACGTTCAATACACCACTGGAAAATGGAATTCTCTTAGAGGCCTACCGCTATGGAGGCGGAATAGGGATGCGGTTTACCGAAAGATGGAACAGGGATAATTGCAAAGTGCTCACCTCTGGAGGAAAGGACAGGGCCTCGGCTGATGGTACCGACGCAAGATGGTGTATTGTGAGCGGTGCATCCGCAGACGGTACCGGAACGGAAGGCATACTGTTTATGAGCCACCCGGAGAACAGGGCCCATCCCGAACCGATGCGGGTGTGGCCGTTGGATGCCAATGGGGGTCGCGGCGATATGTTTTTTGAGTTTTGCCCCATTCGACATCAAGAATGGAAAATAGAGCCCAATAAGGACTACCGATTAAGATACCGTATGGTAGTGTTCGATGGGGAACTGACCTCCAAAGAAGCCGAGGCCTATTGGCAGGCCTTTGCCCATCAACCGGAAATAGAAATCCTGGCCGATGAAGAGGGACAATAGATGATGGAAACTAGAGAAAAAGCGAAAATAGATAAAAGAAGAACACTTTTTCAATTAACTATTTGACTTTTGATTTTTTACTTTTGAACAACAATCAACAAACCATAAAACTACAGTCAGATGCAGCGAAGAAAATTCATCAACAAAACGGTCTTGGGCACGGCGGCAATGGTGGGATTCCCGTCTATTGTACCTGCCCATGTCCTGGGAAAAGACGCCCCGAGCAATAAAATAAACATCGGTCAGATCGGCTGTGGCCGTATCGCCCGATCACATGATATCCATGATACCATACGCTTCGATCAGGCCCGATACGTTGCCGTATGCGATCTGGATTCCAATCGTTTGGCGGATGCAAAAACCTTGGTCGATGATTATTATACCAAAACGGCCCAAAAAAAGGAGTATGCGGGGGTAAAGACGTATGAAGATTATAAAGATATGCTCTTGGACAAGGACATCGATGCCGTGGTGATCAGTACCCCGGACCATTGGCATTCCCAGCCCGCCATGGAGGCTGCGCTTGCAGGGAAGGACATCTACCTTCAAAAGCCTACGTCCTTGACCGTGAGGGAAGGGCAACAGTTACGGCAAGTAGTAGAACAGACGGGTGTTATCCTCCAGGTGGGGACACAACAAAGAGCCATGGCCCAGTTTAGATATGCTGCCGAACTGGTGCGCAACGGCCGTATAGGGCAGCTCCATACCGTAAAAATAGGCCTGCCTGGGGATCCTTCGGGACCTGAGGCCGCACCCATGCCCGTGCCGTCCAACCTGAATTTTGATATGTGGTTGGGCTCTACCCCTGAAGTACCCTATACAGAAATTGGGGTGCATCCGCAAAACGATTATAGCCGACCTGGTTGGTTGCGGATCCGCAACTACGGGGCCGGTATGATTACCGGCTGGGGGCAACATCATTATGATTCGGCGGCTTGGGGTATGAATACGGAACTGTCGGGACCGATTTCTGTGGAAGCCCTGGCGGAATTTCCCAAGTCGGGACTATGGAACGTACACGAAGATTTTTTCGTTAAACACGAATACGAAAATGGGATTACCGTATATACCAGCCAAGGTTACACCAATGGAATTAGATACGAAGGTACGGATGGATGGATTTTTGTTTCCCGAGGCGCTTACAAAGCTTCTGCTTCCGATCCGGTGGACAAAGAAAAAAGCAGTAAGGCATTGAACGCTTCGGATCCTAAAATATTGGAATCCGAGATAGGATCAAACGAAACGCATTTATACAAAATTGACGATCAACACGGTAACTGGTTAGATTGTATCAAGACCCGAAACGCTCCGATTTCACCTATCCAAAAAGGCCATAAGGCCTGTACTATTTGCTTGATCAGCGATATCGCCATGCAGTATCCGCGCAAGTTCCAATGGGATCCGGATAAGGAATTGTTTATCGGCGACGACGAGGCCAACAGTCTTTTGCATCGCAGCCAGCGGAAACCTTACGGAACGGATTATGTAGCCATCTAACCCACAAAGGCAAACTGAATTCCTCATTTCCACCGATTAGGGGAGTTGCTAAAAATTAACATATTTATGAAATATAAAATCGCAATCCCCGTGCTTTGTCTCTGTCTCGCTTGTGGGGAAAAAAAGCAAACGGAAAAAGTAGTTTCCGAAAAATCGTCTCAAAAAGTGAAGCTGATGACCTTAGATCCCGGGCATTTTCATGCCGCCTTGGTCCATAAAAAAATGTATCCACAGGTTGATTCCACTATATATGTATTTGCTCCAAAAGGACCGGAAGTGGAAGATTTCCTAAGCAAAATAGAGCAATACAATACGAGAAAGGAACAGCCCACGGCCTGGAAGGTCAAAACCTATTTGGGCGATGACTATCTGGAAAAAATGATTTCCGAAAAACCGGGCAATGTTATGGTCGTTGCGGGTAAAAACTCCAAAAAGATAGATTATATACTGGCGGCGGTAAAAGCGGGCATCAATGTGTATGCCGATAAGCCTTTGGTGATAAATGGGGAAGGCTTCGAAAAACTAAAGGAGGCATTCAAAATAGCCAAGGAGAAAGACCTATTGATATATGATATCATGACCGAGCGTTTTGAATCGACCACCGCCTTGCAAAAACTATTTTCCGGCCAACCCAATGTTTTTGGTGAATTGGTAGATGGTACGCTCTTTGATCCGGCGATAAGCAAGGAAAGCGTGCATCATTTTTATAAGTACGTATCCGGAAAGCCATTGGTGCGTCCGGCGTGGTTTTTTGATGTAAACGAAGAGGGCGAGGGTATCGTTGATGTAACCACCCATCTGGTAGATCTGATACAATGGGAAACCTTCCCGAACCAGATTATAGATTCTACGGATATAGAAATGTTGGAAGCCAAGCGCTGGCCTACTGTACTTACCCAAGACGAATTTCAAAAGGTAACAGGGCTTTCTACATTTCCGGAGTATCTTAACAAGGATATTAATAACGGAAAATTGAAGGTTTTCAGCAATGGGGAGATGAATTATAAGATTAAAGGGAAATATGCCAAGGTTTCCGTTATTTGGAATTATGAGGCGCCCGAAGGAACCGGTGATACGCATTACAGTATTATGCGGGGCTCCAAATCCGATCTGATCATCAAACAAGGGAAGGAGGAAAATTTTAAACCTACGCTATACATCGTTTCCAAAGGAGGGGATGAATTTGAATCGGAATTAAAAAAATCGATTGAAACGGAGATTACCAAAAAGTTTCCCGGTACCACGGCCGAAAAAATATCCGGTTCCCGTTGGAAATTCAATATCCCCGATAAATTTAAAGTGGGCCACGAAGCCCATTTTGGTCAGGTAACGCAAAATTACCTGAAATATTTGGAGGAAGGTGCTTTGCCAACATGGGAGGTTCCCGATATGATAACAAAATACTACACCACGACAAAGGCCCAAAAAATAGCAACCAAGGGAAATTAGGATTTGGAGTGCCCGTAATTTTCTTCAAAGAAAATGGTCAACTTTTTGAGAGCCCTTGTCTTCGCACCCCGTTTTTCACTTAATATTAATTCTCGGGTTTAATTATGGATTATCTAAAGAAAACTTTTCGGTGGTTCGGTCCTTCGTTTGGAGTGTCCCTTGGGGATATAAAACAATTGGGGGTCGAAGGTATTGTGACGGCTTGCCACGACGTTCCTACGGGGGAGGTCTGGTCTTCCGAAAAAATTGCCCTCCTTAAATCGGTGATCGAAGAGGAAAAAATGGATTGGTCCGTAGTGGAGAGTGTCAATATTCACCCTGCCATAAAATACGGTAGCCCAGATCGGGATCTTTATATCCAAAATTATATAGAGACTCTGAAGAATTTGGCCGAACACCAAATTTTTATCGTCTGCTATAACTTTATGCCTTTGTTGGACTGGACCAGGACAGACCTGCACTATAACTTGCCCAACGGTTCAAAAGGCCTAAACTTTGACCCGTTGGAGGCTGTGGTATTCGATCTCTACATTGCCAAAAGGAGGGGCGCCGAGGAGCTTTATGATAAACCTACGAAAGAAAGGGCCAAGGCTCATATGTCAACTTTGGGAGATATTGGTCTTAAGCGACTGGAGAACGCTATATTGGCAGGTTTTCCGGGATCCAAAGAAAATATTCCCTTGAAATTTCTTAAGAGGAACATGGAGGTGGCGAGCAAGCTGAACAAAGAGAAATTAAGAGAAAACTTGGCCTATTTTTTAAAAGCGGTTACCCCGGTGGCCGAAACTTTGGGCATACAAATGGCGCTCCATCCCGACGACCCCCCGTTCCCTGTTTTTGGTATCCCGCGGATTGCATCTAATTACCAAGATTTAAAATTTGTTTTGGAATGTTGTCCATCCCTTAACAACGGCCTTACTTTTTGTTCCGGATCTTTAGGAGCGAATCCCGAGAACGACCTTCCACAAATGATAAAGGATTTTGGGGATAAAATTCATTTTGTGCATCTAAGGAATATTGAGGTAAGGAAGGATGGTAGCTTTTACGAATCGACCCATTTGAAAGGCTCAATTCCTATGAAGCGAGTTGTGCAGGCCCTTGTCAATGAGCAACGAAAAAGGCTTTTAGGCGGCAGAAAAGACATTGCCATACCTTTAAGACCGGACCATGGCCACGTCTTATTGTGCGACAAAGAGAAGGAAAATGAATTTTACCCGGGTTATTCCCTTATCGGTCGAGCCTTGGGATTGGCCGAACTTTCTGGCTTGGAACAAGGGATTCGTGATTTTTAGGTTTGTTGGGAATGGATTTACCGCTATATTTAGAGCCTGTTTAGGAATTTGTGATTTGCTCCAAAATTTCGGGGTTAAACATAGCCTTAGTTACGGTTCAGCCCGAAGCTTCAGGATTAATGAAATAATGACCAAAAAGAGGCATAAAAAAATAATTAACAAATTCTTAAACGGGCCATTAGTCCCTTAAAAGAACGATTTAAATGAGTTGTCCCAATTTCTTGACAAAACTGTTTTATTTTCTAACCTTTTTTATTCTTATAACAAGCTGTGGACCGGATTTTGAAGAACATAAGGTCTCCCTGGACAGCTATGAAATAGAAGATGGATTTTCTATAGAAGTGGTGGCGTCGGAGCCTTTGCTAAGGGCTCCGGTAGCCATGGATTTTGACACTAAGGGTAGGATCTGGGTCGTGGAGATGACCGATTTCATGAAAAATCTGGATGGAACTGGCGAAAGCGATGCGACAGGATCTATAAAAATTTTAGAAGATTTGGATAAGGATGGTGTGGCCGACCATGCGAAAACCTTCTTGGATAGTTTAGCAATGCCTAGGGCCTTGGCTCTGGTTTATGGGGGTTTGCTATACGCCGAGCCACCGAATCTTTGGTTTTTGGAGGTCAAAGGGGACAGTCCAGGCAAAAAGACCTTGGTAGATTCTCTCTTTGCCGTTAGCGGAAATCCAGAACATCAACCCAACGGTCTTCGAATGAATTTGGACAACTGGATCTATAATGCGAAGTCCAATTTTAGATATCGGTTAAAGGACGGGGAGTGGCTAAAGGAACCGACGAGTTTTCGGGGACAATGGGGCATATCCCATGATAATTTTGGTCGTCTTTACTTCAATACTAATTCCAGGCAATTGTTGGGGGATTATATCTTGCCCAATAGATTGATACGCAACCATTACTATATTCCGAAAACCGGGATCAATCAGCGATTGACGAAAGATGAACGTGTCTATCCGTTACAACCGGTACCGGTTAACCGTGGCTATGAAGCTGGTATTCTAGATAAGGACAGTTTACAGTTGGAAGTAACCGCGGCTTGTGGACCATTGGTATATAGAGGTGCGGCATTCCCAGCAGGTTATAAACAAAATGTTTTTGTTTGCGTGCCAGAGGCCAATCTGATAAAGCGAAACATACTTACCTTTTACGGGGATAGTACATCGGCAAAACAGGCTTGGGAAGGCAAGGAATTCCTGGCCTCGCTGGATGAGGGGTTTCGTCCTGTAAGCCTCTATAATGGTCCGGACGGTAGCCTGTATATTGTAGACATGCACCGCGGGGTCATTCAGCATTATGCTTTTCTTAGTCCTTATCTCAAAAGGAAATCCAAGGAAACCCATTTGGATACGATAATTGATTTTGGCAGGATACTCAAGGTCTCCCATAGGCCATCAAAATCGGGAGGCCGTATTAATATTGAGGGACTCACTGGGCGTCAACTGGTAAAATTGCTGAGCGATAGCAATGGATGGATTAGGGATAGGGCCCAGCAGGTAATCGTTCAAAATAAGTTAACGAAAACCATTCCGGATCTAAAGAAATTGGCTTTGAATCCCAAATTGGACTTGGCCCAGGTCCATGCCCTGTACTCACTGGAAGGATTGGAGGCCCTGACCCCGGATTTACTTATAGAGGTGGCAAGGAATAGTGACGCCGATGTTGCGGCACATGCCTTGGTCTTGTTGGAAAATTTTGTTTCCGAGGAATACGCATCCCGGGTACAGAAACTTATCTCGGAATTAAAACAGAGGAACGATATATCCTTAGACCTTTATTTAAGTTCTACCGTGGGTACATGGGCCCAGTTTTCCCAGAAACTATTTTTCCCCTTTATTATTGAGTTTTACGGAAAGTATAAGGGTCGACAGATATTCGTGGATGCAATTTTAAGCGGGGTGGGGGGCACGGAAGAAGCCTTGTTGAGGGATTTGAAACAAAGTTCTGAAAAGGATCTTGAAGGGCTGATCGCCGGGCTAAATGATATTTTGAAAAGAAAATCGGAAGATAGACCCAGTAATATCTTTGTCGCCCAGACCGCGAGGGAGGACGGAAGGACCGCGGGAGCCAAACTTTTTCGTCAAATTTGTGCGTCTTGTCATGGCCCTAGCGGGGATGGAACGGACGGCCTGGCTCCATCACTGGTGCATTCTAGATACGTGTCCAAACCCATGGAAAGATTGGGACTCATCATACTCCATGGCCTCAAGGGCCCTATGATTGTAGATGGGAAGGAAATTGGCGATAACTGGGTCATGCCCGCGCTGGGCAACAACAAATCACTGACCAACTCGGATATCGCAAATATCATGGCGTATGTTTCCAACGCGTTTTCCGTCTCTCCCCAAGGAATATCCCCAGACAAGATCGAGGAATTACGCAGTAAGACGCCTACGCGAGGCGGAGAATATACCAGGATCGAGTTAGACTCTATATATCCTAGTATAAAGTAGCCAAGACTAAGAGCGACACAGGGCACGGTGAACGAAATACAAGGTGCAAAGGAAGAAGGACAAATAGATATAAGACGTGAGGGATTGGTCAAGGGATATTGGTCAAAGATCTAATCATTAAATTTTACCATACCCATGATAATATTTGGATTTTTTAAATGAATATTTCAATTTTAACCTTTCAAAATATCTTCGTATTCTTCAAAAAAGGCTTCAAACTGGATCATGTTTTCTTTTAGAAATTCCATGGTTTCCCGCCATGTATTTTTATTGTGGATGGAAACGTTAACTTTATCAACGTAGATTCGGGATATTTCCTTTTGGTTGTCCAGCACAAAGTAATCCTCGAATACGGCATTGGGCAAATAGTCGCTTATTAGTATAGATTTCAAGGATACTAATTTTTCCCAGAGTTCCATGCGTTTTTCTAATCCTTGCGGTTCCACGTCAAGGGTTACCATTGCTTTTTTGGTATCAAAATAGAACTTAAAGGTGAAGTCTTTGATTTTTGTATCGTACAAAATCCAATTTTTTGGAAAGGATTTACGGAAAGCGATCCAGAATTCTTCCCTTAATTGTTTAGATTCCTCCTTACTGAACATTGCGATTTTCTTTACACGAAATAAGCTATGACCACTCCCAAAATGATGACCAAAAGTTTGCGAAGGTTAAACTTGTGACCTTCAGTGCTCTCGAATAAAATCACAGTAGAAATATGCAAAAACACACCAATGACCAAGGCCATGGCGGCTGCGTGGTATTTTTCGGCCATAACAAAATTATTGGAAAAATAGGTTCCGATCGGGGTCATTAACGAAAAAAGTAAAACAAAGAAAATAGCTTTACTCAATTTGATTTTGGAGTGCAGTAAAAAAATACTCAAAATGATGGCGATTGGTATTTTGTGCACCAAAATGCCATAAATGATAACGTTATTGTTGGCTATGGGCAAACCTTCCAAAAATGAATGTATACAAAGACTGATGAACAACGCCCACGGAAAATTGGCCTTTTCACTGTCAAAATGTACATGGCCGTGCTCGGCTCCCTTGGAAAAAAACTCAAGGAAAATCTGCAATAAAATTCCAGACATTATGAAGAGGCCCACGGTCTTTGTATCGGTGCCTACGTAGGCTTCCGGGAAAAGCTCGAAGATTGTCAGGGCGAGCAAAAATGCACCGCTAAAGGCTAATAGGAGCTTAAAGCCTTCCTTGTTTTTAGGCTTGGCGTAAAAGACAAAAACAAAGCTCGACAGAACCGCAAGGATAGGAAGTAAATAGATCATTCGTGGTTTGTTCGGTTTGGTATTGTTCGATATAGTAAAACAATTTTCAGGGTTAACCTTAATTACTAATTTTAATGGCAACCGAATGCACTAAAGTTTTCATTCTAGCAACCGGGGTGGGTTAAAGGGCTAAAATTAACGTATTTTTGCGGTATTGTTTGGGTAGATTATGGAGAAAAATTTTAAAATGGTCGCCAAAACCCTCTTTGGGTTCGAAGAAATTTTGGCTAAGGAATTACGAGGTCTTGGAGCCAGCGTAGTCGAGGAAGGAATAAGAAGCGTTACATTTGAGGGCGATACCGGATTTATGTACAAAGCCAATCTGTGCCTGCGTAGCGCTATAAAAATTGTAAAACCAATTCATTCCTTTCAGGTGAGGAACGAAAAAGAGTTGTACAAAAAGATCTACGCAATGGACTGGAACGAGTACCTATCCGCGGACACCACCTTTGCAATAGATACGACCGTTAATTCTGAAAACTTCTCGCATTCGCTCTATGTTTCCCAGAAAACAAAAGATGCTATCGTAGATAAGTTTAGGGATACGGTCGGCCGTCGGCCCAATGTAGACATTAAGTTCCCGGATATTCGGCTCAATATTCACATCCAAAAGGACCTTTGCAACGTGGCTTTGGATACCTCCGGACGTTCCCTGCACCACAGGGGATACCGAACCGCGACCAATATAGCCCCGATCAACGAGGTATTGGCGGCAGGGTTATTGTTGTTAAGTGGATGGGACGGCCAGTGCGATTTCTTGGATCCAATGTGCGGTAGTGGTACCTTCCTGACCGAGGCGGCGATGATCGCCTGTAATATCCCCGCCAATATTAACCGAAAAGAATTTGCCTTCGAAAAATGGGATGATTTTAATAAGGAACTATTCGATAAAATTGTGGAAGTAAGCCTAAATAAAACTCGTGATTTCCCTTTTAGAATAGTGGGATACGACAAGGCGCCTTCCGCTGTTAGAAAGGCCCAAGACAATATTGGGAACGCCAACCTCGAAGATTATATTACCGTGGAACGAAAAAATTTCTTTGATACCAAAAAGTTTACGGACAACCATTTGCATGTGGTCTTCAATCCACCTTATGGGGAAAGGTTGGATATTGAAATGGAGGGTTTTTATGCAGATATAGGAAATACCTTAAAGCGACAGTATCCGGGAACCGATGCTTGGTTCATCACCGCCAATTTGGACGCTTTAAAACACGTTGGCCTTAGACCTTCCAGAAAAATAAAGGTTTTCAACGGTCACTTGGAATCCCGTTTGGTAAAGTATGCAGTGTACGAAGGAAGTAAAAAGGCCTCCAAAATGTTCCACAACACTCCTCCTAGCCCCCAAAGTGGGTCCAATAACCCATAAACAATATCATTCCTCCGTTTCCTCCTCCTTTGGCTTCTTCGATTTTCTTGCCTTCTTGTACAAGGGAATAAAATAGGTAAGGGTATAATTATAGCCTACGCCAAACCTAGTGCCTTCCGTAGTCTTATTAAATCCGGGGATCCATAGGTTGGAAAAATTATCGGGCTCTTTATTACTGATCAGAAGTTCCAATCTTGCACTAACGCCCAGGAAAAAGTTAGCGAAAAGTTCTGCTTTGGCACCTAGTATAAATTCTAACCACATGGCCGACAATCCACTGTAATCCTGTTTTCCGGCGATACCTGGTGCAAAACCGTCCGGGTACCAATATCGGTTGTTGCCATAGATCGAATGGTCGTTAACGGTCTGGTTAAAGGAGCTTATGGCATATCGTCCTCCGATAAATATGGAATTGTTCATGCCGTACCAGTTTTCGTAAGTATTGTAGTCGACCCCAAACTTTAAATAGCTGCCCGAGGTGGTGAAATCGTATAAATCCTCCTGCTGGTCATATTTTTCGTTCCCCAGTTCGGCTGCTAAATATATTTTTTGGGTTAACCTATAATCGCCTACAAACTCCATACCGGTATACCCGTCGCGAACCATGGAGAGGATAATCCTACTCAAATCTACCCCTACCCGTAGCCCATAGCGTTCGCTGTACACTACAGTATCCTTGGCTTGCAGATCTATGGGCTTATTTTGGCATTGTCCGGTAAAATAACCCAACAAAAGACAAAGGCTAATGAAATATTTTAACATGGGCAGTTGCTTGGTTAGTGACCGTAGAATCTACGGTGGAAATACTCTGTATCCAGTTGGAAGTGTCGGGGGTAATACTTCCCACCACTTCTTCATAATTGGCAATATAACCACAGGCACGGGAAATAAATACCTCTTTGGTCTTATAGTTAAAAGTAACCGTGTCTATATTCCCTTTTTCAAAACCGTTCTCATCATCGGCGGAGTTTTGAATGAATAAAAAACGGGTAGGATTGTCGTTTATTTTAAGGGGGAGTGCAATGGAGTCCAAGGAAGAACGGTCCACAATGGTATTTACGGTGCTTTCTTTGCCCAGTCCTACGATTCGAAGGCTTGGGACCTTCTTCGTTACTTCGGTGGCAATAGAGCCGTAAAATCGAATGACCAACAAGGGGGTATTGTCCTCTACGCAGATATCATCTTTTTCGCAGGATCCGAAGAAACTAATAGCCAGCAAAATAATGGCTGGGGCAATTGATTTTAACAACAAGGATTTAGAGCGAGCGTTCAATGTATTGGGGCTATCCGATTTATCGTTTTTCCAAAAGTACAACATTTTCTACATGATAGGTTTGTGGGAACATGTCAACGGACTGCACTTTTGTAATTTCGTAGTCCTCTTTCATCAAGGCCAGGTCTCGAGCTTGGGTAGCGCTGTTGCAGCTGACATAGACAATTTTCTTTGGCAAAATTTTCAGAAGCTGATCAACCACCGCTGCATGCATCCCGTCCCTTGGGGGATCGGTGACTATGACATCCGGACTTCCATGGGTGTCGATGAATTCACGGTTCAGGACATTTTTCATGTCCCCGACAAAAAAGTCCACATTGTCTAGCTGATTGAGGACTGCGTTAGACTTGGCATCTTCAATCGCTTCCGGAACCGATTCTATTCCAACAACTTTTCGAGCTTTTTTGGCGATAAATTGGGCGATGGTCCCCGTGCCGGTATAGAGGTCATAAACGAGTTCCTCTCCGGTAAGACCCGCAAAATCCCTGGCTATCTTATACAGTTCGTGGGCTTGGTCAGAATTGGTCTGGTAAAAAGATTTGGCGGTTATCTTGAATTGGAGGCCTTCCATTTCTTCAAAAATATGGTCACGGCCAGAATGGCATACAATTTCTTGATCGTACAAGGTATCGTTCTGTTTTTGATTGATGACGTACAGCAACGAAGTGATTTCCGGGAAGGTTACCGCCAAATGATCCAGCAATAAGGTTCGTTTTGTTGGGTCGTCCGCGTAAAACTGGATAAGGACCATTACCTCTCCGTTTGATGAGGTTCGGATCATCAGGGTACGCAACTCCCCTTTTTGTTGTCTTGGATTAAAAAAAGTAAGACCGTTCTTGATGGAAAATTTCTTTGTTTCTAAACGTATGGCATTGGACGGATCTGCTTGCAGATGACACTTTTTAATGTCCAAAACTTTGTCCCACATACCTGGAATATGGAATCCTAATGCATTTTTGTCCTCTATTTCTTGTTGGGAACGAATTTCATCCAAGGTGAGCCAGCGACTGTCCGAAAAGGAGAATTCCATTTTGTTGCGATAGAAATATTCCTTTTTAGATCCCAGGATGGGGGTTACCTCTGGCAGCCCTAAATGCCCTATACGCACTAAATTATTGAGCACTTCTTTTTGTTTGTACTGCAATTGGTGTTCATAGCCCATGTTTTGCCATTTGCAGCCACCACAAATTCCAAAATGTTCGCAAATCGGTTCGGTACGTTTGTCGGATAAGGTATGAAAGTTGATGGCAGAACCTTCAAAGTAGGACTTTCGTTTTTTTGTAGTCTGTACATCAACAACATCTCCGGGCACGGTGTTGGTCATAAAAATAACCCTGCCGTCAGGGGCCTTTCCCACACTCTTCCCCTTGGCTGCCGTATCTATTACTTCGACATTTTCGAAGACCTGTCTTTTGTTGTTTTTTCGCATAGCGCAAAAATAAACATGTTTATGGGTTTGTGGATTATAGTTTGTGGATTTTTAAGTGGACATGGACATGTCCATTGTAGAGACGCAAACATTGCGTCTCTTCAGCATAGTTTGATCTTGCAAGTTCCTATTTCGATTGAAATACATTAAAGGGTTTGGCCGTTCCCTTTATGCGCAAGGCGATCACGCCGTGGGCGGGTACATCAAAGCTTTGGGTTGTGCCTTTGGATGATGAATAATCTTTTTTTGCCCAGAGATCTCGCATGGTATAGCCTTTTTCTACAATTAGGCCCAAGCTATCCAAGGAGAATTCCATCGTACTTCTTTTATCTGATCTATTGAGCAGAACTACGGCCACATCCCCGCTCATGGTAGAGACCATGGGTTTGGCCCATACCTCCAAATCGCCGTCGTCCCTCAAGCGCCTGGCCTGGTATACCAACGGGTCTTGGTTTAGGGAGATCACTTCTTTGTTGGTCAGGATATCCAAGGTTTGTTTGTCCATTTTTCTCAGATCATTGCCCGCCAGTAGAGGGGATTCCATGATGCACCACATGGTAAAATGCGATTTGTCTTCCTCATAACTCATTCCCCTCCCAACCTGGAGCATATCCATATCGTTTACATGGCCTGGTCCGCTGTATCTCCATAGATCGGCATTGAGGTCTATGATGTGAAGAATGGACTCGAATTTTTCCGTAATATCTCCCGAAATCCTCCACGAATCCGCGGTGGGTACCACCCATTTTCCAGGGAACTCCCACCGGCATACATTGTAGACTACTTCCGGATTTATTTCCCGAATAATGTTCCCGATTTCCGTATAACGTATTTGTTCGTCCAAGGCGAGTTCCTGTCCGCCGCACCAATCGATTTTGATAAAATCATATTTCCAGTCGCCTAGCATTTGGGTAAGGTCGCTTCTGTCGTGCCCATAAAGCCCCATTCCCGATCCAATGGTATCATTGTCCCATCTGGAGGCGCAGGTATTGATGCCTGCATCGGAATAAATACCTGCCTTGAGTCCCTGGGAGTGAATATATTCCGCCAGTCTTTTCATGCCGTTGGGGAAACGTTCCGGATGGGGCACTATCTTTCCGGCCTTGTCCCTTCCGCCAAAATAGCCGTCGTCAATGTTGATGTACGTATAACCTGCCTCTTTCATTCCCGAGCTTACCATGGCATCGGCTTCGGCCTTAATAATATTCTCATCGATTGCCACGCGAAAGTTGTTCCAACTCGCCCATCCCATAATTGGGGTTTGCGGCCTTGGGGTTAAATTTTGTTGGGAAAATGATAATAGTGGAATACCGAACAAGGTAATCCAAAGAAGGAGATTTTTCATGATTGGATATTTTTTTTATGCTGCCACGTATGTTGTGGATAATCAAGTTTTTTTTGGAATGGATTGCGTCTTATCAATAATGGCCATCCGCTATTTCAACCAGGACAAGGAGTTAAGCGATAGATGTAAGGCCAAAAAATCGATATCATGTTCGTTTTCTTAGCCAACGTTGTAATCCTCGCACGAATTAAAGGTAGTCCACTTTTTGTCTCCTACAAATGTAATTTTTTAAGGGTGATAAAGCAATTTGGATTTAAACATGTATTTTGAACTTGAACTTGAACTTGTCCCGATAGGTATCGGGATTGATTTTGAACCTTTTACCCCTTAACCTTATCAAATCCCCGCTCTTTTTTGTAATTTTGCATACTCTTCTCCAAGTAAAATTTCGAGTACCTATTTGGATTGAGGTTAGCACTACTATGGATGATTTCTCTCCTGCAAGAAGGAATGGACTAAGTATTATTTAGATCATTAAGTCATGTCGGTTTTAACAACAAATTTATCGGAAAAAGCTATTCGATTGGAGTCAGAGTATGGCGCCAATAACTATCATCCTTTACCTGTGGTACTCACCAAGGGAAAAGGTGTTCATGTATGGGATGTGGAAGGCAAAAAATATTACGATTTTCTTTCGGCTTATTCTGCAGTAAACCAGGGACATTGCCATCCTAGAATAATTGGGGCCATGATGGATCAGGCCCATTGCTTAACATTGACTTCCAGGGCTTTCTACAACGATATGTTGGGTAGGTTCGAGAAATACGCCGCGGAGACTTTCGGTTACGATAAGTTGCTCCCTATGAATACGGGGGCCGAGGCCGTTGAGACGGCCATAAAGGTCTGTAGAAAATGGGGCTACGAAAAGAAGGGAATACCGGAAAACGAGGCACAAATTATTGTTTGCGACAACAATTTCCACGGTAGGACCACCACGATTATTTCCTTCTCCAACGATCCAGTGGCAAGGGACCATTTTGGACCTTTTACAGAGGGATTTATAAAAATAGGGTACGACAGTATACGGGCCTTGGAGCACGCCTTGTTGGAACACAAAAACATTGCTGGATTTTTGGTAGAGCCAATTCAGGGCGAAGCTGGTGTCTTTGTGCCATCGGAAGGGTATTTGGCCAAGGCTAAGGCCCTTTGCGAAAAGCACAACGTGCTCTTTATTGCCGATGAAGTACAGACGGGGATAGGCCGTACGGGGAAAATGCTGGCCGTGGATCACGAAAACGTTACTCCCGATATTTTGATCTTGGGAAAGGCTTTAAGCGGTGGAGCGTATCCAGTCTCCGCGGTATTGGCCAATGATTCCATTATGGGTGTACTGAACCCTGGAAACCACGGTAGTACCTTTGGGGGTAATCCGGTTGCCGCTGCCGTGGGAATCGCGGCCCTGGAAGTAATAAAGGAGGAAAACTTGGCGGAAAATGCCAGGCGGTTGGGCCAATTGTTTAGGGATGAGCTTAACAAATTTATACCAAACTGCGATCTGGTATCCCAAGTACGGGGAAAAGGACTCCTCAACGCCATTCTAATTAATGACACCGAGGATAGTTCAACGGCATGGGATATTTGTATGGCTTTAAAGGAGAACGGTCTTTTGGCCAAACCTACCCATGGAAATATCATCCGGTTTGCTCCTCCCTTGGTAATCACCGAAGAACAGTTGTTGGACTGCGTCTCTATCATTACCCGAACGTTGAAGGAGTTTAGAAAATAATATCTAAACTTTATCAAAATTGGTTTTGACCATTTTTATGTAGATTAATTTTGATTTAAAAATTTCGAGATTCTAAAGTAAATATCTTAAGAAAGTCCTCCCCTTATTCAACAGTAGCCAGCCCGACTATTATTCCCGTCCGAATGGCACGGGCAGACCGGCAGGGTGCCATCCCGAAAACTATCGGGAGCGGAGGGGTTAAAAATGTAATTCAGATCTCATTGGCCCATCGAGTTAACCAAGTTTTGGACTGGGCACGTACATTACAAAGCAGCTTTACCGAGAAGTTGGATCGTCATTTTTTCGGTATCCAAAGTGGCATCCATACCAATTGGGAAGGTAAAGTTGTTCCCAATATGACCAAAACTCATCCCATAAACGGCAGGGATCTGCATTGGTTTTATACGATCCATGATTACTTCTTTTAGGGAAAATGAATCCGGATTTGTAGACGTATTGCAACCCGCGCATACCCCAAAGGCTACGCCTGCCGCTTTGTTAAAAGTCTTGCCTTCCAAGAGTTGGGTTAGCATCCGATCAATACGGTAGGGCTGTTCATCTATATCCTCTAAACAGACGATCGCATCGGTAAAATCGATTTCCCAAGGAGTGCCGACCAGGGCATTGACCAAAGTAAGACTTCCCCCCACCAATTTGCCCGTTGCACTTCCTGATGATATTTTGTAACGGTCATATTCGACATTTTCCCTGAGGTTTTCGTCGGTAAGTATGACATTTTCAATGACCAATTTGTTTTTTGGGTGCATTACCACCTGTTGCAAATGCCCAATAGTATAAGGATCGTTAAGGGTGCTGCCTACAGGACCGTGAAAGGTAACTAGTCCGGTTTCTTGATAAATGCCGTTCAATAGGGCGGTCACGTCGCTAAAGCCTATAAAAACCTTGGGATTGCTCTTTATGTTTTCATAATTGATCATTTCCATGATTCGGGTACAACCATAGCCTCCTCTGGCGCAGAGAATTCCGTCGATTTTGGGATTGGTGAACATTTCGTTGAGGTCAACGGCCCGTTCCATATCGGGTGCACTAAAATATCCATATTTGCCCAGGATACGTTCCGTATGGTACGGTACAAATCCCATGCGAACCAGCGTGCTTTTGGCTTCTTCAAGGGTTTCCCTCTTTACGGCGTACCCAGGGGCGATCAGTCCAATGGTGTCCCCTTTTTTTAATCGCTTGGGAATGATTTTTGGTGCCGTACCGGTCCGTGACTTTTGCCCGTAAAAGATATTTGGAAATAGGCCAATGGCAATGGAACCTAGGGCGGCATTTAAAAACTGTCTCCGTTTTGCCATTCCTAGGATCTTTTCAGATGCCGTTGAATCTTTTTGATCGCCGATTCAATGGATTTTTCGGGTTCTATAATGTTGTATTCCCCCCAAAAGTCGGGATCGGCAAATCCAACGGCCTCATCCGACATAATGACCGAAGATTTGAGCTGATTCTTGAATTTTGGGTGGTTCCCATCGATATTCTTTGCCCAATCCGTTACCGCCATTTCACAGGTCATGCTGTATCTGGAGTTAAACAGTCTTTTTTTCCAGTTTACTTTAAACTCCATTTGTACGTTGCTATAACCATAATACCAGCGACCGTTTTTTTCCCGATAATCTACCCTATAGGCCACATCGGTTGGCCAAACATTGGCGTTGGCGGGTTTTCTTCGCACAAAAAGTCGGGATGCCAGTTCCCGATTGGTAATATTTAGGGAGAAGATTGCACTGGTGAGAATTTTGTTATCGGCATCGATATAGAGTTGCCCTTGGTACAATGGCCTTGCGATTTCCGGTCGCTGCTTAAAGTCTATTACATAGATCAGTTTATTGTTTATCGTTGTGGACCGGGCGAAGGTAAATACGTAATCGGAAAACGATTCGCTGGCAAATATGTATTGTGGATATTTCATGATATCCACAAAAATAGTGTTGTAGGGCCCTCCCTGAAGTTTTAAGGCCAAGGTGTCCAGTTTGCTGTAATCCGTACTCTTACGTGCTTTGTAAAGTTGTATGGCATCTTTTCGGCCAGACGTGTAGGGGGTTTTGTATATGTTGACAACGGCCTCGGAAAGGGAGACATTCTTTTTTCTTTTCTTAATCGTCTCCCGGTAAAAGGCCGTCATTTGTGTGGGATCTTTAAAATAATTATCGCCCTTCCGTTTCATGGTTTCCCTGACCAGCGCTGCGGCATCCTTTGGAACACTGATGTTTACCTCGGGAAGTTCCGTTACTGATATTTCCAGGGGTATACGGTTTCTTTCCCTATTTAGTTGCAAGAGTGGTACGATCTTGGACTTGTAGCCCAAGAATGAGACAACTACCTTGTCCCCTTCCGTTTTTTCAGGCACCTTTAGCAAAAACTGGCCTTCCGTATTGGTCACGGTACTTATGTTGGTGCCATCTAGCCCAATCGTGGCGAATACCAAAGGTTTGTTGGTATCACTATCTACCACTTCGCCTTTGTACTGACGATAATTTTGCTGATCGTCCTGGGCAAAGGCATTTGTACTACCCACCAAACCTATCCATAGAAGGGCAATTGCAATAAAAAGGGTTTTATTTAGATTCCGAATTATATTGGGGCGTTTCATAACTTCAGATTTTAAAGTGCTGTTCACACAAATGTGTGCTTTTCCCTAAGTTAGTGAATTATAATGACATCCGGGTTTTAGTTAACTAAATATTATTAAATCGGGGCTCAACGGATTTTGGGTAGGATTCCGGTCGGAACAATGGACTTTCTGCCCGGCCAAGACCTCATTGATCGGACTTATTGCAGCGGTGGAAATGGAGTGCTTGGACCGTTCCTCAATCGAGCAGAAATGTAAATTCGTTATATGAGTCCTTTTGCCAGGCTAGGTGCCTTGTGCTGGGAGAAATGGCAAAGTACGGTGAAAACGTGTGGACATTCACGGTTTTTCCATCAGGTAGAAATTCCAATATGCGCAACCATCCGTCCCCTCCATTACCTTGCCATCCCCCACCCATTGCCTGGGCGTTAAACGTCATTTGATTTACCTTTTTACCAGCTGCATTTTTGTCGGTTCGGAAGGCCACGTGTTCTTTAAAATTGTCGGGCGAACCTATATGCCCCGAAAAAACCAACTGGATGTTTTGGGACGGCTCAACCAATTTTTCCCAAATCGCCTTCCCATAATTGGTATCGGTGAGGGGATAGTTTTCCTTTTCAATGTGTTCGTTTTTTGAATTGAGATAGGAATGTGTCAGCACAGCAACGGTATAATCCGCGTTTTTTTCTTGTCCGGTTATGTCTTTCGCCCATTGGATAATGGTATCCCGTGGAGCAAATTCCAGGTTCATAAACAAGAATTTACGACCCAAGGGGGATACAAACTCAAAAGCGGCGTCCTCCAATGTCGGTTTTCCGTCTATATTTTTAGCCGCTGCGCTCAACAGGGCGGTATTGGCTAAATTTTTATGGGCCGGAAAGTAATCGTCGTAATTGGACTTCCGATTTTCAGCGCTCTTATATCCAAAGTCATGATTGCCGGCAGCCAAAATATAAGGCACCTTACCATCCAATCGGCCGAGTGCATGGGATACCGCCAACCATTGGTTACGGCTCGGTTGATTGCCATTTACATGATCGGGCACCAGCATTTCGTTTTGCTCTACCAAATCTCCGGTGCACAAGACCATTTTTATATTCATCGAATCTACTTGTTCGCTGATCCACCCCGTCATAAGTTCAAAAATCCCCTGGTTTCTTTCGAACTTTACATAGGTCTGTGGGTCTGGTAGCAAGATCATGGTCCATGAATCTGGATCGGAAAGTTTTGGGGCTTTAAATTTCTCCTGGGCGGACAATTGTGAAGCGACAAAGAAAAGTGCGATTAGGTTAAGGGTAAAATGATGTGATCTTGACATAAAATTGTTTTTTGGATTTAACGTACGATTTGTTGCGACTAGGGTTTCAAATTATGGGACAACACCTTTTTCATCCACTTCTCGGCAAGCAAGGGCCAGGTTTCTGCCGCTTCGCTGCCTTTTCGAAGTCCATAGCCATGACCGCCAAAAGGTAATAGATGTAGCTCTACTGGCACCTGGGCATCACGCAACGTAGTGGCCATGACCAAGGCACTGTTGGCATAAGGGTCGTCCGCCGTGGCAAAAATGAACATGGGCGGGGTGCTTTTATCAACCTTCAATTCTGGGGTAATACTTCTATTTTCTCCTCGATCAAGGTAAGCTGGGTATATCAGTAAAGTATAATCAGGCCGGCACGATACCTCGTCCGACTTGTCCACGTCCTCATAGGTCTTTATATTGAAATTGGTACTCGCCCTGGCCGAGAGACTGCCCCCGGCAGAGAAACCCATAATGCCTATTTTGTCGGGTTCCAAATTCCATTTGTCGGCCTGGCTTCGAACTAGCCGTAGCGCTCTTTGAGCGTCCATCAATGCACCTTCCCGTTTGTCCGGAACCCTGTATTCCAATACAAAAGCCGTAAAACCGAGTTGATTTAGCCATTGGGCAATTTCAAATCCTTCCTTGTCCAACGCTAAGATTTGATAACCACCACCGGGACAAATAATTATTCCCGCCCCATTTTTACTGTTCGATTTCGGTTCGAATACCGTAAGGGTCGGGTCTGTTACCTCTGTGACCCTCAAGACTATGTCGCGGGGATCATTGTTCATTCTTGATTGATTTTTGGGAAGGGATTCCCCAGGGACCGCATCTGGCCAGAGGTGAAATATCTCGTTGGTTTGAGCATAGGTAGCCATGGTAAAAAGGCATATGGCAAATAGCGTTAACTTTAACTGCATACGAATTATTTTATTTTTTGGCTATACGGTTATTTGTGTGGAATAAAAATCAAAACATGATCTCTTGTTATTGGGAGCTATTTATTTTGTTCAGTTCAAAAATATCCTTGCGTCGATCCCTTAAATTCCGGACGGCGCCAAATTGGTTCAATTGCCGCAGAAGGTCAATGTCCACGTCGGCGATCAAGATCATCTCTGTATTCGGGGTAGCTTCGGCCTTTATTCCATTGGCGGGAAAGGCAAAGTCGCAAGGGGTAAAGACCATGGATTGCGCAAACTGGATGTCCATATTGTGGACCTTTGGCAAATTTCCAACGCTGCCCGCAATGGCCACGTAGCACTCGTTTTCAATAGCCCGTGCCTGGGCGCAATGCCGTACCCGTGAATATCCGTTCTGGGTGTCTGTTAAGAATGGGATAAAGAGTATATCCATTCCTTCCTCTGCCAACAATCGGCTGAGTTCTGGGAATTCAGAGTCGTAACAGATCAAGATTCCAATTTTACCGCAGTCGGTATCAAAGGCTTTTAGTTGTGTTCCGCCCTGCATGCCCCAGACCTTGGCTTCGTCGGGGGTTACGTGGAGTTTTTCGTACCGTTCCACACTGCCGTCCCGTTTACACAAATGGCCTACGTTGTACAGTTTGCCATCGTGGACCTCAGGCATGCTCCCGGTAATGATATTGATGTTGTAGGAGATGGCCAATTTTGAAAACCGCCGCACAATTTCTGCCGTGTGTTTGGCCAATTCCCTTATGGCATCCGGTTCGGATAAATGATTGTTCTCTGCCATCAATGGAGCGTTGAAAAATTCGGGAAAAAGGGCAAAATCCGACCGATATCCCGAAACGGCATCTACAAAATACTCAGCTTGTTGCAGGAGTTCGTCCAAATTCTTGTAGGGCCGCATTTGCCATTGAATCAACCCCAAACGGACTACTTTTTTAGTAGTGGCCACTTGGAGTACCTCTTTTTCGTAATAAATGTTGTCCCATTCCAAAAGCACCGCGTAATCATGGGAGGCATCGTCCCCTTCCAGATAGTTTTTTAGAATCTTTGAGGGATGGAAATCATTGGAAATCTGAAAATTGAGTACGGGGTCATGGATTTCTTTTTTTCGGACCTTACCTATATATTCCTTGGGAGAGAGTTTGTGGGCGTATTTGTGGTAGTTCGGAATTCGACCTCCAAAGGCAACTCCTTTTAGATTAAGGCGCTCACAAAGTTCCTTGCGGTAATCGTAAAGCCTTCGGCCAAGCCTTAATCCCCGAAATTCCGGTTTTATAAAGACATCGATGCCATAGAGCGTGTCCCCTTGCTGGGTATGGGTACTAAAGCTGTAGTTGCCGGTTATTTGTCTATAGGTGTGTGATCCCTCAAAAGTGCTATGGTCCACGATGATGGAAAGGGCACAGCCTGCAATTTGATCGTTGATCTTTATCACGACCTGTCCTTCCGGAAATTTGTCGATCAACGATTCTATCTGCAACTTGCTCCAAAATGCGTCGGGCATCGTGGTATAGGATTCTATCATGGCCGATTTTAGCTCTTGATAGTCGTCGAGGCCCAAAAATGCCAGTTCTATGTTTTCTATCTTTTTCGATTTCATCTTTTGTTGTTGCGAGATGTAAAATTAGGGGTATTAAATGAGTTCTTATATCAATTGTGGGAATCTTTGAACAGAAGACTGCAAATAGGAATAGGTAACCTGGTTCGCAATATGTTGGCGAGCAAAATAAAAGCGGTAAAAGTCGGGGGGTCGACGATTTTAATAATTACCAAAGTAGGGGGCCTTCCCCCAGATATTTTTTGGCGATCGGCTGGTAATAGTCCTTTATCTCCTGCAAGTCATAGGTCTTGCTACTTTTGGTGTACAGGTCGTATTTGTTAAAATCACGGACCCATTCCAAGTATTGTCGATCTTTTTCGTTCAACAATTCGTTATAGCTGCCCCCGGTATGCCAAGGATAGAAAGAATGGTAACGAATCATGGCCATTCCGGCCTCTGGAAGGGTATTCCCTTTGTGATGGGAGAGCACCTGGAATAAATACTCGTCGTGGCCCCACGCCAACAAGAGGTTATCCAATCCACAATGCTCTTTATAGATACCATTGGCCGTGTTGTATCGAGGGTCTTGCATATCGGGATTCAAAGCATTAAATTCTGGATAAACACAGGTCTCCGGCAAGGCACAGCCCACTACAAAAACGTCCCCGACCATTCCCCATTGTTCCGCTTGGCTGGTACCGTCTTCATCGCATCCCCACAAAAACATGGCCTTGCCCAAGTCGTGGATCAATCCCACCAACTGCATCCAATCGGGACGATTGTCTGCCCTTATGGCTTCGGCGCTCTGGATAAGGTGCTGCACGTTGGGCAGGTCCAGGTCTGGATCGCTCACATCGACCAGGATGTTGAGTTGTTCCATGGCATCCCATAGCGCCAGAGGTTTGTCATAAGTCAGATATTTTTCTCGCATCCGCAGGACATAATCGTGCGTCTGATTGGTACGCATTTTCCTGTAATGTTCGCGCACAGCCGATTTTACATCGGGGGCATTATAGTTTCGAAATACTTTTTCCATAATTAAACATTTCCAAGGAAAAGATACAAAATAATGGTGACTGCTACCAAAAAGAAACTAAAGGTTTTGGCATATTTCCATGGCTTTAGATCCAATACTCCGGCATCTTGCATTTTAAAGCGGGGCTCTTTTGGGAGGGCCCAGGAGGCCAGATGCATAATAATGAGGTTCAGAACAAATTCTATTCCCCAAATATGAACAAAATGTAAGTTTACCTTGAACGCAAAATAGGTGAGGATATAAAAAAGCAACCCGAACAACAGTCCTATTTTAGCCCCGGCGGCGGACACCTTTGGAAAGAGAAAACCAGCGATAATGACACTGGCGATGGGAATAAAGAAGATACCGTTCAATTGCTGCAATAACTGGTACAGCCCTTCCGGGGCATTGGCAACGTAAGGTGCAATACCAATTGCAAATATGGCGAGCAGGGCAGAGGTCCACTTGCCCATGACGACCAATTTTTTGTCGCTCGCGTCCTTCTGCAGATATTTTTTAAATATATCAAGGCTAAAGACGGTGGCGGCCGAGTTAAGGGTGCTGTTAAAAGTGGTCAGGATGGCACCCATCATCACGGCAACAAAGAATCCGGTAAGCCACTGTGGGAGTACCATCTTTACCAATTTGGGATACACCGTATCCGGATTTCCGTACAGGGACTCCCCAAAATAATAGAAACCAATAAGACCAGGCAGAACAATGATAAGAGGCACTAAAATTTTAAGCGCTCCCGTATAGAGCAGTCCCTTTTGTGCCTCTTTTAAATTGACGGCGCCAAATACACGTTGAATGATGGATTGGTGCATGCACCAAAAATAGATCTGGTTTACCATCAGCCCGGTGAACAATACTTCGAAAGGAAGAATGGCCGACCGTGCACCTGGGCCTACCCCCGATTCCCGACTTATTATATTAAATTTTTCCGGGGCATTATCAAAGACCTTACCGAGACCGGTCAACACGTTGCCATCGCCAATGCCTATTAAGGCCAGGATGGGTACCATTAGCCCAGCTACCAACAACCCAAACCCATTGATGGTATCGGTATAGGCCACCATTTTGAGTCCGCCAAAAATTGCATAAGCGGCACCAATGGTGCCCACAATTAGAATGGTGACCCATATACCTTCCCGTTGACTTATGTTCAGCATTTCGGAAATCCCGAATATGGCCTCAATGTTTAAAGCACCGGTATAAAGGACTATGGGCAGTAGGGTAGCAACGAAGGATATGATAAGCAGCAACGCCACTAGGGTGCGGGTAAGGCCATCAAATCTCTTTTCCAGAAATTCGGGAATGGTTGTCAGCCCCATCTTTAGGTATCGGGGGGCAAAATAGAGGGCAGCGACGACCAGGGCCAGGGCGGAGGTTACCTCCCAAGCTATGATGATAGCCCCATTTTTGTAGGACGACCCGTTCATCCCCACCAAGTGTTCCGTAGAAATGTTGGTCAATAATAAGGAACCGGCAATGATGACACCCGTTAAGGACCTTCCGCCTAGGAAGTATCCCTCCCGGGTATTTAATTGGTCACGGCGTAGTTTCCATGTGGCATAAAATGCTACAAAACCTGTAAATAATAAGAAGGTAATAAAGGTCATTGACCTGTGGTGTGGTTAGCGGTTATTTTTAAAAAACTAGTATTGATGAAAGGCGTCCGAAACAAACCCTAGCACTTTGGGCAGTGATTCCCGCCAGTACGTCCAGCTATGGTGACCTTCCCTCACCCGGTATTCATGGGGAACTTCTTTTTTCCGCAGGGCGATATGCACCAAACTGTTGCCTTCGTATAAAAAATCGTCGTCCCCGCAGTCGATGTACCAACGGACCGACTTGAGTTGGTCCTGGGTCATTTTATCGATGAGGGAAAGGGCGTTGTGCCGATCGTAGTAGGGTTGTAGGTCTTTGGTGGAATAACTTACTTTATTCCTTTCCAATCTTTTTTTGAGTTCGTCCACGGAAAGGGGCCCAACATAAGCACTAAGCGGACAGGCGGATGAAAACAGTTCGGGATGGTGCAGGGCGTACATAAACGAACCGCCGCCACCCATGGAAAGTCCGGCTACGGCCCTATACCGTTTATCGCTTTTTATGCGATAGGTTTTTTCCACGTAGGGCATTAGCTCCTTAAAAAAGAAATCCTCGTAATTCCAATCCCCTTTTATGCTGTTAAAATAGCCCCTTTGTCCCGTGTCGGCATCGGGCATAACAATGATCATCGGGGTGGCCGTACCGTCTTTTATGGCGTTATCCGTTATCCGAAGTACTTCCCCAAATTGTACCCATCCGGTTTGGTCGTCCCCGGCCCCATGCAACAAATATAGCACGGGATAACTGCGTTGGGAAGTATCGTAATCCGGGGGAAGGTAAAGGGCGTACTTCCGTTCACTTTTTAGAATGTCGCTCTTTAGGGTAAGGTTGTCGAAGACCTTTCCGGTTTGGGCTTTAGAGGGGAAGGTCAAAAAAATGGAAAAGCTTACGAGCAGGAGAATGTTTTTCATGGTGTAAACTATTTTGTAAAGGGTTTGGTTTGGAACCTGATTGGGTTTAGTTGTAAATAGCGAATGGTACAATTTATGAAATTATTCTTTAGGTTGATCAACTCACTGCTTTACCTCTAAAATCAACAATATAAGGAAAAGTACCATTACTCCTTCATAGACCCCAACTCCTGTTGTTGCAGATAGTTCAGTGCATTGGGCCCTTCGTTGAACAGCAGATCTAAAATACTGGTATTTTTTATAAAACCGTGCCTATCGCCGAAAACTTGGACGTAGTTTTCCTGTACCGTGGGAATATCTTTTTTTGCGTTGACCAAAAATCGGCAATCCTGTTTGCCTTTGGGCTCTTTTTCGAAGGTTGAGGTCTTTGCTTCGGGCATATCCATTTGAAGCAATTCACAGACATTGGATATGGTATGAAGGTTAAAATCCAATAGAAATTTATGCGGTTTTCCGTAAAGCGGGGCCAGATCGTCCTCGTAGAATTCAAAAAATGGGGAAGTTCGATATGCGGTTTGAAGGGTACGCCAGTGGTTCCGTTGCCAGGGATAAGCGTTGTCTACCAAAACCTCCTTATATTTTTGTCGGCCATGGTCGCCGCCCACGTGTTTTATTGGGATATTGAGAAGATGCCTTCCTTTGTCCGTACAGATGTAGCAGCGGTTGCGGTAGGTCTGTTTTTGATAGTTGTCCTCCATCTCCCAACAGACTTCGTTTTGGGCAATGACCGCAAATGTTACGATATTGGGGAAGTAGGTAGGGTGGAGGAGGAGCCTCATGGGCGTGCTGTTTACAGTTTATGTTTTTAGGGTTCTAAAAGTTCAAACTAAAGTATCAAGTTCAAGTTCAAAGATGGTTTATGAGTTTAGTTTTTTATTTTTAGCCATTAACCATTAACCATTAACCATTAGTCATCAACCAAAAAACTACTGCCCACTACCTTTCCTCTTCCTTTTTCTTAAAAAATCAAAGGCGAACCAAGCGGCCAATACGATCAAGAAGTATTTAAAGTACGACCGTGGTTCCCCATCCCCACCAACGGTGGTAAAGACCCGGTCCCAGCGTACTTTCCAATTGCTGAGGCCTTCCGTGAAATGATCGATGCTCATCCAAATAAAGATAGGTTTGCCAACGACGTGGTTTTCCGGCACATAGCCCCAAAAACGGCTGTCCTCGGAGTTGTCGCGGTTGTCTCCCATCATCCAGTAATAATCCTGTTTAAAGGTATACGTGTCCGTCGGCTTGCCGTTGATGCTAATTTGATCGCCGGTAACACCCAAGGTGTTTCCTTCGTATTCCTTGATGATCTTTTTATAGTAGGGCAGTACATCCAGGTTTAGGGCGACGGTTTGTCCCTCTTTGGGAATATAGATGGGTCCAAAGTTATCAGGTGTTCCTGGATGTTCTATACTTTGGGGGAAAACCCTTGTTTCCGGTCTGGTGTAACTAAATTTTTCTATGGAAACGATATCATCCTTTCCAGTAAATAGTTTGGCCTCTTGTTCGGTCATGTTAAAAAGCGCCATGCTATCCACAGAAGTAGCGTTTAGGTAATCTGCTACCCTTTTATCTCCAATGCTACCGGTGTAATAGACGTAGGTGGAATCTTCCTTTATCCTATCCAGGTCGGTTCCTTTTATTATCAATTCCTCGGCCTTGTCTTTTTTTAGTGATTCTTGGGGTATACGGAACACATAGCCTGAAAAATTTTTGGTTCCCAATAGTTGTAGTGCAGGGGAATTTCTAATATTTCCCTTCGTGGCCACCGTATGGTACCATTCGGGGCGTGCCCGGTCCGGTAAAACGTTTTTCTTCCCGTTGATATGGACGTAGCCATCTACGATGGAGAGGGAATCCCCGGGAAGGCCCACACAGCGTTTGACGTAGTTCGATTTTTTGTCGATAGGTTTGTGGACTCCCTTTTCCCGTACAAAGAACTGCCTGACCGTATCCGCTGGCCAACTAAAGACCACGATGTCGTTTCGTTTGATCTTTTGGAATCCGGGCAGTCGTAAATAGGGGAGTTGTGGTTTGTTGAGATATGATTTTATCTTTAGCAATGGCAAGGTGTCGTGCACCATGGGAGCCGCAATGGTGGTCATTGGTACCCTTGCGCCATAGTTGAACTTGCTAACGAATAGGAAATCCCCGATCAGCAAGGTTTTCTCCAGGGAACCGGTCGGAATCACGTAGGGTTGTATAAAATAGGTATGGACCAAGGTTGCCGCGACCACGGCAAAAACGATGGAACTTACCCATTCCCCCAAAACCGTTTTTGGATGGGTGCTTCGGTCCTTAATATACGTGACATCCTGAGTGTAGTTGATGTAGTAAATATATAAGCCCAAGGTAAGGATAACGAGCCAAGTATCTACCAAGGTGTTCTTTCCAAAACTACGGATGGTCTCCACCCAAATCACGGGGAACATCAGCAGGTTGATAATGGGGATAAAGAGTAGGACCACCCACCACTTGGGCCTGTTTATAATTTGCATCAGCACCACGGCATTGTAAATGGGGACGGCGGCTTCCCAAGCTTTCCTTCCCGCTTTTACGTATAACTTCCATGTCCCCAAAAAATGGATGACCTGTATTGCCAAAATAAATATGATCCACTGCGTACCGTTCATTGTTTGCTATTTTCATTCCCGTGATTGCGGGAATCTGGTTTGGTTTTATGCTTTATGTGGTTTATGTAGAGACGCAATGCTTTTCTTCTCTACTACGATTATCGACTATCGCTTACGGAGCTGCAAATAAGTGTTTTTATGTCAAAAATGTAGCCTTCCTTAACCAAGGTTTAACACATCTTTCATAGTAAAGACCCCTTTTTTTCCGATAATCCATTCGGCCGCGACCACTGCCCCTAGCGCGAAACCTTCCCTGCTATGGGCGGTATGTTTAATTTCGATATCGTCCACTTTACTCGTATACGTAATGGTATGGGTACCCGGCACATCGTCGATTCGTTTGGCCACAATAGGGATTTCACCTTCCCCGACCGTGTCTAGTTTCCAGCCTTGATACCCGGTATTTTTTATGATTCCTTCTGCCAAAGTGATGGCCGTACCGCTGGGAGCGTCCAATTTTTGGGTATGGTGGATTTCTTCCATCGAAACACGATACTGATTAAGATTTTGCATCATTTTGGCCAGATATGCGTTGAGTTCAAAAAAGACATTGACCCCCAAACTGTAGTTGGAAGCGTAGATAAAAGCTCCATTTTTCTCTTTGCAAAGAGCCACCGCGTTGTCAAAATCCTTCAACCAACCCGTAGTCCCGCAGATTATGGGAACCTTGTGTTCCAAACATTGTTGAATATTTTCAAAAGCTGCCGACGGTTGACTAAAATCTATGGCAACGTCCATTCGGGAGAAATCTATTTCTGTGGTGTCTATATCAATCTTGGCTACGATGGTATGGTTTCGTCCCAAAGCGATCTGCTCGATCATCTTCCCCATTTTTCCGTATCCGAACAAGGCTATGTTCATATTCATTATGCTTTTATTTCATCCCCGTGGAGACGGGAATCTAAATTAGTATTCTTATTTTTCTAATATCTAACTAAAACTTAACCTTTAGCCCCAGACCATAATTTACGTTTGTAGTTATTGGGTCCTGCGTCAGGTACGGCATTATGCGCATATCCATGCTAAGATCGTCACTGACATTAAATTGTTTTAGGTGCGCGTCTACATTGGCGTCTACAATGTTCAGGGCATAGAGTCCAATGGTAATCAAGAGCGATAGGTCTCTATCTTTTTGATACCTTTCTTGGGCATCTTGGAGCGCTTGATCGGACAAGTCGGGATTTCCGGGATCGATACCACTATTGTTGAGGTCGTAGAACTCATCGGTGGTAAAACCCGCTAACCTACTTTTATAGGCAGTACGATATCTATTATATAAGTTGTTGTTGAAGGTGTATGCATAGATGCCGGTTCCAATGGCTGCATAGACGATGGGGACCTTCCAATAACGTTTGTTGTAAATTTGACCCAAACCCGGTAGTACGGCGGAATAAAAGGCCGCTTTGCTAGGTGCCAGGACGTTAATTTCTTTTTTCTTGATAATTATTGAGTCTTGGACTGCGATTCCCTCCCTTTTAAGATCAGTTTGGAGGGAGTCCTGTACTTTGGAACCATTTTCTTCCTCTTGGGCATGGGCCGTCAGTGCGAACAGGAAACAAACAAACGACAGTCTTAGGATTTTATCCACCTGTAAGCAATTTTTTTAAGCGCTGGAAATCTTCTTTGGAATGAAAGGGAATGGTTATTTTACCCTTACCTTTCTCGGAGGCTTTAACTTCGACCTTTGTGGATAAATATTCCGTAATCTTGTCTACGCTGTCCTTCGCAAAGATTGGGGTAACCTCTTTAGTCTTTTCGTTAGGGTTTTTGGAAAGATCCTTGCCTTCTTGATAGTTTTTTACCGCTTTTTCGGTTTCCCGGACCGACAGGTTATCCCCGACTATTTTTTCATAAAGGTCAATTTGATCTTGTTTTTTATCGATGTTCACCAGGGCACGACCGTGGCCCATACTCACAAATCCATCGCGAATTCCGGTCTGGATTATCGGATCCAAGCGCAATAAACGAAGATAGTTTGTGATGGTAGATCTTTTTTTGCCCACCCTGTCGCTAAGTTTTTCCTGCGTCAGTTGGATCTCATCGATCAGTCGCTGATAGGAAAGCGCAATTTCTATGGGATCTAAGTCCTGCCTTTGGATGTTTTCCACAAGGGCCATCTCCAAGGATTCTTGATCATTGGCGATCCTTATGTAAGCCGGGATGGTCTCCAATCCCACCAATTTGGAGGCTCTAAATCTTCGTTCCCCCGACACCAATTGGTAGCGGTTAAAGTCCATTTTGCGAACTGTGATCGGCTGAATAACACCCAATTCCCGTATAGAACTAGCTAATTCTAACAAAGCCTCGTCGTTAAAATTGGATCGAGGTTGAAAGGGGTTTACTTCAATGGCATTTAGGTCTAGCTCAACAATATGCCCGACCACTTTATCGGCATTTTTGTCGGTTGCGGATTGAATATCATTGTTGGGATCTTTCAAAAGTGCGGAAAGTCCCCTGCCCAATGCTTGTTTTTTTGTTGCTTTCGCCATTATACCTTTTCCTTGTTTTTCTTCAATACCTCGTTGGCCAAATTCAGATAATTTGCGGCGCCTTTGCTACTTGCGTCGTACTTTATGATGCTTTCCCCGTAACTTGGGGCCTCGCTCAATCTCACATTGCGTTGGATGATGGTGTCGAAGACCATATCGCCAAAATGTTTGTTGACCTCTTCCACAACTTGGTTGGAAAGCCGTAACCTGGAATCGAACATGGTCAACAACATGCCTTCTATATCCAAATCCGGATTGTGGATTTTTTGTACGCTTTTTATGGTGTTTAGCAGTTTGCCCAATCCTTCCAGAGCGAAATATTCACATTGTATAGGGATCATGACAGAGTCAGCTGCGGTGAGTGCGTTTAAAGTCAGCAATCCCAAGGAAGGTGCGCAGTCTATGAGAATAAAGTCGTAGGAGTTCCTTAGATCGCCGATGGCTTTTTTCATCATATATTCCCGGTCCTCCTTATCTACCAGCTCTATTTCGATGGCCACAAGGTCAATGTGGGACGGAATTAGGTCCACATTGGGAGAGGAAGTTTTGATGATCGTTTCTTTGGCAGATTTGGTGTGTTCCAACAATTGGTAAGTGCCCAATTCAACACGGTCTACATCTATGCCCAATCCTGAGGTTGCATTGGCTTGGGGGTCGGCGTCGATCAACAACACTTTTTTCTCCAGTACACCGAGCGAGGCAGCTAGATTAACAGTAGTAGTGGTCTTTCCCACCCCACCTTTCTGATTCGCAATCGCAATGATCTTGCCCATTATCGTCATAAGTTAGGGGTTAAAAATACGATTATTTCACCTACCAAAAAATGTATTTTGTTAACACGCAGTGAATAATCGGAATGTTAATGGTTAAATTTGGTTAAAGTTTTTGGGCATTTTCCTATGCTGGCTATCCTTTAGAAATAAATGTTCCGTGTTTCTGGTATGTATGGTGGGTCCTGGGTCTTTAGATCGTAGTTAGTCATCTTCTTCGATAGCCTTTTAAACCAGTCTTGGCTTTTCTCGAAAATCTTTGGGGTTGGTAATTGAACTTGTTCCCTCCAAAACCAAATAAAATTGTACGCCAAACAAGAGGGAAGCGATCACTAAATGTATAGGCTGCGTCCCATAGGGAAAGTCCAGATAGTACATCGCCATTCCGCTGAGAACCGCTAAAAGAATAAGAAACATTACCCAGTTTATTTTGTCATATCCCAACCCCAATTTATAAATTTTATAGGCTATATAAAGGTTGAGCAACACCACCAAAATGGAAAATGACCGGTGGATATAAAATTGCAGGTAGGGTTTTTGCAACCATAGGTTTTGTGCATTTTCCCCTACCAGTTTCACTTGTTCGTCTACAAATTGCCGTACTTCCGTGCCAAGGATTACCTGGATCAAAGTGATGAAAAGGGCGAGCCAAAGTAGTTGGGTAGTCCTTTTGTTATAAGGACGCTTTTTAACCGGACTTTTTGTTCTAAAAATTAGGTAAAGAATCATAGCAACTATTACCAGCGCCATGACCATATGGATCGTAATTTTTACAGGTTCCAAAACGGAGTAAACGACTACGGCTCCTAGCCACGCCTGAAACCCCATGCAAAAAACTACCAGCCATGAAAGTATTGTGATCAACTTCATTTTTTTCCAGTAGGTTATCGAAGCGATGGCCATAAATAAGGTTGCAAGACCTGCCAAGGCCCCAAACAATCGGTTGATAAACTCCGTCCAGGTATGAGCGGCATTAAAAACGGCATAATCGTGTTTGGTATAGGGATTCCAATTTTCGGGATCGTAGTTGCTGGAAGTAACAAAGCTCCTGGTGGCCACCCAAAGGGATTCATTTCTTATAATGACTTCGCCTTTCTTAAAAGTTTTGTGTTCTTGCCATTGCAATTCGGAAATATCGGTAGGGGGGATATAGTGACCAAAACATTTAGGCCAATCCGGACATCCCATTCCACTACCCGTCATCCTTACCACTGTACCTGCGATAATAACGAGGTAGACCGTGACCAGGGCAACTTTGGCGATACTCCTAAAATGATTATGCATGCTTAAATTTAGTAGGCTCCAAAATTACTACTCTTTTTGTTTTGTGCAAAGAGGATTGTGTTTGTCTATCGTTACAAAACTGCTTTCAAAATGGAAAATAGATCTTTTCTTTCCCTTTCCTTTTTCCGTCAGGCCCATGCCGTGCCAGAATAATGTTGTAGGACTGGCGACCAGTCAGGTTCCCTCTTTTTCTTTATTTTCAAGATTTAAAATTATTTACCGTAACCGTAAAAACGGAAAATGAGATAAATACCCTATTCTGTTAGGTTGCCCCGGTTTATATTGAAATCTCCTTATGGGTCAAATATGACCACAAGTTTGACTGCGTAGACAGTTATAGACCACGGCCGAAAATTCCGGTGGTGCGATAAATTATTATACACCGGTTGACAGGAGATTTTGAAGAAGGGGGTAATTCAATACGGGGCAACTGCGGAACAGCCCCATTAGGGAGGTCCTTTATTTAATTTATTTTGGGTTGCTTCCTTTGTTTATTTTATTAATTTTGCAGCCGGAATAAAATTTGGCATTGGCCTTTTATGAAGATATCGTAGACTTGTGAGCTGCGCAGCTTTACGGTACCACGTCCTAATGGATACCTTTAGCTTTGAAAAAGGTTTTACTTTATTAGCAAAGGATTTGAAATAGTCAAAATAGCAATGGTGGCATAGCTCAGCTGGATAGAGCACCTGCCTTCTAAGCAGGCGGTCGAAGGTTCGAATCCTTCTGCCATCACCTCTGAAACCCCCTATATACAGGGGGTTTTGTTGTTTTATGGAAATTCAAGATGTAAAAAAAATTCGAAAAAGTGCATAGTTTGTGCATAGTTTTTGATTTTAACAGTAGTTTAATATATTTTGGACTCAATTGGATTGATTTGAATGCAAAATAGTGAGCTGTAATCGTAAAGCCACTAACCTCAGTTGATGCTTGCCGGCACCACGAAAGACAAAATAACCAATTCCTATTATATCTTTCCGGAACTTAAAACAATATCATTTCAGGATTTCAAGGCGATTTACACAAGGCTCAAAACCGTTATCACAAGACTGAATGACAACCTAGCCGACATTGCAACCCTAGCCAAAATAGATAAGAAGATTACCAACCATATAGCCAGGCATAGTATTGGTAATATTGCCGGGGATAAAGTATCGCCCCAAATGCTTCAGAAATTATATAGGCATACCCATCTTAGTACGACCATTTGCTATCAGGGAAATTTTATTCACAAAAACGCCGATGAGGTCTTAGAAGCCATCATTGATTTTTCGAATTAGTTGGTAATAATTTTTGTTAAAAAAACAAACACTTGTCCCTTCCGTTATTCTTACACTTTACACCGTAAAAGCTACTTATTATGGGGTTTAGTGTTATAAAGCGTAATTTTACAAACTATTAAAATGAGACAATGTGGCACAATACCAATAGCAATAAAAAAACTCGTCAATATAGCACCGTAAAACGCTCATTAATGGTACTATGCCATTTGACAAAAAAATGTTAATTTGGTAGGGTTCGTATAAAATGACATGATCAATAAACATATTCCTTCGTTTTGTGTCTTTGAAATAAACAACCTGAAAAATGGATTTAAAAACATTTATTACCCAATCTTTGACAGAAATTATCGATGGTGTTGTCGATGCTCAAAAATTTGCTCTGGAAAAAGAAGCGAAAATTAACCCAAAGGGATTGAGCCTTCTTAAATCAAATCCAAGCCAATCTACTTTTAGTGATGGTAGAAGAGAAAACTTTACACAGATGATTGATTTTGATATTGCTGTTAGTGCAAATCAAGACATAAAGGATAAAGGAGGAATTGGAGTTTTTGCTGGTGCTATTGGAATAGGAGGACAAATGGAAAACCAAGAGACTAATTCGAAAGTTAGTAGAATAAAATTCTCCATTCCAATATTTTTACCAACATCTTAAATCGAAAATATGGCAAAATATACAATTAGAGACTTTGCAAAAGGGGACCAAGTTTATCATTTAAGCAATTCCAAATTGAAAATGGTAGTTGTTGAAGTTTTAACAGATGAAAATGAAATTTCTTGTAGATGGGTTGACAATGACGGACGGACACAATCTGTTAGATTTATAACAGAGGAATTGGGCAAAACTGATGATTTAAGACCTCGCTTGAAGACTATAACTAAGATATAAAACCACACACAACAAACTTATATAAAATACGCGCTTAAGGTTTTACCGAAATGTCCGTGTGATATTTAAAGGGGTTCAAAATCTTTGTGATAGTATTATGGCAAAAAAAAACTAATCCACATAATACTTTCCTAAGGGCTTAATTGAAATGGTAGTTACCTGTCTGACTCTTACTTTTCTAATACCGTAATAGAACATGGCAAAACAATTTTACTGCTAACTGACAAAGGGATTTTAAAGATGTTTAAAGAATTGAAGAAATATAAACACACCAACCATTTTTTGTTTAAACCAACTGACAATTTAAGAATGTCTTGTAATGCACCGACAAACAAAAGTGGAATTTATATATTTTACGCTATAAGTAATGGACAAACTGAACTTATCTATATCGGGCGTTCGGGTGAAATCAAATCTGATTCATCGCTATTCATTCGTAAAGCTGGACTTGGAGGACTAAAAGACAGACTTGTAAACGGAAAACAATTTGGGTTACCAAGAAGAAACTCATTAAGAACGCAAATGCTTATAGAAGAAATCGAAAAATTAGATATTTACTGGTATGTCACTCACAATGATAAATTTACTGATTGTCCAAGAGTTTTAGAAAATAAACTCTTACTAAAATATTACAACATTCACAGTCGGCTTCCAAAATGGAATAATGCATTTTAAAAATATATTATGGACTTTAATTTACTCATTTCTTCAATACAGCTTGCAATAGCTGCTTTTCAACTTAAACTTGACCATTTCAGAAAACCCAGCAACCGAAGTGATGCATCAGAATTAAATAGATTTTATGACTTAGGCGAAGCAATTAGGATTTTGGAATACGCCTTGGCCGAAACTGTTTCTTTTATTGGACAAAATAATAATAGAGAACCTAATCCAAGATTGGCATCATTATGGACAAAAGCTTCAAACAGTATCAGAAAAATCAGGGACGAAGCTGATCTTGTAGACTTGACGTTCGAAAAGAATCCTTATTGGAGAAATCCGGAGTTTTATCAAGGACAAAATGGAAGTATATTACAACGCATCTCCTTGGAAAATGTTCTTGTTCAACTTAGACAATTAAGGACTTCCTATGACAAACTTCAAAAAAAGATAAATGGATAAAAAAACAATTGGCTATAACAATGGCTCATTGAAAACATGGTGTTAAGTGTTAAAATCATTGGCTTTGTCGAGTTAATATATCAGCCAAATATTTTGATTTGGCTCTTGATTTAAAAAAGATAAGAACAAAATACAAACGTTTTAAGTAAGCGCAGGCCAGAAATGAAACGGACTGGTGACCGCCCAACACAATGTTAAGTAAGACTTCTCGAAGATTTTATTTTTATTTTCGGCAGAATGAGAATTAACAAAGAATTCTTTTGAAAAAGCAGTATTTCAAAACAACTAAAATCCTAAAATCCACTCTTTTTCCTCACCCATTTCTCAAATCTTCGTATTCCGGTTGTTAATAACTACAAATTTTCTGTTATTTCGGCAGTAGTGCCACAATTTCATTTGAATCCATTTGAATTCATCTGGATTCAAATAATATTTAAACCCACTTAATTTGGCATAAATCGATATAACCAATTGTCTGCCAGTTATGTGTGAATAACTATTTGGGCCCAATACTTTCTTCCCTAACCTATTTCCCTACATTTATTCCAACAATCCTACTCAAGGAAAACAAAAGCGCTTTTGTTCATTTCGTAACATTTAAAAAACAACAAATGGACAATTTATTTATTATCGAACGGCTAGATCGTCTGGAAAAACTGATGACTGCCCATAAGGAGGTACTGACCTTCGAGGAAACCTGTGACTATATGGGAATATCCAGAAGCTTCCTGTACAAACTGACCTCTTCGGGGAACATCCCCCACTCCAAGCCCAACGGCAAGCTTATCTTTTTCGAGAAGGCCAAGATCAACGCATGGTTGCTTCAAAATGAGCCGAGATCCGCACATGACATCGAAGGCCTGGCCTAAACTTTAGGCCACTTTTAATTCACAAGCACCATGGGAACGCCCATGGTGCAAAAATCACATTATTATGGAAGAGATACCCTATATAAGGGCCGGCACGACCTATTACAAAATGGTGATGTCGCCGACCATAAACGGAGATT
>JAIRBC010000033.1 GCA_022008415.1 Cerina litoralis
TAACCATTAACCATTAACCATTAACCATTAACCATTAACCATTAACCATTAACCATTAACCATTAACCATTAACCATTAACCATTAACCATTAACAACCTATCCGCCATATTCCACAATTGGGTCCGAACTTTTTTGAATAGAAAGGACTATTCCGCACTTTTGTTCCGTTGCAATGCGCGTACAATAGCAAGGATTTTAAAATTTGAATAATGACAAAGAATCTCGGAAAAATATTAATAACGGGGTTAGCGATAGGAATTATAATTGCCATCCTATTCATTGTGACCCGGTTCATAACTAACGGTAGTTTACAACTAGATGGGTCTTTTTTTATCAATTTGAGCTATTGCCTGTTATTTGGAGTAGTCCTTACCGTAATCAACGGGTGGTACTTTGACTATGTGTACCGAAGAATGGATTGGGGAATGTATTCCAAATATAAACTGGGAATTGGCGCCTTGGGAGGGTTGGTGATTACTATGTTGGCAATCTTTGTCATCCGGGCAGTGGTGGAAATGATGATGAGAGGAGAAAATATTAAAAGTTTCGTGGCCACGGAAAACCTCTCGTATTACGGGGTCGCCTTGGTCATTACTATCGGGGCATCCGTAGTTTTCCATGCAATTTATTTTTACCGTACCTGGCAAGAGAACAGGGTTAAGGAACAAAAGATCATTGCGGGAACCGCTTCGGCAAAATTCAATGCGTTAAAAAATCAGTTAGACCCCCATTTTTTGTTCAACAGCCTAAACGTTCTCACCAGTTTGATCGAGGAAGACCCCGAACAAGCCCAGAAGTTCACCACATCGCTCTCCAAGGTGTATCGCTACGTACTGGAACAAAAGGACAAGGATTTGGTAACCGTAGATGAGGAACTCCAATTTGCCAAAACTTACGTCCGGTTGCTGAAAATGCGATTCGAAGATAGTATTGTTCTGGATATTCTTGAAAAAGGCAGTAATCCCGAAGCCAGAATTGTTCCCCTTTCATTGCAACTGCTATTAGAAAATGCGGTAAAGCACAACGTGGTTTCTTCTGAAAGACCCTTGCATATTAAGGTTTATGAAGATAGCGGCATGTTGGTTGTGAGCAATAATTTGCAAGAAAAGCAGGTCATGAAACGAGGGAGTGGCGTAGGTCTAGGAAATATTCGGCAACGGTACGATATTTTGACCGACAGAAAAGTAATTATAGAGCAAACGTCGACCTATTTTATGGTTCGTTTGCCATTATTAACCAAATATATTTCAACAGTGAAAACACAACAGACAGCAATTACCGATAAATTGTACGAAAGGGCCAAGAAGAGGGTAGAGGCAATAAAGGGTTTCTATGGCAATCTAACATCCTACTGTATTGTCATCCCGATTTTGATCTATATCAATTACAGTACCACCAGTTTTCCGTGGGCCATTTTCCCGGCCTTGGGCTGGGGCTTTGGCGTCCTTATGCACGGGATGGAAGCATATGGCTATAATCCTGTTTTTGGAAAAGGATGGGAACAGCGCAAAATCAAGGAATTTATGGATGATGAAAGATTTTGAGCTTTTAGTAATGCCCTTAACGCATTTCATCCCTAAAAACCGACAATTCGGAAAACCATTTTTTTAAAGGGTCGGGAATTGCCCGAAATTTGAACAATAATAAGTTTAACCAAAAATTTGCTCGTCAGGCCACTTTGGTCGACAGCCATTAAATATCATGGAAAAAGACAATAAGTACTTACGCGCCAAGGAAAGGATAGAAGCGGTAAAAAAGTTTTACAATCATCTTTTTACTACGGTTTTTGTGATTACATTGACCGGTGGAATCAATTACTATGTAGACAAATGGGAGCACCCCTGGTTCTTATGGGTCGTTTTTGGGACCGGAATCGGACTCGTATTCCATGCCTCGAAGACCTTTGGTCTAAATCTGTTCCTGGGAAGGAACTGGGAAGAACGGAAGATCAAAGAATTTATGGAAGAAGAGGACCGCCAAAAGCGATGGGAATAGGAGGAAGACGTAATGGGCATTCAATTATTAATAACAGGAACAAATAAGTAGCTATGGAAACTAATAGATCGGATAAACTAAAACGGGCAAAAAGAAGGATAAGGGAATTAAAGGGATTTTATACCCATTTAACGGTCTATGTGGTCATAAATAGTTTTATTTTGGTCAATTTACTAATTTCCAACAACTACAATGGAGGCGAATTTTGGCGATGGGAAAATTTTATCACCTTATTTTTCTGGGGAATCGGGCTTGCTTTTCACGCAGCCAAGGTATTTGGTTTTAACCCCTTGTTTGGCAAGGATTGGGAAGAAAGGCAGATACAGAAATACATGGAAAGGGAAAGAAGGGAAGCCGAGAAGTATAAATAGACGAGGGGCAATAGGAATTGATCAGTAATAAATTGTCTTAAAAACAAGAAATACCAAACCAATGTGGAAACTGTAATAATCGAAGATGAAAAGCCAGCTGCAAGGCGCTTGGGGAGACTTTTGGCCAAATTGGATGTAACGGTCCCCAAAATGCTACATTCGGTAGAAGAATCGATCCAGTGGTTCAAAAACAACGAACATCCCGATCTTATTTTTTTGGATATCCAGCTATCGGATGGACTATCCTTTGAGATTTTTGATCAGGTATTGGTACAAAGCGCCGTAATATTTACTACTGCTTATGACGAGTATGCCCTGCAGGCTTTTAAACTGAACAGTATCGACTACCTCTTAAAGCCAATAGATGAAGAAGAACTGGAGTCTGCATTAAGGAAATATAAAGAACTAAGGTCTTCTCCGACCCAGGTTACCGTGGATCTGCAGGAAATAAAAAAGTTAATCGCCGGTCCCAAGGAAAAGGATTATAAAAAGAGGTTTACCATTCGGGTAGGCCAACATTTGCGAATTATCAATGCCGATGAGATAGAATGTTTTTATAGTGAAAACAAAGGCACCTATGTAGTTACTGCAGATGGAAGAAACTACCTTATGGATACCACCTTGGAAAATTTGGAATCCGACCTGGAGCCAACCGTGTTTTTTAGGGTGAGCCGAAAGTTTTTTGTCAATATCAACTTTATAAAAGACATTGTTTCCTACACCAATTCCCGGTTGCAGATTAAACTAAACAGATTTAATGATCAAGATATTATCGTGAGTAGGGAAAGGGTTCAAGAATTTAAATTTTGGTTGCAGTAGAAGGTGATAAGTAATTGATTAACAAAAGTATAATGAGTTTTAAAAACAACTATAATGTTTTCTTATAACGACCGATTGAGGGCAAAGTCGTTATTCAATAAAAGCTATAGCGTGAGAATCTACTGTTAACTTATAACAAAAGACAATTTCATTGCGCATCCAAACCACATTGCATTTTCTATCCGTTGCGGTATAACTATGGTTCTATTTCCAATCCGATGGGGCAGTGGTCCGATCCATAGATATCGGAAAATATGGTTACGGATTTCACGGTATCCATCAGAGGTCTACTAACCAAAAAATAGTCAATTCGCCATCCCGTATTTCGCTCCCTGGCCTTAAACCTGTAGCTCCAATAAGTATAAGCTACTTCATCTGGGTGCAATGTCCTGTAGGAATCAACAAAACCAGAATCCAGAAAATTATCCATACCGTCAATTTCAGCCTGGGTATACCCTGCGGTTTTGTTGTAATTGGATTTGTCGTTCTTTAAATCTATAGGTCGATGGGCTACATTAAAATCACCGCAAGCAATTACAGGCTTGGATTTTTCCAAATGTTTCAGATAGGCAAGAAAGTCGGCGTCCCAGGTTTGGCGATAGTCCAATCGGTCCAACTGCTGGCCAGAATTGGGCACATATACATTGACCAAGTAAAAATCGGGATATTCCGCACACTGTAACCGTCCTTCTAAATCGTGGCCTGCAATACCCATATCGTTTGCTACATTTAGCGGCTTTGTTCTACTTAATAAGGCAGTACCTGAATATCCTTTCTTTTCTGCGGAATTAGAATAGATCTTATAGCCCGTCAACGGTGCTAGGGCTTTTTGCACTTCTTCATCTTGTGCCTTGGTTTCCTGTAGGCAAAGCACATCCGGACGTACCGATTTTATCGAATCGAAAAAATCCTTTTTTACCGCAGCGCGGATACCATTGACGTTCCATGATACAATCTTCATAAGCCCAAATTTAAATTTATCCTGAAATTACTAAAGCAAAAGGATAAAGAAAATTAAATGGGACGAAATCTTTGATTGTAGTCCAAAAAGATATCGATTGTAACAAAAGCTATAATTATCTTGTGGAATTACTTATTTTTATTGAAGTGATATAAACTTTTCAGCGACGAGAAAAGGTTTATATCACTTCGACCAATTAAACATTCCGTATTATGCAAATCAGACCTTTATTATTTTGTCTTGTTCTTTCCCAGCTCCTTATAGCCCAAGAGGGGCATGTTGGAATTTTTCAGAGGAACGAGGATATCGGCGGACCTAAATTGGCCGGATCTGCAACTTATGATAAGGCTTCCCAAACCTATAGTATTTCAGCAGCTGGTGCCAATATCTGGGGCACTAAGGATGAATTCCGCTATTTGTACAACAGTTTGGAAGGGGATTTTATCCTTACGGCCAATTTTGAATTTGTAGGAGAAAACCAGACCCACAGAAAAATGGGCTTGATGGCACGGACCAGCACAGACGATGATGCTGAGATGATTGGAGGTTTTCTCCATGGGAACGGGCTTACTGCAGTCCAATGGCGGGAAGTAGATGGGGCGGAAATAAAAAGTCCCAACAACGAGATTTTAGCTTCAAAACGGTTTTTTTCCGTTATTCAGTTGGAGCGCAAGGGAAATCGATTCACGCTTAGGGCAGCTCACATGGGCGAACCCTTACAGGAATTGGGATCCAAAGTGTTGAACACGATGCCCAAAGCCGTATTTGCAGGTATTGTATTGTGTTCCCATGACGAAAATAAATTGGAAACCGCCAAGGTTTGGAACGTACGGATAGATCGGCCCGTGCCGGAGGACTACGATCCCGGGAAAGAAGGATGGATGGGATGTAGACTGGAAACTATGAACGTTTTTAACGGTAAGCGCAAAGTGGTGCATGAAAAGGATGGTCGATTTGAAGCCCCGAATTGGATGCCGGATGGCGAGGAACTGCTCTTCAATATGGACGGTTCCCTGTTCACCATACCTGTTGTCGGTGGGAATATCAAAAAACTGAATACGGGTTCTGCTATAGGAATCAACAATGACCACTGTATTTCCTTTGATGGTAAAATGCTAGGTATCAGTAGCAGTAGTGGCAATGGCTCCAATGTATACGTTCTTCCATTGCAAGGTGGAGAGCCTGTGGCTGTGACCACAGAGTCACCTTCCTATCTACACGGTTGGGCTCCGAACAATAAGGAAGTGGTATATGTTGCACAAAGAAACGGGGTGAAAATCTATGATATCTATAAAAAGTCAATAGATGGTGGTAGGGAGATTAAATTAACGGCCAACGAAAAATGGGAACACGTAGATGGGTGTGAATATTCCCCGGATGGAAAATACATTTACTACAACGCCTCCCGGAGAGGGGGCACCATGCAACTTTGGCGCATGAAACCGGACGGCAGCCAGAAGGAACAGCTCACTTTTGACGACTACAACGATTGGTTTCCGCACATATCCCCCAACGGAGAATGGATCGCCTTTATTTCCTTTGAACCGACCATAGAGCTGAACTCACATCCCTCGTACAAACGGGTCATGTTGCGCTTAATGCCTGTGAACGGAGGTGCACCAAGGGTTATCGCTAACTTATATGGTGGCCAGGGCACCATTAATGTCAATTCCTGGTCCCCGGACAGCAAACATCTGGCGTTTGTGAGCAATTCTGCAAAAAAAGAGTAGAAACAAGGTCTAATACCGTACACGTGAGCAGAGAACATGCTTGAAATGCCCTTATTTTTTAGGATAATCTTGTGTCTTTTTGAATAAATAAAACATACTTTTATTGTCACGTTTACTGCGGTAGTGTCCATCGCAATTTCAGTTCCTTGGACAGTAAGGTTGGCAGTTAGCTAAAATTTGTAAAAATGGAATCGAAGGATAAACAAACCGTGAAAAAATTGAATATTATTTTAGAACGGACCTATGATGCCGAGCAAGGATTTGCTAAAGCGGCCCAAGAATGTAAAGCAAAATCCTTGGCAAGGTGGTTTAACGATAGGGCCGTGGATAGAAGTAGATTTGCTGAAGAACTGAAAAAGGAAATTCATTCCATGGGAGGGGAAAATACGGACAAAGGTAGTCTAAGAGGGGATGTCCATAGGACTTGGATGGACATAAAGGCCCTGTTTGCCCACGATAATGATGAAGCCATGCTGGACGAGGTACTTAAAGGAGAAAAATCTGCTTTAAAGGATTATGAGGAAATCTTGAATTTGGGCGACCTCCCTAGAACTGCCACCGCCATGTTGACTTCACAAATGGCGCAGATCGACTACGGTTTGGTTATGCTATCCTCACTTAAGGAATTGGAGTTTGGGAAGTAAACAAAGGAATTCTTTGCATTTAATCTAAGAAAAGTCCCTAGCGTTAAAAGCTGGGGACTTTTTCTTTATAAAACTTCAATGGGTGCCGCTGAAATGATAAAGTGGTTTAAACTTTCTCCATTCGCTAAAAAATGTCTAGTTCTCGCTAGAAAGTAAAAAATTTAAATCACTTCGAATTATAAATTTTTAACGGCCCTATTCGATCAAGGGAATTCTAAAACCAAATCCCATGTATTTATCATCCTTATAGACAACGGATTATGATTTTTTTAACGACATTTCCCTTCAATCACAAAATTATATAACACAATCCAAAAATTGTATAAGGATTAAGGGTTCAATCTTACTGATCTTTGGATTATCAATTAAATGACCAGGATTCTACATCTTTTTCACAACTAATTTTTGATAGGCTGGGAAGAAGGGTTTTTTTGAGTTCGGTATAAGATTGCCAGTATATGCAAAGCTAATTGTCATATAGATAGCGGACATTACGCAAATTATAGAACACTAACCATGGGGGAAAGAACCCAATTGTTAAACACAAAATCATGAAAACTCTTTTATTAAGATCATCCAATATAAATAGTATGTTTCAACAGCTTTCCGAAAATTTGGGCGGCCGGTTGAGCATAGATTATCAGGAACACCAGTTAGACCTAGAGAATATGGTAGGACAAGGGATTATAAGAGGGTTGACCTTTGATACGGGAATATCCTATTTGGAGTTCAACATGACCTTTTCCGAAGATTGTCAATTAATCGTACAAAACTCCCGACTATGGCCTATTTGTTTTGCCTATTGCTCGGATGGTAGCCTAATGCATAGTTTTGGTGTAGATGGGGAGAAACGAAAATTGGATTATTTCCAAACCGGAATTTTAGCTAGCAAAGAGAAAAAGGAGCAAATATTTTGGTTCAAAAAGGATGTTAACCTCAAATTTTCGTTGATTTCCGTAAATATGGTTGGGTCTATGCCTTCCCATAAATCGGAGCTTCACAATGAGCTTTGGAGCACTTTTTTTGACCAAGAGGAAAATGGGACCTTTATTTATATTGGATCTCAAAACCTTAAGATATCCGACAAAATCAGCCAATTGGATGCAATAGCCCAGAAAGGAATCGTTCGCAGTTTGCTAATAGAAGGACTGGTAAACATGATTTTGGCGCTCGAAATCCAACAACATTCCGATGATTTAGCGCATCTAGAAAAATGTACCGGTTCGCTGACAAGGAAAGAAATGGATAGGGTAAAGGAACTATCCGTTTTTATAGAAAATTATCCGGAGAAAGAACTTTCAATAAAATATTTAAGTGATAAATCATCCCTTTCGCCCTGCAAACTACAGGAAGGTTTTAAATTAATGCACAACAGAACCGTAGCCGATCATATCCGGGACGTTCGCGTCCAAAAAGCGGAGGAACTAATAAAGAACACCGACCTAAATATCTCGGAAGTGGTATATAGCATTGGTTTTACTAGTAGAAGTTACTTTTCCAAGATTTTCAAGCAAAAATATAATTGCAGTCCGAAAGAATATAAAGACCGTCAATTTACGCTTGTTGCAACGGCCTGAGATATACACAGCGCAAAAGCAATCCATCCAACGCTAGTTGGATGGATTTTTTTATATTTAAACAGGTACTAAAGTATTTTCGGAACTATGATATCAAAAAAAAGGGATGGCCCCACCATCCCTTTTTAGTTTGTTGCGGTAAGCAATACCCAAGTTATGTACTGATTACCATAATCTACTTATGTGAGGTAAAGGTAAGAAAACTATTGTTATATAAATGCTCAATCCACTTTTTTTTTGATTCGAACGAATATTTTTAAGCGCATCGATATTTCACAATGGAGTTTGAAAACTTAGGTTTGGGAATTAAAATGGCCTTCCCAAAGATTTTACTTTCAAAGATTGAATAAATAGCATATCTTTAATTTATGATAACCGGGAACCATATTATTTATTTGGCCGATGATGACGAAGACGATCGGCAGCTTTTTACCGAAGCGCTAAAGGAGCTTCCGTTTGAACTACAAGTAACCACGTTTAGCAATGGTGTGGACCTCATGTCTCGACTTCTAGATCCGGACGCGCAACTTCCAGATATTATTTTCTTAGATCTTAACATGCCCCTGATGAACGGAGAGGAATGTTTGGCCGATATCCGTGACGAACAAAAATTGTGTAAGATTCCTATCGTAATTTACTCTACTTCTTTTGACGTTTTTAAAGTGAAACTTTTGCAGAAAAAAGGAGCCGATCGTTATCTGCAAAAGCCGAGGACTTATTCCCAGCTCAAATTGACCGTTCAAAAAGCAATCGAATCGCTTTCCAAGCAAACTTCTGTAAAAGTGGAGAAGGAGGAATTTGTTATAAGGTCATAAAATGGAATAGACTAGGTCTTTTCACTATAAAAATCCATTGCGGCCAAAAGGTTTAAAACCCTACCTCAAAGGTATTTGCAATTAAGCCTTCAAAAATTTCAAAATATGGTCGTTTACCATATCTTGATGCATGGAATGGCCCAGTCCTTCCGTTTTCACCAATTGGCTGTTGGGCCAATTCCTTTGGATGTTGGCCGATCCCTGAAACGGGGTAATACTATCCAGTACGTCATGGATAAGCAACCCTTGCTGGGGTAAGTGGGGAGCAAATCGCTCCAAAGAAAATTCTTCCGTATCGAAATTGTATTTGTCTGCAAAATGATCGTCCAATCCCTGCATGACTTTGTTGCTGAGGTGTAACTTTTTTTGGAATTGCCCCATGAATGCCGATAAATTGGAAGGTGCACCTATTCCGACTATTTTAACGACCGGGGATTCCACGTAATTGTACTGACTAAAAAGGGCCGTCATCCCGCCTACGGAATGACCTATAATATATTTAGGCTTAAATATTTCGATAACAGCCCGTGTACATTCGGCAAATAAAGGCACATGAAACAATTTTCCCGAAGAATAACCGTGTGCGGGGGCGTCAAAGGCAACGATATTGTAATTTTCCTCTTGCAGTTTACCAATAAGTCGGTGCCACCTAAAACTATTGCTTTCCCAGCCATGAAGAAGGAGGATGGTCTCCTTCTCCCCGTTCCATTTATAGGCCTGAAGGGTTATAGCGCCTATTTGAATTCTTCTCTCCTTGGCTGCATTTAAAAAGGTTTCTTGGCTCGGCCCAACTTTTCCCTTCCTGGGAGTCAATAATACACGAAAGGCCTTTTCAGAAGCCTTTTTTGTGGATATAAGGGACAGGCTGTTCAAATAGACTCCATAGATCAAGGGCAAGCATTTGTCGAGCAGATTTTTCATTGGACAAAATTACCAATAAGGTCGTAAGTATTTAAACAATTTTTGTCGTTTCGCGGTGATTATCGATCTTGCTATATCCTATTCTTCCCGGCAAAAAGGCACGGGCCCTTCCCCTTTTCATGGTGCGAATTAAGCGTATCCGGTCATCTTTTTCTGAAAGGATGGCGACCCTAAAATACTCCTCTACTCCATTTAACGGATAGCTTCCCTTAAGTTTGTTACGGCCACGCGCACTTAGCAAATATAACAACGATGAATTTACAGTATTTTTGTCCTGCCGGAGTTATGGCAAACCCTTTATTCCCAACCGATCATCAAGTATTTTATTTTGGCATCATCAGGAATTTGAACCGCTTCAATGTTGGTGCTTGCCCCGTATCTTAAACTGGATGGTAATTCCTGTTTATCTATGGTAAAATAGAGGTCGCTATCCTTTAAAAATATGACGACGTTATTTATAGAGGTGACTATTTTCCGTATTGGATAATTATCCTTAATATCTTTAAAAGTACTGGTTAGTCCAACTCCCCTTGCGGTTTTATAACGCGGGTCAAATACGCGTATGTTTTTAATTTTTTGGATACTCTCTGCATCGGGCGTGAGGGTCAATAGATGGGCTCCCCCTTTTTCGTAGATTTTGATTTTTTTAGAACCGTTTCCAATTTTTAGGGTGTCGGCATCGCTTACAATGGAATCTTGGGCAAAGACCATTTGCAATTCACTTACTAGGGTATTACGCGATAATTTCCCAATACTGTCCTTAGTAATTGAGAATTGCGTGTCGTCATTTTTGCACTGGACCATAAGAAAAGTGATTATGGCAAGGTAAACAATTGATGCTCTGGTCATAAATGGATTTATTTTTTTGGTCATTTTTATTAAATCATCGGTATTTTTCTGACATCGCCTGGCCTACCGCATCATTTTATTGAGTATTCCCAACGCTCCACGGATAAAGGTTGCACTGGTCAACACCTTTACGATCGGATTCATCCTTGTACTTGCCCTACGAGCACGAGACTTTGTGCGGGGAGGATCCTTTTCTGCCTGAGCATGCGCGACGTCTATTTTTTGGTTCAACATTTCATAGGCGCTTACCCTATCGATGATCTCTGTGTATTTTGGAACTAATTGCGATTTGTTGATAACCGTCCTTAATTCTTCATCGGTGAGTATATCCATTCGGCTCATGGGAGCGCGGAGCATCGTCGCCGCTAATGGAGTCGGTCTTCCCTTTTCATCCAGGGCAGAAATAAGGGCTTCGCCTATTCCTAGGGAGGTGAGGACTTCCGTAGTATCGTAGTAGTCGGAAAGCGGATAGTTTTCTGCGGTTAATTTTATGGCTTTGCGATCTTTGGCCGTAAATGCCCTTAGGGCGTGTTGTACTTTAAGGCCCAACTGAGAAAGTACGGCATCCGGTATATCGGTGGGGTTTTGTGTGACGAAATAGAGCCCGATCCCTTTGGACCGAATTAATTTTACGATACTTTCTATTTGGTTTAGCAGGGCTTTGGAGGCCTCGTTGAAGATTAGGTGTGCCTCATCTATGAACAGGACCAATTTGGGTTGGTCACTATCCCCTTGTTCGGGAAATGTGCTGTAAATCTCAGCCAATAAGCTCAACATAAATGTAGAGAACATCTTTGGGCGGTCTTGTATATCTGTCAGGCGAATGATATTGACATACCCTTTACCATTTTCATCGACCCTTATCAAATCGGTCACTTCAAAGGACCTTTCCCCAAAAAAAAGTTCGGCACCCTGTTGTTCCAATTCTATGACTTTCCTGAGAATTGTTCCAGTAGAACTCGTGGAAATCCTACCGTAACTTTCCTTAAATTGTGCTTTGCCTTCCCCCGTGGCATACTGTAGTACTTTTTTAAAGTCTTTCAGGTCTAAAAGCGGTAATTTATTGTCGTCACAGTATTTAAAAATGACCGATACTATTCCTTCTTGGGTATCGGAAAGATCTAGTATCCGCGACAGTAGTACAGGGCCAAATTCCGATACCGTGGCCCGCAATTTCACCCCATCTTGATGCGATAGGGATAGAATTTCGACCGGAAAGCTCTTAGCTTCGAAAGGAAGACCGATTTTAGCGTGCCGCTCCTCTATTTTTGGATGGCCGGGGCTTGGCCGAGCTATCCCGCCCAAATCGCCCTTAAGATCCATTAGCAACACTGGGATTCCTTTTTCCGATAAGTTTTCCGCAAGTATCTGCAATGTTTTTGTCTTTCCCGTGCCGGTGGCCCCGGCAATAAGCCCATGCCGGTTGAGCGTCTTTAATGGGACTTTTACAAAAGCATCCTTCACGGTCTCACCGTCTAGCATGGCTGCACCCATTATGATGAAATCCCCTTTGGTGGCATAGCCGTCTTCAATGGTCTTGATGAAGGTATCTCTGTTTTTCATCGAAAATATTTTTGATAAAAATAACGTAATTTTTTATAAAATGAGGATCCGATCTGCGCTTCTTTACTGTGAAGGTCTATTTCAATTATCTATATAGTTGTCGCTTAAAATGGTAACCCCTATTTTAATTTTATCGTAAGGATCCCCAAGGCGATCCGTGCCCGACCATTTTCAAATTGCCGGACCTGCTTTCGGGCGGGGCTCTGGCCCATCGTCGGGAAGCTATTTTGGCAGACGAAGGATACCGGAGGGCCGGATTCAATTAATTTTTTATCTAAAGAAGGATAAGTGGTATCTTTGCACAATGATCAAGGATGAAGTTATGATATTGGTAGATCAAGGATTGATGCTCCCCTTGATGGAGGAATTCTATACCATCCAAGGGGAAGGTTTTCACAAGGGAACGGCAGCCTATTTTATTAGGATCGGAGGTTGCGATGTAGGTTGTCATTGGTGCGATGTCAAAGAGAGTTGGAATGCCGCCACCCATCCACCCACGCCCATTGAATCTATTGTAGGTAATGCTGTTAAATTTTCCGATACCATTGTTATTACGGGTGGGGAACCGTTGACCTGGGATATGGGACCACTCACCTCCGCCCTTAGGTTTAATAACCTTAAAATTCATTTAGAGACTTCAGGTGCTTATCCCCTTACAGGATCTTGGGATTGGATTTGCCTATCCCCCAAGAAGAACAAATTGCCGGAAGGGGAAATCTATGATAAGGCCCATGAGTTGAAGGTAATCGTTTATAACAGGCACGATTTGGTATTTGCCGAAGAGCAAGCCTCGTTGGTAAATAAAGATTGCATCCTATATCTACAGCCAGAATGGAGTGTTCGGGAAAAGACAATTCCCTGGATAGTAGACTATGTAATGAAAAATCCAAGATGGAAGGTTTCCTTGCAAACCCATAAATATTTGAATATTCCCTAGAAGAAGTTCAAGTATCGAGTTATAACTCAATCCCGTCCCGATAGTTATCGGGAGCTATAGCGACAAGTTCAAGTGTCGAGTACAAGTTCAAACGCAACATTCAACCATCTGGCCCAACGCCTGCGCATATCGTTTTAGGCTTTTCCGGTTATGGCATAAGGCGAAAAGCAAATTGGGTATAAAGGCAAGGGATTTTATCCTATTCCCCGAGTGGGACGTTAAAAGAATCGGTTTTTAAAAGCCCTTTGATTGTATCTGTTGAGAAAATCGTACCTGATAAATATTTCGAACGAGCCATCGTTGAATTCCGTATTGCCCAAGGAAGTTGTGTCCATATCATAGGCCAAACCGATCATAAAGTTTTCAAGTACCTGGAAACTAGCAAGTGCGCTCACAGTGGCATCCCAACGATATGCGGCCCCAAGCACGAATTTTTCACTGAACATAAAACTCGCGGATACATCGGCTTGTAACGGAGCCCCACTTACCCCTTTGATCATTACAGCAGGCCTAAATTTCACATTGCCATTTAGGTCCAACACATAACCGGAAATCAGATATAAATTCATCCTGTCCTTGGCTACATAAGATGAAGTTTCCCCAGAATTGTCAAAGTGCTTGGTTTGAAGAAAATCTGGAACGGACAGGCCGGCATAGAATCTTTCTGTATAATAGTAGACGCCGGCACCGAAATTTGGAGAAAATTTGTTGTCTATATTAGGCAAATTGGTTTCAACCCCATAATTTATCAATTTAGAAAAGTCGACATTAAGGAAATTTCCACCCGCATTTAGCCCAAATGCCAAGTTCCCGGTATAAGATACGGGGATGGTATAGGAAAAGGCGGCATTAAAATCTGTAGTCTGTCTGGTTCCATTGCCAATTTCATCATGTACAATAGACAATCCAAGTCCCACCCTTTTAGTAATCGGTGCACTTATCCCCAGGTTTTGGGTCGATGGGGAACCATCCAGCCCCATCCATTGGGATCTATATAGGGCAGAGATGCTTGGGGCACCTCTAGAACCGGCATATGCAGGGTTTATTACTATGGTGTTATACATGTATTCGGTATACTGAGGTGCTTGTTGTGCTCTTGAAACCTGAGTACATACAATAACCGATATAAAAATTATAATGTATTTTTTCATGGGTTGTAAGCTTATATATTTATACTATCGGTTTATATATAGATATCCGGTTTTTAAATTAATATCGTTGCCGTCTTTGTATTTAATTACAAAGAAATAGACGCCGACAGGTAATTGGGCATTTTTGTTGACTGTAGCCCTACCATTGGAGATACCCTTAAAAACGTTGGTGCTGTTGTTATAGCTATTAGTCTGATAAACTATAACACCCCAACGATTATATATTTCCACTGAATTTTCAGGAAATAAATCAATATTGATAATATTAAAATAGTCGTTGATACCGTCATTATCCGCCGTCACAATCGTGTTCCCTATGGTAAGATCACATGCCGAACCGGTGGGAGGCGTTCCACCAATAGAATCGCAACCGTTTAGGGGGTCGGTTTTGTCCGATATTTCCTGGCCATCGTTGATGCCATCCCCATCCGTATCCGGGTTATTCGGATCTGTACCAAGATTATCTTCCTCCGCGGTTGTAAGTCCGTCATCATCGCAATCGCTGGTGGACAAGGGTGTGCCTCCCATAGAACCGCAATCATTGTAAGGATCTGTTCCGTTGTCATGTTCCGCCCCATTCACAATTCCGTCCCCATCACAATCCGCTGCGGCCCAAATAGTGTTGTTTGGGTTATATCCAGAATATCCAGGTAATTGTTGGGGGTCGCATGGATCATTTGGATCGGTGCCGTTACCAGTTTCCACGTCATCATTAATTCCGTCCCCATCGGTGTCGTTAACTGCCGGGGGGGCATAAGGATCGGTACCATTTGTGTGTTCGGTCCCATTATCGACCCCATCCCCATCGCAATCGGCAGCGGCCCATATGGCATTCGAGGGATCGTACCCGATATATCCCGGCATTTGTTGGGGGTCGCAGGGATCATATGGATCAGTGCCGTTACCATTTTCAACGTCGTCATTAATTCCGTCTCCATCAGTGTCGTTAACTATCGGAGGGGCATAGGGATCTGAGCCATTGGTGTGTTCGGTCCCATTATCGACCCCATCCCCATCGCAGTCGCCAGCGGCCCATATGGCATTAGAGGGGTCGTACCCGGTATATCCCGGCATTTGTTGGGGGTCGCAGGTATCTAAAGGATCAGTACTATTTGTTACTTCCGTACCGTCGTTGATTCCGTCGCCGTCCGTATCCGGATTATTGGGATCTGTAAGGTAGACGGTCATCTCATCAGAATTGCTAAGACTGTCCCCATCACTGTCCAAACATTGCGGACTTGACGCGGAATTATCCCTTCCACTCACATCTGCCTGTCCCGTTCCAGCAATGGTCGGAATTCCGGTGGTGTTGTCTACCGGGCCTATCAGTCTCCCATTGGTATCGATTTGTAACAAGGTAAATCCGCCATCTCCTTCAAGAGCATCTGGACAGCCATCCCCATCGCTGTCATTTTCTAAGTTATCCGGTATACCGTCCCCATCAGTATCTACATAACTGCAGTCCCAACTTATATCGGAAATAAGAATAGCGGTAGGGCCCTCACTGTTTGCGGGACCGACGTTGGTGAATTCCACCAGAATCTCGTCAATGGGTTCCCCGATATTGAAATCTACATTACCAATGTTGGGTGTCTGTGGAACATTTTGGAGTCCCTGAAAGACACCCCCTCCCAAATCGTCAACGTAATTTGGGTCTTGGACCACATAGTCGTTGCCGGGGACAAGTGCTAAAGGGCTACCCCCGCGAGAAGCCGTTACGGATACTTGAGCAACGTAAATATCCGGATTGCCGTTAAAAATCCCATTATTTGTGTCGATGTCCACGACGGAAAAGGTGGCTCCCGTGACCGGTCTATCAAAACGAATACGATATCGTATGGTGGTTCCCAAGAGCTCTTCGGCCCTGGCATTTAACAATAAACCATGTTTACCGTTAAAATTCTTGTTTTCATCTTGATATGCTCCAGGATTGGTTCCTGCATCAGTAAGGGCGTTATCGAATATGACCTCAATACCATCGATAGTGGTTATAGCGGTCATCGGTATAAAATCATCGTCAGGATCGTCCCCGGTCCAAATGGGATCGCCCCAAAGCAATTGTGATCCACCCGAGGGACACAGATACTCGGCAGTATCAGGAATGCCATCGTTGTCATCATCCTGGTCAATACTATTAACAATTCCATCTCCATCGCAATCGCCGGTTGGGGAAGGATCCCCACACTGAGCCTGTAGACCAACACCCGTAAACAAACCAAGGAAAAGGAAAACAAAGAAAATCCAGCTATTGGTGCTACGCTCTTTTATTATTCCCATACCTTTTTTCGTAGGAAGTGCACTTATGGAATTATGGGACCTGTGACAAAATTGAAAAATATAATGATGGGTGTGTCGCATTTTAGTAGGATTTAAGCGGTAAATGGTAAAATAAATCAATCGCATAACTAAGACATGGTTGAAAATAATTTTTATCTAGTGAACGTGCTTCGAGAAAATCCAGCTAATTATGGAATTCTCTTGCGCGTTACCCCGTAAGGTTCAATCCAGTTGTTTAACAATGGATTGCTTAGACAAGTCTATTAAAAATCGGTTATCAATCGAAAAGGTAGAATTTTTTCATGGATTTCGGGAGTTATTTACAAATGTTTAATTATGTAGGTTTTGTCGGATTAGACTCTAAAAATAGGGTTAATTGCATCAAGTCAATTATAAAATCGATTAAATGCTGGTTTCTTGGAGTAATACTAGTGGCTCTATTATTAGGGCACTATTGTTATTTTCATTGAAATTAGTGCTTTGACATCAGAATCAAGACTTAAAGCATAAGACTAAAAAATCATCGATGAATTGATCTTGTCAACAATGACATTATTTAACTCAAGACCTTGTTTCTATCGTTCAACATGCTTTTTAAATATCCGGTTTTAATGAATAGATTTTTTATTTACCCATAAACTAATCATTCATTGTTAGACATAGTTTGCAATTACGGGCCATGGTCGGAGGGGAGACTTGGCTCTTTTTTCCTGGTTAAAGCCCGAAATTAAAGCGATTTTGCACCTAAAATCACGGTAGAAAATTATTTCTCTGAAGGGAAACAAAACATAGATTAAGGCACACTGAACGATAGGAATAAAATCAATAAGCGATAAAGAGCAATAATGTCAACTTCTTTTGTTTTTGCGTCAATCCTTACCGTTAAATTGTATGTAATTTGTACCTAGTTTAGTAGAGCCGAAGGAATTCAAGAAATTACAGGCAGGTTCTCTACGTATCGAAAATTAAAAATTAACCTTTAAAACAACGAAAAATGCAAAATAACACAAATACGGTACTTGGCATATTGGCGGGAACGGCCATTGGTGGTTTATTGGGAATTTTGTTCGCTCCGGAAAAAGGCGCGGACACAAGAAGGAGGATCGCCGAACAGGCGGTGTCGACCAGGGATTCAATTGCCGAAAGTGCCGATCATTTAAAGCACAAGGTAGTGGACAATTTATCTACAAAGAAGGATAATCTTGAAAACAGGTTAGAAGATGTTCTTTCAGATACCAGGTATAAAACGGAGGACATAATTGGGAAATTGGAGAAAAAATTGACCCATTTAAAGGCCCAGACCAAAAATCTAAAAAAGGCTTAGAAAGATAAGGAAAGGCAGTCCAAGAAACTCCGGGACGACCAATTCTATTAGTAGGAAGGGTCAAAGTCCTGGAGTTTTTTAATGTTGGGTCCGAAGATTCCCCGATGGCTTTGTCTCGGGGTTATTCGGCACCAAGATTTTTTTATTTCTCTAAAATAATTTCAGGACATACGCTTTGTCTAAGGGATTGCCAACATTTTTTTCAAGGTCGTATTTAAGAGCTTCCAGTTCTTCGAGTACTACTTGTTTATTTTCATCCGATACATTGATTCCTCCCTTGGCAAAAGTCAATGCTTGGATTAAAATAGAAAGCACCATGGCATCATTCTTGGAATATAGACGAATGGGCTGAACTATCGAAACCATAAGTTGTTTTGCAGAAATACTATTTTTAATGACCACGACCTCCCCGCCTTCCAATTTGTTCGAAGACAGGGGTGGAAATTGTAACATTTTATTTAATAATTGGCCAAGTTTTATAATTACGTCCACGGCAGTCCCAGGATCATTAATGCCGGGAGACATGGCTTTTACGGCGATCTCCATCAGTTTTATCATACCACCAATACCGCCGTCTTCTTCATGCCTGTCCGATGAGATATCCAAACAAAAATGAAGAGGAGGCAACTCTTCCTCCGGAATCGGCACCTTTAATTTAAGAACCGGATCACCTTTCCATATATGCTGATTGGGGTAGGGGAGAACCTCTATTTGATTATTTGTGTTCTTTAAATAATGGTTCATCAAAGAAATATCGAATTCCCTAAAATATCCTGTCGTTTCACTTTCAATGACAGTCCATTCTTCGGAATTAATTTTTTTAAGAGCCGTGGTTTCTTCCCTTTGCCATTTCAGTTGGCGATCCAAAAATTCGGAACACCTCTTAAAAATCCGGTCTATGATATTGTGTATTTGTATCGCTTTGGATATGCTGTGAATAAAGTAAACGAACAAACCGACACACAAGACCCCAAGGACGGCACCAAACATGGTTGAGAGCCCCAATGAATTAGATTCTACACCATAAGCGCCCAATGAAATAAGCATGATGATACAGTACAACAAGGTGCCGATGTAAATACCTAGAATAATTTGGTGTCGTTTATTGGAAATGAGACCGGGCAAAAGTCGAGGCGAAAAATCAGAAGAGGCTTGGTTTAGTACCACCATTACCATGGTAAAGCTAAAGACGGTCAAAGAGAGGATACCTCCGATCAACGTAGAGAGGATAGACCGTGCCGTTTCATAGTCCTGAATAAATAGGTACGGGATGTTTTTCTTAATGTTTTTTACAATCTCAAGATTTTCAATGTTCAATCCAATCAATGCCAACGTAAAAAGACATAAGCTGATGAGTACCGGATAAAAGGCGATACTCTGCAATACATCCTTGTATGTTTTCTTTATAAATTTTAGAATGGCTTTCATAGGGTGGTTTTGATTTTCCGTTAAACCCTTCGCACAAAGGTTTAAGATCGGTTATTCTGAAGGTAATTTACGCCATTTCTTATGTATATTCCGATTTTCACTAGGGATTCCCTGTTTGAGTTAAATTTTTAACGGATGCCGTTAATTCAAATGTTAAAATGAAAGCATCTTTGTAAAAGTGATGTTGTTATCATAATAAAAGAACCCCAATGGGTTCGCAAATTAATATTAATCCTAAAATAAATCATTATGCTACGTTGGACAGTAACATTTGTAATCCTCGCAATTATTGCGGCTATATTTGGATTTGGCGGCATTGCCGCAGGGGCGGCTAGTATTGCCAAAATCCTTTTCTTTATTTTTCTGATACTTGTTGTTATATCCTTATTTACGGGAAGAAAAAAAATATAGTCACTGAAATTGAAGTCTAAAAGTTCTTAAATTAAAATACAAACCATTAAAATATTCTTAAAATGAAAAAAACAATATATCTATTTTTAATAGCAATAATAACTACGGTATCCCTAACTACCTTCTCCAGTTGTAGGGAGGATAAAAAAACTCCCGGCGAAAAGATAGAATCGGGCCTAAAAGAAGCTGGTGATGGGGTGAAGGATGCGGCCGATGAGGCTGGTGACAAAATAGAGGACGCGGCAGAGGACGCAGGAGACAAGATAGAGGATGCTACCGATTAAAATTAGGTAGTATTTTTACGAAAGTTTGGTTGGTTGGTTAATTTGAAAAACGGACAATTCCGCTCGGAAGCGTCCGTTTTTCTTTTTGTCCAATCCTAGGTTAATCTTTTTCAACGTTCTATTAATTCTTGATCTCTTTAACAATAAGCTGGTCCAAATAAGCTATCGTGTTCAATAGGTACTTTTTATCACCGGTAATGGTGGCCATGGCCACGGCGCCTTGAATCATGGTAAACAGTTGTTTGGCGAATTGCAATGGGGTTACGGGTATTTTCAGTTCGTTGCTATTCACCCCGTTTTCTATGACTAGGGCTATCTTGCCTTCAATACTTTTTACGGTTTCCTTTGCAGCGGCTGATAAAAGGGAATTATTGTGTTTTGCGTCAACACCTACATTAAGTACAGGACAACCCCCTATATCCTTGATAAAATCATCGTAGTGACGGTAAAAGTTGGTTAGGACAAAGAGTTTTTGCAGGGAAGTACCTTGTGCGTTCAGTTTTTCGTCGATCGCAGCAAGCAATAAATTACTATTGTGCTCAAAAGCTGCTAACGCCAACGCTTCCTTGTTTTCAAAATTCCCGTACAAAGCACCTTTGGTAAGTCCGGTCGCTTGCGTAAGGTCGCTCATACTGGTGCCGACATAGCCCAGTTTGTTGAAAATAGGGGCAACGGTCTCGACAATGTAGGCAGTGGTTCTTTCAGCTTTGGTCGACATAGTCTTCTATTTTTTTACTAATATAAAAAATACAAATACTGTATGGTATATATTTTCAATAAAATATATGTATAGCGCATTTTTTATTGTTGAAGGGGTTTAAATTTAAAATTTGAAACCAAAAATATTACAATTTACGGGTAAAAGTTAAAGTTTTAACCCCATTATTGGTTGCGTTTAACAATTGCAAAAAAAGTAACCTCCGATTCATTTACGGAGGCACCGAACAATATTACATCCAAATGTAAATCAATTTACTGCCTTGTCCGGATCTACTGCAACCCTATGTTGCCGGTTTGCTACCTCCCATGCGGTATAAAATACTAACCTGGCCCTATTTTCCAATAGGTCGTAGTTTATTTTATCCGGGGTGTCTCCCGGTTGGTGGTAGTCCTCATGAACCCCGTTAAAATAGAATATGATAGGGATATTGTGTTTGGCAAAGTTATAGTGGTCGCTCCTGTAATAAAACCGATTGGGGTCGTTGTCGTCGTTATAGGTATAGTCCAATTCCAACTGGCAACAATTACTGTTCACTTCTTCGGAGAGATTGTGAAGTTCCGTGCTCAATTTATCCGAACCGATAAGGTAAACATAGTTGCGGTCCCCTTTGCGTTCGGGGTCTATACGGCCGATCATATCGATATTCAGATCGGCCACCGTTTGGGAAAGAGGGAAGATTGGGTCTACATCCGTGTAGTATCTCGAACCCAATAGTCCCTTTTCTTCTCCCGTAACATGCAGGAACACTACAGATCGTTTGGGGCGGTGACCCTCATCCACCGCTTTTTTAAAGGCTTTGGCTATTTCTAGCACCGCTACCGTTCCCGATCCGTCGTCATCGGCCCCGTTGTTGATTTCACCGTATTTGTTGATGCCGATATGGTCCAAATGTGCAGAAATTATCAGGTATTCATTAGGTTTTTCGGATCCTTTTATAACAGCGGCAACATTCTCGGATTGAATGATGCTATCTGCATTTTTTAGGCCCATTGTTATGGTCGCCGGGAGAATCTTTGAGTTATCATTCGTGTCTATATCGGGCAATAAGCTTTTAGCTACAGTGGCATCAATAAAAATTGTGGACATTTTATCTTCCAGGTTGGGATCCTTCAAATTCATTTTGGTATTGCCCTTGGCTTTTAATCGTTCAAACGTGTTCTTATAACTAGTAAAGTAGGTCTTGTCGTAGTACAATAGACCCTTCGCTCCCTTCTCAGCCGCTATTTGTTCGCGTTTTTTAAGCGATTCGTTTACATTGCTCCAAATAGATTTTTCATTTGTGCCGGTGAGGGTATAGGTGCCATCCTCCGATATAGGCTCCCCCATTTTTATCAGGACCAATTTACCCGAAACGTCCATACCCTCGTAATCCGAGTAGTCCCCGTCTTCGATTCCGTATGCCGCGTATACAATTTGGCCATAGTCTCCGGTAATGGCCATTGTAGAAAGAATATCCTCTCCTATGGGATACGTTGTCCCATTTATGGTTACGGATCCCGTGGGCAATTGGGCTTCGACCAACGGAACTTCCTGAAAATAGTCTCCATCGGACTTAGCTGCGGGAATTCCCATTTTTTCGTACTGCCCCTTTAGGTAGGCAACCGCTTTCTTTTGACCTGGTTTCCCGGTTTCCCTACCTTCAAATTCGTCGGAGGCATAAATGTAAAGATGTTTTTTTAGATCGGATTCTTTTATTACTTCCGCATATGGCCTTGGATCTACAACTTCTTGACGGCTGGGTTGCGCGGTCTCGGTAGTGGTGTTTTGGGTTGCATTGCAGCAGGCCATTACCAATCCCAATGTTAAATAAATTAGTTTCTGCATGGATTTTGATTTATAGAAGTTTAGACCATTTCATAAAATATAAAGTTCTCAAAAATAGTTAAAAGAGGATAATTATTTCTCTAAATGGATATTTTTCGGTCTATTTTTGAATAGAAATCGTTAAAACTTTTAAGATAGAAACCTATATTTGTTAGATATACAACGGAAAAAGGATTTGAAAGCAGATCTTCCGAAGAAATTATTGAACATTGAACAAGAAATGCACAACAGATCCTGATCGTAGTTATAAGCAACCGGAGTTCGACTTGGACAAATATATACCGGGACATTCTGTCGATTGCGTAATTGTTGGGTATGAAAACCAGCAACTAAAAATATTATTGGTAAAATGGAAGTTGGGCGGGCCCTGGGCCCTTCCCGGTGGCTTTGTCGGTCGTGACCAGGATTTGGAGGCGGCTGCCCACCAAGTATTGGAAGAACGAACCGGTTTGAAATCTATTTTTCTGCAACAGTTCCACACCTTTGGAAGGTCGGATCGCCATTCGCGGTTCAAGGAACAAATGGATCAGGTCAAGGCCATTTCCCAACAACTTGGGACCATGGATCTGAAATTTTCAAAATGGGCCTCGCAACGGTTTATTTCTACTGGTTATTTTGCATTGACGGAAATAAAAAAGACATGCCCTAAACCAGATTTTTTGAGTGAAAAATGCGAATGGGTGAGTTTGGAAAAACTGCCAGAACTGATTTTTGACCACAACAAAATCGTGGATAAAACTTTAAAACACCTCCGCATACAATTAAATTTTCTTCCCATTGGCATTTCGCTAATGCCCCATAAATTTACAATGCAAGACCTGCAGAAATTGTACGAAGCCATATTGCAACGCCCGTTGGAACGGAGTAATTTTCAACGAAAGATTTTGAAACTGGGAATGCTGCACCGGAATGGAAAATTGTTGACCGGGGCCGCCAATAAGGCACCATATCTATATTCGTTTAATCTGGAAAAATACAATTCAATGGTCGAGAATGGCATTGGGTTTAGTTATCTTGGCGACAAAATTTTATAATGTCAGTTTTCATGGTCCGGGAAAGAGTTTTAAAGGGATTAAACAGGTTTACCGGTCGCGACCGTAGGTTGACTTTCTCTAATCAAACCTTTGGCCGGATTAAAGAGTTGTTACAATGTGCCAAGTAAAGAGAAGAGTCGCTCAATAGCCCAACGCTGGTTTACAATTTTATAGGTCACAATCGTTAGCTGAAACCCGGCCTGAACTAAGTCGGGCAGGAACGGATTTCCAATCCATAATGGTGTAATCGCCCATTTAAACCCTACAAAATCTACAGATTAAATTTTTAGGGACAAGAGCGAATATTTTCGTAAAATAATTATTATTTTTACGCCTTAATTTTTTTAGGGAATGATTGATGTAAGCCGAAAATATATATTCGATTTTGACAGTACACTTACCCGCGTAGAAGCGTTGGATATCTTGGCCGAATTGACTTTAAAGGACAACCCCAAGAAAGATGAAATAATTAAGGAAATTCAGAAAATGACCAATATGGGGGTCGACGGGGAAATTTCCTTTACGGAATCTTTGGAACGCAGGATCCAATTGTTGCAAGCCCATAAAGATGATCTAGAACCCTTGGTTGAGGAACTCAGGCAAAAAATATCCAAGTCCATTGAGTCTAACAGGGAGTTTTTTCATACTTATTCGGACGATATTTATGTTATTTCGGGTGGCTTTAAGGAATTTATTGATCCAATTGTAAAGGAATTCGATATCCCCTCAAATAAGGTATACGCCAATACCTTCAAGTTCGATGAGGATGGATATATTATTGGTTTTGATGAGAAGAATGTACTTGCGGCCCATAATGGAAAGATAGAATGCCTTAAACAACTCAACCTGGAAGGCGAAGTCCAGGTCATAGGCGACGGTTACAGCGATTATGTTATGCGCGAGGCCGGAATAGCCGATAAATTTTTTGCCTATACCGAAAATGTACACCGCGAGAAGGCGACCAGTAAGGCCGACCATATTGCCCCTAACCTTGATGAATTTTTATTTGTGAACGATTTACCTAGAAAAATATCCTATCCTAAAAATAGGATCAAGATTTTGTTGTTGGAGAATGTCCATCAAGCTGCCGTAGATAACCTTTCCAAAGATGGTTTTTCGGTAGAATTATTAAAGACCAGCCTATCCGAGGAAGAGCTGATAGAGAGGGTTAAAGGTATCCATGTACTTGGAATCCGTTCCAAGACCCAAGTGACCCAGAAGGTCCTGGATGCCGCGGACAAGTTGTTGGTAGTTGGTGCATTCTGTATCGGTACTACCCAAATAGATTTGGATGCCTGCAAGAAAAAAGGGGTCGTAGTTTTTAATGCTCCATATAGCAATACCCGTTCCGTGGTAGAATTGGCCATAGGGGAGATTATAATGTTGATGCGAAGTGTGTTTGCCAGAAGTATGGAAATACACTCCGGCCAATGGAACAAGACGGCGGCCCATTCCCGGGAGGTACGTGGCAAGAAGTTGGGAATCGTTGGCTACGGAAATATTGGCAAACAATTATCGGTCTTGGCAGAAGCCATTGGGATGAGGGTTTATTATTACGATGTTTCTGACAAGCTGGCAATGGGGAACGCTGTAAAATGCAATACCTTGGAGGAACTGCTCAACGTTTCAGATGTAGTTACCCTTCATATAGATGATAACAAGGCGAATTATAATTTTATAGGGGAACGGGAAATAGCCCAAATGAAGGATGGTGCCATGCTCATTAACCTTTCCAGAGGTTTTGTTGTGAACATCCCTGCATTGGTCGCCGCTCTAAAAAGCGGAAAATTGGCCGGAGCCGCGGTAGATGTATACCCTAAGGAACCTGGGATAAATGGTGAATTTGTTACGGAATTAAAAGGCTTGCCCAACGTAATCCTCACCCCGCACGTTGGTGGTAGCACCGAGGAGGCGCAGCGGGATATAGCCGATTTTGTCCCTCATAAGATCATGGACTATATCAATACGGGGAATACCGTGGATGCCGTTAATTTTCCTAATATTAGATTGCCAAAACAGGAAAAGGGACATCGGTTTTTGCACATTCATAGGAACGTTCCAGGAATAATGGCAAAGATCAACAAGGTACTTGCTTCTTATGAGATGAATGTTTCCGGTCAATATCTTTCCACCGATAATGAAGTTGGATATGTAATCATCGACCTGGACAAAAAATACAATAAGGAGGTCATGAAGGCGCTAAAAAAGATAGAGAACACAATTAAGTTCAGGGTGTTGTACTAGCCCCTTCCCTAATTTCCTTTCCGGCGAGGGAGGGCATACTTCTTTGTTGCTTTACATATCCTTCCGTTAAATGCGCAGCCCAATTAAATGATTTACCTTCCTTCCTTTGACAGAAGGGATGGGACGGGACCATTTTATCGATGGTGATATGGCTCGTTTCTTAGAATCGTAAAGGCCCTGTAAAGCTGTTCAACTACAAAAAGGCGAACCATTTGATGGGAGAATGTCATTTTGGACAAACTGATTTTACCTTTGGCCATATCGTACATTGCATCACTAAAACCATAAGGCCCCCCAATAATTAAAACCAATCGCTTGGAGCCTGCATTCATTTTCTTTTGCAGGAAATTTGAAAAATCGACGGAAGAAAATTGCTTTCCATTTTCATCCAATAGAATTGGTGTATCGGTTGGATTGAGTCTTTTAAGGATGGCCTCCCCTTCTTTTTCTTTTTGCTGGATCGTGGATAATTTTTTTGTGTTTTTGATATCTGGAATTATTTCCAACTCAAATTTCACGTAGTGTTTTAACCTACCTTCATATTCGTGAATAAGCCGTAGCAGGGACTTACTATCCGTTTTTCCAATGGCAAGGAGCTTTATCGTCATAGGTCAAAGATAATCCTGAATTCTTAATAGTTTACAAATAAACCATCAACTAGATGTAACCCCAAAGCTTCGAGGAAGAGCTAGGACTTAAAGTTCAAAGTTAGGGATTGGATCATGGTTTAACTTTAAACCATAACCCATCATCCCACTGTTCACCATAATCACCAAACTTAGAAACCATTTTACTAATTTAGCGGGTATCAAATTATTATCGATGATTTCCACAGAACAATTTCAAAAGGAGGTAGCTATAATTATTGCCAATGCCGTACGGGAAGATGTAGGGGATGGGGATCATAGTTCCCTGGCATGCATTCCACGTTCCGCCCAGGGGAAAGCCAAACTTTTGGTCAAGGATAAGGGGATTATAGCCGGGGTAGATTTTGCCAGACAGGTATTTGCCTATGTTGACAGCGAGCTTCGAATTGAAATTTTAATTCCGGATGGTTCAACGGTAAAACAAGGAGATATTGTTTTTTACGTAAGCGGATTGTCCCAAAGTATTCTCAAAGCGGAAAGGTTGGTACTCAACGCTATGCAGCGAATGAGTGCCATAGCCACCAAAACGCACAATTATGTCAAGTTGCTCGAAGGAACCAAAACCAAAATTCTGGACACCCGAAAGACAACCCCAGGCATACGGGCATTGGAAAAATGGGCCGTAAAAATAGGGGGAGGGGAGAACCATCGATTCGCCCTTTACGATATGATAATGCTCAAGGACAACCATATCGATTTTGCCGGGGGTATTACCAAAGCCATCAGCAAGACCCAAGATTATTTGAGGGAGACGCAAAGGGACCTCAAAATAATCGTAGAAGCAAGGAACCTGGAAGAAGTAAAGGAGATTTTAAGTTCAGGGGGGGTATACCGAATTTTGTTAGACAATTTTAATTTTGCGGATACCCGTAAAGCGGTGGCTTTGATAGGTGTCCAGTGCCAAACAGAATCATCGGGCGGAATCAATGAAAGTACCATGAGAACCTTTGCGGATTGTGGGGTAGATTATATATCCTCGGGCGCCCTTACGCATTCCGTTTACAATATGGACCTAAGCCTTAAAGCCGTTTAAATGTCTAAGGAAATCGAGGAGAAAATAGGGAAAGTACCTGTAATTGGTTGGTTGGTCACTTTTTTAAAACAAATAAAACTCCCGGGATTTGAAGGTCTGTCCTTTTACGATCTTATCGAGATGTACTTTCTTGGAGTTATACGGGGGGCATTGTCCACGAGGGCAAGTTCCATTGCGTTTAGTTTGTTCATGGCGCTGTTCCCGTTGCTTATCTTCTTGATTACAATGGTACCATTCGTTATTCCCTATGTCAGCGTAGGAAACGAGAATTTCGATTACCAGTTTCTTTCTTTTTTGGAAGCATTCCTTCCCAAGGCCACCGGGGAATACTTTAGTGAAATTTACCAACAGATCAAGGGCCAAAAACACGGGGGGTTGCTGTCATCGGCCTTTATAATATCCATATTTTTAATGGCCAATGGGGTCAATGCTATTTTTGCGGGATTTGAGACCTCTTATCACGTGGAACTCACCCGTAATTTTTTTCGACAATATGCCTTGGCCTTGTTGGTAGGTCTTATTTTGTCTATTTTATTGATTGTCGGTGCAGTGGTCTTCGTTTATTTGGACTTTTATATCCTTGGGTATGTCAATGAGTTTGCTTCCCATACATATGAAATTAATTTGGGCCAAAGGGATATCTTTCTGGTGCAAGTGTTCAAGGTTTTGTTCTTTGCCAGTTTATCCTATTTAACTACCGCAATCCTATATTATTTTGGTACCGCGGAAGGTAAGAATGCCAAGTTTTTTTCCGCTGGAGCTCTAATGACCACCCTTCTTTTTATGCTCACGTCATATTTATTCGGGGTGTACGTAGAGAAATTTTCAAGATATAATGAACTCTATGGAGCCTTGGGTGCCTTGTTGATACTTATGGTCTTTATTTGGCTGAATTCTAACATACTGTTGCTGGGTTTTGAGCTGAACGCCACACTAAACACCCTTAGGAAGAATATGTTGGGCAATTTAAATGAGAAAAAATTATAAACTGCCTTTCCTTTTCGGAAATTTAGATCAAGGACCATGACGCAAGACGAAGGGCGTAGAAAACAAACGGTGAATTTACGATGGTCATAAACAACTTCGTTTTTGTCCTAAGTCTTATTTCATGTCCCTAATTCCTTGCCACTGGAAAAATCGGTTCCAACCATAAAATTGGGATATAACTTATTGTAATTACGCGATGTCTTATTTTGTAAACGTTATTTTGCCGATTCCATTGGAAAAGCTGTTCACCTACAGTATTTCCAAAGCCGAGGCCCAATTTCTAAAACCGGGAATGCGGGTGGCGGTACCTTTTGGGCGTACCAAGATTTACAGCGCCTTGGTCTTCGAGGTGCATTCAACGGCTCCAACGGTATATGAAGCCAAGGAAATCCATCAGATTTTGGACGAATACCCCATCGTAAATCCCATCCAACTAGAACATTGGTCCTGGATTGCAGGTTACTATATGTGCTCGCTTGGAGAAGTTTTTCGAAGCGCAGTGCCCAGTGCCTTTTTATTGGAAAGCGAAACTTTGATCATAGGAAATGAGAGGGCGGTATTTGATGAAAATTCCTTGCTGGACGATGACTTTTTGGTGGTTGAAGCCCTTCAAAATCAGTCCGTACTCAAGGTACAGGATATTAGTGCAATCGTGGATAAAAAGAATGTGCTTCCCATTCTTCACCGACTCTTAGAAAAGAACATTATTGTGCTTAAGGAAGAAATTTATGAGCAATACCGCCCCAAAATGGTAAGGTATGTACGCTTGGGAAATGATTATTCCTCGGAGGAAAATTTGGCCGTTCTCCTGGATTCCCTTTCCCGAGCTCCAAAACAGCGGCAGGTAGTACTCTCCCTATTTCAATTACAAGGAGGCAACTCCAAACCCATTAAAGTGTCCGATTTGGAAAAATCTTCCAGTAGTTCTAGCGCGGTCATCAAGGTACTTGTTGAAAAAGGGATTCTGGAGGAGTATTTTATTCAGACAGATAGGGTCGTTTACGAAGGTGAAAAAGGTAATTTGGGAGCTATTCAATTGAACGGATTTCAGGAAATGGCTTTGAAGGATATCAATCATGGTTTTGAAGAAGGTAAGACGGTTCTTTTGCACGGGGTTACCTCATCGGGCAAAACGGAGGTCTATGTAAAATTATTGGAGGCGTGTATCCAATCTGGAAAACAGGGACTTTACTTGTTGCCGGAAATTGCATTGACTACACAGTTGATCGGCAGGTTGCAAAGCTATTTTGGGGAAAAAGTATCGGTTTACCATTCCAAATACAATATACAAGAGAGAGTGGAGGTCTGGAACAATGTTTTGGTTCAGAAACCCAAGGCACAGATAGTTATAGGTGCTAGGTCGGCTCTTTTTCTTCCGTTCTCCAACCTAGGTTTAATAATTGTGGACGAGGAACACGAAGGGTCTTTTAAGCAATATGATCCAGCGCCTAGATATCACGCAAGGGATTCGGCCGTCGTCTTGGGCAAATTGCACCAAAGTCCGGTTGTATTGGGATCGGCCACCCCAAGTATTGAAAGCTTTTACAACGCCCAAACGGGGAAGTATGGCTATGCGAGTATAGCGAGACGGTACGGAAATGTATTGATGCCGGACATAGAATTGGTAGACATTAAGGAGCAGACTCGAAAAAAGCGAATGCAGGGCCATTTTTCCGAGCGTTTGCGGGAAGAGATCACTGAAGCGTTGGGTAATGGGGAGCAAGTAATTCTCTTCCAAAACAGAAGAGGCTACGCTCCCATTGTGGAGTGCACCACGTGCGGCCATTCCCCCCAGTGTCCCAATTGCGACGTAAGCCTTACCTACCACCAGTTTAAAAAACAGTTGCGATGCCATTACTGCGGACATCAAAAGCTTCTCCAGGAAAATTGCGAGGCCTGTGGAAGTTTCACGTTGGATACCAAGGGATTTGGAACGGAACAGGTAGAACAGGAGCTGCACACGCTATTCTCCAAGGCCAAAGTAGGACGAATGGATCTAGACACCACCCGGAAAAAACATGGATATGAAAAGATAATTACGGCATTTGAACAACAGGAACTGGATATACTTGTGGGCACGCAAATGCTAACCAAAGGATTGGATTTTAGGAATGTAGGACTGGTGGGAATCATGAATGCCGACAGTTTGCTCAACTTCCCCGATTTTAGGGCACATGAACGTAGTTTTCAATTGTTGACCCAGGTGGCAGGCAGGGCCGGCCGTACCGAGAAAAGAGGGAAGGTTCTAATACAGACCTATAACCCGTACCATCAAATATTAAAACAGGTTTCCACAAACGACTATGAAGGTATGTTCCGTGAACAGCTATACGAACGGGAACAATACCACTATCCTCCTGTTGTTAAAATCATTAAGATTACCTTGAAACACAAGGATTTCAATAAAGTGAACGATGCTGCAACATGGTTTGGCCAATCGATGCGGGGCTATTTTAAGGATAATGTTCTAGGGCCGGAATTCCCACCTGTCTCTCGTATCCGAAATCAATATTTAAAGAATATCCTACTCAAGATCCCTTCAAATCAATCCCTGATTAAAACAAAAAATTGCATTGGAAAGATCGAAAGATCCTTCAATGCAATTTCCCAGTACAAGGGGGTACGGTTAATCTACAACGTAGATTATATATAAAAAAATTCCCGCGAAGGCGGGAATCTATTTATTGTATCGTTTCATCACATCCCCGCAAGGGCGGGCATCGCGAAACCGGGAGGGGAATCTACATCCCTAAACGTTATTGAGCGCTTCCGCCAACTCTGTTTTTTTGTTTCGGCTCAATGGTATCTGTCTTCCCCCAACCTCAACATTTTTACTATTGAACTTCTCCACCTTTTCCAAATTCACGATATAGGATTTGTGAATCCTAAGGAATTTTTCCTCGGGCAACTGTTGTTCAAAAGATTTCATGGTAGAAAGGATGACGATATTGGCCTCATCCGTCACCAATTTAATGTAGTCGCCAAGGGCTTCGATCCATTTTATGTCGTTGAGAACCACTTTGCGCTTCTTAAGGTTGCTTTTTACAAAGATATGCTCCTCATCCTCGTTCACTTTGTGAATCTGCTCATACTTGGCTACAGCTCTCTTGGCAGAAGCATCAAAACGGGCTAGGGTAATAGGTTTGTGAAGGTAATCGGTTACGTCGTAATCAAAGGCCTTAAGGGCGTAATCCGGTTTACCGGTAATCAAAATTACCTGTGGTCGGTTGTCCAAAGACTCCAAAAGATCGAAACCGCTTATAATCGGCATTTCGACATCCAGGAAAATAAGATCGATCTCATTGTTTTTGATACCGTTTTTTGCTTCAATGGCATTGCTGTATTCTGCTACCAGTGCTAAGTTTGGATGATTGTTTACTAATTTGGCCACGGCCATCCGCTGCATAGACGAATCGTCTACAATTATACTTCTTAATTTCATAAGGGGTGATTTGTGGGGTTAAATCATCGACAAAGTACGTAAATAACATTCTCAACCACAACAAAAGATGTAAACATGGTATTAAATGTTGTGTAAATGGCGATAATTATGGTTTTAAAGATTTGGTTAAGTTCATTTATTTTTTATTGCTTCTATCCATAACGAAGATTTTTTGATTTTCTTGTGATTACTCATAAATATTCTTACTTTTGCGATCCAAAAAATAAAGATTAATATGAACAATTACGAAACTGTTTTCATTCTAAATCCCGTTCTATCTGACGTTCAGATAGAGGAAACAGTTAAGAAATTCGAGGATTTCTTAATTAACAGAGGTGCCAAGATGGTAGCCAAGGAAAATTGGGGGCTAAAAAAGCTGGCCTACCCCATTCAACACAAGAAAAGTGGTTTTTACCATTTGTTCCAGTTCACCGCTCCTGGTGAAGCTATAGCTCCGTACGAGCTAGAATTTAGGAGGGACGAGCGCCTAATGCGTTTTTTGACCGTTAAAATGGACAAACACGCCGTTTCTTGGGCAGAGAGAAGAAGAACAAAGTTAAAAACTAAAGCATAAGGTTATGTCTACTATAGAACAACAAGCCAAAGGAAAAAAGGACGGGGAAATTAGATATCTTACCCCGCTGAACATCGAGACCAATCAGAAGAAAAAATATTGCCGTTTTAAAAAATCGGGCATCAAATACGTGGATTATAAGGATCCGGATTTCTTGATGAAATTGGTAAACGAACAAGGAAAGTTACTTCCGAGAAGACTTACGGGTACTTCTTTGAAATATCAAAGAAAAGTGGCCGTAGCCGTTAAAAGGGCACGTCATTTGGCATTAATGCCCTATGTTGGCGATTTATTAAAATAAAAAGAAGCGGATCATGGAACTTATATTAAAGGAAGACGTACAGAACTTGGGATTTAAGGACGATATGGTAACCGTAAAGAATGGTTATGGCAGAAATTATCTGATCCCGCATGGTTTGGCACATATGGCTACACCATCTGCCAAAAAAGTATTGGCAGAAAATTTGAAGCAGAAGGCGCACAAAGAAAAGAAAATCGTGGCAGAAGCCAATAAAATGGCGGAAGCGATCAAGGTTTTGGAATTGAAAATTACTGCCAAAGCTGGTGCCGGGGATAAATTATTCGGCTCTATATCTAATATCGATTTAGCGGAGGCTTTAGTAAAAGAAGGTCACGAAATAGATAAGAAGTTTATCAGTATCCAAGGTGGTGCCGTAAAAAGGACCGGTCCATACAACGCCCAAATAAGATTGCATCGCGAGGTAATCGTAGAATTTCCTTTTGAGGTAGTTGCTGAAAAATAATTTTCGATTATTTGACGAATCAACCGCCTTTACGGCGGTTTTTTTATGACAAATTGTTGATAACTTGTTGCTCGGCAGTTGTTGATAACTTTTTTTTGTAAGCTGATCTATTCACTGTATTCCAATAAATTTTAACGATTGACGACTGACCATTAACCATTTATGGAATGAAATACGAAAGACTTACCAAACAGCAATTAGAGGAGCTCCACCAGGAATTCATCAATTTCTTGGCCACACAGTCTATTACTGCAGACGAATGGGACGCCATAAAAAGGGATAGGCCGCAGGTTGCCGAGGAGGAAATAGACGTTTTTAGCGATCTGGTCTGGGAAGGAGTGTTGGCCAAGGTTGATTATCTGGAAAATATATCCGCACAGCACATGCATTTGTTCCATTTGCTGGAAAAGGAAATGAAACTGATCTCTGTCAAGGTACTCAATCCAAATATCGACCTTACTACCAAAGAGGGTTTTGCCTGGTTCAGAAAGAACTACCAATCCGATTTTGTGGAATATCTCACTGCTTCCAAAGCTTATGGCAAGGACAGGAAAGCCGATAAATTTGGGCTTATCCAGCAAGGAGCGATTATAACCAAAGGAGATCTATACCGGTGGTTCGAGGGGATGATCGATGCCTAGCCAGCTCTGGGGATGGTTAAGGTAGCGTGTCGTTTGACGTTAGTTTTGAGCTCTAGCTCAAGTTTTATCGTAGCTACCTCTTTGTTCCTCAACCCACTAGTTCACTAGCTCACTAACCTCCTACTTTTATACTAAAAAATATCCGCTCCCTTGCAACGGGAAACTCAGAGAACTATCTTTACCTATATTTTTTATAAATTCGGTTTTCTGATCAAATTCTAAGGACAATCACAAATATTATTCATGGCACAAAAACCATCTATTCCAAAAGGTACCCGCGACTTTAAGCCCATTGAGGTCGCTAAGCGCAATTATATTTTTGATGTTGTTAAGAAACACTTTCAGACTTTTGGCTTTCAACCGATCGAAACCCCCTCGTTTGAGAATTCCGAAACCTTGTTGGGGAAATACGGGGATGAGGGTGATCGCTTGATCTTTAAAATATTGAATTCCGGGGATTACCTGTCCAAGGTAGATGAGCAAACGTTCAATTCTAGGGATTCTAATTCCCTAACCTATAAGATTTCTGAAAAAGCCCTGCGCTATGACCTTACGGTTCCCTTCGCCCGTTATGTGGTGATGCACCAAAACGAAATAGATTTTCCTTTTAAACGCTATCAGATACAGCCCGTTTGGCGGGCCGATCGCCCGCAAAAGGGTCGTTTTCGGGAGTTTTATCAATGCGATGCGGATGTGGTCGGGTCCTATTCCCTCCTACAGGAAGTGGAACTGATACAATTGTACGATGCGGTTTTTACAGACTTAAAACTGGAAGGGGTTACCATTAAACTGAACAATCGAAAAATTCTCGCCGGTATAGCCGAAGTAATAGGGGCAAAGGAGAATTTTATCGATTTTACCGTGGCTTTGGACAAATTGGACAAAATTGGTGAGGACGGAGTAAGAAAGGAAATGTTGGACAAGGGAATCTCTGGGTCAGCATTTGAAAGGGCAGCTCCTTTATTAGCACTTGGCGGCAGTAATCTTGATCAACTTTCGGTTCTAAGCGGAATATTAAAAGATTCCGAAGAAGGGATCAAAGGAGTAAGGGAACTTAGTTTTATAATTTCGACTTTGGAAGAACTGGGATTGCAATCGGCCAATCTAAAGGTAGATGTGACTTTGGCAAGGGGGCTTAACTACTATACTGGCGCAATTATAGAAGTGGCCGGCCCCAAAAATGTAGCGATGGGATCTATAGGTGGAGGCGGCCGTTATGATGATTTAACAGGCGTTTTTGGCCTTAAGGACGTCAGTGGGGTAGGAATCTCCTTCGGTTTAGATCGAATTTATCTGGTCTTGGAAGAACTTGACCTTTTCCCTGACGCTATAGACCGCTCTTTGGAGGTGCTTTGCGTAAATTTCGGTGAAAAGGAAGCCTTGGCTGCATTAAAATTGATATACCAACTGAGAAAATCAGGGATTAAGTCCGATTTATATCCCAGCAGCGCCAAGATGCAAAAACAGATGAAATACGCCAATAACAGAAATGTGCCCTATGTTGTTTTGATCGGGGAGAAAGAACTGAAGGACGATTCGTTTGTGGTCAAGAATATGGAAAAGGGGAGTCAAAAAACCTATGACCTGGCTAACGTAAAGGCCTTTATAGAGGACTTATAATTTCTCCTTTATCTTTTTTATGACCGATTTGTAATATTCCATACCATGTGGCACGTATTTTATGGAATTGGCCATGCCCCAGGTTTCTTCTGCAAATTGAAACAAAGGGATCAAGGCCAAAGCTTCTACCTCGCTTTCTTGTTTTTGCAATTTTTCCAAAGGGATTTTTAGTTCGGTAATATACGTATGGTTGAATTCACGGTCCGTTAATTCTTTACCTTGATTATGGATAGATTTGAAGACCCCTATTTTTTCCAGGTCATTTTCGGTTATGGCAAGTCCAATTTCTTCCTGCACTTCCCGTATGGCCGCCCCCATAATTTTTTCCCCGGCCCCAACATGTCCGGCAACCGATACATCCCATAGCAAGGGGTGGGTTTCTTTGTCGGCCCCTCTTTTTTGGATAAGGATCCTGCCATTTTTGGTATAGGCCCAAATATGTACGGTTGGGTGGAACCAACCGTTTTTATGCGCTTCCGATTTTAGTGCGGTCTTACCGGTAAATTCCCCTTCGTTATCCAGTATATCAACTAATTCGTCCATAAAATTTTATCTTTTTCAGTTCCGCGAAGGTGGAAACCACATCTAGTTAAAATCAAAACGAGCCCTCCCTGTTTGTGCAGTGCAAAGCTGAGGCATGGGAGGGTTGGGTGGGGACTTAATCAAAATAACTAAATTTTTCTCCTACTTTTATGGTAAGTAACGTTTCATAGATCAAACGAATTACATTCTCAACATCGTCTTGATGTACCATCTCCACGGTCGTATGCATATAGCGGAGAGGTAACGATATAAGCGCAGAGGCAACGCCCCCATTGCTATAGGCAAAGGCGTCCGTATCTGTACCCGTCGATCGTGAGGCGGCCAAGCGCTGAAATGGAATTTCTTTCTTTTCTGCAGTTTCAATAATACGTTCGCGCAGCTTGTTCTGAACTGCCGGGGCATACGAAATTACTGGGCCTGCACCCATTTCGGTATGGCCCTCTTTCTTTTTTTCGATCATCGGGGTCGTGGTGTCGTGGCAAACATCGGTAATAATGGCGATGTTGGGTTTAATGGTCTGGGTGATCATTTCTGCTCCACGAAGACCGATTTCCTCCTGTACCGAATTGGTAATGTACAACCCAAATGGGAGTTTCTTTTTGTTCTCGTGCAGGAGTCTTGCGACCTCTGCGATCATAAAGCCACCCGCTCGGTTGTCTATAGCCCTACAAACAAACTTATTGCCATTAAGGACCTGGAAGGTGTCGGGATAGGTAATTACACAACCTACATGTACGCCCATTTTTTCCACCTCGGCCTTGTTCTTTGCTCCAAGGTCTATAAAAATGTTATCCAGTTTGGGAGGCTCTTCCTTGGCTTTGTCGCGGGTATGGATGGCGGGCCAACCAAATATTCCTTTAATGATACCGTTTTTGGTGTGGATGTTTACCCATTTGGACGGCGCTATTTGATGGTCGCTGCCCCCGTTCCGAATTACGTAGATAAGGCCGTCATCTGTAATATAGTTGACATACCACGATATTTCATCGGAATGGCCCTCGATGACTACCTTGTACTTTGCCTCGGGGTTAATCACGCCTACAGCGGTGCCGTATGTGTCCGTGATAAAGGTATCCACGTATGGTTTTAGATACTCCATCCATATTTTCTGGCCTTCCCATTCGTAGCCGGTCGGTGCCGCGTTGTTAAGGTATTCTTGAAAAAAATTCAATGATTTTTTTGTAATGATCTTGTTCTTGTCCATATAGTTGTTTTTACAGTAAAATGCTCTTGTTTTTTGTCGTCGCGTAATATTTATGGGAAGAGTTCCGTTTTCGGTTTGTAAAATTAGAGTATGTTTAAGATCAAAGCAAACCTAATCCGAATTAATCGAATACATTGTCGGTGGGCGTATAGGGGGCGGGTCCAACTTTCACGATTTGTAATTATCGATAAATGCCCAATTTTTGTGTTAATACATTGGGGGACATCCCGGAAGGCCCAAGCCAAAAGACCTTAGGAAGGAGTCCTTCCGATAGATAAGCGGGAGGGGTGGACACGCGCTTGTTAATATTCACTTTTATTTAGTAATAAGATCTAATGTTTATCATTAATTTTGGCGGCAAACATGTTTATCTAAGTATATGGTAAAGAGGTCGCTGTTATTTCTTATGGGGTTGATGGCCTACATTTGCCATGGGCAAGTCAAGGATCAACCCTTGGATTCCATTTCTGAACAGTTTATTATAATGGAGGGCGATTCTATTTTGCAAAGCGCTATCCCATTGGATGAAGTTTATATTTTCGGAAAATTGAAGTTCCCGTCCTATGAGGACAAACTGAGGTATTATATTTTGCGTAGAAAGACATTAAAGGTATACCCCTATGCAAAGTTAGCCTCGGAAAGATTGACGGAACTCAATGATCGTTTGGCGAAAATAGAATCCAAATCCAGAAGAAAACGATATACAAAGGAGGTTCAAAGATATATAGAGGGAGAATTTTCCGATGAGCTTAAAAAGTTGACCCGGACCGAAGGCCAGATTTTGGTAAAGCTAATCTACAGGCAGACGGGGGAAACCGCTTATAGTTTGGTACAAGAGTTGCGCAGTGGCTGGCGTGCCTTTTGGTACAATTCTACCGCCAAAATGTTCAAAATCAGCATTAAGGAGGAATTTCATCCAGAAAGTGTGCTAGAGGATTACCAGATAGAAGATATTCTGCAGCGGGCGTTTGCCGAAAATAGGCTGGAACCTCAAAAATCCGCTTTGGACTATGATTACGCCTCCCTTACCAATAAGTGGGATACCTTGGACAAGAAAAAAAATTGACACCTCTTTTAAATTTCGCTTTTACCCATAAACTCCGGGGTATTTTTTTTGATATTATTTGTGCCAATAGAGACTTTAAAAACGTAGTTTGACGGGATTTAAATGAATTTCGGGAATCTGCCAGACTTTTAGCCTTTCGTTGGGCACAGTCGTTAGTTGAAACCCCGCCTTAACGAAGTCGGGCTGGATTATTGAGTTATTAATGCGTACGGTCTAAATAGCAGAGTAGCTTAATGACCCAAACGGTTTGTAATTTCATTGCTTTTCAAAACCTGTGGGGTTTCAATCCGTAGTGGTTTATCCTGATTAAAGGAGAGGTGACAGGGCCACAATTAACTCGAAGTTTAAACTTTAAGCAGATTCTTGTTGTGTAGTTGGTAAAGATCACTTAAATTTAGTTCCTTTTTTAATTTTTTGCCCCTTGCAAGAATCTAGTTTTTAAGACATTAAAAAAGTTAGTAATAAAGTTGTCATAAACCTTTGGGATAAGGTTTGTTTTTTTAAAAAACCGTTTTATATTTGCACCCGCCTTTGGAAGCCATAGCGTACCTTGGAGGGGTGCATTGGGTTACAAGGCGTGATAAATACGGAAGTTCATATACATATTGTAAAGACAGAGAATAAAGAATCGAAAGAGAGGGCCGGGGTCTTTTCGTGGTTGGTCGGTATAAAGAAGTACACAGAACAACGATGAAGAGTTTGATCCTGGCTCAGGATGAACGCTAGCGGCAGGCCTAACACATGCAAGTCGAGGGGCAGCATTTCCAGCTTGCT
>JAIRBC010000034.1 GCA_022008415.1 Cerina litoralis
TGTCCAAGACGTTGATCATAAATTTATCACCGGTCTTGAATACTATCTTAAAACAACTCGAAAATGCGCACACAATTCAGCTATAAAGTATATTATAAACTTTAAGAAAATCATCCGCATTGCTCATGCCAATGATTGGATCGATAAAGATCCTTTCTTGCATTGGAAAGGTAAGCTCAAAATTGTTGAACGGGAGTTTCTAACTGAGGAAGAAATTCAGAAAATTATAGATCTTGATTTGAAAATGGAACGATTGGATCAAGTACGCTATATTTTTGTGTTTTGCTGTTTTACCGGTGCCGATGTCAAGAAATTGAATAGAAGAGATATTAGCCTAGGTATGGATGGTGAGGAATGGGTTAAAACAAAACGCTCTAAAACCGATACCAGAAGTAATATCCCGATTTTGCCTATTGCCAAAACGATATTTGAGAAGTACAAAGACAATGAGCTGTTAAAAGAAAAAGAAATGGTGCTTCCTGTACTTAGTAATCAGAAAATGAATGCTTATATCAAGGAAATAGCGGACTTGTGTGGGATTTCCAAAAACCTCACCTTCCATTCGGCCAGACATACATTTGCCACCACAGTTACGCTCACCAATGGTGTACCCATAGAATCGGTAAGTAAGATGCTAGGACATACCAATCTTAAGACTACCCAGCATTATGCTAAGATTTTAGATATGAAAGTAGCTAAGGATATGGCGATTTTACGATCAAAATTTAAATGATGTATTAAAAGAGTGGTATCTCAAAGTCTCTATCCCTGTAATTATAACTATAAATTCGGCGTCGATCAGCTGAAGGTTCTTATAACTATTCTCCCTTATTGGCAGCATCGCAGGATTAGTATGACCAATCAACATTTATTGGGCGGAATATTATAGTATGTATCCGGTCGGGTTCATACTTTGGAAAATCAGGTACTTGTACCGGGATTAAAAGAAGGAAACCTCTCCGGTAATGCACTTCTCCCTTAAGAGGTAGGATAAGTTTGTTCATAGATTTTATTAGAAAGAAACCAAGAAGCCAGAATGTTTAAAAAACTCATCGGAGAGAGCATAGGGCAGTTCACCCATTAAACGATTAACCCCTTCCCAAATTCTTCAGAATTTCAAAAATCGATTGTACAAATATTTGAGACAGGTTAATCCCAAATGATCGGCGAAATGATGGATCTAAAAATTCAGTGTCTTTGACGTGTTAGTTCCCTAATGTTTCCACACATAGTACACTACGGGTGGATAATTGTTAGTATTATTTTATTTCGTCAAGACAACTTTTGGGGTATCACCATTTTTGCCGATCCGTTATTAATTTTTTCTCAACGATTGAGTTATTAATGTCCGACTCTGCATCGATCCAATCTTTACTACTTTCATCGTAGACTTCATGATCAAACCCTAATTTTCGTTGAATGTCAGAGCTCCGAATTTTTTTCAATGCTTCGGTTATACAGCCTGTCATAATGCCTTTGGCTGTAGCTTTCTCATAGTTTTGAGAAGGATTAATCAAAGATTTCCAATTATTGGGGATTTAACATTTTCATCGATTTTGTAACCTATGAAATATGAAAAAGGTCTTGTTTCATCTTTTCCATTTTTAATTTTTGTTTAAAACTAAATTGATATAGGATTTTCTTAATGGTCGCTATGGTGGATTGTTTAGCGCATCCGAAGGTAAGGCAAGTAGGGTAGGAGTTAAGCAATTAACTTTCCGTCTAAGGCTTTGGCTAAATTTTTATCATTTTGTTGTATTTTTTTTTCTGAAGGCCAATTTAAAAGAATTGTTCCAGATTTTTTACAGGTCCCGGCTGACTATAGAAACACTTGCGTATATCTGTGGGGCGGTTATTGAGCTGGAACCGGTGTTAAGTACTAATTGCGAACATTTATAAGGCGATTTTTATTACAACCACAGTTTTGTAACTGATTAATATTATTTGGCTTTTCCTCATTAGGGGCATTTTAAATAAGAAAAGAATACAATAACACCTTATCGGCCAGTACTTCTGCAGACCTCGATAATTTTGAAATCCAATAATGGAATTTTCTCTTCTTGATCCCATGGGCGGAAGCAAACTCCCTTCAGCTCTGGCCAGCGAGCCGGAACCTCATTACTAATCTTCGAACATGAAAAGGATTATGTTTTTGTCATGATACAATTAGTTCATGTCAAAGGTAAAAAGCCAGACCACGTAACAAAAGTCATAGTTGATCGGAAACATACTAAATGACATAATAATGGGGCCGTCTAGAATGACGGCCACCATTAATTCAACTACTAACACTAATTACCATAGGTTAAGAAACATCTTGGCACAATTTTTTAATTATACAATTATTAACAATCATTGTTTATTTTAATTAATATAACGATACTTTTTACCTACTAATTTACCACTATTTGCTTGTGGTTTACACCAGAGACATATATTTAAGCAGTCAGCAATTCTCTGATAAATTTTACACCTTCGTCACATAAGAATATACAGAAGAAGATAAATATGCAATTCATGGAATCAGCGTCATTAATCGTTCTATTTCGTCCTCAACTTCTTTATTGTTCCTTGGTACGGCATATCCTCTATACCCCTTACTTAAGTCCCAAGTGTATCCATTTTTTAAGCTGCCCTCACCGTCCCAATTCTCTTCATAATACTTGGTTCCATATATTGCATATAGCACAGTCACCTGGTCCCAACTGGATCGACCAATATCCGGTCCCTGATGCCATTCCAATTCAAAAGCCCGCCTTACTGGATTGTCTACGGGTGTGGTATTTGTTAGGGTTTCACCGGTTATAATATCTCCACCAATATCAGATGTAACCACAGTGCCTGGCCAATTTTCAATCACATATTTAGATTGGTCGACAAGGTCATGTCTTGTGAAGTTAAAACCATCATTATTCAAGCCTCCCATAACTGCCAAAAGTTTTACTTTACGTTGTACAAGCTCGAAACCTTCTGGGTCCTTTAAGAGGTCGTATAGATTATTGAGAAAACCGACACTGATAATGACAACAGAATTGTCAGCCTGAGTTTTAAGGATATGTTTGTACAACGACGCCGCATCAGCAACAATATTATCAAAGGGATCTTGTGTCATATTATCCACATCATAGTTACGTTCAACAGTGAAGTAATCTGATGGATCGGGCTCTTTTAATTCTTTTCTGTAAATACCAATTGGAATTGTGCCACAATGATAGTAGGTATTAATAGCATCAATCACATTCGGTGCCAAGGGGTGGACTTCATTGTAACAAACGCCAAGAATATTCACCTTCTTTTCCATTTGCAAACCCTGAAGAACAGCTAGTGCCCCAACATCATCCACATCTAAACACATGTCAGTTTCAAAAATCACAGGTATTTTTTGTTGGGCGTGGCAATTACTTAAGGCGGCAATAATGAAAATAAAAGTCAAAAATTCTCTTTGAAGCATAATGGAAATATTTAAAATTTGGAAGAAAACTTTGGGTATTTTTCTAAAGGGTTATCCTCCAGCACAAATTATAGAAATGATACCTGCTATAAATAGAACAAACATAAATGCTAGTAAGTAGTTGGTCTTTTTAGTGGACCCTTTAAATTCTTTCCAGATAAATACCCCCCATAGTGCAGCAACCAATGTTGCGCCCTGACCCAGACCATAAGAAATTGCCGCCCCCGCTTTGCCTGCGGCAATTAAATTTAGCGAATTACCGATCCCCCAGATTATACCGCCAAGAACTCCGACCATATGAATCTTGAAATTTCCGTTGAAATAAGCCTTGTAGCCGGTAGGTTCGCCACTGATCGGCTTTTTCATTAATATGGTGTTAAAAATGAAATTACTTATAAAAATTCCAAGCGCAAAAACAACCGTTGCGGTATACGGTGTCATTTTCCCCGGTGCGGGGCTAACAAAATTGTCGAGATCCATTGAAGCTGCTACAAACCTATAAAAGAAGGACATAAGTACCCCGGCAAGAATGGAGATAATTATTCCTTTTGAAGATGCCTTTTTATTGCTGCCCGATGTTTTTTTATAAGCTATCGCATTCAAAATAATGGCTATCGCAATAAGGGCAACTCCAAGGAACAAAAATATGGGATCGCCCTTTTGTGACCCCATGTAATTGATGATTACGCCTAGAACCAGGGCAAGTCCAATACCTACCGGGAAAGCCACTGACATTCCAGCAATAGCTATTGCTGCGGACAACAATATATTTGCCGCATTAAAAATAATACCACCAAGAAAGGCACTTCCAATATTCTTAATTTCGGCCTGTGCCAGATCGACCATGAAGCCACGGCCACCTTCACCAGTACTTCCAATAGTGAAAGCTGATATGAGCGATAAAATCAGGATCCCGATAACATAATCCCAGTAAAACAATTCGTAGCGCCAGGTTTTGCCGGCCAATTTCTGGGTGTTTCCCCAAGATCCCCAACATAACATGGTGATAAAACAAAAAATAATTGCCAGTGGATAGTTGTCTACAATATACATGTTAATCTTATTTTAGTTGGTTAATATATTTATCAAGCTAATAAAAATGAATTGTGTTTAGGTACCATTTCATCTGGAATAAGGGAGTTCCTTTTTATTCAAAAAATCATATACTTCCCTTTCTGTTGGGATTGAAGGCTGAGCCCCTAGCCGCATCACGCACAGAGCCGATGCCGCAGTGGCGAACTTTATGGCTTTGACCCAATCGTGTCCCTTACCCAGTCCAGCAGCCAATGCCCCGCAAAAAACGTCGCCCGCAGCAGTGCTGTCCACCGCCTCGACTTTAAAAGCAGGCACATGGAAATAGGTTTGGTCATTTTTGAACAGACTACCTTTTTTGCCGAGGGTCAAAACAACGGTTTGTGCCCCCATTGTTCTTAATTTGTCCACTACTGCTTCCTCGCCCAACGATTCTATCCTTTCGCCGGAAATGGTTTCCGCCTCGGTTTCGTTAACAACAAGGATATCGATCATTTGTATGGTTTCAAGGTCGATTTTACTAGCCGGGGCCACGTTAAGGAGAATCTTGGTGTTATGGCGATGTGCGATCTCACATATTTTCTGTACCGTTGCATAAGGGATTTCCATTTGGACGACCACCATATCTGCTTTGGCAATCACACCTTTTACTTTGTCGATGTGCTCGGGGGAGAGCATACCATTGGCCCCAGGGTTTATTACAATGCAATTTTCCCCTTTTTTATCTACCCAGATCATGGCCGTGCCCGATGGAGCCCCATCTACTGTAATAGCCAAGGAAACATCCAATTTTTGCCTTTTATAGTATTTCATTGTGTTTTCACCGTTCATGTCGTTTCCCAAACAGGTGACAAACTTTACATTACCTCCCAATTTATGCGCTGCCAATGCCTGATTAGCCCCTTTGCCACCCATGGCCTGCAAAAATGATGTTCCTTCAATGGTCTCTCCTGGAGCCGGAAAATATTCCATTTTTAAGATCAAATCGGTATTCGAACTTCCAATAACCACTATTTCACCCATATAAAAATTTTAAATAAAAATTGAATTGTCGTTAAGGCATATTGAATCCGAACCTCCCCAAGGCAGATCGTATTGGAGGAACTTTTCATTTAGCCTGTTTATTATGATTCGCAGTTTTGATCTCATCTGAAAAAGCAATATATCCAGTTGAGGTGATTGTCCCACCGTTCCTGGGATTTAGCCATTTTAGTTTAATTTGATGTTCTCCTTTGGGCAGTTCCAAGTTCGTATATAGCTCTAACGATCTTGTCTTAAAATCGACCGGTAGTTTCATGACCCTATCGGCTTTACCATCGACCGTCACTTCAAGTTCCCCAACGAAATCTTCTGGCAATCCACTTATAGCACCTTTGATAACAATACCTGTCCCAGAAAATGCCAGGGTCACAATTTTGTCATCCTTCATAGTAAATCTTGCGTCCCATGTGCTTTCCTTAAGTTTTCCCGCCTCTGGAAAAACATTTGGAAAACCCACTTCCAACGGAAGCGTTTTCGGTTTTTGGCAATTAATGGTAATCGTTTCACCATCTACATTACCACCGTTTTTTTTGATGAGTTGCAAAGCATGGCGAAAGCTAGTTTTATAGGTTTTGTTCAAAGAATAGGTCGTAAATATGAAATCCCTGTCCTCTGCCGCTTTCAAAGGTTTCAGCCAATAATCGGGAATCTTGTCATACCCCAACATGGTACCGAGGATCCCGGCAACTGTGGAGGGGTTGCAATCTGCATCCTGCCCCGCCCTAGTTGCGATATCGATGGATTTGTAGAAATCTCCCTGACCATACAACAGTCCCAATAGGACATAGGCAGAATTCACAGTGGCATCGATATTGAAGGGTAAGAATACCCCATCAGGGCAATGGAGGTCTTCTGCCCATTTGCTCCTTTCTATTTCGAACCATGCCTGTTTCCAGTCATTGGGAAATTTTTTGTGAAATCCGATTACATCTTTCATTGCTTTATAATATTTGCTCTCTTTAGGAATTGCATTCAGTGCCTCATTTACAACAAAATCCACATCATTGGATACAAAAGCAAGCGAATACATCGAAGCAACATATGCGCCTGCATAAAACCCGTCCCCATAGTTCATTATATGGCCTACTCTTTCACAAATTTCCGTTGCAGAATTTATCATTCCAGGGGACATCAACCCAGCGAAGTCGGCCTCGATTTGGAAATCGATATCGTCGGCGTGCAGACTGTTCTGCCAATGACCCGATATCGGTGCCTTAATGCCATTTAATATATTGTAACGGGCGGCCTGGTTGGCATGCCATAATGGGTAGTCGGCATGGGCGAATGCATTGGCAAAATCCTCAATGGGCGCATCCAGACCGTGTTTTTCCAAAACATCAACGAAAGTTAGATCCATATAAAGATCGTCGTACAAGCCTGGTGCATTGTCAAAATACCAGCTCACTTGGTCATCGTTCCATTCCAATTGAACATAATCCTGGATCATCGTTCCGTTGTACCGGAATTCGTATGGCCCACCAAAGGTAACTCCGATGGTCTGTCCGGCCCAGCCCCCTTTTACCTTATTTAAAAGCTCTTTTTTTGTTATGGTTATCTGATTGGGAATCTCGACTTTTTCTTTGTCTTCCCGTTTATTGCCCTCTTCTCTGCAACTTGTGATTATGGATAATGCAACGAAGACACCAAATAATTTGAAAAAAACTGTATTCATCTGTTCATTTTTTTGTTGTAAGTTGACGATATTCTATATCTACATGCGCAGATAAAATAAAGAATAATGGTATTCTCATTATTAATTCATTATCAAGCGATTTTTAATAATTAGTTCCAAAGAAAACATTTGGATCCAAATTCATGGTTGTTTCAATGGTGGTTTAGTCATTAGATCCTCAATAATTTGAATATAGGATTCTGCGGGTTGGAGAATGTCCAAAAAGGAGCGATATCCAGGTTTCATGTTCCACTTAAAGCCGTTGTTTAAAGAGCCTGTACCTGTGGAATTAATCGAAAAGTAATCGGATAATCCCCGTACGGCATACAAAACCGTAACCTGATCCCAACTTGGACGTCCACAAAAATTATCATGAAAAAATTTGTAATAACCTTCCCGTACGGGATTTTCGATAGAAGAATCTTTTAGGCCCTGTCCAGTTAAGATGTTATGGCCAGAACCGCTCATAACAATGGGTGTTGGCCAGTTTTTGATAACATTTTCAGCTTCAGAAACTAGATTATGCCGTGGAAGATTGAATCCGTCATTGTTGATTCCGCCCATTATGACCAGTTCTTTGATTTTTTTAGCAACCAGATCTGGCCTTGTATTCAAAAGATCATTGAGATTGTTTAAAAACCCAACACTAATGATAGTTACGGAACTATCGGGCTGTGCTTCCAAAACTTTTTGATAGACTTCAAGCGCGCTTAATGCATTTTTGCTATCAAGATCATGGGGAAATTTGGAAACGGGTTCCAGATATGGGGAATAATCGGGTTGGGATAGAGGTTGCTTATAGATCCCGATCGGGATATCACCTCGACCATACCAAGTGTTGATGGCATCTATGGCGGATGCGCCAAATGGATGAACTTCATTATAACATACAGCTAATAATTCGGCCTCTTTATTATTGGCCAAGGCATGTATAACCGCCAAGGCACCTACATCATCCACATCAAGACACATGTCGGTCTCAAAAATTACCTTTTTGGGAATTCCTGAAACAACCGTAACCAACCTCGTTTCCTTAGCAATTTTTCCGTTAGAATCTGTAAGGGATAGTTTTACGGAATATTCCCCTGGTGAAGAATAGGAATGATTTATCTTGGCTCCTGTTCCAAAAGAACTGTCACCAAAATCCCAGGCATAATTTTTAAGTTCTCCATTGGGATCAAATGAAGGAGTAGCATCAAAACCAATACTTTCTCCTTTTTTGGGTCGGTCGGGAGAATTACTAAATCTGGCAACGGGATTGTCGGTAAAAACTTTTAGGTTTTTTGTTAATGCGCTGGTTAATCCTTTGTTATCCGTTACAATTAATTCCAAGTTGAAATTACCAGCTTTTTTATAAGTATGATTTACGGATTGACCGCTGGCTTTACTTCCATCTCCAAAACCCCACTGATATGTAACTATCTCTCCTTCGGTGCTCACGGATTCGGAGCCATCAAAAAAAACTTTTTCTTGTACAATCGGTGTGTTTGAACTCATACCAATTTGAGCTTTTGCTCCTGGTCCGATACCGCTTGGAATGTAATTCGGATTATTTGTAATTAATAGTTTGTCAAGCCTTGTCTGATCCATTAAATATGTGACAGTAATGGTATGTAGTCCTTTTTCTAAATTGAATTCCATTACTTTATCGTTATTGTCATTATCATGAACTTCATCCCAATGCCAACAACATCCTACGGAGATATCCTTCCACTTTATCCATTTTTGGTCATCCATCTTAATCCAAAAGGCATCCTCATCATCCATTGATGCAATTACTCTACCCCATATCTTATATATTCCCTTCTTATTGATTTGGAACTTATAAGTTATATGTCCATCCTTAGGTGCCCTTTCGGTATTGTTATTGCCCGATTGTACTTCAATAAACTGCCCTCCAGAAGCATCCTTATCGTACCATACTTTCATGGGAGACTCTATATTTCCAGCTTCTGCCTCCATCCATAAATTTATAATACCGTTTTCTTCTTTTTCTACAATTTTCTGTGCAATACAAGTTGAAGAAATTAGCATTGCTAAAACTAATAGTAGCAGATTTTGTACTGGAACATATCTCGGACCGTTCCTCATGGCTATTTTTTTAAAATCGATCTCGTTAATGTTTATAATCTGTCAACGATTGGATAAAATCTTTTATAATACTTTCTTTATCAAAGTTTTCCCAAATGGTAATCTTTCTTCTATTCCCCGGTTGCTCTATCCATTTGTCATTAATCATTATTGGACAGGGTATAATAGAAGGTTGGGCCCATTTGGGGTTTTTAACGATTGCAACAGCCGCCATATCAAATAATGCACGTGATGGGGGAGTTCCGTGATATTTAATGTGCTGAAAAAGACTTACGGAATAATCGCCAAAGTTATAGTATTCGCCTCCGTGGCGCCCAACTACGGGACTTGTGAGTTGAGGTCCCAGACCGGGCATGATTTTAAATGCTTCTTCCTTTGTAATCCTTACAGCATCCGTTCCGGAAGGTTCTCCGTAGCGGACGGTTACCATTTCAAATTGGATGTTCGTTTTAAGAACGTAATTCATGGACGGAATGTCGTTTTCCAAATTATACTCTCCAGGCGCTGGATAGTTTGAGCCCAACCAGACCAAACGAATATTTTTCGCTATTGACGGCTCCTTTTTTAAGGCCAAGGCCAAATTGGTCAATTTACCAACTGCTATTATGACCAATTTTTCATCTTTGTGCTTTTTAGCTTCGGCAATTATAAAATTGACCGCCTCGTATCCATCAAAATGGGTATTGTCCAGATTTTTCTCAATGTTAATAAAGGACTCATTTGCTCCTTTTAATAATGGAATTTCTTTTTCCACTTTAAAAAGTCTCATTATACGGTCCGCCTCCGCATACTGTTCCTCAATATCCCCACCATTCCTGGTAGCATTGACCGTCACAGCTTTAATATCGAAGGTTTCGCGGTTGGTGAACAAATATGCCATGGCATGTTGGTCGTCCAATTCGTTATTGGCATCCGTATCGAAAATAACTGAAATTCGATGGGTTGCATCCATTTTGTTTATTTTATGACCACTGCATGCCGTACATAAAAGGGAATAAAAAAAAGCGCAACTTATTGGGATTAATTTTTTCATGTTAAATCTAATTTTTCAATGAAATTATTCAAATTTTGGTTTGGACGTCAATCTTAGTCCTGGTAAAGAGATGGTTGTCATCGGAAAACAAACTACTAAATTTAATTGGATTCAAGAGCGGGCTCCTTTTCAAAATTTCTCGGCAACAGCATCTATCAAATAGCCGTTTTGGGCGGTTTTGTTAATAAGGTATTCAGAATCTGCGCATACTCATCATTGGAAAGTTCTTTGGTAATATATGACCGCCATCCTTCCTTCATACCGTATGAATAACCATTCACCAATGAACCTTCTCCCATTGAATTCAAAGAAAAGTAACTTAAGCCCCGCACAGCATACAATACAGCAATCAAGTCCCAACTAGACCTTCCTTTAAAATCATTGTTGAACCATCTAAAATAAGCTTCCCTTACCGGATTTTCTGTCGGAGTACTTGCCAAAGTTTCCCCAGTGAGAATTTCGCCGCCAATTTGACTTATCACAATTGGTGTCGGCCAATCCCTCAAAACTTTTTCAGATGTCCCTACTAAATCATGTCGGGACAAGTTGAAATCATCATTATTTATCCCTCCCATAATCACTAATTCCTTGACCTTGCGTGCAATGAGATCTGAATGGCCGTCCATTAAATCCCCAAGGTTGTTTAAAAACCCAACACTAATGATAGTAACGGAGGAATCCGGCTGTGCTTCAAGTGTTTTTACATATAGATCCAAGGCATTGGGTACTAGTTCCAAATCTTTAGGAATATCGTTGGAGTATGCTGCGATATAGCTTAAATATGGAGAAGAATCTGGAGATGAAAGCGATTTTTTATATATCCCAATTGGAACATTGCCTCTTTTATACCAAGTGTTAATAGCGTCGATCGCCGCCGCTCCATCTTTATTCACCTCGTCATAGCAAACCGCCAGAATATCGGCTTCATCCATATCGGCCAAGACATTTAATGTCGCCAAGGCACCAACATCATCAACGTCAAAACACATATCCGTATCAAGAATCACTTTTACAGGAACCTTTTTTACAGGAGGGCTTTCCACTACATCCGTCGAGTCTGTTTTTGAACAACATGTACACTGAATAGTTATGCAGAATAGGATCGCATACCGGCTCATGCCTTTTAATAAAACATTCATGTCATAATTCTTTATTAAGTTTTTTACTTAACAATTTCACTGCCATTATTTTGATAACCCCGTCTACCTATATAGAAATCAAATTTTCCTGTTCAACCCTTACGCTTGTTAAAATGGCCATTTCCTTTCTTAAATGCAACATTTTACTTAGCGGCTGCAAATTTTAGTTTTGAAGTGGTCCATTTGAAAGGACAACCTTAGCAATATTAAGTTCGAATCCAGGATAAGGATCCGGTCCGATCCATGGATTTCTAATAAACATTCCCATTGTACTCAAATCTGCAGGAATTTTATCTACACCACCATAAATCTTGGCAACAGAAAATGAGTACCACATCCATTTACCATTAGTCTTATTAAAATGATCCTCGTTATTGGCCATCTTACCATTAGCTGTGAAATCTGCATTCAAATCTGCCCACGAGAAGGACCCATCATCGGCAACTTTGGCGTAATCTGCATATGCCACATAACTTCCGGTATTTATAAGATAGTTGAAATATAGGTTGTCATAGCCCTCTATAGCGTCACTAAACCCTGCACCCTTATTAGTTGTAGTAATGAAACCGTAAGGTACGTTTCCACCCCCAGCAGGATTGACCACGCCAACGCCTCCCACAACTTTATTTACCGAATGGTCATTCATGGAATAATAATGACTATATCCAGCTGGCATAGCAACCCCTGAATTGACATTTAAATCAAATCCTTGCTCTTCGAAAGGTTGAGCCTCCACCCAAGTACTGGCGGTCCAAGTTGGGATATCGGCGTTATTGGCGGTCGTGAAATCGAATACGGTAATCAATGGTTTTTGAATAGGCCCGTCGGTGATAACCATTTTGGCGATATTTAGTTGAAAACCTGGATAAGGATCTCCTCCTGCCCATGGGTTTCTTATTAACAATCCCGAACTTTCAAGTTTATTAGGTACATCCGCACCCAACACGTCACTAAGTTTGAAGGAATACCACACCCACTTTCTTTTGGTTTCCATAAACATTCCGGATTCCAAGTTTGCAAAGTTTCCACCTGGTGCTTGTCCAGGATTAAAATCTATTTGACTGCCAGCTGTTTCAGAGTAGCTTAAATAGGCTTGATAATCGCCGGTGTTTATCAATACTGATATATAAGGTTCGTCATAAAAGCTAATGTCAAAGCCTGCTCCATCGTTATTCGTATTAAAGTAGCCGTAAGGTGCATTTCCTCCACCAGGTTGATGCCAATCAATGTCGTTCCAGGCATAATAATGATCGTATCCCTCTGGAGGAAGTATATTATCATTTAGGTCATAACCCGCAGTTGCCGTACGTGTTTCTGTCCAAGTTGAGGGTGTCCAATCAGGTAATGTTCCTTTTGTTGTAAAATCAAATATTACAACTTCTGGAGGAGCTACCACCGTACCACCCCCTTCAACGACTAATTCAGTTGGATATTTCGCCACCTTTTTATATACATTCTCAACCATGAGTGCTCCAGAAGCACTATTTTTGGTTACAATAACGTTCATAGAGGTGGAATCAATTGAAATGGACTCAATTGTAGCAGTGCCTCCCCCAATTGTCACACGGGTTATTGCATTAAAAATACCCTCCATAGAAATTGTATCCTTTACCTTTACCACGGTCTTGGATACTGAAGAGATTTCTGGAATTGGAAAATTGATATCATAATTTTCCGCCCATTTATTCTCCTTGGTACAGTTTTGCAACACCAGTCCAATAATTACCAACAACGCCAATATTTTGTATTTCATCATTTAAGAATTTAGGTTAAAAAAGGACTTCGTAATGAAGAAGTCAATGTGCACTCCAATTAATAAATACCTATAACTTGCTTTAAATTCCATTTTATGGCTTCTGCTCCAGGTATCGGGAACATGGGGATATCCTTTATTCCCCTAGGACCTTCTATACAACGCGCCTGGCAATTTCCCCTAAGGTCAATATTAGCAAACCTTAGTTCGTTAGCCATGGGATCCTTCGAAGTATTTTTTATAACATCCAGACGATCTAGGTACCGTCCTGTCCGTACAAGGTCCCAATATCTCATATCTTCAAGGGCCAATTCCACGCTTCTTTCGTGCCAGATCGCATGAAGGAGGTCAACCCCGGAGGCGTTTACCATTGGAAGACTATTTGAATTCCCCGTGGCAACATAATTGTCGGAGCCCAATTCAAATCCTTTAGCATTTGTACTGTTTCGAGCTCTTTCCCTAACCATTTCAATATCGATTAAGGCCTCGCCTTCCTTACCAGTGTAATATGCGGCTTCGGCATGCATGAGCAAGACATCCGCATACCTCATTACTCTCAAGTTTCTTGAACTGTTGGATGCCGAGGTTGCCAGATCTGAAGCTTCGGTTTCAGGGTCAATGGCTAATTTTCGATTGTAGTACTCTGACTGCATTTGTGAAAGATTATAGTTACGCGCAACACCATAAACAATACCATCATTATAATTTGGACCGTATACACAACTACTTAATCTAGGGTCATTTGGTTCAAATTCATTTACCAATAATTGCGTGGGCTGAAAATAGCCCCAACCTCCTGGTAGCCCTTCATTTTCAGCTCCTCTGATTCCACATCTTATTTGGGAGGTAGTGCCGACCGCTGATCTGTCCCCACCAAGTCCAATGTTCAAAGTTGCTGAACTCCCGAATTGGAGTTCAAAAATCGATTCGGAATTATTTTCACCTTCAGGCTCTTGGATTGAAGCGTAATTTGGGACTAAACTATATTCACCTGATTGAATTACCTTGTTCGTGTAATGATAGACAGAGTCCCAAGCAGTTGATAGGGCATCCTTGTCCATGCCTGCCTGTAACATATACAAACGTGCTAACATGCTCTGTGCTGCACCTTCTGTTGCCCTGCCCAAATCGTTTAAAGAATATTCGCTCCTTTTGGGCAATCGGACAATTGATTTTCTAAAATTATCGGCAGCCATTTCGAAACCTTCATGCATGGTCTTTTGTGGTATGTTCCCATATTGGTCCGGCGGGATAATTCCATCTCCTAAGGGGACATTTCCAAAGACCTTTACCAGCCTTAATATATTCATGCCTTTTAAAAAGTATGCTTCCCCCAACAATCTTTTTTTCAATTCAGGATCAATAGGGGCATCCGGTAAACTTCCCAGAACGTAATCGGATCTATAAATTCCATCATAGGATCTTTTCCAAATCCCATATAATATGATTTCATCTGTAAACGGCCTCCATTCGATCATCCTTTCCAAATCATCATAATCTCCTTTAATAGCCCCCATTTCAGAAAAATCGGCAAGTATCTCGCCAATATAGAACGATGAGGATTCGAGAAGTCCCCCCTGCCATCTTTCGTGTCCGGCTAATATGTTGTATATAGAATTTACTGTCGTAACTGCATTTTCATCATTGGTAACGAAATTGTCCCCTGATCTTATGGCACTTGGCTCAACATCCAAATAGTCGCTACAACCCATCAATAATGCTGAAAATGCAACATTAACAATCCATATGTACGGTAATCTATATTTTCTATTTTTCATTTCCCTATTTTTTAAAATTTTAAATTCAGTCCTAGCGAAAGTACTCTTGGCAAAGGATAAGTACCATAGTCTACCCCTCCGTTCAGGGTGCCAAAGGAAACCGGTTCAGGATCCCATCCGGAGTATTTGGTAAATGTGAGTAGATTGTCCGCCGAAAAGTAGACACGAAATTCGGATAGCTTGACCTTGCTATAGAGACTTTCTGGGAAGCTATACCCTATCTGTATGTTCTTAAGGCGTAAATAGCTTCCATCCTCAACAAAACGATCGGAGAATGTACTGGTATTACCATTGACATCGGCTATATCCAATCTTGGAATATCGGTAATTACATCTCCATGCGATCTATTCCACATGTCAGCGTGCCAATTGCTCTTTATATTGGATCCATAGATGTACACATATTGTCCATTGACAATTTCATTACCGTACGAACCTATAAAATAACAGGAAAAATCAATGTTTTTCCAATTTAACTGGATGTTGAGCCCGGAAGTAAAATCAGGAACCGCGCTACCTAGATATTGCCTATCGTTATTTTTGTCGATTTTATGGTCGCCATCCGCATCCACGAACCAAACATCCCCCGGTTGTGCCGTTGGCTGATATCCTGGATATTGGGCATGGAGTGCGTCCAATGTCTCTTGCGTAAAAATCCCATTAGTTGCCAAGCCGCGAAAAGCACCTATTTCATTACCAACATCAGTATAGGTTGTAGGATCTAGCCGGGGTAGACTTCCAGCTATTATGGCTGTAGAAGTTCCCAAGTCCAAAACTTCATTTTTTAACGCGGTAATATTCCAATTGATATTATAACTAAGATCACCAATTTTATTTTTATGTCCCAATGTAACTTCAATCCCCTTGTTGCGCACTGAGCCAATATTTGAGGGCACCGCATTATATCCCACATATACCGGAGCCTGAGGCGTTGCGATCATATCGCTGGTCGTATTTTGAAAAACATTGGCATCCAAAGCAAGTTTGTCCTCAAACAATCCCAAGTCAATTCCAAGGTTGAACGTTTCGGTTGTCTCCCATTTTATGTCTTTATTTGCCAACGCGGCGGGATAATAACCGTTAACTATTTGCCCTCCGATTACGTAGGAATTGCTTTGGGAAGTTATTGTTGATGCATAGACGTAGGGATTGTTCAGGGAATTCTGATTTCCTACAATTCCCCACCCGCTGCGAAGTTTTAAGTTGCTAATAACGTTATTTCCCTGCATAGATGGCTCTTTCATCAAATCCCAGGCAACTGCGGCAGATGGAAAGATTCCCCATCTATTGTCCCCTAAAAATTTTGAACTTCCATCCGCCCGCAAGGTTGCTGTTAATATATATCTATCCAGAAATTTGTAATTGACCCTACCAAAATAGGAAAGTAGTCTAGATTCCTTAAAATTGCCTTCTAAAGCTTTTCGTTCCAGATTGCTTGCCAAATCAAAATACATCTGATTCGGATCGTTCGGCACATCATAAACAGTTCCTGAAACGTATTCATTCTCAAAATTTTGCATTTCCGTGCCTAGCATGGCGTTAATCGAATGTTTTCCGATTATTTTTTCATAGCTGAAATAATTGGACCATAGCATAGAAATCAAATTTCGTTCGTTTTGGTACAAACTGCTTTCTTGATTATAGGTGTTGGTATCTACATAAAATTCCGGATAGTAGCCTTTCCCTTTTATTGTGTTGTTGTCATAGCCAAATCGCGATTTAAAAGAGAGTCCCGATATGAAAATATCCCTCACCGATACCGATGTATTTCCAACAATTCTATTTGTCCATGACAATCTATCGTACTGTGAATGGTCTATTAACATCGCTGGATTAGATCCTTCTATGGCATTAAAGGTTCGTGTTCCATAGTTGTTGGTGTTTTCATCCCAAGCTGGTGCAATCGGGTCCATATATAGTGAAGATGTTAGAACCCCGCCATCAATATCCTGCTTGTCACTTTTAGAATAGGATACATCTATATCCCAAGTTATTTTATCGGTGATCGCATAACTATTTTGGAGACGTAGATTCAATTTTGAGAAATCATTGTATTTTACCAGACCTTCATTGGAATTATAAAAGACAGATCCCAAATAAGAGTTTTTACCAGATTTGCCGGATACGCTAAAATCAAGATTTTGGACCGGCGTATATTCCCTGAACACCTGATCTTGCCAATCCGTGCCTTCGGATTTGTGATCAATTACAAATTGGGTGACCTTGTCTTCATAAGCTGATAATGTTATTCCCGAATTACTGTTTGCCTCACGGTAGAGGGTTGCAAATTGCCACGCATTTAACATATCGATTTTTTTCGATGCACTCTGGACTCCATAGTTGTAATTCAAAGAAAATTGCACTCCCTTTCCTCCTCCCTTTTTGGTGGTTACCAATATTACCCCATTTGCACCCCTTGATCCATAAATGGCGGTAGCGGAAGCATCCTTTAAAACCTCAATCGATTCGATATCATTAACCGAGAGATAGTTGATATCGCTAACTTGAAAACCATCAACAACATAAATGGGGTCACTGTTGTTGATAGTCCCAATACCTCGAATCCTTACCAAGGCATCTGCTCCCGGAGCTCCTGAGTTTTTGGTAATGTGGACACCTGCCATCTTTCCCTGCATCCCACTTAAAACATCCTGCGAGCTCGTTACGTTTAAATCCTTACCTTTTACCGATGCTATGGCTCCGGTCAAATCACTTTTTTTAGTTGTTCCATATCCAACGACGACCACTTCTTCCAAGCTGGAAAAATCATCTTCCAGGACTATATCAAAAACAGTTTTGTTTCCAACGGGTATTTCCTTTGTGACCATCCCCAAGAATGAAACCATTAGAATGGCATCACTGTTTTCTATAGTCAATTGGAAATTTCCATCAATGTCGGCAGTTGTCCCCGTGGTCGTTCCCTTTACCACTATCGCGGCACCCATCAAGGGCTCCCCGTGGGAATCTTTAATGTTTCCGGAAATCGAAACCTGATTCTGAACGGTTTCCATTCCATTCCCCGGCTTTGATAAACCAAATGCACAAACTTGGGAAATTGACAGAAACAGTGTCATTAACAAAATAATCGGGGCAGGTATGTTCTTGATTGTACGCCCAATGAAATAGTAGTTTTTCTTACACATAATTAAGCAATTAAATGATTTTTGGATATTCAAATTCCAATCCTAAATTTGGGTTTGTTCATTCTTGTTCAGTTTCCAGTGTTATAAATCGGGATCAACTTCAATTCACTATAGGCTAGTATTTTGTTCCTACCACTTATGAGAAATCAATAATGACCCAAAGATTTGAACTCGTTCACATCAATATATTTTTTCAATAGTCCATTGGTGCATGTGCATTGGAAAATAAAATTTTGGCTTTTTATAATAAAAATCAAATATAATTAAACAAACGTTTGCGCAAATTATTTTTATCTATCCGAAAACATCATGATAACAAACCTAAAAAACATTTTTAAATAAAACAAACGTTTGCGCAAAAAAAATTAAAAAATTCTAAAAAAACCACTCAAACGTCTGAGCTTGCTGCAATTAACGGTTTGTATAATTGCCATATTGTTATAAAACGGACGAATTATTTAGCTATTTAGATTTAGTGCTGTTGCGTTAAGAAATGTTCAATCCTTTAAAAGTATAGTAAATACAGTATATACAGAGCGTTCTTTGATTTGAATCGGCACATAACTTTGGCCAAACCGAAGTTATGAATACAGGTAAATATATTTTTGCCCAGGTGCTTTCGCTGATAAACCGTTATGAGTTTGGAAAGTGTGTTGACCGTTACAATGGTGATTACCGTACACGCGAGCTGAATTGTTGGAACCAGTTCGTACAGCTTTTCTTTGTCCAGCTGACCGGTAGAAACGGAATCCGTGACATCTGCCTTTGCTTAACGGCGCACAAGAGCCAATTGTACCATTTGGGGATAAAGCAGAGCGTGGACCACTCCACCCTTGCCAGAGCAAATGAGAACAGGGACTGGCGCATTTACGCAGATTTTGGCTACTATCTCATAAACCTTGTCAAGCCATTGTATACGGAAAACCATCCACTGCTATCGGGCATCGACGAAGATATCCTTGTCTTGGATTCGACCACCATATCGGTCAGTTTGACCCTAATGGACTGGGCACACGGCAAGTATTCGAGGGGCGCAGTAAAAATGCACACACTATTGGACCTTAGGGGCAGCATACCGACGTTCATACATATGACCGACGGAAAATATCACGATGTTAATGCACTGGATGAGATTGAGATTGTCCCGGGCGCCATATATGTGATGGATAAGGCCTACATCGATTTTGGGCGCCTGTTCAGATTGGCGCAAAGCAATGCGTTCTTTGTTGTGCGCGCCAAGAGCAACCTGAAATTCAAGGCGGCCGCATCAAGGAAAGTGGACAAAACCACTGGATTGCGGTGCGATCAATCGATAAGGCTGACCATGGCCAAGAGCAGAAAACAGTATCCTGAAAAAATAAGGCACATCAAATATTATGACAGCGAGAAGGACATTACCCTTATATTCATGACCAACAACTTTGACATGGTAGCATTGGAAGTGACAGCGGTGTACAAAAGCCGTTGGCAGATAGAGGTCTTTTTCAAATGGATAAAACAGAACCTTCAGGTAAAGACCCTCTGGGGCCACTCTGAAAATGCGGTGAAGACCCATTTATGGATAGCAATATGCACGTACCTGACCGTAGCTTACTTAAAACAACAGTTCCGAAGTCCATACTCGGTCTATGAAATGACGCAAATTCTGGGAATTTCGACCTTTGCCAAAACACCTGTAAATGAACTGTTTACAGAAAAACATATAAATCTAAATATCAAAGAACAACTTAACTTATTTAATAACAGCGAATTATAAACGAAACAGTACTAATTTTGATTATAAAATCCACATTTAATTGCAGTGGATTGATGTTGTAAGAAAGAAATAAAGTAATTTTGGGACAAACGTTTATTGCATTTATGGCTGAAAGGGACAACACCCACAACAAAGTAAACATTAGGGATATCGCCGGAATAGCAGGCTTGTCGATTACCACGGTTTCCAGAGTACTCAATGGAAAGGCCCAGGAGTACAGGATAGGGAAAAAATCCCAGGAAAAGATTAAGAGGATAGCTAAGGAACTAAACTATGTCCCAAATCAATTTGCCGCTAACCTAAAGAGCGGAAAGAGCAATACCATAGCCTTGATAGTACCTTCGCTGAACAATCCCTTTTTTGCCGAAATTGCCAGTAGGATAAACACCGAAATCAGAAAACACGGATACATCACCATAATTGGCGATAGCGGGGAGGATCAAGAAATAGAAAAAACAGAACTGCGCCAACTGCTAGCCAGGAACATCGAGGGCCTTATAATCGTACCATGCGGAAATCAGTGGGAGCATATCTATAGATTACACGACCAAGGTATGCCGATCGTTTGCATAGACAGGTATTTTGAGGATTTGGAAATCCCATTTGTCTCCACCGACAACTATGAGGGTGCTTATTTGGCAGCAAAGCACTTCGTAGAGCATGGGCATTGCAACATAGCCTGTATCCAAGGCGTTCGGGAATCCAACACCAATAGGCTTAGAGTGAAAGGATTTAAGGATGCGTTGAAAGAATTCGGGTTGGATAGTACCAATATTGTAGGCAATGATTTTACAACAAAGAACGGATATAATGAAACAAAGCTGTTACTTGGTCGTAAAATTAGGCCAACCGCCATATTTGCACTGAGCAATACAATTGCTTTAGGTTGCATAAAGGCTATCAAAGAAAAAGACCTCAGAGTTCCCGAAGATATTTCCTTAATTACTTTTGATGACCACCCGTACCTCGATTTTTTGTCGACCCCTTTAACTTGTATTGCACAACCTGTAAAGAGCATAAGTAAAATGGCGGTACAATTTATCTTTTCGATACTTACAGATAAAAAGACCAAAACGGCTCAAATACTTCTTAAGCCAAAAATGAAATCCAGAAGTTCTGTTGGAAGAATTGGTCGATTCCCTATATCATAAGTAATCTGGGTTGGATATAAGGAATTAACAAAACAGGGCCAATTATGATATTGTTCCGGTCCCGAATTTAATGTCGGGCTCTTTTCCTGAAAAGGAATAAATGATTGGGCTGGCCACAAGATTCGTTAATAAATTGCCAAACCCCATCTGGCGTGAATGCTCCGCTTGACATATGTTCTTGATTTGATTGATTGGAAAGGCAGACGCAAAAAAGAACGGTGAGGACATAATAATGCTTGAGTAGGGGAGACTGGCGACAGCATTTATAACATTAATAATTTAACTATTGACCTGCATGACTAACAAATTTCTATTGACCAATTGTAAAAGCCAAATACTACACTCTATGATTTTTTAACGTAAAACTAATTTCTTCGTACATAGTATTTTAATTCCTGTACTTTTTTTAAATCGTTTTATCGGTGGGAGCCTCCTCTTGCAGAAAATGTACAATCTATTGCCAAAGGTTTGCTATTATATCAATCTAATATTGGTCTTTAACCCTTCTATTATTCCTAATATATTGCTTACCGTCTCATTGAAATAATAGGTCACCAGATCATGCGGAATTCGGATGGTGGTAAACCCGTTTTTGAAAGAATGCATGGTTTCCTCCAAATGTTCGATTGCCCTATCTTCGGTAATCATTAAATATTCTGTATCTATTTCGATATTGAGCTTTACCCTAGAAATGGCAATATCAATTGATTTCTTACCGTCCCACCATGCCAAGGTTGGATTCGCACCGGCCTTTTTCAGGCCATAGTATAATTGAATTGCCTCCTTGGGAGTGCCGTATTTTTTTGTGAGCTTATCAATTAATGCCTTGTGGCGGGCACATAGTTCTACACCCAGGGTGGCCATCGCACTTTTATGGTCGATATAGGTGAGAACATTTTTACATTCTAAACAGGTCATTTGTGTAGGTTGGTTTTAATCGGGGATAATAATAACCAAGATTTTTTTAAAATTATTAGATGTGTCCGATGTGTGAAAATGATATATGGGTTGAAATACGATCTTTTAGATGAAATGCAGGGTTGGAGCGTATTTTGGGCAGCTTGAGTGAAGTGATTTAATCTTTTTTTAAAACGGGGAATAAAAATATTTTTAAATTTTATTGTCAAAGCTATTTTGTTTGGAACCATCAAAATCATTGAGTAAATCGCAAAATTCATTGGTGAAATAAAAAGTTTATAGAAGTCTGTAGTTGAGCAGATAATAATTCTTTCTTGATATACTTTTTCCTTCATTGTCCTTTCTTTTACATAGATGTAGAATCTCCGGAAAGCACCTTTTGAATGGGTAGTTAGACCATTATTTATTGACTTTGGCCAATAATATTTTCTGGGTATACGCTTTGGGTATAACTTCCCCCAAATTAAATGAAGAACTATGAAATCAATTTTACTCATTAAGGAAATCTATCTAGAAGGATTTAAAAACTTGGGACATTTTATTACAAAAAACTTTTTCAAGGGCTATGCATGGGTATGCTTTTTTTTAACGGCAATTACGATCTATGCTTTCATTTATAGATTGGCAACGGGTTTCGCCTTTGATTAGTTATAAATATTTTATTCAATTTCGTTATGATAAAAAGAAAGTTCGATTTTACGGATATAATGGTATTCTTTTGTTTCTTGTTCCTTTCCTTCATTATTTTTCTTATGGTCAAAGCTTCTAGCCTAATATGAGAGCCAGTTAGGACCCCAATAGGACCTTCAAGTATATTTTAAAGTGCTTTGTCGAGCCCGATCTTTTACCGACTCCTGTTTGTTTGGGATCGATACTTCGTGCCATTCGGCTAGCGGTAGTTCCGGACTTCATGGATTTTTTTCACAACCTTCGCTTTTCCTGTAAGATATTGGGGTATCTACTAGGTAGGAATTATTCATTCACCCAAAAACAACTTTTGCCCAGCAATTGTCTGTAATTAGTTTGGTTTTCCTAACGTTTGGGGCCTTTACTATCGACCTTCATTATCCACAATTCGTCGGTGTAGGTTCCGTTGTAATGTGATCTGTAATCTGCAAGGGCCTCTTGCCAGGAGTCATAGCGATTTAGATATACATATTTTAAGCCATTTCTGGTGTTTAAAAAATATTCTGCATTAATATCCATGCCGCCCAGTTTACCTATGAATTTATTAAGATATAAGTCACCTTTATAAACGTTGGCCACAAGATAATATCCCTCCGCGACCCCTGGCAGATATTGGACCGGCCTATTTGCTGCGTTGTTCCGTTTTGCATCTTGAGCAAAATTGCCTTCGGGAATATGGCCTTTTGCCGAAGAAGCATGAACCCGTACATTATCATGTGTCTTTGGTACTATGACGTCGGTTTGAAAACTGATCTTCGAACTTGTGCTTTTAAAATTTTTGTGCTCGACTTTGTTTTCGACAATGGCAAACTCGTAGTTGTCATAAGGAAGCTTTGGCACTTTTCTTTGATTATTATTCATAAAATACACCTTACGTGCCTTTTCCTCAAGATTAAGCTGGCTACCGTTAACCTCATTTCTGACCATTCCAATGACCAAATCAAATCTTTGTTCCAAGTCTTTTTGTCTGTTAAATTCAAGGGAATCTTGCCGAAATATAAGTTCGGCCAAGATTTTGTTATTTTCTTCTAGTTTATGTTTTGGTTCCGTTATTTCCCCATCCTTAGAATTAAGGACCGCATTTTGATCAAGCTCTTCTCGCCCATCTGCAACCTGGTTCTTTTGATTCTCCAGCATGACCCTGTCCTCGGTCAACGTGGGTGCAAAGGAATATGCAAAGGATAATTCATAGGTGATTCCAAAGTTGTTAAAGTTGTTGGATACTCCATTTTCCATGGTATATCCCAAAGAAATATGTTTTCCCAAATTAAAGCCGACCCCAGTAGAAACCCCGTAATAGCTATCGTACCCCCCTTGCAACCATCCTAATTTTGGTAGGTCCAAGATCAGGCTTCCCCCTAGGACTATATCGTCCTGTCCGGGTTTGCGTACGGTGGCCAACGGCAATAGTCTCCCTTTTTCGAACATACCGGAGGTGATTTTTAACTCATATGTATATTGTAGTTGTCCAGAGAAGGTCTTGTCCCTAAAATCGGTCAGGGACTCCCTGTATTTCAGATTGTAGTCAATTAGGTTTTGTGCAAAAACACCGAAGTCAAATTGTCCGTACGAAATATTGAACCCTGGTTGAAAGGATAAAAGGGCACTATCTTGAAAGCCACTTATTAGCGGATCATAATCTACCGTTATGACCCTGTTTTCATCAAAGCCACTATTGTAGTATGCGAGATTGGCACCGAAAGTAAAGTTGCTCTTATCGCTCAATCTAATACCATACGCGTAATTGGCCAGCACACCGTAGTTGCTTATGGTGCCAGCCCGTTGGGTGTAAAGGCTGAGCCCCAAGCCACTGCGATCGCCTATCCTTCCACTGTAGCTTAGGAAGTAAGTCTGGTTGTTATCGTCAAAGGCTACCGATTGGTTTCGGTGAAATAGGTTGAGATACGATTTGTCCTCCCTGACCGTGGAATAGGTCGGGTTTATCAAGAAACGGTCGAACTTCAATAAATTTTGCGAGGGTACGTTATATGTGACAAAAGGACTCTCCGTTTGACCGTAGTCTTCTGTAAGGGCTGTGATACAGACCAAAAGAAATAGTAAGTTTTTCATGCTGGTCTAGAGTTATCTAATGATGGTTATGGTTCCCTGTTTTAGAACTTCACGGGCATTTTTTATTTTATAGTAGTAAACCATATTCTGTTTTGTGAAAGCTGTGGTTATCGAGGGCCAGTTGTTCTGATAGTCTACAACATTGAGCACTTCCCGCCCTTTTGGGTCATAAATGATCACGTTTACTTCGGGATTCTTGGAATAGTTGTTGGGGAGTACCCACTGGTCGTTAATGCCATCCCCGTTTGCGGAGATTACATTGGGGACCTTAAAGGTGTTCTTATAGGACACATTGATCGTTTTTTCGACATTGCACCTACCAATGGTGGCTACCAGTAGATAGGTCCCTTCGGCAGTTAACGTTATTGTCGACGAATTGCTCAATATTTGGTTTTCAGGCCCGTACCAGAGATAGGAATCCGCTCCGTTGGCAGCTATGGTTTTTGACCCCCCTTCGGCAAAAATGATGTTCTCCGGACTGTCAAGGACCACAATCGAATCGTCCAGTAGGGATATTTTTATTTCATTGGATCTGATGGTACACCCGTTTTTGGAAACCACCAACTGGTATGTGCCTTCGGAATTAACTGTTAGTTGGGAGCCCGTTGTGTTATAGTCTGAACCGTTTTTTAACCATGTAAAACTTTCTCCCGTCAGGTCCGTGGCCGTGGATATGATGATAGCATCCGTCGGGTCGCAATAGACCGAACTACTTGCGGAAATTGTAATTTTCCCATCGGGGATCAATTGTACGGATAATGGGTTGGAAGTGGCCGAATAGGCATTTAAGATCCCCTCCACGCAATAGTTGCCACTGCTGCCAGGATCATTTATAACTAATGAACCTGTGTTCTCGCCAACTAATTTGGTTCCGTCCTTTTTCCATTGATATCCAAATCCGGACAATAGAGTGGAGGTGACATCCTTTCTGGTACTGTCCGGCGCTACTGCGGTAATTGTTTTGACGGCAATGGTAACATTCTTACTTCCACAAGGAATGTATTCGGAAGTATAATCGACTGATATCTCAAATGAAGCGGGTGCCACTACTGAAGTAGTTTCCGACGGTATAGTTATTGCGGAGCATGTCCCACTAATTTGAGATACCTCTGCATGATAGGCTCCGGGCTGGGTGATGTCCAAGGTATTTAAACTTGCCCCTGAAATGATGGTACCATCTTTAAACCAAGTATATACGGGCGAGGAGGCAGTTGTAGAAACGCTCAGGGTCTCGGTTTGGCCGGGCAAGAGAACGATATTTTGATCGTTCATCCGGGTTACCATAAAATTACCGGCTTTACCGATTTTTATTGCCGGGGAACGCTCCAAACAAGTCCCCGGCCCATATATTTCTACGGAGTACCTTCCTTCAAAATCCGAAGTATTGGCGTTTACAATAAAAGTGGCATCATCGACCGTTGGCGATGTAATGGCTAAATCATCCTTGTACCAAATGTAAGTAAGTCCCTGGCCGGTTATATTGGCTTCTAGGGTTTCGGTTTCCTTTGGGCAAAGATTAGTTTTTGCAGGTGGATCTATTGAAATTCCCAATTGCTTCAATGTCGTAACCGCAATTGTATTGGACAGTGTATTCGCAGATGAGGAACAAAAAGAGCCATAATCTATTTCTACCTTGTAGTTTCCTGACTGTGAAACCGTAATAGAGGGGCCGTTGTCCGGCAAAGGGATACCGCTACGGTACCAGATATATTTATAGGCATTCGCATCGGGAACGTTATGTATGGATAAGATCGTGCTATTCCCTTGGCAGATTTCTATCCGACCTCCTGGTGGGATGTTGCCATCCCCGTTCTCACTTATGAGGATGGCCGATTTATAGTCCATATAGTACATAGGGTAAGCATCGGATTCCGCGCTTGTTCTGGCAGGATTGGTACTTCGTACCCTAAATTTGTAATTTTCGCCCCTGGTTTCAACCGGCAAGGCAAATTGAAAGTCGAATTTAAAAACGGTATTTTTGTCACTTACCGATGCTAGTGTTACAGGGCTACCAAAATTTCCGTCTGCATCGGATTGTTCGAGGATAAATTTGTTATCCTTAGCAACGAGAGGGGTGCTCCAGGTAAAATTGATAAAAAATTCGTTAAAATCATGGGATGCGCATGCGACGTTCCAAGCCGAGCTTCCTGATAAATTTGGATTGCTGGCCGCGGTCGGTTTATTTAGGATCTGTGCTGTAGATATTGACCAACCTAGCAAAAAGCATAGTGTGCCTAAGTAGAATTGCTTGGAAAGTTTTATTAGTCGCATAGTTTTTTCGTGTTGGATTGCCGTTCTTTAGTTCAAGAAGCATGTTTCTCGAATATTTGGCTTCAAACCCTTTTATTATTGAAAATTTGGTCGTCTAGATCGGTCCAAAATAGTTTCAATATCGACCATTTAGCCTTTTATCATTAGCCGTAGGCAATTCCAGACCAATATGGTCCATGATGGGCCATAGATAAGAGTTGGCATTGAATCGTTAGGTCCTTTAGGATATCGCTTGTTCGCAGCGTTCCTCTTTTGTAATCTGTGCATTCGCCAATATAGCCAAGGAACTATAAATATGTTACCTAAGGTGTTTAGTCCTATAAAATAGGTTAAATGTTTTCACAGAATGATTTAATTCCCTTCTACTTGATCTTAAGGGTTTGATTGCTCTTCGGTCGGCCTTTGGATCAAGTTATATACTAAGATTCCTTTCTAAAATGGAACTTGATCAAATGCGTAAAATTGACAAAAACACTTCGGTACCAATATTCATAGCTCTCTGAATAAAAAATTCGTCCTATCTGATAAGGTACGTTTTGATCGGATACAATTCCCATAACGAGGTTGGTGTAATTTCTTACAAATATAAAAGCGGGATAAGACAAGGCGCTAATTTTATCGATGAATGGAACCGATTTGTTGTGAAGATCTTTAAAGTTGTTGTGAAAATCGCATGGCCGTATATGAAAATGAAAGTATTGGTTTTTGAATAGGTCTTTAAGAAAAAAGTCATTGTATTTAATTGAAGCTTAGATGAAATTGATTTGAATTGGAGCGCCGCTAAATTCCAATATATGGGGTTATATTGAATACAATAGTGTTGGAATATTTCTTTTTATATCCATATAGTACTTATTGTTGTCCAATTAATTTATAATCAGCCAGCCCATTTGCTGCATTCGCGAAGAGGACACTATTGCATAAGATATAATTCCAACAAATGGTATTGGATACGACTCTAAGGATTCCGATTTCCCATTCCGCCATTCCTGTTAAAAGACGGGAGTCTTGATTCCCAATCACTACCTGTCAGGCCTAGTCCACCGTAAAACCCACTTCTTAGGAATAATATAGTTTCATTATCCGATCTATCCATATACATTCCATAGATAAAACACATAAACTAAAAGTTGTTCGCAAAATTGGACATAGCTCAAAATGTTGTGATCTATATTCTTGTTCACCTTCCGGATTCAAGCTAATGCCTCTTAGAAATATTTTTGGAAAAGGACCTCCAAATCGCTATAGGCGGCCGGGGATATTATCAAAACTATTCAAAAAAATGAAATTTACTTGGTGACATAAAGACCAGTATCTATATTTGCTACTATTTTTAATAAATCTAAATAAAAACAATGAAATACTTTAAATTGATATTCTTTCTGTTCGTGAGCCTAAGCGCATTCTCCCAATCATCACTACAAGGTAAAATAGAAAATGAATTGGAAGAACCACTGCCTGGGGCTACCATATATCTCGAAGAACTACAAAAGGGAATTACCGCTAATTTTGATGGATTCTATAATATAAAGGATATTCCGAAAGGAAATTGGACAGTGGTAATTAGAATGTTGGGTTATCAAACCAAAAAAGAAAGGGTATTATTTAATTCAGATTCGACCGTAATTTATAATACGATCTTGATGGAGGACTACGGAAACTTGGACGAGGTTGTAATTTCTGCCAGCCGAACCCCGGAATACCTTTCAGAAATTCCAGCTTCCGTTACGGTTGTGAACTCAACAAAATTAAAGGAATTCACCAATTTGACCTCCAATATCAATGAAATCCTGGCGTATACCGTTCCTGGTCTTGCCGTGAGTACCGGTACTTCTTCAAATTGGGGCCAAACCTTAAGGGGACGTTCCCTATTGGTAATGGTAGATGGCATACCTCAATCGACCCCTTTAAGAAATGGACAATTAGGGATAAAAAGCGTCGTTCCACAGGACTTGAAAAGAGTTGAGGTTATAAAAGGAGCTACATCTATATTTGGAAATGGAGGAAATGGAGGCTTTATCAACTACATTACCAAAAACCCGGATACTTCCGCTAAAATAAACGGGACTACGCAAGTATGGGGAACATCCGGACTTTCAAAAACGCAGGATGCCTTGGGCTACGGAGCTTACCAGTCATTGACCGGGGGATTGGGCAAATTCGATTATTACGTTAGCGGGAGTTTTGAACAGACCGGGAACAAATACGATGCAAAAGGAATCCCCCTTCTCCCAACCTACGGTTTTGACAATACCAAGATTTACAGTGCTTATGGTAAATTTGAATATCTGCTTTCTAAAAATCAAAAATTAACACTTAATGGAAATCTTTATAAATCGCTCCAGGACTCTCCTTTTATTCCTGTTTATGCCGAAGTCCATGTTTTAAATGAGGAAGGCGATTACACCTTGGAACCTGGCTATGGTACAAAGGGTTCGATTCCAGGACAGCGACCTACTGGTTCGCAATTGATAAATGGAAGATTAAAATATAATTTAAGCTCTATTTTTTCGGGGACCACCGATTTTAAGACGGACCTATATTATTCGAAAGCCGAAAGTATTTTCTTTTATTCGGAAAAATTTGAAAATGGCGGGCAGTCTGTAATCAATTCGGAAAAATACGGTTTACGCCCAAATTTTACCTCACAAATGAATTCTTATGGCAATTTTGATATCTCATTGATCTACGGTCTGGATATATTAAGGGATAAAACCAATCAAGGTTTGTTGGATGGAAGGCTCTGGGTGCCAAATATTGAACTGATGAGCGTTGCACCTTATTTACAGACTGCTTTGAAATTGGATAATAAATGGTCCTTTAAAGCTGGGGCAAGGTATGATGACTTGAAAATGGATATTGCCGATTATAACACCCTTCCCTATTCCCCCAAGGGAGATGGGAACTTTAACCCTTCAATAGCAGTTCAGGGAGGAAAGTTAACCTTTAGCAACATCGCGTTTAATCTGGGTGTAAGGTATATAGAGCACCGAGAGTTCATACCATATTTTAGCTACTCCCAAGGCTTTTCCATTGCCGACCTGGGTTCAGTTTTACGATCTGCCCAAGCGGAGAACGTTAAGGATATCAAGTTGGAACCGGCGGTCACCAATAATTACGAATTCGGATTTATTTCAAAATTCAAGAACCTTCGTTTAGAGGCAGTAGGATACTATAGTACCTCAAATTTAGGTACAGGGGTCATATTTAGTGATGAGTTAAATTCGTTTATACCTTCTGAACAACCGCAAAAAATATTTGGTGGGGAGCTTTCCGTAGACTATACCATTCCAAGCAATAAACTAATCATGGGAGCTTCCTATTCCTATGTAGAAGGACTTAAGAACCTCGCGGGAGATGAAAATAACTTGAGCTATGTTGGCGGAGATGTTATTTCTGCTCCCAAACTAACGGCTATTGTAACTTGGAGGCCAACTGAAAAGATAAGTACTACATTGAACTTGTTAAATTTGGGTGATCGAAGGAGATTTGATCCATTCCAGGATTCAGAAGGAAATTATGCCTTCCGACATACTGAATTTCCTGTAAATGGATATACGCTAATAGATCTTTCTGCGACTTATCGAATAAAGGACAATATTGAAGTTTCCTTAGGTATAAATAACCTACTGAACGAGTATTATTTACCGGCAAGATCTCAATGGGCTGCTCCGCTAAGAACTTTTACCGTTGCGGGAGAAGGAGCCAATGCCCGTCTAGGTGTAACTTATAATTTTTAAATTGGTGGTCGCCGTTAATAATTATGGATTACGGTTCATAAGTGTCGGTATCCCACCACAACAGAATCTGTTAATTGGAACTTTTCTCAAATATAGTTAAGAAAATACATCTTTATGTAGGATTGTCTTGCGGTATCATAGCTTCCATTTCAGGGCTTACCGGGTCGATGTATGTATGGCAGCCCGAGATAACGGCTGCTTTAAATCCAAAATTGCTGCGAGTTGATTCGATTAATAATATTTCGGAAGAAGCACTATTAAAAACAACTTTGGCGCTTTATGAAAATCAGAGGGATTCAGTAGCCAAGATATTCCTCCCTTATAGGGAACAGCAGACAATTTCAGTTACCTATCTCGACGGCAAAACTCTTTATTATCATCCAGAAAATGGTATGGTTTTGGGATATAAATCAAATTCCATATCATTTTTCGAGTATTTGTTAAATATCCATCGTACCCTTGGAATTCCGGGATTCGGTAAATATATTGTGGGAGGAAGTGCTGTTTTGTTTTTTCTTTTTCTCCTAACATCTGGATTACTCTTATGGTGGAAAAAATACAAGTTCAATTTTAAAAAAGGGACCAAAATTAAATGGAAAAGAAAAAGAATTGACTATGACGTTCATAAAACACTCGGAATCCTCTTTTTCTTGCCTTTGATCATTATGGCCTTTTCCGGTGCGTATTTTACATATAACACCTATTATAAAGGGGGTTTTAAGTGGATTGATGGTTTCATCGTTGATACCTGGACCAAGGAAAAGATAATGGTGATCGGCACTTTAAATACACGACAGATTTTGGAGAACCCTACAAAAAACTATTCCCTTCGTGCAATCTACTTTCCAAAAGATTCCGATGAAGTATATCAATTTAGATATATAAAAAACCGTTCTATTGTTCCTGGGCTTAGAGAAACCAGGGAATTAAAACTAGATCATGATGGTAATGTTATTAGTGATGCTTCTTTTGACAAGAGTCCCCTGAGTGAAAAAATAGCGGCACAAATGTATCCGATACATATTGGAGAAATCGCAGGATCTTTCGGGAGGGTTCTGGTTTTTATCTCGGGATTTGTTCCCGTAATCCTATTTATTACTGGTTTGAGATTTTACTATTTTAGGAAGTATGACAGGAAAAATGGCCATAGACCATAACCCTAGGGCTATACTTCAATGCATTTTAGAATTATCCCGTTCAAACATCTTGGTTCCAATATTCATTTAAATAAGGAACAGCCTAATTAACATACGCTTCACAGCCTATTCCCACTCCATTTCGCAGAAATGCTCCATTTCGGGAAATACGCTTCGCTCAAATGGTCTTGGACACAACTCCAAAGATTGCGATTTCCCATTGCGTTAACCCTGCCAGAAAAATGGCAGGGACACTCCATTCCCAATCTACATCTTTAAAGTTAAGTCCGCCCTAAGTCCAACCAAAAGAAGATATTCCTGTTTCACATCCCGTTCAGCACATTGCCGCTGCATTCCATTGCACTCCACTCCGGGCAAAGAGCTTCACTACACAGGTCTTGGACATGATCGACGGTTTTTACTCTTCACTTCGCTACCCCTTCTAGCCACGCCCCGTAGGTTAGTGTGTCCTGAGAGCAGTCGAAGGGCCCCGTTCCCGATCCAAAACAGTAGATCAAGTCCGCCTGGACAGGATTACCATTTAATCATTTAGTCCCGCTTCCTATGTTTTCATACTTCACATTACCATTTAAATGCACTTCCCGGGCCACCACCGTTTATTCTTTTTTGACTGCAAAACAACAACATTCATTCTAGGACGGCGGCATAAATCGTTGCGCTACGCTGCACTATTTATACGCCTTGCCTATCCTGAATATTGTATCGACATAAGCAACAAAAAAGGTAACAGCGGACGGCCCTACGGTAAGTAAATCTAAAGCGAATCTTATGAATTCTTTCGAAAACATCAAAGAGGAAGTGGGACTAAAAATCAAAAAAGGAAAACGCTCTGGATATGATAAGTAAATCACTTATTAAAGGGCTGAAGACCAGCCCGACACATTCTGGCGGGGTTCGCACCAAATATTTATTAATCTTTAAATCTTGGGTTATGAGTACTATCAAAAATCACGTACAGTTGATCGGGAACGTTGGTCGGGTGCCGACCATTAACAACTTGGAAAACGGCAAAAAAGTAGCCCGTTTTCCACTCGCCACGAACGATTACTACAAAAATAAGAAGGGCGAGAAAATACAAACTACCGAATGGCACACGATCGTAGCCTGGGGCAAGACTGCGGAGATCGTTGAGAAATATGCCGGAATAGGAAAGGAAATCGGGGTGGTAGGGAAGTTAAAGACCCGCACCTATACTACGGACGATGGCATCCAAAGGTATGTAACCGAAGTGGAAGCAGGCGAGATCCTACTGTTGGGAACTAGAATCGATAATGGTGCCGAATAATTCTTAAAAATAAAGAGGGCGCTTTCATAGAAAGTTCCACCCTCTTTTTCACAATAAATCGCTAAATACAAATAACAATGAAGGCACAAGTTAATGAAATACTAGAAGGTTTACAACAATTTTACGGATCGGCAAAAGCTTTATAAAATTCCTTTGACCGGAACGAGATATACGGACGGGCTGAAATTTTTGGCCAATACCGCTGAATGCTACTGGCTCATTACCGATACCTCGATAATTGCTAAAAATTTGATGGACAGAAGCAGTTTTATTACGATAGATTTTAAAAGACTTCTAGTTGAAATACAGGATTCTACCGGTTATGAAGCTGAAATCGTTTATGGCGATGATAACGACAATATACTGGAATCATATCGCTATCGCGTTACGGATTTTCCTTTGGACGAAATTCGGCTTTTTTTCATAAACGATACCTTGATGCTACCGAATGAATATTAAAGGGGAAAGCTATGATTTATCTAAATTATACCGACTTGGGCGAGGAAGGCCTAGAACGTCTTTTGGAAAGTTCCAAAAAAGACGTAGAGCGGAAATTTGGTCCTGATATTCGAAACTATGCAAAGAAGCATCGCACTAATTTTCAGACCGTGATCGAAGAAGAAGCGATGCGAAATCTGTACAATTATAAGTATGTTTTATTATCTGAAATGACCAAAACATAAATGTTAGGGCCTATGATTTTTCAAGGGTTTTTTTTACTGAAATAAATCTAGTTCAGTAAAAATCACTATCTTTATTTCGCTGAAATTCAGCATTCAATTTTACGTAGGGTTATCCAATTTTTTGACTTTCGCCGATAACCGTACCCATCGAAAAATTACATAACGGTAATTTTTTTCCTAATCTAGGCAATTGGCCTTGGCCAGATTGTACGGAATTTTTGTCCCGCTCGGCGGGACTAAAAGGAGTAGCAAGAGGGTAACACGCTACGCGATGTTAGGCACTCCTTTCTGGTTTCAAAACACTGATATTCAGATATTTGAAGACATCTTAAATTCCCGACCTCTAACAATTTGCGACAAATGCCCTATAAACGCCCATGTTTAGGGAAGGATTTGCGACAATACGGCGAACTATGGACTCATTTATCGGAATTAGATTCAAAAAGAAAACGGCCAAACGTTTTCAGCAATTTTCCCGTACCCATTTTAGAACGCATACGGAGGCAATGGCCGAGATGCTGGATTTTTTCTTCTATAACGAAATCTCCCCCCAGGAAAGATTGGGTCCTACCGGAAGAACCATCGAGGCTTCCTTGAAGAAACGGATCAACGCCGTAATCGCCATCATGCGGGATATGGAAAAGACCCAGACCAAACCCACTGTAGCGATGATCCAATCACTATTTGAGACGGAGGAACCAAAAAATAAACCCTTGATTTTGGAGAAGAAATTTGTGGAACATAAAAAGGTAGCGCGCTTCCGAGAAAAGCAAAAGCCAAATAACGAATTGTAAAGCCTTGGACCATGTACATCACGATCACACCTCAAAAACTGGGAGGGAACTACTCCCAAAGCTCGGCCGATTTTATTGGCTATTTGGAAAAGGAAAACCAAGGTTTGGAACAGGTGGGGATGGAGCATTTCTTTAACCAATATGACGATGGGATTGCAGCGGAGGAAGTCGTAAAGGAGATTGACGGAAATACTGCTAAACTGAAAAATAAAGAACCTAAGTTCTATTCCATTACGGTCAGCCCTTCTAAATACGAATTGGCAAGGTTACAGAATAACAGTGAATGTTTAAAAAGGTATACCCGGGAACTGATGAAGGATTATGTGGCATCCTTCAATCGGGAAGTCGGTGGTAGGGCCGTGAACCTTGGCGACATTAAATATTATGCCAAAATAGAACACCAACGAACGTTTAAGGGAACGGATAAACAGATTAAGGAAAACCAACCCTATGCCACGAAAATTCTAACGCTGAAAAACGAAATCCGAAAGATTGAAAAAGGATACTTGCAAGGAAGTATCAGGCAGCTGGAAAAGGAAATAGCCAAACTAGAACGCCAGGCCCCACATCACCAAAATGGAAAACGAATTGTCCAGGGGATGGCCAAGGCAGGAGACCAAAGCCATATCCATATCGTCGTAAGCCGAAAGGATGCTTCCAATTCGTTCAGCCTTTCACCTGGGAGCAAGTACAAGGCTTCGGAAGTCGAGATGCACGGTAAAAGTGTAAAACGAGGTTTCGACCGGGATAAATTCTTTGAAAGCGCCGAAAAGACCTTTGACAGAACGTTCGGTTATAATCGAAACTTTGTGGAAACCTATAAGGCCCGAAAGGATTTTATTAAAAATCCGAATATGTATTTTAATTCATTAATGAGATTGCCCATCAACGAAAAGACGATTGCCTTTAAGCTATTAAGCGAAACAGGTATGCCTATAATGGGGAGTATACCGACCTCTCAGGCACAGGTTGCGTTGAAAGTTTTCAATAGGCTTCGTAAAGGCCTCGATATCGCTATTAAATCAAGTTCCATTGGTATTTAATTTAGGATTATGCAGATAGAAAATCACTTCTCGGTGTTTCTGGTAGTTGGGGTGGCCAGTGTTTTGTTTTATGGATTATACCGTGTAACACAAATTGCCTTCGTCCTGAATATTATAATACTTGCATTACTGGTTTATTTTAAGACGGGGGAAAGCGACCTTGTCCCTATCTTATTGTATTTCGTTTGCCCGCTCATGCTGATCAACACTGGATTCTATGTTTTTCTGCATAAACCGGACAGACCCAAGTCTGGTGTCCATAAATACAGCGTCACTTTTAAAACCACCAAAGGAAACTTTAAACTGGATAACATCAAACGCGGGGCCTCCATCATCGGATCTGCCGGAAGTGGAAAGACCGAAAGCGTGGTGTTTGGATTTTTACAACATTTCCGGAAAGAAGGCTTTTGTGGAATCATCCATGACTATAAGGATTTTGAATTGACAGAAATGGCATATCCACTTTTTAGGGATGGCGATATCCCATTTAAGGTCATTTCCATTGATAAGATCATCCATAGGGTAAACCCTATTGCCCCACGTTATTTGGAGAACGAGGAAAGCGTTAATGAGGTTTCCAGGGTATTAATCGAGAACCTATTGGAGCAAAGGGAATCCAGTATGACCGGAACGACCAAATTTTTCAATGATGCTGCAGAGGGATTGATAGGTGGATTGATCTGGAAGCTGAAATCCGACTATTCCGAATTTTGTACCCTTCCACATTTAATTGCGATCTATCAATATTTGGATACGGAGAGCCTAATCCAGTTTTTGGGAACCAATACCACGTCCCGGGCCATGGCGGATGCTTTTATAAGCGGTAAGGATTCCGAGAGACAGACCGCTGGGGTGAAAAGTACTCTGGCCAATGCCCTAAAACGCATTAGTACACAACGTATTTTTATGGCCTTATCCGCGGATGAAGTGCCGCTGAATATCAATAGCAAGGATAATCCCGCAGTGATTTCTATTGTGAACAACCCAAAGTTTGAAAGTTCGTATTCGCCCGTCATTGCTACAATTATACATACGATTACCAAACAAATGAGTGTACGCAACTCCTGGCCCTCGTTCCTTTTAATGGAAGAAGCCCCTACCGTAAGACTGCTAAACATGCACCGGATTCCGGCCACATTGCGGAGCTATGACATTGCCACCATCTATGTAATGCAGGACAAGGTACAGAACGATATGATGTACGGCGATAAAGCTAGTAAGGCCATTCTGAGCAATCTCTCCTATCAATTTTTCGGGAAGGTCAACGACCCAGATACTGCCAAATATTATGAACGTTTTTTTGAGATCATTAAGGATCCGACAAAAAGCATTAGTCGGGGCCATAACCTGGATTTTGATACAAGGGTAACGACCGGGGAAAAGGAAATTCCGAAAATAAGGGCGGATGTTTTTTTTCGTTTGAAACAAGGGGAGTTTATTACTTATGCTGATGGATACGATAAAAGGGTGCGGTTTAAACTTCATAAAATCCAAAGAAAGCTCCCTGAAACCTCTCAAATAGTTTCCGATGATTTGGAAGCTAATTTTGAACGGATTTATAGGGAGGCGAGGTCAATTTTTGGATGATTTATAATATAATCCGGGCCCAATTTTAAAATTTTAATCTCCCTGCTGCTCCTACACATTTCCCCTTCAACCCCACTTTCAAATCTAAATGGAGCTCTTCCAATAATTTTGAAATCACGTTTTGGTTGTATGGAACCTGGGGATGGCAGTGTATTTTTCTCAAACCTTCTGTTTAGGTTGACGGTTTATTTTAATTATACGTAAATGCCCTAAAACGCTTTTCGATTTTTGGAAAATCCAAGGCTGTGCCTTTCGTGTTTTCTCTTGTTTTTTTAAGTTCTATATAAAACATAACAGATTATTACAGCTTTTTCCTAACCCCTTTCAGTATTTGGATTTGAGCATACTTGATCGGCCGTTAGTGATCAATGGGGCAATTTTTCTTTGATCAGCCCATAGGTAAACGTTCCCAGGAGCGCCCCTGCTATTACGATCAGCATGGTCAACACCCCGGTTCCCACCAACACGTACATGGGCCCTGGGCAAGTCCCGGCCAAGGCCCATCCCAGGCC
>JAIRBC010000035.1 GCA_022008415.1 Cerina litoralis
CTGATTCAAATCGTCACGCTATCAAAAACTGCCGCAGATACGATATACAAAGAATTTCAAAGAACTTAGTTTAATGTTTAATGCCCACTAGTGACCAACGGGCAATTTTATGAGAGATTAGAATCCAAAAAAATCAATTCCTCCCGAAGCGTCGGGAACAAAAGGTTTAAAACCCAAATGAAGCATCTAACATCAGGAATATTGCTGGTTTTATTGTCCCTCCTAGGTTGCAAGGACCTATCAAAGGAAAGTTTTGCCGATTCGCTGCACGATAGCCCTTCCTTAACCGGGAAAACCGAGTATCTAAAATCTCCTTATGTCACCGCAGGGAACAGGGTGTACATGATAGGGCACCAGGACGGCTCCTTTCCCGAATTGGGATGGCATATTAAGGGCGAAATGGGTGGTATATGGGACCATCCCATAAAATTGATGGACGGTTTTAAAATAGATCTAGATTGGAAGGATAGGACATTTAGCCTGGACGGTGCTAACTCTTTTGTAAATTATCCCTTCGCCAACAAACATATTTTTGAGATTCCCGATAAAAATATCGAGGTAGAACGGTGGCAATTTGTACCTGACGACAAAGAAGGGATCGCCATTCAATTGATCGTCAAAAACAGAGGCGAAAACGCCCAAAATTTCAATCTTAAATTCACGGGGTTTTCCGATCTTAGACCTACTTGGCTAGGGGAACGCACCCAGATGACCAATGGTAGCGACACCGCACATTTTGTTGAGGAGTTGGGCGTGTGGATCGTTAAAGACTCACTTAATCCTTGGGTCACGGTTTTTGGAAGCGACCAAGTACCTCGGCAACACAGCATAGAAAGCACCCACTATTCCGGAAATGGTGCCGGGGGATCACTAGACTACAGCATTGCAATACCGGGTAAAACCGATCGAATCCTAAATTTTGTGATTGCGGGTTCCCATGGTTCCAAAGAGGAAGCTTTGGCAACTTATCGAGATATTTTGTACAATGGTCCCGAATATTTGAACGCCAAGAAAACCCGTTATAAAACCTTGGCAACCAATTCCAAATTGACCCTCCCGGACAAAAAAATGCAGGAGACCTTTGAATGGTTAAAATACAACTGTGATTGGCTGGTAAGAACGGTGCCCGCTATAGGCACGGGTATCACTGCCGGTCTGCCCGATTATCCCTGGTGGTTTGGTGTCGATAGCGAATATGCCCTTAAAGGATATATGGCCGTTGGCCAAAAGGCGGCGGTTTACAGTACCATCAAATTGTTAGACAGCATCTCGAACGCTAACAATGGCAACGGGAGGATCGTCCACGAGGTATCGACGAACGGAGCTGTTTTTAATAAGGGGAACATCAACGAAACCCCGCAATTTGCCTCGCTTATATGGAACATTTACCAATGGAACGGGGATAGGGACTTTCTTAAAAAGTATTTCCCTACGGTCCAAAAAGGATTGGATTGGCTGATAAAGGAAAACGATGCTGACAACAATTTGTTCCCTGAAGGGTTTGGGATGATGGAAATCCATGGCCTGGACAGCGAAATGATCGATGTTGCCTCCTACACCCAAAAAGCTTTTGCGGATGCCTCAAAAATGGCCCTGGCACTGGGAAAAGATGTTTTGGCACTCCAGTATCGAGAATTGGCGGCCAAACTAAAGGCAAGGATCAATGCAGAATTTTGGTCGGAAGAGTTCAACTCCTACGCCGATTTCATCGGGACGGACGACCAGGCCCTTAAATTGATCGAGGATGCCATCGTTAGGGCCGATACCCTTAAAAAACCATGGGCCGTCACCGAGTTGCTCAGCACTAAAAAATCTATTTTGTCGCACCCGTCCCGAGGACCCAAGCCCTTCGTCGTGTTCCACAATTGGGTTGTAAACACGCCTATGGAAATGGGTATAGCGGACCAAGACAAAGCCTTAAAGGCCCTGGAAACCGCTTCCCGATTTGTAAATCCTTTTGGGGTTTTTGTGACCGGGATCGACCGCGATGAGTCAGCGGGAACGGACGATGGCAGCTTTAAGGGTTCCAAGGCGTTTTCCTATACCGGGGCCGTGATGACATTACCAACTGGGGTCTTGGCCATTGCGGAAAATAATTATGGCCGAACCGAAAAAGCACTGGCTTATCTCAAAAAAATGACACATAGTTTTAGCTATGCGCTCCCGGGAAGTATGTACGAGGTGTCGCCAGACTACGGCATGATGTGCCAAGCCTGGAATATATACGCCTTCGCCGTTCCGATCGTAAACCAGTTCTTTGGCATAAATCCGGACGCAGCGCATAAAACGGTTGTCATCGAACCCAATTTACCGAAGGAATGGAATAACTGCTCTTTGGAAAACGTAGAAGTGGGATCCAACTCAATTTCTGTTTTTTATAAAATGGAAGATGGAAAAGTGAGCTATAAGATCACCCAATCCGATATCAATTGGACCGTAAAACTGATTTTGCCACAAGATCCCGAAAAGGAGTTAAAAGTAACGGGGGGACAAAAGTCAATACATGGGGATAAGGTCGTAATTCTCTCAACTGCTAAGGAATTGGAATGTAATTACCAATGGAACTATCACTATTTTCATGAATAGTTTAGACACAAGAACCAAGACCTAAGACACAAGACTAAAAGAGCATTATTTAATCTACTTCTGACCTCAATAGCATCGCTTATTTGTCTTGTTTCTTGGCTCTTCTTTCTAAGATGCACAATTTTATCGTAAGTTCCATAAGAGAACTCACCGATTTATTGCCCCAATAACCTCCTTGTTTACCTTATTAACTTCTAGCACGTTCATCTTGTCCACTTTTCGGTCATAGGTCATAAATCCATTGACCTCTCCCTCCACATCAGTGGTCTGGGTGTAAACGGCCGCCGAAAAGCCCGTTTTTGCCATTTTCTTCAAGATTTGGGCATATTTAACGTACTCGGCCGTGGTTTCCTTGGAGTTCTTGAATTTTATATAGCCCCAATTGTTGTCCGGTTTCCAGAGATGTCCGTCCAATGGCAGCCCAATGCCTCCATACTCCCCAAGTACCGTGACCCTTTCTGCATCGTACAAATACATCTTTGGACCGGGATAATTGTGAAGATCTAGAATGTCGCCGGTCCTATAAAAATTACCCCCACTGGCAGAATTCACCAACCTGCTTGGATCATACGCCTTGGTCCATTCCGTAATTTCCTCGGTCTTGAACTGACCCCATGCCTCGTTAAATGGCACCCAGACCACTATGGAAGGATGGGAATACAGGAAATCCATAATCTCTTTCCATTCCGTTCTGTATATCTTTTCCGATTTGGTGCTTCTTATAAGCTCCGATCCGTTAAAATAATTGTGGTTCTGCCACTGAGGGCCATGGCCCATGTCCCCGCTCGGCATGTCTTGCCACACCAGGATTCCCAGTTCGTCACAATGGGTGTACCAACGGGCCGGCTCTACCTTTACGTGCTTGCGGATCATGTTGAAGCCCAATTCCTTGGTCTTTACGATATCGTATTTTAGAGCCTCGTCCGTTGGGGCGGTGTACAGTCCGTCGGGCCACCATCCCTGATCCAAGGGCCCAAATTCAAAATAATCCTCGTTGTTCAATTGCATACGGACAATGCCATGGTCGTCCCTCTTGGCAGAGATCTTGCGCATGGCAAAATAGCTCCTTACCTCATCTACGGTCGTACCGCCGCTAATGAGCTTTACCGAAGTCTTGTACAAATACGGGGACTCGGGAGACCATAATTTGGCGTTCGGAACGGGAACCTCCAAAGCTTGCCCGACAGCTCCCTTTGCGGTTGCGATCGCTTTGGTTCCTTCAAAAACGGCAACCTCCACTACATCGCCATATTCCGAGCCCTTCACTTTGGCAACCATATTCACGACCCCCCCATCCACATCGGGCACGGTCCTAAGGCGGTCAATATGCTTGGCATCGACGGGCTCTAACCATACGGTCTGCCATATTCCGGTTACGGGCGTATACCAAATTCCTTCGGGTTTGTTCACCTGTTTTCCCCTCGGCTGGGGACCATCGCTACTGGGATCCCAGACCTTTACCACAAGCTTTTGGGAAGCTCCGTTAAGAAACGGGGTTATATCGAATGAAAAGGGGGCGTATCCCCCTGTATGGGAGCCAATTTTAATATCGTTCAGCCATATATCGGCCTTCCAATCCACCGCTCCAAAATGTAAAAGAATGTTATTGCCGTTCCAACCTTCGGGAACCTTAAAAGAGGTTTCGTACCAAACTTCCTTGGAAGCACCCACATCCTTCATTACGCCGGATAAACTGGACTCTACCGCGAAGGGTACCAAAATCTTGCCATCGTACTCTTGAGGTGCAGGTTCGCCCATAGCCTGTATGCTGTAATCCCATAGACCGTTTAGGTTTTTCCAATCCCCGCGCTCCATTATAGGACGTGGGTATTCCGGCAATACATTGGAGGGTACTACTTGTGCTGCCCATTTGGTTTTGATCTTATTGCCAGCCGGTTTCCATTGCGCCGTCAGAAAGCTGCACGCTAGCACCGCCAATATGAGGATTCGTTCTTTTTTCATTTTTCGATTGGTTAATAGGTAATTATAGAAGTGGTTAAAAACTATTTGTCAGAAAATTTATAGATGGAAACCGTGTGGTAGGTTTCCCCGGGCCTTAATTCTATAGGCGGGAAATTGGGTTGGTTGGGGGCATCCGGAAAATGTTGGGTCTCCAGCGCAAAGGCGGTCCTATAATCGTCCTTCGCTCCCGATTTTAATAGGTTAGCGCCTGCCATAAAATTGCCGCTGTAGAATTGGATTCCGGGCTCTTCGGTATAGATATCCATCGCGATACCGGATTTATCGCCAACTACGGTAGCCGCATGGTTCAATCCGCCCACCTCGGTACCGTTGAGCACAAAATTATGGTCGTAGCCACCTCCGTACTTCAACTGTTCGTTATCCGTGGCTATTCGCTCCCCTATGGTATGCGCCGAAGTAAAATTGAAAGGAGTGCCCCCTACGTCCCGTAATTCTCCGGTGGGAATTAAACCGGCATCGACGGGGGTAAATTTATCGGCATATAGTACAAGCGAGTGGTCCAATATGGTCCCATTGCCCTCGCCGTTTAGGTTCCAGTAGGCATGATTGGTCAGGTTAACAATGGTTGCCTGGTCGGTTGTCGCCTCATACTCCATTTTAACTTCGTCGTCATCCGTAAGGGAATAGGTGACCTTTACCGTTAAATTTCCCGGGAAACCCTCTTCCATATCGGGAGAGGTATAATACAGTACCAAGGTGTGGTCGTTTGGCTGCTCGGCATTCCATACTTTGTCCTGAAATCCGTGCTCGCCACCGTGCAGCGCATTTTCGTTGTTGTTCGGAACAATGGAATACGCCTTCCCGTCTAGTTTAAACTTTCCCTTTGCGATTCGATTACCAACCCTGCCAATTGTCGCGCCGAAATAGGACTCCGGTCCTTCTACATAAGCCTTAGTGCTACCCCTACCGATAAGAACGTCGGTCATTTTTCCGTTTTTATCCGGCGTCCAAAGGCCTACCAACCTACCGCCATAGTTGGTAATGGCCAAGGTAAGATCTTTGTTGTGCAACCAGTAAAGCTTTACCGACTTGCCATCGATAACCGTATCAAAATTAGATTCCGGCAGTAGGTTCTTGTACGAGTTGTCGCTAACGGCAGGAACAGATTTAGGCGATGGCTCCTTTTTACCATTGTCCTTGCAGGAAAATATCAATACTGTTATTGATAAGGCCAATACATAAAAACTCTTAATTTTCTTCATACTAGTAAACTCCAAGTCTCAAACTGGATAAAAATACTGTGTTTTTACAAGGAAACTAGAACAATCGGGCAAGTTTTTAAATAAAAGGAGAGAAATGATCAAATTATGTGATTCCCTTCATTATACCTATGGTCGTAAAATAGAATGAACTTCAAATTTTGTCTAAAGCCCATACGAAGGGTCACAGAAATCGGGATAAATAGGCTCCTTGGCTAAATAGCTTTCATTACATTTTCAGTAATTCTATCGCATCTGCCAAATCCAAATTCAAAAACCTCATTATTTTTTGTCAGCTCATACAGTCGCTCCTTCAGCATGGTCTTGGCCCGATGTAATCGCACTTTAACGTTACCGGCCGTAAGATCTAATACGCTCGCGATTTCGGCAATGCCCATTTCCTCCACTTCCCTTAAAATGTATACGGTCCTGTATTTAAGATCCAAGCGGTCTATGGCATCCTCCAATAATTTCTTTGCTTCCTTTCGTATCATTTTTTCCTGCGGATTTAATTGTTTGCTATCCAGGATCTCCAATATTTTTCGGTCCTTGGAACCATCACCAAGTTCCATTAATCGATACAACTTACCATTTTCCCTTATCCGTGCCAAAGCTTCATTTATACCGATGCGAATGAGCCAAGTGGAAAAAGAGGACTCCGACTTAAACTGGGATAATTTTATATAGCCTTTTATATAACTTTCCTGCATTACATCCTCTATCTCGGCTTCATCCTTTAAATAACTTCTGATAACGCGATAGAGTTTTTGGTTGTTTCTCCGCACCAAAATTTCGTACAGTTCCTTTTCCCCATTGAGGATACGATTTGTGATTTCCGTTTCCTTTAATTTATGATTGCTAAAATCCTTGAAATTAAGTGCTTCCATCTTATTTTTTTTAAGGCTAGTACATTGAACCCGCGTGGAATTCTATAACCCGGTTCAATAAGTTGGATAAAGAAAAACCAAAAAAGTTACAAAATTTTGTAACCTTTTTTAAAATCTTTTATCCAAAGACTGTAAAACAATTTAAAATTTAAAGTTATGGAATCTAATGTTAAACTGGTAAAAACAATATTAAAGTACACTTTTGGTCTAGTGCCGATCGTTGCGGGACTGGACAAATTCACCAACATCTTAACGGACTGGAGTTATTATCTATCGGACGGCCTTACAAGTATGCTGCCTTTTGAACCGGACACCTTTATGATGATCGTGGGGGTGGTTGAAATAGTGGCCGGTATTCTTGTGCTGACAAAAACCAAGATCGGCGCGTATATCGTTTCCGCTTGGTTGGCACTAATTGCTTTAACGCTAATATTTAGTTGGACCTATGTGGATGTTGCGGTAAGAGACCTTGTCATGGCAATCGGGGCTTTCTGTTTGGCAAAACTTTCTGAAAGTGGTTTGGTAAAAGGTTAATACCTTATACTATCTGGCCTGACGCTATACCCATATGGCTCTTGTTTTTTGGACCATTGCGTATAGTAAAAGCCAGCCCGATCAGGCCAGTTTATAGGGACAGCCAGACAAATCATTAAACGTTGGGGTCCCTAATCCAAAAAGTATTTTTCCCAAAAACCACAAATTAATAATTGAAAAGAAATGCATTTAAACGGAAAACCCATTTTAATGGCCAAGGACCCGGAAATAATAGAACGGCACAAAGCGGTCTTAAACCCATTGCGGGGAGATGCCTTTGAGATGGACGATATCACAAAAATTGAACTGATTTCCGAAAAATTTAGGGATATCATCGAACTTCTGGGACTCGATCTTACGGATGACAGTATAAAAGATACCCCCAGAAGGGTAGCCAAGATGTACGTAAACGAGATTTTTAGCGGGTTGAACCCGGAAAATAAGCCATCGATTACCGTGTTCAAAAACAAGTACGGCTACCATTCACCCCTGATAGAACTGAACATTCCGTTTACTTCATTTTGTGAGCATCATTTTGTTCCGATCCAAGGAAAAGCAAATATTGCCTATATACCAGGGGATTACGTTATTGGGCTATCTAAAATTCACCGAATAGTGGATTACTATGCCAGAAGGCCCCAAGTACAGGAGCGATTGACGATGCAGATCTTACAGGAATTATCCGCCTCGCTCCAAACCGAGGATGTGGGCGTTGTTTTACGGGCAACCCATAAATGCATTTCATGTAGGGGCGTCGAGGATTTGGGCAGCTCTACGGTTACTTCGGCATTTACGGGACGGGTTCTGGAAAACGATAACTTGGTATCCATATTGCTTGGTTCCAATACGGACAAAGGGTCTTGATTCCTTGTTTATATCCCTTACCTTTGCAACCCTTTCCCGCTTTAAATTCGGGAATTGTGAAAACATGCCCGTAATGTCGGGCTAGTTTTAATTGGTAAACCAAAAAATGGATGGATCCCAATAATCAAGACAAAAAGAACAACCATACCCTAACGCTTTCAAAAATCGAAATGAGGGATTATGGTTATCGGGTGGTCGACACCATTGTTGAACATTTTGACACATTGCAGACAAAGGACCCGGTCACCTCGGCCACCAGATCGGAGATGGACGAGCTCTTGCAAGAAAGCGTTCCGGAAGAAGGCACAAAAGCAGATGAAGTTCTAGATTTTGTTGTCCAAAACGTATTGAAAAACAATGACATACTCTCCCACCCCAAATCCTTTGCGTTTGTTCCGGGCCCCAGTAATTATATAAGTGTAATGGCCGATGCACTGGCCACCGGATTCAATATTTTCTCAGGTGGATGGTCCCCGTCCCCAGCTGCATCCGAACTGGAAATAGTGACCATTAATTGGCTCCTTAAACTTTTTAATTTTCCAGTTAAAAAAGGGGGTGGTATATTTACCAGTGGTGGATCTATGGCAAACCTGACCGCCTTGATAACCGCGAGGAACTATAAATGTGGCGATGATTTTTCTAAAGCCATCATCTATTTGTCCGACCAAGCCCACTCTTCCAACATCAAGGCCATCCGGATAAGTGGTTTTAAAAAGGAGCAGATCCGGATTATCCCGACGGACATGGAGTTTAAAATTTCGCTGAACAAACTTAGGAATGCCATCGCCAAAGACCGTCTGGAAGGGTGGATGCCCTTCTGTATCATTGCGTCTGCGGGCACTACGAATACAGGAACCGTAGATCCACTAGAGGACATGGGCAAGATCTGTAAAACTGAAAATCTATGGTTTCATATAGATGGTGCTTATGGCGCACCAGCAATACTGACCAAAAAGGGGAAACACATATTAAAAGGTATCCGGCTGGCGGATTCGTTGACTATCGATCCCCATAAATGGTTGTTTCAACCTTATGAAATAGGATGTCTACTGGTTAAGAATCACAAATGGTTAAAAACTTCATTCCAACAAAACCCCGAATATTTAAGAGACATAGAGGGCAACGAGTCGGAAATTAATTTCTATGACCACGGCATGCAATTAACCCGTCGTTTCAGGGCGCTAAAATTCTACATGTCCGTAAAAACCTTTGGGTTGGGTTGTTTTCGGACCGCTATAGAATACAATATCGATTTGGCGGAGAAAACAGAGGAACTGCTAAGGAAGAGCCCCTTCTGGGAGGTAGTGTCGCCTGCATCCCTGGCCGTGTTGAATTTTAGATATAGCCCTATCGACTTGCGCTTGTCCGAAGAACGGTTGGACTTTATAAATCGCGGGGTAGCGAAAAAAATCACATCGGCCAGGAAGGCGATATTGGCCACTACCGTATTACAGGAAAAAGTGGTTTTAAGGATGTGCCTGATAAATCCGAGAACAACAATGGAGGATATAGGGAGCACGCTAAAATTATGTCAGGATTTTGCCGATGAAATCCGAAATTCCACGGGACAATAATTCTCCGCATGCATACCATTTCCTATTTTCTATAGGGAACTGGTTTAACCTTTTTTAACGAGTTCAGTACAGCTTAACAGAGAAAGAAATGATTTTTATAGAAAATGAAGGCAATACCAATCCGCGTTTAAATCTTGCTTTGGAGGAATATGCCCTTAGAAACTTTGATCCCGCCGATGATTATTTGTTGTTCTATATCAACGAACCGTCTATCATAATTGGCCGAAATCAAAACACATTGGAAGAGATCAATCACCAATACGTGGAAGAAAACAACATTCATGTGGTGCGAAGGGTTTCGGGCGGGGGCGCGGTTTATCACGATTACGGCAACCTCAATTTCAGCTTTATCACCAACCACGATGGTAAAAGTCTGAACAACTTCAAGAAATTTACGGCTCCGGTAATCAAAGTATTGCAGTATTTAGGGCTCAATGCCGAACTCAAGGGCAGAAACGATATACAGGTAGACGAAAGAAAGATTTCGGGTACCGCACAGTTTTCTACCGGAAAAAGAATGGTAAGCCATGGCACTTTACTATTCGACACGGATTTGGGGCAAGTAGTAAATGCGCTCAACGTAAAAATGGGCAAGATCGAGTCTAAAGGCCACAAATCCGTACGCAGCCGGGTAGCCAATATCTCGGAATATTTAAAACGGACCATAAATATCGAAGAATTCCGCCAGTTGCTGTTGGAAGGGCTTTACCAAGAGAGCGAACCCTTTAAAAGCTATCAACTAACCCCAGAGGAATGGCGGGGCGTACACCTTCTTAAGGAAGAAAAATACGATACTTGGGACTGGAACTATGGCCGTTCGCCAAAATTTAACGTACAGCGAACCAAGCGTTTCCCCGTGGGAGAATTAGATTTGAGGATTTTAGTTGAAAAGGGACTTATTACGGACTTTAAAATCTACGGGGATTTTTTCGGGAAAGAACCCCTGGAAAGTTTGGAAAACCTGTTTATGGGATCCCGTTACGAAAGAGAGGACATTTCTGCCTTGCTTACAAACATCGAGATCAAAGAATATTTCGGCGACCTCCCGAAAAAAGATTTTGTTGAATTGATCTACGGTCCGGACGAAGAAAATACGGGGCCTTAAATCTACACAGCTAGATTCTTGGACAATACACCTACCGGCACTCCCTTTATGCGATGAACCGTTCAGAAAAAAGATTGCGTTCCTCCAACAGATTTCTTTAAATTTTATTTCGGACAATTTTGTCCTAATTTAATTATTGTTTACCTTTGGGCACCATTTAAATGAGCATAACCAGTAGCTCGTTATCTGTTAATAAACTGATTTACCAATAGATAAATAAACGTTATCATGAAAACATTAAAACTTATCTCCAAAGGCGCACTAGAAATTTTAACCGTGTTTCTCTTATTTATATCGGCAGGTGCGTTTGCCCAGTCTGCTAAGATAATCGAGATGAAAGGAACCGACCAACTGCGATTTTCTATCGAAAATATTGAAGCGGCCCCCGGACAAAAGATAACGGTAAAGCTCACCAATGACTCCAAATTTCCTGCCGCCGCCATGTCCCACAATTTTGTGCTGCTAAAACAATCCGCCGATGCAAAAGCAGTGGACGAAGCATCCGTCACGCATCGCGAGAACGACTATATTGCTCCCGAAATGAAGGATAAAATCATTGCCCACACGGGTTTGGCGGCCGGAGGCCAAACGGTCCAAGTAACCTTTAACGCCCCAAAAAAACCTGGTAAATACACCTACATCTGTACTTTTCCGGGACATTATAATGCGGGTATGAAGGGCACCCTTACCGTTAAATAACACTGCGTTCCCCTAGCCTTGCATCTGCGGTACGCTGGTTCCCGAACTTTCGTGCTCAGATGCCCTACGGAAAGGATAAGCGCAAAATAGGGTCCGTAATAATAGTCGGGCAACCAAAAAGACAACACAAAAATTAAGATCATGGAAGTATTGAACAAGCCCGAACTCACCCATTTAAATCTGGGCGAATCATTTAAAACCTTACAAATTACAGGTTCGGCCGGAATGGTCATGCCCACACACCACAGTACCAAGGAAGCCGTTATCGTAGTGCAGAAAGGCAAGGCCCTGTTGCAGATGCCTAAAACCGATCACGTACTATATGCAGGTTCCACATTTATTATACCGGCCGGTGTGGAACACAAACTGGACCTCCTTGAGGATTTCAAGGCCATAGCCATAATGGCCGTTGATTCGGAACTCAATTTTAAATAAAAGACGTCATGGAAAAAACAATAGAAAGAACGATCGGCCAAATTGTTGCCGACGATTATAGAAGTGCAGCGGTTTTTGAAAAATTCGGAATCGACTTTTGTTGTAACGGCAACCGCAGCATAGAAGCCGCTTGTGAACAAAAAGAAGTGAAGGTAGGAGAACTTAAAAAGGCATTGGAAACGGCATTGACCGAAACTACCAATGCTACAACGGATTATAATTCATGGCCACTGGACCTATTGGCAGACTATATCGAAAAAAAACACCACCGTTACGTAGAAGCAAAAATTCCTGTATTAAAGCAATATCTGGATAAAATAGTAAAGGTGCACGGTGCACAACACCCAGAGCTACAAAAGATAAACGAACTGTTTATGGCAAGCGCCGGCGAATTTACCATGCACATGAAAAAGGAGGAATTGATGCTGTTTCCATTTATCCGAAAAATGGTAAGGGCCCAAAACAACGACGAGCCCCTGGACGCTCCCCGCTTCGGAACGGTTAAAAACCCCATCCAGACCATGATGCACGAGCACGACAACGAAGGGGAAAACTTCCGGCAGATCGAAGCTTTGAGCAACAACTACACCCCTCCCACAGATGGTTGCAATACCTACAAGGTTACATTTGCACTTCTCAAAGAGTTTCAGGACGACCTACATATACACATCCACCTGGAGAATAACATCCTCTTCCCCAAGGCGGAAGAGCTGGAAAAGCAACTGGAAAGTTCCAAATAGTACCGCGTTTAATATAAAAACCCCATTTTTAAATGCTGTAGTGGCCAGTAGGGCATCTTTGCATCAATGTTTAATTCGGATAACGTTGTCCGAATTAAATAAATTCGTAACTTTACGTAGTTAGGAAGGGTTAAACCGCGACATTGATACGATGTAGGTTTGCAAGTGATTCATTATAAATAGGGATTGCGGTCCTTTTTTTATATTACCATGGAGACATTTAGGAAAAGTACATTAATTTCTGGAACAACAAGGACAAGGAAAGCCCCACAACTCAAGATTTTGGATATGGGAGATTCGTTCCAAACGCTTCAAATGAATGGGCAAGCGGGAATGGTCATCCCATTTCAACGCAGTACCGAGGAGGCAGCGATTGCGGTTCTGGAAGGGTTGGCGCTATTGCAATTGCCGGATACCGATCATTTTTTAAAGAAAGGCTCTACATTTATAGTTCCCGCCGGTATTCCGCACAGCCTAAATATTATCGAGGATTTCAAGGCAATCGCCGTGATGAACGTGGATTCGGAAATCCAGTTCCAATAATATAAATGGAGCGGTCAATTGGTCAGATAGTAGCAGATGACTACAGGAGCGCGGCCGTATTTGATAGGTATGGCATCGACTTTTGTTGCAACGGGGATCAGAGCTTGGAAACGGCATGCCAACAAAAGCAGCTCGATATAGTGGAACTGCGAAAGTTGCTCCATACAACCTTATTGGGTCCAAAACCAAAACCGACGGATTTTAAATCGTGGCCGTTAGATCTGCTGATAAACTACATCGAGAAAAAGCACCATAGATATACGGTAGAAAAGATTCCTGTTATCCATCGATACTTAAACGATATCTGTAGGGAATACGGGGCACAACATCCAGAACTAAACCAAATATTCGAAATTTTTATCACTAGTTCCGTGGAACTCAGGGTGCAGATGGAAATGGAAGAACTGGTCCTATTTCCCTTCATCCAGAAAATGCTCACGGCCAAATACAATAGCAAAACATTACACATACCCCATTTTGCCCCGATCAATATCCATGTGTTGGCCCTGGCCCACAATCACCGTATCGAAGGGAAGCGATTGCGGAAAATAGAGGCATTGAGCCACAATTACACCCCGCCCGAAGATTCCTCAAAAGCGTATAAGAAAACCTTTGTCCTGCTCCGGGAATTTTATAAAGACCTGCAATTTCATATCCACCTAGAAAACAATATCTTGTTCCCAAAGTCGACGCTACTGGAAAAAGAATTTAGAACCAGCGTTTAGGACCATCCGGGTTCCCCGCGAGTAAATATCCCGATACCCACTTTCCCTTTTTAGTGCCATTTGCAATTCTTTAGTTTGAATCTTCGCAAAATCAACGAAAACCCTGATATTATATCATCCTGTTCGATTTTTATGATCTGCCTAGGAATATGCCCCTGAAAAAATTACTCGAAATAAACTTGTAACCTTTCCCTTGCCTGTGTACTCTATTATTGAAAAGCAACATTATTAAAAATTAAACATCATGAACGTATTAAAGAGTACATCAGCGGCCCTCCTTTTCACAGCGGCCTTAATCTCAATGCCTTCCATGGCACAGAGTTCCAACACTCCCCAACTTACCGATCCCGAAATTGCATCCGTGGCCGTAACGGCCAACCAAATCGACGTTGATTATGGAAAGATTGCCTTGAAAAAAGCAAAAAATGAGAAAGCCCGAAAATTTGCACAAACCATGATCGACGACCACACCGCAATAATTGATCAAGCGGTGGCGCTCGCAAATAAATTAGGAGTAACGCCCAAGGACAATGCCGTTACCCAAAGTCTGTTGGACGGGGCCAAAAAAACGACAAAGACCTTAAAAGGAAAAAAAGGAAAAGATTTTGACAAAGCATATATAGACAACGAAGTGGGCTATCATGAAGCGGTAATTTCCACCGTTAAAAATGTCCTGATCCCAGAGACACAAAATGCCGAGCTAAAAGAATTGCTACAAAGTGCCGTGCCCCTCTTGGAACATCACCTGGAAATGGCAAAAACGGCGCAGTCAAATCTTTAAAGATAAACGCAACGAACCTGATTCTTCTTTCTGCGAAGTTCACTTAAAGAATTGAAAGAAATTTATATGGTTCCCTGAATGTTTCCAGATTTTAGAACGCTCAGAAATTTCAAAAAATTAAACGTATGAATGCACGTGGAATACGGAAAGTTCTTCCGATATGGGCCGTAAGTCTATTGTTCCTCTCCTATGGCCCCAGCCTTGAGGACAAAATGGCAACGACCAAAACCTCCGGGGTTGAAATAGCGGTTGCACCGCCGGCAATAGATACCGTAATAATCAAGGGGATGGTTTTCATTCCCGGGGACCTGCACTTACACAAAGGGGACACCGTGATTTGGATAAACAAAGATATAGTCCCGCATAATATCACCGATTTTCCCGATAGTAAATGGACCTCTGGAACTTTGGCCATGAACAGCTCCTGGAAAATGAAGGTAGACGACACCTTTGATTACTATTGCAGTATTCATCCCACGATGAAGGGAAAAATAACCGTGGATCCCTAAAAGCAAAGGGATAGTGATGGATTCCTTTGATTTCCGATACGACCGTTTCGATCTTTAAATCGGAACGGTCGTTTTTTGGGACACATTTAGGCTAACAACAACTAAAAATTTAGAATCGATGAAAAAATACCTGACGGCCTTATTGGCAATGACCACGTTGTTGCTGTGCGCACAGGAAAATACAAACCCACAAACGCAATGGACCGACGAAAGGCCAGATGGGCATGGCCCAATTTCAGTGGTGGGAGACCATATGCACCAAAAAGGTGAATGGATGTTTAATATTGAGTACGTTCACTCTTACATGGAAGGGCTGCAGATGGGAAACCAAGAAATTTCCCCTGCAAAAGCGTTGGACAAATATATGGTAGTCCCGGAAAAGATGACCATGGATATGCAAATGTTGGCCGCAATGTATGCGCCGAGCGATAAATTAACCCTAATGGCAATGACCATGTATATGACTATGGATATGGATTTACTTATGCGCAATGGCAACCCTTTTAATGTCCGATCATCAGGAATAGGTGATACCCAACTTGCAGGACTCCTAAAAATATGGGACGGCAATCGGCAGACTCTACACGGTTTACTCGGATTTTCACTGCCCACCGGAAGTATTCAAAAAAAGGACGTTACCCCCATGTCGGCACCCGGGGAGGCAAAATTGCCATACGGGATGCAAATGGGTAGCGGCACGTACGATGGCAACCTAAGCCTTACCTATCTGGGCCAGGGCAATTTGTTCTCTTGGGGATCACAGCTAAGCGGAATTCTGAGGTTCGGACAAAACGATAGGGATTACCGACTGGGAAATCAGCTTCATCTTAACAACTGGCTCGCTTATAAAACTGCCGATTGGCTCAGTTTTTCCGGGAGATTGGAATGGACAGCTATCGGAAGTATAAAGGGGGTAGATCCAAATCTGAACCCAATAATGTCGGCAACGGCAGATACCGACAATTCAGGGGAAACATTAATAAATGCCGGACTTGGGTTTAATACCCGCGTCCCCAAAGGAACCCTGGAAGATCTGCGATTTGCCTTCGAATACGCGTTCCCCATATATCAAAACCTATACGGCGTGCAACTAAAAAACAAGCGTGTTTTTACTTTGGGTCTGCAGTATTCCTTTTAATGAAATGGCCCAACTTTCTCCGTTCGCTAAAAAATGGCTCCTTTTCACTAGCAAGTAAAAATTTTAAATCACTTTAATAGGTCCAACTGGCTCATTCTATAGCTTTTTGGGTTAAAATTGTAACCTTTTATCGTTAACTTTACTCCAATGGGTAAATAGAAAAAAATGAATCCATCACAAACCTCCGGAGCCCTGTCGGAAAAAGAAATGATTTATCGAATCGTTTCCGGGGAAATTAAACTATACGAAGCTATTATTCATCGGTATAACGGTTATTTGTATAAGATAGGAAGGTCCTACGGCTTTGGGCACGCGGATGTAGAGGACCTAATGCAGGAAACATACATAAACGCCTATATAAATCTGGGAAAATTTGAAAATCGTTCCTCATTTAAGACATGGATCGTAAGGATTATGCTAAATCAATGTTACCGCCAAAAACACAAGGCGAGTTTTACCAATGAACGTCCGTTGGAAAATGAACTTAGGGAGACCTCTGCCACCGTGTTTCACCAACAGGACAAAGACGTATCCAAAATGGCACAAAATAAAGAATTACAACAGGTTCTGGAAAATGCAATACAAGACATCCCCGAGGATTATAGAACGGTCTTTACACTACGGGAATTAAACGGAATGAGCGTTAGGGAGACCTCTAAAGCGCTTCAAATTTCCGAGGACAATGTTAAGGTGCGATTTCATCGGTCCAAATCCATGTTGCGCGACGTCATAAAAAAGACGTATTCGCCGGAGGAAATCTTTGAATTCAACTTAATCTATTGCGACAAGATGGTGGAACGGGTAATGAAGGCTATTCGGAAACTCAACCGAAATGACTGACATGTATTCAATCTAATGACGACCAAACTTGCGTTACCGTTTTAAGTTTCTCCTTCCCAATGCATCGATTTTATTTTTTACGCTATTTTTTGTAATCAATGACCACCATTTTACGTCAAAAGGATAGCAAAGTTATTAATCGTATTCGATTGACAAATCGAAATTAAATATGTATATTATGGGAAGACCTGCCACAAAGCCCACCAAACTTCGGGATGGTTATTATTTAGAAGTGCGCAACAAAAACCAGAAGAGTGGAATAAAGCTTTTTAGGGAAACCAAGCGTCAGCTGCTGCTCGCCATTGAGGAATACAGACAGAGTAAAGACGTAATAGTCCTCGGCAAATCGAGGAATGGAAAATTGGAAGCCATACCCGAACTTTGATATCCATGTAAACCTCAGGTATGCATACAGACAACACCAAAGCAACCGAAACCCATATTTCATATATGCAACAGTGCATTGCTTTGGGTAAAAAAGCAATGGAAGATGGGGATTTTCCCGTGGGCTCGGTGGTGGTAAAAGACAATACGATCATAGGGAGGGGATCGGAAGCCGTAAAATCGTCCAACGATATTACCAAGCATGCCGAAATATTGGCCATTAAGGATGCCCTGACGAATATCAGTGCACCGTATCTGGAAAATTGTGATCTTTACACTACCCACGAGCCCTGCTTTATGTGTTCCTACGTAATACGGCACTACAAACTGCGAACCGTAATTTATGGAACCAAAGTAGATCATGTGGGCGGAATAACATCGGACCTAAAAGTAATGCTGACCTCAAAAATACCCAACTGGGGGAAAGTTCCCGCAATCATCGATAACGTTTTGGGAGAAGAATGCAATGAATTATCAGAGAGATATAAAATTAATAATTAAAATGCTTTTAACATGAAGATAGCAATCAATGGTATGGGCCGTATTGGAAGGGCAGCCCTTAAATTAATCTTGGACACGGACGGACTGGATGTAATCGCGGTAAACGATATTATACCTATTGAAAACTTGGTGTACCTTATAAAATACGATACGGTATACGGGATTTACGAAAAAGAGGTTTCCCATGATGGACAAACGCTGATCGTTGGGGGAACCCGTATTAAATACTTTACCGTTAAAAACCCGGAAGAACTGCCCTGGAAGGAAAACGGCATCGATCTGGTCATTGAAAGTACCGGACTTTTTACCCTACGCGAGGATGCCGAAAAGCACATCACCGCAGGGGCAAAAACGGTAGTCATATCGGCTCCGACCAAAAGCGAGGACACCCCCACGGTGGTTCACGGGGTGAATTCATCGGACGGTAAGGTCTCCGTTTTTTCATGCGCCAGTTGTACCACCAACAATATAAGTCCCGTAGTGGAAATCTTAGACCGTAGGGTCGGCATTAAAAAGGCCATCATGACCACGGTACACGCGTATACGGCATCGCAGCATATCGTAGACGGCCCCTCTAAAAAGAACTTTCGTATGGGCCGGGCCGGTGCGGCCAATTTGGTGCCCACCACAACAGGGGCCGCCATTGCGACTACCAAAGCCCTGCCAGACCTAGCAGGCAAGTTTGATGGGGTCGCGATACGAACCCCCATTCCCGTGGGCTCCATCTCGGACCTAACCTTTGTAACGGAAAAACCGGTGACCGTGGAAGTGGTGAACTCCATATTTGAAGAGGAGGCAAAAACCGACCGATACGCAAAGGTACTCGCTGTCACCAATGAACCCATAGTATCGTCCGATATCGTAAAAAGCCCCTTTGCCTCTACCGTGGATCTGGGGATGACCCGGGTGGTCGATGGGGATCTTCTTAAGGTTATGACCTGGTACGACAACGAATGGGGTTTTACCAACCAGATGATACGGGAGATCCTTGTAATAAAAGGTTAACAACAGTTCCTTAAAAGAAATTAAAACATATTAAAATTTAACACTATGAAGACACAGCCTGTTAAGATTAAAACGATCGAGTATGCCACCCACGACGTACTCCATATAGTAACCGAAAAACCAAAAGATATCGATTTTGTCCCAGGTCAGGCTACGGAAATGTTTTTGGGCGAAGCGGGAAAGGACGGGGAAGGAAATCCCTTCACGTTTACCTGCCTTCCCAACGATGATTATCTGGAATTTATGATAAAAACATATCCCAGCCACAACGGCCTCACCAATGAACTTTTAAAGTTGAAGAAAGGTGACGAGGTTATCCTAAACGACGTATTCGGGGCGATAGCTTACAAGGGCGAAGGAACTTTTATTGCAGGCGGTGCAGGAGTTACACCTTTTATTGCAATTCTACGAGACCTAAAAGCAAAGAATAAACTTGGCAACAATCGGCTCATCTTTGCCAATAAGACCAAGCAGGATATTATACTCAAAAAGGAATTCGAGGAAATGTTGGGCAACAATTTTATCAATATCCTGTCCGATGAAAAAACGGACGAATACGCCAATGGTAGAATTACGGAAGAGTTTATCAAAAAAAACACCCCTGGGCTAAAAGGACATTTCTATTTATGCGGTCCACCACCGATGATGGATGCCGTGGAAGGGCAATTGGCACATTTGAAGATAAGCGATGACTTGATCGTCAAGGAGGCATTTTGATTATTGCCCGACTGTAAAGTCCGAGAACTGCATTGCGCTTGTTCCCGAATTTTCTAACCCGGTCACTCGATTGTACGAACAAACATTAATTGGTTGATTTGGAGCAGGACCAACAAGAAAAAACGATTTGGACCATCGGGCATTCGACCCGCACTATCGAGCAATTTATCGGAATGCTTAAGTATTTTAGTATTTCCTTGTTAATCGATATCCGACGATTTCCGGGATCTAGAAAGCACCCCCATTTTAACCGAGATAACCTACAAGTTTCCTTGAGGGAAAACGAAATCGATTATATGCATTTTGAGGCCTTGGGCGGTCGGAGAAAAATAAGTCCCGATTCTACTAACACGGCCTGGCGCAACCCATCATTTAAGGCCTACGCGGATTATATGGAAACAACGATCTTTAAAAATTCAATTGCGGAATTAGAAAAGGTCGCATCGCAACAACACACCGCCTACATGTGTTCTGAAGCGGTTTGGTGGCGGTGCCATCGTTCTTTGGTTTCCGATGTTTTAAAAGCCCGGGGTTGGAAAGTGATGCATATCATGGGACCGAAAAAAAGTGATGATCACCCTTATACGGGGCCGGCAAAAATTAAGTCCGGGCAGGTATCGTATAAAGCAGAATAAAAATTTAGAGTTTCAAAAAGCAATTATCATGAACAGATTACTGGAAATACAGAATCACGGCCAAAGCATTTGGCTAGACTTGCTGGATCGTAAGATAATGGATACGGGCGAGTTGCAAAGATTGATCGATGAGGATGGGCTTCGAGGTCTAACCTCAAACCCCGCCATTTTTGAAAAAGCGATCAGTAAAAGTACCGACTATGACAACGACATAGATCATTTAGCCAAACAAGAGGACAACATTGAAGCCATTTTCTTCGATCTGGCCATAAAGGATATCCAACGGGCGGCGGATCTTTTTAAGCCTGTTTACGACAAAACCAAAGGCGAGGATGGCTTTGTAAGCTTGGAGGTTTCCCCTTTTCTCGCCCGTGATACGGAAGGAACCATAAAACAGGCGAGGGAGCTCTGGGAAAAAGTGGATCGGAAGAATGTCATGATCAAAATACCCAGTACAAAAGAAGGACTGCCCGCCATTCGAAAATGTATCAGCGAAGGCATCAATATAAATATCACCCTGCTTTTCGGTCTGCCTCGTTACAAAGAGGTGACAGAAGCTTATCTAGGAGGTCTGGAAGACAGGCTCATGGCCAATAAGCCCATAGGAAACATCGCCTCCGTGGCCAGCTTTTTCCTGAGTCGAATCGATGTAATGATCGATCCCATTTTAACGGAGAAAGGAATAAACGACCTAAAAGGCGAAGTCGCCATTGCCTCTGCCAAAAAAGCGTATAGTATTTACCAAGAGGTGTTTACCAACGACAGTTTCAAAGCTCTTGAAGTAAAGGGCGCAAGACCACAACGGGTATTGTGGGCCAGTACTAGCGCCAAGGATCCTGCTTTCAGTGATGTTAAATATGTGGAAGCGTTAATTGGCCAAAAAACCATCAACACCTTACCCGTAGATACGATCGATGCGTTTCGCGACCACGGGCAGGCGGCGAATACCTTGACAAAAAACTTGGATCACGCAACCCAAATTCTGAAGCGGTTAAGAGAAAGCGGGATCGATCTTGATCAGATAACCCAGAAATTGGAGGATGAGGGAATTAAAAAGTTTAATGCAGCCTTTGATGCACTTCTGAAGGTAATCGACACCCAGAGGAAGAAGTCGAACGCAAAAGCGTAACCGACTCTATGGTCGCTTCTTATGGCGGAAACGCTTCACTAAATATTCAATATATAAGTACGTCTAGGATGAACATAGGTTGCCATGGATGAAACGGGCAACCCCAATGAGCGTGTTCTATAATACACGTTATTCTCTACAATACCACATAATTATTTGTAACCCAACCTCTAAATCTTAATCCAATAGACAGATAAATTGGATTATTATGAGAGGTTTTATGTTTCCTTACCGAGCCAAGATCTTGCGCAAACAAGAAATCAACCACAATGTCATGCGGTTTCACATCGAAAAACCCTATGGCTACATGTTCTCTCCAGGCCAAGCCATCGATTTGAGTATTGATCAACCAGGGTATGAACTCGAGGTTGCTCCCTTTACCATTCTTAACCATGTGGAAAGCGCCGTTTTGGAACTCGTCATTAAAATACGCCCGGGCAAAAAAAGTTTGACCAATGGTTTGGCGGGATTGGATAACGGAGCGACCCTTCAAATAACCGAACCCTGGGACACCTATAAATATAAAGGCAGCGGTGTTTTTATCGCCGCCGGATCAGGTATCATTCCCTTTATTCCTATTTTAAAGCAAATTGCAGCCACAGGGGTAGACCTTAAAGAGGGACACGCCCTAATATACGCCAATAAAAAAAGGGAAGACATTCTCTTTAAATCGGAACTGAAACGATTCTTTGGCAACAATTATACAAACGTACTAAGTGCCACCAAAGAAAGGAGTAGGGTGAGTGGCAGGGTCGACTTTTCCTTTCTCAAAGAAAGGTTAACCGACCTAAACCAACATTTCTATATCTGTGGACCCAAAATATTTGAACAGGATGTAAGACGCAATCTGTTAAAATTGGGGGCCAAAAAAAGACATATTCAGACAGGCTATAAGTTTTAAATTCACAAAACAAAAGCACCACGTCTTAACAGGTCCCATCCCAATCCCCGAGGCGAAGAAAGGAAGACCGGAACGTTAGATTTTGGTCCGACAAATCATCGATCTGGAATAAATCCGAACATCCCACCTACCTGGTATTGGACGTCTAATTTTACCTAGTTATTTCCTACAACGCAAAAATTCCAAATAAGCGCTTTATAAAACATTCTATACCACCGCTTTATTCACGAACCATAAAAGATCAATAATTTTTTTGTAACCGAATTGATTTCTATTCATCCAAATATAGAGCATCTTAACCCAAGGTTACTTTGGTATCCGGGAAAGATTGCCAATTCACACATAAAAACAAAAAATTATGAAAAAGAATTTTAAGATGACTACGGTGCTACTAACCGTAATTGCAGTACTCGGCCTTTTTAGCTGCGAAAGAGATGATTCTGGCTACATACCTCCGGTTCCCCCAGGTGAAGGCGACCTAAATTTACCTCCATTGGATCCAGAACTAGTTAAAGAGGGTCAACAAGTATTTAGATACGATACTTTTGGGGATGAAACGTTTTGGACAGATGTGCTGCAAATGAATCAGGTTATCGAAGCTGCCGTAAGTCCTGCTACCGCATTAAGTGTAGGTTTAAAGGTAGATGCCGAAGCTTTGCCGGCCGAAGTTGTTGCTGGTATTGAAGACGGATCGATTAGCCTAGACGACCCTCAATCCACGCTTGCCTTGATTTCCTTAGACGCCGTTCTTGGGGTAAAGGGAACGGTAAGTACAGGCGAGGATGGTAAATTAAAGTTGGACAGGATGGGGATTACCTGCGCTCTATGTCATTCAACCGTCGATGATTCTTATGCCCCAGGCATTGGGAGTCGTTTGGACGGTTGGCCAAACAGAGATCTAGACCCCGGTGCAATTATCGCATTGTCCCCGGCCTTGGATGACGCTACCAGAGCTGTATACAATTCCTGGGAACCTGGTATTTACGACCCAAGATTTAACCATGATGGCTTAAACAACCCGGTTGTTATTCCACCTGCCTATGGTTTATACGGAATTCCCAAGGCAATTTTTACAGGGGATGGAGATGTAGAACACGAACCCGCAGGACCAGTGGCCTATTGGAACAGATATGTAGCGGTTACACAAATGCACGGGCACGGCTATTTTGAAGATACACGTCTCAATTGGACCGTTGATCACAGGGAAGGTGACGACCTGGTAACGGATAAACTTCCAGCTTTACAAGCGTACCAATTTTCCATTGACGCCCCTTCCCCACCAGAAGGATCTTTTGATATCGCTGCCGCCGCCCGTGGAAAAGCACTTTTTTCTGGAAAAGCAAAGTGTGCAACTTGTCATTCCGGACCCTTGTTCACCGATGTTACGGACGGTGGAAAGTTACATCCCCAAAGCGCGTCCGTGGCCGTAGACAAGGATTATGTAAATAGGTCGGCTACCAAGCAATGGAGAGTTTCGCCACTAAAAGGTATCTGGCAACACCCTCCATATTTTCACGATGGTTCTGCCGAGACTCTGGCCGATGTAGTGACAAGATATGATCAAGTGGGGAAACTTGGCCTAAGTTCTAACGAAAAGGTAGATCTTACCGAATATCTAAAATCCCTTTAAGGATTGGCTGTGTAAAAGAATACGTGGACTAAATAATTTGATTGCTGTTTCTATGCATCTCTTTAAGGGCTCTAGTTCTTAAAGAGGTGCTTTTTTATGTAAATGAGCTTTAGCTTGTTAAACTGTATACTAACTATGAATTGTTTAAAAATAATCCTATTCTCCACCCGAACCATGACGGTTCTTTTGCTGTTATACGGCATTTCCATGGCTGTGGGGACTTTTGTGGAAAATGACTACGATACCCCAACCGCAAAAACACTGGTATACAATTCAACCTGGTTTGAAATTCTAATGTTTTGGTTGATCCTTTTGTTCGCTGCCAATATTAAAACATACCGCCTTACAAGAAGGGAGAAATGGCCGGTACTGGTATTTCACCTGGCGTTTATTTTTATGTTTATTGGGGGCGCCATCACACGTTACGTCAGCTTTGAAGGGCAGATGCCGATTGAGGAAGGGCAGACCACCAATGAAATTATAAGCGACCTCACTTATTTTAAACTGATCGTCACCGATGGAAAGAAAACATTAAACTTTGACAAGTATCCCTATATGATGTCTTATTTTAATTCCAAAGACACCAAATGGCCGTTCAAAAGAACCTTTAGACAAGATTATCGGTTTGGCGATAAAATTATTTCCTTAAAAACCCTCGACTATATTCCGTTGGCCAAAGACTCCGTTCAAAAAATGAAATCCGGAAAGAAGATGCTCAATATTGTATCTATAGGACGGGGAAGGAGGGAGAATAGTAATATTTCCGAAGGTGAAACCAAAAACATCGGCGGTACAATGTTTAGTTTCAATACTCCCGTCCAAGGTACGGTACAGTTATCGGAAAAGGATGGTGTCATAAAGATCGTCCTCCCCAGTGATGGACAATATATGTCTATGGAAGGACAGGGAAAGGGCGTGGTAACCGATTCTACACTATTGGTTCAACATTCGGGTGAAATTAAAGCGAATGAGCCTGCCGTTCTAGACCACAGGGCGCTTTATACCGTTAACAATACCAATTTCATCATCCCTAAAAGTGCTTTCAAAGGAAAAACAGTCTATTACAACGGGGATAAAAACGATCCGATGGATAAAAATCTATTGGATGTTATTCAGTTAGAATTGCGCTCGGGAAATGAAAGGGACACCCTGTTGATCCAAGGTGGGAAAGGCGTTACCGAATTCAACAAAACCTCAAACATCAATGGACTGAAAATCTCTGTGGGATATGGCTCCAAGATACTTTATACCGATTTTTATTTGCGGTGTGATGATTTTCTGCTCGATCGTTATCCGGGATCGAACAACCCATCCTCTTATGAAAGTAAGATTACAGTCATTGATGGAGGATCGGAGAAACAGCATCATATTTACATGAATAACGTGATGGACTATAAGGGATACCGGTTTTTTCAGGCAAGCTATTTCCCGGATGAAAGTGGGACGATCCTTTCCGTCAATGCCGACAGGTGGGGTACAAATATTACCTATTTTGGATATTTCCTATTGTTTGGCGGTATGTTCTTAACGCTCTTCTGGAAAGGGAGCCATTTCTGGAATTTGAACAATTCATTAAAGAGAATGCACAAGAATAATCTTATTGTGCTTCCTTTTGTATTTCTTTTTGGGATGGGTCTGGGAATAAATCCCTGCTTTGCCCAGAATAGTACAACCCAAACAAAAGATACTACCACCCTATCACAGCACAAACCCGGAACGGCCGCACAGTTTGCAAGACCTGGGGAGCTTGGATCCAACAGAATAATTGACCCGATCCATGCTGCAAAATTCGGACATCTTTTGGTTCAGGATTTTCAAGGCCGGATCAAACCTGTGAATACACACACATTAGAGCTGCTGCGGAAGATTTACAAGAAAGATAAATATCAAAAAGGCCCCATAACCATATCTTCCGACCAATGGTTTATTTCCATGCAGATCGATCCCGGTTATTGGGCCAATGAGCCCTTGATCAAAGTAGGCCAAAAGGGGGGTGATAAACTGATAAAAGAAACCGGTGCCAATACGGAAGGTTATACTTCCTATGCCAATCTTGTAGACCCGAATACCGGCAACTTTAAGTTGGAAAAACAGAATAGCAAATCGTTCAGCAAGCGAAAAGCCGACCAATCCAACTATGACAAAGGAGTTATCGAGGTGACCGAACGGTTCAATATTTTCAGTAGTATCGCCTACGGGTATTATACCAATATCATTCCGGTAAAAAATGATCCGGCTCAAAAATGGAGAAGCTGGATTTATAGCTCTGACAAGAACCCTGTTGAGATTGACAAGACGGCTTATGCCCTTCTAACCAGCTATTTTATTGGGTTAAAAGCAGGTTTGAAAACCGGAAACTGGACCAAAGCGGATAAAAGTATTGAAGACATAAGTGAATTTCAACAGATTTGGGGCAAAAAAATTGTTCCATCCGCCGAGAAAGTCGGGCTGGAAATTCTCTATAATCATTTGAATATTTTCCTTTGGCTGATGATAGCCTACAGCTTTTTGGGTTTATTTATGATCATTCTTGGATTTGCAGAAGTGTTTTCGTCAGGATCAAAGTATAATCGCATAATCCGTATTCTGAGCAAAATACTGCTGGGAATAATGGTCGTAACATTGGCCGTTCAAGCGACAGCTCTTGGCGTTCGCTGGTATCTTTCCGGACACGCACCTTGGAGCAACGGTTATGAGGCTATCATATTTATTTCAGGGATCGGTGTGCTCTCGGGACTGCTCCTTTACAGGAATCGGAATGCCTTTATTCCTGCAGCCGGAGCGTTGGTCGCTATGATTATGATGGGATTTGCACACGGAGGGTCGATGCTCGATCCACAGATTACGCCTTTGGAGCCCGTACTAAAATCCTATTGGCTAATGGTTCACGTGGGCATCATCACTTCCAGCTACGGATTCTTCGGCCTGTCGGCAGTATTGAGTGCTATTTCATTAATTCTGTTCAGCACAAAGCGCACCAAAAAAATAGAGCGTTCCATCAAGGAAATGACCATAGTCAATGAAATGGCTTTAACCGTAGGTATCTTTGCCCTTACCGTAGGGACCTTTCTGGGAGGAATGTGGGCCAACGAGAGCTGGGGCAGGTATTGGAGCTGGGACCCAAAAGAGACTTGGGCATTTATTTCGGTTATATTTTATGCCGTAGTACTCCACTTGAGATTGGTTCCAAAGCTTAGGGGGAAACTAACCTTCAATATTGTCAGCCTGTGGGCGATATGGTCGATCATATTTACCTATTTCGGAGTAAATTACTATCTATCGGGATTGCATTCCTATGCCGCTGGCGACCCTATGCCGATTCCCTCCTGGATTTATATTACCGCAGGGGGAATGTTCCTTTTGTCCTTAGTAGCCTATTATAGAAACGCAGGAAACAAGAATCAGAAATCGATACAGCTAAAAGCCCAAAGGCATAAGAACTATAAGTTGGGCAATTAATTACCTCTAATCCCCGAACATTCGATTGGCAAGATCGTGTGTTTTTTGGTCATTGGATGAAAATTTCGTTTATGGGTTACAATTTTGTAACCAAATTGCCGAAACTGCATCTAATAAATAAACTATGCTAATATGAGCCATTGTAGTGCGCAAAGAAAAGAAGGTGCAATTCCGACACAAGCAATGTCCGATTACGTGATCGTGGAAAAAGTTTTGCAAGGGGAGACAGAATTGTTCGAAATTTTGATGAGACGTTATAACGAACTATTGTATCGATCCATTCGCAGCTATCTAGATCGGGAGGTGGAAGTGGAAGACATCATGCAGGATGCATATATCAAGGCTTTTCAAAAATTGTATCAATTTAGGAATGAAGCGAAGTTCTCTACTTGGTTGGTTCGGATAGGGATCAACGAAGCCTTGCAGTACAAACGAAAATCAAAAAAAAACCGAACAATTGATCTAACACAAGAATCGGGCGTAATACAAATTGCCGATACATCTATTATGAATCCAGAAAACAAGACCATTCATAGAGAGTCCGCGGCTTTTATCGAAAAGGCCATCGACGCACTGCCTCCAAAGTATAAAATTGTTTATATACTCCAGGAAGTAGAGGGGATGGATATATCCGAGATCTCAAAGAGCCTCGACCTTACCAACAGCAATGTAAAGGTTAGGCTACACAGAGCGAGGAACATGATGAAGGAATATCTGTTCAAGGCTACTAAAACGCAAAATGTCTTTGAATTTGGCAACCATAAATGTGACAGGTTGGTCGAAAACGTCATGAAACGTATCCAAACCCTCCAACCTACAAAATAATCGATCGAACATTCTTACACATTTAAATACTATTTAAACGCTGTACGCTCGGTAATCTACGTGAGGCCACTGTATCCAATTCGCTTTTTACCCGTTTGTGTTCCGCGGTCGGTGCCTTTGATCAGTATATTTACATTGGGGATGGGTGTTTCCCAAACATCGGTCACCCTTCCCGAAATAATCTTTTCAGAAGTTTGGGAGTAAAAGGGCAATACAGACCATAAAACTAAGAATGTCAACCAATTTTTCATTCCTTTTTGATAACCCGATCACCTTTGGCGAAACCCCATCTGGACCTAGATATCATTAAAGATAATTACAAAAATTTAAAAAGTGTTCGCCCGTACCCAAAAAACAGCGTGGATAGATGTTGACAGGCACAGTTCCTCCAGGGCTTATGGTCATGTAGTTAAATATTCGACGATTTAGAAAATTAGTCTTTAAAAAGTGTAAAAACCAACCTTTAACTATGGTAAAGGATGTGCCTTAACGAACTAGGAAGAGGGATTGTAGTCCGATCTCTACCAATTGGTACGAATTGACAATATACGTCAATTCTTTAAACCGTTCAATTAATTGAGGCAAAAGCACTTCTTTAAGTGATGTAAAAGAGTTGGTTTTAAAATAAAAAACATCGGATAATGATTATAATTTATCCTTTGAATTCCACCCGTTTTTATCAAAAATATAAACCGGCACGAATACCAACAGATAGAATGCTAGTTATAGAAACATTCGGTTCAAAAAACTTTATCCCTTATAAAAGCCCCTACCGCTTTTCCTTGTACGATACCGTTGGTACAGGCGTCCATATAATGGATACCCCCATAAAGCCTACTTATGGCGGCTTCTTGGGCTGCGGCTTCAAAAGAGGTAAAGTCGCGCTCCGGTAAACCAAAAATTATCTCGGTATCGTCCGTGAACTTATAAGGTTCACCAAAAATTGCCGTCAAAATCACAGAAGCGGCCCCAGAGACCACGCTGTGACCACTGGTGTACTCCGGAAACGGCGGTGTCTGCAAAATGGGTCTCCAGTTTTGGTCTAAATGCTGATTGATCACGGTTTCGGGACGGATGCGTTCTGATCTATATTTCTCGTCCCAGCAACTAACAAAGGCATCGTGTAAGGTCAACGCTACCAAAGCAAGGGTCGCTGTGGTCTGCTTCATACCGTATCCCTCTTTTTTACAGGCTATTCCTGCAATTCCCATCCAATGGCCCCCTGGGGTTATCTTTTTAAAGCCTATTGCCATATGGCCAGTCATTTGGACATTGAATGGATTGCAGTCCCAAAAGTTGGCGATAACCTCTTGTTCCGGGGTTACATTCTTCACAGCCTCGTACACGACCATCAATTCCTTTTGATAAAAATCACTGTTCGGATCCATGTCGAACGGAGTGGGCTTTAAGGGTATGAATTGCGTAGGGGAATCTAGAAAAAAAGTTCTCAATGTTTGCCAGTTGGGTTCAATTGCGGCCATATAGGCAGGAGGGGTAGGATACCAATATCCAGGTCCGGGCTTAGGAGTATATCCCATTTTTGCGCTAAGTTCATTAAAATGGTCTCCCTTCGCATATGCCATTACATACGATGACACTGACTTGGCCGACTCGATACTGGAGGAAATTTCCCTTTTCGAAAGTTTGTACTTATTTCTATACTCCATCGCTAGTTGATCCAGGACTTTCGTCAAGCTTTCCCCGGAAGGCAGCATTTGTCTGGCAACATCCAGCATGGCATAAGTTGATGCCAAGGAGGCATTGCTTTTTGGTTTTGGCCGATAGTCTATAGGTCGATATCCGTTCAGCTTCTGTGTAAAATCGGGAGGATTGCTGTTAGAATGAACCTTATCTGCCAAATATCCGGCAAGACAAGCATACGCGTAATACCTGGCCGCTGCAGGGGGGCTTATTACGTCATGAACCATAACCTTTGTGGCCTCGAACAAATAATCGGGATAGGCGTTGGCAGCTTCTTGCTCCAATGATGGACTTTGCGCCACCAACAAGTGGATACCTAATAATGAGAAAACAATTGGGTAAACTAACTTTTTCATTTTCTAAAAGCATAAGTGGCAAGCCGCGAATTGTTGATTCCGAAAGTGAGATAAGGATATCCGCCAATATTGATCTGCTGTATAGATTTGACGTCTCCCTTTAGGTTAAGACCGCATTTCTTTTGCGGCACCATTTTAAACGAACCGTGTCCGTCCCCTAGAAACAGCTCACCGTAATTGGCATCTATGACTCCAAGGCGTATTCGAATAAAGCTTTGATTTCCTGCAAGGACAAAATCCATATTCCCATCCTTGTTAAAGTCGTAACTGTAAATCGCATTAACGGGTGCAAACTGAGCCTCGGATGGTAACGGGGATACTTTAAATTGTCCTGAACTATTTTCTATATAATAGGATTCCAACGTATTCGCGGTCAGTTTTTTAGCTTCCTGTAATTCCTTTTTGGAGAAAATATCTACCAGTTGGGCATCCGAATAGGATTCATAAGTAGGAAACTTTTTCCGCAATGCAAATATCTGGTTTGTAATCTCGTCGCGGCTCGCAAAGGGATATTCCTTTCCCTGATTGTAATACGTGACAATTGGATCGATAGATCCGTTCTGATCAAAATCGGCATAGGTCAACGATAAAGGCTGGTTTGGAGATGCCTTCAGTTGAGAGTTGAGACCAAAATTGCCTACCACAAAATCAATATCCCCATCATTGTCGTAATCAGCTGCATCAATGGCAGACCATAGGCCGGAAAGCGGCTCGGAAAAGAAAGTGCTGGACTTATCTATCAATCCCTTGCCCTTATTGTTTATATAAACTGTCAACGGCATAAATTCCCCGCCAACGATAAGGTCTTGCCAACCATCGTTATCAATATCCGCCCATTTGGCAATGGCGACCATCCCAATGGAGGAAAGTGTTGGTGCGATAGCCGATGTAACGTCTTCAAACTTGCCATGGCCATCGTTACGCAGTATAAAGCTGGGAGGCGTTTCTGGGTACATTCCAGGAATTATCCGGCTTCCGACAAAAATATCGATATCGCCATCCTTGTCAAAATCCGATATTTCCAAAGCTCCCGTACTGTAGTGCAAGGTAGGTAAGTTTCCGTTGGCCAAGATAAAATTCCCATTTTCCTGGAGCAAAAGCCGATCTTGTAGATCATCGTCTTTAGGAGCGTAATCGTAATAGCCCCCGCTACCCAGATACACGTCCATATCGCCATCACCATCAAAGTCGGCCACAGCAATCGCCGCATCGGAGCTTTTGATATCATCCCCCTGTATGGATGCATCTATGAATTTACCATTTTCACTTTGTAAAAGAATCCGGGTGGCACTGTTTTTGCTCGCCCCAAGGATAATATCATCCGTACCGTTCCCATCTAGATCAGCAACCTTAATAACCGGGCCTATTATGGAAGGCATGGTCGTTAAGAGCGGTTGTCGTTTAAAATCATTGATAGGATATTCCCGATGTACATAATCGATCAAATTTGAAGGACGAAAATAGGGAGACGTAGGCGCATCCTGTCGCACGGGCCTTTTAACAGCCTCGGTTTGATCAAGGGTCAGAATCCTGTCGACTTCGGGATGCTTGACAACGGAAACGGATTTATGGTTCCAAATGACCTCTAATGAATCTACCTGGTTCGTTTTCCCCAAGCCGATGTGCATGGTCTGACCTACGCTAGATTGAAATCCACGAACCGGCATTTTTTCATAGGTTTGCAGCCTATCCTTGGAATATACATTTACTTTAGCGTTGTACCCCCCGGTATTCCCTCCCGTCCCAATAAGTTTCAGTGCCAAATAATGACGGTCAGGAAAGAGCTTGGTGGACATGTTTTCGTAAATGGACGCTTTTGCATCGATGTTGTTTGTTACCAGATCTAAATCCCCATCATTGTCCAGATCACTATAGGCCGCCCCATTTGAAAATCCGGGCTGGTCAATACCCCAGCAATCGGATTTATCCTCAAACTTAAGATTTCCGGTGTTTTTAAATATATAGTTGTGAATTGGGGTAGAAACCGTTTGATTGACGATGTAGGTCGTATCCACTTTACTTCTCTTGACGCTCTGATTAAAATAATAGTCTCCCCGGAACTTGAGAAAATCCTTGTTGGTAACATCTTTGTAATACCCATTGGTGATGAACAAATCTTTCCAACCATCGTTGTCAAAATCTGCAGACAGGGCACTCCAGCTCCAATCCGTATTACTTATTCCCGTAAACTGACCAATTTCACTGAAAGTGCCATTGGCATTGTTTAAATGGAGCATATTGCGCATATCCTGAAAGTAAAATCCCGATGTGACCCGACGGGCATACTCCTCATAATTTTCTGGGCCATAAAGCAGCTTCTGTCGTTTGTTATCCTCGGGCAACATATCCAGGGTAAAAAGATCGACCGCACCATCGTTGTTAAAATCGTTGAGATTAGACCCCATTGAAAAATGACTGATGTGCTGAAAATATTCGGACATTAATTCGGTAAATGTACCATCTTGATTATTGATGTACAGATAGTCCGGTTCTACAAAGTCATTGGATACATAAATATCGGGCCATGAATCGCCATTGATGTCACCTACGGCAACCCCCAGTCCATAACCCAAGGGAGTACCCTTTATTCCGGCCACGGCACTTATATCCACAAACTTTCCGTTCCGGTTTTCGTACAGTTTATCCCCCGCATAGGGGTCGCGCTTGAATTTTGAGTTTTCCCATTCGTTGGCAGGGATATGGTCGGAATTATAATTGAGCAGGTACATATCCAGATCGCCATCGCCATCAAAATCAAAAAAAGCGGATTGAACGCTATAGGAATCGTCATCCAGACCATACTCCTTGGCCTCTTCCTTAAACGTACCGTCCTGCTGGTTGATGTACAGTCGATTTCGACGGGATTCAGGTTGGTTCAGATTGGTGTAACACACATACAGGTCCAGCCAACCATCGCCGTTCACATCGGCCATATTTGCGCCGGTTGCCCAGTCGGTATCGGCATCCCCCACTCCCGAGGCGCTCGTAATATCGCTAAACTTTAAATTTCCTTCATTGCGATACAGCCGGCTACTCCGCATATTCCCAGAAAAGAAAATATCGTCCAGACCGTCATTGTCAATATCCCCAACAGCTACCCCCGCTCCATTATAAATATAGGTATGGGACATAAAATTCACTGTCCCTGTATCGTCTAGGGAGTTCTTAAAATTCACCCCTGTACGGGATGATGATAAAAGTTTAAACAATCCCTTATCCTCTTGGCATTGTCCCAAAAGCGGAAAACAATGAGAAAACGAAATATACATTGCCGCAATAAGCACCCCTCTCTTCACTTCCATGGATAATAATGTGGTTTGCCAGTGTATTTTTATTAAAAGAAGTTTTATATATACGACTTTAGATAATTATCTAATATCGTTAGAAAGACCAAATATAGGAAAAATGGTTTTTAGTGACGATATTGGCAACCCTGTCCGCGAACTTTCAAGGTGGCCAAGCAAAGGCCTTGTACTAATTACCTGTTAATTAACGAAATAAAACTTGCCCCTTGCAATTCCACTACTGCTACCCCATTGCTTACCGGTACGGCACCTATACTTTGGAAGGAACTTTCTTTGTTCGTAATATAAACCTGCAACCGCTTTATCCTATTCGGAATACCCTTAATAGTACCCATTCTAGTTGCCCCTTTATTGACCAAGTGAATGGCCATTTTATTCTGTCTCGAATTTACAAAGGCAGTAGAAGTCAATAGTTTCTGTTGGGATGTTATGGGTATGGCGTTAAGTCCACTAGGAGTATTTCCGAGCTGTTTTAAATTATAAAATCGCTGTGTGGGATACAATTCGTCTTCGACATTTCCAAAAATACCCCCGCCCGATAAAACTGAATAATCAGAAGTTAGTTGCCATTGCAAAATGGTCAAAGGTTGAGCGATGTTCAATATTTGCAGGTAAACATCAATCTCGTCAAGTGCATAAGTGGGTTCCTCGAAAATTTGGGGGTATCGCCATGCGCCCACATCGATACTGCCTTCTCCCACAAAAAGTGGTACGTCTACCCGTTTTGATATGTCTGACCATTTTATAAGGTTCTCCAACGTCCATCCACGCCAAGAATGAAAAGAAACACCACCTATATAAGGCCTTGTTTCAGGGTCTATGGAAGCAATAGTGGTGAAGTCCCATCCGTTGGCATCAGCGGTATCACCCAAAAGAAATTTAGTCTCAATACCTTTTGATCTGAAGTAGGCTCCTAATTCTTTTATTAAGGTATTATGTTCCTCCGCGGTTTGACGCACGTCGATCCCAAGGTCTGATTCATTAAAGGAGAACATGACCGATTGAACCCCGTACGCGTCCTTTAGATAGGTGATGTATTTAGCGATAGATTCGTAAATCTGCATTTTTTTTGTGGGGTCCAGTTGGTTCCCACGTGTTCCATCCGGGTTTCTCCCCCATGCCTTTTCGCCTAAAATTGCCCAGTCTGGGGCAAACCAGCATGCTAGTATTACGGGTATGCCTAATTTATTCAATCGTTTTGCCATTTCCATGGCTTCTTTTACTTTGGGGTGAATATTCCCATTTTTGGCCTCTACAATTGGATCTTTTTCCAAATCGGGGTGCCACTGCCGCCAAGGCATTTCAACCCGAGACCACGCAACGTTTAGATTTTTAAGACTATAGTCGATTACTTGAGGGTCGGCATCGGGGTTTTGTAAGCGAAAGTTACCCCCTATTCCATCAAATTTTTCCCCTAATTGATCTGGAAACAATTGAAGTTCAACTGGCGATTTGTCAATCTCCCCGGATACTGAAATCGTGAAAGTATTGGTGTAATGCCTATTGGCCACGAGTTGCCCCCCGGCCACTCTATAGTTGAGTTGAATTTCCGGATGTAGAGAATCCTTTGTCCTAATACTTACATCCGTGGGCTTTTCAAATTCAATCTCTAATTCCCGGGTTGGTGACATCACTTTCATGGAAGTTGCAGGGGCCTTGTAATCCGCTCCCTGAAACCTAGTGCTTATTTCCTTAAAGGAGATTTCTGCCGGATTGATAACTTGGAAGGTAGTAGCGTTATCAAAATCTTCAGGAAGATCAATTCTAAAATAAGCCCCTTGAATAAGTGTGTCTATCGTAGATGAAAAATCGACTTCTATAACAGCCGTTCCCTTTTTTTTCGAATACAAGGTTTGTCTCCAACTAAGACTATCCATCCCGTACGAAAAACTTTTCCTGTCCAATTCCCTTTTAAAATTGATACGCTGTCCTTCTTTTCTGGTCTTTCTTTCTAAATTATTAACATCTATAATAATTAAGCTAGTATTAAATTCCATCAATTGATTATCTACCCGTATTCCAGTAATATTTCCCCATGTTGTAAATTCGGTCTGGGTAAAACTAAGTAGGGGAAAAAGGATTGCAATTAACGGGATATAATATTTATATTTCAAATTCAATTTTAGTGGATATTTCAACTTTTGCGAGTGTCTTTTCATAATTGGAGGGTTCTAAAAATCAATTTTACTTAGATATCGTGGGTTTGCATGTTTATTTTTTAAAAAAAACGGGATTAATTTATCCTTGAAAACGGTTGGTCACCACTTCGGTGACCGAACATTTTTTTACGTAAGTTTTCACAACACTTAAATTTTCGACAGATTTTCAATTGACTACTGTAGTTTATCACTTCACAGGTAATTTTTCCAATCCAATCAGTTGTGCATACCGCAATAGGTTATAGATTAAATTTAATGACCCGATTCTGTAGTTTTGGTCATTCATCGGCTATATATCTTCAGTTCAATATAAATATACGTATAAGAATCTGACTATTAATCCTTTAATTTATGGAAATCTCCGAATGCATATATCTTCAAATGCCTTACATAGGTAGCGGTTGAATAATTCACAGACAAAAAATTCTACAGTCCACCAATTGGTGTATTGCTTAAAACAATACATTTAACCTTGGTAATAAAACATAATATGGCCCTTAGCCTAAAATGGTTTCCCACCGAAGGTATTAGATTTTCGTGAGGGAATAAGCCTTAATTTGAATACAAATTATGTGCAAATAAAAAAACTTCAGAGATTATAAATCCCTAAAGCTTTGCCTTTATTGGTGATGGCAGAAGGATTACCTGCGGTTTCCCGACGGCTATCCCCTTTGCAAATAAGAAACCACGGGCTTACCCCCTAGTTCTCTATTTTATTCCAAGATTCCGAACAAGTTCGATCTTTCTATA
>JAIRBC010000036.1 GCA_022008415.1 Cerina litoralis
ATGGAAGAGATACCCTATATAAGGGCCGGCACGACCTATTACAAAATGGTGATGTCGCCGACCATAAACGGAGATTTCAACGAGGTACTGGTCCCGTGGACCTTGGAGACCATAAGGTTGGACCTGGGCAACCAATACCTTGGCAGAATACCCAAGTACGACGGGTTTACCTGCATACCCAGCCATGTGGACTTCAAGAAGGTGTATTTTGGATTTTACAACACCTATTCCCCTTTGGACAAATCCCCCGAACAGGGGAGCATAGAATATTCCCTAAGGAACTATCCAAATTCTAATTTTTTTAGTGTTTATAGGCTTTAGAACGACACTTGAAATTTACTGACACCGAATTAGCCCTTTTTTAACAAAAGTTTGTGAGTTGTGAAGGTTTCCGGATTCAAATTGAGGTAAATAAGAACAAAATTTATTTGAAAGAAATTACCACTAGTGTCCCATTAAAATCGGGACGTTTTAAAAATTAAATAAATTTGGCCCATTAAGGCTATCTCGTTCTTTGTCATTTTGAAATTTAGTTTTGCTAAAAAGTTCTCTAAGATTCGTTTTATCAGTTAAGGAAATACTTAGTATCTGTAGCACTTCATACGTGCTTCTACCCTGTTTCATGTCGTGCTGAACAATTGCCACGAGGCAATAGGCACATATGGCTGCATAGATTTGAATCCGGACAGCATTTTCGGTAGTACCCCAGAATTTTTTGATCTTAAGGTGTTGCTTTAGCCATTTAAAAAAAAGTTCTACTTGCCAACGGTTTTTGTAAAGTTCGTCAACCTGTAGAGCTGAAATGTGAATGGCATTGGTCAAAAAGATAAATTCACGTCGTTGCTTCTCGTCCCAGTATCTGACCAAGCGTAGTGACCCGGGATAGTACCTTTTTGGATAAAATCCCGTTAATTCGATCGTTTGGTCCGAAAGCACTTTCTTGGGCAATCTGCGTTTCCATTTGATGGATCTGTACTGAAGATTTCTCTTTGCTCTGACCACAAAGTAAGCCCCTATTTGATGGATCTTATACAGCATCTTAAAGTTATTGTAGGCTCGATCAAATATGTAGTAAGAGCCTGGTTCATAAGGGATCTCCTTCATTGCTTTTGAATCGTGCATAGAAGCTTCAGTGATATGAAAGAATGTAGGAATCTGTGTTTCCACATCATACAATGTGTGGATTTTGATACCACCTTTGTTTTTACGGAACTTTGCCCACCAAAACACGGAAAGGCACAGGTCGATTGTTGTCGAATCGAAAGCGTAGACGTTACCGTCGAGGTTGAAGATATTGACGGCTTTCTTCTCTCTTGCTTGGTTGACCAGGTAGTAGGCATATTCCTCAAAGATATGATAGTCCCTGTCCTGATTTGCTCTTGCCAAAGATGATCTTGAGATATTTTTCCCCATTCCCAAATGATAGCATTTGGAATAATGGGCATCTAGGGCGACAATCAGACTCCTTAAACTTTCACGGTTGGAGAGTTGACCGAACATTAAAACAAGCAGCTGATTCCAGCAGCTAAAATGCTTGACGTATTTGTCTCCCTTATACTTGGATACAAGTCGATTGAACTTACTCCGGTTGAGGAACGAGACCAATTGAGCGAAAACATATTTATCTTGGAACATAGGTTGGCAGATTCATCTGGCAACAAAGCTATGTTTTCAAGTCCGTTCGGCTGACAAGCCTCTATAACTAACTGAATTTCAAATTTTTAAAAGAACTATTTTATGTTTTAATGGGACAGTAATGAGAAATTACCTTAAATCAATAAATAACAAAAATGCTATAAATACCGTAAAGTGGTACACTCCCTAAAAATATACTTTTAGTTTGGATATTTCAGAAAATGCAAAGCAACTACCATCCATTGAGGAATACTCGTTTTCTTAGTATGTACTCGTAAAAGCGGGTCATAAAACTGAAACCGCTTTAAAACGAGTGCTTTCCAGACTGGTGGCCAAAAATGAAATTGTAAATTATAGAAAAGCATTTTACTTAATTATTCCGCCAATATATTCAAAACAAGAAAAGATTCATATACAATTAGTTGCATATAAACTCTATATATAATTGGACAGTAATTATTATATAGATTTATATTCCGCAGCAAAATTTCACGGTGTAGGTCATCAACCAGTACAAAGCAAAAATGTGATGACAGATAAGTCATTCCCTAATATCAAAATATCATCTTTAAGCTTATTTTTTTCACCACTCCAAAATGTTCGATTTAAAATGCACCGTTTGTGTGAGAATTCATTTATTGAGTTGGCTTATTTTTATAGAATATCATGATATTCGTCTTTGTCTAGTTTTCCCACCAAAGAGTTCCAAAATTAAAATCAGAAGGACACTAAAACCAAATAAAGGAAAAATAACGCCGAGCACCACGATCATAACCAGTATGCCCTTCCCTATCTGAAATCTAGCGGGTACTTTTGGGATTCCCCAGCCCTTTTTCTTTCGTAGAGAATAGGAGAAAATGGCGCCAATACTTAAGGTCAGAAGCATAAATGCCGCGAAGAGCATCAACCATTTGTTCCATGCGCCAAACTGCCCTTGGTGAAATGCCATAAAAAATAGCCTTCCCTGCATCAAGATCCCAATATCGCTCCAGTCGTTATGAACGAGCTTTCGACCAGAATACTGGTCAAATTGGTATATTTCCATTTGTATCGGATTTCGTGGGTTATTTGAAATACTGTACACCCCAGTTTCAGATTTTGGAAGGGTAATGCTGACCTCTCCAGAAAGTTTGAGCTGTTCCGCTTTTTTGACCATTAAATCCAGTGCCAGTGTTTTTCCATTTACGGTGGAAGTTAGTCCACGTCCTTGCCAACTATCTGGAAAACCTGTATTGGTCACTTGCTGCACCCATTTAAAAGAACCCCCAAAAACATCGGTCCACGGTAGCCCGCCCAAAAGAATCATTATAAGAAGTCCTGAAAACCAAATGGCGGTAACGGCGTGCAAATCCCTAAAAAAAGTGCGTTTTCCCTGTCCGGTCCGAACAATAAAAAAGCCTTTCCACTTAAATTTGCCGCTCGGCCACCAGATATAAAGGCCAGTGATCAAAAGGACGATCAACCAGCTTGCCACGAGTTCCACTATCTTAGTGCCAAAACCACCCATCCAAAGTTCGCCGTGTAGTTTTCGCACTTTAAACATATCCGTGGTGCTTTCTGGGATTTCACCTGTGGCCCTGCCCGTACCAGGGTTTAAGTAAAGTGTGGATTTAGTCCCGAAGCTGCCCGATATAAACTTCGTTGCCTCATTCTTTTTATTGGGCAGGACCATAGCATCGATAGGGAAATCGGTCTGTGATCTGGCTTTTTGCAACTGGTCTTGGTAGCTCATTGTTTTTCTTTGTACGGCCACCTCCCGTACTTCTCTTTGTAAGTTGGCTTCATAATTATCCTTAAAAAGGTAGATGCCACCGGTTATGGCAAGAATCATTACAAAAGGAAGGGACACAAGACCCGAAATCACATGCCACTTCCATAACCATTTATTGAGTTTATCATTCTTTTTCATATTCTTGTAATTTAGGTTCGGCTCCCGTTGAACACGGTTTCCGGAACGTATTGTTATTTGCCAATGTTATACTTTATCCCTAAGTGGACCGCCCTTGGATTGCCTATAGTGTAGCTATTGGCATTTTGATAAATATTATAGGATGTATTTACGGAGTAAAGGGTATCAAAAAGGTTAAACATTTCTGCCCAAAGGTCAAGATGGCCAAAGGTATAAGCGGCCCGTAAATTGAATACATTGTACCCGGGATAAGTGGCCGTTGAGGGTACACCATCCTCTCCCACAACCTGACCTTCAAAACTGGTGTTGTACCGGCCCACAAGCTCGTGTTCCGCCGTAAGACTGAATCCATATATAAATTCTGGACGGTAGCTTACCTGCGAAAATCCCAGAAGCTGGGGTGCCGACTCCCGTTTCGTATCGGAATAATCAATATCGCCGTCAAAAAAGGTTATATAACGATGCTGCGCAAAGCTGCCATTGAGCTTAAGTTCAAGCTCTGGAACGGGGAAAAAGGCAAAACCGTACTCGATCCCATAAGAGCGGGTCCTACCTGCATTTGCGTAAAAAAAATTATCGCTAGCGTCCCGAAGTGTCAGTAAGGTATTCTTGCCATCAAGCAGGTAAAGTGCCAGGTCCAACTTGAGATTGTGCAACGGGGTAAAATATCCACCTACTTCATAATTGTAATAATTGCTTGGTTCTAGATCAAAGACTTCGCCACCAACCCCTACATAACTGTTGCGGTAAAGCGTACTTGTCTCAGGGGGTGAAAAACCAACGGAGTAATTGGCGTAAATCCCACCATTTTTGGAAAAATTATAATTGGCACCAAGCTTGGGCGACAGATTATCGTAGGCGTTGTTTGAGTCGCGAGGGCCTGCAATACCATCCAGCTGATTATTATAATTATAATTGAATTTATCATAACGCAGGGCGGCGGTAACCTTGAGATTGTCGATAGGACTGATCTCATATTGTAGATACCCGGCATAGTTGAGTATGCCAGCTTTGTAATCAAGTATATAGTCACCCTGATTTATGCTGAATCCTGTATTCCTCTGGGTGGCCACATTGACCGTGACATCAGTGGTCTGGGCAACATAGGTCTGCGGGGAATAGTCTGCCGAAATACCGAAGATGAGAGAAGATTTCGCAAAGTCAAAATTGATCTTGTGCTGCAGTATTCCCACATAGCTATTAAAACGGTTACTGTTTACCTCACCGGAGCCAGAACCGGTAAGCTGGCCATTCTCCCTAAATTGCGTGATGCGGTACCAAGGGTTCTGGTCCATCACATTGTTCCTAAAAATAAAATTGAACGAGGTCCCGTTTTTGGTATTCCAGCGTTTGTTAAAGCTACTACGTGCACGAAAGGCTCTTGCCTCTCGTTGCGTAAAGGTCTGGTCACTCTCGTAGTTACCTGCCCTATAATCTGTCTCGCTGAGCGATCCGGTCATATCGGAGCGATAATCGATCATATCAAAAACCGTTGTCCATTGCAGGTTGCCGGAAAGTGCGACCTCAGTTTTAAAAGTGACCGCGAATTTCTCATAATCACTGTATTCGATCGGTCCATTGTTGCGCTGTATGTAATGGGTCCCAAGATAAAGGCCCACCCTCTCATTGGCATATTGCGAATATTCCAGTTCGTAGCGTGAGATACCCAGATCATCTACCTGAAAGCCCAAACTTCCTGAAGGCTCGACAGTTGGTTTTTTTGTGATGAAGTTAAAACTTCCCCCTATGGCTTCGCTCCCATAGATACTTGAGGCCGGGCCTTTGAGCACCTCAATACGGCCAAATGAGGTATTGTTCATCTCCAAAAGTGCATTATGGTTAAAGACCGCAGTTGGACGAATGGGAAGGCCATCCTCCAGATACAGGAAGATGGAGTTGGTGGAAATAGGTGATCTTAAGGCCATCATGTGCTGTTCGTTGCTCGCCGCTCGCGAGGTGGTCATATAAACTCCGGGCACCTGATTTACCAATTGCTCGACCCCATAGGCATGAGTCCGTTCGATCTGCCTTGATGATAGGCTCGAGATCGAGGCCGGTACTTCTGAACGTCTTTGTTCTTCCCTGCTGGCCGAGACCACCACTTCATCAAGTCCGGTACCTCCATCTTGAAGTACAACGGTACTAAATCCAGAGGAAAGGGTTGTTGTTTTACGCTCAAAGCCTAAATAATTTATGCTTACACGTTTATCGTTTTTCAGTTGGATTTTGAAATTTCCGTCCATATCGGCCACCACCCCATTTTGGGGGTTTTCGACGGATTGGATTGTTGCTCCGGGAAGCGGAACCAGTTGGGCGTCCACGATTTGCCCTACGTAATCCTTTTGTGAATAGGACACGAAACCCATGGCGAAAGCCATAAGCACAATACATTTTTTGTACATAAATAATTTCGTTTAAGACAATACTGAGTTTAGGGCCGGAGAAGGCCCTTTAATTTTGCGTATGTTGTCCTAAACTTTGGGAGGGGGTACCGGCACATTCAAAAATCGGGATTGTGGATTTTTTGAAACTGACCATTTTGAACTTTCTTTTACCAATGGCTTTTGAAAAGTATAATTATAGCCATATCTCTGGAAATACACAGGGTAGAATACTTCGATCAACTGGATGGATTTAGCACTATCCTTCTTATTTGAGCCTATTGTGAGCTGATCCATCAAATAGCACTTCCCGTCACAATGCATTTCTGGCCTATCCTGATTTACGCAATAAGTTTGAATAATATAATCTATATTTAACTCATAATAAGCAATGTATCCAAATTGATAAACAGGGCTTGCAGAAAAGCTTAAAAGGATTAATATGACTGAAATCTTTTTCAACAAAGAATCTCATTTTAGATGTCAAAATTAAGGAATTAATATCAGAAGTGATTTAAGCCCTTCTTTTCATTTTGACCTTTTCTTAGGCTATTACGACGAACAACAGGTAATTGAATTACCCTTCAGCTTCGACATTCTATGACATTAGTACTATATTTCTGCCCATGCCCCTTTGGAGCCAGACTGGATAAATCTTTTTACAACAATCGCGCCATGCGAAAAAATAATGGTCAACGGGATAGCAGCTGCGCCTATTACTGTAATCTCGGATGATGCATACTCACATGCAAGTAATTGGAGCTGGCTATTGATTGCCTCAAAACAACAACATTTGCAGCAATTTTGCAGAACCTAGGATGGTCTAACGTATGGTTACTGAAACAATACGGATAAGTATAATGCCATTAAGTAGGTTGCCCTATACTATTGGTCTTGCCATAAATAGCAAATCAGAATTAATGGATATACCTATTATTCTAATTGAAACAGTACTACTGTATGAAACATCGTCGTATTCAACGGTAAGGTTGATACCACCGAATTTTTTGGTGTCATCGTAAAAGTTAAATAGGGTATAGATGTAAAGGTTGATTTGTTGAGTAGGCCAATGATTGAACGGGCACTACCAACAGGTTTTACGGAGTTGCGGAAGATGATTTTGATTTCAAATCCTAAGACCTGAGGGACAGGGATGAAAATGACAATGGGGTAAATCCCTATTCCAATCTTACTTTTAATGGATTGACTTTGGTGAACAAATTGAACTTTACTGTTTTAATGATACCATTAAACTACGAAGGGGCTAAGATATTACGATAAAATGCTCTCTTAATGCTCCATAAATCCATAGGTGCAGGTAACGCTGTTGTGGAAAGCTCCTTACTTGTCTGGTCATGGTTTGTAAATTTCTAAGTTCTAAAAAATAAACTTGTAAACTTAACCAAAACCTAAAACCATAATTTTCGCCATTTACACAACATATAACACCGTGTTTACATCTTTTATTTTGATTAAGAACTTGTAGTTTGCATACTTTGTCGATGATTTAACCCCCAAATCGTCCCTTATGAAATTAAGAAGTATAGTTGTAGACGATTCGTCTATGCAGCGAATGGCCGTGGCCAGATTAGTGAACAATCATTCAAATTTAGAACTAGTAGCAGAGTATAGCAATGCGATCGAAGCAAAAAACGGTATCAAAAACAATGAAATCGATCTTATATTCCTAGATGTCGAAATGCCCATTATCAATGGATTTGGTCTTTTGGAGTCTTTAGATAATCCGCCACTGGTGATCTTGATAACCGGAAAACCGGATTACGCCCTCAAGGCCTTTGATTACGATGTAACCGACTACCTTCACAAACCTATCACCTTTGAACGTTTTGATGCCTCGGCGAAAAGGGCGACAGCAAAATACGAACAGATACACAGGGTGAACGAGGAAGAGGAGCATATCTTCGTAAAATGCAACCTAAAAAAGCGCAAAGTTGTTCTCAACGACATAAAATGGATCGAAGGCCTTGGCGACTATATCAAATTGGTAACGGATGAGGCCAATATTATAATCCTTTCTACCATGAAATCATTTGAACAACAACTGCCCGAGGCTAAATTCCTTCGGATTCACAAATCCTATATCGTGAATTTGGAAAAGGTCGTGAAGTTCAATAGTAAAAATGTTGAAATTGGGGGAACGCAGATTCCATTGAGCCGAAACAAAAAAACAGAATTGGCGGAAGCGCTCAATAAAGGTTTAGTTAATTAAGTCTCAAATCGATAGTTTTCGGGATTAATCTTTATAGATACTAAAATCATCGGCTTAACGAATAATCAAGTTTTAAACCTAACCTTCTGCCCTTTTCCAGTTGTGAGTTCTTCAAGCTTTGAGCAGCTCATATAGCTCTAGTTACTGACGTCTTTACTCTTCCAACGCCTGACTGGATATTCTGAAATTTAAAGACGAGAATTCGGATCACATTATCAAAAAATTAAAAAGAATCAATTTCCCATACCCAAGTACTGAAATACCGAAAAGCCATGTGAAGGAAATAATATCACAGCTTGACGATATAGAGAAAAGTTTGGTGAATTATAGAAACATTTTTACCAATCCAAAGAAATGAGCTAAAGAAAAGATTCGGTGTCTTCGTATCTTGGATGGATTCTGACTAAAAGCGATTGCCCTAATTCTGAATGTAAAATGTTCTCGATAATGTAAATTTTACCATCGTAGGATAGACATTCCTTATTTTTCGGAGCGATTTTAAGGGTTGTTTTTCCAATCTTTTTAAGGGTTTCAAAGTCGATTATATCAAAAGTCATTTCTTGTGGTTTAGGTTTCCTTAAATATATGAAATTCCTAAACGTCTATTTCGAAAGACTCTGCATTAATAATATCAACCACAATTCCACCTAAACCGATAAATAAATCGTAAATATTTGGATCGAATAGGTTTATTACATACATTTGGCATAATGAAAAAGGGAGCTAGCCGCTAAACTTACTCCCTTTCCGACGGTAATTTTTCAAAGCCGTACCTTAATGAGAGGTCGCACACTTTGATTTTCTCGTCTATGAGTGCTTTGAGCAATGTACAGATTTAATATCTGGGCCTATCTCCTTAGCACAGCAGTATTTTAAAAAAGGGGAATGGGTTTTGGAAGCCTATTCGGAAAATCATTTTAGCTACTCTTAAAAGTTTTGGAAGCTTTTAAGCCTGACCAAGCAAAATGAAAATCTTTTCCCTTGGATATTATAAAAGTGGCACTTCAAGCAATGTACAGTTCCGGCTCGTCAACCATGAATCTGGGCTTATCTTTATAGTGCCACCTTATTTTATTCTAATACTACATCTTTATTCAAATCCATCCCAAAAGGAATATGATTGTTTTTTATTTCTTGATTATCCGTTAGCCATTTTTCATAACCCCAAACATTACCTTTAGGTAGATTGTTAACTTTAACCTTGACTAAACCATCAACCGTTTTATTTTTATATGCTGCGGATATCGTCACGGAAACCTTTCTTTTTAATTTATCGATATTATATTCTGGGTAATATAAAGTTAGTGCTTCTGCTAATTCATGGTTATTCAAAAATCTCTTTTTTTGATCCAGCAAGAACAGTAATTTATCAATCCATTTTTTGTTAAATGGAAAATCATCAATAGGGACTTCGTTCATTTCGGAGATTGAGGATTCAAAAATATAATCGGAATTCAAAATGTTTTCACTCTCCGAATATGCGTCAATCATAAGTTTTACAATAGTTAATTTTTTCTCTAATAGAGCTTTCTCATTTTTAAGATTCTGTAAAGAAATGTTTGACATAATCATAATATGTTACAAATATTTAAACGTTATTACTTATATTTGCATAACAAAAATGGAGCTGGAGGGAATCAAACCCTCTTCTACTAGATAGGAAGCCAGCAAGAATCAATCTGACAGCCCCTTACTTTTTGTTAATACATTTTAAAAGTTATAAGAAGCCCGATCCGCCAAGTTTGGGCTTCTTATTTTTCAAAGGTAAAAGATCCCAGATCAGAAAAATACTACAAAACAGACCAAGTTATCAGCACTTATTAACATTTTTCGCCCTACTTGTAACTAATCTTGAGAATATATTACGTAACTAATTGATATACAGTTAGTCAGTTTTATGATTTAGTTTGGTTTACTGTGTTAGTAATGTAAATTTAATTTTAATAGTGTTTCACCTTAAAAATCATATAACCTCCACATTTTAATGGGTTTTCGTCCTTTCTTACCAAAGTCCAATAACTAGGGAAATCTTCATCTTTTACAAATTCAGTGATCTTTTTAAGATTGCCGAACGTACCTAAAGGCACCCCATCCTTTAAAAGGACAAAATACATTTTGTTTTTCTGTTGTTCTTTATATGTAACCATAAAACAAATATACAACTTTATTCGAATATAATTGTATGTATCAATATATTCGAGTATATTTGTATATTAAAATTAATCAACCATGCAATTCAAGTCACTTCCACAGCTTTTAGATTACTTCAAAGAAGAATCCACCGGAATAGCCTACTATGAAAATATCCGTTGGGGCAGTATTCCTGCCTGTCCTCATTGCGGTTCTGTAAACCCTTACAAGACCAATAGAGGGTGGAAATGTAGCGATAAGGATTGCCATAAGAAATTTACGGTAAGAGTAGGTAGTATTCGAAAACTCTAAAATACCTTTTCGTGTCTGGTTCGCTGCTATTTGGTTGGTTATGTACCGAACATAAAAAAGGAATCAGTTCCGTGCAATTGGGAATCGATTTGGGAATTACCCTAAAGACTGCTTGGTGGATATACTGGAGCATGCTGACCCCCCTAAAGCCCAACTTATAGGCAACTGCCGTTCTGGCGGATGCTGACCACCCTTAGAAAAAGAAGATAGCTGAATTTTTAAATTATTCTGGAGCATGTTGACCCCTCTGGATAATTTATTCTGGAGCATGCTGACCCCCCTCTGGCTATTTTTTTTTGGTTTTGGTTTATTTGATGGATAACATCAAAAAGATAATTAATGTCCGGAAAACCAAAACCAATGAGTCAAGTAAAACAGATACTTCGCCTGCATCATCAGGGAAAAGGAATCAAAACCATTGCCAGGACCCTATCGGTGAGCAAGAACACCGTGAAGGATTATATTCAAAAAGCTAGAGCGAGCAATCTCTTGATGGAAGTTCTGTTGGCTTTGGAAGACCCAGTACTGGAGGGGAGATTAAACCCCGGGAACCCTTCCTATAAGGACGAACGTTACGATCGGCTTAAACCACAATTGGATTATTTTAGTAAGGAACTTAAGAAGACAGGTGTCAATCGTCAGGTGCTATGGGATGAATATAAAGCAGGCAGCCCAGATCCTTACAGCTACGCCCAGTTCTGTTACCATATCCGTCAATATTTGCGCAGTGGCAAACCATCCATGGTATTGGAACATAGGCCGGGCGATAAACTGTACGTGGATTTTGCCGGTAAACTTTTATGTTATGTCGACAGGCAGACCGGAGAGGAGATCAAGGTCCAGGTCTTTGTGGCCTGCCTGCCGTATTCCGATTATTGCTTCGCTATGGCCGTACCCAGCCAAAAGACGGAAGATTTTATCTATGCCCTGGGCTGCTGTTTAAAGGATTTTGGTGGAGTGCCCCAGACCTTGGTGCCGGATAATCTTAAAGCTGCCGTGATCAAGGCGAATCCCTATGAACCGGATATTAATCGTGCACTGGAGGATCTTGCCAATCACTATGGGACTTCGGTGACCCCTGCTCGCCCCCGAAAACCTCAGGACAAAAGCTTGGTAGAGAACCAGGTGAAGCTGATCTATAGCCGGGTATATGCCAAACTTCGCAAGCTTACCTTCTTTGATCTTCCCTCGATGAACCAGGCCATTGCCCAGAAGGTCAAAGCGCATAACCAGACCCGGATGCAACAAAAAGAGTACTGCAGGGAGGAGAAATTCCTGGCCGATGAAAAGCACACCCTTCTGCCCTTACCGGCACAGCCCTTTGAGATCAAGTACTATAGAGAGCATAAGGTGGCCAAGAACAATCATATCTACCTGGGTATGGACAAGCATTATTACAGCGTACCCTTCACCTATATCGGAACGAAGGTCAAGGTGATCTACACCCGGCCCCTGGTAAAGATATACCACAAGGCAGATCTTATCGCCACCCATCCCAGGAATCCCCGTAAGGGAGGATATACCACCCGAAAGGAACATCTGTGTTCCCACCATCAGTATTACAAAGAGCGAAGCCCTACTTATTATATGCAGCGTGGCTATAATCACTCAGAGACACTGTACGGGTTTATGGAGGCCCTGTTCAAACAGGATAAGTATCCCGAGCAGCTTTATAAAACTTGTGACGGTATCTTGAACCTGTCACGGAAGGCGGATCCCGGATCCTTTATCAAAGCTTGCAATATTGCAATGGAACATCGGAATTATTCATACAAGTTCTTAAAACAGGTCCTTGAAAACCGGATGACCGAATACCCGGAAGAACCTGTAGTCAGATCCCTGCCGGCCCATGGGAACATCCGTGGGGCATCATCCTATAAATAAGTAACCTTTTAAATAAATACACATATGAGTACTATCGAAAATCAATTGTCACAGCTGCGGCTCAATGGCATGCACAGCAGTTGGAAGGCCATGGTAGAAACCCGGCAGCACCACGAACTCTCCTTTGGGGATGGCCTGGAAGTCCTGTTGCAGGCGGAAGCCGAAGACCGCACCCACCGCCGTTTTGAACGTCTGAAAAAAGGGGCACAGTTCAGGTATCAGGCCAGTGTGGAAGAACTGAGCCTGGACTCCTCGAGAGGGATAAATAAGACCCAGATCACAGAACTTGTCAGTGGCTCCTATCTTGAAAAAGGAGAATCGATCCTATTGACCGGAGCTACTGGTTGCGGGAAGAGCTTTCTGGCTTCGGCCTTGGGACACCAAGCTTGTAGTCAGGGACATAAAGTGCTGTACTACAATACCCAAAAATTAATGATGAAAACCAAAATGACGCGTATTGACGGGAGCTTCCTGAAATTCTTTGATAAACTGGCAAAGGCGGACCTGTTGATCCTGGACGACTTCGGACTGGCACATCTGGATAGAAAACAGCAAATGGACCTGATGGAGATCATTGAGGACCGCCATGGAAGATCATCTACCATTATTGCCAGTCAACTACCCGTGGGAAGCTGGTATGACATAATAGGCGAAGCAAGCATTGCCGACGCAATTTTGGATAGGTTGGTCCACACTTCCCATAGGATAGAATTAAAGGGAGAAAGTCTAAGAAAAAAACTGTAATATTGTCATGAAATTATCTTTTTGACCAAAATCTACAGAGGGGTCAACATGGCCAGAATGGGGGGTCAACATCACCAGAATATCCACTTGGTTCGTACTTCACAGAATTAGAGAAATGCTAAGGGAAAAAGCCCCGCAAATGTTGGGTAATGAAAAAATGGTAGAAACCGATGTCACCACCTATGTAGGAGGCAAGGAAAAGAACAAGCACTTCAATAAAAGACGTCCGCTGGATGATAAATCGTTGACCAATGAAGGAAAGCCATACAAGGCAAAGAAAACCATCATTGGGATCATTGAGCGCAACGGTAAGGTAGCTTTAAAGTACGTATCGGGAGAAACCACCGAAAATATGGTAGAATTCGTTAAAACGCATGTACCTCAAGATTCAACTATCTATTCAGATGAAGCCCCTGCATATAATCAGTTGAAAAAAACGTATAGGCATGACAACGTTAAGCACTCTTTAAGTATTTATGTCGAAGGGCAAGGGCAAGTACACACAAATACAATAGAAAGTTTTTGGAGCATTTTAAAGCGTGGTCTTTACGGTGTTTACCATCAAGTTTCAGAAAAGCACGTTAGCCGTTATTTGGATGAATATGCTAATCGTAGTTGACTTCCAATGAAAGGTTTGAGCAGTTCTTAGAAGGTAGTGAGAGCGTGTTGAGTTACAAATCTCTAACGGAGATTAATTAGTTAACAGGATTAGATCAAAGAACAGCATTCTAGTTTTTAGTTCGGTTTCGAGGTCTAATCCTGTAAACTCTTTTTCTTGTTCTTCGGTAGAAAATAGAGGGGAAAAATCGTTTCTTGTGTAATATCTTAAGGCGCGATGTTCATTATAAGAATCTACTACAACAAATCGGCATCCTGTCTTATTGTTTTCATTAATGAACCAGGATTTTATAAAGTCCATTAATTGATCTCCAGTAGATTTTTCCTCCCCTTCAAGCATTCTAAATTTTTTATTTACCCCTAATCTTCCAATTAAAACAGCTGGATAGCTTTTTAACCTTTTTTCTCTCGGAATATCCTTAGAAACCTTTTTTCCTCTTGAATTAGGTAGTAATTTGGTCTTTATACTATCGTTTGACACAGTGAAAGCGCATACAATCTGCCTGGGATCTTCATCTAAAACGAAGCAATAAGACTTCCCTAACAACTCGTTAGACCATTTAATCGAGTCATTTACAAAAAAATCATTTAAATCATTGTGATCGCAATCAAAAGAATTGCAATTTTGTAGTGTAGTTACATTTAAAGGGGCAAAGGTGCAGTTGTTTAGTAAAAACCCCAATTGTTTATATCTTGGCTTTTGCTAAAATTTTATCCGCTATGCGTTTTTGCTTAGAAAAATCAATAGTAGATTTATTAGAGAAGTTCGCCTCAATCTTTTTCTCAAAGTCAGAAGCGGCTCTCTTAGATAATACTGGTATAGATTTAATAGCGTAGGCCATACGATTTATTTTTATAACAAAAAAACAAACTTATCAACAGTCTATTTGTGTGCAAAAATATAACAATAACAACAACTGATCTCATTATTTATTCTTAAATGTATCATAATTTATATTCAATACAAATAGTAGTTTTAATAGAAAAAAGTTATACTTGAATAAAGAACGAGGTATATGCATTTATATTTTAGATTAAATAAATTAAATTTACATTATGTCAAAAGAAAAATCAAAACTCAAAAAGGAACGCTCCAACAAATACGACGAAAAACTAAAGATTAACACATCTTTGGACGACGTATTGAAAGTGTCCGTTCCCAAACCTAAGAAAAAGGGCGAATAGTTTCCAATGTTAGAAGAATTGGAAATGGGTTCGTAACGTTCTTTGATCATCGATACCGTACTTTGAAAACTTTCGGCAGGATGCCTACGCTCTGTACTACTCAATTAGGAGGGTATAACCGTAGAGTACGGGTTTGAACTTAAAAAAAATGCACGATTCAAGTGCCTTAAAATCATATATTTTCTTGTCCCACTTTGTATATAGATGCCAATGCATCGAAGGTCAGGTGCTCTCTCTATAAGCCCGTTCCCATCAATCTGGAGCTTATTGGCCTTGGCCCTAAACTCAACCTGAATAATTTATTTTTCCTATACGATAAACTCAACTTCAAAAACAAATTCGGTCACTATGATTGAAATCATAATTTGTAGGATTTTTTTGCCTTAGTTTAGTACTGTTATTAATAAAGCCAAGCCATGGCAAACATTAAAAATAACGAACCTGATGTCGCCATATATTGGAGCAATAGTAAATTAATCGATCACAGAAAAAAGCTATCAATTTGTCAAAGAGCAACTTAACCTACTTAATGCAATCAAATATGAATTCAACTAGTGATTTACCTAGCATATATTTTAAAAATAGGTTTATAAACAGGTGTAAATACATCAAAGGCATTAGATTTTCGATTTAATAAATAAACTTGAAAATTCTGTACACCACACTTTTTAATGTATTCACAACATTAATAGACGTTTTTTGAAAATTTCACTGAGTATTCTTGCAGATTATAAATGTAAGAATTACCATTGTAGGAAATATCTTTAATGGAATATTCTTCTTTTTTAACGGAATATTGATTCTCAAGTAATATTGATATAGGTTTTTAAATATGTAATAGCTATGAAAAGGTTACTGTATATCGTAATATTTTTGATCTTTTTGATTTTCATTGGTACTAGTGTATTGCACGCCGCCGTAATTGAAAAGGAAAAAAAGGTGCTCCTTGATCTCTACCACAGCACGAACGGTCCGGGCTGGACCGATACGTGGGATCTGGAAGCCCCTGTTTCCGAATGGCACGGGATCAAAATAAAGGAGAACCATGTGGTGGAAATAGACCTGTTCGAAAACAATCTTGTAGGACAGCTTCCCGAGAGTTTGGGCGAACTGCAATACCTACAAAGTCTTAACCTGGCCTTCAATAAACTAACAGGGGAAATTCCACGTAGCATTATAGGCCTGCATCGGTTGAAGGTGCTGAAGCTCGAGATGAACAGACTGGTAGGACAGCTTCCCGGGAACCTGGGCGAAATGGAAAGTTTGGTGGAGCTCAGTCTGTTCAACAACTTTTTGTCCGGGAGCATCCCCGAAAGTGTAGGCGACCTGCGAAATTTAAAAGAGTTGAACCTTTCCAGCAATAGAATTACCGGGAAAATACCTCGTTCCATCGGCAACCTGATCTTCTTGGAAAGCCTGGGCCTTTTTCAGAACGATCTGGAGGGAAATATACCCAAGGACATGGGAAACCTTATCAATTTAAGGGAACTGGTAATGGCCAATAATCATTTGGAGGGTGAGATTCCCGAGGAGTTTGCCCAATTGGCCAACCTGGAGGTCCTTCAGATCCAAAACAACAATTTCAGGTCCCTACTGAATTTAGAAAGAATGGATTCAGGACAGTTCTTGGTCATGGACTATGACAGGCCGAAAGAGGACAACGACTTCAAAAATATTGAAATCCAGGAAACCCGTATGGTGGAAACCGAATATGACAAGACCGGAGCCCCTTGATTAGAAATACTATTTGTTTAAAAAAAAGAGGTGCTTTTGGCACCTTTTTTTGTTGTGACGACAAAATTTTCGAATTTACAATAACCTTCGACTCCCTAGTGATGTAGCCTTCCCCAAAAAAGGGGAAGGCTACATCGGTATTTACAGTTATGAATTGAAAGGCTACTACTTCAATATACAAATCTCCCTAGATTTCTATTTTGATTGTATATTACATTCTAAATTTTTAAAAAAGAGATGTTTGAACTTTCTATCCGATTACTACTATAAATTTTACAGTTTCGAAAATAGTGTATAGCGTATGTTACAACTTCGTCATTATTTGATGTATTAATATTCAGGTAATATCAAAATTCAACAATTCTTTAGGATGAATATTTAACCCTTTAGATAATTCAAGTACTGTTGATAATTGAATATTTCTTTTCCCCTTTTCTATTTTACTAATGTCACTATAATCTATATTGCAACGTGTAGCTAATTGTCTTAAACTTAAATTATGTCCTTTCCTAAGTTTTTCCAATTGCCCACCAAACAAAATTATAAAGCTATCTTTTGCTATGTCAATTTCCATGTAGATTGTTTGATTAACAATGTCAAAAGATTCATATAAAAAATTGTGGGCTTTATTTCCCACACTACAATATTTTTATTACCTTTGAAACTGATTTAATAATTTTGCGATTCTTCGTATAGATAATATTTGAAGCTTTCGCTTAGAGTCTCTGTTAGAAAACTGGTAATTTTTGCACCTGAGACGATAAGCAGATTGCTCACGACCCGGGCGTGGGCTCTCTTATCGGTGCAAGGTATACCAGTACCCCTAATAGGTAAGTTGAGTACTACGCCCTTTTTTTGGTAACCTTACCCAACAACTCTTAGCACTGATTTTTATTTTTATCCCAAGCGTCGCTGCCATTAGAATTGACTTTTTCTTAGATCTTATGATTAGGTATCGACTTTTGGGTTTAAATACACCTCAAATACGGGTTAATCCTCTAAACACCTTTGTTCAAGGGGATTGTACTCCGTATTGGGGAAAAATGACCACATTCGATATTCTTTTTAAGAAAAAGCCAAAGAATCCCGTATAGGCAACTTGCTATGGGATTTTCGAAACACTTTTTTTCCGGATTCTACGATACGCTCCTTATCCCCTAGCTACGAACTACTTTTATTTGCATCCGGACATACCCCTTTTTAATTGCCTAAAGCAATAAGGCTATCCCAAGGTTTTTGGGTCATTATGTCTCGTATGGACATGGTTGACCTCTAAAAGGTATGGGTAGTTTTTTATCCAAATTTTAAAAACAACCAAAACGATGCCAATGAATAGCAACTAAAAAAACCTCCTAATCAACTTTTTCCGGGTTATTAGGAGGTTACAGATCAAACATCACATTGTTCAACCTTTAATTCAAAGTTATGAAAAATAATCATGTGAATACATGCATTAGAAAAATTGCCATACCCATATTCATCTTAGCCTACTCTTTTTATCTACCCCTTTTTGCACATTCACCGATGGGCACCCTTGGAATAAGTCCACCATACGAACCAATCCAGCAGGACTACTTGATTCAAGGAATCGTAACGGATATTGATAGCCCCCTCCCGGGGGTCAATATCCTAATCAAGGGCACGGCCCGGGGAACGCTTTCGGACATGGAAGGCGCATACGGATTGAGAGTGTCCTCCACCGACACATTGGTCTTTTCCTATGTGGGTTATAGGACCCTAACCATTGCAGTTCACGGCCTTAAAAAACTAGACGTAATACTGCAAAGCGAGGCCACCCAATTACAGGAAGTAGAGGTCAATGCCGGCTACTACACCGTAAAAGACAAGGAACGTACCGGGAGTATCAGCAAGATAAATGGTAAGGAGATTGAGCTACAACCCATTGTTAGCCCATTGGAAGCTTTACAAGGACGAATGGCAGGGGTAGAAGTAATACAGCAAAACGGCATTCCAGGAAGCGCGCCAATTATACGTATACGCGGTCAGAATAGTTTACGTTCGGAGGGCAATTATCCATTATACATCATAGATGGTGTACCCATTATCTCAACTCCGGTTACCGGTGGTAGTAATATGTTCTCCAATGGAATAGACCCTTTAAGCTCACTCAACTTGGCCAACATAGAGAGCATTGAGGTCTTAAAAGATGCCGATGCCACGGCTATATATGGTTCCCGTGGTGCCAACGGGGTGGTATTGATTACCACTAAAAAAGGTAAAGGATACAATAGAAAAACGGAACTTGAAGCCCACTTGTATTCCGGACTTGGTACTGTTTCAAATAAGATGGACCTCGTAAACACACAACAATATATCAGTATTAGAAAGGCTGCCCTGGAAAATGATGGTAGGGAGCCCAACGAAATCGCGGATTATGATTTACTACTGTGGAATCAAAACGGTTATACGGATTGGCAGGAGGTACTATTTGGAGGTACATCTACGATTTCCGATTTTAACGTTTCAGCATCGGGCGGCAATAGCACTACTTCATTTCGGTTAGGAGGTTCCTTTCATAATGAAGGAACAGTGTTCCCAGGGGACAATGGGTACCAAAAGGTTACAGGAGGACTTCAACTAAACCATACCTCAGAAGATAAAAGACTGAACCTGGACTTTACCTTGAACTATGGCGTGGACAGGATCGATGTAATGGCAAATAGCAGTAATTTGATTAGAACGGCAATCTCCTTGCCTCCAAACGCCCCTCATGTATATAATGAAGATGGCAGTTTAAATTGGGAAGATTGGACTTACTCTGCATGGGACAATCCTTTGGCAGCTGTTTTACACAGAACATCCACTGACCAAGGGAATAGTATTATAGCTAATCTAGGATTGTCTATTCATTTGTTCAAAGGTCTGACATTTAGGACAAATATGGGGTATACAAACCTTCAAAGAGATTACAAAGCATTGCTTTCAAAAGACCAATATAGTCCGGAAATCAGGGAAGGAGCCAATCATATCGCAGTAGTAACACAGAGGAATAGAAGTTCCTGGATTTTAGAGCCCCAACTGGTATATACAAAAAAAATTGGGAAGGGTACTTTGGACGGCTTACTAGGTTCTACCTTTCAGCAGAATGAAAATAAAAATTTAAACGTTTCGGGAGCGGGCTTTGTGACCGAATCATTAATGGGGGATTTATCCGCAGCCAAGGCCATAAGTGTAGATAATAACGATCAAATCAAGTATAAGTACAATGCCATATTTGCCCGTTTAGGATACAACTTTGAACATAAATACTTTATTAACCTTACAGGTCGTCGCGATGGTTCTTCCCGATTTGGACCCAACAAGCGCTTTGCCAATTTTTGGGCAATTGGAGGATCTTGGATTTTCTCCGAAGAAAATTTCATAAAAAAACATTTACCCTTTTTAAGTTTCGGAAAACTAAGGGGAAGTTATGGCATCACCGGTAATGACCAAATAGCTGATTATGGTTATTTGGATGCCTATGAAGCCACACCCGGCCCCAATGGCTTGTACCCAACACAGCTTACTAACCCCGATTATTCCTGGGAAGAAAATAAGAAATTGGAAGCTGCTATAGAACTTGGATTTATTGAAGATCGAATTAATCTGGGGTTGAGCTGGTACCGCAACCGATCTTCCAATCAATTGGTAGGCTTTCCATTGCCAACTATTACCGGGTTTAGTTCGGTTCAAGCCAATTTACCGGCCACCGTGCAAAATATGGGTTGGGAGATAGAATTAACTTCCTTAAATGTTAATTCTAATAATTTTAGATGGCAAACATTTTTTAATCTCACGGTTCCAAACAATAAATTGCTCAATTTTCCCAATATTGACCTAACGTCTTATGCCAATACCTACCGGGTCGGTTATCCCTTAAATATTAGTTTACTATATCAATATGAAGGAGTTGATCCTGAAACTGGTTTATATCGAGTTATGGATGTAAATGAAGATGGCAGATACGATTATGAGGACCGCACGGTAATTAAAAATACAGGAAGTAGATATTTCGGGGGCCTTAACAACAATCTAACCTATAAAGGCCTTGAATTCCAATTTTTATTGCAATTCGTAAAGCACGAGGGCTATATGAATTATATGGGACTTCCAGGGCAAAAGAATACACAAACAGCCGATTTTTATAAGGCATGGCAAAACGGCAATAATCCTAATATCCAGAAAGCATCTGAAACTTATAATGCTTCTATAGCCCATAGCCTTTTTTTTCTTAGTGAACAATCTTTGGCCGATGCCTCTTTTATTAGGTTGAAAACACTTGGTTTAAGTTATGCTCTGCCGGAAGTACCTCTACAAAAAATCGGATTACGTAGTTGTAAACTCTTTCTACAGGGTCAAAATCTTATTACGCTTACAGGATATAATGGATTTAATGTAGAATTTCCAGGAGGGAATAATATTCCTGCATTGAGAACCGTAACCCTTGGTGCCCAGTTTAACTTTTAATACAAATAAATCATGAAAACCAAAAAATATAGGATCCTATTATTGAGCTTATTATGTTGTCTTTTAATACTGTCCTGCGAGGATTTTGTAGAAATAGACCCACCAAATTTTAAAATCGTAAGCCAAACAGTTTTTGAAAATGACGAAACGGCCATTAGTGCTGTAACGGGAATCTACAATGAATTGATTAATTCCGATTTTTCCAATGGATACATAAGTTCCATAACAGTATTGGCGGGAATGTCCCCTGATATTTTTGAGATTAGGAGCGAGACAGATAACCGATACGGGCCATTTCAGCAGAATCAAATCTCACCAGCAGAGTCACCCGACGCTTCTGCCAATTATAACCTATGGTCCAGTGCGTATGGTATCATATATATGGCCAATAGTGTGTTGGAAGGTTTGGAACACTCCACGACCATTACTGATGATATCCGGGAAATGCTGATGGGACAAGCTTTGTTTATAAGGTCTTTTACATACTTCTACCTCACCAACCTTTATGGAGATGTTCCCTTGGTACTGACGACGGATTTCCACCAGAATGCCAGTGCTTCCCGAAACGCTTCTTCCGAGGTTTTGGAACAAATCGTAAACGATTTGAATTTGGCCTTAACTCGTTTGGAAGGGACCGACGCTTATAAAGATTCCGAGCGCTTCAATGTCAACCGCTACGTGGTCTTGGCTTTTACGGCCAGGGTTTATCTATATCAACAAAATTGGCAAAAGGCTTCGGAGCTCAGTAGTCAGGTAATATCCCAGACCTCTATGTACGAAATTTTGGAGGATTTGGACCAGGTCTTTTTGGCCAATAGCAGAGAAGCCATTTGGCAATTATCTCCCATTGGGAAAGGAAATATCTTAACCTACACCTGGGAAGGTTATGTTTTCAGGGGAAATAATTCATCCCCATTTAAGTTATCAGATGATTTCGTAGCATCCTTGCAGGAAAAAGATAAGCGCCGTACTCACTGGATAGGTTATAACTCAAGTAAAAATTTCTTTTACCCCCATAAATACAAGGACAAAATGAGTATAAACCATATAACGGAATACTCTATGGTGCTACGGCTTTCCGAACAATATCTTATTCGGGCTGAAGCAAATGCCCAACAAGGAAAGATATCAGAGGGGATTGCCGATTTGGATAAAATCCGGCAAAGGGCAAATCTGGATTTAATTGCTGATACCAACCCCGGAATTGGTAAGGAAGAATTGCTCAATGCGATTATGGCGGAACGTAAACTTGAACTGTTTTCCGAATGGGGACATCGATGGTTTGACTTAAAACGTACAGGAAAGGCTTCAGAGGTATTGGCATCTATTAAACCTCTATGGCAAGATACCGATGTATTATTTCCAATTCCAGGTGAAGATCGGGCAAAAAACTCAAATCTCAGTCAAAACGATGGATACTGATCAAAAAAAATGTTCGATGAAAAAAATTGTAAAAAATTTTATGTTCCTTACATGCGCAGTGTTTTTAATGAATTTTACTGTGATTAATGCACAATCCGGTAATTCCAATATTCCATTGCCGTTAGACTCGAGTATTAAATATGGTCGATTGTCCAATGGTTTCACATATTATATAAAGCATATCGAATCGCCATCCAAGAAATTGAAGATGCGTTTATATGTTAAGGTCGGTTATTATAGCCAAGAGAGTGACCAAATGGATTTTGCCCACGCCTTAGAGCACTTGGCTTTTAAGACTGCTAAGGATTTTCCTGTTAATTTATTGGACGACCCTGTACTTTTATCTCGTTTAGGGGTTGCAAAGGATGATGTTTTTGGTCAAACAAGTACTTTATATACCTGGTATTCCTTTGATATTCCGTTCGAACGTGAAGATGCGTTTGATACGGCACTCCTTTGGTTTTACGATATCCTAGATCTAAAGCTGAATTCCGATGTAGTAAATAAGGAGAAAGGGCCTCTAAAACAGGAACTTGTCTTTAGGCAAGGTGATGATCTGCGTGGTTATTTCACTAAAACTAAGTTAGAATCCATTATATTTCCTTGTAGGCAAGACTATACCAATTTTTTTGAACTCAATAAGAATTTTTCCCCTAGGGAGCTTATTCAGTTCTATAAAGAATGGTACCATCCGGAAAGAATGGCCTTGGTCATTGTAGGTGATACCACTAACATTGATGGGATAGAGGGTAGGATAAAGAGCCGTTTTTCAAGTTTAACATCGCAGGGGAAATTTAAATCAGCAAGCCATTGTATAAATAAATATCTTAATAGCCGCGATCGATTTGTTGTATTGGAACGGCCAACAAGTAAAGGAATACCACATGAGAATTCCGTGGAAATGTTCTTGTATATGCGCGATAAGGAGACCGTTAGTCTATGCGAGAGCTTGGAAGGTTTAAAAAGGGAAGTACTATGGGATGTGTTGACAAGGATGATAAACCAAAGGTTCCAAGAAGTCAGTAATAACTATAATTCATCGTTTTCAGCATATGTCTCCCCTCCTCTTTTCGACTGGCCTGCATATCAAATTAAAGTCTCCGCAGATACGGGCAAGGAAAAGGTTGCTCTTAAAAAGGTCGTTAAAGTCCTTAAACAAGCAAGGGAATTTGGATTCGACCAAAAGGAATTTGAAAAGTTCAAAAATGAAAAATTAAAGGCACTGCAACATACCGATACTACAAATCCCGGTTATTGGTTAGAAAAAATTCAAAATCATATTGGGTACGGGGCTGCATTACCATCTCATTTAAACAGGGATTTATCACAATGGCTGGGAGATTTGTCTCTAGCTGAATTTAATGCCTTTTCGGAAAAGTATGTATCGGAAATTCCGAATGATATAGGTATAATCGCACCTTCCGGTCATGAATCTTCGTCCTATACGCAAGAACAGTTTCGCAGTTATATCCACCAAATTGCAAATGCGGGCGTAAGTGCCTATATTGTTCCGGAAGTACCAGAGTATTTATTGTCTTCCAAAGAAGTTGCAAACCTACAATTAAATGGATACTTAAATAAGGGCCCTGTTAAAAACGGTGTCCGGGAATTGGTGCTGGCCAACGGAGTCAAAGTACTGTTGCAGCCCCTTGAGCCCACCGTAAAAGGCAGGAGAGTTATGCTCCATGGGTTTAGCTCTTACGGGGCTTCCTGCTTTCCACAAGAAGATTACTTTTCCGCTGTAAATGCACCTTCCATAGTTCTGAACGCCGGTGTAGGAGAAATGGACAAATTTACTTTGGACCGATTTCTTGCAAACACTAGCTTTTGGCAAGGGGTTAAACCTTATATTAAATATAATGAATCAGGAATAAAAGGCGAGGCTTCACTAAAGGACTTTGAGGAATTATTGCAATTAGTGTATCTGTATTTCACACAACCCAGGAACGATCATCGCGCATTCGCGGATTGGCAAACAATGGAAAAAAAAAGGTATTTCAATCCCGGATATAGTTTGATCCAAGAAGATTTCAACGTAGCCATGAACGAATCAATTAGAGACAGTTCCAAAACTCCACTAGGTACAAAGCGATACCAAGGACTTAAACTAACCGATATGCAAGTCGCTTATAAGATTTATCGACAGCTTTATGGAAATGCCTCGGATTTTACTTTTTTATTTACGGGTGGGTTTTCAGCAGAAGAAGTTATACCATTACTGCAAAAATACCTTGGGAATCTACCCGATCGTTCTAACGGATTTTTATGCTCAAAAAAGAAGAAGAAGGAGAAGAAATTGCTTGAAGGGCCATTATATATCCAATTTTCAACAGAGGATTTTGGTGCCTCCTATAATATGAAAAGCGTTAGGTATTCACTTAGATTTGTTACCGAAGCTGATGACCCTGCCAATTGGAAGGAGCACATTAAAATGGATATTCTGGGGACGTTGATGGATTCAAAAATCCACGAATTGCGATTTAATGAAGAGGCTTCACTTTACGACATGCGGGCAATGGCAAAGTTTAATAAGGAGTCCATGAATTATGATTTTCAAATGCAGCTTGATTGTGTTCCAGAGGAGTTGGAAGGCTTACGTAAGAAATGTAAGGAAATGGTCTCGGAGATAAAAAAAGATGGCTTTAGCCAGCAAAGATTCAACGAAGTCATACAGCATCGAATTCTTCCAAAGTATAGTGCGGAAAGACAAAGTCTAAATAAAGTCCAATCGAAAACGTATAATCATTATCGGTACAAGGTGCCTTGGGTCAGCACATCTGAGATAGAATATTATATAAAATCCTTAGTCCCCAAGGATATCCAAAAAACCGCCCAAAAATATTTAAAGGACAAGAATCTAACAGAGTTTTCTTTTGGTGACGATATACGGCTTCCCTGAAGAAATAAATCGCAAATTGTAATTGCAAACTCTAAGAACAATTCTATTTTTTGAGTTAGTTGTAGTAGTAAAACACCGGGCGGGATTTGGCCCGGTGTTTTCTCTTGGACATTAACTAGGATCTTGGATGACCTTGGCATTTGGTGAAGCACTTTTTAAAGTTGGTGCCGTTTCACTCGGGGCGGAGTGAACCTCATAGGTTTCCGGCTCCCCTTCAATTTGCACACGACATTCATATTGATTGTTCTGCTCACAGTTGACATCCACCGGGTACCATGTAGTACCCATCTGAATAAATCCAGCTGCATAATAATCCTCGGCGGTTGCATTTACAAACGCAAATGACAGTCCTATGGCAAGTAAAAAAGCCAACATTGGAAAGATTAATTTTAACTTTCTCATGATAAAATAATTTAAATTAATACTAGGTGCCTACTCTTTTGTACAGGTTTTCGGTCCTCCCCCTGCTTTTGTTGCAACAAAATTTCTTTATGTAGTCTAGTATATATTTTTATACGCTTTTTAACAGGAAAACTTCATGTTCTTCATCTCTTTGGAAATTCTTTGCTCTTTATGAGCTTGAACAACCCCCAGTATGGCCAATAAAAGGAATATCGTATTGAAAATTAAATGCTGATCCCAGGAGAACAGTGAGATTACTCCTCCACAAGAACATGGAATATACGGGCTAAAAAACACGATCGCTACAGTATAGACGGTGAACAATGACATAAGCCCCAGCGCTCCATAGAGTCCAATCAATTTGGTCTTGTGCCAGATCAACAAAACAGGGACGAGCAATTCGGCCGAGGGAATGATCCAAGATGCGAGCGATGCTATGGCCGTACCACCCAGAATAGGAGAGTTCCTGATGTTATCATAGAATAAGTGTCCTTCCAAAAATTTGGTAAGCCCGGCATAAACGAACAATAAAATAAAGAGAATGCTGATACTTTCGACAATTAGGGTCCTGCACTTTTCCTGCCTTTTCATAACATTTGAATCTATTTGGTCTTAAATGTTATAAATTTCGGGGATTTCAATTATCCGTAAGGGATAGAAGCTTGTACCTGAGGGATTAATAAAGAATAAAACTCCTTTTTTGGGCACGATTTCAATAAATACTGGGAATTGGCGTGCAGTTTCCTAAATGTTTATTCCGTGGGGTGCGTGCCTGACAATAATTATCTGTCCGGTATGTTGAATGCACTGTAGTCAAAGGATTATTTATCGTCTTTTAACGACCTTTTCCGCAATTCGCTTGGTGGGAATCCATATTGTTTTTTAAACGCCCTGGAAAAATGAGGGTCGCTTTTAAAACCTGTCATATGAGCTATAGACTTAAGGGCCATATCACTATACTGAACAAGCATTTTGGCCTTACGCAATCGTTCCTGAACTAAAAATCGATAAACACTGGTTCCATACAACTCCTTAAATCCATATTTCAACTTAAACTCGTTTGTTCCCAATTGGTGTGCAAAATCCTTTATGGAAGGAAGCTCTTTGTCAAGGTTGTTAATGATAATATTATGGCCTTCCCTTATTTTTCTAATATCCTCGTAACTCAATCTCAACTTTTGTTTTATTGGTTGATTGGAAGGACCTTGAAAATATTGGCCGTGTTTATTTCTGAACTTAACAACACTTTGCTTCAAATTTTTCTCCAATTCACGATAACCATTGGAATAATGGAAAACGGTGACCAATGTCTTTCTCTGTACTTCCTTTTCTCTTTTAAAGGTGGTTATATAACATTGATTGGGCAGAAGCAGTTTCTCCCTAGTTACAAAAGTCAACTCGATGGAAGTATCGTAAAAATCCTTCCCATTTAGGGTTTTCCATAGTTTTTCCCATTTATTCTTTGAATCGTTAGTCAAGAAAGAATCGAAGGATCTATCGATTATATTACTGTAGAGTGTCGACAAAATAGTGCTGGCCCTTTGGTTTATCATCCTGATGATGGCATCTTCATCCAGCATAAAACACATCTGAACAATTTGTTTCGTTGTTCCTTGTGAATTTACATAACCCTGATGTAAAAAAGATTCCTGTATTTCCTCGGCCAACATGTTGAGAACAATCACAAGGGCCTCAACGTTATCGTTCTTATCCGATCTGTCCAATCTATAAAAGAAATTACCAGCAGCCATTTCCAATAGCATATGGCTGATTCTTTGCATTCGCTTCTTTTCTTTGATGGGAGGCATTTCCGCTTGCGTTTTAGAACTCTTCCTTGGACACTACACCGTCAAATCACAAAGTAGTTAATGAAAAATAATAGCAACAAGAACCTTTTAAGATATTCCAGGGCTTCCGTGATACGCTCGAACGACTCTGTCTGAATCGGAGAATAGTTGGTTTTGAGATAAAATCTTGATAAAGCTTCGGACACCGGTGGTTCTATAATAAAAGCCAAAGCGGATATCCAAAGTGAACCTTCATTGGCCAAATAATCCCTCGCGGATTTATTCACTTCCCTCACATGACAGATATTACATAAAACGGGATATGACTCTCCTTCCTGAAATCTCAATCTATCGTTGACAATTTCGACGGCTGCCTCTAGATTTATACTAACCCCTTTCTTATAAGTAACATGGACAATTCCTTCCAAAAGCCGATATTCCGCGTAGTCATTCTCGAAAAAATTTGACATAATGAGTAGAAAACTGGTATATTGGTAAATTTACTAAATTATCAATAATCAATATTACATGTATACAAAAAACCCCTAATTCATTGACTTCACTTATCTATTAAGGATTATAACTTATCTCTAAGGGATTAACTGTTTTACCAGTTAATAATTTTCCTGCAAATTCTAGTAAATTTTATGCACTTAAAATTTAAAAGCATGGCAAAGATCAAGCACAACAATTTTTTAGATACGGTAAATGAAGTCTTTTCGGCAGCTAAAGAACAAGGAGTTTTGCATTTATATGCAGAGGACGACATTTTTACAGGCAGGAAGATTTGAGTCAAAAACAAAGACCTATATCACTTCGGGACAACCGGATATCTTGGTCTCGAACAAGACAAAAGGCTGAAGAAAGCCGCCATTGAGGCCATTTTAAAATATGGTACACAATTTCCCCTTTCCAAGACCTATATTTCCAATCCTCTGTACCGCTCCTTGGAGGAAAAGGTCACAAATATGTATGGAGCGCCAATTATTATCACTAAAAACAGCACACTAGGACATTTAGGGGTAATTCCCAGTGCCGTGGAGGATACCGATGCAATCGTTTTGGACCATCAAGTACATTGGAGCGTCCAAAGCGCAGCAAAAGTTCTGAAGACCAGGAGCGTTCCCATTGAAATGATTCGCCATAACCGATTGGACATGCTGGAAGACAAATTAAAAAGTCTATCCTCAAAACACAAAAGGATATGGTATATGGCGGATGGGGTATATTCCATGTACGGTGATGTATCTCCTGTTACCGAACTTCTGTCCTTGTCACAAAAGTATCCTCAACTTCACATATATTTTGACGACGTACACGGGATGAGCTGGGCGGGAAAGAACGGGACAGGATATGTACTTGAGCAAATCAAGGAAATACCAGAGAACATTCTGTTATTCGGCACTCTTAGCAAAACGTTTGGAGCCAGTGGTGCCGTACTTATATGTACTCATAAGGGGCGATATGAAAAAATCAAAAATTTTGGCGGCCCTTTGACATTTTCTGCACAGCTGGAACCGGCATCCGTAGCTGCGGCCATTGCCTCCGCTGAGATACACCTAAGTCCGGAAATCTATGAAATGCAAGATGAGCTACAAGATCTTATTGCTTATTTTAACGATCATTTGGAACAAACAGAACTTCCCTTGATCATGAATAACAAATCCCCGGTCTTCTATATTGGCACCGGCATGCCCATAACGGGTTATAATTTTGTAAACCGGTTAATGAAGGAGGGATTCTTTGTAAACTTGGGAATATTTCCAGCGGTTCCCGTAAAAAATACAGGAGTAAGGATTACCATATCCAGACATAATCGGAAAAAGGAAATAAAAAGTTTGGTCGAAGCCATGGTCTACCATTATCCCAAGGCATTACAAGACTCCCAGACCAACATAAATAAGGTAAGGGCAGCTTTCCAGCTTCCCATTACGGAAGCCCGCAACAAGGAGATTGATCCCGATGGGTTCCATACCGTCAATGAGCAAAGCATACTAAATATTGATCGAACACAATGGAATACCCTTATGGGAAAACGGAGTGTTTTTGATTGGGACGGACTACATTTTCTAGAAAATATTTTCAATGGAAATCAAAATCAAAAAAAAGAGCACCAATGGAATTTTCATTATATCGTCGTCTATGATCAAAAACATCTGCCCGTTGTCGCCACCTTCTTAACCTATTCCCTGTGGAAGGAGGATATGCTAGCACCTGTTTCCGTATCCGAACAACTTGAGGAGATCAGAATAAAAGACCCTTATCACCTTACCACCCTCGTCTTGGCCACTGGCTCCCTTTTTACGGAGGGCGAGCATTTGTTTGTGGATAAGTCCCATCCTCAATGGAAACAAGCGGTCAAAACCCTACTCCATAAAATTGATGAACTGGAACACCAATTAAATCCCGGGATGGTAGTACTTAGGGATTTTGAAAAAGATCCTGAGCTAGAAAATTTATTTCTGAACCAAGGTTTTATTGGAATGGCCATGCCGGATTCATGTTATACTTCTAATTTAGACTGGAAAGATACTGAAGGATACCTAAACCAGCTTTCATCCCGATCTAGGAGGCACTTTCGTAAGGATATTCAGCCTTTTGAACAATTTTTCGATGTTTACGTCCATCAAACCCTAGCCCACAAGAAGATAGATATCTTTTATCAATTGTATTTAAATGTCAATAAAAACAATATCGCCCTAAATATGTTCCCATTTCCCAAGTCATTATTTCAAGGCATGGCCGACCATCCCAAATGGGAATTTCTAACCCTCTACTTAAATCAGGTTGTCGATTCCAATGATCTACCAACACCGGTCGGAGTAATGTTCTGTTACAAAAACCTTAAGGAAACCTACACGCCTGCCTTTATCGGAATAGATTACAGATATACCGAAAAATATCACATCTACAGGCAATTACTATATCAGACAATTAAAAGGGCCAATCAACTCAACTTTAATAGGATAGACTTTGGGATGACCGCTGCTTTTGAAAAAAGAAAAGTTGGTGCCACTGTTATTCATAAAAAGGCGTATATACAAGCTAGGGATAATTATTCAATGGAACTTATGGGAGTTATGGAAAGTAACTGATTTTTCAGTTGCATTATGCGTCTTGGTGTGGATTGACTCCCAGGCCATCGGTAACACATCTATGACATCTATATAAAATGGGGGCATGTTTACCAACGAAATCAAAAACTTTCAAAAGAAACTTAAACAACTAACAGCCAAAAAACGTTTTAGTCTGCTCGAGGCGAACCAGGGGATCCATTTATGTAATAATACGCTCTATTTGTTAAGAAAAATTGTCGAACGACATCAGTTTGATAATCCGGACGATGAAATAACCTTCTTTAAATCTATTAAGGCCGAGCCATTAAGTTATTTGGTGTATTTCAACGAAGTTCGATCCTGTGAATTATTGCTTCCAAAAATTGGTTTGGACAATCAATTGGCCTTTCTTAAGAAAAGGATGCAAAGGGTAAATAAGTTTTTTAACAAGAACTGGGATGTCGTGCATTATATGGAACAAAACCTTAGTTATTTAGATCAACAATACTTCACACGTCAAAATCAGATTTTTCCACTTTACGCCATTCCCGAGGCCTGTTATCTAGATCCAATTTTTTTTACCTCCCATGATATGTTATGGGCAAGGATCAAGGGAATGAACCTTTTTATTGCCTATTTACTGAATGTCATTCAACAGGTAAAATCGGAAAAGAGGAAGGTTTCTCAATATGGCAAACCAAGAAAAGCCCTAGTTTGGAGTGCATCCAAGGCTGCTTTGACCGAATTGATCTATGCCTTATATTCCAGTTCGGTCGTCAATAATGGGAAAGAGGATATCAAAGGGATTGCCACTGCTTTTGAGGAATTATTCAATATTAAATTGGATAATATATACAAAACCTATTCGGAGATAAAGACTCGGAAGGACAGCAAAACTAGGTTCTTGGAAGAATTGATCATCCGGTTCAACAAAAAGGTATATGACGATGACGACCTGTAAACCCTATACCTTGAACCCTATTTTATGTAAAGGCTATAACGTAACTACGACACTACATACGATAATCGATATTGGCCGAAACTTGGTGAAAAAGTATCAATAAACGCCGAATAGGGCCAGTGATCTCATCCATATAGCTATAATCCCACATAAATTTTATAATGTTAAAAATTATCGTAACTACGAACGGTCTTGGGATAAAATCATGAAAAGCCTGTAGACTTTTGTACAACGAAAGTCAAATCGGGTTAGGGGCTATCAATTAAAAAGTATAACCGTTTGGTAGTCCCTTTCTTTTAAAAAAATTCTATTATGCCAACAAGTATCATTACAACAGACGACCTTCGAGAATTCAAAATGGAATTGCTCGATAAGATTAAAGAGCTCCTTGAAAAACAGTCCGCAGGGAAAATCAGAAAATACCTGAAATCCGCAGAGGTAATGGAATTGCTGCAAGTGAGTCCAGGTACTTTACAAAACCTTAGAATCAACGGTACACTTCCCTATACAAAGGTTGGTGGTATTATCTATTACGACAGTGAGGAAATCCATAAAGTATTGACCACAAACCGCGCTAGGAACGACTTCTAAAAATAGGGGATGAACTATATAAAGCTACTCAACGCGGCCTTTGAAAAGTTTTTCTTCGATGACCGCTTGAACCCAACTCATATCAGCCTTTATATGGCCTTGTTCCAGGAATGGAACTGCAGCCGATTCGCCGAGGAGTTTTTCGTGAACCGTCGCGAATTGATGCGTGTGGCAAAGATAGGCTCAAAATCTACCTATCATCGTTGCATAACCGAACTAGATGACTGGAACTACCTCTTCTATTTTCCATCCAATAATCCGTACAAGGGAAGCAAGATCAAGATGTCCATTATCGGGACAGATGATGAACCGATCCCGACGGCAATCGGGATGGGACAGTACAGTCCCAAATTGGAACAACTTGCGGAACGGTACCGTCCCGTACATGAAACAGTTGTGTACCGGCACCCTCCCACCAATGGGCAAGCTATGGACCCGCACCGTCCCCTGAATGAACTAGCATTGGGATCTTATATAAACAATTCCAAACAAGTAAACAATAAAAAAAGGCCAAAGGACAGGCAGGCCGTTTTGGATTTTTTTAATGAAAAAAGTTTTTCTGCCGATGAAGGAAAAAAATTCTTTGCCCATTACCAAGACAATGATTGGAAAACGAGTAACGGTAAAACAATAATGGATTGGTGTGCTCTAGCCATCAATTGGATGGAAAGGACCGAACTATTCCGTACGGAAAACAAACCAAACAAAAAGGGAGCGTCCCATCCAGATGATTATCGGGATAGGGACAACCTTAAAACCGCTAAAAACAAGGATTATGGACAACCCCTCTAAAATCACCGAAGGCGGAGTAGTCTATTCGCTAGGACAATTTGATGGCAAAGAAGTAATATACGAATTTGACAAGGTTCTAATATACCTTAATGCCAAAGGGAAACTGTTTTTCGGCAAGCACTTTAAAATTTACCAAGAAGACAGCCAAATTCTGTTCCAGTTGTGCAATTATTTTATTCGTGACAAGGAAAACTGTGCAAAGCACAACATTGACCTGGACAAAGGTATTCTCCTTTCCGGTCCGGTAGGCTGTGGCAAGACCAGTTTGATGAAACTTCTGCGGTATATCGTTCCGCTTCAACGGCCCTATGAGATCATTCCTTCCCGGAACGTAACGTTCAGTTTCAATCACTTGGGCTATAAGACGATCGAGGAATTCGGCAACGGAAAATTTTACTGTTTTGACGATCTGGGCGTGGAGCCCCTTGGCCGGCACTATGGCAAGGACTGCAACGTGATGGGCGAGGTATTGCTTTCCCGCTACGAACTTTACAACCAAACCAAAGGAAAAATCAAGACCCATGCCACCACCAACCTGAACGCCGAGGAACTGGAAGAACGCTATGGCAATCGGGTCCGTAGCCGGATGCGGGAACTTTTTAATTTGATCGCCTTTGATTCAAAAACAATGGACAAAAGAAGTTGAAAAATGGACCGAAATGGATTATTGAATATTTATGAGCAATATTATCGGGCAGGCTTAAAGTACGGCTTTTATTTGCGGGAAAGCACATGGAAATCCATCGGCCAGGTAATGTTTATTGTAGGGGTAACCGAAGGAGAAAAGGGCAAGGGGCCCATCCGACCCTTGTGGTTTTTGGCGGTCCCGAAGGGGTCGCAAGGCCATAAAGTTTAGGATTCTGATGAGCCTTTTGGTATGCAAGCTTAAATTATTGGGAAATACAATGAAAATGATGAGGGCATTGCGACTTCCGCAGGGACATAGGATTCGTGCCGAACTATAACGGGCGATAAATAAACAGTTCCATTTCCGAAAGCAAGTTATTCTGGTTTCAGAAAGTCTAATTTAACGTGGGAATATTTATATCTTATTTTTCTAAAGTATATATACCTCGCAAAAATTACATACACAATTTTACCTGTCCAACCATTTTTTGAATTCGGAAACCCTGTTTTTACTAATTAAAATTGCACCGCTGGAAGGTGGGACCAATTTAATTTTCAGTTGATTGTTCCCATATTTGAAAATTTCATCGATCCCTTTTACCGAAATAATATTCTGTCTATTTGCTCTAAAAAAAAGTTGATGGTCCAAACTGCCATAAAGTTCATCCAGACTAGAACTGCTAGTATGCTTTTGCCCATCAAGACATGTTATCGAAGTGATGGAATTTTCGGTTTTGATGGACGAAATTTCTTCTACCTTTATAGATGTGAGCTTGTTCTTTGAATAAGTCAGCACCCTGTTTTTTGTTTTTAGAGAATCTTCCTCCTCTACCCTTTCCACATTATTCTCCTCTTCTATTTTTTTATTGATCTTATTCCTATAATCATTTAGGTTTGTGTTTAATTTTGAAAGGGTTACCACTTCTTCGGCTAATCTTTCATTTTTTATCTCTAGTGTTTTTTCATAATAGCTGCCAAAAAATCTTACCATCAAGAGGGAAAGCAACACTATGGAGACACCGGCAAGCATATAAACCAATAAAAATTTGGATTTAAGTTGCCCTATCTTTTTTTCAATTTTGCCTATGTTGGCGTGGGCCGCAATTATCCAATCTGAATTTTCTACTGGATATAGATAGATGATTTCGGAATCCCGATTTTCGTCGGAAAAATCCCTAATTCCACCCATCTGTTTTTTTTGAGTCAAAATATTATAAAAATCTTCCGAACTCATTTCATTATCTATCTGTCTAACATAAGATTCATTCGGGTTGGTCTGTTTCCCTATTTTTTGGGGATTTGGATGACAGATTTCAACACCCGACCAATCGAACATACATATAAACCCCGTTTCAATATCGGTTCCCTCTATACTTTTTTGTATGTTATTGACCACTGTTTCACGGGTGATTCCACCTTCCAATTGGAAAGATGCCAGTTTTGCAAATTCACGTGCCTCCCGTTTGCTTGATTCAATTTGAACTCCTAAAAATTGATTGATACTGGCTTCGACCGTATAGACCATACTAAAATAGCCAATGATGAACACTATGGTCGAAATTGCCAATAGTGTAAACAGGTATAGATTGTCTTTTTTCAAAACTAGGGCAGATCTTTAAAGTTATATTTTCCTTTTTAAGCTCAATTTTTTCCCGTTCGCGTTGTTTTATTTGAATTTGAGTTAAAAGTGCATTTATTTTAATCTTGTCAAAATCAAAATATACCACAAATTATGAAATATAAACTCTTATTATTGGTCTTTTCTTTTTTTTTGTTGTCAAGTTGTAGTAATTCAAATGACGATAATACCCCGCCAGTGGAAAAGGAAAATAATCCCCCGTCTAAGGAAAATGCCGTAAAACTGGCCGATAATGCCACATTCGGGAAAATATTGACCGACTCCAACGGCATGTCGCTTTATTTCTTCTCGCTGGACACAAAGCAGACCTCTGAATGCCTCGATGGCTGTTTGAGCGTCTGGCCGGTGTTCTATCAGAGCAATATAACGGTCGA
>JAIRBC010000037.1 GCA_022008415.1 Cerina litoralis
TATTACCAATTTCTCCAATTTTAAAAACCAAAACGAATCTCTCCCCTCCTTGGAGGGGACTAAGGGGTGGGTAAGTCGATGAGAAAAATTATACCCCAACAACCCAAACAAAGACAAGCAACCCGTTTTACACGGGTTTTTTTGTATCCAATTCTCAAATTACCCAGGATATGAAATGTATTTTCGGAATCCTACCACCCATTTCTGCTCGGTGTACTATATTTGTGGACAACTGCAGAATTAGCAAGACTTATGGCGGTTCGCAATTAAAAAAATGTATTATGGCCCAATGGCGGGGTCCAACTCAAAAGGTAATGGAATTCAAAAGACAGTAATAATTATGCAGACCGGTCTTGTCGTTTGATTCTTTGCTCTTTTGAAAAAGCGCTATTAATTATATCTATCAATTTAATAGAATGACACAAAAAACAGCTTTTATCACAGGGGTAACCGGACAGGACGGGGCCTATCTTAGCGAATTTTTATTAAAAAAGGGATATATCGTCCACGGGCTAAAAAGGCGTTCCTCCCTCTTTAATACCGATAGGGTAGATCACCTGTACCAAGACCCCCACGTAGAAAACCGCGACTTTCTCCTTCACTATGGGGATATGACGGACAGTACCAATCTAATCCGTCTGATCCAAGAAATACAACCCGATGAAATCTACAATCTGGCCGCGATGAGCCATGTTAAGGTATCCTTTGAGGTGCCGGAATACACGGGCAACGCCGATGGGCTGGGGGCCCTGCGTATTTTGGATGCGGTGCGGCTTTTGGGATTGGAAGGCAAGACCAAGATCTATCAGGCCTCAACCTCGGAGCTCTACGGAAAGGTACAGGAAGTACCACAAACGGAAACGACCCCCTTCTACCCGCGTAGCCCCTACGCCGTGGCCAAGATGTACGCCTATTGGATCACGGTAAACTATCGGGAAGCATACCAAATGTTTGCCTGTAACGGTATTTTGTTCAACCACGAATCCCCCATAAGGGGCGAGACCTTCGTCACCCGTAAGATAACCAGGGCCGTTGCCCGTATCGCCTTGGGTCTGCAGGACAAGCTCTATTTGGGCAACCTGGACGCACGGCGCGATTGGGGCCATGCCAAGGATTATGTGCGGATGATGTGGATGATCCTTCAGGTCGACGAACCGGAAGATTGGGTCATCGCCACGGGTAAGACCACCGCGGTACGCGAATTTGTCCGCCTGGCCTTTGCAGAAGTGGGCATAACTCTGGAATTTAAAGGTAAGGGAGAGGCGGAAAAAGCCTATATAAAAGCTTGCGACAACCCCGATTATAAGCTAGAGATCGGAAAAGAGGTCCTCGCCGTCGACCCCCGCTATTTTAGGCCCACGGAAGTAGACCTGTTGGTCGGGGATGCCTCCAAGGCCCGCAATAAACTGGGCTGGGTACCCGAATATCAATTAAATGGGCTGATACAAGAGATGGTACAAAGCGATCTAAAACTCATGGAACAAGACCGGTATCTACGGGAAGGTGGGTATGGTACGCTGAATTACTACGAATAGTAAATGCGAATTACAAGGATAAAAAGGATTACGCGAATTTAATGCGAATTATGCGAAGGACGTATGACCGAAATTATACTTAAGGAGGAAAGTTATCAGTTGGTCGGTGCTTGTATGCTGGTCCATGCCGAGTTGGGACCAGGTTTTCTTGAAGCCGTTTATCAAGAGGCTTTGGAAAGGGAACTTAAGCAATATGATATTCCATTTAAAAGGCAAGTGAAGTTATCATTATATTATAAAGAAGAGAAACTTAAGAAATATTATATAGCAGACTTTTTATGTTACGAAAAGATTGTGCTAGAGTTAAAAGCATTACAATTTTTACATGCCACAGCCAACGACCAATTGCGAAATTATTTAAGAGCAACCAATTTAAGGCTAGGGATGGTAATTAATTTTGGAAAACCATCACTTGAATATAGAAGAATTTTGAATCCTAGGACTTAGCCAAAATCGCACATAATTCGCATAATTATTTCTTTGGAGTATAAGAACATGAAAGCAAAACAAAACATTAATAAAGATTCGAAGCTTTTTATCGCCGGCCACCGTGGTATGGTAGGTTCCGCCGTGTGGCGTGCCTTGGAGGCAAAGGGCTACACCAACCTAACGGGCAGGACCAGCAAGGAACTAGACCTAAGGGATCAGGCTGCCGTGAGGGCCTTTATGGAATCGGAACGGCCGGAGGTCGTGATCAACGCCGCTGCCAGGGTAGGGGGCATCTGGGCCAATAACGAGTATCCCTATCCCTTTTTGATGGAAAACCTACAGATCCAGAACAATTTGATCGATGCCGCCCACAGGAATGATGTTGAAAAGTTTGTGTTTTTGGGAAGCTCGTGTATTTACCCCAAGCTGGCCCCCCAGCCGCTAAAGGAAGCCTATTTGTTGACCGACACCTTGGAACCCACCAACCAATGGTACGCCATTGCCAAGATAGCGGGAGTAAAGGCCTGTGAGGCTTTGAGGAAGCAGTATGGCAAGGATTTTGTCAGTCTGATGCCGACCAATCTATACGGTCCGTTCGACAATTTTGACCTAAAGACCTCCCACGTCTTACCGGCTATGATGCGCAAGTTCCACGAGGCCAAGGAGAACAACAACGCCCCTGTAGAACTGTGGGGCAGCGGTACGCCAATGCGGGAGTTCCTCCACGTAGACGATATGGCCCGGGCGGTGGTCTTTGCAACGGAAAATGTGTTGCCGGAATATTTGTACAACGTAGGTACGGGCATGGATCTGACCATCAAGCAATTGGCCGAAACCATCCAAAAGATCGTAGGCCATACCGGAAACATCGTTTGGGACAGCACCAAACCCGACGGTACCCCCAGGAAATTGATGGACGTCTCCAAAATGAACGCCTTGGGATGGAAATCTAAAATCCCGTTAAAAGAGGGGATTGAAAGTACGTATCGGTGGTTTTTGGAAAATGGGGTGAAGCAGTGAAACATTGGCGGTGATAGGATTAATTACGTTCTAACATCCCCCTGCCCCCCTCCCATACTGTTCGGTCAGGCCTTCAAAGGGGGAATTATAACGAACCAAAGAATAAAATCACAGCTAATTGTGAAAATGTTAGTATGATAAAGGGATTTCAATTACGGCTATAAACAGATTCCCCCTTTGAAGGGGGATTGAGGGGGATGTTTTTGAAGTAGGTTCATAAGTTTAGATGAACTCAAAACCACGCCATTTGTTATTCAGAGCGAAGCGAACCCGGCCAGAATGAATCTTTCGGGGCTGGCTGTGGGGCAGGGGGGTTGTTTTTGAAGTAGGTTCAGAAGTTTAAATAAACTAAAAACCACGCCATTTGTTATTCAGAGCGAAGCGGATTCCGCCAGAATGAATTTGCAGGGCTGGTGTCATGCTGAGCGCCCGCCTGAATGGAACGGGCAGGCAGTCGAAGCACAGTCGAGGCAGAATCAAAGTAGGGTAGGGGTCGTTTTTTTCCATCAACTATCAACCCATGTCCACCGAAACTTTAGTGAAGGTGGAAACAACCGTATCACGCTTGCCCGACAGTGACATACTGGCGGGGCATCACTGAAAACGGCATCACGGAAAAACCGCAATAAAATTTAAATTATCTTTGTTATGGATATTAACACCTATGTCATGGATATAAAGGCGGACCTTAAATGGATACAAAAAGAATTAAAAGAGGTTAAAGACCCTACTTTTATTGCAGCTATTAAAAAGATGCTACTATACAGAAAAAAAGTATACTCAGAAGATCGTATCAGTATTGCACAATATAATAAAGAACTTGACGAGTCAATTGCCGATATTGAAGCAGGAAACTACCATACGCATGAAGATGTGAAAGCAATGATAATGCAATGGGGAAAAAGCAGGCAGTGTCCTGTAAGCAGTGTTCAGTGTTGAGTCTGCGGATAAGTTAAAAGTTGAGGGGTCAAGTTCTAAAGTGAGTCTTGAGATAGAGATTATTACCAATTTCTCCAATTTTATAAACCAAAACGAATCTCTCCCCTCCTTGGAGGGGACTAAGGGGTGGGTAAGACGATGAGAAAAATTATACCCTACGATCCAAATTTGGTTGCTTTCGCCAAAAGCTTAAGAAACAATACGACCCTTGGCGCGGTTGCCTTGTGGTGCGAAATAAAAGACAAAAGATATTAGACGCACCCCGAGCCCCTCCCAAGAGGGGAATAGTTTTGAAACTATAAGTAAGAAGTAGGCAGTGTGCAGTCGGCAGAATGGGTTTAGGTTAACGCGACAACTATTAATCATCGTGTATAAACTTTCCACCTTGAACTTTGAACCCTTTTACCCTTAATCCATTACCCAACAACCCTTTCCCATTAAAAATTATCGATTAACTTTGCCACAGAAACCAGGCAAATAAAAATATTAAAAAATAACCCCTGTATTTTGAAGCGTAAGAATGGAGTCTTGTCTCTTGGTTCTTGCAGCGCAGCGGTCTTACATCTATAAAAAAAGCATGCAGCCCCACAACAAGGAAGATTGGACCTTGGAAATTTACCCAAAGACCAAGTTATTAGATATTAATCTCAAGGAAATATGGCGCTACCGCGACCTGTTGACCTTGTTCGTACGGCGCGATTTTGTAGCCGTCTACAAACAGACCATTTTTGGCCCGCTCTGGTTTTTCGTACAGCCGATCCTCACCACCATCATGTTTATGGTCGTCTTTGGGGGCATCGCCAAGATGAGTACGGACGGGATGCCTCAGGCGGTCTTCTATTTGGCGGGAATTGTTAGCTGGAATTATTTTGCGGAAGCTTTAAAAACAACTTCGGAAACCTTTATTCAGAACGCCAATGTTTTTGGAAAGGTCTATTTTCCACGGATTATTACCCCTTTGAGCATCGTCATTTCCAAACTCTTGACATTCGGGGTGCAATTCGCCCTGTTTTTGCTGGTGTATTTTTATTTTTTGCGGTTTTCGGATGCACCGTTGCAACCCAATGCCACCTTGTTTTTAGTACCAATTCTTATTTTAATAACCGCGGGCCTAGGTCTCGGTTTGGGGCTTTTAATTACCGCCTTGACCACCAAATACAGGGATTTTAAGTTCCTGATTGCCTTTGCGGTGCAATTGGGTATGTATGCCACGCCCATTATTTATCCGGCCAGCTCCATAGAGGGAAAATTAAAGACCGTGATCATGTTAAACCCAATGAGTTCCATTATAGAGACGTTTCGCTACGCTTTTTTGGGGGTAGGCAATTTTAGTTGGAGCGGTTTGGCCTATAGCTTTGGGGTTATGGCGGTGTTGTTGTTTATTGGCGTTATTACGTTTAACAAGGTGGAGAAGACGTTTATGGATACGGTTTAAAAAGAGAATAGAACATAGAGAATAGTACAGAGACAAAAGAATATAGAGCATAGAAACAAGACAAAAGAATATAGAGCATAGAAAATAGACTTGTTTTTTGGATTTCAGAACGGATTCCCCCTTTGAAGGCCTGCCCGAACAGTATGGGCGGGGGGCAGGGGGGATGTTTTGATGAGTGGTTAAGAGTTTAATTTTGAAAAGAGCCAAGAACCAAGAGCCAAGAAACAAGACAAAACGCAAGAGACAATAGGAGCAAAGACGAAAGCCCGCCTGAACGATTTTAGGGCAGGGACAAAAGACTTTTCTTTTATTGTTAGTATTAATACCCCTTTGAAGGCCTGCCCGAACAGTATGGGCGGGGGGCAGGGGGATGTTTTTGAGGAAGGTTTAGAAGTTTAAAGAAACACCAAAACCCATTCCTTTGTCGTTCAGAGGGAAGCGAGCCCGCCAGAACGAATCTTTCGGGCTGGGAATCTAGCGGAATGTCACATTCCAGTTCCGATCGAGATTCAGGGGTTGAAAGGGGTATTCTGGCAGATTCCTCCTGCGTTCGGAATGACAAAGGGGGGGGAATAACAAAAGGTGAGTGAAACGACCCCAAGCACGAAAAACCGTATCACGGATAAATGAAGCCAATAATAAAAATAGAAAACGTCAGTAAACAATACCGTTTGGGCCTTACCGGTACAGGCACTTTCTCCCATGATGTCAACCGTTGGTGGCACAACATCCGGGGCAAGGAAGACCCTTATCTAAAGATCGGGGAGGCCAACGACCGTTCCACAAAAGGCGAATCCGATTATGTCTGGGCCTTACGGGACATCAATTTTGAGGTAATGCCCGGGGAAGTCCTGGGTATCATCGGAAAAAACGGAGCGGGCAAGTCTACCCTCTTAAAACTCCTGAGCCGGGTAACCGCACCGACGACAGGGAGCATCAAGGCCAGGGGCCGTATCGCCTCTTTATTAGAGGTAGGTACAGGATTCCACCCCGAGCTTACCGGGAGGGAAAACGTGTTTTTAAACGGCGCCATCATGGGGATGTCCAAACCGGAGATCCGTGCCAAGTTTGACGAGATCGTAGACTTTGCGGGCTGTGAACGCTATATAGACACCCCCGTAAAACGCTATTCCTCGGGGATGTATGTACGGTTGGCCTTTGCCGTAGCCGCCCACCTGGAACCCGATATCCTGGTGGTAGACGAGGTCTTGGCCGTAGGGGATGCCGAATTCCAAAAAAAGGCAATTGGAAAGATGCAGGAAGTTTCTACCGAAGGGGGAAGGACGGTGTTGTTTGTGAGTCATAATATGGAATCGGTAAGAAAGCTATGTAATACAGGAATTGTACTAAGCAATGGCATAATCACCTATAATGGGGATGTTGATCAGGCAATATCCAATTACCTAAGCAATGGTAATAAGGCTAATAATGAGCTTATATACACGGATAATATCAAGGATGAGCTACAGTTAAACTCCATAAAGATTAAAAGCGATGGCGATACCAATTCGTATACAACCAAGGATAATCTTAAGATAATAATAGATTATACCTTGTTTGATACCCTTGTTAATCTGAGGGTGATTATAAATTTTTTCACAGAAGATGGGGTACTAATTTTTTCTACCAGTGATTTTGAAAGCTATAACCTTGATAGGAAAAGAATTGCTGGAAGATATTTAAGCCAATGCCAAATTCCAGCTAATCTTCTAAATTTAGGTAATTATCGAATTAGTGTACATATTGATATACCTAAGGTTAAGTCATACTATGTCGACGAAAGCATAACATTTGAAATTGTAGATTTACAACAAAATCAGCTAGGCATCTCGCTTTCGGGCAAGCCTCAAGGGGTTATTCACCCAATTTTGGAATGGAATGTAAAAAAGGCAACCAACAAATCTACCCGAGCATCTTAATAGTATACGTCTATTTAAAAGTTTTAAATAATCCCAAGTTAGGTTCTTTTAATTAACATATTAGTAGGTGAAGGTATTTTATTACGGTGCGGATCAACCATTTTCCCAAATAATTGCGGAGGATATAAACAGGAGAAACATGGCCTACCTCTATGCCCTATCCCAGTCTCCGACCGTTGATAAATTAGTTTGTGTTCATAGAACCACAAGATCTATGGTTTTTACACAATTGTTTCGAAAAAATACAAATTCCGAAAAGGTTTTCGACCTATTTTACGCTCCAATACTTCCTGAAAGAGGATTGCTTAAATTTTTCCGATCCATTAATAGCTGGATCTTGAAAATGATATATTGGAAGCATTTTAAGGTGCAAAATGAAAGGGAAAAGGTAATCAATTGGTGTTATTGGCCAAAGGGCTACCGCGACTGGAAATATTTACAAACCAAAGGTAAATTGTTGTTTGATAGTGATCACAACATTTTAAATGATCCAAATACTCCCAAGGATGATCAAAAGGATAGGGAGCGTTTGTTGGTGGAAATTGGTTCCAGGGCAAATTTCGTACTGTCGGCCTCAAGAACTATGCTGAAATGGTTTTCCCAATTTCCAAACGTTCGTGGCTTTTTGGCAATGAATGGTGTAATTACCGATAAGGTGAACAATTCTAAAATTGCCTCAACAACTCCTAACAAGGAAATTGTATATTGTGGTACCTTATCCAAGTGGATAAAAAAGGAATGGCTGTTTAGATTGATTTCGGAACATCCAGAATGGACCTTTCACATCGTTGGTCGTGATTATTTGTGCAATTTGTCCGAGGAATTAATGGAATTTGAAAACGTTGTTTTATATGGTTATTTACCACGTAAAAAGGCCGATTCCGTTATTGGAAAAGCAGATGTAGCCATTGCCTTGTATGAAAAGGAGGCCCATATAGATGTTAGTAGTATGAAGATTTTTGATTATCTCAAAATGGGGAAAAAGGTGGTGACCAATAATTTTCATCCGCACCTTTTACAAGATTATGAAAGTTTAATTTATTGTGCCGATTCCTATGATAAATTTCAGGAATACATCAATGATGATGCATATTTGGCCCCTAAGGACGAGGTAATAGCCTCATTTTTGAAAAACAAGACTTGGGAACAAATCGTTAATGATATCCTATCGCGTATTGAAGACTAAGCCCCTAATTTCCGTTGTAATTCCTGTGAAGAATGGCAGTGCCACCATTGCTAATTGTTTGAACGCCATTAAGGGTCAAAATATTTATAATCAAACCGAGGTTATAATTATTGACAGCGGCAGTTCGGATGGTACATTGGAGATATTGGAAAATTATGATGTAAAAATTATTCCAATTGATCCAAAAAGCTTTAATCATGGAGCAACCCGTAATCTTGGAGTAAAACATGCCAAAGGCGAATTTGTGGTGATGACGGTACAAGACGCCATAGCGATAAACGACACTTGGTTGGAAACCATGCTGGCACATTATAAGGACCCTGAAGTTGCTGGGGTTTGTGGACAACAAATAGTACCTCACGATCCGGAAAAAAATCCCCATGAATGGTTTAGGCCACAATCCTCATCCACCATCAAACATGTTCAATTTAGGGATAGAATGAAATTTGAAGCGCTTTCTCCCAAAGAGCAACATGCTGTTTGTGGTTGGGATGACGTTAATGCCATGTACAGAAGAAAAGTACTGGAAAATATCCCTTTTCAGCCCTTGGTCTACGGGGAAGATATGTTTTGGGCCAAACAGGCCTTGGAACAGGGACATAAATTGGTATTTGATTCCGCTGCTCGTGTAGCCCACTATCATTTTCAATACCCCGAATATACGTATCGAAGAACCTTGATATCTAAACTGTTTACCTATAAATGTTTTGGATATGAAAGGGTAGACACCTATACACTAAAAGATTATCTTTTAGTGGTCTATCGAAACTTTAAATGGGGCTGTGCTCCCAAATGGATATTTCATAATTTTAAAATCATATATCAACATAGAAAAGCTACGAGAGAGGTTTTGGAAGCGATTGAAAACGATACAATGGAAAAATTGGAAAAAGAATTGTCCTTAAATGTACCGATTGGAATACAAAAAACCGCATAGGATTTCTTAAACAAAAACAACCTTATGTTTTTTGAGGTTACAGGAAACATGTATGTAAAAAAATAAAAAGTAATAAAAACTAAAATTTTGGATTGTAAGGGATTGGCCTGATGACAAAAAATAAAATTGAGAGAATATATATTGCTTGCTATAAAGGGGACTTTTGGCAAACTAAAATTTGTGTGGCATCAATTCGCAATTGGTATCCCGAAATACCAATTTACCTCATTAAGGATGTTTTAACAGGGGAGTTCAATACTAAAAAAATAGAAAAGAATTTTAATGTTTCAATAGCCAATTTTCCGATTAAAAATTTTGGATGGGGAATATCAAAACTAGAGCCCTATTTTATTGAGGAAAAAATACGTTGTTTAATATTAGACTCGGATATTGTATTTCTAGGAAAGGTTTTAGATTATCTGGATAAGTATGAAGAGGATTTTGTTGTTTCAAAGCAGGAGGTAAAAGATTGCAATACAGATTGGTTTAAGAGGACATATTATAATATTGTGAATATTCAAGATAAAATCGACCGCACTTTTGAGTACAAAGGGTATGTTTTTAATACAGGGCAAATCGTATGTAATACGGGTAAATACAGTCGCTCGGATTTTGAAAAATTTATTGACTGGAAAGAACCTCCCATTGTTAAAAATAGTGAAGTGTTTTCCTGCGCAGACCAGGGGATTCTAAACTATTACCTGCCTACTCAAGAGAACTCTATGAAAATATCTATAGGAAAAGCTAATTTTATGATTTGGGGCAATTCGCCTTTGGTTAAGGAATTGGATTTTGATATAATAAAAAATAGAGAAGGATACCCTAAATTAATACACTGGGCTGGAGGCATTAGGGATCTAAAGAAATTAAATGGATCGGATATATTATTGTATTACCAAAAATTGTACTATAACAGAATTCTATTTGGCAAGTTCAAAAGAAGTTTGTTTAATCTTAGATTTGCAATGTTAGGTCATTTAAAGCAAATCAATAGAAAACATAATATCAAAACCCGGCTTAGACAAAAACTTAATTTTTAATTGCAATAAATCATGTCTACTCCTTTGGTTTCGGTCTTAATGACCGTCTATAACCGTGAAAAATATATTGCTAAAGCCATTGAGAGTGTTTTAGCTTCTACCTACAGAAATTGGGAATTGATTATTGTGGACGACCAAAGCAATGACAATTCGTGTTCAATAGCCATGTCTTATGCCCAAAAAGATACAAGAATTAAGGTTTATATAAATAATGAAAATTTAGGAGACTACCCCAACCGTAACCAGGCGGCGAGTTATGCAAAGGGCAAATACCTTAAATATGTGGATTCGGATGATTTAATATATCCTTTTGGCCTTGAACAATTAGTATTTTATATGGAACAGTTTCCTATGGCTGGATATGGGCTTTGTTCCCTAGATCAAGATGATAAAAGAATATTTCCTTTTCAATTATCACCTTTAGAAACTTACAGGAGACATTACATTCATAAGATATCGGTTTTTCATAAGGCCCCATTGTCTAGTATCATTGTAAGGGACGTATTTTTACAGGAAGGGGGATTTTCGTCCGTAAGGCATTATGGGGATTCCGAACTTTGGCATCGTTTATCAAAAAAATATAAGGTCGTTTTAATGCCGGGAGGGTTAGTCTGGTCTAGGGTCACGGATGGCCAAGAAGCCGCAATCCGTTCCAATAATCCCGCAAACGCATTAAAAACATTTCAATCAGCTAAAAGACATATAAAGAGTGAGAATTGTCCTCTTCTGGGAAAAGAAAAAGAAGTTGTTTTAAAACTTTACAATCAAAGAATAGCTTCAGTTGTACTTTCCGCATTCAAACGACATGGCTGGAAAAAAGGTATGGAAATGCAAGGAATGTCAGACATGAACTTAGTTGAGGTTATAAGAAATAGGTTTTTTTAATGGAATCATGATGTTCTTTACTAAGTTATAAGACACTAAATTTATATGCCATAAGAATTTGTCGTGAAAGTGCTTCATAAATAGTATTTAATGAAAGAATATCTTGTGGCTATTAAGACTTATCTAATCTGTTTGAAGATGCAGAAAATTTAAATAGTTAAGTAAAGAGGAAGCTTTAAGTTTCAGAATAATTAATTTTTATACCATATGAACTACTATGCCCACCCTTCCTCTATTATTGATGAGAATGTGAATATTGGGAAAGGCACTAAAATATGGCATTTTTCCCATATCATGTCCGCTTCCAAGTTGGGAAAAGATTGTAATATAGGTCAAAATGTTGTGATTTCTCCAGAGGTCATTTTGGGGAATAACGTTAAAGTGCAGAACAATGTTTCAATTTATACAGGGGTAGTCTGTGAGGATGATGTATTTTTAGGGCCGTCTATGGTCTTTACCAATGTGATGAATCCTAGAAGTGCGGTCAATCGTCGATCAGAATATCAGAGAACCTTAGTAAAGAAAGGTGCAAGTATCGGGGCGAACGCTACAATAGTATGTGGTAATGTTATTGGTTCCTATGCCTTTATTGGGGCCGGGGCCGTGGTTACCAAGGAAGTTCCGGATTTTGCCTTAGTAGTCGGCAATCCCGCCAAACAAATAGGCTGGGTCAGTGAATACGGGCATAGGTTACATTTTGATAAAAAAGGTTTAGGGGTTTGTATGGAAAGTGGGCAGGAGTACAGATTGGAAAAAAACAGAGTAAAAAGAATTAAATAAATGAAGAACTTTGCGTTGATCGGTGCTGCCGGATATATTGCCCCTCGTCATATGAAGGCCATCAAAGATACAGGTAACAATCTCATCGCGGCAATGGATCCCTTTGATTCCGTGGGCATCATAGACAGTTATTTTCCCAATGCCGATTTTTTTACGGAGTTCGAACGGTTTGATCGGCATATTGATAAGGTAAAACGGAACGGGGAGAAGGTAGATTATGTATCCGTTTGTTCCCCTAATTATTTACATGATTCCCATATCCGCTTTGGATTGCGGAGTGGTGCCGATGTGATATGTGAAAAACCGGTGGTGTTGAACCCGTGGAATATTGAGGTATTGGAGGAATTGGAACGGGAAACGGGAAGAAACATTTACAACATTCTGCAATTGCGATTGCACCCTAGCGTCATCGCCCTAAAGAATAAAGTGGATGCCGCACCCAAAGGAAAAGTTTTTGATGTAGACCTTACCTATCTGACTTCCAGGGGGAATTGGTATTTCACTTCTTGGAAGGGCGACCTTTCTAAATCTGGTGGGATCGCGACCAATATTGGTGTGCATTTTTATGACATGCTCATGTGGATTTTTGGGGAGGTAAAGGAGAACAAAGTGCATCTCCATACCCATGACAGGGCCGCGGGATATTTAGAACTCGAAAAAGCACGGGTACGTTGGTTTTTAGGGATCAATTATGATCTAATCCCACAAAGAATAAAGGAAACGGGGATTCGTACCTATCGATCGCTGACAATAGAAGAAGAAGAATTTGAGTTTTCTGGAGGCTTTACCGAACTACATACCAAGAGCTATTTGGATGTGCTTACTGGTGGTGGTTTCCGAATAAATGATACCAAAAAAGCAATTAGCTTGGTCCACGAGATCCGTAACAAAGAAGTCACCCCTTTAACTGGGGTTTACCATCCCCTGGCCGTCGAAAAATTAAAGCCTCATCCTTTTACGGTAAAACACTAGACCATCCAGATGTTGTATATTCTTATAATGTACCGAAATTAATTCAAGTTTCCGAAGTTAACTATAAAAGAGAGTTAGATAAACAAATAACTTCAATTAAAGTAAAGTATCAATGGAGGTTGGAAGATTGGAACGCTATCTATATTTGATCATTCCTAACGCCCTTTTAAGAAGGGTACTGCCCTTATTTGCAAAGTATGGTTTTTTTAATGAAACGGCAGATACGCAAACCCCCATTTCCTTTAATATGTGGTACAACCAAAAGGTGAAAGGGCATTGTCGGGAAGCTTATTGGCCCGTACATAAAAACAGTGTGGTTACGGATCCCCAAAATGTATATTGCGGAATTGAAACATCACCAGGCTTTAGTCCGGGAAATTACATTCAGGCCAAAGGGAAAATCTATATAGGGGATTACACACAAATTGCGGCCAACGTGGGTATTATTAGCGCCAATCATGTTTTGGAGGACAACCGAAAACACGATCATAAAGAGGTCCATATCGGAAAATACTGTTGGATAGGGATGGGAGCTTTAATAATGCCAGGAGTTGTTTTGGGCGATTATACTGTAGTTGGTGCTGGATCGGTCGTCACCAAAAGTTTTCCGAATGGTTATTGCGTCCTTGCTGGCAATCCAGCACAACTGATTAAAGAGTTGGAAAAGGAAAAATGTGTTTTTCATAAAAGCACCCATGAATATAATGGATATGTGGAACACACCCAGTTTGAAAATTACAGAAAAATAAATTTGAACGTTTAGAAATGGTGGTCATAGTTGATTATAAGGCTGGCAATCTCATTTCCATCCAAAAAATGTTGAAAAAGGCTGGAGTTGGGGAGGCGTTGATTTCAGGCAATCCTAGGGATATTGAAAAGGCCACCAAATTGATTTTGCCAGGGGTGGGCCATTTTGATTACGGGATGATTCAATTGCAGGAATCGGGCCTCATTGAAGTACTCAATAAAAAGGTGTTGGAGGAGAAGATTCCAATTTTGGGTATTTGTTTAGGTGCCCAATTATTGACTCGGGGCAGCGAGGAAGGATCCCAAAAAGGTTTGGGCTGGATAGATGCCGATACGGTTAAATTTGATAAATCGAAATTAGGTCAAAAATTAAAGATCCCCCATATGGGATGGTCCGAGGTAAGGTTTAACAAAGAAGTTCCTTTGTTTAAGGATATGCCATTGGAGTCGCGTTTTTACTTTGTACATAGTTACCATCTGGTCTGTGACAGACTGGAAGATGTGGCCGTGACCTCAAAACATGGTTATAAATTTACCGCAGGACTGATAAAGGATAATATATTGGGGATGCAGTTTCACCCCGAAAAAAGCCACAAATTCGGAATGCAGCTATTACAAAATTTCATAAAATATTATAAATGAGGAGAATTCGGGTAATACCTGTATTATTGATTCAAAATGGTGGTTTGGTAAAGTCCATAAAATTTAAGAATCATAACTATATCGGGGACCCTATTAATGCCGTAAAAATATTTAATGAAAAGGAGGTAGATGAGATTGCCATTATGGACATATCGGCCACTAAAGAAAAAAGAGGCCCAAATTTAACGCAGATCAAAGATATTGCAGGGGAGGCCTTTATGCCGTTGTCCTATGGTGGAGGAATTACAAATTTGGAGGAAGTTAAGGACCTTTTGTACAACGGTGCGGAAAAGGTAATCCTAAACTCATGTGCCTTGGATCGCATGGCACTGATTTCAGAAATTTCCAAACAGTTTGGGAGTCAGAGTGTAGTGGTATCCATCGATGTAAAAAAAGATTGGTTGGGAGGTTATAAGGTATACAGAAATAACGGAAGTAAAAAAACGAGTCTGTCCCCTGTAAATTTTGCAAGACAAGTGGAGGCAGCAGGAGCCGGGGAGATTGTGTTGACAGCCATTGACCGCGATGGCACATACAAAGGCTATGACATCGAACTAATAAATCAGGTTGCCAATGCTGTGGGGATTCCCGTTATAGCTTGTGGTGGAGCAGGGGAGATTGCAGATTTCAGAAAAGCAGTAAAGGAAGGGCATGCCTCGGCGGTTGCAGCCGGAAGCATGTTTGTCTACGCTTCCGAACAACGAGGAGTGATGATAAATTACCCAAAACAAGACAGATTGATCAATGAATTTTTCACCAAAATATGATTATAAAAACAAGTAAGTATCATCCAAAGTTATTTTCGGACAGACCGTATCAAATGTGTTCTAAGACCGTTATGGACACTACGGATGTAAATATTTACTTTGACGAGGACGGGGTCTCCAATCACTATTTTGAATATAAAAAAGAGGCGGAAACCCAATTGTTAAAGGAACCCGAACGAACTAAGGCCCTGAATGAGACCCTTGACCAAATTAAAGCAAATGGCAATGGGAAAAGATACGATTGTTTAATTGGTTTGAGCGGTGGTGTGGACAGTTCCTACGTGGCATGGTTGGTTAAACAATATGGGCTTAGGCCTTTGGCCGTACATCTAGACAACGGCTGGAATTCCGAATTGGCGGTCCATAATGTAAATAACATCATTGAAACCCTGGGGTTCGATCTACATACCATTGTGGTCAACTGGGAAGAATTTAGGGACCTGCAACTTTCATATCTCAAGGCTTCCGTTATCGATATAGAAGTGGTCTCGGATCACGCGATACAGGCGACCATGTTTCAGTTGGCCAGTAAATTTAATATAGACTATATTATAAGTGGCACCAATATAGTTACCGAATATATCCTGCCTAGTTCATGGATCTACCCTAAACTAGATTTTACTAATCTTAGTTCTATTCACAAAAAGTTTGGTTCCTATAAGCTAAAAACATATCCCCATGTGCCTTTCTATAAATATATTCGATATACCGGGTTCCAAAAATTGAAACCCTTTTCCATTCTGGATTATGTGGACTATAACAAAAAGGATGTACTGCCTATTTTGGAAAACAAATTGGGGTGGCGTAATTATGGGGGCAAGCATTGCGAATCCCTTTGGACCAAGTTCTATCAAAATTATATCTTACCCGCCAAATTCGGGGTCGATAAACGAAAAGCACATCTAAGCACCTTGGTCTGCTCTGGTCAAATGACTCGGGAGGCAGCATTAAAAGAATTGGAAAAACCTATTTATGACAAGGAGGAGTTGGCCAATGATACCGAATACGTGTTGAAAAAGTTGGTACTCTCACAAAATGAGTTCGAAGCCATCATGAATACACCACCCATACCCCACGAATTTTATGGGACTCATGCACATTATAAAAAGTATTATAAATTTTTGCTGGACACTACCAAACCGATTAGAAAAGCGTTTAAAAAATGAATGGGGTCGATAAGAATGTATTGATTATTTCTCCCGAACCTTGGGGCATCTCCAAAATTTCCAAGCACCACTACGCTATTGCCTTCGCAAATAAAGGGTATCTGGTATATTTTTTGACCCTGCATATCGGTAAGTTGTCTAAGAACATTGAGATTTGTCCAGACCACAAGAATATTCAAATTGTAAATTTCCCAATTTCCAATTTGCTCAATAAACTGCGCTTTCGTTGGAGGTGGGGATATAATTTAATTGTTGGCAAGAAAGTCCTCAGTTGGGCATATCAACATCGCGCCTTGGATCTACTGCTCTCCTTTGATAGAAACGGGGTATTTACTAATTTATCCAACTTTAAGGCCAAAAAAACAATTTTTTTCCCGGTAGACAAGGTAATCAAAAGATTTGTAAGAGAATATAAAGGATTTGATCGCCTCATTTCCATATCCCCGGTTATTTTGGAATCCTTTCCCCACGTAAAAAATAAGATACTCTTTAATCATGGGTTGAGTCCGGATTTTGTAGCAATTGCACAGCAAGAAGACAACTATAATTCCAAAAAAGAGGTAAAGAAGATCGCATACGTCGGCAACCTTCTCATTGGCCCAATCTTGGACAAGCCTGTTCTACAAACTATTTTAAATCAACATTGCGATTACGAGTTTCATTTTTTTGGAGCATTTGAACCTAGAGCCAATAATTTAGGAAGCGATACATCAAAAGAATCTATGGAGTTTATCGAGTTCTTAAAAAAGGCTGATAATTGTATCCTTCATGGTATGGTTGCTTCTAATATTTTGGCTTTAGATCTTTTGGATATGGATGCATTCTTGATCTGTTATGACTATAGGTTCGACAAAAATAGATGCTCTAACGCCCATAAGGTTTTGGAATATTTGGCCTTGGGAAAACCTATTATCTCGACGAGAATCAGTATGTACGACAATTTAAAGTTATTTCCTATGCTCGATACCTTCGATAATTCTAATTTCCCGAATTTTTTTAAGGAACAGCTTCAGAATTGGACTTTAATCAACACTGAAGAAGCATTTAGCAGAAGGAAAGATTATGCCCTAAAGAATAGCTATTCTGAGCATGCAAACAAAATAGAAGAAATTCTAGGTAAAGGGATATCCCAATTGCCACTTTAAGATTACTACCTTTGTTCACTATTTTCGTTGAATATCTTAATTTTTGTTTTCAATTTCGGTAATCTTAGATGATTTTTATAGAATTGATTTGAATCTAACTTGTCATAAAAGTATGATATTAGTCACAAAACCATTTCTCCCACCAAAAAAGGCTTTCGATTTACTTGTGGATCAAATTTGGAAAAGAAATTGGCTTACAAATAATGGTCCTTTGGTAAATGAGTTAGAACTCAAACTAAAAAGGTCATTACAGCTCGATCACTTGCTCTTTACTTCAAACGGTACCATTGCCCTTCAAATGGCGATAAAAGCGTTGAATTTAAAGGGCGAAATAATTACTACCCCCTTTTCTTATGTTGCCACGACAAGTTCAATTGTATGGGAATCCTGTACTCCGGTTTTTGCCGATATAGACAAGAAAAGATTGACAATTGATCCTACAAAAATTGAATCCTTGATTACCGATAAGACTTCCGCCATACTGGCAACACATGTTTACGGTATTCCGTGCCATATAGAAGAAATAAGGATAGTTGCCTCAAAACATAATTTAAAAGTAGTTTATGACGGAGCGCACGCCTACGGAACTATCTATAAGGGGAAATCCTTACTTTCCTATGGAGACATTTCCACATTAAGTACCCATGCCACCAAGTTATTCCATACGATCGAAGGCGGAGCTGTTATTACCAATAATCCGGATCTTTTAAAAAGATTGGCATACCTACGTAATTTTGGACACGATGGGTATGACAAGTACAATGGAGTGGGCATTAACGGAAAGAATTCTGAATTTCATGCAGCTATGGGATTGGCTAATCTTCCATTTATTGATGAAATAATTAACAAAAGAAAACAGGATTGCATGTTATACGATAGTTGGTTAATCGATAAAGGAATCGGCAGGCCCCTAATTCCCTCCAACACCTCCTATAATTATGCTTATTATCCTATTATCTTGGACTCTGAATCCCAAACATTGAAAATATTAAACGAATTGACGAAAAATGAGATTTCTTCTCGTAGATATTTTTATCCTTCCCTTTCAAAATTGGACTACGTAAAAGGAAATCTCACTCCAATTAGCGATGATATTTCCAGTAGGGTGTTGTGTTTGCCGCTATATTTTGACATAACCGATTCGGAAATAGAAATGGTCTGTCGGATAATTATTAGAACATTAAAGTATTAATTATGGCTTATTATTCTGATACTGAATTAACTGCAATTGGGTTTAGATCTATTGGTAGCAATGTAAAAATTTCTAAAAAAGCTTCTTTTTACGACTCGCAGCAAATATCTATAGGATCTAATGTAAGAATTGATGATTTTTGCATTCTTTCGGGTAATATTACCTTGGGCAACTATATTCATATTTCGGCGTACAGTGCACTTTATGGGAAGTATGAAATTGAAATGAAAGATTTTACTGGGCTCTCTCCAAGATGTACCGTGTTTAGTGCTACGGATGATTTCTCTGGTGAATATATGATAAGCCCCATGGTACCGAGCGAATTGACGAATGTTAACGGAGGAAAAGTTCTCATTGAACGCTTTGCCCAAGTAGGTGCCAATACCGTAATTTTACCAAATGTTGTTATCGCGGAAGGAAGTGCGATAGGTGCAATGTCCTTAGTTAGATTCAGCACAAAGAAGTGGGGGATATACGCTGGCATACCTTCAAAATTTATTAAAAGAAGAAGTCAAAAAATATTGGAGCTATTTCGTTCAATATGAAGTGCTAAACCAATATGAAATTGTACTGACATTTTCTAGAATTAACTGAGAGTAAGGAAAGAATGAAGAAAATTTTGGTAATAGAACCTTCTGGTAATCTATGGGGTTCCGAAATGGTACTTTTGGATATATTGAGGAATATAAATTCGGAAAAATTCTCATTTTCTATTGTTTTACCCCCGAAAAGCCCATTTATAGAGGTATTGCACACCCATGGATTTGAAACGATTGAAATATTGGATATTACTCATCCTTTAAGAAAACTAACTTCTTATCTAAAAATATTTGGATTAATTCGAAGAACTAAACCAGATCTTATTTTTATAAATCAAGCGGGAATACAAAAAGTGTTCTCCTACATGGGTTTATTGAATAAAACACCCATGGTTTCTGAGGTTTCTACGCTCGAAGATGCCTTACTAGTTAATAAGTTCAATAAATATTTATTCAATCCGGTAAATTCGTTTATCTGTAATTCGGAATTTATTGCCAGTAAGTTGGAAGTACCAAATTCTAAAAAAAGCGTGCTTTATTATGGGTATGAATGGAAGAATTTGAGCCCGGTGCTAAGGAAGGATAAAGAACCATTTAAATTGGTGCTTTTGGGAAGGATTTCGGAATCAAAAGGTCATTTTTTACTTATTGAAGCTGTTAACGACTTACGAATAAGGAGACCGGATATCCAGATTGAAGTGTATTTTGTGGGCAATGCACCGAATAAAGAAATTGAAGCGGAAATAAGACTTAAAATTTCCCACCATAAGCTTGACAAGGTTTTTGTTTTTAGAGGTTTTCAAAGGGATATCAACCGAGAAATAATGGATAAAAACCTGATGGTAATACCGAGCTTACAGGAGCCGTTTGGACGAATATTCTGTGAAACGGCAGAGGCCCAACTTCTTTGCGTAGTTTCAGATTCAGGAGGGTTAGGGGAGTTGTCCAAAAGATTTGATTTGGGAATTTTATTTGAATCCCGAAATTATAAATCGCTTAGTGAAATGATTGAATATTGTTATGATAATTATGATAAAGTAAGTGCCAATTTTAAAACGAAAGCACATAATTTTTTAAATCGATTAAATAAGAAAGAGTATATAAGTGCAATAGACGAAATTTTGTCGAGTGCTTTAACGGGCAAAGATGTGTCAATAAAATGGCTTGGCAATGAATGAATCTAATCACTTACATATCTTTCACGATGAAAAATTTACAAATACGATCGTCAGTCAGTTTCTAGCTTCCAAAGTACCAAATCAATCTTTTGTATTGATTCAGGAAGAAGGGATCAATGAATTAGTTTATTCCATAAAGCCAGGACATCATATCCGAATAATTAAAAAAAATTCGATTAAATATAAAGAGTTGTTGGCTTCACTTCCTAACTATAGTACATTATTTATTCATTACTTATGTGATTTAAAGTTAGAATTTATTGAAAATGCCCCTCCAAACACCAAAATAATCTGGATGTGTTGGGGGCAGGACATCCACAAGCTAATTATCCCGAAATCCTATCTTCCCCAAACAAAGTTGCTTCTTAAAAAGAATCACAAATTTTCTGAATTTTTCTGGGAATACACCTTGCCACTACGATTACTGAAATTTCCACTCAGCAGGAAGGGAAGGCTGCTTAAGCGGATTGATTACTGTTGCCCTGTAATAAAGGAGGACCTAATTTTAATCAACCGAAAATTGAAATTAAATATCCAATATATACCATTTCACTATGGAACTTTGGAGAATTTTTTGGGTGAGCAACTTAATAGCTCTTGCAGAGGCAACAACATTTTAGTAGGAAATTCCAGTTCCTATGCGTCAAATCACCTCGATGTTTTTAAAGAACTACAAAAATTTAATTTAGGGAATAGGAAGTTAATTGTTCCCTTAAACTACGGAGATACTGAATATGGAAAGGAAATCAGTGAAATAGGTTACCATATTTTTAACGATAGGTTTATTGCAATTTTGAGCTTCTTACCCATAATTGATTACAATAAAATGGTTGCAAGTTGTTCCGTGGCTATATTCAATCATTTAAGGCAGCAAGCCCTTGGGAATATTTTGGTTTGTTTATGGTTGGGGATTCGTGTCTACCTGAACAATGATAGCCCACTTTACGATTCTTTAAAAAGGAAAGGGCTGATCGTTTACTCGATCCAGGAGGCTTTAATAATTGAAAATGGCTTGGCTTTGGAAAAGATGGCGGATGATGATGTTGCAAAAAATAAAGTTATTTTGCTAAAAGAGTTTGGTAACGTCAATACTGTTGATTTAACCAAGCAGATTTTCGATTATTTAAATTGAAACCAAATTGATAAAGAATAATTATTAAAACTCATATATTGGAATGGATACTAAAGGCCTAAATCAGATAATAAGTCAAAAAACAAATATAGTCTGATGAAATATTTTGAAAGAATTGATGGATTAAGGTTTATTGCTATCATTTTAGTTTTAATTGAACATTTTGCATTTACTATTGGAAAGCATTTTTCTTCTGGTTATTACGGTGTCGACTTATTTTTTGTTATTAGTGGATTTCTTATTACTTCTATTTTAATAAAACCCAATGAAAAAAGTTTTAGAAGGAACTATATTAACTTTATTGGCAGAAGAACGCTTCGAATTTTTCCAATTTATTATTTAACTATCTTATTTCTCTGGTTAATTAATTTGCCAATCGTACGAGAAAAACTAATATGGTTATTGACATACACTTATAATTATGCCTGGGTTATTTATGACATTCCAATTACTCCAATTAATCATTTCTGGTCACTTGGAGTAGAAGAACAGTTCTATATTTTTTGGCCAATTGTTGTTCTTACATTGAAAAGAAAACCTAAAACGTTGATATTTATTATACTTCTAGTTATTTTAATTGGCTATTCCCAAATGATTTTCGAATTAATTCCAACATTAACCAAATTCAATTATGTTGCGATTTTTACAAGAATGGCTTCTTTAGCACTTGGTGCTTTTGGTGCGGTATTAGCAACTAACTATTTACTTCCTAGGAAATTCTTTCAAAGCAAGATTATTGAATACTGTTTCTTTTTGATTCTTTTGCATGCTTTAGTTACTGATTTTAGATTTAAAGTAGTAATATTAGGCCTTTCATCATTGTATTTGGTATTAAAGGCGGCATACTTTAATTTTTCAATAAGTTTATTCGATAGATTCCTAAGAAACAAAATGGTAATTAAAATAGGACTTGTATCTTACGGTATTTACATTTTTCATTTACCAATTGCTCATTATTTTACAATATATATTTTTGACCCATTTTGGATAAAAATTGACTTCTCCGCATTTGGAAAATTTGAAAAATTACGTTGGCATTCATGGTTAATTAAACTACCACTTTATTCGTTCTTATCTATTTTTGTTGCAAACTTATCTTATAAGTACATTGAGACTCCTATTTTGAAATTGAAGGACAGATATTTCAAATATGAATAAATTACAAGCATTGTAAATCCGCGGTATGCCTCATATGGATCTCACTGGTAAGGGAAGGGTTTTAGCCCACTTCAATTTTTCGCATATCGTCGAAGGAAACTGCACCTTACCCCATACTGGAAATTCAACCATAATTAACCACGTATTAAGATGAAAAATCGAAAAATTGCTATACTTCATTTTTATCCCATTGAATATTATCCGCCTGTTTTAAACTTACTGAATTATCTTTCGTCTCCAAATGCAACAAATGAGTTGGATATATCAGTTTTTACCTGTGTTAATGACAAAAACCGGGAACCATACAGCAATAATGCGATCCGTATATATCGATTTGAGCTGGTTAAAAAGGAGGACAACAGCCTCGTTAAGATGTACAGGTATATAAAGCTAATTTTTGGGAGTTTGGCAAAGTTAATTTCTTTGGATATACAAACTATTATTTATTTTGAAACGATATCTTCGCTTCCAGCTACCATTTATAAGCAATTTTTTAAAAGAAGTTGTGGAGTTTTTATACATTATCATGAATATGCGTCCAAAGCTTGGTATGACAAATACATGAAATTCGTAAAATATTCCCATTATTTTGAGACGCGGTTTATATACGCTAAAGCTACATGGATAAGCCAAACCAATGAAGATCGCTTAACTCTATTTCAAAAGGACTATCCAAATATCGATAGAGGTAAAATGCACATTATGCCCAACTATCCTCCAAAAGCTTGGCGAAATCATTTAAAACCTTGGCATGAAAGAAAGAAAAATAGTATGGTTTATGTGGGGTCTTTGGCCTTTGAATCTACCTACATTCGCGAATTCTGCGATTGGATAAAATCCCAGGAATATTATACTTTGGACATTTATTCATATAATTTTCATCTAGAGGTGGAAAATTACTTAAACAACATTCATGATGATAAAATACGATTTTTTCCAAGAGGAATCGAATACGATTTGTTGCCAACTATTTTGAATCAGTACAGCATTGGCGTAATTTTACACAAGGCATTTAATGAAAATTATAAATACAACGCAACAAACAAATTATTTGAATATCTGGCCTGTGATTTAAACGTGTGGTTTTCCAAAGAATTATTGGGGTGTTTTAAATATATTAATTCGGGTTCATATCCCATAGTAAAACCGTTTGATTTTTTGAATTTGGAACGTATTAATCCTTATGGGCTTGAAACGGCAAAAAATTATAAGCCACGGCACTATTGGTGCGAGGATGTATACAATAAATTACTAGTAGAAATTGAGAAAGTATAGCAATCTTATTTTTACTGCTATAATAAAGAAAGGGCAAAGGAAGGTTCATTCTAATTTAACATATACAAATTAATTACCGTACAATCAATTATCCTAACTGGTCTTAAGGAGCTCCAATTTTAAAGAAATGAAATTACTATATATCGGGCAACATACGGATGGTACTACCAGCAGGATGCGGGCCGATCAACTCGGGGAAATTTTAAATGCACAAACTTTTGATGTTATAGACACCCATGTCCCTTTTTTTAAAACTCAAAAGTTGTTTCGTTCCTTGGGGTTCCGATATAAAATGGGACCCTTGGTTTGGAATATTAATAGTTATGTGCAGCAGAAGCTAAGTACGATAAATTATGACCTGATATGGGTAGATAAGGGTATTTTTTTGGACAGGAAAAACACTGAAAGACTTCGGAAGCAAACAAAAAGGCTGGTCCATTTTACCCCGGATATGGCTTTTTTTGAAAATAAATCTTCCTTGTTTAATAGGAGTATCTCGTTATACGATTTTTTGATTACCACGAAATCCGAGGAAAGGGAATTGTATCTAAAACATATCGAGTCTGATAAATTAATTATGACGACCCAAGGTTTTGACGGTAAAATTCATTGTAATGTGACCGAATTTAAGGATAAACGGGATGCGGTGTCTTTTGTGGGGTTGTGGGAGTCGTATAGGGAACTAGTTATACAAAACTTAATAAATAAAAAAATTAAGGTGCTCTTAGCAGGTAAAGGATGGCATGACTTCGTAAAGAAAAACAAACGCAACCCCTATTTGGAATATTTTGGGGACGGTTTGTTTTCCCATGACTACGCCAGGTTTATTTCCTCCACCAAACTAAGTCTGGGGCTTATGTCCAAACGCTTTCCGGAATTGCATACAACACGCACCTTTGAGATTCCTGCCTGTGGAACAGCTCTATTAACCGAACGCAATACCGAAACAAGTGAATTTTTTACCGAAGATGAGGTGATATTCTTTAACGACATAGATGACATGATATGTAAAATCGATTATTTTTTAAGTCATCCCAATGAGTTGGAAAACCTTTCCAATCGTGGACTGAACAAGGTGATAAAGGATAAATATGATTATGAATCAATTTTGGGGGATATCTTAAGATTAGTAATGGCTTAATTCTTATTCGTTCATGGTTAGAAAGAAATCTTTTAATGTCAAAGGCTTCGTAGTGAACATTACCAACATACAATAATCAAATTATCTTTGAAGCACATCCTTATTTTAACAACCAATAACCTGGCTGCCAATCCGCGTCTTCACAAGGAATTAAAATTGGCCTTAGACAGCGGTTTTCATGCTACAACCCTAGTGTTTTCCTTGGGAAACTGGAGCGATGTGGCGAGTGATAGGATTAACAATGGGTTACAACGTAAACACAAGGATGCTTTTAAATTGATCCAACTGATCGCTACCCGCACTGCATGGTTTAATTGGTTATTCTGGGGTCTCTCTGAAAAATTCGCGAGGATACTATATCCTTTTTTTAAGCAAAATATTTTTATCAACGCCTTGGCCAATACCCGTAGATCCATTCAGCTTTTAAAAGAAGCGAAAAAAATGGCAATTCAACCGGATCTGATTTTGGCCCATAATATGGGAGCCTTGTACCCGGCCTATTGTTTAGGCACAAAATTTGGAGTTCCTTTTATTTTTGATGTGGAGGACTACCATCCCGGGGAAATGGCGTCTTCCGATAGCGACAATGAAAGAAAAAGACGGGAATTTCTGTTAAGGAAACTATTGCCCCACGCCAAAGCGATTACCAGCGCCAGCCCGATGATCGAAAAATATTCATTGGACTTGATTGGGGGTCATCCTGAGCATAACGTCATCTTAAACAGTTTTCCAGAATCGGAATTTACTTCACTCACCACCCATCAACCCAGTAGCATTGAACCATTAAAGCTGGTATGGTTTGGTCAAAAGATGGGCCCTTGCCGGGGATTGGAAGCGCTGTTTGGAGCTCTAATCGATATTTCCCGCATCAATTCGGAACCAATCCAGTTAACCCTTATAGGGGATTGGGATCCTAAGTTTAAAAGTAACGAGTTTTTGCCCTTTCTAGAAGCCATACAAGATACTTCTATTTCGGTGGAGGCCCTTCCGCCATTGCCCCAGTCTGAGCTTCATGGGCTACTTTGTCATTACGATATTGGCTTGGCCTTGGAACAAACGGGAACCGACCTAAACCGACAATTATGCTTGACCAATAAAATAATAGCCTACGCCCAGGCAGGGTTGTATATTATGGCGACCGATACTAAGGCACAGTCTCATTTTATAAGTAAATGTCCTGATCGAGGTGTTCTCTGTGGACAATCTTCTTCAGGGATAGGCCAGTCCTTGAAAAATTTATTAAAGGAAAGGGAAGCCATAATTAAAGGAAAGGAAGGCCGATTTAATAGCGGCAAGAAACTGGCTTGGGAACGTGAGGCAACCAAACTTTCTGGCCTTTGGAACGCCGTAATCAAGAAATGACAAAACCAAAAAAAAATAAAACTCTGTTGATCATTTATCCCCATTGGCACCCGGCTAATTTGGCGGGGGTACAACGCCCTAGGTTGATCGGCAACTACCTCTCGGAGCTTGGGTGGCAACCCCGTGTCTTGACAGTCGATGAGAAATATTTTGAAGAAATCCCGGACCCCGATTTTTATAATGCTTTTTCTCCCGATTTCGTGGTTACTCGTGTGGCTGCCTTTCCCATAATCAAACCGCGGTTGATAGGGGATATTGGGCTTAGGGCCTTTTGGCAGTTGTACAAAGGGGCCCTTAAGATTATCAGGGAAGAGCACATCCATTTTATTTGGTTGCCCATTCCCTCTTTTTACAACGCCCTATTGGGGCGGTTACTCTATGAAAAAACTAAAATCAACTATGGAATAGATTACATAGACCCTTGGATCCGTGACATTACCAACCAACGCAACCTAAGGGCAGTCCTGAGCCAATGGCTCGCCAAGATATTGGAACCCATTGCCCTAAAAAAAGTGAGCCTGATCAGCGGGGTAGACACCGCCTATTACCGACCGGCCCTGCAACGTAATTTTCTTAATTTTTTTGATAAGAACGGAAAACTAAAAGCAGAAAGCACAAACCCATATACCCTTACAAAAATGGCGCACTTGGGTATGCCCTACGGATTCGACCCCAATGATCATAAGCTAACAATTAGGGATGCTATTCCTCCCTGGGGAAAGGAAATCAACCGTAAAATCTGGTTATACGCCGGTGCATTTTTACCCAACAGCCATTTATTCTTACAAGCGTTTTTTAAGGCCGTTGCTAACCTGCGAAAGCAAGGTAATTGGGACGAGGACATAAAACTTTGGTTTATTGGCACTGGCTCCTATCCGTCCAAGCGAATTATCACCTATGCGGAAGATTTTGGATTGCGGGATATCGTGGAGGAAAGGAGGGAACGCCTTCCCTATCTTCACGTCTTAAATTGGTTGTCCCGGGCTGACACCGTATTGATATTTGGAAGCACCGAACCCCATTACACGGCAAGCAAAACCTTTCAGGCATTATTAAGCCAAAGACCTCTGTTAACATGCTTTCATCTGCAAAGCAGTGCCTTGAATATTTTGGATTCCTGTAATGCCTCCCAATTTTCGGTACGGTATACCCCCGAAAATAACACGTTGGAATTGGAAAGCAATTTTAAAAGGGTAATTTTGCAAAGATTCGCGAAAACGAAGTGGCAGCCAAATTTAATCCCCTTAAAACAATATTCGGCGGAATATTCTGCTAAAAAATTAATTAGTAGGATAGAACAAATAAACCCTAAAGAAACAATTATTTAGTGAAAAAACTGGCCATCATCACCACCCATCCTATCCAGTACCACGCCCCGTGGTTTCGGTTATTGGCCGCCACGGGAAAGGTAGACCTCAAGGTTTTTTATACCTGGTCCCAGACCGAGCACGGGGTGGTAGATCGGACCTTTGGGCAGGTCATCCATTGGGATGTTCCCTTGTTGGACGGCTATAACTACGAGTTTGTTAGAAACGTGGCCAAGGACCCAGGGTCCCACCACAAAGCGGGGATCGATTGCCCGGGCCTTATTGGTGCCATTGAAACATTTAATCCCGACATTGTATTGGTATTTGGCTGGAATTTTAAGAGCCATTTCCAGGTGATGAAATATTTTAAGGGCAGGATTCCGGTATGGTTTCGGGGGGATTCTACCTTGTTGGGGGAAAAAAGGGGAATAAAGCGCTATTTCCGCAGGTTATCCCTACGATACGTTTATCGCTATATTGATAAAGCCTTTTATGTTGGCTCGGAAAATAAAAAATATTTTAAGGCCCATGGACTAAAGGAAGATCAACTGGTCTTTGCACCCCACGCCGTAGACAATATTCGCTTTTTTGATTCTATAGAAAAGGATTACCATAATAAAGCTCAAACTTGGCGAAAGGAGCTCGGTTATGGAATTAATGACCTTGTAGTACTTTTTGCTGGAAAATTCGAAAATAAGAAGCGACCCCATTTTTTGGTCAATATTGTAAAGGCTGTTAATGAGGTAAGACAGCAGCCCATAAAATTACTTTTGGTAGGGAATGGCCCCCAAGAAGATAGCTTAAAGACAATTTCAGAAAATGATAGGAATATTCAATTTCTACCCTTTCAAAATCAAACTATGATGCCCATAATTTATAGGGTAGGCAATGTTTATTGTTTACCATCCCAAGGACCGGATGAAACCTGGGGTTTGGGAGTTAATGAAGCCATGGCCTCTGGACGGGGAGTAATCTTAAGTGATAAGGTTGGATGTGGGGTCGATTTAATAGTGGTTAATGAAAATGGTTACATATTTAAGGATTCAGAAATTTTGAAGCAAAAACTAATAGGATTAACTATGGAAAAATGTAAAAAGTTGGGTGCTTCGGCACAAAAGGATATTAAACCTTGGGATTTTAATGTTATTGTGAAGTCAATTTTAGAATCACTTTAAAAGCATATTTTTGATTTTATCAAAAATCTACTTAATTTGATTCAATTCACTAGACCTTATATAAACTCAAATAAACGATCTAAAAAGTTACACTAACAAACCCTCATTTCAATAGATAAAATTGATCTAGGGAAGTTGAGGGTCCTATTTATTTAGATTTTAGATCTGTCACAAAGAGCGCCGGGAATATTTAAGAAATATATGAAATAAAACAAATTAATGAATCTTTGGTCTTTGATAGGTTTATTGTTGGTGCTATTTATTGCATGGCGCTTTGTCAAGGCCTTGGGCACATCTATTCCAATCATGGAAATGTTACTGCTCATTGCGGCATTACAATGGATCCTTGGGCCCTATCTGAGTTATTTTAATAATTATACCCACTACAAATATTATATGTACGTGGATGAAAACACCTACATGTCCTATGCTGTACCAGCATTTCTGTTTTTTTCAGTTATAGTTCTTTTTCAGTTACCAAAATTAGACATTAATGCATTGCAAAGAGCTGTTAAATTTGCACCCTTTGCCAAAGTGCTTTTTGTAATAGGGGTATCTGCAGATATTGGTTATTTATATTCCCCACCCAGTTTGCTTTTCTTTTTGTTTTTGCTCTTGCAGTTTAAATTTGTGGGAGCCATTTTATTCCTATTCTCTGAAGACAAAAAAAGTCAATACTTTTTCTATGGCACCTTAGGATATTTGTTCTTAAATGCATTAGCAAGGGGTTTGTTTCATGATCTTCTGCTGTGGGGGGTGTTTATGTTTATGTTTTGGTCTATAAAAAACAGGCCTTCCTTTAGATTGAGAATTGCGATTATTACGGCTGGAATATTTTTTGCGATGGGTATTCAAATCATAAAAGGTAGTTATCGAGAAATTATTTATGATGGATACAAAGGAAACAAACTGGTCTTATTTTTAAGTGTTTTGGAAGACAAAGTGGTTAACGAGGAAATCACTGAATCTGATGATCAGAACGTTAACATCCGCTTAAACCAGGGATGGATTATCTCGGCCATCATGTATAACGTCCCTTTTAAAGAGCCCTTTTCGGATGGTGGAACCATTGCTGAGGCCGTTTCCGCCTCTATCTTGCCCCGATTTTTGGATAAAAATAAAAAAATGGCAGGTGGACAAGAGAATTTTGAAAGATATACAGGGCTTCAGTTAGGGTCCCACACTTCCATGGGAATGAGCTTGATGGGGGAAAGTTATGCCAATTTTGGGGTTTTAGGAGGTATCATTTTTATGGGGGTTTGGGGGCTGTTTTTGGCCTGGTATTGGAGAGGAATAGTGTTTTTTGTCCGTAAATATCCTTTATTATTGTTTTTTATCCCTATCATCTACCTACAGGTGGTCAAGGCCGAGACCGAGCTGGTGGTGGTCCTAAATCACTTGATCAAATCCTCTATCTTGATCGCCCTGTTCCTCCTCTTTGCATCCAAGGTATTTAACTGGCGGTTGCGATGAAGGTTGTATTTTTTTTTAGAAAGAAGCTGCCCCAGTTTCACAGTATCGAGGGGGTTTTTAATGGGGTGATCCATGAATTGGGCAAAGTGGCCCAGGCGGAACGGGTGGAAGTCCCTTATGAAGGGGCAGGGCCACGGAGTATTATCGGCAACCTTAGTTTTACCCATAAACACAAGGGAGGAATTAACCACATTACAGGGCACGTCAACTATTTGGCCATGGTTACCGGCAGAAAAACGGTACTGACTGTACACGACATTGGTTCTGCCTTTTACGGCAACGCCTTACATCGTTTTTTGATCAAGACCTTTTGGTTTTGGATCCCCGCGCTGCTAGTAAAACGAATCACCGTAATCTCGGAATTCACCAGACAGGAATTGTATGCCCTCATTCCTTTTGCAAAACATAAAATCAGGGTAGTCCACAATCCGGTGTCCCCTGAAATTAAGGAGAAGGCAAAGATTTTCAATTCAAGTATCCCACTTATCTTGTTGATTGGCACCAAAACCAATAAAAACCTGGAACGCACCCTGGAAGCCTTACAAGGAATCCCTTGTTCCTTGTTGATTCTAGGGCAGCTCACCGAACCACAACTAAAATTATTGGCGGCATATAATCTAGAATACGAGAATAAATTTGCTATCCCGTACAGTGAGGTCCTAACCAGCTATAAGAAATGCGACCTCTTGTGCTTTGCCTCCACCTATGAAGGCTTTGGGATGCCCATCATCGAGGCCCAAGCGGTAGGGAGGCCCGTCCTTACCTCCAACCTCGGAGTAATGCCCGAAGTAGCGGGAAAAGGAGCCTGTTTTGTAGACCCCTTGGATGTCCGATCCATTAGGGAAGGCGTACTTAAAATAATAAACAACGAGACCTGTAGGGAGGAACTGGTCACAAAGGGCCTGGAAAACGTAAAACGCTTTCGAGTAGAAAAAATAGCCGAGGATTATTTGGCGGTTTATAAGGAAGTATTGGAGGAATGACAACACTAGGGGATAAGGAATATGCGTATGGAATGATTAACGTTCTTCTGTGTCATTCAGAGTGCCCGCCTGAATTGCTCATTCTGGCTCGTACCTCGGAGTGACAAATGAGGGATAGGAATAAAAAATTGACCGCATCACGCTTGCCCGACTCCTTTATACAGGAGGCGGGGCATCAGGGAATAACGCAACAAATCACCCCCAACCCACTTTTCCATTTGCGCCAACGCCCTCAATGTTGTAATTTCGCACCTTAGCGATAAAAAGTTTTCGCAACACCTTTAATAAATAGAACATCACCGTATATTTGTAGGATTCTACCTATCTTATATAATTGCTTTTAAATGAAAAAAAACCTACTGCTACTGTGGATCGGAATTTTGACCCTCCAATCCTGCGCCTCCAAAAAAGACATCCACTATTTTCAGGATGCGGACCAAGTTCCACCCGAAGTAATTTATAACCAATCTAACATTCAGGTAAACGATATTTTAAGCATTCTGGTTACCGATTTGGTACCTGAAGCGGCGGAGCCTTATAATATTAGTTCTATTCAAGGAAATAGTAATTTGGGAAGTGCTGAAGCTCAAAGGCTTACGGGGTATTTGGTGGATACGGACCATACTATTACGTTTCCGGTGCTAGGCAAAATAGATGTTCTAGAAAAAACGCCACCCGAGTTGGAAGAATATCTCCGTAAGTTATTGAAGGAGGGTGGACATTTAAAGAACCCGGTGGTAATCGTACGAATTGTAAATTCCAAAGTGACCGTGTTGGGAGAGGTAAAGGCTCCGGGCACTTATGATTTTTCCGAACAGAGCATTAACCTGACCCAAGCTCTGGGCTATGCGGGAGATTTGACGATTAATGGGATTCGAAGTGATATTATGGTCTTTCGGGAAGTTAATGGCAAACGTACCGTAGGCCATATCGATATGACCACCACCGATTGGTTCAATAGCCCGTATTACCAAATAAAACAGAATGACGTGATCGTAGTACAGCCCAATGGGCCCAAAGTGATGACCGCAGGCTATATTCCCAACCTCGGTGCCTATTTGGGCGTTTTTTCCTTATTGTTGACAACTGTACTCCTCATAACCAAGTAATCTCATGACCGACGCCCCTATCAATAGAATTTATGCCGAGGAAAGGGCCAACCTCAAGGAAGAGGTCTTTAAATACCTCTACTATTGGCCTTGGTTCGTATTATCCTTGCTTGTCTTTATGTCCTTGGCATACACCTATTTGCGGTACACTCCAAAAATTTATCAATCCACGGCCAGAATCAAGGTCTTGGACGAATCCAAGGAATTGGACCTGGGTATCGAAGCTCCGGCCTTGGTGGGTAGATCTAGCTTTAATCTGGAAAACGAGGTGGCCGTCTTAAAATCCTACCGTTTACTTGCTCAAGTGGTGGAGGACCTAAAACTTACCACGGATTACTATATGCCCGGAAATCTAAGGAATACCACCATCTGGAACCCACCGATTGAAGCAATGCCTAGCCCTTCTGGCAGAAATATCGGGGGAACCTATTTGATCGAGATATTAAAGGATGGGTACCGGATTACCAACGAAAATGGATCCGAACAATCGATTTTAACCCATACCCATACTTGGGATACGCCAACCGAAGGATTCCCCTTTACAGTCAATACAGCAAGGGACAATGGCATTTCTAATTATGTTGGGTTTTCCTATCTAGTCGTATTTAAAAATTTTGAAGGTACGGTAAGGGGATTATCTGGAAGTTTAAACATCCAAGGCGTTGGACAAGAAAGCGAGATTTTATCCATTTCCTTAGCAGGAGAAAACAAGGCCAAGTCCGAAGCAATCCTCAACAAGATCGTGGATCAATTTAACCTGGACGGCATCAAAGACCGGCAACTGGTCTCCCAACGCACGATCGATTTTGTGGATGACCGCTTTGTATACCTAGAAAGCGAACTAGATTCCATCGAGACCAATAAGGAGGAGTATAAACAAAAAAACAGCTTAAGTTATATTGAGGCCGATGCGGGAGTTAGCGTACAAAAGAAAACATCTTCAGAAGATCAGGTCTTTGCAATAGAAACCCAAATTGAATTAGGCCAATTAATAAAGAATAGCCTAGACAGGAATGATACTTTTTCACTGATACCTTCCGATATAGGGATAAATAGTATGGGAATTAGTGCCTTGATAGAAAAATACAATGGTATGGTTTTGGAACGAGAAAAGTTAACGGCCAGTGCCGGCGAAGGAAATCCATCTTTAGAAATTACTACGTCCCAGTTGGAGGATTTGCTAAATAATGTAGTTTACTCCGTTGATGAGTATATAAAACGGCTTTCCCTTTCCCTTAAACAATTAAAACAAGAGAATAAATCGGCCACGAATTTAGTATCCAGTATGCCCGAAAAGGAAAAGATCTTACGATCGATCGAAAGGCAACAAAATATCAAAGAAAGCCTTTATCTCTTGTTGTTGCAAAAGCGAGAAGAGGCGGCCATCAACCTGGCCATCACCGCCCCCTCCATCAAGGTGGTAGATTATGCACTATCCAGTGGTGGCCCAATTTACCCCAATCGAAATAAAATTTTGGGAGGGGCACTCTTACTGGGCTTTCTTTTGCCAATTGGTATAATATATGTTCGGTTTATTTTAAACACCAAACTGGGCGACAAGCAGGATCTGGAGAAGGTAGTACCCGAAATACCTATCGTTGGGGAGGTTCCTTATATTAAGGACAGGGAGACCCGCCAATTTACGGACCTGCATGATCGATCGATCTTGGCGGAATCATTCCGGATTCTGGGGACCAACATCAATTATATGTTGCTGGATTCCGATCTTACCGAGGGCCGGGTAATTTATGTCACCTCCACCATAAAAGGGGAGGGGAAGACCTTTGCGGCCGTTAACCTTTCCTTAGCCTACGCCAGTTTGGACAACAGGGTGTTGCTGATCGGCGCCGATCTGCGGAATCCCCAGTTGCACACCTATATGGGGGTTTCCAAGAACACCGAAGGCCTGGCGGACTATTTAACCGGGAAGACCGACGATTGGCAACGATCCTTAATGGAAGGCCCCTTGCAAGCGCCGAACTACAAGGTGCTGATCGCGGGTGCAGTACCCCACAATTCGGCCGAGCTGTTGGCAAATAAACGCTTTAAAAAACTATTGGACGAGGCCAAAAAATCCTTCGATTATATCGTAATAGATACCGCCCCGACCATCCTGGTGACCGATACGCTTTTGATCTCCAAATTCGCCGACGCCACCCTCTTCCTTACCCGTACCAACTATACCGAGAAGAAGCTCCTTAAATTTGCCCACGAACTAAACAAGCACAACAAGCTCAAAAATATGATGTTCGTCATGAACGGGGTAGGCGCCGGCAAAACCAAGGCCTACGGCTACAACTATGGGTATAGCTATGGCTACGGCCCCGATGGTAGTTCCCCCAAAAAGTGGTATAAAAAGTTTTTTAAGAGGTAGAATAGTTAAATCCTTCAGCTCGCCTGTGCCCCGCCAGTGATACTTTCGGGCTGGAAACTTGCGGAATGTTGAATGCTTGTTCTGCACAAGGTTTGGAACTAAATGTGTGATTCCGTGAGATTCCTCGTTCCTCGGAATGACAAATTAACGTTGGAACGACAAAACCACCATTTGTCATTCAGAGCGAAGCGAGCCCGCCAGAATGAATCTTTCGGGCTGGGAATCCGGCGGAATGGTTAATTATGGTACCAAGGGATGTGGAAGAGTAGAAAGGATGAATCTAGCAGA
>JAIRBC010000038.1 GCA_022008415.1 Cerina litoralis
GGTCTGGAAGGACTGAAGGCCAAAAGACCGGCCCTTTTGGTGGACGACGGTATCGAACCAAAACTGCAGGCCTTTTTTGAGCCCAAGGATTCTACTTCCACAAAAGAATAATTCTGTTAGATTCGCTGCCTTCTATAGCCCAATGTCATTTAGCTAAGAAATTATTCATGACGGCTTTCAAGTCGTGGTTTTGATAATCTCCGAGTCGGCAAAAAACAAATCAGAAACTGAAATGGTTGTTTAGGGTATATATAAGTGCAAAATCTGAACTCAATGGCCTTGGATTTTCAAACCCTCCGTCATTCCGTGAAGAACGGAACGCCATCTCCCTTCGTCTGGCCGCGTACCACTGAAGCTTAAGCGGGGGGGCAAGGGAGTAGCCAAAGCTGCACAACTACTTTTTAAAATCCCCAGCGTTCACCACCGTCCATTCCTTGTAAGGTTTTATATATTTTTTGATGGCCTTGTTTACATCATCCACGGTTAGTTTTTTGGTTTTCTCTTCCAACGCTTTTTGGAAGTCCATCGTACGACCGTAGTACAGGTTGTTATTGATCGTACTGGCCAATTCATTATCCTTGGCCCTGGATACGCTTTCTTCCTGCACCCATCCATTGACCGCATTTTTTAATTCCTCTTCCGTAATTCCATCCTTGATGAATCTATCCAACTCTTCGGCGAAATCCGATTGTACCTTATCATAGTTGTCCGGGTTGTAGATGGCGTACAGAAAGAGGGTTGAGTTTTTATCCTCTTTTTCACTACCCGCACTCAGTTGGGCTCCCACCCCATAACTTACCCCGTCCTTTTGTCTTAAGCGATCTGCAAAACGGGAATTTAGGAATCCACCGCCCAAAATGGTAGAAGCTATATTGAGCGCAGGGTAGTCCGGACTGTCTTGGCTCATTTCTACCCCAAGGTTGCCCAAGGTAAAGGCATTCTTCTTATCGGGTGTCAAGATATCCTCATGTACGTCTTTGTTGGGTACATAGGGGTCCGCTAAGCGTTGGTAGGGCGATTTGCTCTGGAAGTCCTTAAATTCTTTTTCCATAAGGGACTTAATCCCATCGGACTTTAAGGTTCCGATTCCGACCAAAATAGATTTTCCCAGGCCATAGAATTCACTATAAAACGATTTGACGCCCTGAATTGTGGTAGCCTTTATGGCATCGGCTTGTTCGGCAAGGGTCATGGTGTAAAGCGGATGACCTTTTGGGAAGTGGTTGTTGATAATCCTTAATCTATAGGATGCCAAATATTGGGGGTCCGTTTTATTGTTCTCTATGGAGGCCAACATGGCGGTTTTTATTTTTTCCAATTCGGAGGACTCAAAAGAGGGATTTTTTAGCATATCTGCCATCAGGGACAAGGTTGGTATTAAATTTTCCTCAGTAGAATTTACACTTGCATAGACATTGCCGTTTCTGGCACTAAAGTATACGGACGATTTTAATTTGCTCAGTTCGTCCTCGATCTGTTGCCTCGTTTTAGATTTTGTTCCCTTGTTGAGCATCGCGGCCGTCAAGGAGGGGAGCATTCCTTGATTGGTAAGGGATTTGGCATCCCCATTTCGGATACTGAAACTCATGCTGACCGTATTGCCACGATTGTTTTTTTCGATTAAACCATAGGCGATTCCGTTGGGCAATTTTCCTTTTTCCAATCTTTTTTCTATGGCATCATAACCTACATCGAAAGCTTCCCCTGTACCCATGGCCTCTTTTCCTTTGTAATTGTCCACTAAGGCGGCCAGGTTTTCGGTATGTGGTATAAAAACCGTTTCCGCCGGGGTCTTGGTTGGATGGAACCTACCGATGGTCCGGTTGGTTGGGATCAGGTATTTTTGAGCTGCGGCATTTACCTTGTCCAAGGTCATGTTTTCAATTCTATCCCGTTGTATAAATGCCAAGCGCCAGTCTCCCGCTCCGATAAATTCGCTCATATAGGTGCCCAAATAACCAGAGTTTCTAAAGATCTGATCAATTTGCTTTAGGAGGTTGGCCTTGGCCCTGTCCAATTCTTCCTGGGTCACTGGTTTGGATTTAAATCCGTTCAAGGTTTCTTTCATAGTTTTTTCTGCCTCGTCCGCATCTTTGTCGGAAGGTACCTCTACTTCTATATAAAGGAAACCGGGCTCTTTAAGAAAAAAGAAAGCGGAGGATACGGACGAAGCCTTTTGGGAATCTACCAGTGCCTTGTAAAGTCTTCCAGAAGGGGCATCGGTCAAAACGTCCTCTACTATAGACATGGCAGCATAGTCTTCGTCCGATCCGGATGGGGTATGGTAGAGCGCGGATACTAGTTGAAGGTCGCCTATCCTGTCTACATTTACACGTTTCTCACCGTCCTGTGCGGGTTCCACGGTATAGGAGTCGACTAGGGGCGCACCGGGATTTGTAATTTCCCCGAATTTTTTTTGGATCAGTTCCAAGGTCTTTTCGGGATCGAACTTTCCGGTGACCATTAGGACTGCATTATCGGGACGATAGTACTTTTTATAAAAGGCCTTTAGGTTTTCTATGGGAACCCGCTCAATATCCGAACGGTTTCCGATGGTCGATTTTCCGTAATTGTGCCAAAGGTAGGCGGCATTGGTTACCTGCTGCCTCAATACCCTGGAAGGGTTGTTTTCCCCACTTTCAAATTCGTTCCGTACGACGCTGAACTCCGAGTCCAGGTCTTTTTTTGCGATAAAGGAATTTACCATTCGGTCCGCTTCCAAGTCCAGTGCCCAATCCAAGTTCTCGTCCGTAGCATTGAAGGTCTCAAAATAATTGGTCCTATCGTACCAGGTCGTTCCATTGGGGCGTGCGCCATGGGTGGTCAATTCTTGAGGGATATTTGGGTGGTTGGGGGTGCCTTTAAAAGCCATGTGCTCTAAAAGATGTGCCATGCCCTTTTCGCCATAGCCTTCGTTTCGGGAACCTACCTTATAAGTAATATTTACCGTTATGGTTTGGGAGGAGTTGTCCGGAAACAAAAGTACCGTGAGGCCGTTATCCATTTTGTATTCGGTGATCCCCTCTACGGAGGTTACCTTTTTTAATTGACCTTGTGCAAGATTGCCTGTGAAGACCCCTATAAATAGAAACAATACAACTTTATAATACATATTAAAGTAAATTGATTTTAAAATAAGTTCTAAAATTAATGAATTATAAAAACTTAAACGAGCTTAAGTGGTTTTTTGGCATAAGTTTATCCTTGGGTTTAGTGAACCTTGTAAAGTGATTGAGAAAAGCAGATCATTCTGCGGAAGGATTAACGTTGTAAAATTGGTAACCAGTGATAAGGATTAACATTTTTACCTGTAATTATTACAATTGTATGTACTATATTTACCGTCCTATACCAGTTTAACCATAAAATGGTATTTTTCTTGGATATCGGTGGACCAATAATCCGTTTTGTGATTCTTTTCCAAAAGTTTTTTGAGATTCCCCGGTCCTTGAGCTCTATAAAGTTGTATCAATGCCATCATCTTTTTCAATTTCTTCCAACAAGTCCGACCTGGGCTACACCTTTGAGAAAAAGGTTTTGGGTACAGCGACTATTTCAACCATAATCGAATCAGAAAATTCCAAACCAAAATTCAACCATGAAGAAAGTTTTATTATTGTTACTGGGGGTAAGCCTTATATCCTTGGTAAGTTGCGAAGAAAGTAACAAAAGGGAAGGCGAGCCCAAGGTTTTAGTATTCTCTAAAACGGCTGGTTTTAAGCACGCCTCCATCCCGGAAGGAATCAAGGCCATACAAAAGTTGGGAATGGAAAACGGTTTTGAGGTAGATACCACCAAGAACGCCGAACTATTCAACGAGGAAAACCTTAAAAAATATTCCGCCGTTGTCTTTCTCAATACCACCGGGAATGTTTTGGATTATCGGCAAGAAGCGGCCTTCGAGAGATATATCCAGGCCGGCGGAGGTTTCGTCGGCGTACATTCCGCGACCGACACCGAATACGATTGGGGCTGGTACGGAAAACTTGTGGGGGCCTATTTTAACGGGCATCCGAGGGTGCAGGAGGCCAAGTTTATTATAAAGGACAGGGATTTTCCCGCTACAAAATTCTTTGCGGACAGCATCTGGCAACGAAAGGACGAACTGTACAATTTTAAGAAGATAAATCCGGATGTGAATGTGCTCATCACCATAGACGAAGGCTCCTATGAAGGGGGCACCAATGGCGATTTCCATCCTATGAGCTGGTACCACCAATACGATGGCGGAAGGGCCTTTTATACGGAACTTGGCCATACCGACGAGAGCTATACCGAAGATAATTACCTAAAACACTTGCTTGGAGGTATCCAATACGCTATAGGCGATAACGAAAAGCTGGATTATTCCAAAGCGACGACGCAATTTCCACCTGATGAGGACAGATTTTCAAAGACCGTATTATCGCACGGTCAGTTTTTTGAACCAACCGAAATGACAATCCTTCCCAATTTGGATATTTTGGTCATCCAAAGAAGGGGAGAAATTGTCCTATATGATCATAAGACCCAAAAACTAAGGGAAGTTGGTAAATTGGATGTGTATTGGAAAACGCAGCATACCCCCGGAGTAAATGCCGAAGAGGGAATGCTAGGGCTACAAAAAGACCCCGACTTCGAAAAGAACCATTGGATCTACATATATTACAGTCCTTCCGGAAAATCCGTGAACCGGCTTTCCAGATTTACCTTTAAAGATAATACGTTCGATAAAAGTTCCGAAAAAATTATTTTGGAAGTAGGCTCCCAGCGCGAAATTTGCTGCCACACGGGAGGTTCGATCGCGTTTGGACCCGATGGTTTGCTCTATGTATCCACCGGCGATAATTCTACCCCTTTTAATGAAAAAGGGGTCAAATACATTAGCAGTGGGTATGCGCCCTTAAACGACATCCCCGGACATCAACAATACGACGCCAGAAGATCCTCGGGGAATACCAATGACCTTAGGGGAAAGATCATTCGCATCAAAGTCAATGATGACGGCAGTTATGATATTCCCGAAGGCAACCTGTTCCCCGCAGGGACCGAAAAGACCCGTCCTGAGATCTATACCATGGGGCACCGGAATCCGTACCGAATTTCTGTAGATCAGAAAAATGGAACCTTATATTGGGGCGAAGTAGGCCCAGATGCCAGAGTGGATAGTCTCAAGACCCGCGGTCCCAAGGGTTACGATGAGGTCAACCAAGCAATGAAAGCAGGAAATTACGGCTGGCCTTTATTTATTGGCAACAACTATCCCTATGTGCAATACGATTATGCCACCGGGGAAAGCGGCAAGGCCTTTGACCCTGAAAATCCTGTCAATAATTCCAGGAACAATACGGGGCTTACGCAACTGCCTCCTACCCACCCGGCATTTATTTGGTACCCTTATGACGAATCTCCCGATTTCCCGGAAGTGGGTACCGGTGGTAGAAATGCCATGGCCGGCCCCGTGTATTACAGTGACCTGTACCCCAAGGAAACGGCACTGCCAAGTTATTATGATGGAAAGCTCATTATCTATGAATGGATAAGGGGGTGGATGAAGGCCGTAACCATGTTCCCTAATGGGGATTTTAACAAAATGGAACCTTTTGCCCCGGGAATTAAGCTCAACGCCCTGATCGATATGGAAGTGGGCCCCGATGGAAAAATCTATCTCTTGGAATACGGTAGCGGTTGGTTTAGCCAAAATGCCGATTCCGGGCTGTCCCGTATCGACTACAACAGTGGAAACCGGCCTCCGTTGGTAGACGATATTCAGGTAGACAAATCGTCGGGGGTACTCCCCTTGACCATCAATGCCACCGTAGAGGCCCGTGATCGTGAAAACGACCCGATGACCTATTTGTGGGATTTTGGGGATGGCAAGACCGTGGAGACCAAAACCCCCGAAGCATCCCATACTTTTGAGACCATGGGCGACTACTTTGTTTCCGTTACTGTAAAGGATGACAAGAATGCCGAGGCAAAAAGTGGGATGATGGAGGTTTATGCGGGCAATGAAAGGCCTAAAGTAAATATAGTGCTGAAAGGCAACAAGTCGTTTTATATGGCCGGGCAGCCCGTTAAGTACGAAGTTAAGGTGACGGACAATCCGGAATCGGATCCAATAGACCCTGCCAATATTTATGTCTCCGTGGATTATTTGGAAGGCGTTGAAAAGGCATCATTGGCGATGGGCCATCAGCAGGCATCCGACAACCTGGGCGGAAAGGCCCTAGCCTTTTCACAGGATTGCAAGACATGTCACAAGGAAAGTGAAAAATCCATTGGACCTTCCTTCCTAGAGGTATCGGAGAAATACAAGGGAGATAAAGATGGGGAGAATTACATTAAGAAAAAGATATTGGAAGGAGGCAGTGGTGTATGGGGAGATGTTTCCATGCCCGCACATCCCGATTTGTCGGCAGAGGAGTTACAGCAAATTACCCAATGGATCGTTTCCTTGGCCGAGGACAACAAGTCGGTCAAGAAATCTTTACCGCCATCCGGCACCATTGTTCCCAAGGTAGACGACCCGAATTCGTCCATGGTTATAACGGCAAGTTATACCGATAAGGGCGGTAATAATAGTAAACCCCTTACCGGGCGAGCTACCGCGGTGTTGTCCAGTAGTACTATATCCATGTCGGAAGGCGTAAAAACGGACGGATTTTCTGCCGTTAAATTCAGTGGAATGGATTTATTGGTGATGCCAGCAACAAAAGGCTGGTTTGCCCTGGACGAAATAGATTTGACCGGGGTTGACGTTGCGGAAATCAACCTAGGATGGCAAGGGGAACTTCCTATAGGTCTGGACTTTGGGATGCACTTGGATTCTCCCGACGGAAAGCTGATAGGAAAAGGCGGGATGCCCATACCGCCAAAATCGGATACCCCCCAGTCCTTCGGGAAAGCGGTGATAAAGATGTCCCCGGTAACCGATGGCCAATTGCACCAGATTTATTTCACGTATACCTCCAAGGATCCCAAATTGACCGCAAAAATCAATACGGTAGTGGTTTCTGTACAATTTAAAGGAGAATGACAAGTACTGCCTTGGAAGTGGGAACACCAGAATTTCTAGCTCCCCTCTTCGGATGAAGGGGGGCGTCCCAAAGGCTTTTTGTTGGGACGGGGAGTTTGATGACCGCGGCCCTTGTATATTCGCGAAATTATCGTTAGCGAACCTTAGGGTTTTTGCAAACAACCCTTCGTCTTCCCGTCTAACTGCGGGAAGCCACTTCCCTTTGCCAAAAAGAAGGAACTTTGGTTCCCAAACACAAAAATATTTATCAACATAAAATGTGTAAACTAGGGAAGCGAAATTTATGAAACAATGGTTGCTATTACTCAAGGGGATGTTCCTTTAATAGCTCCTCTGGCGAATAGAAGCCCGTTTTGCCCTTAATTTGCTCACGAACTTCGATTACCTTATCCGCAGAAATCGCGGAGGCCTTATTGCCAAAACTATTTCTTACGTAGGTAAGCACGGCAGCGGTTTCATCTGGTGTCAGCAGTTTGCCAAACGGGGTCATTGGCACTTGTCCGGGATATGTTTTTCCATTTACTTCCAATGGGCCCATAAGTCCGTTTGTAACCAGTTTTATTAGTCTTTCCTCACTGCCCGTAACCCATTTGGACCCTGCGATCGGTGGAAACCCGGAGGCTTCCAATCCTTTGCCGTCTTTTTGGTGACAGGTAGCGCAATACCCGTCCCTTTCAAATATTTCTTTTCCGGAAGTGAGTAGGTCCAATTCTATTCCTTTTAGATCACTGTGTATGATTTTCTTGGGACCTTCACCCGTTTTATGTCCATTCAGGTGTGCAATTGCAGCTTCGTAAGGTTTTTTCATCCATTTGTCCAGACCTTTTTTCCCGGCCTCGGTTACAATGGGTATTCCTGTGTCCTTGTCTAGCCAAGATGCTGCGACCAACGCCTCCAACCGTACCCTAGGATTGTCATCCTTTGCGGCCTGCATCAACAGTTCCGAATGGTCCGAAATCTGATGTCCGGCGTATCGGAGTACGCCGACGGCGGCGGCACGGGCCCTAAAATCCTTGGCCTGGAGTACTTGGCCGAGTAGTTGTCTATCCACTTTGTTCAAGCCCCAAGAAACCCATAAAGCTTCCAATAGATTGTGGTCATAATTGGGGTCGTTTTTATCCAGTGCGGCTGCCCATGTTTTTAGTTTAGACAACACTTCGTCAGAATCCCTGCCACGAAGCTCCCTTTTTGTTCTATACCTGGTCCTGTATTCCGGAAGTTTTAAATTATCAAGCAATTCATCGATACTCGCATCTACGATTTTTGCAGGTTTCACCAAGGGTCTTGACGGATAGGTGATTCTATAGATCCTTCCGTGTACGTGGTCGCGGAGCGGATCACGGGCGTTGTGCTGCATATGGCCGATCAGGACGTTGCTCCAATCGATAAGGTACAAAGAGCCGTCGGGTGCAAATTCCATATCTACGGGCCTAAAATTTGCATCGGTGGAAAAGACCAAATCTTGTCTCCACCGACTGAGATAGCCAGCGGTTTTTGGGTCATCGACCATAGTGTGCTCCTTGGTGCCCAAAAACCCAATGGTGTTATTGATCAATACGTCCCCTTGAATATTATCGGGAAAATGACGGCTTGAAACAAATTCAAGACCCGATGTTGGCCGAACGCGTTGTTTATCTTCGATCAGGTTTTCGGGAAGGGGAGAGGCCTCTCCATAACGGGGCTTGATGGTCCCCGGCATCATCCAGGTCATATCGGGTCCTGAGGTGTGTTCAAAGAACGGCTGTCCCCAATCGTCAAAAGCGATGCCCCAAGGATTGGGTATGGACAATTGTGCCGTCCTTTCCAAATAATGCCGTTGCGGACTATAGCGGTAAAATCCACCATTGGTCGCCCGCACAGGGCCATAGGCGGTCTCTACGTTGGTGTGCAGGAATACGCCCTCTCCCATATAAATTGCCCCGGAGGGATCTGCGGTAAAGGCCCCAATGGCATGATGGGTATCGTGGTCGTCAAAATCGTTCAGTAGAATTTCTGTTTTGTCTGCCTTGTCATCGCCGTCGGTATCCGTTAAGAGCGAGAGGGTGTTGCCTTGTGATAGATAGACTCCTTCGGGAGCAAATTCAAAGCCAATTGGCCTACTTAGTCCATCTGCGAATATGGTTTGTTTGTCGGCCTTATTGTCTCCATCGGTATCTTCGAAAATCAGTAACTTATCGTTGGGTCTGGGGTCGCCCGGCTTGTAGTGAGGATAGCTCGGCATTACGGCTACCCACAACCGTCCCTTGTTGTCAAAAGAAATCTGGACCGGATTGGCGAGGTCGGGAAATTCCTCCTCCGTAGCGAATTGTTCGATCTTATATCCCGGGGCTACCTTGATCTTGTCCAGGGCATCCTTGCCGTACAAATATTCAGGGGTTCCGTTCCCATGGCCTTGTACATAATTGGTCTTTACGGGGGGCAATTTTCTTGTTTTTGCATCGGCTACCGCCAGATCCATTTTTTTGCCGTGTAAAGCTTCCCATATAGCTGTATCCCGGATGGCGGTCATTTGGCGGACTTTTTCTATTTCAAAGGGGTAATTGTCCGGTCCGAAGGGATTGTAACGCCTTCCGTACACGTGGACACCGTTGGGCATTTTGAAATCGTCGTGCCAAAACCAGTTTTTTTCGTTCACGGCATCGTTCACCAATTGCCTATTATTTTCCACCTTGCTTTCGGTTTTTCCAAATATATCGTCTACCAAGAGCTTGGCAAACTTTTGATAGCCCATATCCGTCAGTTGAAAACCGTCTTGGGTCAGGTCCGTACTTTCCGTGTCGTACCATTTTTTTGTTGGATCAAAAGCGTCTACAAAAAGTACACTATCCTTGGCGGCTACTTCCCTCATGGCCTCTGTATACAATGCAAGATTCTTATTTTCCTTTACACCATTGGGCAGATCCATTTTTGCGGACAGGTCTTCAAAGGCGATGGGAGATACGAGTGCCAATTGAGGCGGTTTTGTCCCGTTGTATTTTTGGCTCTTGGTGTGCTGGATAAAGGCGTGCAGTTCGGCTTTGTAATTGTCCAGGTTCGTTGGGCCGTCAAAGGATTCGTTATACCCAAAAAAGGCGATGATGATATCGGCCTTTAGGTTGTGTAGCCATTCGTCTTCTGTAGGGAAATGCCCGATACTACCCGAAGGAGTTGAGAGCTCGCTGTTTTTGTAAAACTCTTCCGCTCCCGGAAACGCCCAAGGCGATTTTCTGGACGGGTGCGGTCTAAAACCCGGAGTGTTGCCCGCATCGCACATATTCCTAATGAACAAGGAATCCTTAGGGTACCGCAACTGCAGCTCTGTCTCAAAATGCCCGAAATTCATCATCCTAGACCCCAAATTATTTCCGATCATCACAATATGAGAGTTCTTGCTTATTGTTAAGGTATTGTCCTCTTGTTTGGTACAACTGTAGAAAACTAAGGTCGTGAATAGCAGCAAATATGCTTTTCGGAGGGCAACTTTTTTCATAAAGTTCATAATTTATGTTTCTTGACGATTTATTCTATGTATTTAAATTTAAGTGCCCAGGCACGAGTTTTTTATAATTGACAAAGGGCGGTTGTCTAATTTTATGGAGGTTGCCCTATTCAAAATTTACGTGGATACTTTCCTTAACGGAACGTTCGCAAGCCTCTATAATTCGCTGGCAGGTAATGGCATCTTCCAAGCTAGATAGGGGTTCCTCCCCCTCACGGAGGACGTTGTTTATAAAATGGGTCGCCGTATTTTTGATGGATTCGGGGTAGCAATAATACGTTTGGGAATGGGGTCCGTTCTTTTCGTTGATTACCCAATCCCGGTAACTATAGCGCGTGCTGCCCTTGGTGCCCAATACTTTTATGTTGCAGGTCCACGGATCTCCGGCGTGGTCGTCATTGGCGAAGCTTGCACTCAAATGGCTTAGCGTTCCGTTCTGCATTTGTATGTTGGCCATGGCCACATTTTCTTGAGGTGCCAAGGTGGGATTTACCGTGTGCTTTAGGCAGGAAATGGTTTTTGGCTGGCCGGCCAAATAAAGCATCGTATAGCTATGGTGGGTCAGGATCTGATGAATAACACCTGGATAGCGTGCCCGTATATCATCGGCATGATGAATGTTGTACATCATATAGAATTGGGTAATATCGCCCAGCTTACCGCTTTGGATCATCGTTTTTGCCCGTTTAATTCCGGCCTCATAGATGTAATTGTGTACCGGCATGCATTTCACGTTCGCTTTGTTAACGGCCCGTTTCATCCGCTCCAGCTCCTCCAAATTGGAACCTGCGGGTTTTTCCACCAAGATATGTTTCCCGGCCGCCGCGGCTAAAAGAGTGTATTCACAATGGGTTTCTACATTGGTAAGGATAAAGACGGCGCCGATATCCTCGTCTTGCAGCAAATTTTGGACCGTGGAAAAGGTCTTGCAACCAAATTTCTCTGCCTTGGCCGCTCCTTTTTCAAAAGTGCGGTTCCAAAGTCCGATGAGTTTCGCTCCGGGCAAACTGTCGATGGCCTCCGCATGCAGGTCGGCTATATCCCCGGCCCCGATAAATCCTATTCCTATGGTTTTCATGATTCCGCTTTTGAGTATTCCAACGACCCATTTTCCGCCATTATTTTAAATTCTACCAAAGATCTGCGTACCCCTTCCTCTATTGGGGTCAACGGTAGGTCTTTAAATGTACGTGCAATTTTTTCATGACTGAGGTCGGATACGAACAAGTTGGGAGGCGCACCGTCCGCGATGGACAACTTTGCAAACTTCCCAAGCCCCAGATTCTCGGCTTGTTGCTTGACTATCTCCAAAAATTCTTCTATGGCGATGGTTTTGCCCTTAATGTTGAAAGCGCCGAAACCCTCGAAAGGTTGTAGGGCACAAGCGGCAAAATGGGCGCCTACGTCCTCCACGAAATGATAATTTTCACGGCCCTGATATGGCATTTCAAAAGGAATCGGTTTGCCTTCCACAGATCCCATTGCAATTGCCTTTAACGCATTTGTGGGTGCCGAAGTCTTTCCTTTGTCCCTTCCCTTGCCATAGGTAGTATTGATACGAAGGCACACGGTAGGCACCTTGGTGTTGTCGTAGAATAGACGGGCCAGATGTTCGCCCCCCAATTTCCAGATACCGTAGTGGTTGGGGGGAGCCAATTGGGCGTCTTCCGTGATACCCGGATTTGGGTACATGGCCCTCATTCCGTACACTGCTGCAGAACTGGCAAATACAAAACGTTTTAGGTTAGGTAGCTTTTCGGCAATATCAAAAAGGGCCATGGTACCACCCGTATTAATTTCCATGCCCTGGATGTGATATTTGGAACAATCCGGACTTTGGTATGCCCCCAAGTGGATAATGTGCGTGGGATTCACCTTGATAACCACCTCCTCTATGGCTTTGAAATCGGCCACATCGAGCTTTACAAATTCAATACGGGGTTCAAGATCCTCACCCAACCATAATTTTAATGGTTCGGCATTGTTCGATCGGGTGGCGATCACAATTTTTCCCACTTCTTTGGATTGCAATAGTTTGTAGATGGTGACCGAACCGATACAGCCCGTACCTCCTGTTATAAATAGGGTATGCATTTTTTTTAGATATGAAATTTTAGATGTTAGATTAATATTTTTTGATCTAACATAATTTTTTGACAATTAACATGACCAAGGACAAAACGATAAAAGAGGAAGGACGGGAATCGAGTAAAATAACTTATCTAAAGGATATTATATTCAATTTTTTAATCCACTTAGTTTTATTGGTCTTCTTTCTTTTGTCCCTTTTTGAAAAATCCGCCTTAAAATTATTTGAGTATTCCCCGAAAAATCGAATTTTTAAAATCAATTCATTTTCACGACCGCCTTCATGTTGTTGGCTCTTATAGAATCTTCAAAAGCCTGGTTGATATCCTTAAAATCGTAATGATCCGTATAGTGTTCAGAAGGGAAGATACCGGTAGCCATTAGTTTTTGGGCCGCCATATAATCTGCCCTGCAAGATCCCATGGAACCCCTCATATTCAAGGAGGTACGCGTAAGGTGGGTAGCATTGACCTGTACATCCGTGCCATAGGTCGCAATTACACAGATATCCCCTTCGGGTCTTACCACTCCGATTGCTTCCGTGAGCACTTGTGGCACCCCCGAACATTCTATGAGCAAATCTACCTTTCCGTTAGAGCCGAACGGTATCCCATTCTCGTCGGCAATACCATTCTGCAATTGTGCGGTCAAGGAGTTGTCCGGTGAGACCTCTATGGTGATGAAACCTCTTTCTTTGGCTCTTTTTAATCGGATGTTGCGATCATGGGCAATACCCGTTACAGCAACCCTGGCCCCTGAGGCCCGGGCAACTTCCGCGGACATCATACCGATGATCCCGCAACCCGTCACAACGATATCCTGTCCGGGCTTAATGTTGCATTTGTTGTATAGGGCATTGGTGATAATGGATAGCGGTTCTACCAACGCACCCTGGGCAGGGGTAAGTCCTTTCATTAAAGGAACTACCCGATCAGACTCCAGTACTACTCGCTGTCCGAACCCCCCGTTTCTATGAAAACCGATGATTTCCTTTTTGGGGCATATGTTCCATTTGGAAACGCTGCAGGCGGGACAATCCTCTTCCCGGCAGCCCAACATGGCCAAAGGCGTAAAAATATCCCCGACTTTAAGGTCGCCGTGGTCGCCCGGACCTAATTCCAGCACCTCGGCGCTAAACTCGTGCCCAATGACCCGTGGACGTTGTACCCAATCAAAATTGGCTTTGCCAATGGTTGCGCTATTGTCCGATCCGCATATCCCGGTATATAACGTTTTTGCCAATATTTCCCCTTCTTTTAAGGGAGGGATTTCCATATCTACCACCGCCGAATTGCTCAGTACCGATGCGGCGGTATTTGGATAGATTTTTTCGTTGGTTTGGAGGCAAAACCCTTTTATCGGTGCGTTCATTTTGTTTTATTGGTTCAATATTTTTGGTTAAGTCTTAGAGTTTCAGATTTTTGGTTTCAAACGGAAGGTACCAACCTGAAACTAGAAACAAAGGAAACCAGAAACACTATTCATTTTAAAAGTGTTCACCGCTGACCGAACACTGCTCACGGCCAACTGCTCGCTGATCACCAAGTTACCCCGGTATCCTTCCAGCTCCTTGTTTTTGCCGAGTCTAAAACCGCCTCACAGACTTTTTGTGTCTCTTGTGCCTCCTTAAAGGTAGGTGAACACGGGGTGTTATCTTCGATACTTATTAGAAAATCGGCCACTTGATGTACAAAAGTGTGCTCATAACCAATGGACAATCCGGGTACCCACCATTTATCCATAAAGGGTTGATCTGCATCGGTCACGTGGATGGACCGCCATCCACGCACTATCGACTCGTCCCTGTGGTCAAAATATTCCAGTCGGTTAAGGTCGTGCAGATCCCATCGAATAGAGGCGTGCTCCCCGTTGATCTCAAAAGTGTTCAGTGCCTTGTGTCCACGGGCATAACGGGTAGATTCAAATACACCCAGAGAACCGTTGGAAAAATGACAGTGAAATATACAGGCGTCATCGATATCTACTTTTTGTTTTTTCCCGGTCCCGGTATGTACCCTTTCCTTGATAAAGGTTTCGGTAACGGCGGAGACATCCTTGATGCCTCCGTTGAGCCACATGGCGGTATCTATACAGTGAGCCAGAAGATCGCCCGTAACACCTGATCCGGCGGCATCGTTGTCCAAGCGCCATAATCCTTCCCCCCCCTGTGGCAGTTCGGGGCTTATGGTCCAATCCTGTAGAAAATTGGCACGGTAGTGAAATATTTTCCCAAGCTTTCCCGCATCGATCAATTGCTTGGCCAAGGTAACCGCCGGCACCCTTCTGTAATTGTACCAAACCGTGTTCCTTACCCCTGCTTTTTCGACCGCATCGACCATGGGCTGGGCTTCTGCAACCGTTCTCGCTAGTGGTTTTTCGCAAAGTACTATTTTGCCGGCTTGTGCAGCAGCTATGGCAATTTCGGCATGCATGTTGTTCGGGGTGCAGATATCTATTGCATCTATATCCTTACGGGTGATAAGGGCTTTCCAGTCGGTTTCAACGGATTCGTAGCCCCATTGATCTGCGAACGCTTTGACCCGTTCTTCGTTTCGGGCGCAAACGGCTTTTAGCACGGGGACATATTCCAGTTCCGGGAAAAAGTTAGGGACCCGGAGATAGGCATTGGAATGGGTTCTGCCCATAAACCCATATCCCACCAATCCTATTCTAAGTTCTTTTTTGTTATTCATTAAATTAAAATATAAGTTATTATGTTACTCGGTTATTGAGCTAGGCACTTAGTCAATAATAATGAGTTAGCGCCAGGGCGGGTTTGGGCTAAAGCCCATTAATCGCAGCAAACCCGCAATCCACGGCCTAAAGGCCATGGTAATTTAATTTTTCATTTTCAATTGCCCCTGGATTTATCCAGGGGTTCACGGGACCCTTGAACTGGCTTTAGCCAAAAACCCTGCGCGTACTAGATCAAAATATATCTGAACTTTTTCTTGTAAAATGCCTACTGCAAAACTACTCCGCCTCGTACCAGCCGTGCTTTTGGCGGACTTTGATCATAACGGCCAGAATGTCGTTCCATGTTTTTGGCTGCATCATTACCTCGTTGGGGAACATACATCCGTCCCAGCAGATGTGCCTCAGCTTTTTGGTCAGGTTCCCGTTTTCATCGCGCAGCCAATGGCCTGCGTCTACGGCAATGTCCAATTTTCCATTGGGGTCGGAAGCTTGGCAGTGCCTTCCAGTCTTTTCATGAGATCCAGATCCGAACACCGTACCATCGTTCTGGGCCACGTGAAAATCTATAGTCCACGGACGTAGGGCAGCTGTTAAGGTTTTAAGGCCTTCGGTCAAGGTTGCCCGATCGTTCCAATCGAAATCTTTGGGCAATATCCGTTCGTCCTCTTTGTTGTAGCCCAAGAGATATAATAAGGTATGCGCCATATCTGCCTGAAAGCCAATATTTGGCCGGTCTACGGCTTCCAATGTGTTCACCATGGTTTTCCAGCCGTGCATGCCGCCCCAACAAATTTCTCCCTCCGCTGCAAGCGATTCCCCGTAATCTGCCGCTACATCACAGGCTTCCCTAAACGTTTGGGCGATCAATTTTGAGTTGCCAGCGGGATCTGCGTCCCAGCTTACCGGATCAACGGACGAGTCGATACGGATTACTCCATTTGGGCGTATCCCCAGATCGCGCAGCTTTTTTCCGATCTTACAGGCCTTGCGTACCTGGGTCACGAATTGTTTGCGTTCCGTGGCCGTTCCCATAGCGGATCCGCCACCCGTTCCGGCCCAAACGGGAGCGACCAGGCTTCCTATCTCCAGATTTTTAGATCGGGCCTTATCGGCCATCCTTTTTATGCCGTCATCATTGGAATCGATATCCAAATGGGGGTCTGCGGCAAAAAGATCGAATCCGTCAAATTTAATGCCGTCTACTTCCGCATTGGCGGTAAGCTCGATCATGGTATCGATGGAGATCGGTGGCTCGGAATCGGGTCCCTTTCCTACCACGCCGGGCCACGAGGCGTTGTGGAGTTTGGGATAATTGTTCTCTTGCATTCTTAATAGGGTTTATCTTTTATCTTTTAATTCTTGTTGTAGAGCGATGCTGGTTTTGCAAAACCATGGTAAATTAAGTATTTTGATAAGATTCTACAAACTAAATATGTATATCGCGTTCTGGGTATCCAGCAAAGTTTAAATAAAACGTTCCACTCGATAAATCGATCCAAATTTTGAATCCCAAAGTGTAAAACAATCAGCTGCTAATCTACAATTTGTTGATACTGTTCCAAAAAAATTATGAATATCTTAAAAAAAGCAGTAAACTTACAAGTCGATAATATATTTGACCAAGTATCGATAATCAACAAAATCTAATCAAAAAATTAAAAATTAATTAACCAATGAAAACTACGGACAACCAAGCTGGCGTAAACGCCAACAGACTTTTTTACGGTAGTTGTTTTGCCTTGATCACTACCGCTCTCTCGTTTAGTATACGAGCTGGAATATTGCCACAATTGGGAGACGAACTAAGCCTGTCGGCAGAGCAGCTGGGCTTTATCAATTCCATGTGGTTTTTGGGCTTTCCCATATCGATGGTCATCGGTGGATTGATATATCATAAGGTAGGGGGAAAAGCGATCATGCAATTTGCTTTTTTTGCCCATGCAGTGGGAATTATTATGACAATTTATGCCGGCAGCTACGTCGGATTACTGATTTCGACATTGCTAATCGGACTAGGTAACGGCTGTACCGAGGCAGCTTGTAACCCCATGATCGCCGATGCCTATCAAGGAACTAGGATGAGTAAAATGTTGAATCGATTCCATATGTGGTTTCCTGGGGGCATCGTAGTTGGAAGCCTGGTGTCCAAGTTTATGACAGATTTAGGGATGAGCTGGCAATCCCAAATATGGGTTATCATTATTCCCGCATTAATCTACGCCTATTTGTTCTTTGGCCAGCCATGGCCAAAGGCAAAAGTTCAGGAAGGCGCTACGCTTAAAGGCAATTTAAGAGCCATGTTCTCACCATTGTTCTTGTTCATGGTGGTTTGTATGTCGTTAACCGCGGCATCCGAATTTATACCACAGCAATGGACGAGCGTTATATTGGCCAAGAGTGGGGCCCAACCCATGTTGATCCTAGCTTTGGTGACAGGCATTATGGCTGTTGCCCGTTATTTTGGAGGAGAAATGGTCGCAAAGTTCGATCAAACCGGTGTCCTTTTGGGGTCTGCCTGTTTAGCCACCGTCGGAATATATTTGTTCAGTACGCAAACGGGTTCTATGGCCTATGTCGCCGCTATCATCTTTGCTTTAGGGGTGGCCTATTTTTGGCCCAATATGATCGGCTTTATTGCGGATAAAATACCGAAGAGTGGTGCTTTGGGTATGTCGATACTCGGTGCGGTAGGGATGTTTTCCCAAACCATTTTTCAACCTATTACAGGTCATTGGATCGATGAAAATATGGCCGCGGCTGCCGAAATGGGACTTACAGGTGATGAATTGGAGCTTACCGCTGGTCAGGAAACCATGCGATCTATTACCATTTTTCCAATATTGCTGATCGTGCTATTTACGATTCTTTGGTTCTGGGTAAAAAAACGGAAGGCTACATCCGCGGCCGAAGCCGAGAGCGGTCAACCCGCTACCGAACTTTAAGCAAGGAATTCCCAAATTCGAGGTAATGGATTCCCGACTTCTCGGGAATGATAAAAATAGATTATCATGAAAATAGGTATGAACATGCTCCTCTGGACCAACCACGTCACGGAGGAGCATTATCACATCATAGACCGACTCAAAACAACGGGATTCGAAGGTGTCGAGTTGTTCTTGGGGGACGGGAATGAAAAGCATTACTCTAAACTGGGCAGCCATTTCTCCGATATCGAGATGGGCACTACGGCGGTCGCCGCTCTTTCACCTGAAGAGAATATCGCCAGCCCGGATATAAATTTCCGGAAGGCAGGCCTCCAAAAATTAAAGTGGTCTATAGATATGGCCGCCGCGGCCAATGTAGAGGTCATCTGTGGGCCTTTCCATTCCACTTTCGCCTTTTTTACACGGCAGCCCCCTACGTTTCAGGAGAGACAGTGGAGCAACGAGATGTTGTACCAGGCCGCGGAATACGCACAAAAAGCCAACATTATCCTTGCCCCAGAGGCGGTTAATCGCTTTGAATGTTATTTATATAATACCATGGTCGACCTAGGTGCCATGGTAAAAGAAGTGGATCACCCTAATTTGGGGGCGATGTTCGACACCCATCACGCCAATATCGAGGAGAAAAGTCAGGCCGGGGCCATTAAAACCATTGCGCCGTATTTAAAACACGTGCACATCAGTGAGAACGATCGGGGAACCCCAGGTCGTGGACAGGTAAACTGGGACGATGTTTTTACCGCATTGCGAGAAATACAGTACGACGGCTGGCTGACCATCGAGGCATTCAGTACCGTTATCCCCGAGTTTGCCAATGCAATCAATGTTTGGCGCGACTATTCCCCTTCCGAGGAAATCTATACCGAGGGCCTGAAATTGATCCAAGAGGGAATGGGGATTTAAATGAAGTACGAAGTTAGAGGTACAAGGTACGAAGACATAGTAAAGAGTTAAGAGCGAAACTCACAAAGTGTTTCGGAGAAAAAAAATCAGATTTTATAAAATGAAAATTATTTATATTCCCTTCATCTTCTTATTGTTATTGGCCTGTGGGCAAAAGAAGGAGTCAGAAGTAAAAGAAAACGACACCGCCCAAACTGCAGAGAAGCATAAGCAGTGGCTTACTTTTGAGGGTGCCGATAAAAATGCCAAGCACATCGTATTAATTTCCGGGGATGAAGAATATCGATCCGAGGAGGCATTGCCCCAATTGGCCAAAATATTATCAAAACGCCATGGATTTAATTGCACCGTGCTGTTTGCCCAAGACCCGGCCAGCCCTGGCATAGTTAACCCCGACTATCTTAAAAATATTCCAGGCCTGGAGGCCTTGACCTCAGCGGATATGATGATCATCTTTACCCGTTTCCGCGCATTGCCCGATAATCAGATGCAATATATTGACGATTACCTTAAGGCGGGCAAGCCCGTTATGGGAATCCGGACCGCCACCCATGCCTTTAATTTTGGGAAGGATTCGGTCTCTAATTATGTCCGGTACGGTAATTATTATGAAGGCGATAAAACGGAATGGGAAGGCGGTTTTGGCCGTCTGGTATTGGGTGAGAAATGGATAGCCCACCACGGGCAGCACAAACAGCAAAGTACTCGGGGAATTATTGCCGAAGGGGCAGAATTAACGGGTATTGTGAACGGGCTCGCTGATGGGGATGTATGGGGATCCAGCGATGTCTATGAGGTGCGATTGCCTCTCCCAGGGGACGCCCGGCACATTGTTATGGGCGAAGTGATGAACAGGAAAGGGGAGTATGATGAAAACGATATTTTCTACGGGATGAAACCTTCCGATAACGACCCTGCAACGACGGACAAGGAAGGGGTGAACGTAAACGACCCCATGATGCCCATCGCCTGGATAAAAAGCTATCAAATCCCCAGAGGTGAAAAAGGCAAGGCATTTGCTTCTACCGTAGGGGCGGCAAATGATTTGTTGATCGAAGGCACCCGCAGGCTACTGGTGAACGGGGTCTTCTGGGCCATGGATAAGACGGTGCCCGAGAAGGCAGATGTGCGCTTGGTGGGCGACTATCAACCTACAAAATTTGAGTTTAGGGATAACGCTTATTGGATCCAAAAACAGGTCCGGGTCGAAAATTTTGAATAGCGTTAACAATTCACCTATTCTTCCATTGTCGGAAAATCCGATTTTACTATGCGGATCGTCTTCTAAATCCTGGGTAGATCGCCATCGCCCTTAAGGGGCAAGTGAGAGGATCCCATCAAATATTTGTCTATGTGATGTGCCGCCTCCCTACCTTCCGAGATTGCCCAAACGATCAGTGACTGCCCTCTGCGCTGGTCGCCGGCCACAAATACTCCAGGGACATTGGTCATATAGTCTTTTGGCGATGCCTTGATATTTGTTCTTGGATCTGCTTGGAGTCCCAGTTGTTCGGCCACGGTCATTTCCGATCCCGTAAACCCAAGCGCCAACAGGGCTAGCTCGCATTTCCATTCCTTTTCGGTATTGGGAATTTCCTTTAGGAAAGGGCGTTTTCCGGGTTCGGTAATCCATTCCACTTCCGAGGTTATCAATCCCCTTAAGTTGCCGTCCTTATCGCCCACAAAGCGTTTGGTAGTAATACTAAAAAAGCGTTCTACCCCTTCTTTGTGGGAGCCACTGGTTCTCAACCGCATGGGCCAAAAAGGCCAAGGTTGATCTACTGGCCGCCCTACTGGGGGTTTCCCCAAAATCTCGAAGTTGGATACCGAAAGGGCACCTTGTCTAAAGGAGGTGCCAATGCAATCCGAACCGGTATCCCCGCCCCCGATGACAATGACATCCTTGCCTGCAGCGGTTATTTCTTTGTTCTTAAGCTCAAGGCCATCCACACGGCGGTTGTTTTGTGCCAAGAAATCCATAGCTTGCTCAACTCCTTTAAGATCGGCCCCTTCAATAGGTAGGTTTCTACGAACCGTGGCACCACCGCACAATACGATGGCATCGAACTCCTTTTTGAGTTCGTCGGCCTTAACGTCTACCCCAACATGGACGCCGTTCCTAAAAACAATGCCTTCTGCTTCCAAGACTTCCAAACGCCTATCGATGACATATTTTTCCATTTTAAAATCGGGAATCCCATAGCGCAATAGACCTCCTGGCTTTTCATCCCTTTCAAAAACGGTGACGTGGTGCCCGGCGCGGTTCAACTGTTGGGCCGCCGCAAGTCCGGCTGGTCCAGAACCGATGATGGCGACCTTTTTACCTGTACGTGTTTGGGGCGGTTCGGGCTTTACCCATCCGTTCTTAAAGGCAGTTTCTACAATATTCTTCTCGATGTTTTCTATGGTCACCGGGTCTTCATTGATTCCCAGAACACATGCTTCCTCACAAGGTGCGGGGCACAACCTTCCAGTAAATTCCGGGTAGTTATTGGTAGCGAATAAAATTTTCGCAGCTTTTTCCCATTTGCCCTTATAAACCGCATCGTTAAAATCGGGGATGAGGTTTCCCAGTGGACAACCACTATGGCAAAAGGGTACACCACAATCCATGCAACGGGCACCTTGTTCCTTCAGTACTTTTTCCTTGAGTGGGATGGTGTATTCCTTATAATTTTTTACCCTTTCCTCTACGGGTTTATAGGCTTCTACTTTTCTTTCGAACTCCAAAAATCCGGTTATCTTTCCCATAATAAAGATTAATTATGCTGTTCCCGCATTGGCGGGATATTTAGTATAGTGTTTGTCAATTTACTCTAGTGTCTGAGCTATAAAGTTCGGTAACAAGCCTTGCCCGGTTTTGAAAATCAAGATTATTACCGGAGTAAATGACTGTTCTTAAAACGAGCGTAACACCGCTATCGTACTTTATAAGCAGACACTATATAGTCTCTAATTTTTCTTTTTCAAGCCGAATTAACGCCTGCTTGTACTCCTCAGGGAATATTTTAAGGAACTTGGGCAATGATTCTTCCCAATCCTCCAAAATACGCTGGGCAAGTGGACTTAGAGTTGCATTGTAGTGATTTTCAATGAGTGTGCGCAACTCGGCTATATCGCTGTCTTCATCCACGGGTAAAATGTTGATGTCTTCTATATTGCACTTTTTTGCAAACGTGTTTTTCTCATCAAAGATATAGGCAATGCCTCCACTCATCCCGGCACCAAAATTTCGTCCGACTTCTCCTAGGATTACGGCAACACCACCCGTCATATACTCGCATCCGTGATCACCAATACCCTCGACAACTGCTTTGGCACCAGAATTTCTAACGCAGAAACGTTCTCCTGCCTTCCCGTTTATATATGCTTCACCCGAAGTGGCCCCGTAAAGGGTCACGTTTCCGGTAATGACATTGTCCTCGGGCTTAAGGGTAGATTTATAAGGCACCTTGATGATCAATTTGGCACCCGAAAGTCCCTTGCCCAGATAATCATTGGTATTCCCGTTGACCACCATGGTGAGGCCTTTGGTGGCAAACGCCCCAAAACTCTGTCCGGCCGACCCCGTGAAATTGAGTTTCAAGGTATTGTCCGGTAGACCTTCGGCCCCATAAATTTTAGAAATTTCATTGCTGATGATGGCGCCAACGGCCCGGTCTGTATTGTGGATCGGGGAATCAATGCTCAACTTCTCTTTCCTAAAAAGGGAAGGATGCGCCTTTTCAATGATGTTAAATTCGATGGATTTTTCCACATCGTGTACTTGCTTTTGGGTATTGTAGAGTTTGGTGCCCGCAGGAACATCTACCTGGTACAAAATAGGCGTAAGATCAATACCCGCGGCCTTATAATGTGAAATGACCTTAGACCTGTCCAGTTTTTGTACCTGGCCCACCATTTCCGAAACGGTCCTAAAGCCCAATTGGGCCATGATTTCGCGGAGTTCCTGAGCAATAAAATACATATAGTTGACCACGTGTTCCGGTTTGCCTTCAAATTTTTTGCGCAATTCGGGGTTCTGGGTCGCGATGCCTACCGGACAAGTGTTCAAGTGGCAAACGCGCATCATAATGCAACCGGAGGCAACCAACGGAGCCGTTGCAAAACCAAATTCCTCGGCCCCGAGGAGACAGGCGATGGCCACGTCCCTGCCGGTCTTTAACTGGCCATCACATTCCAGTACCACTCTATTCCTTAAGTCGTTCAGTACGAGTGTCTGTTGCGCTTCGGCTATCCCCAATTCCCAGGGAAGTCCCGCGTGTTTTAGGGAGGTTAAAGGGGATGCCCCTGTTCCTCCGTCGTATCCGGAAATTAGGATCACATCGGCCTTAGCTTTGGAAACCCCTGCCGCTACGGTACCAACGCCAACTTCGGAAACCAATTTCACATTGATGTGTGCTTCCCGATTGGCCGATTTTAGGTCATATATTAATTGGGATAGGTCTTCAATGGAGTAGATATCGTGGTGGGGTGGTGGGGATATCAACCCTACATAAGGCGTAGAATTCCTAGTTTTGGCAATCGCGGGATTGACTTTTGGTCCCGGTAATTGGCCACCTTCCCCGGGTTTTGCCCCCTGGGCCATCTTGATCTGGATTTCCCTGGCGCTCGTCAAATAGTTGGAGGTAACCCCAAATCGACCGGAGGCAACCTGCTTGATGGCACTGTTTCTCCAATCCCCACTCTGGTTTTTGTAAAACCTATCGGCATCTTCGCCACCTTCGCCCGAGTTGCTCTTGCCCCCGATACGGTTCATGGCGATGGCCAAATTCTCATGGGCTTCCTTGCTGATGGACCCGTAGGACATGGCACCTGTTTTAAACCTTTTTACGATTTCGGTCCACGGTTCCACTTCCTCAAGCGGTACGGGGTCGTAGTTTGAAAACTCGAAAAGGCCTCGGATAGTCATGAGGTTCTTGGATTGCTCATTGATCAAGTTGGCAAATTCCTTGTAGGTTTCCGGTTCGTTGTTCCTAACCGATTTTTGTAGTTTGGCGATCGACAAGGGATTGAACATATGCTTTTCGCCCTCCCTTCTCCATCGGTACTCCCCTCCGATTTCTAAATCCAAATTTGCAGCGACGTGTTGTTCCTTAAACGCTTTTTGGTGCCTCTTTGCAATCTCTTTCTCTATCGCATAGAGCCCTATTCCCTGTATACGGGTAGGGGTATTGGGAAAATATTTGTTCACCGTGTTGGTGTTGATGCCGATGCACTCGAACAATTGTGATCCACGGTAAGAATTCAAGGTAGAGATCCCTATTTTGTTCATTACTTTTAGGATACCTTTTCCTATGGCCTTGTTGTAGTTCTTTATGGCTTCGTCGAAAGTAAAATCGGTGATGTCGTGCTCGGTTATCTGCTCGGCGATTATTTCGTTGACCAGGTATGGGTTTATCGCACTTGCCCCAAATCCGAAAAGCAGTGCAAAATGATGCACTTCGCGAGGTTCTGCCGATTCGATGATTACGCTCATTTTAGAGCGCTTTCCTAACCGTTGTAACCCGCTGTTTACATAAGAGCAGGCCAATAGAGCTGGTATTGGAGCCAATTCTGCATTCACATTTCGATCTGACAGGATGAGGATATTGGTGCCCTCATCGATAGCATTCTCTGCCTGATCTAGCATAGATTCCAATGCATCCTCCAAACCATTGAGCCCTTTGGAAATTTCGTAAAGTATGGGAATGACCACCACTTTGTAATCGGGGCTGGAGTCGTAGTTCTTAATTTTGTCTAGATCCTCTTTCGATATTACAGGATTATGGATTTTTAACTTTCGGCAGTGTAGTTCGGTATAATCGAAGATATTCTGGTCACTGCCCAAAGTAAGGCTAATATCGGTTATCAATTCTTCCCGGATTCCATCCAAAGGAGGATTGGTCACTTGGGCGAACAGTTGTTTAAAATAGTTGTAGATCAACTGCGGTCTTTCAGATAAGACGGCAATCGGTGTATCGGACCCCATAGAACCAATGGGTTCCTTGGCATTTTTGCCCATAGGAAGAATAATGGTATTTATATCTTCAACGGTATACCCATAGATGGCTTTTCGTTTTTCCAATGACGCCTCCCCTAAAAATAAGGGGCAATCGTTATAGGGGATGTCCCGTAAATGAACCAAATTCTTATCTAGCCATTGTTTGTAGGGATGGCGTTGGGCAATTTCCTCCTTAATTTCCTCATCATTTACAATACGGCCCTCTACCATATTTACCAAGAACATTTTTCCTGGCTCCAAGCGCCCGTGGAATTCAATATTTTCGGGTGCTATTTCCATTACCCCTGTTTCGGAGGACATAATTACATAACCGCCCTTGGTCACCGTGTACCTAGAAGGTCGCAACCCGTTTCTATCCAGTACGGCACCGATATAATTGCCATCGGTAAAGGGTATGGAGGCAGGACCGTCCCATGGCTCCATAAGGCATGAGTTGTATTCGTAGAAAGAGCGTTTAGCTTCGGACATATCCGGATTTTTCTCCCAGGCCTCTGGTACCAACATCATCATTACTTCGGGTAGGGAACGGCCGGTCATCAATAAAAGTTCCACGACCATATCCATAGTGGCCGAATCCGATTTTCCGGGCAATACGATAGGGAGAATTTTCTTTATGTCCTCCCCAAACCAGTCGCTCTTCATGAGTTCTTCCCTCGAACGCATTCTAGAGACATTTCCCCTTAGGGTATTTATTTCTCCGTTATGGCACATATATCTAAAGGGTTGGGCCAAGTCCCATGTAGGGAACGTATTGGTCGAAAACCTTTGGTGAACCAAGGCAAGCCGGGTAACCACACGGGGATCCATCAGGTCCTTATAATAGAGGCTGATATCCTCCGGCATCAAAAGACCCTTAAAGATGATAACCTTGGTGGAAAGACTGGGCACATAAAAATAATTGCTTTCCGATAATTTGGAACCGAGAATTGCGTGTTCGGTGACCTTTCTGGCAATAAACAACTTAAGATTAAAATCAAAATAGCTTTGTTCGTCATTTTCTTTGGCGACAAAAAGTTGTTGGCTATAGGGCTCCGTTTCCATAGCAATTCTTCCTGGAACCGATCTGTTTACAGGGACTTTGCGCCATCCCATGAGCTTAAGGCCTTGATTTTCAATATTCTTTTCGAAGACGGAAATACAATGTGCTCTTTGATTTTCTTTCTGTGGGAGAAAAATATTGCCCACGGCATATGATCCGGGTTCGGGTAGATCAAAACTGCATACTTCCTTAAAGAAATCGTGTGGGATATCTATCAAAATTCCTGCACCATCCCCGGTTTTTCCGTCGGAGCTAACAGCGCCCCTGTGTTCCAACTTTTCCAATATTTCCAAAGCCTTGTGAATAATGTCATTGGATCTATTGCCTTTGAGGCTACAGATAAAACCTGCGCCACAATTGTCGTGTTCAAATTCCGGCAGGTACAAACCTTGTTTTATCAACTTCATATATTACGGTATTTGTTCAAAAATATCATTTTATTTCATGAATATTCTTCATTGCTCACCTTAATGAAGAAAAAATTCAGCGTTTGGAATAAAACGTTAAAAAAAATGCAATTCGAGATTTTTACCCCCGTTAATTTGTGATTATAGCAAAATGACCTTCTACTGCATCACTAGGAAAGGCAATATACGGGGCTTGCTGTAAAAAGGGTGGTAAAATTACGACAAATCCCTTGAAATAAAAGGGGAGAAGGGCCAGAGATTAGTTATATTTATAACAATGTTGAATTTTGAAAGGGGGGTAGAACGACCTGTGCCCCACAGCCGACCAAATTACAAGAGGAATAGCTGCCTGCGCCCTAGAGGTATTTGGACGGAGATTGGATTTCGATTTTATGGAGATTCCGTTAATTTCTCAAAATACTCCTAGAAATCACAATTTTCTGTATTTCCGAAGTCCCTTCGTAGATTTGGGTAATCTTGGCATCACGCATCATGCGCTCTACATGATACTCTTTCACATAACCGTTTCCCCCGTGTATTTGTACGGCTTCAATTGTGGTATCCATGGCCACTTGTGAGGCGTACAACTTTGCTATAGCTCCCGATAGGTCATAGTCATTCCCATTGTCCTTATCCCACGCAGCCTTATACACCAAATGTCTGGCTGCTTCTATCTGGGTGTGCATATCGGCCAGTTTAAAGGCTATCGCCTGATGATTGGCGATTTCCTTGCCGAATGTTTTTCTTTCCTTGGCGTACTTTTTGGCGAGTTCATAGGCGCCTGCTGCGATTCCCAAGGCCTGGGAAGCTATCCCGATCCGACCTCCCGCCAATGTTTTCATTGCAAATTTAAAACCAAAACCATCTTCGCCGATCCTATTTTCCTTGGGGACTTTTACATCGTTAAAGTTTAGGGAATGGGTGTCGCTGCCCCGTATGCCCAACTTATTTTCCTTGGGGCCTATTTGGAATCCTTCCATACTTTTTTCGACGATTAAGGCATTGATGCCATGGTGGCCTTTTTCTGGATTGGTCTGTGCCATGACGAGGTAAATTTCGGCAGAGCTGCCGTTGGTAATCCAGTTCTTGGTCCCGTTCAATATATAATGGTCCCCTTTATCCTTTGCCGTGGTCTTTTGGGAGGTGGCGTCGCTCCCTGCCTCGGGTTCTGAGAGGCAGAAAGCCCCAATACATTCTCCCGTTGCCAATCTTGTAAGGTATTTTTCCTTCTGTGTCTCCGTGCCAAACATTTCCAGGCCCCAACAGACCAAGGAATTGTTAACGGACATTATTACGGCTGCCGAAGCATCGACCTTGGAAATTTCCTCCATGGCAAGGGCATAGGATACTGTCTCCAATCCACTGCCTCCGTATTTGGGGTCTACCATCATGCCCAAAAACCCCAATTCCCCCATCTTATTAATGAGTTCCATAGGGAATTTTTGGGTTTCGTCCCGGTCCAATACGCCCGACAGTAATTCGGTTTGGGCAAAATCCTTGGCCGCTTTTTGGATCATTAATTGTTCTTCTGATATGCTATAATCCATAGGAATATTTTTTTGTAGTAAAAGGATTCATTTTTAGATCATTGATTAAACCCTAAAACATAGTTTCGGCATCTTGATAAAGGCTGTTTGAAACAGTATGGCAGGACTAAGGAGCAAAGAAAGGACAAAATAAGACATACTGGATGATTTTACAATAAATTGCAAAAACTCGAGATGGGTTAAAAATACAAATATAAGGTTATGAGGCAGAAGATACCAAAATGGTATGGTTATATTGACGTATTTTTGTCTTTGACTCGGAATCGATGAAGCAAAATAAATAATTCCAAATATGAGCGCAATAAAAAGATCAAAATCAATTCAATATTTTATATTTGTTCGGTATGTTTGTTCCAACATGGAGTGAATTTGGTGTCAAATTTTGATATAAAATGGATATAAATATGAAATATTACTAAAACCAACAGATATGGAGACCGTTATTATAATTGTATTTTTTGTGGGTTATTTGGCGATTACGTTAGAGCACAATCTGAAAATAGATAAGCTAATCCCCGCCTTGGCAATGATGGCCATTTTATGGGCGCTCATAGCCCTAACAAATTTGCCGGTTTTTGAGGTGAATACAGATTTAAGGGAATTGGAGCCCACGCTTTTGGATAATATTTTGCTCCATCATTTGGGAAAGACCGCTGAAATATTGGTATTCCTGCTCGGGGCAATGACCATCGTTGAAATCATTGATTATTTTAATGGATTTGCGACTATAAAAGGATTTATCAAAACCCGGAGTAAAAAGAAATTACTGTGGCTCTTTGCGATTTTGGCATTTATTCTCTCTGCGATCATTGACAACCTAACCGCGACAATTGTCTTGGTTACCATTCTGCAAAAAGTGATTAAGGAAAGAGAAGTTAAGTGGTGGTTTGCCGGTATCATCATCATTGCGGCAAATGCCGGCGGTGCGTGGTCACCGATCGGAGATGTAACTACTACCATGTTGTGGATAGCCCATAAAGTTTCCGCGGCCCAGTTGATAGAGCACGTGTTGGTGCCTTCCATTGTCTGCATGGTAGTCCCCGTTTTTGTGGCCAGTAGATTTAAGGCCTTTCAAGGAAATATACAGGATATTTCGGGCGAAGAGGTAGAGGAAGAATCCAAATTTGGATCTACAATGTTGTATTTGGGATTGGGAGCTATCGTTTTCGTACCCTTTTTTAAGACCATCACACATTTGCCCCCCTATATGGGTATGATGCTCTCCTTGGCGGTGGTAGCTACGTTCGCGGAGATTTACAGCAATGCCAAATTTAATATCTCCAATGTGGATAGCGTTGGCGAAGATGCCTCGCACTACAGTCCGGTACATCATTCCCTTTCCAAAATCGAATTGCCGAGCATTTTATTCTTTTTGGGGATATTACTGGCGGTGGCCGCATTGGAATCCTTGGGCTATCTTTTCCATTTTGCTGAAACCTTGGAAAAAACTATGCCTATGATGGGAACAGAATCCCACGGCGAATTGGTTTCTGATCTGGTTGTCTTAATTTTGGGCGTAGCCTCCGCGGTGATCGATAACGTTCCACTTGTAGCTGCCAGCATTGGTATGTTCTCGGTGCCTATCGATGATCCGGTTTGGCATTTTATTGCGTACTCCGCAGGTACTGGCGGAAGTATGTTGATTATTGGGTCTGCCGCTGGAGTGGTGGCCATGGGGATGGAAAAAATAGATTTCTTCTGGTATCTCAGGAAAATCGCTTGGTTGGCACTTATAGGATTTCTAGCAGGGGCCGCAAGTTTTATGTTGATAAGAAATTTTATATTGAACGCATAATTTTATTGGGAATAATCCGTTATTAGGGCAATTATAATTATAGATCTATGATGTTATTACAGGACGTCGCTGCGGGCGTACAGGCAGGCGAAGTCATTTCAGAGGAAAAAACACTTTCTGTGATCGATTTAATAGTTGATGGGGGAGCGGGAAGTATTATCATTATTTCAGTACTATTTGTGTTGCTTTTCGTTGCGTTGTATATCTATTTTGAAAGGTTGTTCGCTATAAAGGCAGCCTCCAAAATAGATAAGAATTTTATGAACCAAATTCGGGACCATATAACCAACGGAAAGTTGGAGGCGGCGAAAATATTGTGTGCCCAAAACGACTCGCCCGTAGCGCGTTTGACCGAAAAGGGCATTTCGAGAATTGGCAAGCCCTTGGACGATATCAACACGGCAATAGAAAATGCTGGAACGTTGGAGGTATACAAATTGGAAAGGAACGTCAGTGTTTTGGCAACCGTGGCCGGAGCCGCCCCCATGATCGGGTTTCTCGGTACGGTTATTGGTATGATCTTGGCATTCCACCAGATGGCGAGCAGCGGTGGACAGGCAGAAATGGGATCTTTGGCGTCGGGCATATATACAGCGATGACAACGACCGTTGCCGGGTTAATAGTCGGCATTATAGCCTATATTGGATATAACCACATTGTGAACAGAACGGACAAGGTGGTCCATAAAATGGAAGCCAACGCCGTGGAGTTCCTCGATTTGTTGAACGAGCCACTTTAAAAGGGAAAAAGAACATAGAGAATAGACTAGGGCAAGAGATTGTAAATTAGTTACCTTAATTGTTATCGTAAATTGTCTTTTATCTATTTTCTCATAAAGAAATCAATTTGAAATTAAAAGGAAGAAATAAAGTTAGCCCGGATTTCAGCATGTCCTCTATGACGGACATTGTGTTTTTATTGCTGGTGTTCTTTATGTTGACCTCAAATTCCCCCAACGCACTGGATCTATTGTTGCCCAAGGCCAAAGGGAAGTCGACCAATACGCAAAACGTAACCGTCAGCATAGATAAGAATTCGGATTATTTTGTAAACAACGAGAAGATCAACGGAGAATATTTGGAAATTGAATTAAAAAAGGCACTAAAAGGAAAGGAAAAACCCACTATTATTTTAAGGGCAGAGGAAAGCGTTGCAATAAAAGAGGCAGTTAACGTGATGGATATTGCCAATAAGAATAATTATAAGGTTATCTTGGCGGTGCGACCTAATTGATGTCATTGCTAAATACGAAACACGAGAAGAAATCCTTTACGCTTACCACCCTGTTGTTAAGTGCGCTTCTTCTTGTGCTTTTTTATATCGGCCTCACGTATATGGATCCACCGATCGAGAGTGGAATATCGGTCAACTTTGGAACGACCTCTTTTGGAATGGGCAAGCAACAGCCCAAGGAAAAAATAAAATCGCAACCTGTCGAAACCAAGGAGGTGGTTGAAGAAGAGGTGGTCCATGAAAAGCAGGTAACTCCAACCGAAGAAATTGCCAAGGAAGAGGTAGTCGAGAAACCCGCGGAAAAGATACTTACCCAGGACAGCGAAGAGTCCGTAAAAATTAAACAACAACAGGAAGCTAAGCGCAGAGCGGAGGAGGCGACAAAACAAGCCAAAGCCGAAGCGGAGCGAATAGAAAAGGAAAAAAGGGACGCCGAGGAAAAAGCAAGGCAGGAAAAGGAGGCCAAGAAACAAAAGTTGGATGCCCTGATGGGCGGACTCAACAAATCTGACGGAACCGTTAAGGGAGGTGAAGGAGATGACGATAATGCGGGGGATAAAGGGCAGCCCGATGGGGACCCCTATGCCACCAGTTATTACGGCAGTGCCGGTTCGGGTAGCGGAACAGGGGGTTATGGCCTTAATGGGCGATCTCTAGTAGGAAAAGGCAAAGTACAGCAAGAGTGCAATGAAGAAGGCAGGGTAGTTGTTAAGATTGTGGTAGACCGTAACGGTAAGGTGGTAAGCGCTACGCCAGGGGTTAGGGGAACTACGAATAATGATCCATGCCTATTGGATCCCGCCAAAAAAACGGCCTTTTTACACAAATGGAACACGGATGAAAATGCACCAGATCGTCAAGTGGGATTCGTTGTCGTAAATTTTAAGTTGAGCGAATAATAGTTTTAGTTTGTAATATCGACATTTTCTTTCTACTTCCACATACTTTTTAACCTCGTGTATTTAGTTCAAGATAATTTTGTTTGGGAAAATGACCTATAAGAAAACGCTTGATTGGATGTTTTCACAACTTCCCATGTATCAGCAAAAAGGAGCATCGGCATTAACTGCCAAACTGGATAACATTCAGCTTTTCACGGCCCGATTAGGGCATCCCCAAAAAAAATTCAAGAGTATCCACGTTGCTGGCACTAACGGGAAAGGATCTAGTAGTCATATGCTGGCCTCTGTTTTGCAGGAAGCAGGATATAAGGTAGGCCTCTATACTTCACCCCATCTTAAGGATTTTCGGGAGCGTATTCGAATAAATGGCAAGCCAGTAAGCCAAGGATTCGTTGTGGATTTTATTAAACGGAACATGAAGTTCTTAAGCGTAAACCACCTTTCCTTTTTTGAGATGTCCGTAGGGATGGCTTTTAATTATTTTGATTTGGAAAAGGTAGATATCGCTGTAATTGAAGTTGGCCTTGGCGGTCGATTGGATGCTACCAATATAATAGTGCCCGAAGTTTCTTTGATCACCAACATAGGGATGGATCACAAGGAGATATTGGGTAATTCCTTAACCCTGATAGCTAAGGAGAAATCCGGGATTATCAAGAATCGAGTGCCTGTTGTCATAAGCGAATTTCAGGAGGAAATCGCATCTGTTTTTGTTTCCGAGGCCGAGCGGTTTAATAGCAGGATTGTATTTGCCAGCGAAACTGAAAAGGAGACATACAAAACGGATCTCTTGGGCAGCTACCAGGAATTGAATGTTAAAGGGATAGTTGCGACTCTAAAGGAACTCAGTGGATTTAAGGTGAGCAGGGAAAATATAGAAAAGGGGCTCCAAAATGTGGTGAAAAACACCGGATTGATGGGAAGGTGGCAAATTTTGGGGGAACGGCCTATGATTGTCTGTGATACGGCCCACAACAAGGAGGGTTTTAAAGTGGTAATGGAGCAATTGGAACAACTAAAATTTGATCGATTACATTTTGTAATTGGATTCGTCAAAGACAAAGCGTTAGAGGAAATACTGCCACAGTTTCCCAAAACAGCTTTTTATTATTTTGTAAAACCCGAGATATGGAGGGGATTGGATACGGCAACCTTAAAGCAGAAAGCCTCTGAATACGGTTTGGAAGGTAAAACGTATCATTCTGTAAAAGAAGCGCTTAATGCCTGCATGAGTACAGCAAATAGCGATGATTTAATTTATGTTGGGGGCAGTAATTTTGTGGTAGCGGAGGTGGTTTGATTTTTTTTCTTTTTTTCTTTTTGGTGAGTAAAAACTGTTCTATATTTGCACTCGCTTCTTTAGAAGGCGATTTTTATTTTGAATATTTTTCGGGCTCTTAGCTCAGCTGGTTCAGAGCACCTGCCTTACAAGCAGGGGGTCACTGGTTCGAACCCAGTAGGGCCCACTTAGTAAACACAAGGCCTCCAAGAGATTGGGGGCTTTTTTATTTCCATTAAAATCTTCACATACGCACACTTTACGCACACTTTTGACTTTAACAGAACTTTAATATTATTTGCACTGTTTTGGATCCATTTGAATTCGTTCTGGTCAAGAAGTGGTGAATCTTCTAGGAAGAATGACATTACCGAGGCATGTAGCCTTAATAATTTGTGGATGGATTTGACTGGCTCTACACAAGCAAAGGAAAACTTCTCATATGGATCCATTCCTTGGATGCATAAAAAAACAGCCCAGTGGGCTATCACTGGGCTGTTTTTGGCAGATCGGGATAAAACAGCCCTTATTTGGCGTTTACACCATAAATTCTGTGCCGTTTGCCCCGATTATCCCTCCAAATCCCTTAAAATAAAATTTAGCCCAGTGGGCTATGACTGGGCTGTTTTATCAAAAATTCCATTTCAACTTTGTCAACGGAAACTATAGGGCCGTTCCGGTCTTAGATCAAAACCCTTTGTTATGCCTTTGAACATTCTTACCACGGAAGATCTTAATGAGTTCAAAATGGAACTTTTTGAGGAGATACATCAGCTTTTTGCTATCGAAAAAAGCAAAAAGCGGCCCAGCAACTGGATCAAGTCCTC
>JAIRBC010000039.1 GCA_022008415.1 Cerina litoralis
GCAACGCATTTCATGCTCGCCAATCAAAAGCTTCCATGTTGGACCATGTTCCCAATAGGATGAGACCCCGCTATGCAGCGGGGTTAGTTCAACCAACTAGTTTGGCACCGCATTTCATGCTCGCCAAACTAGGGTTTCACTAAGAAAAGAAATTCCATACCAAGCCGAAGCGGATTACAAAATCCCGGTACGGGTAATTGGGCGCACTATAATAGTTATAGCCCGTAAAAGCAGCGTTAAAATGCTCCAATTTAAAAAATATACGGGCGTTCCTAACTTTTGCATCGATAAAAAAATCGAGTAAGGGATACCCCCCCAATTGCTCGCGGTTCTGGATATAAAATTCCCCCAATAAAGGATTGTACGAATCCATATAATATTCTGTGAAATACTTAAAAGTAACCCCCGTCTGCAAAAACATGGCCTTTCTAAAGACTTCCTTCTGATAATACAAGGTGTTGCGAGTTACAAACCGAGGAAGGTTCATCACCTCTTTGGCTTGGGAAACATGCTGGTACATTAAGGTATTATCCAAAGCAAAATCCCCCAATCGAAACTCCTTACGGTAGGTCGCTTTAAAATAATTAATAGTACCGCTCTCCTGAAAAGGCTTTACCAAGGCATTCTCCGTTCCCGCTACGATCTGTTCCTCTGTAGCCGTTGATGCAAAATAGCTGTAGTTCTGAAGCGTGGTGTACGCCATTGATAAACTGCCTAACAAAGTAGATGATATATCGGCCTGCAGTCCATTCTCCCTTTGCTTTTTAAAGGAGCTGTCGTTTTGCCAGTTGTAATTCCGGTAGTCGCTCTGATACAACAAAAAATTAAAATCGGGCATCCTTTCAGCGATATGGCCCGCAAGGCTTACCTTGTTCTTTCCATTGAGGGCAAAGTCCAACGATCCCCTCACGAGATTGCCGCTAAGATTTCCCTTGATCCTAGATTTGGCTTCTCCTTGTATTCCGAGCTTCCCTATTTGTTTGTCGTATTGCCCCCCTACCGAAATCTCATTTCCCTTGAGCTGACTCTCGATGGTCTGCGTATCCGTAATTATTTCACTATTAAAGAAATAGTCATAATTATAAAAATCCACGTATCCCTTGATATTGCCGATCACCCTATTGGAAAACCGGGCATTGAGCTGATTGTAAAAGGCTTTTAGAGCTGCCTTATCATTAATCGCATCGATGAAGACCGGACCAAAATAATCATTTTGGCCGTCCTCTGAAAATTCGTAGTATTTGGACTCATAGTTAAAGATATGGCCAATTGTCAAATTGGGTGGCCTTACGCTATTTGAATCCTTCTTCTCCCCAAACAACTTATAATTATGCTCCAGAAAATAGCGCTTCCCAGAGACCCTGTTTCGGGCATCGGTCAATATCACATCGATCCTGGAACGATCCTTGAATTCGGGATCCCCGGAAGCAAATTGTTCCGGTTTCAACAGCCCACCATTTTCCTCATTTTTTATTTGCTGGGCGGCAAAATGGAATCTAATGTTATATCGTTGATCCTTGGTTAAATAATTCGCTGTTGCCCTAAAGTTTCCAGATTGTGCCTGACTATAACTGTATTTTCCCAACGACCTAAAACCTTTGTACGCCAAGGACAAATTAAGTTGTTTGGAAGTATTGGCGGTAAGCAGCGCATCCAATAATTGTCCTTCCTCGAAAGTAGTCTTATACATAAGTTCCGTCATGGGGGTGGCCACATGGTAGTAATCTATATCTTCCGCCCTCATATAGTTGGCTTGCCTGGCTTGGGCCCCTAAAAGCGGATACGCAGAAGTAGATCCGTAATCTAGTCCCAACTTATTGTACGGTTGGCCAATATTGCCCAACGGCAATAATTCAAAATAGTCCTTGCGCAAATAATTGTGTTTATACTGTTTTTTAATGGTCAGGGTCGTGTCCAAATAAGTAGTGTCCCGGGAATAACTTATAATCTTATAATCCTTTATGGTGATTCCTGTGCTGTCCTTCGGTTTCTTTGATTTCTGGACGGACTTATTGAGAAGTTTTTGAAACCCGTTAACCGTATCCGCCGGTTGGGAAGGCGGAATGGGCTCCACTTGCGCCCGAAGGGAAAAGTTGAAAAAGAAAATACATGCCCACAGCAAATATCGCATAGTATCCATTTGATTGGCAAAGGTAATTTTTTTAGTCGGGAATGATAAGAAAGCTTTTGTAATAAAAAAACCGCCCTAACTGGGCGGTTCCAAACACTTAAATTAATCAAAATTAATGTTCGTCCTCCAACAAACCAGTTCGCCTATATCCTTCCATATGATAGGTGGTACTGGGATCATCCGAAAACACGGCATCAAAGGAAATAGCATCAACCGTATTGCCCCCAGTGCTGGTGGCTCCATTTTTAACGATTGTACCATTTGTAACGTCCACACTAACTTCATATCCATCTACATTACTATTAAGACCAGTCCCTGAAAATGTTAGGGAAGATGTATTTACAGGACACTTAACCTTGTATTGCCACGTATTTCCATGATCATCGATCCACATTTCGGTACCATCATTGGCCGCGGTATTATAGGTAGAAATCAATTGATAGCCTAATCCGTAAATATCTTCTCCATCCACCAAAAATTGCACATACCAATCACCAGCCATTTCTACAACTTCCGTTGCACCTGGATCCGGATCGCCGCCCTCATCGCATGCCACAAAAAAGACCGCCACAAACAAGGTCAAAACTATTTTATAAATTTTCAAATTTTTCATCTTTCTTACTTGTTAGTTTTTAAATTATTGGACTTGCTCTAAGTGTACGGCAAAAGAATATGGCCCAGCATCCCAATCCGATGTAAAATCAATGGTTTTGGCCACCGGATCTACGGTCATACTAGTCATCATAGCAACTCCTCCAAAAGTACTTACCGTAAAGTTAGGACCAAAAGTATAATCATTCAATCCATTCACTGTAACCTTTGCGCCTGGAGCTATATAAGCCTTACCATAGCCTCTACCAAGATCATAATATCCTCCGATACCATCTGAAAGTTGAAATGTACCATCAGAGTTTTTCCAAATCAGGATATACTTCATATCAGTATATTGAGGGCCTCCTGACCCATCCCGGACTACCGTTGAAGTGTAAAGACCCGACAAATCAGTAATTAAATCTCCTGTGCCATAAACAATGACCGTCCTTCCCGCACTAGCCGAATAGCCATCCTTGTTTGTAGCAGAGTAGGATAGCAAATATTGGTCGGGAACATCTGTATCCAAAGCGCCTCCTCTGAACTGGCCGCTAGAACTGGTCGTTACATCCACTGGTTGTCCTGCTTCCTCTGCAGACACTCCAGGATCTACAAAATCCTCACCCATGGGTTGAAGAACCTCCTCTGGACCTTTGACGGTTATTACCGCATAGTTCGTAATTTCTGAAACATCCTCCGTATCAGACGTTTCACAAGCTGTAAAAAGGAAACAGCTAAAAATACATATTAAGATTACTTTTTTCATTTTTTTCAGATTTTTATGTTGCTTCCAATATTATTGTACCCACCATACAGGGGTTGTTGTTCCAACTACAGCCGGAGCATTGCTGTTTCGTGACCTTACATCGCTTGGAAATTCCAGTCTTTTAGGGAATTTACCTCCTGTGGTTCCATTGACCGAATAAGATAGGGTACCGGCTACATAATTTGCATCTGTTTGTGGAACCGAGGAAGTAGCTGGTATACCGGTCCTATTTGTATCAAAAAAGGCCTCAAAGCCATTTCCAGGAAAACCAGAAATCCATTTTTGGGTGATAATAGCAGTCAATTTATCGCTATCACTCCCTGCTGTTGGAAAGGCATAGGCTCCACCGGATGCTATAAAGGAAGAACCATCCTCGCCATTCTTAGCAAAGGCTTCGTCCACCGCAGCTTCATATTTGGATTTTGCTTTGGCAGCAGACCCATATTTAAGTTCGGCTTCTGCTTGCATAAAGAGACTTTCTTCCAAACTTAACAAATAAACAGGTGTTACTGCACTCAAATTCACAACAGATATTCCACTGGAAGCCGCAGTACTGTTAAAATCTCCCTGATCTAAAGGGGTTCCTGCCTCATAGTAGTGATCTAATCTGGGATCTGCATTGGTCTGTAAATATGAATATAAGGTCGTGCTTGCCCTAAGGTTGGTAGGAGTATTTAATTGACGTTCATTACTTTCGTACAATGGATTACTCTTGTCGGGTGCATCCTCAAACTGGGTCATCGCCGCATCTACCGACAAAAAACTTACATTGGAACTCAATAGCTTTGATATTCCTGCAGAGGTTACATCACCCCTTTTATTTTCCTGTCTTAGGTAAATCTTTAATTTTAAAGTATTGGCAAAAGCTTTCCAGTTGGCCATATCTCCACCAAAAATAAGATCATCGGCAGCTGGGGGCGTACCTTTTGAATTCGACAAGTTCTTTGACAGCGCATCGTTAAGATCATTGATCATCTGATCATAGACCACTGATCCTTCTTGAAATTGGGGCTGAAGTATACTGGGGTTGTTCGCTTCCATATAAGGTATCTGATCAAAGAAATCAGCCATAATCTGGGATGCATATGCCTCCATACACGTGGCCATCAAATAATAGTTCCAATTTTCCTCTTCAACCGCGATCCTCTTCACGTTTCGAACATCACCTAGACCATCAAACATGCTAGTCCAGGCCCCATTTAACATGGATGAAGTTCCCAAAATAGAATAATCATCTATGGTTTTGTATTGGTTGGCCGCATTGCTCTGGGTCCAATATTGGGCCCAAAAACCACCAATTAATGTTAAGTATGACCCTTGGGGACCTACAATTCCAGCAATGGCAGCAGGAAACTCAGTGGACAGTGCCACCCCGCTCTGGGATAGGCTATCAGGATCTCTATTTATATCCAACTCATCATTACAGCTCGAAATGCCTAACAACATTAACAAACTAAAGCAACTTATAATTAATTTTTTCATAGTTTCTTTTTTTACAATCCTATATTGAATTTAACCCCATACGAACGTTGGGCGGGGTTGGCCGCAAATTCTCCAAACTCACTGTCTAAGTCATCACCAAAAGTTGATACCTCTGGGTCAACATATGGGTTGGCATCCGGTGTCCACATAAACAAGTTTTTACTGTAGGCAGTAATAGAAGCATTACGAAGACCTATCTTTTCACAGAAGTCACCATTTAAGGTATAAGTCAGGGAAATATCCCTGAGCCTTACAAAAGTTTTATCTATGACATCGTTGTATTCATAGGCAGCATTATTACCCCGGTTATAAAAATTGGTCACATTCTCGAAGGTAATCGGCGTACTGTTCTCTGAAATAGATCCGTCATCATTTTGATTAACCGAGTTGGGTATCACAAAAGGATTTCGTTCATTGTACGTGGTAGAAATTGCGTTTCCGGTAAAATTAAGAAGCCGCCCCGTATAAGAGTACATTTCACCACCTTGCTTCCAATCAAAATTAAAAGAAAGACCAAAGTTCTTATAGGTAAACCTGTTGGTAAGTCCCATAATAAAATCTCTCTGGGAAGTTCCAATCTCCTCCTCATCCGGGCTTTGCTCATAGTAGCCGGTATCTGGATTTACAATAAACTGACCATCGTCGGTCTTTAGTGGAACGTGTCCGTAAAAAACACCCAACGGCCTATCTTTGACCGCGTAAAAATTTATACCATAGGCGTCATTTATCGTGAGCTTGTCTACCCCACCGAAAAGATCTGTCACCCTATTTTCATTTTTAGTAAAGGTATAGGTAAGATCCCATTTAAAATCATTGATTTTTACAGGAGTTAAACCAAGTACCGCTTCGATCCCTTTGTTCTCCACATCGGCAAAGTTACCAGCAAAAAGAGTAAAACCTGTAGAAGGATCGATTGGTAAATTGACAATCAAATCCGATGTTTCCCGTTTATATACGGAAAAATCTAGACTTACCCGGTTGTTAAAAAAGTTGGAATCGAAACCAATCTCAATCTCATCTGTAATCTCAGGTTTAAGGGCATTGTTACCCAATTGAGAATCCAATTCGTAAGCATTGACACCTCCAATAGGAAAAGTAATCCGTCCAAAATAGGAGGCTGCCGTACCTTGAATGAGTGTTGATTCAGTCAAATAAGGATCCGTATCATTACCCACTCTGGACCAACCGGCTCTTAATTTAAAATAGGCGTCAAACGAATCCAATAGAACTGCACTTCCGGATATAGAAGGATAAAAATAGGAGTTTTCCGCAACTGGTAAGGTGGAAGACCAGTCGTTTCGGGCAGTAAGATTCAGGAAATACTTATTTAAATAACCCAGTTCTGCTTGCCCATATATTCCATATGTCCTTCTTTTCGAATCTTGTTGGACAACCACAGGCCTATTGGCACTGTTCCCCAGTTCATAGTAATTCGGGATATCCAAATCGGTTACGCTAACCTTCAGACGGTTGGACTGCCTTTCATTGTAATTTAGACCAGCTATAACGTTCAAACTTAGATCATCAGTAAGATCCCTGTTGTAATTAATATTAAAGTAGGTATCATACACCTTAAGGGTTCTCTTTTCTTCACTGACACCTCCAACAACTTCCGTAGCGGCAGCTAAATCCTGTGCAGATCCATCTGGATAATCTACGATGGCACCGTGACTCTCAGTACGAATATTCCTTATGTCTCCCCCTATTACCCAATTGGCAGACAGGTAACTATTGAGATTATAATTAAAATTCATGTTGCCAAATATCCTGTCCTCGGTAATTTCCGTACCGTTTTCGTTAAGGACAAAATAAGGGTTTTGGGCATAAGGTGTATAAAAATCTCCTGGGGTATTAAAGGGATTGTTTTTATAATCCTTTAAATCAAGAAGACTAATATCCCTTGGCACTTGGATAATTTCCTGGGAAAAAGTAGCGCCTTCGCCAGCATCATCGCCTTGCCCCGTATTCACAGCATTCTGATCTCGTTTAATATAATTGGCCGTCACCCTTACGGAAAGCTTATCCCCATGCATACCGCCATTAAAGCTCATCGCTCTTCGTTTCAATTGGTCTGCATCGGTAGGTATGACACCATCGAGCGTCAGATTAGAAACCGTTAACGAAAAATCGGAAGTGTCATTACCTCCACTCACTCTAATTGAATTGGTATACGCATTCCCCACATCATAAAATTCCTTAATATTATCGGGAAGGGCCACGTAAGGCTTAATTTGTTGCGCATTGTCAACAATATTGCCCCAAGGCCTTACAGTGCCGTCAAAAGGGGCGCCCCAAGAACCGTTTTCGTTGCTAGCTCCTGGACCACTGGGCAAAGCAGAATAACTCTTGCCGTTCCAACCTTCACCCCAACCGTTTTGTAGGTGAGGAACTCGAGACACTTCCAAATAATCCATCGCAGAAGAAAAATCGACCATTAATTTTGAACTACTTCTTCCCTTTTTTGTAGTAATTAAAATAGCTCCGTTGGCTGCCCTACTTCCGTACAAGGCCGTCGCAGCTGCTCCCTTAAGCACTGACATATTCGCAATACTGTTGGGGTCGATGTCGCTAATACCGTTACCGGCATCATAACTCCTTTCAAACTCTGCACTACCTGATGTACCCGAAACACTACTGTTAATCGGAGTTCCATCCACTATGTAAAGTGGTGCGTTACTTCCTGTAATTGAAGTAAATCCACGTATAACAACTTTGGCAGAGGCTCCAGGTTGGGCGGGAGCGGTAATGTCCGCACCAGCAATTTTACCCGAGAGGGATTCGAAAACACTGGCATTGGAAACCGTAGTCAGCTCCTTGGCATCAACGGCAACCGTGGCGTATGTAGTTGCCCTTTTCTGTTTTGTACCTCCAAAGGCGGTTACTACAACCTCTTCCAAGGCTTGTGCGTCTTCCTGCATCTGCACGTTTATAGTGCTAGGTGCCCCAACGGTCCTATCGACCGTTTGCTGCCCCAGATAGCTGAAGCGAAGTACGCTACCCACGTTGGCAGTGATGGTGTAGTTCCCATCAAAATCGGTTTGTGCTCCGGTGGTAGTTCCTACTACGAGAACGGCAACACCAGGTAAGGGCAGACCGTCTTGGTCTGTTACATTACCCGTAATGGTCTTCTCCTGTGCGTAGGAAAAGCCCATAAATAGCAACGATAACGCCGCTATTAAACAAGTTAGCTTTGATTTCATTTATATACAATTTTGAATTAGTCAACGACAAAAGTCCTAATATTTGGTTAATAAACCAAAAAATAATCACCAAACAGCTAATTTTTGTTAAAAATGTCAATACTAATTATTGATTTACATGCATTAAAGATCTAAACCGACGAAAAATATAGCATTTTAACATAATTTCGATAGTTGTTTTATTTAAATGACTAGTACAAAAACTCAATTTTGTTGGGCAGCAAGCTCTTTTTACGCCCAATTTGCTTCCAAACTACCCGTTTGTGTCGGTTGTTTCGGGATCATACCCCATTCTTGTTGCCTCACATCCAAAAAACCCCGTGATACTACCAAGCACAGTGAAATTTTAAGTTATCCTATATATATAGGTATCCATTTTCAGTCTACCATGAGAAGCTGTCCAAAATCATTTTACTTAACTTTAACGACAAAAAGTGCTAGCCGACCATTACCATTCCCCGAACGAAATAGGAACCGACGAGGCCGGAAGGGGTTGCTTGGCCGGACCGGTCACCGCTGCGGCCTTGATTCTGCCAGAGGGTTTTCATCACGAAATACTGAACGATTCCAAAAAACTGTCCGAAAGCAAACGAAAATTGTTGCGGCCTTATATCGAAAAACATGCGCTTGGTTTTGCCGTGGCCCATATCTATCCCAAAAAGATTGACGAGATAAATATCCTAAACGCCTCTATCCTAGCTATGCACCAAGCCATTGATCGGGTAGGGTTGGATACCGAGTTTATTATAGTGGACGGAAATAAATTTAAACCGTATAAGAAAATCCCACATGCCTGCATCATAAAAGGGGACGGGAAATACAAGAGTATCGCTGCGGCTTCGGTGCTGGCTAAAACCTACAGGGACGCTTATATGGAAGAACTGCATCTGGAATACCCTATGTACCATTGGGACAGGAACAAAGGCTACCCCACCAAGGACCACCGGGAAGCAATCCGCACTTATGGGCTAACCAGATATCACAGACTAAGCTTTCGTCAATTACCGGAACAGTTGAAACTTGGATTGTACTAAAATGGAAGTTGCCAGTAAAAAAACAAACTCTTCTAAACCCAAAAACCCCATAAACTGAAAATACGTTTTTTTTTGAGTTAGCACTCGATTACTGTGCGAAGCGGACCTATCTATCGGAATCTAGTTTGTCCGAACCCGGATCTTTTTTAAAATGATAGGTGAATTTTACGGAGCTTTCTTCCCCTTGGGCCTTCTCATTTGTTTCGATAAAATTGCCGTCTTCATCAAAATGCTTTAAAAACTCATCTTCCTCCTCGTCATAATTCTCTGTCTCCCATTTAAATTTGTAGGGAACCGGAATTTGTGCCTTTAAGAAAATCGCCAACAACAGTCCGCTTATAAACCCGGACAAATGGCCTTCCCAGGAAATATCCTCCTGAATCGGGAAAATAAACCACAACATTCCCCCGTAGATAAAAACGACTATCATGGAAACGGCCACCAGCCTGTAATACTTGGTAAAGACACCCTTGAAAAATATAAAACTGGCCAACACATAAATAACGCCACTGGCCCCGATATGATAAGACGGCCTACCAATAATCCAGGTAAAAATTCCCGATAGCAATACGCCCCAGCACAAGACCCGTAACCATACCCTCGGGTAAAAATACACCAACGCCGCCAGCAGCAAGGCCAACGGAATGGTATTGTTGTACAAATGACCCACCGAGCCATGTATAAACGGACCGAACAACACTCCCCTAAGCCCGGTAATCGTTCTTGGGTAAATTCCGTATTGGTTTAGGTTGATATGAAACCTTATTTCCAACCAATAAACCGTCCATATTGACAGTACTGCCAATAAGGGCACGAGGAGAATTGAATTGGAGAACTTGAAATAGGTGTTTTCGGTCATGGTCTTTATAAATGCTCCTCCGAATAGCGGTCCGGGCCTTTCTACCTTTCCCGACATTCTATGTAAAGGGAAACTAGTGTTAAGTTAAGCCATAAGCGTCGCATAATCCAATACGTCCTTTCAACTTTAACTTAACACTAGCGATTTTCTCCGCAATATATGTTCCATAAAATCAAAATCGGAAAGAATGGCATTCCAAATTCATTTCGAGTTGTATTTTTGCTTAGTTCAATAACCTTCGGGATGCGTTTTGCCCCCTACTTGCATAAAAAATCGTAATTTTCCGGCAAGAATCTAGTATTTATGCAGAAGTTATGGATTTTATGCGGCCTGTGCCTTCTGACCTCGTGTAAAAGGTTGACTTTCCAAAAAGATAAGACCCGAGAATTAATAGAGCAGGAGATGCAGAACATCGATTGGAACGATGTAGATCAATATCCCCTTTTTGAAAATTGTGATGAGACTGCCTCCAAGATGGAACAAAAACAATGTTTTGAAAACACACTTTTGTCCCATTTTTCGTCCACAATGCAGGAATTTGAATTTAAATTGGATGCCGAGATCAACGATACGGTAAACGTGGATTTTTTGATCGACAAGACCGGGTCAATTTCGGTTTTGGAAATAAAGAAAAATCCCGCCTTGGAAGCACAGATCCCAGAGTTCAATGGCATTATTGCGCAATGCCTCAACTCCCTCCCACCAGTTGCCCCAGCTATTAAAAGGGGGATTCCGGTCAACGCGAGGTTTCGGATCCCCATTGTCTTGAACAGCGACTGAACATCCGGTATAACCGGTTGGGTGATATTGAACAACAAATCCCAATGGTCTCCCGAAGTCCCGTGGCCTTGGAAAACGAAACATACAGGTCTGCGTAGAAAAATACTCAGAAATTAAATTAATACTCGTTGGCGAACGAAAAAATCATATTGGGAATAGATCCTGGAACGACCATCATGGGCTTTGGCCTCATTAAGGTGATGGACGGAAAAATGCAATTCGTGCAAATGAACGAACTCCTATTGACAAAATACAAGGATCCGTACCTAAAACTAAAACTTATTTTTGAGCGTACCCTGGAACTCATCGACAACTACCATCCGGACGAAATTGCCATAGAGGCCCCGTTTTATGGCAAGAACGTTCAATCTATGCTCAAATTGGGCCGAGCACAAGGGGTAGCCATGGCCGCGGGATTATCGCGCCAAATTCCCATCACGGAATACCTACCTAAAAAAATAAAGATGGCCATAACGGGCAATGGAAGTGCCAGTAAAGAGCAAGTGGCCAAAATGCTGCAGAGTACGTTGGGGCTAAAGTCGCTGCCCAAAAATCTGGATAGCACGGACGGCCTTGCCGCCGCTGTCTGCCATTTTTACAACGAGGGCCGTATCGAGGTCACCAAGAGTTACTCTGGATGGGAGGCGTATGTGAAACAGAATTGCCCCCCACCCCCCAAAGGGAGTGTAAAACCCCCGAATCCCCAAAGGGGGAGTAAAAAGAGTTCATAAGTCACCATCAATTGGAAATACAGACGTTAAATACGGGAATAAAAGTTCCCCCTTTACGGGCAGAGGGCGCTGGTATTTACATCCACATTCCCTTTTGCAAGCAGGCCTGCCATTATTGTGATTTTCACTTTTCCACCAATCTAGAGAAAAAAACAACCATGCTTGCCGCCCTACAGGAGGAACTGAAAATAAGAAAACAAGAATTTGCCGGAGAATTGATCCACACCATATATTTTGGCGGAGGCACGCCGTCGGTGCTGGAAATCGATGAAATTGATCAGATACTTACTACTATCCAAGACCATTATAAGGTATCTGAAAATCCGGAAATCACCTTGGAAGCCAACCCAGATGATCTGTCCAAAGAAAAATTGGCACAATTGGCCAGCTCCGCCATCAACCGCCTCAGCATCGGCATCCAATCGTTTTTTGAGGCGGACTTAACATTCATGAACCGGGCCCATAATGCAAGTGAGGCCCAAGAGTGCATCCAATGGGCTTCCAAGTTTTTTGACAATATTTCCATAGACCTTATTTACGGTCTCCCAAATATGACGCGTGAACGTTGGCTACAAAATGTGGAAAAAGCCCTCTCCTTCAATGTTCCCCATATTTCTAGCTATGCACTTACCGTGGAACCCAAAACCGCGTTGGCACATTTTATAAAAAAAGGCGTTGTAAAGCCGCTGGATGACGCCATGGCGGAGGAGCATTTTCATCTTTTGGTCCATACCTTGGAGCAATCCGGTTATATCCACTACGAAATTTCCAATTTTGGAAAACCCGGCTATTTTTCCCAAAACAATACTGCCTATTGGTTGGGTAAAAAGTATATGGGCATCGGTCCTTCCGCCCATTCGTTCGACGGGAAACAAAGGTCCTGGAACATTAACAACAATGCCAAGTACCTGGCTTCACTATCGGATGGCGTGCTTCCAAAAAAAGTAGAACGCTTGTCCAAAACAGATCGCTACAACGAATACGTGATGACCGGCCTCCGGACGATATGGGGAGTATCCTTGCACCAGATCCTAAAGGAATTTGGACAAGACTACCAAAAATATTTATTGGAACAAGCAGAACGACATTTGGGCCAAGATCTGTTACAAATTGTCGAAGACAAACTTTTTATCACCAAAAAAGGAAAATTTTTGAGCGACGGGATTGCCAGCGACTTGTTTATGGTTAAATTTAATTAGCCTTTGCAATTCCATCAAATTCTATTACAATGATTGCATCCATTCAACACAACTCCAGAAAATACAACATAGACTTATCCGAGCCCTTGGATATTTCCATTCCCTTACGGGGCGATGCGACCAACGTCAACGCATGGAATATTGATCCTCCCAAAATAATTCCCCATACCGAAGGGGAGTTCATTGGCAAAGTATCCGAAGGGGCTTCCACCAATTTTAATGACATCTGGTTTAATCCCCACGCACATGGGACCCATACAGAATGTGTGGGACATATCACCAAGAGGTTCCATTCGGTAAACAACAGTTTGGAACGCCATTTCTTTTTGGCCCAGGTGGTTACCATAGCTCCGGGAAAGCTAAACGGGGATTTTGTTATCTCAAAAAAACAATTGCAGAATGCTTTGGCCAATGACAATATAGAAGCCTTGATCATAAGGACCCTACCCAATACCAGGGAAAAGTTTTCGAAGCAATATTCCCTTACCAATCCGCCTTATTTACTGGAAGAAGGGGCACAATATGTAAAAGAACGGGGTGTTGATCATTTATTGGTGGACCTTCCTTCGGTGGACAAGGAAAAGGACGAAGGAAAATTATTGGCGCACAAGGCCTTTTGGAAGGTTGGAGGCAATAAAAGAACAAACGCTACGATCACCGAATTTATTTTTGTGGATAATAGCATAAGGGACGGCACGTATTTCCTGAACCTGCAAGTAGCTCCCATGGAAAATGATGCCAGCCCCAGTAGGCCAGTACTTTATAAGATAATCGAATAGCTTTACTAACATGTCCCGTGGATTATTACCCAAAATAATTTAAACAAACGAAGGAAAGAGTAAAGGAAACAAGAATCTAGAGACAGGAGCTAAGACCGAATTTCAAGACAACAACTAACCGATAGATATGAAAACGATCATAAAATTAGAGGAATTGGCCATGTTCTTGTTGGGAATATATTTTTTTAGCCTGCTTCCTTATCCATGGTGGTTGTTTTTGGCGTTGATTCTGGTCCCCGATATCGGGATACTTGGCTATCTTTTTAATGACCGGCTGGGAGCCATTACTTATAATATTTTTCACCATAAAGGGCTTGCCATAACAATTTATCTCATGGGAATTTATCTTTCATTACCTTTATGGCAGTTAGCAGGAACCCTGCTTTTTTCCCATGCTTCCTTGGATAGGATTTTTGGTTATGGGTTAAAATTTGACAAAGGATTCAAATTCACCCATTTGGGGGAAATAGGAAAATAAAAATGGATAACATTTTGGAGGTTTTTCTCGGACTTGTATTGGGGGCTATCCTTATGTATTGGGTAGTTTCCTTTTTCCGTGACAAGAAAAGCAAGGAGCTTACGGAGCATCAATCCGTTATCTTATTGGACAAGATCCGGAGCGTTTGTAAACTTATTTCGGTGGAAGGGGATTTTGCTGAAATTTATAGGTACGAAAACGTAAAGGAGCACTTTATGAGCTTGGTGAGCAGCAAAAAAAAGGCCCTGCTCGTCATCAATGCCAAAGCCCATATTGGCTATGACCTTAAAAAAGTATTGATGCACGCCGATATCGACAAAAAGAAGATTATCCTGACTAATTTTCCACAGCCCGAGGTGCTTTCCATAGAACCCGACATTCAGTTTTACGACATTCAGAGCGGGATGTTCAACTTCTTTTCACCCCAGGACCTTACCCTTTTAAATAAAGAGGCAAAACAGCATATTCGGGAAAAGATTCCCGCCAGCGGACTTATGGATACAGCCAACAAAGAGGCACTACAGGCCGTATTGCTCATTGAAAAAATAGTAGAAACCATCGGATGGAAATTGGATTACACCGCTTTGGAGATTACTAACCGCGAAAAACAGTTCTTTGAAAAATAAGACCTCTTATATCCCCTTTATCTTAAATTTAATCTATGAAAAATGCAATCTGCTCGATACTATTTTTAACCCTAGCCATAACATCTTATGGTCAAACCAACAAAAACATGAAAGATTTAGACCCAAATTTTGTACATACCGTATTCTTTTGGCTTAAAAACCCTGAGAATCCGACAGACCGGAAGCAGTTTACGGCTTCCTTGCAAAAATTCTTGAACAATTCCCTGTACGCCAAGACAAAGTTTATTGGCACCCCGCCCAAGGCTAGCCGCGATGTCGTGGACGGATCTTTTACCTTTTCCATGACCGTGAGCTTCGACTCTGCCGAATCACAGTCAAAATACCAGACAGAACCGGCACATTTGACCTTTATTGAAGAATCTAGTTCCTTATGGACCAAAGTAATAGTCTATGATTCCCAAGGGATTTAGCTGAGGGCCAATGGATATAGAAACTTTTAGAAATTATTGCGTTATCAAAAAAGGTGTCACGGAGGAGTTCCCTTTTGATGCCGACACCTTAGTGTTTAAGGTTATGGGCAAAATGTTTGCCCTTGTATCCTTGGAAAAGAAACCTTCATCGGCCAATTTAAAATGTGATCCAGAATGGTCTTTGGAGCTTCGGGACACCTATGACGGCGATATTTTCCCGGGCTACCATATGAGCAAAAAACATTGGAACACCGTGCTGTTGGAGTCGCGCTTGCCACCCCGATTTATCCAGCAGTTGGTGGACCACTCCTATGACCTGGTCGTTGCCGGACTTACCAAAAAACTAAAAGCGGAATTGGATAGTTTACAGTAAAATACGAACTCAACCCTACGACTGCCTGCCCGATTTTGTCATCTAGGCGAGCACTCAGGGTGACATATTTCAAACTCAAGTTCAAGTTCAAAAAAAGTTTAGCAATTTGATCCTTTATAACTGCTTCTGATTACTGCCACTGCCAACTTTCTAAATCTCTTTTCTATAGTCCTTGCTCTATTTTCTTTTGTCTCTTTTCTATGGTCTTTACACTATGTTCTATTTTCAATTCGCCACTTTATATAAGTATATTAATATATTTGCCTTCTCAAAATAGTTCAACCCCGATCCATGGATTCCCCTTCTGCGTTCTTCAACACCCAAATCACTAGCTTTGAGGCCCAAATGGACCAGGTAAAAAAGCAGCTATCTAGGTCCAGTATGTTGCGTTTGGCCATCTTCCTTATTGCTGTTTTTGGCCTTTATTTGGCCCTGGGAAATACAAAATGGGTACTGGGAATTATATTTATAACCCTAATAATCTTTCTATTTTTGGTTTCCCGGCATTCAGACCTGCAATACCGGAGGGACAAGCTCCTCATTCTGATCAAAATCAATAAAACCGAAATCGAGGTATTAAATCGCAATTTCCACCAGCTGCCCGAGGGAAATGAGTATAAAGATCCACTGCATTTTTTTAGTCAGGATATCGATCTGTTTGGCAAGGGCTCCTTTTATCAATACCTCAACCGAACAGCCCTGTCACATGGCAGCGAGACCTTGGCAAGTCTGTTCACAGGGAATTGCAAGGAAAACATTGTCCAAAAGCAAGAAGCAATAAAGGAACTGGCCAAAATGCCCGCATGGAGACAAGATTTCTCTGCCTTGGCCGGTCTAATAAAAACCGACGTATCTACCCCGGAAATAGCACGCTGGGCGCAAAAATACACACCCTTTGTTCCGAAAACCATGAAATGGCTGCCCACTGTATTCTCGATTCTTTCCCTGGGATTCCTTATTGGGTATTTTATGGATGCCCTGCCAGGTTCGGCCGTGATTATCTGGCTTTTAATAGGGTTGGGCATATCAGGGCTATATTTAAAATGGATCAATAAATTATCTTCTGAAACCGATGGGATACGAAATACATTTAGGCAGTACCAAAAATTGATATTTCAAATTGAGCAAACCCAATTTTCATCCGATCTTCTCACCCTTTGTAAGCACCAGATCCTTCACAAGGAAAAGAAGATCTCTACGGTGGTCAAGGAGTTTTCGAAAATTCTCGACGCGTTGGATCAGCGAAACAACATGATTTTTGGGGTTTTGGGCAATGGCTTTTTATTGTGGGACCTGCGCCAGTGTTTTAGGCTCGAGCGATGGATCCACACCTATGGGAACGATCTGGAACAATGGTTCAACGCCATTGCTTTTTTTGATGCCTATAACAGTTTGGGCAACTTTGCCTTTAACCATCCCCATTATTCCTTTCCAACATTGACCGATGGCGATACGGTGCTAAAATCGACCCAAGCTGGCCACCCCTTGTTGGATCCTAAAAAAAGTATTTTGAACGACATCCAAATCGACAAGGAACAATTCTTTATTATTACCGGGGCCAATATGGCAGGGAAAAGCACTTTCTTGCGCACCGTTTCCCTACAGATCGTGATGGCCAATATGGGGCTTCCGGTATGTGCGTACGAGGTTGCATACAGCCCTATCAAACTAATTACGAGCATGCGCACCACGGATTCCCTGACCGATGATGAATCGTATTTTTTTTCCGAACTGAAACGTTTGAAATTTATCGTGGACGAAATACAAAACGACTGCTATTTTATTGTGCTCGATGAAATTCTGAAAGGTACTAACAGCACCGATAAAGCCATAGGCTCCCGAAAATTTGTGGAAAAACTGATCGGTTCCAAATCTACCGGTCTTATAGCCACCCATGACCTAAGTCTATGCGAGGTGGCCAAGGCACTGCCCGAGGTGAAAAACTATTACTTTGATGCAGAAATCGTTGACAACGAACTCCATTTCGACTATTCCTTTAAAAAAGGCATCTGCCAAAACATGAACGCTTCCTTTTTATTGAAGAAGATGGGGATCGTTGAATAATTCGCGCGAAGGCGGGAATCCCAAACTCAAACTCAAATTCAAGCTCAAGTTTAGACCCAAGCTCAAATCTGGGATTAAATTACTTCGATTTAATTTATATCACCTGAAATCCGTAGGCATAAGGGTCGTCGTCGTCGATGATGATATTGTTGTAGCCGTAGACCTTGGCCCATCCCTGAATGCTGGGAATAATTGCCGGGATTTCTGCCAACGTGGTTTCCTCAACAACCCTGCCCACAAACTGGGAGCCGATAAAACTCTCATGTCTGAACTCCTCCCCTAATTTCAATTTTCCTTGGGCATGCCATTGGGCCATCCTAGCGGATGTTCCCGTGCCACAGGGGGAACGGTCTATGGCCTTGTCCCCATAAAATACAGCGTTTCGCGCCGAAGCATCGGGAGAAATTGTGTTTCCGGTCCAAAGGATATGGCTTACATTTCGGATGGTATAATTTTCGGGATGAATAAAGTGATCCGGGTACTTTACATTGATCCTTTGGCGTATCTCTTGACTAAACTGAATTAACTTACTGGCGGAAAAATCCTGTAGGCCCGAAAAGTTCGTTTGGGGATCTATGATAGCATAGAAATTTCCGCCATAGGCCACATCGAAAACCAGTTCGCCCAAATAAGAACTTGCAACGGTAAGTCCTTTGGCCGCAAGGTAGGATTTAACGTTCGTCAACCTAACCCAATCTACCTTGTTTCCAGTTTGACCGTATTCTATTTCTATCAAGCCGGCAGGGGCTTCCATCCTAATTTTTCCTGGTGTTTTTGGTACCACCAACCCCTCTTCAATAGCAATGGTTACCGTACCAATGGTTCCGTGCCCACACATGGGCAGACAGCCACTGGTCTCTATGAATAGGATTCCCAAATCATTTGCCGGGTCCGTTGGAGGGTAGATAATGCTGCCGCTCATCATATCGTGTCCCCGGGGTTCGAACATCAAGCCCTTGCGGATCCAGTCGAACTCCTTTAAGAAATGCTGGCGCTTCTCGCTCATATTGGCACCGATCAGGTTGGGATTCCCACCGGCAACTACGCGTACCGGATTTCCACAGGTATGGGCATCCACACAAAAAAAAGTCTTTCTTGCCATTGATTTGAAAGGCTATTATTAGAAGTGGTTTAAACTTTCTATTAAAAAATTCGGAACTAGACATTAACAAACCTCAAAAACACCCCCCCTGCCCCCGCCGGAATGACTTTGTCGGGCTGGCCTTCAATGGGGGACTAACCAAGAACAAATAAAAAAACAGTTGAAATCAATATAGGTCACTTACTCTACTAAACTCTTAATCAAATAAGCGCTGATAAAACCACAAACCGGAACTAGTCCATTAAAACTATACAAAGTTTGCCATCACAAGCCATGGGGTCAAAGAAATTAGGCTCTTGTTACTTGACTCTTGGCTCCTGTTTCCTGGCTCTTATATCTTTTTATCGGTATACGTACCATTTACCAACCGCATAATGTTCAGAGGGTTGTTGTTCTTCAGTGCCTCGGGCAATAACTCTTGGGGCCAATCCTGGTAGGAAACGGGCCGTACCCATCTTTTAATCGCCGATACACCCACAGAAGTAAACCTGCTGTCTGTCGAGGCCGGGAAAGGTCCACCGTGCTGCATGGAAGGGCATACCTCTACCCCAGTGGGCACCCCGTTGAAAATAATTCTGCCTACCCTACTTTTTAAAGCATCTACGATGATGCCGTATTGCCTTAGTTCCTCGGCATTTCCCAAAATGGTTCCCGTTAATTGACCATCAAGGTGTAAAAGGACGTTCTCCAATTCTCTTTCATCCTTGCATTGCACCACCAAAGAAAAGGGTCCGAAAACCTCCCTGTGCAGAACGGAGTTCTTTAAAAAATCGGTCCCGCTGACGGTCAGGACTTTTTGCTTGCCATAATTGGATGGGGAATCCCCGTCATAAGATGCAACGATGGCCGTTTCGCCTTGGGAAGAAAGTTCCTTTTTTCCTTGTTCATAACCCTTGTGGATATTGGGGTGCAACATGGCGCTCGGTGCAATCTGGATGATATCTTGCCCCAGTTTCGCCACAAAATTGTCCAATGGCTTGCCTTTTATTCCCAATATCAGTCCGGGATTGGTACAGAACTGTCCAGCCCCAAGGGTAATCGATCCCGCGTATTGGGCCGCCCAATGATCACCTTTTTCTTCCAAAGCGGATGGTAGGGCCACAACCGGGTTTATACTTCCCATTTCGGCAAAAACAGGGATAGGCTCGGGTCTTTCGTTGGCCAGTTTGTACAACGCCATCCCGCCTTTTATACTACCTGTAAAACCGACGCCCTTTATCTGTGGATGCATGACCAATTGTTGCCCTACTTCGATACCGCTGCTGTTTAGGTTAGAAAAAACACCGTCGGGCATACCTGTCCTTTTTGCTGCACGTATTACGGCCAAGCTCACCAGTTCTCCCGTCCCTGCATGCATGGGATGGCTTTTTACAATTACCGGGCATCCGGCAGCCAAGGCACTTGCCGTATCCCCACCAGCTGTGGAAAAGGCAAAGGGAAAATTACTGGCACCGAATATGGCTACTGGCCCCAGGGGTTCCATCATTTTTCTTATATCCGATTTCGGCAAGGGCTTCCTTTCGGGTTGGGCGGTGTCTATGGTGGCTTCTATCCAAGAGCCTTCCTCGAGCAGATCGGCAAAGGCACGTAATTGCCCCATCGTCCTGCCCCGCTCCCCAATGGCCCTTCCCTCCGGAAGTCCGGATTCCGTCACATAGGCTTGGATCAAAGGATCGCCCAATGCTTCGATTTCTTCGGCGATGGCCCTGAGAAATTTCGCCTTTTCAGTTCCAGGTATCCCTTTATAGGCCTTAAAGGCGGTAGTTGCCTTTTTTAGGGCCAGATCTATTTCCTCCTTCGTAGCCTCGTGAAAAGTCCATTCGGTCTCGTTATTCTTTTTTGGATCATAGGTTCTATATGTTTTTGCTCCTTTTGCCGAGGCCTTTTCTCCAATAAAGTTTTTTCCAGTTATCATGTGTAGTACTTTTCTTTTTATCAAAGTTTAAATCCGTGGTGGTTACTATATCAATACTTTATAATCCGGAAGCTGGGGTCTCGATTTTAAACCCGATTCCAGGATTTGAAGTACCCGTTTTCTTTCCTCCCCTTGTAGCGGAAGTCTCGGGGCCCTCACCTGTTCCGTGCCGATTCCGGTGGTAACCTCGGCCAATTTGATGTTCTGCACCAATTGTGGGCTGATATCCAGTTCCAATATAGGTAAAAACCATCGATAAATGGCTAGCGCTTCTTGGATTCGACCCGCCTTGGCCAGTTCGTATACGGCTACCGTCTCTGCAGGGAAGGCACATACCAGACCGGCTACCCAACCATCGGCGCCCATAACAACACTTTCCATCCCTAGCGTATCCACACCCGTAAATACATTTAATCGACTGCCAAAACGGCTACGAAAGCGGGTAATGTTGGAAATATCCCGGGTAGAATCCTTCACGGCTTGGATATTATCAAATTTAAGAAGTTCTTCGAACATATCGTGCGTCACTTCAATACCGTAATCCACGGGATTATTATAGACCATTATGGGCAGGTCCGTGTTTTTGGCCACTTCGCTATAATAAGTCACCGTTTCACGATCCGTAGATTTATACCGCATCGGCGGCAATACCATGAGTCCGTCGGCACCGTGTTTCTTCGCTCTATGGGCGGCCTCTATGGCCCCTTTTGTGGTCTGCTCCGCTATATTAATGATAACCGGAACACTTCCCTTGACCAAGTCTACCGTGGTCTCTACCAAAATCCTTTTCTCATCGTCCGTCAAGGTACTCGCCTCTCCCAAAGTTCCCCCAAGGATGATCCCATTTACCCCAGCCTCCAGTTGGGCGTTAATATTGACCCCGAACATATCCAGGTCTAACTTGTCATCTTGTGTGAATTTGGTGGTTACGGCCGGCATCACACCTTTCCATTCTATTCGCATATCATTTTGTATTAATAATTAAGAATACAAAATTACCACATTAACAAGAAAATTATTAAATGGATATTAACAAGAATTGAGACAATATTAGCCTATACACCGTGCCATATTTCGAAATTGGCCTTAACTCACCCTCTTGCCTTCCATCAGTTTGGAAACCGCTTCATCGAAGGAACCAGCGGGAATCACTTCTCCGTCGTTTATAAAAAATATCTCATCGGCATTTTCTATCGTATTCAACCGGTGGGCAATGATCACAAGGGTGGTTTGCGAGGGCAACTTCTTTATGATCTTATCCAACAATTGCTCCGTTACCGTATCGATATTGGCCGTAGCCTCGTCTAAAATAAGAACGTCCGGGTTGCGCAATACGGCACGGATAAAAGCGATTACCTGTCTTTGTCCCAAACTTATACCATTGCCTGCAGAAAGCACCGGTGTTTCCAGACCATCGTCAAAAACTTTCAACAACTCTTCCAGGCCCTTGTCGTGGATCACGGTAGCCAAATGTTCCGGGGAATAATCTAGATAGGCATCGTTCCCGTAAAGAATATTGTCCTTAACGGTACCGGTGAACAAAAAAGGCTCCTGCAGGATAAACCCAATTTTTTGCGAACGTTCTTTTGGTGTATATGACTTAATGTTCCTTCCATCCAACACAACGGTTCCCTGGGTGGGATCGTACAACCGGGCCATTAGGGAGGCCGTTGTTGTTTTACCTCCGCCAGTCGGTCCGACCAGGGCATAGGTTTTTCCCCGAACCAGTTTAAAGTTTACATGGTGCAAAATCTCCTTTCCGCCGGGGTAGGCAAAATGGATGTCCTTAAATTCGACCAAAGATTTTGATGAGGTCTCCTTAGGACTACTTTCTGTAACCAAATCGGTTTCCAGATCCAATATTTGGGAGATCCGGTCCCAGCCCGCCATAGCCACTTGAAAACTGGACCACAACGAGGCCAGCTGCCGCAAAGGGTTATAGAAATTGGTGGCGTAGGCCAAATAACTTACCAAGAGACCGATAGAGAACTCCCCAACCGATATTAGGTATAGGCCATAAGCAAGGACGACCAATTGGGCAAGGCTAGAGAAGAACCCATAGACGGGTAAAAAGATCGTATTTGCCAATCCCGCACCAATAGACGCCCGGTAATTTTCCGTATTGCTCTCGCTGAACCTCTTTTTAAAATAATCCCTGCGGTTAAAGGCAATGATCACCTTAAAATTATTCAGGCTTTCCTGTATCTCCGCACTCATGCTCCCCGAGCTTCGCAAGCTCGCTGCATTTTTTCGTTTCACCCAAGGCGAGATTCCCCAGGTAAAAATTAATATCAACAAGGCCGGGACAAGTGTTGCTGCGCCCAATTTGTAATTGATGATCAACAGAAAAATACCGGAACCCATCATGGTGGCAATACTGCCGATAAACTGCATCAGGGATTGGGAAAAGAACTGGTTCAGTTTATCGGTATCGTTATTGACACGGGAGATAAGGTCGCCTGTTTTGTTCTGGTTAAAAAATGCAACGGGGAGTTGCTGTAGTTTGGTAAAGATGGCGTTCCGAAGTGTGAACAGCATCCGTTGCCCCACGCTGCCCATCAATTTGGTTTGCAGGTAACTCGTAACCAATGCGGCGAGATACATAGTCAGCAAAATACCCGAAAAAACCAATAACCCGTGGTATAGTTTGGTGACCACGTAATGGTCAATGGCATAACCTATCAATAAGGGGCCCACCAAGTTTAACGCGGCATTGACCAAGATGGCAATAAAGGCCACGATCAGGTTTCGCTTTTCATGGGCTATCAGCCGGAACAGCTTTTTGAGCCCGGCAAGGGTAGATTCCTTTTTTTTCTGATCGAAAAGCTCGTTAAGCCGATAGTTCATAATTGCTCGTACTTTGTTGTGAGTTGAATATTTGAACGTATTCCGGACTAGTGCCCATCAACTCCCGATGGGTCCCGCTTGCGATCATTTCGCCTTGCATAATTAGTATTATTTGCTCATAATCGGACACCGATACTATTTTTTGGGTAACGGATACCAAGGTTAGATCGGGATAGTTCCTTTTTATATTGTCCAATATTTTCTTTTCGGTAAGGTTATCTACCCTGGCCGTAAAATCATCGAGCAGCAGCACTTTGGGGTCTATGGCCAATGCCCTCGCCAACATAATACGCTGCTTTTGGCCACCGGACAGACTAGACCCCCGCTCGGACACCACGGTATCGAGCCCCTCGGGGAGTTCCCGGATAAAAGAATGAAGTTCCGCCGTTTCCAGGGCCTTGGCCAAAGAGGCATCGGTAACCGTATCGCTAAAAGCTATATTTTCCCGAATGCTCATGTTGAATATAATACTGTCCTGAAAAACAAACCCGACCTGTTCGTAAAAGCCCTCCGTGAGGTAATCCGAAATAGGGCGCTTATCATAGCTGATGGATCCCGAATCGGGAGGGACCAGGCCCGTCATCAGATAGAGCAACTGACTTTTACCGGCCGCCGTGGGTCCGAGTACAGCGGTCCGGGAGCCCGCCGATACGGAGAACGTTATATTTTTAAGCACCGGTTTTTGACCGTAGTTAAGGTTGATGCCGTTCAGTGCTATTTCGCCATTTATGGGAGTGGTGATGGTGCCTTTTTGTTCTACTTCGGGGGTCTCCAGGACCGAACTGATACGTTCGTAGGACGCACTGGCCTGCGCGATTATATTGCTCATAAACCCGATGACGAGAATGGGAAATATCAATAGTGCCAGATAGCTGTTAAACGCAGCAAAATCGCCCAAGGTCATACTGTTGACGATTACAAAATGCCCTCCCAAAAGCAAGATGGCCAGGCCGGCCATATTGGCTGTAAAAATGATCACCGGTATAAGTCCGGCGAACAAGCGCAAAATGGCCAAACCGTAATCCTTGGCCTTGGTATTGGCCTCCAGAAATTTATGGTATTCCTGTTGTTGGGAATTGATGACCCGGATCAATGCCGCTCCCAAGATGCTTTCGTTGATAATCTTGTTGAGCCAATCGATAACGGCCCGGCTCTCTTTAAACAACGCCCTCACCTTTCGCAAAACCAAAAAAAACACGGTGCCAATAATCGGGATAATGGAAATTACAACCAAACCCAACTTCCAGTCGATACTCAGAAGCAGGATGCTGGCTCCAAAAATGATAAAGAGGGACGAGGCGATGGAAACAATGGCCTGGGAGACAAAGAGCTTTATAGAATCTACATCGGCCGTAAGGTTTGTGAGCAATTTTGATGGATTTACCTTTTCAATATAGGCAAAACTCTGCTGGGCGATCTTGTCCGACAACTTAGTTCGGAGATCCCTGGCCACACGTTCGGAGGTGTAGGTCTGGATTATGCTTTGGGAGTAGGTGAAAATAAAAACGACCACCACCACAAGCACAAATTGAATAATAAGGGGCTTATAAAGAAATTGGCCCTCGGTATAGGCATCAATCCCTTTGCCGATAATCTTGGGAATCCAAAGATTGAGTCCGTTACCGAGCAGGGCAAATAGCACCAAAAGGCTTACCAACCTGGAATAGGGCTTTAACAGGCCAAACACACTTGGTTTTCCTTTTTTATTATTGGATCGTGATTTCATTACAGGCGAAAAAGGTAACTATTTTTAAAAAACATACAGAAAATAATATTCAAAATTTGAAAGCAAATTTGTATCGCACAATAATTGCACCGCCGCAACAGGTATAAACGTATGCTTTTTTTCCTTTAAACCAGCTTCGTTTTATTAGGTTTTTTATAATTTTATCGGTATTTATTTTTAATTCTCTTCCCAAAACCATAAAGATTTAATTGTCATGCAAAAAAATGCGCTAATATTCCTTGCATCGCTGATGGTATGTATTGGATGTAAAAAAGAGTACCCCAAACCTGATCATATCGTTATCGTCTTAGAGGAAAATCATGGTTTTGATCAGATTATCGGTTCGCCCCATACGCCGTTTATCAACAGCCTGATCGAGAAGGGCGCTTTATTTACGGACTCCCACGGCGTTACACATCCCAGCCAGCCCAATTACTTGGCTCTCTTTTCCGGTTCTACACAAGGGGTGGAAGACGATCATTGCCTGGACAAGGAATCGCCTTATACTACCACCAACCTGGGGGCCGCCTTGATCAATTCGGGGTATACTTTTACCGGTTATGCTCAAAATATGCCCGAAGTGGGCTATACCGGATGCTCCCATATAAAAAGTGACCTCACCGGTGGTATGCTCTATGCCCGGAAACACTGCCCATGGGTAAATTGGCAGGGTGGTGGAGAAAACAATTTTCCGGCTACAGTTGGCCAGCCCATGACCGAGTTCCCATCGGATTTCAGCAAGTTGCCGACCGTATCCTTCGTAATCCCAGATCAAGACCACGACATGCACAATAACGGCGGGGATACCACGATGATCAGAAAGGCGGATGACTGGTTGCGGACAAACCTATCGGCCTATATTGAATGGGCAAAATCTCACAACAGTTTATTTATTCTCACCTATGACGAAGATAATTTTACGAAGCAAAATGAAATTCCTACCATTTTTACAGGGGAAATGGTGAAATCGGGCCGGTATAACGATTCCATTAACCACTATAACGTGCTAAGATCGATAGAAAAAATGTACGATCTTCCTAAATCGGGTCCCGCAGACGCGGGGATAATCGCCAATGTGTGGAAATAAATCCCTTAAATCTGGTTACTTAGCGCTGGGTTGTTATTTAGCCAACCATAATCAGAGGTTAGGATAACCGTTTATATCTCTTTTAAGAAACACTGACTATCGGGTATTTCGGTCAGCTTTCCATAGTTTTTGATTTTTTTATAACCGTTGCTTTTATATAATCTGGCAGCTTCGGGTTGATTACTACCCATGAACAGAACGCACTTGAAACTCCCCAATTGTTTTGCCCATTTCTCCAGTTCGTACAAAATGCTGGTTGCGATTCCCTTTCCCCTAAAATTTGGTGAAACATACATTCTTTTAATTTCCATCGTATCCGGATCATATTTCGATATGGCCCCACATCCTATCGATGTATTGTTTTCAAGAACCAATACCACATGCCTTATAGCATCAATGACATTGAATTGTGACAATGGGTGATGCTCCCCATCCCTCGCTGCCAGATCGGAGTTGAGAAATTTCACGAGTTTTTTAAACTCCGGATGGTCAGAATTGGTTCTTGCAAGGGTTGTCATATCTGCTTTTTCCATTGGGGTACTTTGGGGAACGCAAGGCCAACCTTTTTAAAACGGTTCTTAGCGGGATTCCGCTCCCCCAGACAAAAACCGTATCCTAAAATTAATCCCTTCAAATTTGATTGGGACAATAAACTTTTGGACGGCCCTTTATTTGGCTATTTCATATAAATCGTGTCCAAAAACAAAAAGCGGGCATCTTTTTTTGCCTTTTCCGCACGGCTTTGTACATCTATATCCATCACCTCGGGAGCCGGGTCATCGGGTTTTGCTGCTGGCCACTCGGGCAATTTTCCCCCATTGGGGTTACCGGTCTTTATAAAATTGGCAAAGTAGTCCTGCATCGTTGCCGATACCTTATAATCGTCCGCGGTCCATGTGTAATCCTTGACCAAACCGAGATTGCCCATGCAGTATTCTATTTCCGAGGCGTGTACGGCGCCGATTAGTTTGGGCTTTGGAGCATTGGAATCCTTGGATACCGTACCGCCAGCCAATCCGGAGGCCTTATCCGGATCTACCAGTTCTGGCCTGATCCTGCTAAATAGATAGCGGTATACCGGCTGATCGCTGTTTTTCCGTTGCAGGTCGAACCATTTCCACGTGCTATAGACTATAAAACGATCGGAAGCCAAGTCGGTAGCCGAGCGTTCGATCTGCTTTTCCGAACCGTGCGGATAGTATTTTAGTACTTCGTTAAATTTTTGTGGATAAGCCTCCTTTACCTTGGCTATATAGGCGTCATCGGTATAGGGTTGCCCCTGCATAAAGGCCGCACCCGGGATCTCTGCCGAATTCCACCCAACCAAGAGGGGCACCTGGGCCTGTTCCTTGGCCGCGAATATTTCGGGAAGCGATTTGGGCAAAAAGTACCCGTCTATAACCATGGGGAATCCAAAACGGTTGGTCTCGTTGTAGAGTTCGTAAATATCCCTGGAGCTCAATTTTCTCAGCTCCGCTATGGAGGGATGGCCCACCTTTTTGGCGAAATCCGCCCCCTCTTTTTCCGCTTCCGACAAGGATACGGTGGTCAAGGATGTAGAGCCGATAGCGGCCCCGCTCTCCCCTATGGCCCCCGCGATAAGGTTCTTGGACATCGGGGAGGCCATCTGTTGGCTTACCGCAAAAGATCCCGCAGATTCCCCGGCGATGGTCACTTTCTTGGGATCGCCGCCAAAGGCCGCAATATTTTTTTTCACCCATTGTAACGCGGCGTGCTGATCTAGCAGGCCATAATTGCCAGAAGCCTTATAGGGTGCTTCGGCACTAAGATCGGGATGGGCAAGAAACCCGAATATGTTTAATCTGTAATTTGCAAGTACAACGACCATCCCCTTTTTGGCCATGCTCCCGCCATCATATCGTGGCTCGGAGGCATCCCCGGCAACATTGCCCCCTCCGTAAAAATAGACCAAGACCGGTAGGCCTTTGGTGTTGCGATCGGCGGGGGTCCATACGTTTAAATACAAGCAGTCCTCGCTTACCCCGTTGGAACGGGAGTTCATATCGCCAAAGAACATTTTCTGCATCGGCCGTGGGCCAAAGGTCTTGGTTTCCTTAACGCCGGTCCAATTCTCCAAAGGCTGGGGGGCCTTCCAGCGCAAATCCCCAACGGGCGGTTTGGCAAATGGCACCCCAAAATAGGTCTGTATCCCATCTATCGTGCTGTAATTGCCCTCTATAATACCATTTTCAATCTTGGCCTGCACGGCAAAGGCATCTTTGTTTTGGGCAAACGAACTTAAGTTTATCATAAATGCGATCAAGGTTAATAGTCCAATATTTTTCATAGTGTAATTGTTAAGGTTCCCTTATTGTCTCAATTTGTTACAATAATACTTTTATTTTTTTAATTACCGGCAATTCTAGGGGGGAAATATTGGTGGGGAAAGAATTGGTTGCGACTGATTTCAGTTACGACAAAGTCGTTCACCTAGTATTTTGAAAGGAAAAAGCCCAGCAAAGGGGCTTAAATTGTTACGCTTTATACGGGATCAGGGGCTTGTGCAGCGGTTACCGCTGATAGTGCGTTGTTTCTATTTCTTAGCCAATTTATATCTTAAATGAGTTGTTAAGCTAGATGATATTACTTCTTCAATTTGTATGTCATATTTGTTTTTGTCAATACCGTCAAAGAGCCGGATACCGCTTTCTAAAAAAACAGGTGCAATGTGAATAAAAAATTCATCCACAACTCCGGCATTTAAAAATTGTTGAATAGTGTTTGCACCACCCTGTATTCTTATATCCTTTCCTTTTGCCGACTTTCTTGCTTTAGCCAAGGCGCTATCTATGCCGTCATTTATGAAGTAAAAAGTTGTTGTCCCTTCTTGAACCCAAGGTTCTCGCTTTTCGTGAGTCAACACATAAACGTCAGCTTTGTATAGGTCATTTGGCCAACTGGCTTCGCCTTCCTCAAACATACGCTTTCCCATAATGAAGGCGCCTGTTCTTTCAATTGTCTCTCTAATAAATTTCCCATCTGGTCCATCTTCTTTGCCTCCTTCGAATCCTAGGTATTCCCAGAAAGCCTTTTGATTAAACATCCATGAGTGAATTTGTCCCGAAACACCGCCCATAGGATTTTTAGGACTTCTGTTATCGCCTGCGAAGAAACCATCCAAAGATATTCCGCTGTCAAAGATTATTTTGCTCATATTCTAATTTAGGCTTACTTGCCAATATTATAATTATTGAGACAGTCGTTATATAATGGCCGCTATGGTATTATATTGAAACAAATATGATAGTCTATCAAAGTTGGAGTAGGGATAAAGTAATAACAGGTTTCATATTAAAATATAACCTACAGTAATCCTATTCAATGTTTTACATGCTTTTTAAACTTTAATAAACGTCTTATTTTTATACATATACCACAACAACAAATAGAGAAGGCCAAAACCTCCAACTGTGGTAATCATTCCATAATAAGCCACGGTATACTGCTCCAATCCAAACAATAAGAAGTCCGCAATCCTGGGAAAATCAATAACATGGGAAAGCACATATGCCGTGATAGCGTTCATGCCGATTACTTTTAATGGAAAAGCCCATTTAATTTTTCCCTTTACATCGATAATCCAGTAAAATAGAGCCAGTAGAATATAACAAACACCCGATGATGCCAGCACAAATGAGCTTGTCCATAATTTTTTTACAATAGGATGCCATATTCCCCAAATTAATCCCAATACCAAGCCAACTATACCATATACAAATAAATACAACACCACTTTTTTTCTTGGATGCTTAGATTTAATCAATTCCCCTGCAAAGACTCCTGACAAGGTGGTGGCCGTAAATCCGAATCCGGTAAGTAACCAGGTATACTGAAGGCCGTCGTCAAATTTGCCAAAGACCAAATGATCAACGTATAAAGCAAAATTACGATCGGGCAGCAATACACTCTTCCCAGCACCCGGAACATAAGGAACCGTTAAAATCAATGCGTATATAATAAGGCACAAGGCAAAAACAATGTAGAGCCACTTTCTGCTAAGATGGATATATGCAATACATGCAAACAAATATCCAACGGCTATGGCCTGTAAGGTATTACTGAAAACCTGAAACTGCGCGGTATCTAGAGCCAATAAATTCCCCTGAACAATCCAACCAAGGATAAAGAGGATGATAAAACGCTTGATAAGTTTTCTATAAATAGAGGCCGTAGAGGTGTTTTCCTGCATTCTTTTGGATAAAGAAAATGGGATTACTGCACCGACAACGAATAAGAACAAGGGCATTATAATATCGTAAAATGTAGACCCGAACCATTCTGGATGATCAAATTGATTTGCTAAAGATTCAGTAAACGAAGTCCCCGCACCATTATTTAGGCTAATGAAAAATCTATCTGCAAAAATAATCAATAGCATATCAAAACCCCTCAATGCATCGATAGAAAGTATCCGATTTGGCTTAGCTAAGGTTGCGTTCATAAATGATTAGTTTAGTTGGTTCTGGCGTTTTTCGGCTATGAGTAGTTGCGTGGTTTAGCATTTAACCTTGCAGGTACACACCAAGTTGAAAATCTGCGTGGATTTTCAGAAGTAGGCGAGAACAAGAAATTACTTGTAGCCATTGTGCCAGTTGCACAAGTTAGTAAAAAAGTCGGTTCGGAACATAATAGGTCGAAAAAGGGGTCGTTGCTTTAGGAATGCCGGGGAAAGGACTATTCCGAAAAGCCGACCGTATCACGAATTAAGATGTCGAGAGCCAAAAAAAATTGGTCTACCTGACCAACAATACCGACCTCGATGCCAAGGAAATAGCACTCATGTAAAAAAACGCTGGATGGAGCGACTGTTTGTCAAATTGGCGGTGCGATACCCCGTGATCAAATCCTTTTCGGGAAAACTGGATCAACGCGGTCAAGATCAAAATCTTTTGCGCCATCATCACCTATCGGCTTGTGGCAATAATTAGGCAACAAGTTTGTTCGGGTCAAAACGTAAGGTCTACGAAATATTGCAGTTATTGAGCACTTACCTACTCAACAGAATCCCTATAAAAGAGATACTTACGGATGACGATTATAAATTTGTGTAAGAACCGAAATCTAAACAATTGAAAATCAACTGGATTTAAGCGTCCACTTGTGATGGGGAATATATAATTGATGGATTGATCTGTAGTCAGAGGAAATAAATCTAAGAGGAGCTTTTCTCCACCTTGTACATTTGCGGGGTTGCGAGAAGGGAGGATAATGGGGAAAGGGAGGCTATCCTTCCATGCGGTAGCACCTTTTCAGATCGGGAAAATCGGAGAGAAGGGTTTTTCAAGCTGGTGCACGGGATTACATCACGTTAATGGTTTTACCACAAAACCACCAGCTAACACAAGATTTAAAAAGACCTTTTAGATATTTTTAATTGTTTATAGTTGTAAAAACAAAAAGCCTCCAATCTCTTGGAGGCCTTGTGTTTGTTGGCGGTCCGGACGGGACTCGAACTCTATATGGAATTCCATTGTTTTATAAGGCTTCATAAGGTTAGTTTTTTGCCTACTCACCGCACTACTCACCGGAAAAAGTTTAACATTTTTAACATAATTTATGATTCGTTTTGGTAGTTTTTGATGCAAAAATAATGTCAGTCATGAAAGACTGGTGAAGGATATACCCTTAGATCCCGTTCCTACCCCTTTTATTTCGCAACTGCTGGTAGGCACTTCTTATACGCTCTATTACCTCTGCCCATTGAGTTCCATTTAGAATGATTACTTGGTTGTCCCTGTTTTTTAGGTCGTGGGCATCCTCGAAATACAGTAGAGATCTCTCGGCCATAGCGGTATTATCCATTTGATATTTCTCCTGATAGGCATCCAACATCTCGTCCAAACCAAAATGATTCAGAAGTTCATATATGTCATAAAAATCCTTCTGGGTACCCCTACCGACTACGGCATTGATTTTCATAGCGGCAACGTCAATGAGACTAGCCAATCTCGCACCTTCATGGTTTTCCAGGGGTTTGAGCAATGGATGTGGGAAATTGACAAAATCGGTCTTTATATTGTCAATGGAACCAAATACACCCACCGCCGTCACGGAAATACTGGTAAAATTGGTGCGGAATTTATTTTTTAGCTTGGAGTTGACCATATTCGAATAGGATAGGTCGAAATCCCGATAGGTAAAAAGATCCAAAACCACCGAATGCCGGTGTCCGAAACGCAGGGCAAGGCTCGTGCCACCTGCGAGGTAGTGGTCGGAAAGAAAATCGGTTTGCATAAGTTCCAACAGCAGCTGCCTTTGACTTTCTTCGACTGCGTTCAAATTGTAATAGTTTTGTAAAAGTTTAGCGTTTTTTTCGAAACTCCCTTGGTTCTCTCCAATGCAGCAATGATTTCTTGTTGGGAATATACTGATTCAATATACCGTATTTCTACATCCGTACCTCGTTCCAAGGCCCTTACAATGATAAAATCCTTGTCTTTTACCGTATCCAACAAATTCAGATCGACGTCCCAGAAAGTCGTTGTGTTTAAAAGATCTGTATGAAGTGTCTTTCCGTTCAAAACCATTGAAATTAGAATACCAATTTACGGATTTTTCAAAGTTGCGGCAAACTAAAGAGGACAAATGAATATTTATCTATTTCTATTCTTTTCCCTATCCACAAAAAAGCGCCCGTGAGGGTACAAAATTTCATTTATAATCCATTCTGCTTAATCCTTTATCGAAAGCCCCTGCCCCTGTATTTTGACCAGCGGGTCAGCTCCTCCTTGAATATGTTCTACATGTGACGCTCCAATATCTGAAATGGGATTGGACCTGATTCCTTCCAACACATTTTAATAGACACCTTCTTATATTGCCTTCTCTCTATGAGGCACTGGGGACAAGGTCGGGACCAGGAAATGCTACTGGTTTTCAACCTTCCTTATTTGAATGCATTTGATTCGTTCTAATTCTGCATGTATCTGAAAACAAAAGCCCTTCAATCTTGGTGGTGTAGACGGGGTTAAGCTATATCATGTGATTACTCCTTAAAATCAAAGTCCTAAACGCTGTTCAGAAAGCATCTCCTTACCAAAAAAGAAGCTATGAAATAAAAAAGAGCTGATTATCTCGCTTAATCAACTCATATTTTTATTATATTTGAGCTGAATACATGATTTAATCGGCTCATGAGATATAATTGGCAACAAAAAGATTGGCCACACTTCCGCTATGATACAACAGGAATTGAGGATCTGTTGTTCCAATTTGCCGAACGTACCGGGCGCATCGGTGGCTTTTTCCAAGGACTGCCACAACATTTACAATCGGACGCCATAATCGATATGATGGTGTCCGAAGCTATAAAAACTTCTGAAATTGAAGGGGAATATCTGAGCCGAAAGGATGTGATGTCCTCCATAAAAAGAAATTTAGGTCTTAATCCTGAACTCCCATT
>JAIRBC010000003.1 GCA_022008415.1 Cerina litoralis
GTTACGGCCCAATGGACCGGAAGTCAAGATCTCCGCTCAAAAGTAATCAACAGGGTTATCAAGAAAAAGGAGGTTTTTAGACAGTCTGACGGTCTCGTATATGAAACGTAGCGTGTAAATAGACGCTGACCTTTCCGTTTATACAAAAGCCGAATTTTTATGTTTTGTTATTATCTTTTTGATTTTAAATGCCAAATTTAAAAATTTGGCGACTTTGCAAATACACACGAACCTCTTGGAAAGCCCATATTAGCTATGTTTTATATACATTGTTGTACCCAGTACTTTCTACGTTTTTATTAGCAATTCGGTAACATTATAACCTATTTGTTTTAACTTTTCAGCTCTTTCTGGTGTAATTCCGTTTTTCTTGATTCTATAAATCCAATGACCCAAACCACCATATTCTTTACCATTTAGAGGAACTTTCCACGAATTAAATTTTTCATGAAAGCTTTTTAATTCTCTAAGTCTTTGATTCCATTCATGTTCTTTCACGTCCCAAATAATACCCAAATCGTTTAATAGAACCTCCTTTTCTTCGGTCAAGTACACAATTCTTTTCCCGAGCTTTCTACCCTTTTTATAATTCCTCTGTTCATTCAACCATTTACCTAATTTCTTATAGGCAGGGTTCTTATCAACTTGTGAAACATTGGTATGTCCGAATTTGTCTTTATACTCTCTTAATTTTATTAAATGATTAAGCCAGTTATCATCATCAGGCATTGTGCCTATATTGTCAGGCTCCCAAACAAAATTGATTTTATCAAGTTTATCTATTCTATTTTGGCTCAATTTACCTTTCTTTTTCTCAACTCTTTGAGCAAGAACCCAATGGTATAAAGTAGCATTTCCATCATTTTTCATGTAATGGGAATGGTTGTGTTTTTCAAAAAAATCTTTTAATTCATTGTAACGACCGCTCCAACTTTTTCTATTAAATTTCTTAATTGGAATCTGTGAAATAACTTCTTTCGATTCTTCAAAATTTAATACTTGTTGTCCATTTTTTTCTTTATTTATTAAACCAATGTTTTCTAACCTATTGACTTTTTCAGAAGATAGTCTATTATATTTTTCTGCATTTAGTTGATATTTAACCCACTTATAAAGTTTATTATATTTTGGCAAGTGACGCGGAACATCTACATGGCCAAATTTCTTTTTAAATTTCTTTAGAAGGATATAATTTTCATCCCAAGACACACGGTCTTTCTTAATGACAATGTTAATTGGCTCTACGCCAAGTAATTCAAGTTTATCACGTTTAGATTTCGATAAGGTTTTTATTTTTTTTCTGGTATTATACAACCAATGATATAAAGCTTCATCTTCTGAAGCTAAACCTTTTAACCCATTGTTTTTATAGTAATAGGCTTCAAGTTCTTTATAATTATCAAGCCAATTTCTTCTTCGAACTTGCCATTTAAAACCGATATCATCCAATTTTTGAATTTCCTCCTTTTTAAGTTTTCCTGTGTACTTTAATTTTACACTACCATCAGGCTGTTTAATCCCCTTATTATATATATGGCGATATCTATTAATAATCTTGCCAGATTTTGAATAATCTTTGGATAAAATTGGAATATTTGCATGACCATATTTTGATTTAAATTCAGATAGTTTATCAATTAAATAGTTAAAATTGTTACCTCTAGGTTTAAAGTTGAAATCTATATTTTCAAGTCTTTTAATTTCAATTGCACTTAATTTACCTGAATTAAAACGAACTCGTTGAGCAACACACCAAGTTCCTAAAGCTCTGTTCACATAACGTGCCGGAACATCTGAATTACCGTTTGCATTAAAATATTCTGTTAACTCTCTATACCTTAAATCCCAGCTATCATTAGTTTTTTCTATAATTTGATTAAACAATGAAGTCTTTAATTTTTCTTTAAAACCTACTAGTTTGATAATACGTTCAGTTTCATCATTTGAAAAAGAAAATTCTATTTTGGAATTTTTATTTTTCTTACCTTTTTTAAAAGCAATATCATTTATTTCGGCTTGAAGTCTTTCATCATGGTCACATAATGAGCGAATAACTTGAATTACATTTTTAAAAACACTTCGGTCAACTGCTTTTTCGATGTTATCTTCGAGCTTATGAAAAATTGGAACAACAATATATCCCAAAGTTTTTTTACCTGTTCTATCTTTTCTTAAAGCTCTTCCTGCTGCTTGTACAATACTAACCTTTGAGTTTTTCGGGTCGCAAAAATAAATCAAATCAATTGTTGGAACGTCAACACCTTCAGTTAAACAACGTGCATTTGCAACTATACCAATTTCTCTTTTTGAAAACTCTTTTAGTATTGATTGTCTAATACCAGAACTTTGGTTACCACTTACGAATTTTGAAAAAATAGAGTCGCCAAAAAGATTTATATGACGTTCAGAAAATGATTTTGAACCCTTAACTGTATGATGAAATGATAAAGCATGAAATGCTTTATACTTTTCCATTGCAATTTTCAGAGCATAATTATGTGCATATTCATCAATTGTTTCATTACTAGTTACATAATTTCTTTGGTCTAAAAATTTTTTAACTTCTTGGTCGCTAACTCCAATTCCAATTATTTTGTAATCACAAAGGATATTAGGTATTGCTTCTGCAAAAGACATTCTATGAGCTTCTTTTCCAAAAACTCTTTCGTTACTCATATCGTATAAGAACTTAATCTTATCTCCTAATAAATTTTTTAATTGTTGCGAAGCAACTCTTGGTGTTGCAGTCATGTAAAGTCTTTTTACTACACCAATTCTAAAATTTTCATGTATAATGCCGAATACTTTTTGTTTGTTTCCTGCTGTCTTGTGTGCTTCATCACAAATTGCAAGGTCAAACTTGAAGTTGTCAAGTAAATTCGTCGCTTTTTCTACTTCTTGTAATGATTGATATGTGCTGAAAATTATTTTTGATTTTGCTTTATTGTTACTTAAGAACTTAGCAATAACCGTTGGATTTAAACTAACGTTACCACCAATTTCTGCAAGTGAAAATTCCGTTAGTTGAGCGTCTCTATCTATGTCTTTTTCAGAGCATACGCACAAGTATTTATATTTAGTTTTTTTGTGTCTAGCCCATTCATTTTTCATTTGCCTTAACAAGGCGAGAGATGGAACTAGTACAATAGTGTTTACTGGATTGAGCTTTTCCTTTATCCATAATGATGTAAGCGATTTGCCTGCACCACATGGCAAAATTAATTGTGCTCTATCATTATTTTCAAAGTGTTTATCAACTTTGTTTATTGCTACTTTTTGATGTGGTAAAGGATTAAATTTCTTGAAGTTATTTGGTGTTAACCCTTTTAAAAGGGATTCAATATCTCTGAAAGTTGAATTTTCAATTGCATCTAATTGCTCTAAAAGTACTTTTTGATTTATTGATTTATCCGTTTGGTTATCTATTTCTTGAACATTTGAAAAAACGATTAACCTATCACATTTGTTGCCGTAGGCAACTAAATTGGCTAGTTTATCTTTTGACCAATAAATTTTTCTTTCTACTAAAGTTCTGTACTTGCTTTGTACTCCAACAATTAGTCCATCTTCATTTTCAAGAATTAAGTCAATTCCATATTCAACGTCTGAAAAACCAAGTTTAGTTTTAAAAGAGTAAGGTACTTCATTGAAAAGCCAAACATTTTTGTATTCGTCTTTGAAAGTCGGTTCGATTAGAAAGAAATATTTACAAAAAACCTCGAATAAAGTTCCTCCAAGTTTTTTGTCTTTTTTAACCCATTCGTCAAATTTCGGTTTGATGTCGTCCCAAGTTTGGACGCCATTTATCATTTTGAGTAGTATTTGTTCTTCTTGGGTCAATCAGTTTTCTCGTAACGCACAACGTTGTTGTGTATGATTTCGTTGCGTGTTTCAGCAACTAATTCAGCAAATACAGACCGAATAGGAAATTCACGAGGATTTTCGTAAGCAGGCTCGTACCAAACAATTAATTGTATAAGTTGTTAGCCACAATTATTGTTAGTGAAATTTCCTGATATCTGTCAAAAATTTGGCCATATTAATTAATGCTTGTTTTTGTTCAGGTGTAATTCCTTCTGGGTCGAAATGCATTATGTCGTTTCTAATTTCTCTAACCACATTCAACTGTTTAATAAATGTGACTCTTTCTATCTTTAATTTTAGTTTTTCCCAATTTTCAGGTTTTTCTACAAGTCTAATATATTGTCCAAAAGTTAAATCATCTATAGATTCAATCGTTTTATCATCATTTTCGTTTTCACAGAAGTTAATTAATTCTTGAACAAGGAACTTGTCATCTAAAAGTAGTCGGATTAGATTTTCAATTTCTTCCAATAATAGAAAAGGCTCTGTTAAAGTTAAAAATTGACTACTTACGTCTGCTAAGGTTATAATTCCACTAAATGATTTATCCTTTTTTTGAACAATTACATATTCTTTTTCGATTACTGTTTTTATTGCTTTTAGTAAAGGCGTATTATATTCTAAAATTGTATGTTCAAAATTTAAATAGTCTTTTACAAGTTCAGAAGTTACTCCGTTAGTGATTGCACAACCAATTGATTCCCAAGTTATAAATCCAACAATACTTTTTGGATTGCTCAAAACAGGAAGTTGAGAATAATTATGCATCATCATTTTTGTGATAGCATCTGTTAATTTTGCATCTCGGGTCGTTGTAACTGGAATTCGATTTGCTGAAGGTAAAATATTAATCCTTTGAATTGGGTCAGGTTCTGTTTTGCTTTTTGCTTTCGGTTTATGTTTTAACGTTAATTCTCCGTCAATCCAAACGTTTGTATAATTTGGGATTGTTTCGATTCTTTTTGATTCTAAAAAATTATCAATTCTTCCTGTATTTCCTTTTGTCCTTTTAGCGCAATCAAAATATGCAAGAAAATCTCTTGGCGACATTTTGAATTCCTTATTGTTCTCTTGGATTTCATTAATTATTTCGTTAAAATCCTCTCTTATGTTCATTTTTTTTCTATTTGTTGCAAAAGGTCTCGTATAAGAATAGTTGCGTGTTTGCTACTTCCTTTGATTTGTCACTAAACCGCAATTATTTTTATACATCTTAGGCATAGTTTTTTTTGATTTTCTCAATCAAGATATAAATCTCATTATTAATTTCAATTATTCTTTCTGGATTTCCTCCGTGAAACTCTCCACATTTTGGACAAGGTTCAATCATTTTTTCAATACTTACTTTCATTTTAGATGTATAGATGTATTCTACATTTTCCAAAAAAAACTTTTTGTCAATTAATGGAATTTCAACTTCATCTAGTTTTGCTAAAAAGTTTTTAAATAAACTTATAATATTCAAAAATTCAAGTAATTTAATATTGTCGCGATGCCAATCGTCTTGGTCGTGGTTTCTCATTAGTTTATGGAACATTTTTTCCATTGCTTCTGCACCTTTATATTCCACTAATACATATTGAGATTCATTTCCTGAACCAATTCTTTTGTCTCCTGTTATTGTAAATGAATAAAATTCTTCTTTTAGAAATTTAAAGATTTCAAAAATATAATCACGGTTTTTAGATGTCTTTTGTTCAGCTTTTTCTTCCTGTATTTGCTGAAATATCAATTTATTTGCATCCAGTTGCACTAGAAACGCATAATAAACCAAAATTGCTCCAATAAGATTTGTAATCGGTGAAGTTATTCCGCCAATTGTATCTCCAATTTGTCCAGTATTCGTAAAGTCAAAGAGGAAAGAAAATTGGGTTAAGACAATTGGTACTAATACAACAAGTAAAATTCCAATCAAGAACAAGATTTTACTCTGTCTTATTCGTTTATTTTGCCTTTCTTTAAAATCACTCATTTTCTTGCCTACAGTCAAATTATGCCTAACGTGTTACATCAACACCAATTCATCTAACCATCCTTTCAGTTCCAGTATAAATTCAGGTTTTGATGTGCTTTATCGGTTCTTAATAGTTTTAAAAAATGCCTGCATTACTTACAGCATTACACCTGAGCAGAAGTTGTCCTTGGGAACAATACCCAATATCGGGAGGGAAGTAAAAGGGTAGGGATTAGGGGAATGGCAATGTAAGGTTATTTTTGGATATTTTTCTTACAAAAAAACGTGGGTTTTACAGGAGTTATCAACCAAAATCGTGAATTTCCCTAAGGTCCCGTGAAAACCTTGGGTGTTACAACCTTGTAGGTTTGTGCAGCGGTTGCCGGTGTTGGCAGCTTTTTTTATTAAAATAGTGTTATGGTATAGTCAAATAATTCGGTGCCTCCCTGTTTTCCGTGTCCTGGGATCACAATTTTGGCATCGGGATATTGTTGTTTTAATTTTTCTGCCGTTGCTGGCCAATCTTTAATATGGGCATCTCCCAAAAATCCTTGGGTCGTGCCAACTTCCTTTATCAAACATCCCCCAAATACGGAATTGTCATCAGGAAAATAGCCTACAATATTATCCATGGTATGTCGGTAGGCCACACTGCACTAGGACCAGTGGTTGTGCTTTTGTTATTTTTCCTTTAATTGAGTATTGATAATCCGGATCATCGTTTCAATTTTGTCCATAAAAATTTGTTCATCTACTACATTCTCCTTCCTCCAAGAAAATATATTGGCTGTTAAATCTTCCATTTCACGATTACTGAAGAACCAACTGTAATCCGATTTGTAGGTGCCTTTTGGAAACTCTTTATACGCTCCCGTGGCAGCAAGAGTATTTAAAGCGCTTATTTTACCATCGGTTGAAGGCCATAAGCGTTCATTAAATAGTCTTCTTACGAATTCATCTTCTTGGTTGGCATCTAAAATCATGGATTCAAAAGACGAAATGAGCGATTTTAATTCAGCGTTCTGTAGGTAGTCAATTTTATTTGATGCGATAAGCGATTTGATATAGCCATCTTTTGCTTCAAAGGAGTAACCGGCAAAAGCATTTGAAATTAGTGAATCCAATTTCAATTCGGACCTATTCGAGATATCGGTCCCAAATAGATTTAAAATATAAATGCCGTCTTTTAATTCCGACTTATGCTGTTCATTTATGGTTTTGAGTGCTTCAAGATTGAGTTCCAATTCGGTTTTCAAATTTTGAAGAATTTCTATTTCCGCAATTCTAATTTTGCGATTTTCGTTCCAATTATTAATACTTAGCGCAATTAAAATTCCAATAACGACGAGCACTATTTCTCCTAACGCATACTTTAAATACTTCCCGGTCTTGTTTTCCATAAGCGAGTTTTGCCTGATGTGTCTAAAGAATTTTATCATTTATGTGGTTGGTTTATAATGAATGCCAATGTGTTGTATCAACACCAAAACATCTGTCCATCCTTTTATGTTCCGGGATAGCAACAGGTCTTGAGGTGCCTTATCGGTTTTAGTGGTTTTTGTCACGTCCTACAACACCGCTACTGATCAATATTAAATTTAAGCGGCATATAGTTGCACCTAATTAGGTGTTCTATTTTCTAACGATAAATGTAAACTTAAAAATGCATGCGGCATGCCGCTTCGCTGCCGAATTCTGCCGTAAACTTAAAAATATGCATAACTTTGCTTTATGCCTAAAATACTGCAAACTTACTAATAACAGGGATTGCGGATATACCAAAGCAAAACCATTGGAAGGTCGACCTTTATCTTTCCTGAAATTAAATAAAAAAACTTGATGTTCAAGAAACTTGTTGGAATAGAGCCGTTGGAATTGATCCCTTCGGCCAATAAAAAATTGGAATCTTTTGCGGAGACGCTCATTTTGCACGATGACCAACCTTCAAGCGCTGAAGAAATCGTAAAACGCATTGGCGACGCCGATGGCGTATTGGTAAGTCATAGAAGCAATATAGGCAAAGACATTTTGGAGCAATGTCCAAATATTAAATACATTGGCATGTGCTGCTCCCTATATTCCCCGGAAAGTGCCAATGTAGATATCCTTTACGCCAATTCCAGGGGCATTACGGTAAAAGGGGTTCGCGATTATGGCGATGAAGGGGTTGTGGAATACGTAATCAGTGAATTGGTGCGGTGCTTGCACGGTTTTGGCACCACTTCCGATGGCAAACCAAGGACCCCTTGGAGTACCGTTCCACGGGAAATTACCGGACTTAAGGCCGGCATTGTCGGATTGGGAAAGTCTGGTGGGATGGTTGCCGATGCCCTGCACTTTTTTGGTGCCGACATCACCTATTTTGCACGAAGCGAAAAAGAAGACGCCAAAGCCAAAGGCTATCAATTTTTACCCTTAAGAGAAGTATTGTCCACCAGTGAAGTGGTCATTACCTGTCTAAACAAAAATACCGTTCTACTGCACGAAGCAGAGTTCAAAGCTTTGGGAAACTGTAAAATTTTGTTCAACACGGGTTTGTCCCCTTCCTGGGACGCCGAACCTTTTGAGAAATGGCTGACCACTGGCGATAACGTGGTGTATTGCGACACGCTCATAGCTTTGGGCGATAAACGCTTTTTAAAATACCCCAACGTCAATTGCCTGCAGGTTTCTACCGGTAGGACCCAACAAGCGTTTAAGCGTTTAAGCGAAAAAGTATTGGCAAATTTAACGGCCTATACTAAAATACAATAGGCGATACGATATTCCGCAAGGTATTCACAACGCTCCAACCTGCAATTTTAGCGTTTTTACTGTACACATCCACCACCGCGTGGATGTTTTCGCTTCTGACTTCAATACGGTGATCGTCCCCGACAAAACCTGGAACAGAATTAATGGATACTTTTATATTTTCGGGACCTACCGAAGCCAAGGCCGCAGCCACCGATACATTTACGTGGGTCGGAAAAAGTGCAATGGCCCCTATGGCATCCCCCTTAAAAACCTCACGCTTTTCAGTTTGAAGCGCCTCGTCATAAACCGGGGTTCTCCTTAGGGAATTTGGACTTTTCTCGGTAGTGAACGTCACTTCACTTTCCTCCATTAAGGCAACGGTTCCCATCACATCAAAACCACCAATAGCACCAGATGCCAGATGGACGCGGGTATTGTTTTCGAAAGCGGTTTTTTCTACGGCCTTATAAAATTCGGCATCGGCAAGCGCCCCGATGGACAGGGTCACGATGTTTGAACCGTTTTTCAGGGCGGGCAAGGCCAATTCCTTTAAACCCGTTGGGGAGGACGTTTCTACAATATATTCCGGTTTAAGCTGCAGCAATTCACTTAGGGTATGGCACGGGGTACAAGTGTATCCCAAATCTGCAACGTATATATTGTTGGCAATTTCCTCCGCTTTTTTGAAAGTCCTGGAGTAAGTGCCGATCAGTTGATAATTTGGCAATAGATCCTTCAACAAAGCTTCCACAACAATTTTGCCCAGTTTTCCGCAGCCGGCAATGGCAAGTGCATGTGTTTTCATACCGGCAAATTTAGGAATATATCGGGGAACACCACAGCGACTCTTGACACCTTAGAATCGATTTTATTACTATATAGTTGGGAATGAAATAATTTCATTAAAGGACGACACGGGAGTTCGGGATGATAATGATTATTCTTTTGTCGTTTCAATGACACCCCTAAAATAACCGAGGGATTCGGCAATTCCCATAAATGGATCTTCCTGGTTTCTCTCGTGTTCAAGACTGCAAACACCTTTGTAACCTACTTTTCTAATCATTTTCACCAGGGCTGGAAAGTCGATTATACCCCGACCTACTTCGATCGAATATCCCAATTTGGTCGGTGCCGTAACGTCCTTTATGTGCATATCGAAAACGCGGGTGTGGTATTTTTTAAGGTCGGCAACGGGGTCCTTCCCGTTCCGGGTGTCGTGGCCAACGTCCAAACACATCCCGATCCTGGGATCGAGGTCTTTGGTGTGGTTCCAAACATCCTCGGCATCCGGAAAGATTTTAATATCCGGTCCGTGCAGGTGAATGGCATATTTAAAACCGTACTCCTTCACTTTTTTATCTACATAGGGCAGCAGCTCCACATTGGGAACGCCGACGATCAGTTTTACCCCAACCCTTTTTGCATATTCAAAGGCCTTGTCAATTTCCGCTTCGGTTTTCATATAAATTGGGCCAACGGCATAACCTGTAACATCGTTGGCTTTCAATTTTGCGTGGAAAGCGGCAATTTCTTCGTCGGTGCTCGTCATGGGCAAATGAAAATCCTTGATACATAAATAATGTACGTCCAAGGCTTTCATGGTTTCGAGCGTTTTGTCCAGATCGAATTTCACGAAGGTGTAGCCCGCTATTCCTACTTTAAACTTTTCACCGGTCTCAGGTGGTGGCTGTGGTCCAGGTCTTGTCTCTTGTGCGTTACAGACCATAAGGGTGATTACAAACAAAATCGCCAGTGCTTTTAATTTCATTTTTAATTTTTTTTAATGAGCTGGTTTAAACTTATTTAGCAGATACTAATAATTATAGCGCCTGTTGCACAAGGTAGTAAAAAAGTCGGCTCGGATCAATGTCGACCGGGGAAGGATCGTTTTTTACCATGTCGACAAGTATTTGATAATTTATGCAAAACTGCACCCGTCAATCTTCGAAACGTCATAACTGATACCCTTTCTGGTTGTTACGGGCAAAGCCGTAGGGCATGGTGGCGCGTAGGTGTGCTCCGTTAGTTAACGCCGGCGGAGGCGTCTTTTGGTTTGCTTTCGTTTTTGCCAATTTCCGCGGTGGGATCATTCCATCCTTTCTGCCGTAAATGCTCTATCAAAAGTTAAGATAAGCTTTACAACCTTACCTTCTTGGTCCCTAGAGAATTGCAATAATGCGTCGGTATAGCGAGCACAAAATTTATCTGTATCGTAGCAAAGAATTTCCTTTCTGTCATTTCCTATTTGCCCATAAAGCTTATCGCCAACCTTAATCACGTCGAAGACAAACGCATTGGGAACCCGATATTTACCAACGTATTCTTCTAATTTTTTGTCATCCAATAACAAGAAATTGTATGCGGTTACGATTTCCGTTCTTTCCCAATGAGTATTGCCGCTAAGCGACCTTAACGTATAGCTGCTCTTATCTCCTTTGGAAAAACGTATTTGGTCTAAAGTACCTTCTATACCAAAGCTATTCGGGTCCACGGGAATTAATGTCTTTTTTTCACCTCCGGATCTGTAGTACATCAATGTGCTATCATGGGCTGCGAGAATCATTTCGGAATTATCATGGTTGTATTTGCCTTGAAATTTTTCAAGCTCGTCTTTGCTTAGTTTAATTGATTGGGTTGGAAAAGGTCTATCTGCAAGCAAGGCGGTAATCCTGGAAGCAAGTAACTCGATATCCCTGAAGCAATCACAATTGCTCAGGGTGGTGACAAAAATGTCGGCCTCGGGAACATATATTGCCATGGAGGTAAAACCATTGACAATGCCATCGTGCCTGACTGTTTTCAGCCCTTGTATGTTTCCTATTTGCCATCCCAGGGAATACCCCGTAGCTTTTCCATTTGGTAAAGTGCTGGTTTCTTGTATTCTACCCACATAACTGGAGGGCAAAACTTTTCCTGCCATGACAGCCCTATTCCATTTATCTAAATCCTGCAGGCTACTGACCAGTCCACCTGCCGAATAGGCTATTTTCATATTTAGGGGAACAGCTTCTTCAAATTTTCCGTTTACAAGTGAATACCCTTTGCTATTTGAAAGTATATTGTCGTCAATATATTCAAATCCGGTATAGTTCATACCTAGTGGCTGGAAGAATGCTATTTTTAGATATATCTCGTAGGGCATATCCGTCACCCTTTCTATAATATAACCTAAAATAATATACCCCAAATTGGAATAGGCATAATCTGTTCCAGGAGAAAACTTGGAGGGAGAATCCAAAATGGGTTGAATAATGTTCTCGGGATAATTATTCAAGTCTATGCTATCGACCTTGAACGCAGCTACATCCGATTGATTACCAAGGCCGCTCGTATGTTGCAATAATTGTTTGATCGATATATTTTCAGCCATGGTAGCGTTGGGAATGTATTTTTCTATAGGATCTTCCAAACGCAATCTATCTTCGTGAGCCAGTTTTAATATTGCAGCGGCAGTAAACTGCTTTGTAATCGAACCTATTCGGAATAAATCGTCCGCTTGTACTTTTTCACCATTTGAGATATTGCTTAGCCCAAAAGCATTTTCATACAATTTTTTTTGATTTTGGGTTGCAATGATGGCTACTCCTGGACCATTAGGAGGTAAATAATCGTTAACAATCTTTTCTATTTCATAGCCTCTGCTTTGCCCTATCAAGACCAAAGGAAAAAAAAAAGTAATTATTATGAATTTTAAATTAGTTTCCATGTCCGGTTTATTTTAACGATGCTCAAAGGTTAGGCGATACCCGGTGCGGGTGCTGCGCAGACCGGCCTTTCGGGACAGCGGCAGCCAAATATTTTGCTTGTACTTTTCTTTATTCTACCCAAGCCAAAATATAAAAAATTCGCGGTGCCCCTTATCTGGCCCGGGCCTTTGCCATAGCACACCCGATTGTATTGAGTTTGGCCAATTTGCTACACCGTTTAATTGGATTTGACTTTTAAGTTCGAATATTTTGCAATGTTTTTGGCAAAAGGATTCAAACCGTTTTCTTTAATAGATTGACTAACGTTTTGAGTATAATTAGCAAGAAGTTTTGAACTTAGATCTCTTTCGTTCTCTTTTTTGAATACCTTTAAATATGTCTAGTCGGCTGCCCTATAACGACCGGTATTCCCATATTCTAGTTCAACAACACTGCCTTTTTAGAAAAAAATCACTACACTATCTTAAAGATTATAAAGCAGCAGAAATGTTACAGTTTGTTCAGGAGTAAGGGTGTACAACCGTTTTGCATAAGATTCGTTGGGTGGTTAAGAACCGAATTTGGCAAATACTGACCGAATAGAATCCCGATAGCTATCGGGACCCATAAGTAGCAGGGAACGAGTAATCCTCCCGTACCGGAAAGGTACGTTCGGGCGGGTTAATTTTATTCGGTGATTAGGGTTGGTTTTTTAACCATTTAACTGCATTTTCGGACATTTTTTTATAGTTGTGTCCTACATTTATTACGGTGTCTATCGTCCAGTTAAATTCCAATTTGTATTTGTCTTTCAACTCTTTATTTGCATTATAAAAGTTTGTTCCACGCTCCAATCTATAAGATCCTTGTTCCATTGCTAAATCGGTTGTTCTGAAAGTTCCTAAACTTGGGTCATTATCCAACTCTCCCAATAGAATAATCAGTCTTTTTTTATAAGCTTTTTGTAAATCGGATTTTAAATCTATTCCTGTGTTTTTGAAACCATACGGGAATTTAAGATTGCCATTTGGGAAGGTATAGAATCCAGCGTTTGCGGCAATTGCAGTTCTAATCCTAGAATTAGGCATTAGCATTACCATTCTGTGTACAAATTGTCCTCCGGCAGAATGCCCAAAAATGTCGTAGTGTTCGTTTGTAATTTTGTTAACCGATTTAATATGATCGAATATATTTTCGACAACTGTGTACGCCCATTCTTCCTTTGGGTTTTTAACCCCAAAAAATGTAAATAAGTTTCCTTCTTGATAATCGTTGGTGGTGTATTTTGAAAATTTGTTCGCAAATTCGGGAGCAACTATTAAAAAATTGTTTTCTTTGGCTATTTCTATCCAAGCACCCAGATATTCCTCTGCATTTCTCCCTCCACCGTGCATAACGAAAACGATTTTATCTTCATTTTTCCAATTTTTTGGTTTGTAAGTCCAAACCTTAATAGATTTTCTCTTACTATGCTTGTATGCGTACATGACAAAGGAATCTTTTCCATTTTTCAGAGGAATAGAATCCGTAATTTTTGACCCCTTAGGCAGTACGTAAAGATAGATATATCCTGAAATGGAAAGAAGTAATACAACGGATATAGTATATAGGATTGTTTTTAATAAAATTCTATAAGTTTTGCTCATTTGAACGTTTTTTATGGGCTCAAATTTGGTGTTTATATGTTTATTGAAAATTATTCTTTTTCCGAAATGTCAATTTTCAATGACGAATTGTAATTTTTTTTAATTTAACCCTAACGGGTTATAGCAACACCAATTTATCTAACCATTTTTTTCCGGGATAAAGACGGGTTTTTGAGGTGTTTTATCGGTTTATAATAGTTTTAAAACCCGCATTGCGGTAATTACAGTACCTTAGAAATAACTCCAACTACGGGTCCACCTAAATTAATGCGTACACTATACCTGAGCCAAAGTTGCCCTACCGGGAACAATACCTAATATGGGGAGGGAAGTAAAAGGGTAGGGTTTAGGAGATTGCAAATTAAAGATAATTCGTGATATTTTACTTACAAAAAAAAGTGGGTTTTACATAAGTTATCGATTAAAATCGTGAATTCCCCTACGGTCCCGGGAAAAACGTGGGGGTTACAATCTGGTTGGTAGGTTTGCGCAGCTTTGCGGGTTGTGCCGCAAGAACCATTCTCCTTAAGCGATATGGCCGATCATAGGACCGAAGCGTCAATCGTTATATCGGCATTCTGCCAAGCCTTGTCAAACTCTTTTTTAATGGCCTGGGCTTCTTCCCGTTTGTCTTGTGCCATCAAGCTTTGGTAAAGTCCCATCAGGGACCAGCCGTTTTGGCGAAGGTGTTCAAGGTCTTCTTTATACACGGTTTCGGCTCCCCCATAGTCGTTGGCTTTTAACAAGACCGCCCCTAGGGTCTGCCTCGTTGGGATGTACCAAGCTGCCGGTTCGCTGTAGATCAATTGGTCTTCCAGGACAACCGCTTCGCGCAGTAGTTCGATCGCTTTGGGCAAATCTCCTTCCGCTGCCGCAACTTCCCCCGATACCACAGCATAGGCTACCTTGGCAATACTGGAACTGGGGTTTGTATAATTGGCTATAAGATCGTTGAGTTCCGGGTCATCCTTCATGGATTGCAAGGCCTTTAACTCTTCCTTGGCCTCCTTTAAATTATTTTTTCTGACAAAGGCAATCCCCCGGGCGTAGTGCCGAATAAGTTTTAAATGTAGATAGTCGTCTCCTTGGTAGGGCACCGTCAAGATTTCGTTCCATTTTCCAAATCGGGTGTAGGCCAAGAGGGGTGTGGAGGCAAAGTCCTGTAGAAACGGCAGTGTTTTCATTTCGCCCACCGGCACTTTCTCGGCTGTCTTTTTGGCGGCATCGATAGCCATTTCACTTCGGCCGATCAGGCTAGAGGCCGACCATAGAAAGTGAAGATTGTGCGGGTAATAACCCAGCGGATACATGCCTTGGGCGTAACACTGGGAAATATAATCCTCATCGGCCAAGATGGCGGCTTCATTGGCTATTATGGCATCCTGGTACCGCCCGACACGAATAAAGATATGCGAAGGCATGTGTACAATATGCCCGGCACCTGGCATCAAGGAACCCAATTTTTCCGCACTGGGAATAGCGAGGTCTGGTTTAGGCAACTCTACCATATGGATGTAATAGTGATGGGCCCCCGGATGGTCTGGATTGATCTGCATGGCTTTTTCCAATGCGACCTTTCCTTTTAAGGTATTTGGAGCGGGATTGCCCTCATTGTCCCAATAGTTCCAGGGCATGGTGTTCATTACGGCCTCGGCGTACAAAGTCTGTATATCGGCATCTTCGGGAAATGCCGACAGCACTTTGGCCATAGCCTCCATGTAAGCCATGTTCAAACCGGTAATATCGGTTGTTAAATCTTCGCTATTTCGGGATGCTAGGGCGGTAATCAAAGCTTGTTCCTTGGGAGTGGCCTTGGCCGACATTTTTATTGCCTTCGCCAAGGCTTTGTTCGCCGTTCGTTTACGCTCCTCATCGGGCAGGGCGTCATTAATATTGGGTCCCAGGGCATAGGCCTGCCCCCAATAAGTCATGGCCGCACCGGGATCCAAGCGAGAGGCTTCCATAAAGGAACGGTGTGCCTCGGCGTGGTTAAAGGCATAGGTAAGTTTTAGGCCTTGGTTAAAAAAAACCTGCGCGCTATCATTATCCGTGGTGATAGGAAAATTGAGATTTCCCAGATCTTCGAACAAGGGTGCGATCTGCCGCGTGGTGTCTACAGGACCCAACAAGTATTTGGCGACCGTACAGGTCATGGAGTTCATGCCAGCCTTTTGAATCGTATTGGAATCGTTGTTCGTTCTTTGGGTAATGAATAAATATACCGTAGAAAGAAGCACTATGGCAATGATGACCAAGTTTCTATTTGTTTTCATGACAGGGTAATTGGTTAAGGTTCATAAAAAGGACTAGGCTGACCGCAATATCTCGATTGCACAACTTATAAAATGAAAATCTAAATGGGGGAAGAAATAAGAGGTGTTACTCTTAACATCTTTAAAGATAGGGAATTATAAGAAACCCACCAAGGAATATGCAGCCCTTTTACGCTGGTTATCAATAATTTTTCTAATGAAGGATCCCAGTTTCCAAAATACGATCCAAACCGGTTTTTGTCTGGTTTTGCTTCTAAAACATTTCAATTGCCACGGGTCTATAGCCCTCAGTGAAAGTTTGGCCACGGATTTTGGCCTTAGCCGAACAATTATCTGTCCCGTGTATTTTGGCTAAAGCCGTTCTGATGTTTTTCATGACCCCGGGATAAATCCCGAGGCAATTGATTACTGCGGACTTCCAGTCTGTCTAAAACCTATAGAGTTAAGGCCCATTGTGGTTTAGTTTTAAAGGATATCTTTTACAAAATCTCCAATCCCATCGGTCCCGTTTTCCGTCAGGCACTTAATAAATGCCGACCCAATAATGGCTCCCTTGGCCGATTTGGTGGCCTGCTTAAAGGTGTCCGCATTGCTGATTCCAAAACCTACGATTTGGGGATTGGACAGTTTTAGGGAGGCGATACGTTCAAAATACTCGGTCTGCTCGTTCCCGAAGCCTTGTTTGGCCCCGGTAACGCTGGCCGAGCTTACCATATAGATAAACCCGTCCGAAGCGGCATCGATCTGCCGAATACGGGCATCGCTGGTCTGCGGGGTAATCAGAAAAATATTTATAAGCCCGTATTTCTTAAAAATGGTTTCATACTGGTCCTGGTAAACGTCTAAAGGCAGGTCGGGGAGAATAAGTCCGTCGATTCCGATCTCCTCACATTTTTTGCAAAAGGCTTCCACCCCGTATTGTAGCACCGGGTTAAAATACCCCATGATGATCAACGGTATGGAGACCGTTTTTCGGATGTCCTTTAATTGATCGAACAGCAATTCGGTACCCATCCCATTTTTGAGGGCTTTGGTAGAGCTCGCTTGAATGGTAGGACCGTCGGCCAACGGATCGCTGAACGGCAGCCCGATCTCGATCATATCCACGCCGTTCTTTTCCAATTCCCGGATTATTTTCACGGTATCGTTCAGCGCAGGATACCCCGCCGTAAAGTAGATGGAGAGGAGCTTTTTGTCCTCTTGTAATTTGCTGACAATCTTATTTTCCATAGTTTGAAAATCAAAATTCCCCCTTTGAAGGGGGCAGGGGGATGTTTTATAATTTGAAATAATCTATATACGTCTGTAAATCCTTATCCCCGCGACCGGAAAGGGTAACCACAACCACATCGTCCGGATTGAATTTGTGGGACTCAAAAATGGCAAAGGCGTGAGACGATTCTATGGCGGGGATGATGCCTTCCAATTTGGAGAGCAACATACCTGCCTGCATGGCTTCTTCGTCCGTTATAGAAATAAACTCCGCCCGCCCGCTTTGGTACAACTGGGCGTGCATGGGCCCTACGCCGGGATAGTCCAGTCCGGCCGAAATGGAATAGGGCTCTGTGATCTGGCCGTCATCGGTCTGCATCAACAAGGTCTTGCAACCGTGGATGATCCCTACTTTCCCCAGGGCGGAAGTAGCGGCACTTTCCCCCGAATCTATTCCTTTTCCCGCAGCCTCCACGGCGATGATACCCACCTCTTTTTCGTGTAGAAAATGATAGTAACTACCGGCGGCATTGCTGCCGCCTCCTACACAGGCGACTACAAAGTCCGGATTTTTGCGCCCTTCCTTCTCTTGCAGTTGCCATTTGATCTCTTCCGAAATGATCGATTGGAATCTCGTGACCAGATCGGGGTAGGGGTGGGGACCAATAGCGGATCCGATGATATAATGGGTGTCTACGGGATTGTTGATCCAATCCCGGATCGCTTCGTTGGTAGCGTCCTTCAAAGTCCTACTCCCCGAGAGTGCCGGCCTAACTTCGGCGCCCAACATTTTCATACGGGCTACGTTCGGTGCTTGACGGGCAATATCTATTTCGCCCATATATACCACGCACTGTATTCCCATAAGGGCACAGACGGTAGCCGTGGCAACGCCATGCTGTCCGGCTCCGGTCTCGGCAATGATCCGGGTCTTGCCCAGACGTTTCGCCATTAAAATCTGACCGATCGTATTGTTTACCTTGTGGGCACCGGTATGGTTGAGGTCTTCCCGTTTCAGGTAGATTTTCGTATTGTATTTTTGACTGAGCCGCTCCGCAAAATAGAGCGGGGAAGGCCGACCCACGTAATCCTTCAACAATTGATCGAACTCCTTTTTAAAGGAGGAATCCGCCATTATTTCTAGATAATTCTGCCGCAGTTCTTCCACATTGGGATAGAGCATTTCGGGGATATAGGCACCCCCGAATTCTCCGTAATATCCCTTTTTGGTGACTTCGTATAGCCCTTTTTGGGGTTTTCCGCCCAGTGGGAGTTGTGTTTTTGTCGTTGTGTTCATTGTTTTTGGTACTTAGTATTGAGTCCGAAATATTTTCTGAATCGGGTACTGCGAAATCCAGAAAATTTAACCCCTCTGCCCTTTGGGAATCCTGCCGGACTTCGTCATTTATGTTGGCTCCCCTTTGCAGGGGATGACTTTAGTTTCTATTATAGGTCCTCCCCTTTTTTCGAGGGGAGCCAGCCCGACATGGTCATTCTGGCGGGGTGCCGAAGGCGGAGGGGTTGCCGATAGTTGTTGTTTTGTTTATATCTATTTAAACTCAATATTGCTTATAAACCCCTTCAATTTTTTAATATCCTTCAATCCCGGCTCCAATTCAAATCGGCTGTTTACGTCAATGGCGTGGCAATACTTGGATTCGGAACTATGGAGAAAGTCCTCTATTTCTTTCACTTCTTCCATCCCTATGCCCCCGCTCAAAAAATAAGGTTTGGTGGAGGGGTAATTTTTAAGCAATTTCCAATCAAAAGTATACCCATTGCCACCGGGCAACTTTCCTTTGGTATCGAAAAGAAAATAGTCGCAACTGTCTTCATATGGTTCTAGGACATTAAAATCAAAATCGTCATGGATCGAAAAAACCTTGATGATATCGACGGAAAGCTTTTTTAATTCCTTGCAGAACCCGGGACTTTCCTTCCCGTGCAATTGTATGGCCTGTAAATCGCAGTCCTTTATTTTTTTTAGGATTACCTCTAAGGGGGCATCCACGAACACTCCAACTTTTTTAATGCTATTGGGAAGCTCTGGAATGGTACCTCGAAATGAACGTTTAGAAGGTTCCCAGAAAATAAAGCCCAGATAATCCGGTTGCAATGCGGCAACTTCTTGGGTATTGAGCTTCATGCCGCAAATTTTTATCCCCACCCCAGCTTTGCCCTGAGGGGAGGGAGTTTGTTCGTTGCTATGTTTACTATCTTTTTTCATCATCAATCTTATTCCCCTCCTTGGCGGGGTTAGGGGTGGGTCAACCTTTTTATAAATTCCGTTGCACTCTCCCCAGGATCATCGGTTTTCATAAAGTTCTCCCCGATCAAAAACCCTCGATAGCCAAAAGGCATTAATTCTCGGATAGCCTCTACCGAGCTGATTCCGCTTTCGGAGACCTTTACAAAATCGTTCGGAATCATTTCGGCAAGGGATTTACTCGTTTCCAAGCTCACGTCGAACGTCTTTAAATTGCGATTGTTTACCCCTAGCATGTCCAGACCGGGCATGACGGATTTGTGCAATTCCTCTCTGTTGTGCACTTCCAAAAGCACTTCCAATCCAAGGCTATGGGCCAGTTCGGAAAAGGTTTTTATTTCTTTCCTCGTAAGGATCGATGCGATTAAAAGGACGACATCTGCACCGTGGGCTTTGGCCTCCAAAATCTGATAGGTATCGATAATGAATTCCTTGCGCAACAGCGGCAATCGCACCGCGGCTCTCGCCAAAAGTAGGTCGTCTAACGAACCGCCAAAATATTTTCCGTCCGTAAGGACCGACATGCCACATGCTCCTGCTTTTTCGTAGCCAATAGCAACCCTATCGACGTTTAAGCTGTGATTGATGACCGATTTGGAGGGCGATCTTCGCTTGTGTTCCGCAATGATTCCCGCACCGTTGTTCCGCAACGCCTTGGCCAAGGAAGCGGTTTTTCTTTCAAAAAGCGGATAGGCTTCCAGTTGTGAAACCGGTACGACCCGCTTTTTTAGATCCACCTCTTTGCGCTTGTCCAAGACTATTTTTGTCAGTATGTCCATCCCCACCTGAATCCCCCCTTGCTTCGACTGCGCTCAGCAACCGGGAGGAAGTTTTTTGTTGTTAATATTATTAATTAGTTCGATAAGGTTTCCCTCGTTGTATTTTGTTTAAACTCCCCTCCTCCGGAGCGGCTGGGGAGAACTTCATCGACTCAATTCCTGTAATTTCCTCAAGGCTTTCAGCCCATTGCCGTTCAGCAAGGATTCTTTGGCCTTTTCAAAACCTGCTTTTGGAGAGGTTCCTTCCACTGTAGCAATAGCCATCCCGGCGTTGGCGCAGACCACATTGTTCTGGGGCTCGGTTCCCTTACCTTGCAATACGTTCATAAATATCTGTGCCGATTCCCCTATACTTTCCCCGCCCACGATATCGGATCGTAAAACCGAATCTACACCAAAATCGGATGGTTTTAGCATGGCTTCGGTAAGATTGGAGATGGTCTTGGTATCCCCGGTGAGGGAAATCTCGTCATAACCGTCCAAAGCGTGAAGAATAGTAAATTGTTTGTCCGTATTCTGGTATAGATAACCGTACATTCTGGCGAGTTCTAAATTGAACACGCCCACCATTTGGTTCTTTGGGAAAGCGGGATTGACCATGGGCCCCAACATATTGAAAAATGTTTTTACGGCCAGTTCCCGTCGTATGGGAGCCACGTTCTTCATCGCTGGATGAAATAATGGCGCATGCAGTACACAGATACCCGCCCGGTCTATGGATTTTTCCAGGAAGTCTGCCTCATTGCTAAACTTAATGCCCAAAAACTCCATGACGTTGCTACTCCCGCATTTTGAGGATACCCCATAATTTCCGTGTTTGGTTACCTTAATTCCAGCCCCTGCTGTAATAAAGGAGGCCAAGGTGGAAATATTAAAGGTATCCTTGCCATCCCCTCCAGTTCCGCAAAGATCCACGGGGTTGTAGGCCGATAGGTCTACAGCGAGGCAAAGCTCCAACAACGCATCCCTAAAGCCTTCCAATTCCTCTATGGTAACGCTGCGCATCATATACACCGTAAGGAATGCCGCTATCTGGCTGGTGTTGTAGTTTCCTTTGGCAATATTGACCAAAACCTGCTTGGCATCTTCCTTTGGCAGGATATCGTGATTGATCAATCGGTTTAAAATTTCCTTCATCCTTTTAGTATTGAGATACTAGTATTTAGTATTGAGATTTATTGGCCTATTAATTGTTTCTTGCATTCTTTCAATTTAGTTGATACTGTGTACTCAATACTTTGTACTAAGTACGCTGTTCTATTTTTTCAGCCAGTTCTCCAATATTTTTTTCCCATGAGGTGTCAATACGGATTCCGGATGGAACTGCACGGCACAAACGTCATAGATTTTATGGCGCAAGGACATGACTTCGCCGTTTTCGTCCAGGGAAGTCGCTTCCAAAACTTCGGGTAAATTGGGGTTGACAACCCACGAATGATAACGACCGACCTCTATTTCCCTGGGTATTCCATGGAATAACACATCGTCTTTGACGATGTTTATTTTGGTGGCCACCCCGTGATGCACCAGATCTAAATTGACCAAAGTACCTCCAAAAACCTCACCGATGGCCTGTTGGCCTAAACACACGCCGAGGATACTCTTGGTAGGAGCAAAGGCTTTTATGATTTCCTTGAGCATCCCTGCCTCATCGGGAATACCTGGTCCTGGCGAAAGCACTATCTTGTCAAAGGCGGCCACTTCCTCAAGGTTCAGCTGGTCATTTCTTTTTACGGTTACCTCGCATTCCAGATCTTCAAGGTAGTGAACCAGATTGTAGGTAAAACTGTCGTAGTTGTCTATAACTAGGACAGAAGCTCCACCCTGGCCCTCTTGGGGGGGATTTTTACTATGATGTTCTTTTTTGCTCATTTGTTGTCTTAATAATATCTTTTTTTAAACTCCCCTCCTTCGGAGGGTCGCTTACGCTTCATAATTTGTGCCTCCGCTGGCCTCCTTCGCCAAAGTAGCACGATTACGTAGGCCGAAAGCTTCAGCGACACGTGGGTAGCGACGAAGCGGTTGGGGGAGGACCCTATATCCCTTCCGCAATTTCCAAAGCCTTGGTCAGCGCCCCCAGTTTATGGTAGGTCTCCTGCAGTTCTGTTTCGGGATCGGACGCGGCAACGAGCCCAGCACCTGCTTGATAATAAAGATGGTGGTTTTTGCTCAAAAATGTGCGGATCATTATGGCGTGATTAAAATTGCCGTTAAAATCCATAAACCCAATGGCACCTCCGTAATACCCCCGGTTGGTTTTTTCGTATTTTTCAATAAGTTGCATGGCCATATGTTTTGGCGCCCCGCTCAAGGTTCCTGCCGGAAAGGTATCGGCCACTACTTTTAGCGTGGGAATATTTTCCTTTATGTGTGCGGTTACCTTGGAGACTAAATGGATAACGTGGGAGAAAAACTGCACTTCCCTGTAATTTTCTACGGCTACTTCCTGACCGTTTCGGCTTAGGTCGTTCCGGGCCAGATCTACCAGCATAACGTGCTCGCTGTTTTCCTTATCGTCCTCGGTCAATTTTTTGGCGAGAATGGCGTCCTGCTCATCATTTCCGGTTCTTTTAAAGGTTCCGGCGATGGGATGTATTTCCGCCTTCCCTTTTTTAACGATCAATTGGGCCTCCGGGGAACTCCCAAAGATCTTAAAATCGCCGTAATCAAAATAGAACAGATAGGGAGAGGGATTTACCGATCGTAACGCCCTGTATACGTTAAATTCGTCCCCTTTGAACTCTTGGGAAAATCTTCGGGACAGCACCAATTGAAAGACATCCCCGCGCTGACAATGTTTTTTTGCCAAAGCCACGTGTTCCTTATACTCCTCGTCCTTTAGATTGGACGTAGGGTTGCCTTCTTTTACAAAATTGTAGGAAGCGAAGTTCTTTGCGTTCAATATTTGTTCCAGCTCCCCAATATTGCTCTTATTTTTATAACAATGTGCAAAGAGATACGCTTCGTTCTTAAAGTGGTTGATCGCGATAATATTCTGATAAACGGCATAATAGATATCCGGAATTTCCACGCCGCCTTCTTTTTTGTCGATTTCCACATCCTCAAAATAACGCACAGCGTCATAAGCCAAATAACCGAACAGACCATTGGTAATGAACTTGAACCCGTTTTCCTCGGTTTCAAATTTTTTACTGAACCTGTCCAGTGTTTCCGTGACGTCGGTATCTGCTTTTATGATGGTTTCAATTTTGTTCCCGTCGGGCAAATGCTCCGTGATCTTCCCGTGCCCAACCTTTATAGAAGCGATGGGATTACAGCAGATATAGGAAAAGCTATTGTTGTTGGCCTGGTAATCGCTACTTTCCAAAAGAATGCTATTGGGAAACCTGTCCCGAATCTTAAGGTACACACTGACCGGAGTGATGGTGTCGGCCAATATTTTTTTATGATGGGTGGTCAATAGGTACTTCATGGAACAAGGATCTTAAATTTCTTTTCCACCTAGGCGGAAAACTTATAATACGGGATCGAAATCAAATGTTATTAAACAATTAAGGCTTGTCGTGATGACAAGCCTTTATATAGATATACTACAACGGTGCTCAGCTCACGATAATAGTCGTAAGTTTTTCCACCACCAAGTATTTACATTTCCTATTTTCATAAGTCCAAAGATAGCAAGGAATTTTAATTTGACAAACGGATGACCGATAAAAAATAAAAAACCCCACAGTTGTGAGGTTTTAAACATTAAGGGTAAATGAAATCTACTAGAAAACCAGATCCACTACCAGATCAAATTCGTCATAAATGGTTTTGTCGCCGAGGTCGTCAAAGAAACTTCCCGACCCATAACGCACATCGTATCTAGAACGATCTATTTTTACGTTGGCCGTAGCTTTGCTCCCATATACCGAAAGATCGAATGTCACGGGATGCGTCTTACCTTTTACCGTAAGGTCACCGGTGATCTTGTACGAATTTTTTCCGGTTGCCTCAACATTGGTAAAGACCAGATTTGCGCTTGGGTAGGTTTCCGTCCCAAAAAAATCATCGGATTTCAAATGGCCTTCCAGTTTCCCTTTATCCTCTCCTTGTAAATCGTGGGAGACCAAAGTGGTCATGTCTACGCTAAAATCCCCTCCAATGAGTTGATCCCCATCAAAGACGAGGTGTCCCGCTTTTAGGTCTATGGTGCCATAATGGGATCCCGTTACTTTATAGCCTTTCCATGTAACTGTACTTTTCTCCGTGCTTACGGATTTTTTTATTTTATCGATAGGATTGGAGGCCAGGGCTGAGGTGGCAAACAATACGGTTAGTGCTAAACTCAATGTGTTTTTTTTCATGTTTCTGTTGTTTAAGATTTATTAAGGTTTAAAATTTGTTTAATAAAAGATTTAATGTATTCAGTTCTTCTTTTGAAAAATCATGGAGCAAGGATTCTTGTGTTGCGTTTACTGCCTTGTCCATTTGTTCCAAGGCTTTTGAGCCCTCTGGGGTAATTCTAATTTCTATTTTGCGTCTATTCTTTGGGCATACGATCCGATTTAGGTATCCTTTCAATAACAACTTGTCTACTAAACGTGTGGTATTGCTCATTTTTGTGATCATCCGTTCGTTTAAGGTGGATAGATTTGCCGGTTTTCCATTTAGGCCTCTTAAAATACGGAGCACATTAAATTGCTGCTCGGAAACGTCGAAAGGTTTTAAGGCATGAACCATAGCCTCGCAGATCTTGTTGTTGATCAGAAGGAGATGGATAATAGTCCTACTTTCCAAGGGAATTAACTTGTCCGTTTTTAAAGTTTCTTCAACATCCATGTCTATACAATAATTGTATATACAAAGGTAGGTCAATAATTGGATCGTACAATACTTATAAGATTAATTTTTTGTTAAAAAGAACATGGCATATATTTGAAAACGGTGAGCTTGCTTAAATGACTTAGTTGCCATCAAACTGATCTATAATAATTATTTTTGTTTCTAATATCTAAAATCTAAAATCGAATGAATTTATCACAAGAGGAATGGGAGGAACAACTGGAGCAGGACGATAACGCCTTTATTCTGGACGTGCGCACCGAGGAAGAATTGGAGGAAGGGTATATCCCTGGGGCAACCAATATCGACTTTTACCTGGGAGCCGAATTTGCGGAGAAGTTACAGACCCTGGATAAATCCAAGAACTACTACGTCTATTGTCGATCCGGAAATCGAAGTGGCCAGGCCTGTGCCATCATGAATAGTATGGGGTTTAAAAATGCCTACAACCTGGAAGGTGGTTTTATGAATTGGGACGGTGAGATAGAAGGTGAATAAACGATTTTCGGTAAGCCGCATGCGGTTTAGGTCTGAAATTGACCTTGGAACCTGTTCCGACTGGTCGCGATTGGACTTGAAGCGAAAGACTTAACTAAAAGGAACTGTTTCTATAGAGGCACACAACCCAATAACCGAGTAACCCAAAACCTAAAGAATGCGTGAAGATCTTCTTCATTATATCTGGAAGTACAGCAAACTCCCCAAGGAGCATTTGGTGACGACCAAAAATGAAGCGATTTCTTTGATAGATATGGGGCTCCACAATCATTTGGCGGGTCCCGATTTTTCTAACGCCAGAATTAGGATCGGGGGCCAACTTTGGGCCGGAAATGTCGAGATTCATTTAAAATCCTCGGACTGGTTCGCGCATCATCACGAAACCGATTCCAATTACAACAATGTTATACTGCATGTGGTATGGGAAGATGATATGTCCGTTTTTAGGGAAGACAGGAGCGAAATACCGACTTTGGAACTCAAAAATTACATTCCCAAACATCTCTTGCATGCTTACCATAAACTTTTTGATAAAAGGAATTTCAATTTTATCAATTGCGAGAAGGATATAGGAACCGTTGATGGGTTCTTGTTAAATAACTGGTTGGAGCGGTTGTTTTTTGAGCGTTTGGAAAGCAAGTCGAACCTTATTTTGGATCTCTTGGAGAAATCCAAGAATGATTGGGAACGGGTGCTTTTTATTTTGTTGTCAAGAAACTTTGGGTCCAAGGTCAATGGGGATTCATTTTTTGATATGGCGCGGGGGTTGAACTTTTCGATCATACGGAAATCATATGGAAATATTGTACAACTAGAAAGCCTGCTGTTTGGTACGGCAGGGCTTTTGGAGGATGACGCTGTGATGGATGGGTACTATATCAATCTTAAAAAAGAGTACGGTTTTCTTAAAAACAAGTTCAATATAAAGACCACAAGGGTATTGCCGCCACAATTTTATGGATTGCGTCCGTCCAACTTTCCTACCATACGTCTTTCACAGCTCGCCAACCTTTATGCCGGTCGCCAAAATTTGTTCAGTCAACTTATGGATGCGGATAGCGTATCCCGGATATACGACGTTTTGAGGGTTTCGGCGAGCGATTATTGGAACGATCATTATACCTTTGGTAAGGTCTCTAAAAAAAGAAATAAGGGGCTTGGCACACGTTTTATCGATCTTATTATCATCAATACCATAGCCCCACTAAAATTCTGCTATGCCAGACAACGGGGCAAGGAGGTGGACGGTCTTATTTTGGAAATCATTTCCGGTTTAAAAAAAGAGGAAAACAGGGTTGTGGATAATTTTAAACATCACGGTGCCCCCATTGAAAACGCCATGCAGAGTCAGGCAATTCTTCAATTGTACAATGAATACTGCACCGAGAACAGATGCCTCCAGTGTGCTGTCGGGGCTAGTTTGTTGGGAGATAAAAGTAGGCAGTAGGCAGTAAGCGGTCGGCAGGAAAGTTCAAGTTCAACAAAAGTTTATGAGGGTCTGTGTTTATAGGTTTAGTTTCCATGTTTCACCAAACACCTAACCCCAAACAATACAATTGTCTTGTCTCTTGATTCTTGACTCTTGTGTCTATTTTCTATATTCCCTTTTCTATTTTCAATGTTCTCTTTTCTTTATTCTATGTACTTTTTATACATTTAGCACGTGAACCTGTTCTATAAAATACTATACTATTTTCAAAAAAGGGGCTTCGAGGTTTGTAGGCGTATCGCCGAACGTTTGGGGATACGGACCCGTGTAGTCCGTACCTCTTTTATTTACCTTACCTTCGTCACCTTGGGGTTCGGTTTTGCCCTGTATCTTTTTTTGACATTTTTGTTGCGGATAAAGGACCTTATCTATACCAAGCGGACCTCCGTATTTGACCTTTAGACATGTTAAGATTTTTCCGATCAAGATTGTATTTTGCAATGGTTTTAGTGGCCATTGTTTTATCCGTCGGGGTTCTTGGTTATAGATTTTTATCCCATTTCTCATGGTTGGATGCATTTTATATGACCGTAATAACGGTAACCACGGTGGGTTTTTCCGAAGTTGGCCCTATGGACGCCCCCACCAAGCTCTTTACGGTATTCTTGATAATCTCTAGCGTCTTCATTTTTGCGTTTGCTATATCGGTGATAACGGAGTATATTTTGAACAGGAACTCCCAACAATTATTAAAGAAAAAGAAATTGGAACAAAAGATAGATAGGATTACCGACCATGTTATTCTTTGTGGATACGGCCGCAACGGCAATCAAGCGGCACAGCGATTAGGGGCGTACAATAAACCTTTTGTCGTAATAGAAAAGAATAAGGAGATCATAGAAAAAAATGAGGGTGAGGTGCTTTTTGTCGAAGGGGATGCCAATGACGACGAAATTCTTATTAAGGCCGGCATTGAACGTGCCAAATACCTTATTGCCGCCATGCCGGACGATGCGGCCAACTTGTTCGTGGTGCTATCGGCCAGGCAGTTAAACAAATCGTTGTTTATTATTAGTAGGGCTTCCTTGGTCGCATCCCAAAAAAAATTACATTTAGCAGGGGCAGATAAGGTCATCATGCCCGATAAGATCGGTGGCGACCATATGGCGTCCTTGGTTGTAATCCCCGATCTAATTACGTTTATGGACAAACTCTCCATGGAAGGCGAACATACGACCAACCTAGAGGAAGTGGCCATCGAGGAATTTGCGGGGCAAACGGAATTTAATTCCTTGCGCGATCTGGACATACGCCGAAAAACAGGATGTACCATAATAGGGTATATAGAGCCCAGCGGCAATTATATTATCAATCCGGAGGCCGAAACTAGATTACTTCCAAAAAGTAAAATAATCGTGTTGGGAAGGCCGGAACAGATCAAAAAATTACACCAAATATTCAACCTGGACTGATGACCTTTATAACAATTAATTTGATTGGGTTGATTATTTTTAGGATATTGCTTCCCATTTCAATAAAATTGATAAACTAAAAATGTCATTCATTATATGAGACACTACCTATCGTCGCTTTTTTTACTGATCTCCTTAACCGTATTTGCCCAAGAGCTGGAAGTTAAGGGAACCACAATAAACCCGTCGAAGATCATCAATGATGGGGAGATCGATCTAAAAGTAACGGGAGGCACCCCCCCATATTCGTATCGGTGGAGCAATCAGGAGACGCCGCTCACCTCGGATAAGTCAACCGGTTTGGTGGAAGGAGTGCCCTATACGGTAACCGTTATCGATGCCAACGGGTTAACGGAGACCAAGGCCTTCACCGTAAAAGCCAAAGCGATCACAGAAATTTTCAATGGTTTTATGACCCCGGCAGTAAATGCTTTGGGGTCATTTTTATTTTGGGACCCCTTTGCGGCCTTTGGCCTTCACGATCCCATAGCCTATGCCGATTATAAAATGGTGGGAATTCCCAATTGGACCCCCGATGTGGAAGATAGGTTTGTGCTAAAGCAATGGTTGCAGCCAGAGGGTGCAGAAGTTAATAGGGGAGAGCCCGTAGCCCTGATTTCAAACAGTTCGGGAGCCGATTTAACCGTTAACGCAACCGCCAAAGGCCGGTTAAAGCATCTGCTTGACGAGGGCAAGGTAATTTACAATTCGGACAATAAGGAACATATTATTGAGCAGGGATCCTACAATTTCGCCAGGATAAAATATGATCAGCCGGTGATCATGACCCATCCAAACGGAGATCCCCGAACGACTGGGATACCATTTATAGTAATATGGCTGGTGCTGGGCGCGGCATTTTTTACTTTCCGGATGGGATTTATCAACATAAAGGGATTTAGACATTCGTTGGATCTTGCCAAGGGAAAATATGATGATCCCGATGCCCCGGGTCAGGTGACCCATTTCCAGGCATTGGCTACTGCGGTTTCCGGAACGGTAGGTCTAGGGAATATTGCCGGGGTGGCAGTGGCGGTTTCCTTAGGTGGGGCAGGAGCTACTTTTTGGATGATTTTATGTGGTCTTTTGGGCATGTCGTCCAAATTTGTAGAGTGTACCTTAGGGGTTAAATACAGGGATATTCTGTCTGACGGCCGTGTCTTTGGCGGCCCCATGAACTACCTTCGCTACGGTCTGGAGAAAAGAAATATGAAGCAATTTGGCAAGGTACTCGCGGGTCTTTTCGCAATCCTTGCAGTCGGGGCCTCGTTCGGGGGCGGAAACATGTTCCAGGCCAACCAAGCCTTTGAACAATTGTCTACCCAATTTAACAACTTGGAGGGCAATGGGTTTTGGTTTGGGGTTATAACCTCGGTTCTAGTTGGATCGGTAATTATCGGTGGAATTAAGAGTATTGCCAAAGTCACCGAAAAAATAGTCCCCTTTATGGCTACCTTGTACGTACTGGCGGCTTTGGCGGTCATTATTATCAATATAAAGAATATAGGCCCGGCCTTTTCGGCCATTGTAGAGGGTGCTTTTAACCCTGGGGCGTTAAAAGGAGGTATTATAGGGGTCTTGGTCATCGGGTTTCAGCGTGCCGCGTTTTCAAACGAGGCCGGTGTAGGTTCTGCGGCCATTGCGCACAGTACCGTTAAGACAAGGAACCCCCCTTCTGAAGGCTTTGTTTCCTTGTTGGAGCCATTTATAGATACCGTTGTGGTGTGTACCCTTACCGCTTTGGTACTAATCTTTACAGGACGGCACGAGGTGGCAGGCATGGCTGGTGCCCAATTGACCTCCGATGCCTTCGGCAGTGTTATTTCGTGGTTCCCCTATGTTTTGAGTATCGCAGTGTTCCTGTTTGCCTTTTCTACCATGATTTCCTGGTCCTATTACGGGATGAGGGCATGGACTTACCTTTTTGGGAAGAGCAAAAGAACCGAATTGGTTTATAAATTGTTGTTTATGGTCTTTGTGGTGGTAGGAGCTTCCATTAGTTTGGGGGCCGTTCTCGATTTTTCCGATATGATGATCCTTTCCATGTCCGTTCCCAATATCATTGGGCTGTACATCATGTCTGGGGAAGTAAGGGGAGATCTCAACGAGTATTGGAAAAAGTTAAAGTCGGGATTATTGTATAAAAAACAGCAGGGTTAGATTATTTTTTTACCTTTATATGGGCCCGTAGCGCATAACTTGATACGGTATGGGCACCAACTTACTTTATTGAAAGGACCATGGCAACAACTACCGAATCCTGGGGTTCACGTGTCGGCCTTATTCTTGCAATGGCGGGTAATGCCGTAGGGCTGGGCAACTTTCTTAGGTTTCCCGTACAAGCAGTCCAGAACGGAGGGGGTGCCTTTATAATTCCCTACCTGATTTGTTTTCTGTTGATGGGAATTCCCCTATTATTTATCGAATGGTCATCTGGCCGTTACGGTGGAAAATTCGGAAATCACAGCACGCCGTATATCCTGGATTCCATGGTCAAAGGGCGTCTCCTCAAATATATTGGGGTTTTCGGCATCTTTACCAATTTGGCAATAGTAGCCTATTATGCCTACATAGAATCTTGGACCATTTCCTATGTTTACCATTCCTTAATGGGTACCTTTCAAGGTATGTCCCAGGGGGAGGTAGCGGGCTTCTTCAATTCATACGTAGACTTGTCGCATACTACTACGGGAATTCCCTATGAGGCGGTAATTTTCTATGTCCTGTGCTTGGCCTTTAATACCTTTATCCTTTCCAAGGGACTTAAGGGGGTAGAAAAGGTGGCGAAAATTGGGATGCCGTTACTGATCTTGTTCGGCGTTCTTTTGGCTATCAAGGGATATACTCTGGGAACCAGTGGAGCCTCAGAACTTTTCCCCGATGCCAACGCCGTGGACGGCCTCAACTTTTTATGGACCCCACAGTTCAGCTCGTTGGCCGACCCCAAGGTATGGTTGGCTGCGGCCGGTCAGATATTCTTCACCTTATCGGTAGGAATGGGGACCATCCATTGCTACGCCGCTTATGTGAAGCCCAAGGACGATATTGCCCTAAACGCCGTTTCAGCTGGTTTTATGAACGGGTTTGTGGAAGTAGTACTGGGAAGCGCAATCGTTATTCCGATCGCGGCAGGGTATCTCGGGTTGGATTGGGTAATCAACAATGCGGGGTTTGGGATGGCCTTTCAGACTATGCCCTATCTTTTTGAGCAATGGGGCCCCGCCTTGGCTATGGTGGCAGGCGTAATGTGGTTCGGGCTATTATTTTTTGCGGGGATAACCAGTTCCCTGGCTATGGGAACTCCCTGGATGGGTTTTATGCGGGACGAGTTTGGCTGGAACAGGACCAAGGGTGCCTGGTCTTTTGGGGGGTTGGCATTGCTCTTGGGATTACCGACGGTTTTCTTTTACAATCAGGGAGTGTTCGACGATTATGACTTTTGGGCCGGAACCGTAAGTTTGGTGACGTTTGCATTTTTTGAGGTAATCCTGTTTGCTTGGATTTTTGGAATGGACAAGGGTTGGAAGGAAATAAACCATGGATCGGATATTAGGATTCCTATGGGGTATAGGTTTATCATCAAATATATTACCCCGCTGCTCTTAGGGTGGGTATTCTTTTCCAGCATTCCCAATATCGTGGATAGGGTTCTACACAAGGATACGTTTAATAATAAGTCCTTTGCCACGGAATACTACGCTGAAAATTTTGATACTTCAGGTGCCGCCGTAGGTAAGGTGGTGGAGTCTGATAGGCATTCGGTGAAGTTTTCTTTTCAAAATATTCGAAAAAAATACGACAAGGAGAATAAAAGTTCGTTCCAGGAACCGTTTACAGACTACAAGGAGTACCGGTTTAAGGGCGACCAACACGTTACCGTACAAAAGGGCGATATTGTAAAACCTGGCGCAATCATCGCCAAGGGGTCCTTTACGAACAAAGTGTTTTATAAGAATTTGGGCCGACTGATACTGTTGGGTCTTTTTCTGTTCATTTCATTTTTGGTATATTTAGCTTTTAACAAACGAAGAAAGGAAGGGAGGGCCACATTATGAACACGGAAGCATTGATAACCATGGTTTTGGCACAAGGTTTTTTTGTGTTTTTCGCTGGTTATTTCTTTTACAGGGTTATGACTACTCCGCCTAAACAAGAACCGGATTCCTATTCCGAAAATGACGATGAGGTGGTAAGACAAAACCAATGACCTAGTGGCACGTCCAATTTGAAATGACCCCTAGGACCAGGGTGCATTTTAGCCCCAGTATTGACCAAATATCATTGCATAGCCGTTATGGCAATGGAAACTTTTTAAGCAACTTTGGGGGCAAATGATGCTAAGGATTTTAACTTGACACGACAACAGTGGGAAGAAAGGATAAAAAATCCCAAATCAGATTTAGCAGACAGGAACGCAGTGGGATTTTCTTTTTGTTGTCTATTATCGTATTGCTTCAAATTGGCTATTTTGTATTCGGTAAGGTGGGGCTAGCCGATGATCCTACGGATGCACCTGGGGTAGATTTGGATCTACAGGCCAAGATCGATTCCCTTAAGAATGGGGCCATACAAAAGGATTCGATCAAAATATATCCGTTTAACCCCAACTTTATCACCGATTATAAGGGATATGCTTTGGGTATGTCTGTCCAAGAAATCGATAGGCTGTTTGCTTTTAGAAAGCACAATAAATTTGTGAACTCGCCGGAAGAATTTCAACGTGTCACCGAGGTGTCCGACAGTTTACTGGATGCCATCTCCCCCTATTTTAAATTCCCCGAATGGACACAGGTCGGTAAGCGGTCTACAGTGGGCAGAAAGCAGTATGCAACACCGCCCAATTCAAATGGTAACACATACAACTCCTCCTCTCCGGGGAGGCTGGGTGGGGACATAACCATTAAGGACCTAAACACTGCAACGGTCGAGGAACTAAAATCCATCAGCGGAATAGGGGACAAACTATCGGCCCGTATCGTAAAATTTAGGGACCTTCTTGGGGGGTTTGTGGTCGATGCCCAATTATTCGATGTCTATGGCTTAAGCCCCGAAGTAGTGGAGAGGACCTTGGAGAGATACCGGGTACTTACCCCACCAAAAATCAACAAAACCAATATGAACACCGCTTCAGCGTCCGAATTGGCAAAATTGGTGTACATTTCTTATAAAGTGGGGCAAAGGATCGTGGATTATAGAACAAAAGTCGGTACAATTAAATCATATAGTGAATTAACTCAAATTGAAGATTTTCCATCCGATAAGATTGATAGAATTAAACTATATTTGGCCCTCTAAAAATGCTTGGAATGGTTGAGAATACGATGTCGACATTAAGTTTTGATTACTCGGAAACCCAGAAAATGGTGGCTTCTTCCGCTAGGGAATTTGCGGAACAACATATTAAACCCCACGTTATGGAATGGGACGAGGCCCAGACCTTCCCGTTAGAGGTCTTTAAAAAGGCCGGTGAAATGGGGTTTATGGGAGTTCTGGTACCCCAGGACCTCGGAGGTTCGGGTTTGGGGTATCATGAGTACGTTGCAATTATTGAAGAGATTTCTAGAATAGACCCCTCCATAGGATTGTCGGTCGCTGCCCACAATTCCCTCTGTACCAACCATATTTTAACTTTTGGCAACGACAGGCAAAAACAATTGTGGATTCCCAAATTGGCAACCGCGGAATGGTTGGGTGCATGGGGACTTACCGAACACAACACGGGTTCGGATGCAGGCGGCATGTCTACCACGGCTGTAAGGGACGGGGATTCTTGGGTCTTGAACGGCGCCAAAAACTTTATCACACACGGCAAGAGCGGGGATATCGCCGTAGTGGTTGTAAGAACCGGGGATAAGGGCGATAGCCGTGGGATGACCGCTTTTGTGATCGAAAGGGGAACACCGGGATTTACAAGCGGAAAAAAAGAAAATAAATTGGGAATGCGGGCCAGCGAGACCGCCGAACTCATTTTTGACAATTGTAGAATATCGGATGGCAACCGGTTGGGCAACATTGGCGATGGTTTTAAACAATCCATGAAGGTTTTAGATGGTGGTCGAATCTCCATAGGTGCGCTGTCTTTGGGCATCGCAAAAGGAGCTTATGAGGCCGCTTTGAAATATTCCAAGGAACGGGTGCAGTTCGGTAAACCGATCAGTGAATTTCAGGGTATCTCTTTTAAGCTAGCCGAAATGGCCACCCAAATTGAGGCTTCGGAACTCTTGCTGCACAAGGCCGCCTACTTAAAAAATGAAGGTAGAAAGATGACGAAGGCCAGTGCCATGGCCAAGATGTACGCTTCCGAAGTATGCGTTCGGGTAGCCAATGAAGCCGTTCAGATCCATGGGGGTTACGGGTATATTAAAGATTTTCCCGTAGAAAAGTTTTATCGGGATGCCAAGTTGTGTACCATCGGGGAGGGTACCACCGAAATTCAAAAGGTGGTTATCTCTAGAAATATTTTAAAATAATTTTACGTTATCCGTTTTTTATTCTAAATTTGCACTCCCGTTAGGAAATAGCGGGGTAAATCATTAAAGAAAGGAGGTTGTAGCCCATGTTAATTATACCGATTAAAGAAGGAGAAAACATAGATAGGCCGTTAAAGCGATTCAAACGCAAGTTCGATAAGACCGGCACGATGCGACAATTGAGAAAGCGCCAGCAGTTCACAAAACCATCCGTGGAACGCCGGGCCCAAATCCAAAAAGCGCAGTATATCCAAGGACTTAGAGACCAAGAAGAAATATAGGCGTAGTAACCTTTTTAAGATAAATTTTAATCCCATTTACCGAGAAATTCGGTGGATGGGATTTTTATTTTCCAAATGGAGCGGCTTAAACCTTTGGCTTTTGTAACTTTGGGTAAGAAATGTTACCATGGCGATCCCGGCTTTCCTTGCTTATCTTTCCCTCGAAAAAAAGTATTCGCCACTGACGATCGTGGCTTATAAGGGAGATTTGGAGGATTTCGCCCGTTTCTGTCTCGAAGAATATCAAACTAGTGCCCTCGAAAAGGTCGAGTATGCCATTATTAGGAATTGGATCGTACAAATGTCCAACGCCCAGATTTCCAATCGATCAATAAATCGCAAAATATCCGCTCTAAGGGCCTATTATAATTTTTTACTTAAAATCGGGGAGATCAGGATAAGCCCCCTGGCTCGTCATAGATCGTTAAAAACGCCAAAAAAGGTAGAAATCCCGTTCTCTGAATCAGAGATGGAAACGGTGCTTCGGCAAATTCCCTTTGATGATAATTTTGAAGGGACCCGCGACCGGCTGATTATTGAATTGTTGTACGCAACGGGAATTCGCCGATCGGAATTGGTGAATTTAAAAATGAACCGGATAGATTTATCCACCAAGACCATTAAGGTCGTCGGCAAGAGAAATAAGGAAAGGATCGTACCCTTGTTGGATTCGACGGCAGACTTCTTGGCGGCCTACATAGAAGAAAGAAATGGCCTCGTCTACCGGGCGGACAACGCCTATCTTTTTTTGTTAAAATCGGGCAATAAAATATATGAAACCCTTGTTTATAGAATTATAAATAAGTATTTTAGTCTTGTGTCCCCCAAGGTAAAGAAAAGCCCACATATCCTTAGACATACTTTTGCGACCCACATGCTGAACAAGGGGGCGGACCTCAACTCTGTGAAGGAGTTGTTGGGGCATTCCAGCTTGGCATCTACCCAGGTTTATACGCATACCAGTATAGCCGAATTAAAAAGAGTACATGGGGCCTCCCATCCAAGAAGCAAGAAATAAGCCTATTTTGTTTAACTTTTATTAAAACTTCGATCTATGAAAGTAAATGCGCAATCAGTTAATTTTAATGCCGATGTTAAACTTATCGATTTTGTTCAAAACCGATTAAACAAATTGGATCGGTTTTACGACAAGGTGGTGCAATCCGATGTGTATCTTAAAGTGGTAAAAACGAGCTCAAAGGAAAACAAAATAGTGGAGATAACGGTTCGTGTCCCAAAAGATACATACGTAGTAAAAAAACAATGCAAGTCGTTTGAGGAGGCGGTCGATACCGCGTGTAGTTCTTTGGAAAGGAAGTTGGTAAAAAGAAAGGAAAAATTGAGGGCAAAAGCGTAACTAAAATTTTTCCCAAATTGTTTTGATTAAAAAAATATTTATCTACATTTGCAGTCCGTTAGAAATAGCGGACTTTTTTTGTGGTAAAAAGGGGTTCAAAAGCCGATGTAGCTCAGCTGGCTAGAGCAGCTGATTTGTAATCAGCAGGTCGTGGGTTCGAGTCCCTCTATCGGCTCAAAAAAAAGGAATTACGATTTGTTTTCCTGTTTTTATCAAGGGGTCGTAAAGCGTCTGGGACGAGAGGTTTATCCCGAGCGCCCGCCCAGACGACGAGAGTCGGGCAGGTAGTCGAGGGAAGTCCCGCTATCGGCTCGATAATTCAGAATTTTCAATTCGGAATTACAATATGGAAAGAGGGGGCAGTTTCCTCTTGGTTCGTTGAAAATATTGAAAATATAGCTATGGGTTCCCATTCGGAATTCATAATTAAATAAGGGGAGATACTCAAGCGGCCAACGAGGGCAGACTGTAAATCTGCTGACTACGTCTTCGCAGGTTCGAATCCTGCTCTCCCCACTGGATAATTCAGAATTCAGAATTGGGAATGAAAAGATTTCTGTTGAAATATTGAAAATCATTATTTTGAATTTGTAATTCATAATTAATAATTGCGGGAGTAGCTCAGTTGGTAGAGCGTCAGCCTTCCAAGCTGAATGTCGCCGGTTCGAACCCGGTCTCCCGCTCTTTGAAAAGTTGATGGTTAAAAGTTAAATGTTATTTTATTGTAACCTTCAACTTAAAACTTTGAACCTTAAACCTAAAAGAAGCCGGTGTAGCTCAGGGGTAGAGCGTTTCCTTGGTAAGGAAGAGGTCATGAGTTCAAATCTCATCATTGGCTCAATTAAGGCATAATATTGTACACTAATATAAACTAAGATTAAAATTCATTAAACATGGCAAAGGCAACATTTGATCGTTCCAAACCGCACTTAAATATAGGTACTATTGGACACGTGGATCACGGTAAAACTACATTGACTGCCGCTATTACTACGGTATTGGCAAACGCAGGATTATCCGAATTGAGAAGTTTCGATTCTATCGATAACGCTCCCGAGGAAAAAGAAAGGGGTATTACCATCAATACATCGCACGTAGAATATTCGACCGCTAATCGTCACTACGCCCACGTTGACTGTCCAGGTCACGCGGATTACGTAAAGAATATGGTTACTGGTGCTGCTCAGATGGACGGTGCCATTTTGGTGGTTGCCGCTACCGATGGTCCTATGCCCCAAACCCGTGAGCACATCCTTTTGGGCCGCCAAGTTGGTATTCCGAAAATTGTTGTCTTCATGAACAAAGTGGATATGGTCGATGATGACGAGCTCTTGGAGCTGGTGGAAATGGAGATTAGGGAATTGCTTTCCTTCTATGAATATGATGGTGACAATGGACCCGTAATTGCTGGTTCTGCCCTTGGTGCACTTAACGGTGAGCAAAAATGGGTAGATACCGTTATGCAATTGATGGAAGCTGTTGATAGCTGGATCGATTTGCCGGAAAGGGATGTTGATAAGCCATTTTTGATGCCCGTTGAGGATGTATTTACAATTACCGGTCGTGGAACTGTTGCTACAGGACGTATCGAAACTGGTATCGCCAACACTGGGGATGCCGTTGAGATTATAGGTATGGGTGCTGAAAAACTGACTTCTACGGTTACTGGGGTCGAGATGTTCCGCAAGATATTGGATCGTGGTGAAGCTGGTGATAACGTTGGTATCCTTTTGAGAGGTATTGAAAAATCCCAGATTAAAAGGGGAATGGTAATCTGTAAGCCAGGTTCCGTGAAGCCTCACGCCAAATTTAAAGCTGAGGTTTATATCCTTAAGAAAGAAGAAGGTGGTAGACACACACCTTTCCACAACAACTATCGCCCTCAGTTCTATGTTAGGACTACCGATGTTACTGGAACAATTAATCTTCCCGATGGGGTAGAAATGGTAATGCCAGGTGACAACCTTACTATTATTGTTGATCTATTGTCTCCAATTGCACTGAGCGTTGGTCTGCGTTTCGCTATTCGCGAAGGGGGTAGAACGGTAGGTGCCGGACAGGTTACCGAGATACTGGATTAATCTTATCTTATACAATTGCATTTAAGGGTGTTCCGACATAATCTGACGGGATACCTTTAAATGTAAATATAAATGGGTGTAGCTCATCCCGATAGTTATCGGGAGGTAGCGCATCACAAAAACGGGTGTAGCTCAGTTGGTAGAGCACTGGTCTCCAAAACCAGGTGTCGGGAGTTCGAGCCTCTCCTCCCGTGCTTAATTGCGCTAGGTTTCCATGAGGGCGTTTAAAACCGAGTAGATTCTAGTTTCCTGAGGAAAGTGGAAAAATGTAGATTGATAATTGCTTCTGCACACTTTTTAACCATTTAGAAAATCGATTGCGACATGATAACATATATCAAGGAATCCTATCTAGAACTTAAGAACCATGTTACCCTGCCCCCAAGGGCAGAATCTACCAATCTAATGGTAGTGGTTGCCGTATTTTCTATATTGTTCGCTTTGGCGACTTGGGGAGTGGACAGTCTTTTTGGCAAATTGATACAATTTTATTTCAAAAAGTTAATTGGTTAAAAAAGACGCTATGTCAGAAGTATTGGATAAAAAATGGTACGTAGTGAGGGCCGTAAGTGGTCAGGAAAACAAGATCAAGGGCTATATAGAGGCAGAAGTCGCCCGTCTTGGTTTTTCGGATTATTTGGAGGACGTTTTGGTGCCTACCGAAAAAGTTGTCCAGATCAGGAACGGTAAAAAAATTAATAAAGAAAGGGTATACTTTCCCGGATATATAATGATAAAGGCCAATCTCGGTGGAGAAATGATACATATTATTAGGTCTATCACCAATGTAATTGGATTTTTAGGGGAAACCAAAGGTGGAGATCCGGTGCCTTTGCGTAAATCAGAAGTAAATAGGATGCTTGGCAAGGCAGATGAATTGGCCGTTAACACGGATAGTGTTGCCATTCCTTTTGTTCTGGGAGAGACTATAAAAGTTATCGATGGTCCATTTAACGGGTTTAACGGAACGGTCGAGAAAATTAATGAAGAGAAACGCAAGTTAGAGGTGATGGTGAAGATTTTTGGAAGGAAGACCCCTCTGGAACTCAGCTATATGCAGGTAGAAAAAGTATAGCCGCTGAAGGTTTTAAGCGAGTTCCGTGGAATCGTTTTTCGCAGACGGACGTATTTGAATATTGAGGAACTGTTACATATACTAAAAAGCGACGTTGCTTCCAAAAACTCGCTTTAATTTAATTTTAAACAATGGCAAAAGAAGTAAGTAAAGTAGTTAAACTACAAGTTAGGGGAGGTGCAGCGAATCCGTCGCCACCGGTCGGACCCGCTTTAGGTGCTGCCGGTGTTAACATAATGGAATTCTGTAAGCAGTTTAATGCACGTACACAGGATAAACCAGGCAAAGTATTGCCAGTTGCTATCACGGTATACAAGGACAAGTCGTTCGACTTTATTGTAAAAACACCGCCAGCGGCAGTTCAACTTATGGAAGCGGCTAAGGTTAAAAAAGGATCTGGCGAACCTAACAGAAACAAAGTGGCAAGCGTGTCTTGGGAACAGATCAGGACCATTGCAGAAGACAAAATGGTGGATCTAAATGCCTTTACAGCGGAATCGGCTATGAGCATGGTTGCGGGTACGGCTAGATCTATGGGTCTAAAAGTTTCAGGTACTAAACCTTTTTAAAACCTTAAAAGCAATTTAGAATGGCAAAATTAACAAAAAAACAAAAGGAGGCCCACGCTAAAATAGATAAGAGCAAGCTCTATTCTGTTGACGAGGCTTCTGTTTTGATAAAAGAAATAACCAACGCTAAATTCGATGCTTCCGTCGATATCGCGGTTCGGTTGGGTGTAGATCCCAGAAAAGCGAACCAGATGGTGCGGGGCGTTGTTACCCTTCCACATGGGACAGGCAAGGATGTTAAGGTTTTGGCCTTGGTAACCCCCGATAAAGAAGCAGAAGCTAAGGAAGCTGGAGCGGATTTTGTAGGTCTGGACGAGTATTTGGATAAAATAAAGAACGGTTGGACCGACGTAGATGTCATAATTACCATGCCAAGCGTAATGGGTAAATTGGGTCCATTGGGCCGTATTTTGGGCCCGCGTGGCCTTATGCCCAATCCTAAAACAGGAACGGTGACCATGGATGTCGCCAAAGCCGTTACCGAAGTGAAGGCAGGTAAAATCGACTTCAAGGTAGATAAGACGGGTATCGTACACGCCGCTATAGGAAAGGTTTCCTTTTCTGCGGACAAGATCGCCGGCAACACCAGGGAATTGTTGGATACCTTGGTAAAGCTCAAACCCGCTGCGGCCAAGGGTATCTATATGAAAACCGTTTACCTATCCAGTACCATGAGCCCTAGCGTTCAACTAGACCCAAAATCAGTTTAACTGGTGGTTTAAAAATTTCATTATGACAAGACAAGAAAAACATAACGTTATACAAGACTTAACTGCACAGTTATCCGATAATTCCACAATTTACCTTGCGGATATCTCTGGGTTAAACGCCACGACAACCTCTGACTTAAGAAGAGCTTGTTTTAAGGCCAACCTAAAACTGGCAGTGGTTAAAAATACCTTGCTTGCAAAAGCAATGGAAGCATCTGATAAGGATTTTGGGGAACTTCCCGATGTATTGAAGGGAAATACCTCCATCATTCTTTCCGAAACTGGCAATGCACCGGCAAAATTGATCAAAGCCTTTAGGAAGAAATCCGATAGACCCCTGTTAAAGGGTGCCTATATCATGGAGTCCATTTACATTGGTGATAACCAATTGGACGCCTTGGTGGATATTAAATCCAAGGAGGAGCTGATCGGGGATATTGTTGCCTTGTTGCAATCGCCTGCCAAGAACGTGATCTCTGGACTTAAATCCGGTGGTGGTAAACTTGCAGGTATACTGAAGACCTTATCAGAAAAATAATAAGTACGCACTCTTAACAATTATATTTTTAAAATTTTATTAAACGATAGAAAAATGGCAGATTTAAAAGATTTCGCAGAACAATTGGTTAATTTGACCGTAAAAGAAGTAAACGAGTTAGCTACAATTTTAAAAGATGAATACGGTATTGAGCCCGCTGCTGCTGCAGTTGCAGTTGCTGCTGGTGGAGGTGCCGCGGACGCCGGTGCGGCCGCAGAAGAAAAAACCGAATTTGATGTAATCCTAAAAGCAGCCGGCGCCTCTAAGTTGGCGGTTGTTAAATTGGTTAAGGAATTAACCGGATTGGGTTTAAAAGATGCCAAGGATATTGTTGATAGCGCACCAAAACCTATCAAGGAAGGTATTGCTAAGGACGAGGCCGAAGGTATCGTAAAATCATTGGAAGAAGCTGGAGCAGAAGTTGAGCTTAAATAATAGCGCAACAATATTGTTTTTGGTTTAGGTCTACCCACCTCGAGTGGCTAGACCTAAACCCTTTTAATCTCTATTGGTTAATTTTCGATAGTGATATTGATCTTTAGCCTTTTGGGATTCCTTTTAACCCCCAATATTTTTTGGGGATACCTCGGATATCTGTCCGACTAATTTGCGCTGGCAGGCTTGTACCGAGGTAGAGTATTGGTATATAAGGATATATACGACCCGCTTATAGTATTCACATTCAAAATTTTGTCCATTGATGTTCACAAATCAGACTGAGAGAATAAGTTTTGCATCCGCTAAGAACATACCGAACTACCCGGATTTCTTGGACATTCAGATAAAATCGTTTCAGGATTTCTTTCAACTTGAAACTAAATCTGATGAAAGGGAAAATGAAGGCCTTTACAATACCTTCATGGAGAATTTCCCCATTACAGATACACGAAACCAGTTCGTTTTAGAGTTTCTAGACTATTTTATAGACCCACCAAGGTATTCCATACAAGAATGTATAGAACGGGGACTTACCTATAGCGTTCCTCTTAAGGCACGGTTAAAACTGTACTGTACCGACCCGGAACACGAAGATTTTGAGACAATCGTTCAAGACGTGTATTTGGGTACCATTCCCTACATGACACCCAGTGGCACCTTTGTGATCAATGGGGCCGAGCGTGTGGTTGTTTCTCAATTGCACCGTTCTCCAGGGGTGTTTTTTGGTCAATCTTTCCATGCCAATGGCACCAAGTTGTATTCTGCCAGGGTGATCCCATTTAAGGGTTCCTGGATCGAATTTGCAACCGATATCAATGGCGTTATGTACGCCTATATCGATAGAAAGAAAAAATTGCCGGTTACTACTTTGTTCCGTGCCATAGGTTTTGAGCGCGATAAGGATATTTTGGAGATTTTTGACCTTTCCGAAGAGATAAAGGTTACCCAAGCCGGACTTAAAAAAGTACTGGGCCGAAAATTGGCCGCGAGAGTTTTGAACACTTGGCACGAGGATTTTGTGGACGAGGATACGGGCGAGGTGGTTTCCATTGAAAGGAACGAAATTATCCTGGACAGGGATACCGTTCTGGAAAAGGATCATATCGCAGAGATTTTGGAGGCCGATGTAAAGACCATTCTTTTACACAAAGAGAATAATGCGCAAAGCGATTATGCCATTATCCACAACACCTTGCAAAAGGATCCAACGAACTCCGAAAAAGAGGCCGTTGAGCATATATATCGTCAATTGCGTAATGCCGAACCGCCCGATGAGGAAACGGCAAGGGGCATTATTGATAAGTTGTTCTTTTCGGACCAACGCTACAACCTTGGAGAGGTGGGCCGTTATAGAATGAACAAAAAATTGGGGCTCGATATCGGAATGGACAAGCAGGTGCTAACCAAGGAAGATATCATCACCATCATTAAATATTTGATCGAACTTATCAACTCTAAAGCAGAGATCGATGATATCGACCACCTTTCCAACCGTCGTGTACGAACCGTTGGAGAGCAGTTGTCCCAACAATTCGGGGTAGGACTTGCCCGGATGGCGAGAACCATCCGTGAACGTATGAACGTTCGTGACAACGAGGTGTTTACACCCATAGATTTGATCAATGCCAAGACCTTGTCTTCCGTGATCAACTCTTTCTTTGGGACCAACCAGTTGTCCCAGTTTATGGACCAGACCAACCCGTTGGCAGAGATTACCCATAAGAGAAGATTATCTGCCCTTGGGCCAGGTGGACTTTCCAGGGAACGGGCAGGCTTCGAGGTTCGTGACGTTCATTATACGCACTACGGAAGACTTTGTCCGATTGAAACTCCGGAAGGACCGAACATTGGTCTTATTTCTTCCTTGGCGGTTTTTGCCAAGGTAAACCCAATGGGCTTCTTGGAAACGCCTTATAGGAATGTCACCGAAGGAAAAGTAGATACCGAGGAGTTTATCTATCTAAGTGCCGAAGAGGAAGAAGGAATGAAGATTTCCCAGGCAAATATTCCGCTGAAGACAGATGGTTCTATAGACCGGGAAAAGGTTATTGCACGGGAAGAAGGTGATTTTCCCGTGGTTGACCCTGCAGAGATCAACTATACCGATGTGGCGCCCAATCAAATCGCCTCTATCTCGGCTTCCTTGATTCCTTTCTTGGAGCACGATGATGCAAACAGGGCCTTGATGGGATCCAACATGATGAGACAGGCGGTTCCGTTGCTAAAACCGGAGTCACCTATCGTAGGTACCGGTTTGGAAAGACAAGTAGCTTCCGATTCCAGGGTATTGATCAATGCAGAAGGGGATGGAACCATCGAATACGTGGATTCACAGAAGATTTCCATCAAATACAACAGGACGGAAGAAGAGCGATTGGTAAGTTTTGAGGAAGATTCCAAGACGTATAATCTGGTAAAATTTAGAAAGACGAACCAAGGTACTTCCATCAACCTTAAGCCAATTGTCAAAAAAGGCGATAAGGTGAAAAAAGGACAGGTTCTGTGCGAAGGTTATGCGACCGAAAGTGGTGAACTCGCTTTGGGTAGAAACCTGAAGGTAGCCTTTATGCCTTGGAAAGGGTATAACTTTGAGGATGCGATCGTAATTTCTGAAAAAGTGGTACGTGAGGATATCTTTACCTCCATCCATATAGACGAATATTCCTTGGAAGTAAGGGATACCAAATTGGGTGCCGAGGAATTGACGAATGATATTCCCAACGTTTCCGAGGAAGCCACTAAGGATCTGGACGAGTACGGAATGATTCGTATAGGGGCCGAGGTAAAACCTGGCGATATCCTGATCGGTAAGATTACCCCCAAAGGGGAATCGGATCCTACCCCTGAGGAAAAATTATTGCGCGCTATTTTTGGAGACAAAGCAGGCGACGTAAAGGATGCTTCCTTAAAGGCGTCCCCATCCTTAAGAGGTGTGGTCATCGACAAAAAACTTTTCTCTAGATCTGTCAAGGACAAACGAAAGCGCTCTGAGGACAAAGAAGAATTGGCGAAATTGGAGTTGGAATACGAAGTGAAGTTCCAACAACTGAAAGAGGTTCTCATAGAGAAATTGTTTTCGTTGGTCAATGGTAAAACCTCCCAAGGGGTATTGAACGACCTCGGGGAAGAGGTGCTCCCAAAAGGGAAGAAGTACACCATGAAAATGTTGAACGCCGTTGACGATTTTGCCCATTTGGTGGGTGGAAGTTGGACAACCGACAAGGACAACAACGAATTGGTGACCGATCTTTTGCACAACTATAAGATTAAATTAAACGACCTTCAAGGAAACCTAAGAAGGGACAAGTTTACCATTTCCGTTGGGGACGAATTGCCTGCGGGCATTATGAAGTTGGCGAAGGTTTATATCGCCAAGAAGCGCAAGCTTAAAGTGGGTGATAAAATGGCGGGACGTCACGGTAACAAAGGTATCGTTGCCCGTATCGTTCGTCATGAGGATATGCCCTTCTTGGAAGATGGAACACCGGTAGATATCGTACTCAATCCACTTGGGGTGCCATCGCGGATGAACATCGGTCAGATTTATGAGACCGTGCTGGGCTGGGCCGGACAAAAATTGGGCAAGAAATACGCAACCCCGATTTTTGATGGTGCTACCTTGGACCAGATCAATTCCTACACCGATGAGGCAGGGATTCCAAGATTTGGACATACGCATCTTTACGACGGTGGTACCGGACAGCGTTTTGATCAGCCAGCAACGGTTGGTATAATCTATATGCTGAAACTCGGACATATGGTAGACGACAAGATGCACGCACGTTCCATTGGACCTTATTCCTTGATTACGCAGCAACCGTTGGGCGGAAAGGCCCAATTTGGGGGTCAGCGATTTGGGGAGATGGAAGTTTGGGCCCTGGAAGCCTACGGAGCATCCGCCACACTTAGGGAAATATTGACGGTTAAGTCCGATGACGTTATCGGAAGGGCCAAGACGTATGAGTCTATTGTGAAAGGAGAAACAATGCCAGAACCCGGCTTGCCAGAATCATTCAACGTATTGATGCACGAACTTAAGGGATTAGGTTTGGACATCAGGTTGGAAGAATAATAGAAATAGGGCCAGAGCACTATTTGTAACACTTATTTTTAATTTACTATCACCATATTACAATGGCTAGACTAAAAGATAATAATCCAGTTAAAAGGTTCGATAAAATTTCCATCGGATTGGCCTCTCCAGAATCTATTTTGGCAGAGTCCAGAGGTGAAGTTTTAAAGCCTGAAACCATAAACTATAGAACCCACAAGCCAGAACGCGACGGGCTGTTTTGTGAGCGTATTTTTGGTCCTGTAAAGGATTACGAATGTGCCTGTGGCAAGTACAAGCGTATACGGTACCGCGGTATTGTATGTGATCGCTGCGGGGTTGAGGTTACCGAAAAGAAGGTACGTAGGGACAGGGTAGGACACATCAATTTGGTGGTTCCGGTTGCCCATATCTGGTATTTCAGGTCGCTTCCCAACAAAATCGGTTACCTTTTGGGACTGCCCTCCAAGAAATTGGACATGATAATTTATTACGAGCGTTATGTGGTCATCCAACCAGGTAACGCCACGGGTCCAGAAGGCGAAGAAGTACAAAAAATGGACTTTTTGACCGAGGAGGAGTATCTAAATATTTTGGAGACACTTCCCCAGGACAACCAATATCTGGAGGATACCGACCCCAACAAGTTTATCGCCAAAATGGGCGCCGAATGTCTTATCGACCTTTTGGCCCGTATAGATTTAAACGAACTTTCCTATGAACTCAGGCATAAGGCGAACACGGAAACTTCCAAACAAAGGAAGACCGAGGCGCTTAAGAGGCTTCAGGTAGTGGAATCGTTGCGCGAATCCCAAGACAATAGGGAAAACCGGCCGGAATGGATGATTATGAAGGTAATCCCCGTGATTCCACCGGAACTCAGACCTTTGGTGCCTTTGGACGGTGGGCGTTTTGCCACTTCCGATCTAAACGACCTCTATAGAAGGGTCATCATCCGCAACAACCGACTAAAACGATTGGTCGAAATAAAAGCGCCAGAGGTAATCCTCAGGAACGAGAAGAGGATGTTGCAGGAATCTGTTGATTCTTTGTTCGACAATACCAGAAAAGCATCGGCTGTAAAAACGGAATCCAATAGACCACTGAAATCCCTCTCGGATTCCTTAAAGGGAAAACAAGGGCGTTTTCGTCAAAACCTCTTGGGAAAAAGGGTAGACTATTCGGCGCGTTCGGTAATCGTCGTCGGACCCGAAATGAAGCTGTTCGAGTGCGGTCTGCCTAAAGATATGGCAGCCGAACTGTACAAACCTTTTGTAATCCGCAAGCTGATAGAGAGAGGAATTGTGAAGACCGTTAAATCGGCCAAGAAAATAATAGATAAGAAGGAGCCCGTAGTTTGGGACATTCTCGAGAACGTGCTCAAGGGTCATCCCGTTTTATTAAACCGGGCCCCTACGCTGCACCGTTTGGGCATCCAGGCCTTCCAACCAAAATTGATCGAAGGTAAAGCAATACGGCTGCACCCCTTGGTATGTACCGCCTTTAATGCCGATTTCGACGGGGACCAAATGGCCGTTCACTTGCCCTTGGGACCAGAAGCCATTTTGGAGGCACAACTGTTAATGTTGGCTTCGCACAATATTTTGAACCCGGCCAACGGATCTCCGATAACCGTACCATCACAGGATATGGTTTTGGGTCTTTATTATATGACCAAGGAAAGAAAATCCACGCCAGAAGAACCCGTTCAAGGGGAAGGGCTTACCTTTTATTCCGATGAGGAAGTGGTAATCGCATTTAACGAAGGTCGATTGGACCTGAATGCGGGCATCAAGGTTAGAACCAAGGACTTTAACGAAGAAGGACAGTTGGTAAGCCAGATCATTACCACTACCACGGGCCGTGTGCTCTTTAATATGGTAGTGCCCGAGGAAGCTGGTTTTGTAAATGAAGTGCTGAACAAAAAATCGCTGCGGGATATTATCGGTAGGATCCTAAATGTTACCGACGTCCCTACGACTTCCGATTTCTTGGACAGAATAAAGAGTATGGGATACGAATTTGCCTTCAAAGGTGGTTTGTCCTTTAGTCTTGGGGATATTATCATCCCTAAAGAAAAGCCGGAGATGATCGCGGATGCAAACGACCAGGTAGACGGTATTATGGCCAACTACAACATGGGGCTTATTACGAATAACGAGCGCTACAACCAGGTTATAGACGTTTGGACCTCGACCAACGCCCTGCTTACGGAATTGGCAATGAAACGTATCCGTGAGGACAAACAAGGGTTCAATTCGGTTTATATGATGTTAGATTCGGGGGCAAGGGGATCCAAGGAGCAAATCCGTCAGCTTACCGGTATGCGTGGATTGATGGCCAAGCCTAAAAAATCGACCGCTGGGGGAGGAGAGATCATTGAAAACCCGATCCTTTCCAACTTTAAGGAAGGATTATCGATCTTGGAATACTTTATTTCTACCCACGGAGCCCGGAAAGGACTTGCGGATACCGCGCTGAAAACTGCGGATGCGGGTTACTTAACACGGCGTTTGGTAGATGTTTCCCAAGATGTGATCATCAATATAGAAGATTGTGAGACCCTGAGGGGAATTGTGGTGGAAGCCTTGAAGAAAAACGAGGAAATCGTTGAAACTGTTGGAGAACGTATACTTGGCAGGGTTTCATTGCACGATGTGTACGATCCTTTGACCGAAGAATTGTTGTTAAAGGCCGGTCAAGAGATTTTGGAAACGGATGTCAAGAAAATAGGGGCATCCCCCATAGAAAGAATCGAAGTGCGATCCGCTTTGACCTGCGAGGCACCGAAGGGAATTTGTGCCAAATGTTACGGCAGAAGCCTTTCTACCAACAAAATGGTGCAACGGGGAGAAGCCGTTGGGGTGGTTGCCGCACAGTCTATCGGGGAACCGGGTACACAGTTGACCTTACGTACCTTCCACGTAGGCGGTATTGCAGGGAACATCTCGGAAGACAGCAAGTTGGAAGCTAAATTTGACGGGGTAGTGGAAATTGAAGATCTAAGAACCGTTAAAGGGGTAGACAACGAAGGAAAAGGTTCAGAAATCGTTATTTCCAGAACATCGGAAATCAAGATAATTGATAGCAAGACGGGGATTACGTTGAGCACCAATAATATTCCTTATGGTTCCCAACTGTATGTAAAGAACGGGGATAAAATTGCAAAAGGTGATATTATTTGCCAGTGGGACCCCTACAACGGGGTAATTGTCTCCGAATTCCCGGGTCAAATTGCCTACGAGAATATAGAACAAGGGATTACTTATCAGGTAGAGATCGATGAGCAGACCGGGTTCCAAGAAAAGGTAATTTCCGAATCCAGGAACAAGAAATTGATACCTACCTTGTTGATCAAGGATAGTAAGGGCGATGTTCTGCGTTCTTATAACCTACCCGTAGGTTCGCATATCATGGTAGATGACAAAGAGAAGATCAAGGAAGGCAAGATATTGGTCAAGATCCCTAGAAAATCCGCGAAGGCCGGGGATATCACCGGTGGTCTACCCAGGGTGACCGAATTGTTCGAGGCCAGAAACCCCTCCAATCCGGCAGTTGTCTCGGAAATTGACGGAGTGGTATCTTTTGGCAAGATCAAAAGGGGTAACCGTGAAATCGTTATAGAATCCAAACTGGGCGAGGTTAAGAAGTACTTGGTAAAATTATCCAATCAGATCCTTGTCCAAGAAAACGATTACGTTCGTGCAGGAATGCCACTTTCCGATGGTTCCATTACTCCAGAGGATATACTGGCTATCAAAGGACCTTCTGCCGTACAGCAGTATTTAGTGAACGAGGTACAAGAGGTATACCGTTTACAGGGCGTGAAGATCAACGACAAGCATTTTGAGGTGGTAGTACGCCAGATGATGAGAAAGGTACGCATAGAAGATCCGGGAGATACGATATTCTTGGAGAACCAATTGGTGCACAAGGATGACTTTATTACAGAGAACGATGAGATCTTCGGTAAAAAAGTCGTCGTGGATGCAGGAGAATCCGAAACCCTAAAACCGGGACAGATTATATCTGCCCGTGAACTCAGGGATGGGAACTCCATACTAAAAAGATCCGACAAAACCTTGGCGACTGCGCGGGATGCCGTTGCAGCAACCGCAACCCCAATACTACAGGGGATCACTAGGGCATCTTTGCAGACAAAATCCTTTATCTCAGCGGCTTCCTTCCAGGAAACTACCAAGGTATTGAACGAAGCGGCCGTGGCTGGAAAAGTGGATACGCTGGAAGGATTAAAGGAAAATGTGATCGTAGGCCATAAGATTCCTGCAGGTACCGGAATGAGGGATTATGAGAACATAATTGTTGGTTCCAAGGAAGAATACGATGAAATCATGGCCCGCAGGGAAGAGTTCAAATTTTAAGGAATGGGAACATGGGTGATACAAAAGAAAACCAAAAGCAGATCAATATAGAACTGGATGAGAAAACCGCGGAGGGAATTTATTCCAACCTGGCGATTATTAATCATTCCGTATCCGAATTTGTGGTCGATTTTATCAGTATGATGCCCGGGGCACCAAAAGCAAAAGTGAAGAGCAGGATCGTTCTGACTCCGCAACATGCCAAAAAGTTCCTCAAGGCACTTTCCGATAATGTGCAACGGTTTGAAAGCGTCCATGGTACGATCAAGGACTATGAACAACCTTCCATTCCAATAAATTTTGGTCCTACGGGAGAAGCTTAAAAGTAAGAAAACCATCGGTTAAATCCGATGGTTTTTTTCTTTTGGCAATGTGCCGATCGCTATGCGCCAGCTGTTTAGTGGTTATCGCGGAAAGCGTAGGGCGAATAGCAATATTACTCCCTTATTGCCAGTATTTCCTCCGTTTCCTGTAGCACGGTGATGCCGTCTGAAGTATTTTCCATGGTGACGATATCATCCGTAAGATCAGTGCCTGGATAAGAAATGATGTATACATCGCCATCCCGGCTCCATTTAAAATCGGTTTTAAATTCTAATTTCTTGTCGATGTACTTGTGGTATCTTCCCAAGTAGGCATCGTTAAAAATCCACTCCTGTAGTGAGGACGGCTCGCTAGACTTGTTGGCGACCGTATTGTCGGTTTTTGACCAAATTCCGATTATGGGGTCGTTGTTCTCCGCAATTCTGGTACAATTGGCACTAAGAACTAGCATTACAAGGGCAAGTAACGAAAGAAGTCTTTTCATTTGACGTAGGTTTAAAAGAACCGATGGTAACAGTACTGGGAAACAGCATAAAATTTACCTTGGTTCAATAAGATTTGGTACATTTTTAACGCCTTTGTACGGTCTTGTATTGTTACTATTCGATGTATAGCACCAAAATTTATTTTTCTTCGTTGAACGGTTTGTTTTTTTAACACTTAAGTGGTTTCGACCATAACATAGCGGGATATTTACTGCGGTTGGAACTATATCAATTTGGGAAGGGTTCGGGGACCGTTTTAAGGATTTGTGATCGGCCCCGACCTTTAGGGATGGAGAAACCAATTTTTCCGATCAAACGGGTAAGGCAAATAAGTGGGTATCGAAAATTAATTGATGAATTCTTAAACGGGCCCTTACCGAATTCTGTTAAAATTCAGTAATTTTACGGTACTTATAAATCAAATTAAAAATTCTATATAATGAAAATTACAATAGTTGGGGCAGGTGCAGTTGGTGCAAGTTGCGCGGAATACATTGCCATTAAGAATTTTGCGTCGGAGGTTATGTTATTGGACATTAAGGAGGGCTACGCCGAAGGGAAGGCCATGGATCTAATGCAGACCGCTTCATTAAACGGATTTGACACCAAGTTAACCGGTGTCACAAGCGACTATTCCAAAACGGCCGGAAGTGATATTGCGGTAATTACCTCTGGAATTCCAAGAAAACCCGGGATGACACGGGAAGAACTTATCGGCATCAACGCCGGCATTGTAAAGGACGTCTCCTCTAACTTGATCAAGCACTCCCCTAATGTCATATTAATGGTGGTAAGCAACCCCATGGATACCATGACCTATTTGGTACACAAGGTAACCGGTCTTCCAAAAAACAGAATTATAGGCATGGGGGGTGCGTTGGATAGCGCCAGGTTCAAATATAGATTGGCGGAGGCTCTAGAAGCTCCTATCTCCGATGTTGATGGTATGGTGATCGGTGGCCACAGTGATACCGGTATGGTTCCATTGACACGTCATGCCACCCGGAATAGTATTAAGGTATCCGAATTTTTATCGGATGAGCGGTTGACCCAAGTAGCGGAAGATACCAAAGTGGGTGGTGCCACCTTGACCAAGTTATTGGGTACGAGTGCTTGGTATGCGCCAGGTGCCGCCGTGTCGGGCATGGTACAAGCGATTGCCTGCGACCAAAAGAAAATGTTTCCGTGTTCGACCTTTTTGGAGGGAGAGTACGGCCTTAAGGATATATGTATCGGGGTCCCCGTAATTTTGGGCAAAAATGGAATTGAAAATATCGTTGGGATAGACCTAACCGATGCCGAAAAAGCTAAAATCCAGGAAAGCGCCGAAGGCGTAAGAAAAACCAACGGCTTGCTGCAGTTTTAGGTTCCTTTTCGGTTATGCCTTTACGGATATTATTGGGCATCCTACCATCGGTGGGGTGCCCATTTTACAATGTCTATTAATTAGTTGAGCCGGCTAAACTCTTTGCAAGGGCCATATCACAAAGCTTCGGGAACCAATTTGTACCTGTTTTTTAACTTTTTCTCCCTCCGTAACCCCGAGACTTCCGGGCCGGGCTTTTTAAAAAAGATTTCAACCGGGGACAAAACGCCTTATTTTCGCCCTAATTCAAAAAGATTAAATGAGTTCATTGTTAGTTCCTCTTGGAAATGATATATTTGCACGCTGTTAGAAAATAGTGGAAACAAATCAATTGACCAATGCAGAATAAAGGACTTATAAAGCTTTTCGCTTTTTTGTTTGGGCTAGTGAGCATCTATCAACTCTCCTATACGTTCATTGCCAGCAATGTGGAGAACAAGGCAGAAGCATTTGCCGCCAAGAGTATCCCCGATACGGAGGAGGATTATGCAGCCAAAAGGGAGGCCATGGAGGCCAATTACCTGGATTCTATAGGTAAAAATCCTATTTTTGGATTTACTTCCTATGATGAGGCCAAGAAAAAGGAATTGAACAAGGGGCTCGACCTCAAGGGCGGGATCAATGTTACTCTGCAGATTTCTGTAAAGGATATCCTTAAAGGATTGGCCAATAACACCAAAAATCCGGTTTTCAACAAAGCTCTGGCCGATGCCGATGCCGCTTCCAAAAGCAGTTCAGAAACGTATATAGATCTTTTCTTTCAGGCTTTTGATAAAATAAAGGGAGATACCAAATTGGCGTCCCCCGATATTTTTGCCAACAAGGGAATGAGCGATGTCATCAATTTCCAGATGACCGATGAACAGGTAAAGCCTATCATTAGAAAAAAGATAGACGAATCCGTAGTTTCCGCTTTTCAGGTTTTAAGAGAGCGTATCGATGGTTTTGGGGTAACCCAGCCCAATATTCAGCGAGAGGGAACTTCTGGACGTATTTTGGTGGAATTGCCAGGGGCGAGAGACATTGCCCGTGCCCAAGACCTATTGTCCAGTACGGCACAATTGGAGTTCTGGGAAACATACAAGCCCGATAATCCAAGTATATCCCAATTTTTGATCGCAGCCAATGATAAGTTGAAGTCAATTGTTTTGGAGGAAAAACCAGAGCAACCGACCAAGCCAGAATCGGAGATAGATTCTTTGCTTTCGGATGTTTCCCAGGACTCCTTGGATATGACCGACAAGGCCAGCAATCCATTGTTGGGCTTGATCAAAGGCCCCGGTAATGGTCACGCCATCGCAAAATTTGCGATTCAGGATACGGCCAAGGTCGGGGAATATTTAAGGATGAAGGAAATTAGAAGATTAATTCCGGCCGATTTACAGTTTGTTAAGTTTGCGTGGGAAAGACCTTCAAAAGATTCGGAAGTAGTTGATCTCTACGCTTTAAAATCCAATCGGGATGGGGTTCCGCGAATCAGTGGCGACGTGGTAAGCGATGCACAATCCGAATTCGATCAATTTAATAGGCCCGCTGTTACCATGTCCATGAACAGCAAGGGTGCCAAGGAATGGGAAAAATTGACCGGGGATGCTTTTAACAATCAGACCGGGATAGCCATAGTCTTGGATAACAAGGTTTATACCGCTCCCGGAGTTTCCTCGGGTCCTATTTCTGGGGGTAGATCCGAAATAACCGGTAATTTCACCGTAAATGAGACCAAGGATATCGCCAACGTGCTTAGGGCCGGTAAACTTCCAGCTTCTGCAGAGATCATACAATCAGAGATCGTAGGGCCATCCTTGGGACAAGAGGCAATAGACAGTGGTTTTACCTCCTTTATGATCGCGATGACCATCGTTTTATTGTGGATGATATTCTATTATGGCAAGGCCGGTATCTTTGCCGATATTGCACTTATCTTCAATATCGTATTGATTTTTGGAGTATTGGCCAGTTTAAATGCAGTACTGACGCTTCCTGGAATTGCGGGTATCGTATTGACCATAGGTATGTCTGTGGATGCGAACGTACTTATCTATGAGCGGATAAAAGAAGAATTGGCCAAAGGAAAGGGAAAGGCACAATCCATTGCCGACGGTTTTAGCAATGCGCTTTCGTCGATCTTGGACGCCAACATCACCACTGGGCTTACGGCATTAATCCTCCTGATCTTTGGTACCGGGCCCATTAAGGGGTTTGCTACAACCTTGATTATCGGTATCTTGACCTCTCTTTTTACAGCGATATTCATAACCAGATTGTTGGTAGACTGGTACAGTTCAGGAAAGGATAGAAGATTGGATTTTTCGACCTCCTTGACCAAAAATTTGTTTCAAAACGTTCATATTGACTTTTTGGGCAAGAGAAAGATTGCCTATATCTTTTCATTGATTCTGGTCACTATTGGTTTGGTTTCCCTGTTTACCCAGGGGCTACAACAAGGGGTCGATTTTATAGGTGGCCGTTCTTATCAGATACGATTTGAAAAAGTGGTCAACCCTTCTGAAATTGCCTCCGAACTCAATACTGTTTTCGGAAGCGGAACCAATGTAAAGACCTATGGGGATAAAAATCAGATAATGGTAACCACGCCCTATAAGGTAGACGTGGAAGGTATAGAAGTGGATCACGAAATTCAGAACAAACTCTTTACTACGCTACAAAAGTATTTGCCGGACGGGACCACCTTGGCAGATTTTACTACGGGTGCCAGCGGTAAGAATATTGGTATCCTTCAGTCTATAAAGGTAGGACCTACAATAGCCGATGATATTAAGACCAATGCCGTTTGGGCTATCTTGGGTTCCTTGGCGGTGGTATTCCTATATATCTTATTGCGTTTTAGGAAATGGCAATTTTCGTTGGGTGCGGTTGTCGCCGTATTCCACGATGTCCTTATCGTTTTAGGTATATTCTCCTTGTTTGGAACTATTATGCCGTTCAACATGGAAATCGATCAAGCTTTTATAGCGGCGATACTGACGGTAATTGGGTATTCCCTCAACGATACGGTAATCGTTTTTGACCGTATCCGGGAAATCGTGGCAGAACGGGGTTGGCGATCGGGAGAAAATGCCAACTTGGCCTTGTGCAGTACGTTAAGTCGTACCCTGAACACCTCGATGACCACGTTGGTCGTACTGATTGCCATCTTTACCTTTGGTGGAGAATCCCTGAGAGGATTTATGTTCGCCATGATTATAGGTATTGGCGTGGGTACGTACTCCTCCTTGTTTATCGCTACCCCGGTAATGTTCGATACGTTGGCCAATAAAACGAAAGAAGGGAAGGACACTCAATAGTCTTCCTTCGGATACCAGTCTAGTTGCACTACCTCAATAGTGGGGTCGCCCTGATTGATCAAGGCCTTGAATTTACCCACGTCGCTGACATCGGGATTGCCCCGATAGTGGTACGGATATACTTGTTTGGGCTTAAAGGCCAGGACGGCGTCGGCAGCGCTATCTACCGTCATGGTATAGGGGAGGTTCATGCAAATAAAGGCCTTATCTATGTTTTTAAGTGCCCTCATCTCTGGAATATCTTCGGTATCCCCCGAAAAATAGATGCGTTGGCCTCCCATATTGATCACATATCCGTTTCCACGGCCCTTGGGGTGGAAATGGAGCGCTTCTGACCGTAGGTTGTACATTGGGATAGCTTCAATCTTTACTCCCAAATAGCTCGTTGTATCCCCATTGTTAAGGACAAGCACCTTAGTAGATAATTCCTTCGGCATTTTGTCCGCGACGGCCTGGGGCGCGATTATCTTGGCTTTTTCGGTGTTTAAGCCCTCCAAGGTTTCCGGATTAAAATGATCGCCATGAATATCGGTTATCAAAATAAGGTCGGGCGACTTTTGACCCTCGAAAGCTTCGGCCCCGCCCACGGGATCTATATAAACCGTAATATCTACCGACTCCAAAATAGCAGAGGCATGCTCTATGGGAATCACCTTCACTTCTTTTTCACTTCTTGAATCGCGGGATGGGACCACTTGTTCGAGAATTGTAGTAGCATCTTTAGTAGTGATTGGGTTCTCAGAATTTGGTTGTCCTAAAATTATTGGCAGCGAACCGAGCAGGGTTAAAAGAAAGTATTTCATTTGAACGTTGATTTTATTGATGTGAAACACAAACAGTTGTCTTTTAAAGTTAACGAATTGTTGGGACCACCCATACCGTTTAACGAAATTTTTTGATCAAAAAATCTAAAAGTCCGGTTGAAACGTATATAGCATTGATACGAACGAATAACTTTTAAAGTTAACAACTTAAATTAATACGAAAATCATGGCAGAAGAAAAAAACAATAACGGTTTAAAGGTAATAGCAGGTTTGCTTGGAGTGTTCCTCTTGGGAACCATTATCTACACGGTAAGTCTTTATCAGGACAAGCAAAAGACCACAGCGGTTCTTACACAAGAGAAGCAATTGGTGGTTGAGGATCTTAACAGTTTAAAGTCCGAATACGACAAGGCTATTATGGAAAGCAATGCAACCAATGAGGAATTGGTAACCGCAAGGGACAATATTGCAAAATACTTGGATTCCGTAAAAACTATGAAGGCCGATATAGCCACCCTTTATCGATATAGGAACCAAGTGAGTGTTTTGAAAAAAGAAAGGGAACATTTGTTGAAACAAGTAGACTCCCTAACCCGATCCAATACATTTATAGCTATGCAGAGGGATAGCACCTATGTGGAATTGGAAAAGCAAAATGTTTTTAACGATTCCCTAGTTGTCCAAAACACCCAATTGGCCGATGCTGTCGAGAAAGGATCTGCACTTAATTTGTCCAAATTTTCCGTGGATGCCGTAAAGGAGAGAAAAAGCGGTAAAATGGTTTCGACTTCAAGGGCTAATAGGACCGATAAGTTTAAGGTTTGTTTTACGGTAGCCGACAACGTGATCGCACAGGCTGGCGACAGGGAATTTTTTATTGAAGTCCTGGATCCACAAGGTAATGTGTTGGGAGAAAGTTATAACAAATCCAACGACGATGGGGCTTCCATAACGTATAGTAAGGGCACTAGTTTTTACTACGAGAACAAATCTTTGGATGTTTGCGATTTTATCAACAAGCCTACCGGCGATTTCCAAAAAGGAAATTATATGGTAAACGTCTATGACGACAGGCTAAAATTATTGGGAACTTCCAAGTTCACTTTAAAATAATATTATACACTATAATATACACTATCCATTAATTAAAAAAGGGGCAAATCTTTATGATTGCCCCTTTTTTTGTCAGTTCAAATGCTGTTTTTTTAATGTAAAGAGCCCACCATATCCTCCGGCTTCACCCATGCGTCGTAATCTTCTGCGGTAACATACCCCAGATTTATTGCTTCTTCCTTCAAGGTAGTCCCGTTCTTATGGGCAGTATTGGCAATTTCCGCCGCCTTGTAATATCCTATCTTGGTGTTAAGCGCGGTAACCAGCATCAAGGAATTGTTGAGCAATTGCTCTATTACCTTACGGTTTGGCGCAATACCTTTGGCGCAATGTTCATCAAAACTTGCACAGGCATCGCCGAGCAATTCGGCCGATTGCAAAAAATTGGCCGCCATAACGGGCTTAAAAACGTTGAGCTCATAATGTCCTTGGGTTCCGGCTATGCTAATGGCCACATCGTTGCCCATTACCTGCGCACAAACCATGGTAAGGGCCTCGCATTGGGTAGGGTTAACCTTTCCTGGCATAATGGAACTTCCCGGTTCATTGGCGGGTATAATGATTTCCCCGATCCCCGATCTTGGACCAGAAGCCATCATACGGATATCATTGGCTATCTTATTTAACGAAACCGCCATTTGTTTCAGTGCGCCATGACTCTCAACGATGGCGTCATGGGCAGCAAGTGCTTCAAATTTGTTAACCGCCGTTTTAAAAGGTAGTCCCGTAAACTCAGCGATATATTTGGCTACCAACACATCATATCCTTCAGGGGTGTTTAGTCCGGTTCCTACGGCGGTACCACCAAGGGCAAGCTCTCCCAAATGGTCTAACGTGGACCTCAAGGCCTTTAAGCCGTGATCCAATTGGGACACGTAGCCAGAAAATTCCTGTCCCAAGGTAAGCGGTGTGGCGTCCATAAGATGCGTTCTTCCAATTTTGACCACTTTGGAAAATTCCTTTGATTTTTCGTTTAGGGTATTCCTAAGTTGTTCCACTCCAGGAATCGTAACCTCTGTAATTTTTTTATAGGCCGCTATATGCATCCCCGTTGGGAAAGTATCGTTGGAGGATTGCGATTTGTTTACGTCGTCGTTGGGCTGGATCGCCTTCTCGCCTTCCCCGATTTTTTTCCCTGCCAACTCATGGGCCCGGTTGGCGATTACCTCATTGAGGTTCATGTTGCTCTGGGTTCCGGAACCGGTCTGCCAAATTACCAACGGAAACTGGTCGTTGTGTTCGCCAGCTAAGATTTCTTCGCATACCTTAGCTATCAAATCTCTTTTTTCCTTCGTAAGGACCCCTAGTTCATGGTTGGTATATGCGGCTGCTTTTTTTAAATAGGCAAATCCATAGATAATGTCCATAGGCATGGAAGCGACAGGACCAATTTTAAAATTATTCCGAGAGCGTTCCGTTTGCGCTCCCCAATATTTATCGGAAGGCACCTTTACCTCGCCCATGGTATCCTTTTCTATTCTATAGCTCATTTTCATAAATTTTAGTAAACAAAGGTACTGGTTTGGCGATTTATTTCCATTTTTTTTGCTTTTGATTTGTGGATTTAATCAATTTCACGGTATCTTTGTATCCTATAAACCAGTACAGCTATGTTTGAATTTGACCAGTATTTAGGATTTTTGGCGTTTTTGGCAATCTTTACCCTTGGATTTTGGTTGATGATTTTCTTGTTGATGTTTGTAGTCCCTTACTGGTTGGTGGGTAACCTGGTCGAAATATTCAAGGAAAAAAGAGCGGCCAAAAAGGCGGCGAAACAATCTGCCTAAACTTTCGGTTCCCTACTTTTCTTTTTTTATCCGCTACAATTGTTTCTTTTGCCCAAATTGGCTGCACCGTTCTTGTGATAGGTTCCTGAGGCGTTGACGGTTTGTATCGCTCGGTCACCCCTACGGCATTACCTGATTAATACCACACTTTTCCGAGTTCTTTTATTTCCTGGTACTGCCAGGGTACTTTGGGGCGGTATTGTTTTGTACTTCCTTTAATTTTCATATATTCGGGTGTTTTATTTTGCGGCGAACAGAAATGTTCCAACCCTATTGTTAAACGGGTTCTAACTAATAAATACAAGTACGATCATGGCTAAAAACTTAATTAAATATGCATGGCTGTTATTATTGTGTATCGGAACGGGAACGATTGTTTCTGCGCAGTCATCGGAAGGGTGGATTTCCCTTTTCAACGGAAAAAATCTCGATGGTTGGAAGGTGGGAAATAATGCCTCCACTTTTTCCATAGAGGACGGTACGATCAAAGTGGCGGGTCCCGTGGCACACTTGTTTTATATGGGGGATGTTGAAAACCATGATTTTAAAAATTTTGAGTTTAAGGCAAGGGTAATGACCAGGCCCGGATCCAATTCGGGGATTTACATCCATACGAGGTATCAGGAAGACGGCTGGCCCAAATACGGCTATGAGGTGCAGGTAAACAATTCCCATACCGATTGGAAACGGACGGGAAGCCTCTACAACATTGTGGATATCAGGGAAAACTATGCCAAGGACAACGAATGGTACACCGAATATATAAAAGTTCAGGACAAAAGGATCATAGTTAAGATAAACGATGTTGTCGTTGTTGATTATACCCAGCCCGAGCACCCCACTAGGAAAGAAGGGGAGGAGAACAGGGTGTTGAGCCATGGAACTTTTGCTTTACAGGGCCATGATCCCAAAAGCGTTATTTTTTACAAGGACATTATGGTGAAGCCTTTGCCCTAGGAAGGTTTCTATTGAATATTTTATTACCTCAATATCCATTTTCCATTTACCAATACTTATGTTTGATCTGCAGTCCGCTCTTCACCTTACGCTAGGAGGGTAAAGTGATTTGCGAACGGCCTGTGGCCAAATGGTAATTTCCTATTGATCTTAACTTTAATAATTTGGCGTTTATGTCAAAAGGTACGACCTTAGGGATTAACCCCTAATCTTCGCATCATGTGCAAATACCATCGATGCCATATTGTGCCTCCGTACATTTTGGAGGAATTGGCAAAAAGAGGCAGCCATGGCTGCAAAAGAACCCTTAACGATTCGCACAGAATTCTCCAGAAGCGGAGTACCGCCCTCAATCAAATTCTGATTGAGGATTTTTTTGTCGAAAATGGGGATCGTCTCATATATGACTGTAAAAATCAATTTCAACAACGCATAAGCTTGGTGCTACAGGAAGGAGGTTCTAAAATAGAGGATGAAGTGGCCAATGCGGCATACGCTACCTCTGGTTTTGTCCGAGAATATTACAGGGATACCTTTGGCCTAAATTCCGTTAACGGGGAAGGTATGGACCTCGTTTCCAATGTACATTTTGGGTTAGACTACAACAATGCTTACTGGGACGGAGATGAAATGACCTACGGCGATGGGGACAATAAGGATTTTAAAGATTTTGCCAGTGCCATAGACGTGGTCGCCCATGAACTGACCCACGGGGTGACCCAATTTTTGGCCAACTTGGAATATTATGGCCAATCGGGTGCCTTGAACGAGCACTTTTCCGATGTTTTTGGCACCATCATCAAACAACAATACCTCAACCAGACTATCGCCGATGCGGATTGGCTTATTGGAGATTTAGTGGTAACCGAGCATTTCCCAGGGGTTGCCATACGTTCTATGAGTGCCCCCGGAACGGCAAATGATTATGACCGGCAGCCAGACCATATGAAGAATTATTATACGGGGACGGCCGATAACCAGGGAGTACACATAAATTCGGGGATTCCTAATAAGGCCTTTTATCTAAGCTGCCAGGAAATAGGGATTGAGGATTGTGCCTTGATCTGGTTTCAAACTTTAAAGTCGCTTTGGCGTACTGCCAATTTTAAGGATATGCTGGTAATTTTAAAGCGGGAAGGCCAAAAATTGGTCGAGGAAAAAAGGGTAGGGATGGGAGCTGTAGCGGGTATTGAAAAGAGTTTTAGGGCTGTGGGAATTGAAGTGCAAGTTGTTTAATTTGACGAAACATAACACCAATACAATGCATTCATTTTTAAGGTAGGAATCGATGAAGTACCAAGTTAACGTTGAGGGTGGGTTTACCGGGCTTCTCAGGGAATATTCGGGAGAAATTGGCTTGGGGTCCAGCGGTGTGAAAGATCTCCTGGAGGCTATGGAATCCGTATCTGGCGAGAGAAATCAAAAACTTCGGGACGGATTGCTTTACCGTATCACCTTAAAAGAAGGCGATGACGTTTATAGGGCAGATTTTTATGGGCCCCATCTACCAAAACCAATCAGGGATTTTATCGATAGAATTAAAGAATAAAACCAACGCGTTTAAAGCCCTCTAAAGAAATGGATGCGCGAAATTTAATGCTGACTATTGCCAAATATTATCCGCAGGATACTCGTTCTTGGAAGTTGCTTTTCCCGTGCTTTCGTACCCTTGAAATATACCACAGGACACTTCCCGTTTTACCAACGACTCGACGTTTTTTTTCTTTGTAAGAGCTTCGATGTGCGGAGAGAGATAACGCATAAAATAAAGGTATTTATAGGAATAGAACGAATTATATCCAAAAATCTTGTCTTTAATCGTCCTAATCCATTATCGCAAGATAAAGTTACGGTATTGTTGTTATAAATAGTAGTAATTTTAATAATTTTTGTGAAATTATTTAGTAAAACCAGATCATCGTTGATTGAGGTGGTCTGCTCGATTAAAATGATTAATTTTAAATTGAATTTCCATAAATACATCGACCACCTTACCATATGAAGACCTTTATACCCCTATTTATCTTCACCGCCTTTTTCTTATCTACAAACGCCCAAAAGAAGAACGACTCCTATAGACTGCACATCAGGAAAACCAATTCTCCGATAGCCATTGATGGCATCGGGGACGAGCAGGCATGGAAAGAAACGGATGTGGCCAAGGATTTCTTTATGGTATTGCCCATGGACAAGGGCAAGGCCCGCGAACGCTCTGAAATTAGAATGACCTACGACGATACCAATTTATACCTGTTGGGCACATTTTACAACACCGTACCAGGGGATTACTACGTGGAATCGCTGAGACGGGATTTTTCCTTCGGAAAAAACGATAACTTCTTGCTGTTTATGGATCCGTTCAACAATCAGACTACGGGATTTTCTTTTGGTTCCAACGCCGCTGGGGCACAATGGGACGGGACCATGTACAACGGAGGAAGCGTAGATCTTAATTGGGACGCCAAATGGGTGTCGGCGGTAAAACAGTACAAGGACAAATGGGTTTTTGAGATGGCAGTACCCTTTAAATCCATTCGTTATGAGGAAGGGGTAAAGGAATGGGGCATCAATTTTAGCAGATTGGATCTGGCGGCGAGCGAGAAATCTAGCTGGACGCCCATTCCGCGGCAATTTCCCACGGCCTCACTGGCGTACACCGGGGTACTGGTCTGGGACGAGCCACCGCCTTCGCCCGGCACCAATTTTTCCGTAATCCCCTACGTACTTGGACGGGTGGGGCGGAATTTGGAAACTGGCGAAGACACTAAATTTCACGGAAAGGTGGGCGGTGACGTAAAGATCAGCCTTACATCTTCGCTCAATTTGGATCTCACCGTCAATCCTGATTTTTCCCAGGTAGAAGTAGACAGGCAGGTGACCAACTTAGATAGGTACGAGCTTTTCTTTCCGGAAAAGCGTCAATTTTTTCTTGAAAATGCGGATCTGTTCGCCAGTTTTGGCTATCCGACCATCCGTCCCTTCTTTTCCAGGCGGATCGGTTTGGGGGTTCCCATTATTGCCGGGGCGCGGATCAGTGGCAATTTAAACGAGAAATGGCGTTTGGGGATTATGGATGTGCAGACGGAAAAACAGGAGAACACAGGTCTTCCGAGTCAAAATTTTGGGGTATTGTCCCTCCAACGCAAGGTATTTGCAAGGTCGAGTATCGGACTTATGGTGGTAAATAAGGAATCTATGAACTATCCCCAAGACACCGATTCCCTGAGGACCGTTTACCCCAAATTTAATAGAAACTTTGGTTTGGAATACAACTTGGCATCCCCCAACAACTTGTGGACAGGAAAGGCATTCTTGCTCAAATCGTTTTCTCCGGACAGTTTGGGGAACGGACTTACCCAAGCGGCAAATTTGGAGTACAAGAGCAAGGAATGGAGCTGGGGAGTTCAAGAACAATCCGTGGGGGAGGATTATAGGGCCGAGGTCGGTTATGTACCCCGAAATGGGTATATAAACATCAATTCCTACGCTGGATATTTATTCTTCCCAAAGGGAGGTATCGTCTTGGACCACGGCCCTAAAATAGCGCTCGACTATTTTTTTGATCAAAGAATGAACAGGACGGACAATACCAACGAATTGCAATACATTGTGCAGTTTCGTGATCGGAGTGAGTTTAATGCAGGCTTTGGAAACGAGTTTGTAGAATTGTTGGAACCCTTTGATCCGACCCAGTCGGGGAACGTTCCTTTGCCGATCGGCTCGCAACACTATTGGAACGCCCTAACAATGCAATACGTTTCCAAGCCCCAAAGCATGTTTACCTATTCGGTAAGCGGAAGGTTTGGAGGGTATTATGCCCATGGGACCAGGACCAGCGTTTTGAGCGAACTGGGATATCGCTTTCAACCCCACGTAAGCCTTAGTGCCAACCTAAACTACAACTATTTGGACCTCCCAGCCCCTTATAATATCACTGATTTTTGGCTGATAGGTTCTAAGGTAGACGTAACCTTTACCAACAAGGTCTTTTGGGCCACCTTGTTCCAATATAACGAGCAGACAAAAAACTTTAACCTCAATTCCAGGTTCCAATGGCGGTATAAACCAGCTTCGGACCTTTTTATCGTCTATACCAACAACTATTTTATCGATCCCCCCGTAGGGAGAAACTGGGCGCTCACGGTGAAGCTATCCTACTGGTTCAACAATTGAATTGTCCCAGCGAACAGAAATCCGCAAAATAATCTGAACTAAGTTGGCCAAGACCATGGTCGTTGGTGCGCAAAATCCTCCTGCGGCAACCTATCGATAATTCTTTTTTACTTATCTTGGGATAAAAACAGGACCGTTTAGTTGGTCACGTAATTTCTGTCCTATAATCTCCCTTTCCGATCCTGATCAAACAGGTTGCCAAAGCCTATAAAATTGGTTAGCAATGAACAATGCGCCTTATACATATCCCTTCCGTTATAAAACCAGATCTAGATTTGGTCGGGGGGGCTTGCTTTTTTCTTCCTGCGCTGCGTTTCGATTCATGGCGACAACTGCGGCTATACCGATCCCAAACGCTGTAGAAATTGACTCGCCGAGCGAAATATCGGGTGGGCCGGGTCGTTCCGAATTTCAAAGGGTAACTAAGACAATATTCGTTACTATCCCAGCGCTAAAACGCGGTGCTCGGCTAATTTGCTTTTTTTGTTTTCAATGCTATTTTTATGTGGGTCTGGCCCAGGTCCCGACGTGTACGAAGTTGAGCCTGCCCAAAGATGGCGAGATCAACATCCCGGTCAACACGGTCTTGGAATGGGAGCCATCATCCTTGGCTTCCGGTTATACCTTGACCATTGGGACTAGACCTGGTGCAAGTGATGTTTTGGATAATAAGAAGGTTGGAAATGTTACATCGTTTAAGTTGATCGATGGTTTGCCCAGAGGCAAAACCCTATATGCCACCGTTTTGGCATATAATGACGAAGGTTTTGCGACTAATTGTACGGAGACAAGTTTCCACACCTTAAACCGGGACAAACTGGGTTGTACCGAGATTATAAATCCGATGAGCGGGAGCATTTATGTTTCTGTTACTGCAAATATTACCTGGATCAGGGATTTTTATGCGACAGGATATCTGATGACGGTAGCCGAAAAAAGTATTGACGGTTATCGCGTGCTCGACAATCATGAGGTTGGCAACGGTACCAATTACAAGCCACCGGATTTTAAACCCCATACCTTGTATTTTATAACCGTTACCCCTTATAACGAAACGCAGCAGGCTATCGGCTGTATTCCAATATCCTTTACCACGGGCGATGCCGTAGAGGGATTGCCTTGCGCCGTTTTAAACCAGCCCAAAAATGGCGAAAACAAAGTGCCTGTTTCAACCCGCTTAAAGTGGAATCCAGTTAAAGATGCCGATGGCTATACCTTAAACGTTGGCATTTCTGTCGGAGGATCGGAAATAGTCGACAATCTGGATATAGGCCTGATAAGCACTTATATTTTTCAAGAAGATCTACCAGAGGATACCCAGATCTACGTGACTTTGGTGCCCTATAACAGCAATGGGGGTTCCGTTGATTGTCCGACAATGTCCTTTCATACTGAGGAATTGATAAAGGTGAACGTCCCTAAGTTTTTTACCCCCAACAACGATGGCATTAATGACCAATGGAGGCCAACCGTAGATCAGGGACCCCCTATTTCCCAAACCTTTATCTTTGATAGGTATGGAAAACTGTTGAAGCAACTGACCGCCGATGAATACTGGGATGGTTCTTACAAACAGAGACCACAGCCTTCCAGTTCTTATTGGTACCAAGTTAATTTGAGCAATGGAAAAGTAATGAACGGGTATTTTATGTTGAAGCGATAGGAGTTCATGTCATTTCATTCTTGGATTTCCCTTAATTTTTGCTTTAATTGTTAGGCTAAAGGTCCTGCAACAAGATAACGTATGAAGAAAAATGTCCGAGTGTTTCTAACTATCACCCTGCTACTCGTGTTTGGATGCCGGCAAAGCACCAAAGAAGAGGGGAAAACGAGGCAGGTCCTAGAGAAGTCGATCTACCGGGATTCGGCACCAAAACAGAAAAAGGCCCCCGCCGTAAAACTAAAATCCTTGGCTGGGCTTCGGGACACTGCTTTTGTACGCCTGGCGGACTATAGCGACCAGTTTGTATACGACCTTAGGTATGCGACCACGAACAATTTTCTCAAGGCCCAGGTATATGACTGTGCGGAATGTTATACGAGGGTAAAAACGGCCAAGGCGTTGATAAAGGCAAATGAGGCTTTTTTGAAGAAAGGGTATAGGATCAAGTTTTTTGATTGCTACAGACCAAATTCGGTCCAGTACAAAATGTGGAAGATCGTTCCCAATCCGCAATATGTTGCAAACCCCAAAAAGGGCTCTATTCACAATAAAGGGGGCGCCGTAGATATTACGCTGGTCACCTTAGAGGGTAAAAAAGTGGATATGGGCACCGACTTTGATTTCTTCGGAAAAAAAGCATACCACGACAATCTGGACCTGCCCCAAGATATCCTTGACCATCGAAAATTGCTTAAAGAAACGATGGAAGAGTACGGATTTTGGTCTATTAGGACGGAATGGTGGCACTATAACCTGGCGGCGGCCTCCAATGATAAAGTAGTCGACTTTAAGTGGAAATGCGATTGATAAAGGTTGGTATGCTCGGTGTTTATAGTGTTGTTAATTTTAGACCCCGGACCCCCGGACCCCAAAAAAAACCTAAACCCTATAAAAGCCTAAACCTTTTTACACCTTAGCGCAATCAATTTCCCGTCCCTATCCTTTGTAAAGAACAAGTAGATATCCCCTCCCTCTTTTATCTTGAATTTTTTACGGATACCGGCGACACTTTCGGGAAAATTACGGGTCGTTATATTGGCTTTGTCGAGATTTAATTTCTGTATAGTTCTTTTGGTATACGGTACCACCTCAAGAATTTGGAACCTTCTACCCGGGAAATCGGTCAGAATATCCGAGGTGTACACATGCGAATGTTCGTGTAGTTTAGACAACCCAAATCTACTTCCCACGATCTTGAAGCCCCCCGATTTTAAAATGGCCGCATTGGGCTCGTACAAATATTTTGCCGGAAATCCGAAGCTCGAAAGTGCTTCCTTTTCTTCCAAATGGTCAAAATTAAAGGATTCGGTACCAGAATTCCCAAAGTTTACGGTGTGTATGGAAACTTTTCCGGTTGCCCCCTTTCTCAGAAACCAGAGCAACTCCTTTACCTCGTTTTGAGCGGCTACAACGTGGATTTCCAATACCTCTCGAAGCTCCTTTAGGCCTGCTGACAGATCCAACATTGGGGATGTTTTGATCAAGACGCGATCAGATTTGTCGAATAGATGATCAAGGTTTTCCGGCACATTGGGCAAACAGTCGGACAAGAGAAAGACCTTGCCCTTGGATTTATGCCTTCTTGAGGGATCCAAAAAAATCCAATCAAATTTCACCTTGGATTGCTTCACAAACTCGATCCCATCCCCTTTTACGGAAATGATGTTCTTTGCGCCCAGCGCAAGAAAGTTGTGTGCTGCAATATCGGACAGATCTTCATCGATCTCACAATGAAAGACCCGGTCTAACTTTTCGCTAAAAAAATAGCTGTCCACCCCAAAGCCGCCGGTAAGGTCCACAAGGGATCTTCCGTTAACTTTTTCAGATTTATAGGCTGCGGTAATTTCCGAAGATGCCTGCTCCAAGTTTAGGCGTTCGGGATAGTAAATGTTCGGTGTTGAAAACCAAAGGGGAAGCTTATCCTTACATTTTTTTTTGGCTTCGATCTGCTGTGCGAGTTCTTTGAGGGAGAGACCGTCAAAACTAGCTTTATGGAGCAATACTGACATGATGTCAGTATTCATATTTTCATTTATAAATTGCTGTGCACCAGTTTTTAATATATTTTTATTCAAAGCTTTACTATAAGTGTTGTGTTAGGTTTTTCACAATCTTATTATCGGATAAAAACTCCTTTAAAATTACTTTTATTGCGGTATATCCCGGTACGGCAACGATCATTCCGACCACTCCAAAAAGTAAGCCTGCAATAATAATGACCAAGAAAATCTCTAGTGGGTTAGATTTTACCCGGTTAGAGAAAATGATAGGTTGTGAAAAGAAATTATCGATCAATTGTCCGATAATCAACCCGATTAAAACATAGCCCGCCTTGGGCAGGATAACGGTACTGAAATCGGAACCCAAGTTACTCGTCATAGTGAGTACGATCATAATAATTCCACCGATGATGGGTCCTATATAGGGGATTATGTTAAAAAGAGCGCATAGGAATGCGATGACGATGGCACTCTTAATTCCAACAGCTAATAGCGTGATGGAATAAATGGTAAATAGGACGAAGAGTTGCAGCAAGAGTCCAACGAAATATCTAGAAAGCAGGTTGTTTATTTTTTCCTTAGAATGGATAACTGCCTGTTCTTTGCTTTCAGGGACGAACATCAAAAGGCTTTTTTGGATCAATTTCCGATCTTTAAGAAAGAAGAAGGAAATAAAAAGAACGGAAAAAAGTCCGATGCTTACATTCCCCAGTACGCTTACAAAAGAATTTAGAAAATCGGGTATAAACCCTAGGTCCAATCCTTCGAGTATGTTTTTTTCGATATTGGATTCCTGGATCATTTCGTTCACCACTTTTGGCGAATCCGTAAAATAATGTGCCATTTCCCTGTAAAGCTCATTAATATTTTGCTGTAGATCGTTAAGGTTGAGCAGGGACAGATTTTTTCCTTGCTCTGTCAACATAGGAATAAAAAGGGCTATGATTCCGGCCAAGATTCCAAACATGGCAAGGATGGTGAGAACCACGGCCAAGGTAGTGGGGAATTTCAGTTTTTTTTCTAAAAAGAAAACGACGGGCCGTCCGATCAGGGTGATCACCGCAGCGATCATTAAATAGGCGATAACGGACTGTATCTTGTACAGAAAAAAGAGAAATAACGCGACGCCTGTAAGAATGGCAACGGCGCGCAGGATTCCATTGGAGATTGTTTTGGAGGTCATTTGTAAAAGATTAAGTAATGTTATACGTCGGTAATTAAATTAGAAGAAGGAATAAAGACAATTGAAAAAGGACTTTGTATCCGGAAAACAATAATTTTTAGTCCCTTGCCGTTTCTTCTTCTATTAACCAGCTCCACAATTATTATTTATAAACGGTCCCTGACCCTATAATAGTTAAGTACCATAATCGTGTCCTCAATTTTTAAATACGTAAGATAAGATATTGGCTCCCATTTGGAGTGCTTTTAACCTTATATTTTCGGGGTCGCCGTGAACTTCCGGGTCTTCCCAACCATCCCCTATGTCGCTTTCGTAGGTAAAGAGGAGCACAAGCCTGTTCTCGTAAAAGATTCCAAACGCCTGGGGACGCTTGCCATCGTGCTCGTGGATTTTTGGAAGACCCTCCGGAAAATTAAATTGTTGTTTAAATACGGGGTGGTCCGCGCCTAATTCTACCAACTCCTTTTCGGGGAATACCTTGATCAGTTCTTTCCTCAAATACGGTTCCATGCCATAATTGTCGTCTATGTGTAAAAATCCTCCAGAAATGAGATAGGTTCTGAGGTTTTCGGCTTCTTCCGGAGAAAAAAACACGTTGCCATGACCGGTCATATGCAGAAACGGATATTGGAATATTTTGGGGCTCCCTACCTCTACGGTCTGTGGTTTGGGATCCATTCCCGTGCCGATATTCGCATTGCAAAACGCAATTAGGTTGGGAAGGGAAGTCGGGTTTGCGTACCAATCTCCCCCACCGATGTACTTTAACAGTGCTATCTGTTGGGCTTCTGAGGTATACGTGAGAAGAAGCAGAAAAATTGATACGGCGGCACGTAGCTTCATAGGTTCATTTGGATAGCGGATTGGACAATTTCAAATTTAATGATTATCGACGGAACTTATTCTATAGTACTACTATGTGTTTATATATAAAGTCTAGTGTCCGAGCTAGAAATTTCGTGAACAAGGCTTGCGAAGCCCGCCCGACCAGTACGGGCAGGTTTTGAAAACCAAGGAGTTTACTGATGTAAATGCGCTGGTCCCGAGCTAAGTCGTAGGGACTGATTTCAAAACAAGCGTAACGCAGTTATCGGAATTTAAAGACGGACATTATTGATTTTAGGTCAACTATTGTTGATTAAGGCTACGGTGGTACAGGCAACGATGGCCGCCGTTTCTGTCCGTAGTCGGTGGGGTCCCAAGGAGACGGGGATAAATCCGTTTTCCCTGGCCGTTGCAATTTCCTTCGGTGAGAAATCCCCTTCCGGACCGATCAAGACCGTTACTTCATTATCTGCCGGGACTCTTCTTTTAAGGTCCGACTTTTCCCCTTCGTCGCAATGTGCGATGTAAAGATGGCCTTTTTTTGGAAGGGCTATATATTCAGCAAACGCAATGGCCTCGTTTAATTTTGGAAGGAAATACTGCTGGGATTGTTTCATCGCGGCCAAGATCACCCTTTGCATCCGTTCCATTTTCAATACTTTCCTTTCGGAATGTTCACAGAGGATCGGGGTAATTTCATGTACCCCGATTTCGGTAGCTTTTTCAAGGAAATATTCATAGCGGTCATTCATTTTGGTAGGGGCAACTACCAGATGCAATCGATGTCTGTCCGGGTGCTTTTTTAAAGTCGAAATTACTTCTGCTATACATCGTTTCGGAGCCGCGATTATAATCTTGGCTTCGAACAGATACCCTTTTCCATTGGTAATATGTACAACATCTCCGATACCCTTCCTCAAAACTTTTACAATATGCCGACTCTCCTCCGCACTAAAGGAAAATTGGGAAACGCTCTTGTCCAGATCGGGGTGGTAGAAGAGTTGCATAGGTTACAAGTGGAATTATTGGACAAATATACTCCTGTCCCTTAGAAATTCGGAAATTATAGGAATTTTATTTTTTTATTTCCCAAGGCAAAAAATCCTTGCATAGCCTGAGCTACGGAATGTTATTTAACGCAGGGAAAGGGAAAAACCCGCCTGAATGGAACGGGCAGGGAAAGACACGGAAACCCTGGTTTCTTAGTGGCAGGAGTATATATTCTTAACCCTATGCGATAACAAGTGCCATTACTTTTCGGTACATTTATGCTAAATTCCATAAATGGTTTTCGCAATGAATTTAAAATTTTTTTCGGTGGGATTGGCGCTTATCTGTTTATGCGGAATTTCGCGGGCGCAGAATCCAGATTTACCTACGCCGAGGAAATATATAGCCTATAAGGCTCCCGAGAAAATTATCATCGATGGTAAGGCCGATGAGGTTTCTTGGCAAAAGGCCTCGTGGAGCGCTGATTTTATAGATATAGAGGGTGCCCTAACTCCGAAGTACAAAACCAATATGAAAATCCTTTGGGACGATAATTACCTGTATTTTTTTGCCAAACTCGAAGAACCCCAGGTATGGGCAACCTTAAAACAAAGGGATACGGTAATTTTCTATAACAATGATTTTGAAATATTTATAGACCCCGATGGCGACACCCACAATTATATGGAGTTCGAAATGAATGCCCTCAATACGGTGTGGGACCTTTTTCTTACAAAACCGTACCGCGACCATGGCAACGTACTCGATAGTTGGGATATCCAAGGCCTTAAAACGGCGGTGCACGTAGACGGTTCGATCAACGACCCCAGCGATACCGATCTGGGCTGGAGCGTTGAGATCGCCATGCCTTGGTCGGTGATTACAGAGCCAGCGGCTACCTCTGCCGTCCCCGTGGACCATTTTTGGCGTATGGGTTTTTCCCGGGTAAATTGGAAGTTCGATCTAATCAACGGGAAATATTATCGGAAAAAGGATGGGAACGGAAAATTCTTGCCAGAATACAATTGGGTGTGGTCCCCACAATGGGTAATCAATATGCACGAACCGGAAAGATGGGGCTACGTGTATTTCTCGTCCAATACCGTGGGTCATGAAACAACCTTCAATATTCCCCAGGACGAAAAGATAAAATGGGGTCTTTATGCTTTGTACAGAAAACAGAAAAAGCATTTTGCCACAACCGGAAAGTGGATAACCTCCAGAGATGACCTTGTAAAAAAGCCATTTTTAGTAGAGGGAATACAACTGGACCCAAAACTGGAAATGCACCAAGCGGGATGGAACTTATCGGTGAAGAGCCCGTTTACGGGGCGTTTGTTGCTCGGTAGGGAAGATGGGAAGTTTGTGGTTGAATAAAATTGGTTTTGAAAATAAATATATAGGTTAAGGCACTTAAGTCGAGAAACAAAATCACATAATTTTGTTTAGAGCTCGCCATTTGTTTGAAATAGCTTTGTTTCACCCTTGCCTTAAAGGGCCCCAAGACTATTTCAAACTTCCTCCCCAGCCCAAACACGTTCAGCAAGGCTTTAGGCCCCGACAGTTTGGAATGGGAAGAACCAAAAGATCTAAAACTCAATTAATTTGCCCTGACCCTAAAGGGAATAATTGAATTTTCTAGATTAGTGACAATTCGAAACGTCGGATTTCCAACAACAATGAAAAATAACAACCCGTATTTAAACGAGTGTTAAGTTGAAGCTGAAATGACGTATAAGGCAATCGTGGATTTTGTCTTTTTTTCGGACATCCTTAGCCGATTTTTACCTCCTAAAGTGTATTTGAACGATTTATTCATGCCTTTAGATGAAAAACTTTTAAAAGATGAAACTAATGGTGACCTTGAACCGCTCATAAAAATTAAAATAGTCGCAAAGACTGGTGAGCGATTTTTTTCTTTCCTCCCCAAAATCACCTTAACTCCCTTCTTTTGTTATTTGAAATGTTTACCGTAAAGAATTATAGCTATCCTTTGTGTATGTTTGACAGCAAAATGGCTGCTTCAATTATTCAAGATAGCTAGCTGGGCAATAAACTCAAGAAGAGTTCACTACCTCGGGATAAAAAGTAAAAAACCAACCGCTTGAAAAATTCGGATCTAATAATTCCACTATCCATACTTATTCATTTAGGTATCATCAATGGGGTGCTTTTTTTTCTTACCCCGGAGTCGTACCTAGATACCTTTCATATAATCTATTACAATGCGGCCTGGCTTATAATTACCTACAGCCTTAACTTCTATCCCACCGGGCGTCAGGAACGGTTTTTAACCAATATAAATAAATTGGTTAAGCTTTTTGTAATTTTCGGACTCACTTATTTGGCTTCCTTTGGGTTTAATGAACAGCCACTACATTTTCTAAGCCGTCAACTCTTTATTCTGTGTGTAATTTTTACGTGCCTACTCATATATAGATGGTTGTTCTATCTGGCTCTGCGCAAATATAGAATGAAAGGAGGTAACTCGGTTAGAGTGGTGGTCATTGGAAGGGATGAAAATTTAAAAAAAATTGTTGATGTTTTTGAAGACCCCTATTTCGGATATATATACTGCGGTTTTTTTGATGACAAGTATTTTGGGAGACCGGACCATCTGGGGAAAATAGAGGAATGTTTCCTGTATATTCTGGAAAACAACATAGATGAAATTTACTGTACAACTTCAAAGCTTTCAAAGCCCGAGCTGCAGAACTTGATGGATTTTGCCGATAACAACCTTATAAAATTTAAATTGATCCCGGACCACAAGGAAATTTTTACCAGGGCGATGTCCATAGAGCGCTTCGGTGCCCTTCCCGTTTTAGATTTAAGGAAGGTGCCCTTGGATACCGACCGGGCACGGATCATAAAACGCTTATTTGATGTGTTCTTTTCACTTTTCGTCATCATTTTTATCCTTTCCTGGCTTACCCCACTGATGTATATTTTGATTAAAATGGAATCTCCGGGACCGCTCTATTTTAAGCAGCAGCGGCATGGGATAAGAAGAAAGCTTTTTATCTGCTACAAATACCGGTCCATGGCCGTCAATGGCGATGCCAACACAAGAATGGCATCCAAGAACGACACGAGGGTTACGAGGATAGGAAACTTTATAAGAAGGACAAGCATAGACGAATTTCCCCAGTTCTACAACGTCCTAAGGGGAGAAATGAGCGTGGTTGGCCCCAGACCCCATATGAAATCGCATACCTTCGACTATCAATCCTCGGTAGATAAATATTCCGTTCGGCATTTTGTTAAACCGGGAATTACAGGGCTTGCCCAGATCAAGGGATATAGAGGGGAGATCTTGCACCCTATCGATATTAGAAATAGGACCCGTTTAGATATCTTCTACGTTGAAAAATGGTGCTTGACCTTGGATCTAAAGATTATTTTCTATACCATGCTAAATACCTTGGCAAAGGATGAAAAAGCCTATTAATCCGCCGACATTAAATTAAAAGGTGGTAATTTTGGTTCATTGTGGACCCTTTTACTTAAAATGGCATAAAGCCCATTTTGGAAGGCAAGTTCAGATGATCTATATTGTATTTGTGTTTCCATGAGCGAAACACTGTAATAAACTAAATAACCAACCCCAATAGTGGCATAAAATGAATCTTAAACAAGCTGTTAAAAATCAATTTGTTAACCGGTTTTGGTTAAATCTTGAAAATTATTGGTTGTCAATCGTTGTTGTACTATTATTGAACTCCTGTGGCAGTACAAAAGAATCGACCTACTTTTACGAAACCCCGAATATTAAATTCATAAATAATTTTGAAAACCTGGAGCCGGTGCTTCGCCCTAACGATTTGTTGAGCATATCGGTAAGCAGCGTAAACCCGGAAGCAACCAAAATCTTTAACGTTTCTAATATGAGCACGGGCCAATCATCTACGGTTTCCGGGACAACGGCACAGGTTTCCGGTTATCTGGTAGACCAAGATGGTTTTATCAGGTTTCCCGTATTGGGGAAGATCCAAGCCGCAGGAAAATCCAAGAAAGAGCTTCGGGAAGAGATTACCAAGGAACTGGTAGACCGAAAACTATTATTGGACCCCATTGTAGATATACGCTACCTCAATTTTAAGGTTTCGGTTTTGGGCGAAGTAAAGAACCCCTCCGTTCTAGTCATCCCTGACGAAAAGATTTCCTTGTTGGAGGCTTTGGGACTGGCAGGGGATATAACCATTTACGGTAGAAGGGACAACGTAGTAATTATTAGGGAGGAGGAATATGGGGTTAAAAAATTGACAAGACTGGACTTAACATCAAACGAAATTTTTGACTCTCCCTATTATTATCTTAAATCTAACGATATTGTTTACGTAGAGGCCAATAAAAAGAAAGTGGCGAGTAGTTCCATGACCCCACAGTGGTTTGCCGTAATATTATCGGGATTGTCGTTAATGGTAATTTCTATTTCCGCATTCGTTAAATAAAAATCTATAAAATGTTGTACAATACCAGCAAAAAGGGGTTAGATAGGGAGGAGAATTTAGCGAATACATTGTTTAAGCTTTATTTTCCGTACTGGCCTATTTTTGTTGTTGTATTAATAGTGAGTTTGGCTATCGCTTGGGGCTACATGCAATATAAAACACCAATTTATGAGATAACTGCCACAATGATGATCAAAGATGAGAACAAAGGGGTAGACGATTCTAAAATGGTGCAATCCATGAATCCATTCGATTCCAAAAAAATCGTGGAAAATGAAATAAAGGTTCTTCAGTCCCGGGACCTTATGAAGGTAGTGGTGGACAAGCTAAATCTCTATGCCCCCATTTTTGAGGAAAGTGAGCTTGCAGGTATCCCCATTAAATCCGTTTCGGCGTACAATTGGTCTCCGATAAGCGTAGTTATTAAGAATCCCGAAAATATAGTTGTTAAAAAAGGAGCTCCTACCAAGCATTATTTTACGTTCGCTTCCTCAAAAAACAGCGTAAACGTCGATGGTAAGACCTATCCTTTAAATCAATGGGTAGAAAGTCCTTTTGGAACGGTGATGTTCTTGCCCAATAAAAAGAGTATTTCCAAAACCGGGAAACCTTTGTATTTCACCTTGTCCAATCCACGCGGAATAACCCAAGGGCTACTTAAATCCTTGGAAATAACCCCCCCTGAAAAGCTCTCTACGGTTGTAAATCTAAGTTTTAAGGATGCAGTTCCGGAAAGAGGAGAGGAAATCCTGGAAAAATTAATAGAAACCTATAGACAGAAAGGCATTGAGGCTAAAAACGTATTAGCTGCCCATACCATGGAGTTTATTGAAGAGCGTATCGAGAACGTGGAAAATGAACTCGATGATTTGGAAAGTGAAATAGAGCAGTACCGATCCTCAAAAGGGGTTGTGAACCTCAGTGAGCAGGGCAGGCTGTATCTACAGGACGCTGGGGAGGTTGATCGCAGGATTACCGAAACCCGACTGAAGCTGTCCATTCTGGATAAGGTGGAAAATTATATCGAATCAAAGAATATGGGGGGGAGCATTGTCCCCTCCACCTTGGGCATAGACGATCCCGTATTGACCCAATTGCTTCAAAAGCTATACGATTCGGAAATAAAGTATGAAGGCTTAAAAAATACTACGGCTGTCAATAACCCCATGTTGACTTCCATTGCGGATGAGATCGAAAAAATAAGGCCAACTATTTTGGATAATATTAGGAGCCAGCGGAGTAATCTGCAAACGAGCCTAGCTAATATGACCAATACCTCAGGAAAATATGATTCAGCGTTAAGGACACTTCCGGAAAAGGAGCGCAAACTTTTAGAAATTACGCGTAGAAAAGAGGTCAAAAATGACCTCTTCGCATATCTCTTAAAGAAACGGGAGGAAACCGCGCTTACCTATGTACCTACCGATGGGGACAGTAAAATTGTGACCAGGGCCCAGGCATCCCTGGAACCTGTAAGCCCAAAAGGATTTAAGGTATATGGGATCGCATTTTTTTTAGCGGTGGGTTTTTGTGTAGCCTACGTAGTCATAAAGGATATGATGAATAAAACCGTGCTATTTCGATCAGAAATAGATGATATTGTGGATTTGCCCGTCCTTGGTGAGCTATCGTATATAAAAAATGGGAAAACGAATTCTCCTTCTCCAACAAGGGATATAATACTGACCGAACAGCTTCGCAAAATAGCTGCCAAGCTAGGACTGTATAGCAGAACCTTTACAAAGCAGAAAATTTTGATCACCTCTAGTATCGCGGGGGAAGGGAAGAGCTTTTTGAGTATAAACCTTGCTTTCAGTCTTTCGCAAAGCGGTAAACGGGTCGCCTTGCTCGATATGGATTTCAGAAAACCGCAACTATCCCAACAATTCAATCTCGCCGACAAAATGGGCATCGTCCAGTATTTAAAGGGGATTGCCAGTTTGGAAGAAATCACCAATTTATCAATTCAGGAAGGTAACTTTACGGTACTGCCGTCAGGGGGCAAGCGAGGCGATCAGACGCAATTACTTTTAAATGGAATGCTAGAACCTCTTTTTGAACAACTATCCAAGGATTATGATTATATAATCATAGACTCGGCACCGTTAGGGCTAGTTTCCGAAACAAACCTTTTGGCAGAATTTAGCGATATTAACTTGTTGGTCATCCGACATGGCGTTACTCCTAAGGATATTATACAGCGTTTAGGCCAGAATGAAAAAAGTGAAATCCTGGAAAAGATGTGCGTTGTGTTCAACGGTGTTAAAAAAAGGGGATTTGTAAAAGAAACTAGTGGCTATGGTTATGGGTATAGTCAGATATATGGGTATGGTGTTTAAATTGATTCTTTGTAAAGGTTAGCCTCTAAATGGAAGTAATTCTACTTAGTGAAGTTATAGAAAACGAAGCAATTTAGAATTCAGAAGAAGCTTATATGTAATTCCTATTATTTAATCTGGGTAACAATGAGTTCAATATAATCCAAAAAAAGAATATCAAATTATCATTTCACCTAAATAGCAGCCGCTCGAATTTTTAAGGCATAAATTATTGTTTAGTGAGTTAAATAAAATTTACTATGGATTACTATATGTTTGATTGGCGTTTAGAGAGATTATGATAATAGAAATTTAACAGTTCAACAAATTGAAAAAAATATTAGGGATTTCTGCATTCTACCACGATTCTGGAGCGGCACTCACTATTGGAGGTAAGATAATTGCTGCAGCACAAGAAGAACGATTTACAAGAGACAAACATACTCCTGACTTTCCTTTGAATGCGGTAAAATATTGCTTGGAAGAAGCGGGCCTAACTATCGATGAACTGGACGCTATAGTTTTTTATGACAAGCCATTGTTGAAATTTGAGAGACTTTTGCAGACCTACTATGCTTTCGCACCAAAAGGTCTGGTTTCCTTTCTAAAGGCCATTCCTGTATGGCTCAATGAAAAAATGTTCCTTAAAAAGCTCCTTTTGGACGGACTCAAGGAAGTTGGGAATTATGACAAAAAGAAAATTAAGTTTTTGTTCCCGGAGCATCATCTATCGCATGCTGCCAGCGCATTTTTTCCATCACCGTATCAAAAAGCTGCAATCCTAACTATTGACGGTGTTGGCGAGTGGTGCACAGCTGCAATTGGTGTTGGCGATGGTAATGGAATAAGAATCATAAAAGAATTAGAGTTTCCGCACTCTGTGGGATTGTTATATAGTGCTTTTACTTATTATTTGGGTTTTACGGTTAATTCGGGTGAGTACAAGCTTATGGGTTTGGCTCCGTATGGAAATCCAGAATCTGAAGAAACAGCCAAGTTTGTTGAATTGATAAAAGCACATTTAGTGGATATTAAAGAAGATGGTTCGGTGTGGTTGGATCAATCATACTTTAACTATGCCACCGGATTGAGGATGGTTAAAGATAAGAAGTGGGAGAAGCTCTTTGGATTTGGGCGCAGAAAAGAGGAATCTAATTTGGAGCAACGTCATTGTAACCTAGCTTTGGCAATACAGATGGTTACCGAAGAAATTGTCTTAAAGATGGCCGAAGAGGCAAAGAGGCTAACCTGTTCGGATAACTTATGTTTGGCAGGTGGAGTAGCGCTTAACTGTGTGGCCAATGGCAAATTATTGAAAGCTAATATTTTTAAAGAAATATATATACAGCCTGCAGCGGGTGATGCAGGAGGGGCCTTGGGAGCTGCTTTGGCTGCAAGCTTTATGTATTTTGATGATACGCGTGTTGTAGATCCAACCAAAGATCAGATGTTCGGAGCCTATTTGGGACCCGATTTTTCGGCCAGAGAGATTAGGTTGATGAATAGGAAGGTTAAAGCAGTTTTCAAAGAACATGATGATTTTTCTCAATTGGCAGCTTACATATCATCAAAAATCGCAGATGGCAATGTGGTGGGGTGGTTTCAAGGAAGGATGGAATTTGGACCGCGAGCATTGGGTAATCGAAGTATAATAGGTGATGCTCGCAATCCTGAAATGCAAAAAAAGCTCAATCTTAAAATTAAGTACAGAGAAGGGTTTAGACCATTTGCTCCATCAGTTTTAGCGGAAGATGTATCCGACTATTTTGAGTTGACCACGGATTCGCCATATATGTTGATCGTAGCACCCGTTAAAGAATCGAGAAGGGCAGCATTGCCCGATGAATATCATGATTTACCTCTGTGGGATAGATTGTATACTAAAAGGAGTGACATTCAGTCCATTACTCATCTAGATTTTTCGGCCCGCGTACAATCGGTGCACAAAGAGACCAATCCGAGATATTGGGAGTTGATCAATGCTTTTAAAAACGAAACCGGATATGGGTTGGTTGTAAATACTAGCTTTAATGTTAGGGGTGAGCCGATTGTATGCACCCCTCATGACGCGTATCGCTGTTTTATGAGCACTGAAATGGATTACTTGGTAATCAATGACTTTGTATATTCCAAGATAGAACAGCCAGATTGGGAAAACAGGGAGAAATGGGTTGTTAAATTTAAAATGGACTAATCACCATGCAGGATGGCATTAAACATATAATGTTGGATTATGGGTTAGCTGTTTTTATTTTATCTGTAGCTATAATTCTTGTTATTGCAGGAGTTAGGAGCAATCGAAATATTACAAAGCAAATTTGCTATAACCTCACCGCAGTATTTGTCGCTTTTTTTATCTACGAAGTGTGGCCGGTTGCCAGTCATACGGAAGAGGAAAATCATATGGAAGGCTCTTATACACAAGATTATTTTGAGGATAATGAGGTCCTAGGATATGGGCCTTCAAAGGATAGTATGACAGTTACCTCCCGGAAGTTGTTGAACGGCAGCAATACGGTAGTCTATGATGTAGTTTACACAATCCGTCAAGGTTTGCGTTACACGCCAAATACTAAAGCAAGTTCCAAGAAGCACGCCCTGTTTTTCGGAGGATCCTTCATGTTTGGCGAAGGTCTTAATGACAATGAAACGATGCCCTATTATTACAATGAATTTAAAAATTGTCAGTTCGAGGTTAGAAACTATGGTTTCCATGGATACGGCCCTCATCAAGCCTTGGCTACTATTGAAAGTAAAGTTGTAAATGATGAGGAATTATTGGATTCCGACACAGTAAACGCCTTTTACTTCTTTATTCCTACTCATATTGCTAGAGCAAAAGGCAGTAGCTGGGATCAAGCTGGCCCGAGATATGAAGTTGTCGACGGCAAGCTAAGGCATGAGGGGTCTTTTAAGGAAAATAGAATTTGGCTTTTGCGAAATAAGCTTGGGGAAAAGATATTGACCATTTGGAACAGGTCCAAAATTTACAACAGCTTTTTTCAGCAGAAAATTGATGACACTGATATTCTAAGGACCGCACTGATTATTGAAAAGATGAATGTCCTGTTAACTGAAAGAAATATGAATTTCACCGTAGTTCTATCAAAGTCAAATGGAGTAGAGAGTGAGTTGGAAAAATACTCCCGAGATAGGTTAATACATTTGCTCAATGAAAAAGGAGTGACTAATTATAAAATTGAAGAAATAATTGATGATTATGAGAATAGTGGTGATAAGTACGCCATTAAAAATGAAGGGCATCCAAATAGCCTGCATAATAAATTAGTAGCAAATTTTTTAGCAAGACAGTAAGAAATAGTTTTAACCTTAAATAGATAAAATATGGATTTTTTAAGCGATCTCTGGCTCTTTATGAAAGAGCGCAAAAAATTTTGGCTAGCTCCTATTATTATAGTGCTGCTACTTTTAGGCTTGTTAATTGTATTTGGAGGAAGTAGTGCGGTAGCTCCTTTTATTTACTCCATATTTTAATTGAGTACTATGAAAAAGAATAAAATTGAACCTTTAAAAACGGTTCTGACCATAACTATAGGATTTTTGGTTGTATATCTGGCAACCAAATGGCGTTGGAGCTTAAATGTTGCTTTGATTATTGGGTTGTGTGGTGTTTTTTCATCCTACTTAGCTAGGAAAATTGATTTTGTATGGATGAAACTCACTTGGGTTTTAAGCTTAATTGTACCTAACATTCTACTTTCCTTGATATTTTATGTGTTTTTAACCCCGATAGCGTTGCTTTCTAGGGTTTTTCAGAAACACGATCAATTGTTTCTTAAAAACACCGTTAAGAGCACTTTTAAAAATCACAACAAGCAATTTGAAAAACAGTCATTTGAAAACCCTTGGTAGCTGTGACTTAGGGTATTGTTCTTTAATATAATGTTGGATTTAATTACACACAAGGGGAGATGGCGAGACGTTTTGTAAATAAATTTTTAATGCCGTTAATTGGGGTTTTTCAAAATTTTTTTAATAATGGACATGAAAGGACCGTTAAAGCCAAAAAAAACATTCTTGGTCTCTTATTCTTAAAAGGTACCAGTATCGCTATTAGTTTTCTATTGGTACCCCTTACCATCCATTATATTAATCCTACACAATATGGAATTTGGCTAACTTTAGGTAGTATCATAGGATGGTTCAGCTACTTCGATGTTGGTTTTGGCCATGGGCTTCGAAATAAGTTCGCCGAAGCTTTGGCCAATAGCAATGCCAAGGAAGCCAGGATTTATGTTAGCACTACCTATTTTTCAATGAGTGCTATTATGGGTGTTGTATTGGTTTTGTTCTTGGCAATCAATCCTTTCCTAAATTGGGCTAATATTTTAAATGCGGACCAAAATATGTCTTCGGAACTGGGTGTTTTGGCACTAATAGTTTTTGTTTTTTTTTGCATCCAATTTATTTTTCAGTTAATTGGCACAATAATGACTGCAAATCATGACCCGGCCAAAGCTTCCTTAATACAAACTTTGGGCAGTCTTATTTCCTTGATTATCATTTTTATACTTACAAAAACAACACAGGGTAGTTTACTTTATTTAGGAATAGTTTTGAGTACGGTTCCGGTAGTGGTTCTTGGAGCTGCTACCCTATGGTTTTTTACTGCCTCGTATAAACAATATGCCCCATCAATTAAGTTTTTTCGTTTTCAATACATTAAGGACCTTTTGGGTTTAGGGATTCAGTTTTTTATAATAAACATTTCGGTCCTTATCATGCTCAATACAGATAATATAGTTATAACTCAACTTTTAGGTCCCGAAAAAGTTACTGTTTTTAATGTAACGTATAAACTTTTTACCATGATTTCCATGGTTTACATAATTATAGGAACGCCCTTATGGAGTGCATATACGGAAGCTTATACAAAGGGTGACTTTAATTGGATTAAAAATACATTAAAGGCGACACAGAAGGTGTGGGGTGTTTTAACAGGACTTACAGTTATAATCCTAATAATTTCGCCTTGGTTTTTTGAACTTTGGCTGGGAGATTCGGTCCAAGTTCCTTTTTCCTTATCTATAGCTATGAGCACATACGTGGTGGGCTATATTTGGATGAATATTTACACTTTTTTATTAAACGGTTTGGGCAAGATTAGGTTGCAACTTTATGTGTCTATTTCTGCCGGTATTATATACATTCCTTTGGTAATTATATTAGGTAAAGTGTGGGGGTTAGAAGGTATTACCTACTTGAGCACTTTTTTCTTCGTGACCACGGGCATTATTTATAGTATCCAAGTGAAGAAACTAATAAATAATTCTGCTGAAGGTATTTGGGGTCGATAAAGTTTGTAATTTCAGTTTTTTGTAAAGGTAGATGACTAATGAAAATAATGATTTGACAAAGAATTTTTGGTATGGATAGGGAGTTAACCACACATGATGCTAGGAATATCAATATATTTTTGGTAGGTATTGCTTTATATAGTATCGCTCTCGTGATTGCACGATCAGATCCTGCTTACCTAGTTATTTTAGCGGGAGAACTCATACAGTTTTTAGGAATTTGTTTTGTTGTATATTCTTTATTCGCATTTGTCAAATTAAATAACACCACAACGCCCTATGTGAAGTTTATTTTGGCATTGCTGTTGGCATGGTTTTATTTTTTGATTGCTTGGAGCTTACGCCTTGATTTTGATATTATAAAACGCATGCTTCTTAAAGGAGAAGGATCTTTATTTACCTATTTAATACCTCTAGTTGTTTTTGCAAAGAAAAAAGTACTTTTTCTAAAAAATACGGTCAGGATTTGCATTATTCTGGGGATTATTTACTTTGTGTTTTTATTTCTGTACAAAGATGTGATTTTTAAGATATATGGTAGCCAGTCTGTAGTAAACGAAAAATATTTTTTTGAATATTGTGTGCTATGGCTAAGCATAACTGCTGGAATTATACTTTTGTTATATCCTTATTTTTCTAGAAAGGTTAAGATTTTTGCTCTGATTGTTGTCTTGGTTACGTTGGTAACAGCTTTGTTCAGAGCTAGGCGTACCCTAATCTTTATATCTGTTTTTCCACTACTTTTAGCGGGTTTTCTTTATATTTTAAACTCAAGATACAAATTACTGGCCCTTATAATAGGAATTGTGATTCTGTTCGGCATTTCAGGCTTGGGTTATGAACTTTATACCAATAATCAAAATGGTTTTTTTAGTAACCTGACGACCCGGATTGATGAAGATACCAGAACAGGGGTTAATGAGTGTTTTTACAATGATTTTATCTTTAACGATTGGATAATAGGAAGAGGCTTTGAGGGGCGTTATTTTTGCCCGAATATTGACGATAATTATGAAGTTGTAGGATATCGATCTATGATAGAAACTGACTTTCTTAATATTATATTGAAAAGTGGTGGTGTTTATCTCTTTTTACTTTTATCCCTTATGATCCCCGCGGTTTATAAAGGTTGGTTCCAATCTAAAAACCTATTGTCCAAAGCAGCTGCCTCATGGATTTTTTTCTGGATAATTTGTTTGTATCCCGCTAATGTATTTGCTTTTTCCTTTAATTACCTTTTGGTTTGGCTGGCGGTGGGGATTTGTTTTTCTGAGAGAATAAGGTTAATGCCCGAAGAGACAGTTAAACGACATTTCAAAATGTACTAAAGTCAATTAATCAGATATAGCAATGCCTTTACCAAAGGTCCTAATTTTAAACCAACCTTTCAACACCAATACCGGTGGTGGGATTACCCTATCCAATCTATTTGCAAAATGGGACGGGGACAGACTTGCCGTGGCTTGTTCCGGATATTTGCTTACGGAGGACATGGATCCAATGCTCTGCAATACTTATTACCAATTAGGTTCTGAGGAACGAAAATGGATATTTCCATTAAATGTTTTTAGCAGAAATTATTACTCAGGTTCAATTAAGATTACCGAATCTGTAGAAAACAAGAATAAGGTAGTCGTTCGGAAATCTAAGCTTCGTGAGAAATTAGTAATGAATTATGTATTGCCGTTTCTGGAGTACATCGGCTTTGATTATTTTAAGGCTAAAAGCAAATTGTCCTATCAATTTTGCAAATGGCTGGATGATTTCGATCCTGATGTACTTTATATGCAAGCCTCATCAAGAGAAAGTATTCTTTTTTGCACAGAGATCATAAAATATAAAAGACGGCCAATGATTTTCCATATGATGGATGACTGGCCTGCTCTGATTGGGGTAAGGGGTTTGTTAAGTAAGTTTTGGGAAAGAAAAATAAATAAGGAATTCCAGTTTTTAATTGAACAAGCAACTCTTAGGATGAGTATTAGTGATTATATGGCACAAGCGTATTACGAGCGATATGGTCAGAAATTTGTAACCTTTCATAATCCGATAGATTTAGAGTTTTGGAAACGAAGCCAAAGAGATAGTTGTGAGCTTAATCTTAGCCCCGTTGTTATGTACGCAGGCAGGATTGGCTTAGGTATTGACGAATCCTTAAAAACAATTGCTGAGGCTTTGGAAATGGTAAATGTTGAGTTGGGTACTTCGGTGAAATTTGTAATTCAAGCCCAAGAATCTCCCACTTGGGTTAAGAATTTTAAGAATGTAGAACACCGTTGTTTTGTAGCCTACGAAGAACTTCCCAAAATTTTTGCACAGGCTGATATTTTACTATTGCCTTATGACTTTAGTAAAGAATCTTTAAGTTATATTAAATATTCTATGCCAACTAAAGCACCTGAGTATATGGCAAGTGGAACTCCGATCTTGGTCTTTGCGCCTTTGGATACGGCGTTGGTTCAGTATGCTAAAGAATACAAGTGGGCGGCATTGGTTACCGAAAATAAGGTGACTACATTGGCTAAGTGCTTTAAGGAATTATTGCTACACCAGTCGGTACGAGAGAAAATTACGCAAACGGCAAAGAAAATTGCTGAAAATCGACACGAAGTTAATCAAGTTACCCGAAACTTTCAGCAAGCTATTTTAAAAGTGGCTGCAAATAAGATGAAAGCCGAAGTGCAATGAATAGAATGTATCACTTGGTAATTGGCATCCCTACATATAAAAGACCAGCTATGTTGGAGAAATTGGTCAAAAGCATATATGCATCCAACATTAATAAAGAATTTATTTCGGACGTAGATATTTTGATCGTGGATAATGATAAAGATCGAACTGCTGAGACGACATCCTTAAAACTTGGAAATAGATGCCCTACAAATTTCAGATTCAATTATCATAATTATGCTATAAGAGGTTTATCTAATGTTAGAAATGAAATTATTCAAAGGGCTTTCAAACTTAACCCCGATTATATTGTATTTGTAGATGATGACGAGTATGTCACCAAGAATTGGCTTAATGAATTGATTTATTCTGTGGTTAGTAATGATGCCGATATGGCTATGGGGCCTGTACTTCCAGATTTTGAAAAGAAGGTTCCGGAAGCTATTTCACATTGGTTCTACCGGCCACAAAACGATAACAGAAAAAAATTAGATTTCATTATAACAGGTAATCTAATTATGTGCTCTAAATTTTTAAAAGAACATCAATTACAGTTTGATCTAAGATTTAATACGACGGGTTCTGAGGATTCTTATTTTGGCATTTCAGTTCTAAAAGAAAATGGTGCAATTTATTCCGCCGCAAAGGCAGTGGTATATGAGACTATCCCCGAAAAAAGAGCTACTCTTAAATGGTTGTTACAAAGAAGTTACAACGGGGCAAATAGTTATATATATATGATGATATTGGAAAGGAGTTATGGAAAAATAATTAAAAAGTTTTTTATAAGCCTTATTTATATTCTTTTTGGATTTGTTTTTTTATTGTTTTTACTATTTAATTTTAAGTACAGATATTATGGGTTGTTAAAAATGGCTGAGGGAATAGGAGGATTAACGGGTTTTTTAAATATTCAATTTCATGAATATTCAAAAGTGAGATAATTTTACATATAATTAATATTTATAAAATGTTTTTGATTCAAGGCCTATAAAGAATCAACTTTTTAGATTGATTTATAAACTTCATAAATAAGCTACCGAATCATCGTCCATATTATTGAAGATTCCAACAGCTTTCAACTAAATAGAAGTTTCTATCAAATCTGGTTTAGGTTATAAAGCTACTTAATGTGAATAATTTTTAATATTTAAAAATGACAAAGTTGGTTATCATAGAAAGAGTATTTACTAGTTACCGTAAACCGATTTTTGATTATTTACAAAAACACATAGACTTTAAATTATTATATGGAAAGAATAATTCAGGAATAAAAACTGTAAACGCCAGTTATGCTAAGCCAATTAATTCTTTTCAGTATGCCAAAGGAGAGACAAAAGTACTTCTATTTCCTATAAAAGAAATTTTAAAGATTAAACCAGATGTCGTTTTTTGCGATTTAGCTATTGGTATGCTTAACCTTCCTGTAATCATATATTTAAGTAAGGCATTTAATATTAAGTTTGCATTCTGGTCACATGGATATAATAGAAAAACCGGTTTTAATCCGAAGAATAAATTAATCGATAAATACAGGCTTTTTTTAATGAAGTTGGTTGATGCTAATATAGTTTATAGTCAATTTGACAAAGATGTAATTTTGCCTTATCTCGATAGGAATTCGGTTTTTGTGGCTCAAAACACTTTAGATACAAATGCCCTATCACGTATAAGAATAGAGTTGGAACAGGAAGGAAGAACCAATATAAAGCAAAGGCTTGGCATAAAACATGATTTTAATCTTGTTTTTATTGGACGAATGTTGCCATCGAAAAGGCCAGATTTGCTTGTTGATCTTTATGAATACTTGCTATTAAATTGTAACATCGCGGTGGGAATTCACTTTGTAGGGGAGGGCGAGGTGCTATCAAAAATAAGGACTCGGGTCAATAGAAATTTTGATAAAAATGATTTTTATTTTCATGGAGCAATTCATGACTACTTTGCCACGGGACAAATTCTATTTGTAAATGATTTGATGATAAATCCTGGTTATTTAGGATTGTCTGTTAATCATGCTTTTTGTTTCTGTTGTCCCGTACTTTCGTTTCAAACGAAAAATGGCTATCCAGCGCATAGTCCTGAGGTGGAATATGTAATTCATAACAAAACAGGATTTCTTTTAGAGAGCCATACCCTAGAAACGATGGCGATAAAAGTTATCGACTACCTTAAAAATAGAAAGATACAAGAAGAATTTCATCAAAATTTGAAATACGCTGTTGAAAATACATTTCCAATAGAGAAAATGGTTAATGGACTTTTAGAGTGTTTTGAATTTTTGACTAAGAGCAAAAATTAGTAAATGGCTTATTTTAACTTTATTCCCAAACAGAAATTGGGGTTGAGCACTTGCCATTTGGTTACTTTAAATGGGAAAGCCACTTTTAACGGACAACCAATATGAAAATAATTACAACAAGCTGGGATGATGGCTATCCTGCAGATAATAGAATTGCGGAATTACTTCACAAGTATAATATGGCCGGAACTTTTTATGTACCTAAAAGAAATGATGAGTATGAGGTAATGAAAGAAGATGCTATCTCTGATATTTCCCAACAATTTGAGATTGGCGGGCATACTTTGAATCATGTTCGAATTCGTTCAACATCAAACGATCTTTTTGAACGAGAAATTTTAGGCTGCTATATATGGTTAGAAGAGTTTTTAGATATTAAGCCACTTTCTTTCTGCTTCCCTGGAGGGGTATTTAATAAACCCGCTATGGAATATGCTTTAAATTCAGGTTTCAAATTACTCAGAACTACCGAGTTATTAAGCACTACGGGCCTAAATTCAAATAGCTTATTGCCTACTACTTTACAGCTTTATAAACACGATCATTCCACTTATTTTAAACATTTATTAAAGCAATTTAAATTTAACTCTATTTGGCTTTACGCCCATTCAGGAACAAGAGCAGACCTATTTAAAATGGTTGATTTTTATTTGAGGCAAATTGATGATTATGGTGGTTGTTTTCACTTATGGGGACATTCTTGGGAAATTGAAAAATTTAACCTATGGAAGGATTTGGAAGAGATTCTTAAATTAATTTCTGGTAACGGTAAATTTAAATACCTTCCCAACGCCGGGCTTCTGGAAGAAAATAATTAATGGATAAAGCTAAAGTCTTGTTTATAATACACTTGCCGCCACCGATTCATGGTGCGGCCATGATGGGTAAGTTTATTTCCCAAAGTGAAAGATTGAATAGTTCATTTGAATGTAATTATATTAATTTACAAACCTCCCGAAAATTAACCGATACAGGAAAAGGGATATTCAGTAAATTTTTTCGATTTATAGCCTTATACCTTAAGGTGATTTATCAACTCTTAACTTCCCGAAACGACCTTTGTTATATGACCCTTAATACCAAAGGGGCTGCATTTTATAAAGAGATGTTGATCGTGTTCTTATTAAAATTGTTTCGCCAAAAAATTGTTTATCATTTTCACAATAAGGGTGTTTCAGATTCTCCACACAGATTTATTGATAGTCTACTTTATAAAGTTGCCTTTAAGAATACCCGAAGCATTCTTACTTCAAAGTTTTTATATAGCGATATAAAAAGATACGTAGAGGCCAAAGATGTATATTATTGCCACAATGGGATTCCTACCATTACCCACAATACAATTTCCGTTCGCAACATACCAAATAATTCTAAGCGACCTAAAATTATATTTCTATCCAACATGATTAAGGAGAAAGGAGTATGGGTACTATTGGAGGCTTGTGAAATTCTCTATATGCGAAATGTAGATTTTGAATGCCATTTTGTTGGATCATGGGCAGATATTGCAGAAGTAGAGTTGGCAAGCTGTATAAAGGATAAAAAGCTTTCAAATCACATCACAATCCACGGTCAGAAAATTGGTGAGGAGAAATCAAGCCTACTCAAAGAATCGAATATTTTCACTTTACCTACTTTGAATGATTGTTTTCCTCTGGTCCTACTAGAAGCAATGCAATACGCCCTTCCAATAGTTGCAACGAACGAAGGTGGAATACCTGAAATAGTAGATAACGAAGTAACAGGATTTCTAATTCCAAAGCAAAATTCAAAAGAACTAGCTAATAAGCTAGAGATGCTTATTTTAGATCCCGAGATGTGTTCCGAAATGGGTGAACAAGGAAAAAATAGGTTTGATGAAAAATTTACCCTTGACCAATTTGAAATCAATCTTGAAAATATTTTGAAGAACTGTATCTCGAGTTAATTTTCAAAAGCAAATTAACAGATAATGAAATTGGTTGACTAAAAAAATCAAAACTTGATGCACTATGAATTTTACTACAAGAACCATTTCATCATCATTAAGACTGTGAAAAATTCGAATAAAATAAGAACCAGATCATTTTTTGAATACCAACTATTTGATGATCAACTTGCAAAACTTCCCAAGCTAGGAAAAGTTTTGGTTAATACAATAAATCAATACTCTTATTGTATTGCTGAAAAGGATCAACTTTTTAAAGAATCTCTCGTCAAGGCAGATATTTTGCTTCCCGATGGAATTGGTATTGTATGGGCACTAAGATTTCTTAAGGGTAAGAAGATTTCAAAAATAGCGGGAGCAGATTGCCACCAATACCTGCTTCAATACCTAAATGTAACGAAAGGAAGTTGTTTCTATTTAGGTGCATCAGAACAAACACTCAAAAAAATCCAAAAAAAAAATTTCTCGGATTACCCTCAAATTCGAGTTGGTTTATATTCGCCTCCTTTTAAATCCTCTTTTTCTAAAGAGGACAATAGGAAAATGTTGAAAGAAGTAAATGATTTCCGACCGGATGTCCTTTTTATAGGAATGACAGCACCAAAGCAAGAAAAATGGTCTTATAAAAATCTTGGCTTAATTGATGCTCAAATCACCTGTTGCATAGGAGCGGTTTTTGACTTTTATTCGGGTACGGTTAACCGACCTAATCAATTTTGGATCAATATTGGTTTGGAATGGTTAATCAGGTTGATTAACGAACCAAAACGTTTATGGAAAAGGTACCTGTATTTTGGCTTGATTTTCGCTGGCAAAATCATCATCAAAAAATTGGTGAAAATTAAAAATAATTTTGGCAGTACTTAAGAATATTAATCGTCTCCTTTTAATTAACGTCTAGATTCGTGTTCCCGCCATCTACATCATTAAAGGTCCCACTATCATTCCCCTCAGCTAGAAGAATATTATTTTGGAAAATGTTTCCAGCAGAGCCAACAAAAATTACAACTGTTGTTGCGTTATCTGCCGTTGAAACAAATTTGTTCCCCTTAAAAGTATTATCATTAGAGTTTAATTCAATATAAATACCAATTCCACCATCGGAATAATGAGTATTGCTGTTAAATTCTGAGTTGATTGTGTGTACCAAATGCATGGCATCAGTATTAAAATTATTGTCTAAAAATTTTAATCCATTACAATCGCTGATTTCAAGCAGGTGGTCTTCCTTTCCTAAAATCGTTCCATTATTTCCACTTATTATAACATCTAAGATATATTGAGGCCCTCCAACCTTATCTTTTGAACACGTAATAGGCGCATATGCGGTACTGGGTGATGAAAATGTATTATCTGCAATTTTTATATTACTCCAGCCCACGTTTTCAATTCCTCGGTCTTTGGCATCCACAATTGTATTTTTAGAAATCTGGGCGCTTTTTCCTATTCCACTCAAACTTACTGCCATACCATATGGGGATTGAAGTCCTAATCTTTGAAATTCACAGTCTGTAACTTTCACATCCGTTATTCTTGCAATTCCATCGTAAGTATGATTTTGAGTTTCAAAACCCATCCTGCCAATATTCAAGAACACACAGTTAATAATAGTTATATTTTTAGACCTCGCAGAGCCCTCGGACACAAATTTTAATCCATTTGCGTTCAGTTCGGGACAGGTAAAACTACAATTATCAAATAGAATATTCTCAGCAGTTGTTTGGCTAAAATAAACAATACCGCCTCCAGTTTCAGTTTTGGAAGTAGATGTCGAATTAAACCCCACATTTCTAAATTCAATATTTTTTGCTTCTCCCCTAAATTGTAACAATGTTATTAAATCACCCATTATCACTGCTCCGTCAGCCCCGGTTACCGTAACATTGGAAAGGTCGGTTAAATATTGGGTGGAAGTTAGTTTATAGTCTCCCGCTTCCAAATACAAATTGGCACCAGATTTCAGATTTTCAATAAGTTCAGCAACGGTACTAATTACTTTGGCATTTAGTGGCTTAGAAGTTTCAGTTTCCGGCACTGGATTTTCTTCTGCCACCTCTAAAGAAGCTTCCGGTTCCTTCTCCGATTGCTGTGTTTCTAATTGCGATTTTTCCAAAACCGAGATCGTGTTTTGTAAAAGATCCGCATCCGAGGTGCAGCCTAGTATTAAGAACATTTTTAGAAATAGAAAATAAAGAGGTAGGGGCCGAGTGAAATGCATCATTTTACATATAGGGATCTTATGCGTTAACGCTTGGCATTTAAATTAATTACCTCCTTAACTAAATATTCGTTGAACTACATCCGGGACATGCCAATAAAAATCAAATTAGGAAATATCTCCGTCTTGCTCGCTTCTATTTCAGCAAAGATATACATTTAGGGTTAATGGCATCACAATCAATCGATTATTCACTTCCTTTCACCTCCCCAATCTCCTGTCTTATCCGCTTTACCACATCGATCTTGGGGCCTTTGAAAACAAATATGGTGGTTCCGTATTCCCTGGCCAAGGGATTTGATATGGAGTCGGCCATATATCCGCTTTCAAAATAGGGCTTGGTTTTGTCGAATTCTTCCTTCCTGTCTTCCTGTTCCTTGACCCTTATAAACGTTTGGATAGGCTTACGCAGGTCGAACCAGTTGACGTAATCCGCACTAAAGGAAACCGCCTTGATCTTGGGGTTCGTCGTATAGTAATTTATGGCGCCGGCCTCCCCGTAGTTATCACAAAGGATCAAGGTGCTTTCCAAATCGGGAATCCCCTCGCAAATAGAATCGATCTTACGCGCCAATTCCTTCCAGCCCAACATATCGGCGTAATCCTGCGGTAGCGAATGGTCCTCGCCATCTTCCCAGCGAAGTTGTCCGAGCCTCTTAAATCTCTCGGCATTTTCTAGGATATAATCGGGACTTTTGTTCGAAAAGAAAACATTAAACAGCAGCAGAAAAAACCCAACGGGAATAAGGATCGCCACGGGCCGTAAATACAATTTCCATCCCTTGCTTAGTAGGTGGGCGACAAATACGGATCCAAAAGCAACGTAGATGGGATGGAGGCCAATGCCGTAATAACCCTTGGCCCTAAAATAGACAAAGATCAGAAGCGTAAAGACCATCGTGGCGAGGAAGAACTTATATTTTTTAATAGGCGGGTAAAACAAAAGGGCATAAAGTCCCGCAATTATTACAAAAAACGAACCGACAAAATCGAATATTTGGGATACCAAGAAATCCCATCGGTTGTTGTGAACCAGTTGCCTTTCCGTAAGTTCCTTGAGATGATGAACAACGGGTAGGTTGTTCTGGTACTGCCATACTAGATTTGGCAATATCAACAGCAGTACCAACAGTATAGAAAGGTAAAATTCTTTTTTGAGGAACATTTTGCGTGGCCCGAAGAGCAATAGCGCTGGGAAAAGTCCCAGGATTAGAAAAAGAATGTTGTACTTGTTCAAAAAACCGATGGCAAACACTAGGGCCCCGATATAGAGCCATATAGATTTTTCCGTGTTTATATATTTGATAAGCACAAAATAAAGGGCAGTCCAGGCCAAAACATCGAAGGAATTTGGCTGGTAGAGGAAATTCAACTTTAGGATGGCCGAGAACAGTACACAAGTGGCCCCCAGGATCAGGGCAAATAGATTCCCCTTCAGTTCCTCAATGGCTTTCCAAACGACCACCAGAGTCAACGCACCGAACAAAGCCGGAAAAAATTTGATCCAGAATACCGAATTGCCCAAAAATTGAACAATACTGGAAATCCAGGAGGTGAACGGGGGAACGGATAAATAGCCCCATGCCAAATGATTGGCCTGGTCCAGATACAGAAACTCATCCCTGTGCAGTTCATAGTCGGGATTGAGCATGGCGTAGTGCAGGACAAATTTGAGTGCAATAAACCCGGTTAAGACAATGGTCTTTTTGGTCATGGTTTGGCATTACAATTACAACGATTCGTCGCAAGAAGACCAATCTTGTTACAATTTTTGGACATTTTCAATGTCTTGCCTCCGGATTAAATGGCCTCTAGTTTAAATTTGTGTTGATTTCCTTAGTTTCTGTATAAGTTATGAAAAACATTGGGTCCGCCTTTCATTTCTTTTGCTCGCCCAAAAGAAACGAAACAAAGAAAAAGGCGCCTTCTCCGATGAATTTTTTCGACAACTGGGTCGAAAAACCGTTGCCGAAACTCCGCGTCGCTACGTTCCTTCGCTCCTGTTCTCGGAGCTTTCGTCCACTATTCTGCGGATAAGGACCTTTACTTCGTTTAAACAAATTACCTTAACATCACTATTTTGAATTAGAACTAGTACCATTGATCTTTATTCTCAGGATGTCTCTCCAAAAACCCATTCAATATAAAATGTACCGTAATTATCATTAGCAACAAGAAAAAATACCAGTTATAATAGGGGGTAGGTCCTTGTGTATAGTCAGAATCGTAGGCTTTAAACGCAATCAAGTAGTTAATGAATCCGAAAACCAAAAGCCCTACCGCGTTTTGCCATTTCATAAAACACGGGCCATACAAACGATATGAGAACAAAAGCCCGAATTCCCTTTTAAAGATCTGAAGAAAAATGGGCCACAAGAAGAACAGGGGCAGGGCAAAGAGGCGGGATTCCCGGGCAAAGGTAGTGAGGAAAACGATGGGGGTGTTAATTGCAAAGGTCAGCCAAAATGCGTTGATATATTTTTTATAAGCTGGGTTCATTTCTTTTCTTCCCAAGGTTGCCACGAGAAAATATAGGGGTAACCCGAGGACAAGAAATAGGGATGAAAGGGATTCCATGGCACTTTTCTGGTCATTAAAATTACTGGCAAAGCAAGAAATCCGATCCGTCATTTCGGTACTTGTGCCGTGCCACAAGTTCATTTTCCAGAGGTAAAAAACCAAAAAAAGAACATAGAGAACCACGGGCAAAAGTATAAAGGCCAGCTTTTTCCTGAACTCCGGCGATATCGGAAAAATGGATTTCCTGCTGGTGTCAATAAAAAAGAATACCAACGCCGGTACTAGAATTACAGTGGTTTCCCTTGCCACAAGGGCCAAGGTGAAGCAGATAACGTTTAGGACCCATTTTCTATGGGAAAGGGCCAGGAAACTGGCAAATATCAGGGTGTATTGCAACGGCTCATCATAGCTGAACAAGGGCGTAAAAAAGGCAAAAAGAATAGAAAATCCAACAAAATAGATGACCATGTTGCCTATACTGAACCAATAAGAACAGTTCTCCCCCTCCGGGGGACTTACTTTGCTCCCAATGTTGCCATCATACGATATGGACAACTTTTGGGATAGGAAAAAAAGTAAAATCCCACTGCAAAAGACCAAGGTAAAATTGACCCAAATAAAGGCGACACCCAGACGTATTGAGAAAGTCTTGGCAGCAGACTCAATGAGCCAGGTAGTCAACGGTCTTCTGGCAAATGGGGGCAGTTCCTTGTGATAGTTTATTTGGGATGTGAGAAAAGCATTGGAGATAACGTGGTTGCGCTCGTTGAGCATACTGTCCGAGTGTTTGGACATATGGAGGCCAAAATCCGCCACCACAAATACAAGGGCAATTAGATAGGGTAAAACGGTTTTCATAATTTGGTCTTGGTTCTTGTAGCGTAACGCGGTTGTCGGACTTTATAGGCGGACACTAAATAACGTACCGCGCCTTGGCCGTAACCCCTTGGTCCGTAAAGATTCCCTGCTTATATTTTAGGTAACCTACGATCCCGATCATGGCCGCGTTGTCCGTACAATACTCAAATTTGGGAATATGGGTGGTCCAACCGTACTTTTTCTCCCCATCCTTCAAGGCTTTTCGAATGCCCGAATTGGCCGAAACCCCTCCCCCTATGGCAATATCCTTGATACCCGTTTGTTTGGTGGCCTTTTTGAGCTTGTCCATTAAAATGTTGATGATCGTATATTGGATGGAAGCACATAGGTCGTTTAGATGCTCCGACACGAAATTTGGATCGTCCTTGGTCATTTTTTGGACAAAATAGAGGATACTGGTCTTTAGTCCGCTAAAACTAAAGTTTAGTCCACCTACCTTGGGCTTCGGGAACGAAAAGGCTTTGGGGTTCCCCAATTGCGCATATTTGTCTACCAACGGTCCGCCGGGATAGGGTAGTCCCAAGATTTTGGCACTTTTATCAAATGCTTCCCCCACGGCGTCATCCAGGGTTTCTCCCAAAATTTCCATATCAAAATAGTCCCTTACAACAACGATCTGGGTATGCCCCCCACTTATAGTCATGGCCAAAAAAGGGAAGGACGGTGGGAGGTTGTTTTCGTCCTTTATAAAATGCGCCAGGATATGTGCCTGCATATGGTTGACTTCGATTAAGGGGACATCCAGTCCCAACGCCATGGACTTGGCAAAGGAGGTTCCTACCAATAGCGACCCCATTAGACCAGGTCCCCTCGTAAAAGCTATGGCGGATAACTGTTTTTTGTCGATATTTGCCTTGGCCAAAGCTTGGTGCACTACGGGTACAATATTTTGTTGGTGCGCCCTAGAGGCAAGTTCGGGAACCACCCCTCCATATTCCTCGTGTATTTTTTGTGCGGCCACCACGTTGCTAAGTTTTGTGTTGTTACAGAGCACGGCAGCCGACGTGTCGTCGCAAGAAGATTCTATGGCAAGAATGTAAATATTTTTATACTCCACTGGGAAAAAAATTGGATGTAACAAAGGTAAAACATAAAGTCCTATCAAAAAATTAAGAAAAATATTGGTTAGAACATTGCTGGGAATCCTGCTGGTCTGTGTTTTGGGAACCATTGTTTTGTCCTTGCCCATTGTACAGACCCGTTTTGCCGCGTATGTTACGGACAACCTTAACGCGACTTTCGGCACCCATATCGGCATAGATAGACTTAAGATTTCCCTCATTACGTGGGATGCTTCCCTGCATGGGATTTACGTGGAAGATTATCAAAAGGATACCTTGTTTTACATTCAACGTCTCTCTACATCTATTTTAAATCTTAGGAATATGGCGAACGGTAAGTTGGAGTTTGGGGATATCGATATGGATCGACTCAATTTTAAGCTAAAAACATACCTGGACGACGACCGGAGCAATTTGGAGGTTTTTATTGACAAGCTTAGCGATACTTTGCCCAGAAAACCGGGCACTCCGCCATTTTACTTTTCTTCTGCCAACGTAAACATTTCTAATAGCAAGTTTAAATTAATAGATGAGAATAGGGAGACCCAAGAGCAACTAAAATTTACGGATTTGAACATCAGCGCCAAGGACTTCTTAATTTTGGGCCCCGAGGTAACGACCGAAATAAAGGAGATGTCCCTGCTCAGTAAAAGGAATTTGAAACTGAACAAACTATCGACCGAGTTCAAATATACAAGGCAGCAAATGCGGTTCGATTCCTTACAGGTTCGGACCCCCGAGTCCGACCTCCAAGGTAACCTAGTCTTCAATTACGAAAGAAAGGATTTTGCAGACTTTCTGAACAAGGTAAACCTCGTTGCAAACTTCGAGGATTCCGAGGTGTCCCTAGATGAGGTAAACAAGCTTTACGACCAGTTCGGGGATGGGAAGAAAATCTCCTTTACCACGAACATCAACGGAGTGTTGAACGATTTAAATACAACTAATCTATTCCTGCAATCCGACAATACTGGAATAAGGGGTGATTTTAACTTTAAGAATCTCTTTGAAAGGGATGAGGATTTTGCCCTAGATGCAACAATTAAAAATATTACCTCGAGCTATTACGAGCTTAGGGCCCTATTGCCCAACATTTTGGGAAAAACCTTGCCCTCCTCCTTTCAAAAATTCGGGCAGTTTACTATTAGGGGCGAAAGCAAGATTACCAAAAAAGCCATACAGGCCAAAATAAATATCAATACGGCGGTAGGTAGCAGCTACGCCGATATGGAACTGACCGACGTAGATGATATCGACAACGCTTCGTACAAGGGTTTTGTCTCTCTTATCGATTTTGATCTGGGAGCCTATTTTGATAGTGAAAAATTGGGCAAGACAAATATGGACATCAATGTGGACGGTCAGGGTTTTAAGCAGGAAAACCTCAATACCGAGGTGATAGGACAAATTTATTCCCTGAGTTATAATGACTACGAATACCACGATACCAAGGTTTCGGGAATCCTTAAAGAAGAATTGTTCGATGGGTCTTTGGTGAGCAATGACGAAAATTTCAAATTCAATTTTAAAGGATTGGCCGATTTCGGACAAGGAAGGAATAATTTTAACTTCATCGCTTCCGTTGATTACGCCGATCTTAGAAAACTAAATTTCATCAATGACAGTATTTCCATATTCAAGGGCAATGTTAATATGGATATAGCCGGGAACTCCTTGGACAATCTGGTGGGAAACCTAAAGTTTTCCAAAACCATCTACCAAAACAAAAACGATACGTATTATTTTGATGACTTTAAAATTTCCTCTTCATTTGATGAAGACACGATCCGCACCATCGATATAAATTCCCCGGATATTATAACGGGTTATATGAAAGGGAAATTTAAGGTCGAGGAACTTGGCAAACTGGTACAGAACTCCATCGGTAGTATATACACCAATTATAAACCTTTTAAAATTGCCCCCGGCCAGCAACTGGACTTTAGGTTCGAAATCTACAATAAGATAGTAGGCGTACTTTTCCCCGAAGTGAAATTTGATCCCAATACTTTTATTAGGGGAAATATAGTGGCAGATGAAGGGGATTTTAAACTCACGTTCAAATCTCCCCAGATAGAGGCGTATGGAAATACCATGGACAATATAGACGTAAAGGTCGACAACAAGAATCCACTGTTTAACACCTTTGTCTCGGTCGATGATATGAAGACCCATTATTATGACATGAAAGACTTTAAATTGATCAATACCACCATTGCGGACACCTTGTTTTTTAGGACGGAATTTAAGGGTGGCAGGGGTTATAATGACAGCTACAACCTTAATTTTTACCACACTTTTAATAAGGACAACAAATCCGTCATAGGTCTAAAAACCTCGGATGTAAACTTTAAGGGCAACAAATGGATCTTAAATAAGGATAACAACACCAAAAACAAGGTTGTATTTAATAGGACTTTAGATAGCATCACCATACAGGAGGTGGTTATGAACAATGGCGAAGATGAACAAATAAGGCTTAAGGGGCAATTGGCAGATTCTACCTATAAAGATTTACAGCTACAGTTTAAAATTGTCTCGCTTAACAAAATTACCCCTAGTATCGATAGCCTAAAACTGGATGGAGAAGTAAACGGAATCCTCAACGTACTCCAAAAGGACAATGTTTATCTGCCGTCGTCTAATCTGAATATCTCCGAATTTTCCGTAAATGATATTACCATGGGAGATCTGGCGATCGGTATCGTTGGCAACAAGGACTTGACCAATTTCGTGGTCAATTCGCAATTGATCGACCAGGGCGAGGAAAAATTTGGAATATTGGGAAATCTTTTGACAAATGGGGATATGCCCGTAGCCAATCTCATCGCAAATTTTAGGGATTTTAACCTGGAACCCTTTAACCCCTTGGGAGATGGCGTAATTTCCCATATCCGGGGAGGGCTCAACGGCAGCGTAAAGATAACTGGAGAGATCGATAATCCCGATATCGACGGGGATTTAACGTTGAACAATGCGGGTATCGGCATTCCATACCTGAACGTAGACTACAGTTTTGCACCCAATTCCAAGGTAGAACTCCACGACCAAACTTTTCATTTTGACAACGTACGGCTTACCGATGTAGCCGAAAACACCAAGGCCACCATCGATGGGGATATACGGCATAAGTTCTTTAAGGATTGGTACTTGGACCTGAATGTGGATACCAACAACGATCGGCTTTTGATACTAAATACGGAATATGATGAGGATGATCTGTACTACGGAAGCGGCTTCCTAAACGGCACGGGGAAAATTTACGGGCCTACGCAGGCCTTGACCATTAAGGTCGACGGGTCTACTGCAAAGGGTACCTCCCTTAAGATCCCCATAAGCGATGTTGCCAGTGTAGGGGATTATTCCTTTATAAATTTCATCGAAAAGAAAAACGTAGAGACCTATGAAGAGCAAAGAAAACTCAAGAAGTACGAAGGTTTAGAACTAGAGTTTGATCTGGATATCACCCCGGATGCGGAGGTAGAAATCGTTGTGGATCCAAAGACAGGGAGCTATCTGAAGGGAACCGGGGAGGGAATTCTGCTCATCGAGATCAACACCAACGGCAAGTTTAATATGTACGGGGATTTTGCGGTGGTCACGGGACAGTTCCGGTATAAATTTGGAGGGATTCTCGATAAGACCTTTAGGGTAAAACCGGGGGGCACCATCTCTTGGCAGGGCCCACCGTTGGCCGCAGAGTTAAACATGGAGGCTATTTATTCCCTAAATGCGAATCCGGCCCCGTTATTAGACAATTCCGGGTATACCCGTAGGATACCGACCGAGGTAGGGGTGAAGCTCAACGGGGAATTGGAGCACCCTACCATAGCGTTCGATATTAGCTTCCCAGGTGTCAATTCGGTAGTGAAGTCGGAACTGATGTACAGGCTTCAGGATCCGTTGGTGGAAGAACGAAACGCCTTCTTTCTTTTGGCACAAGGGACTTTTGCCAATGCCGAAACGAGCATTAACCAGCAAACGGTGACCGGGAACCTTATCCAAAGCGCGTCGGGCCTATTGAACCAGGTTCTGGGGGCCAATAATGATAAGTTCGATTTAGGACTTACCTATGAACAGGGACTTTACGGTAAGAATGCCGACGTGCTCACCGAGGATAGGATAGGGGTCACTGTTTCTACCCGTATCAGCGACAAGATTTTGTTCAACGGCAGGTTGGGTGTGCCCGTGGGGGGCGTGAGCGAAACGGTAGTGGCGGGAGACGTGGAGGTACAGGTAATGTTAAACGAGGACGGTACGCTGCGGGCAAAAATATTTAACCGTGAAAATGAAATGGAACAGTTTCTTACCGATAGTCAGGGATACACCCAAGGAATTGGTCTTTCATATGAAGTAGATTTTAATACCTTTAAGGAACTTTTGAACAAGGTGTTGGGCAGGGATAAATCCAAAGACGAAATGCCGCCTCCGGAACCTCGCCCCGAAACTACTATGGGGAGGGATAGTCTGATTCAATTCCAAACGAAAGGTGCCAATTTAAAAAAATGAGGAAATATCCTAATTTTTTGAATTTTTTGTTAAGATTGACGCTATTTGTTAACGAAAACGTTAGAGATAGTCGATTTGCCGTAAAATAGAATGTCGATCGACCATAAAATTGGAATAAGTTTGTTAATTTTGCGCATTTAAAATTTTAATGGCTTCAAAAATAAAAAAAATAGGAGTTATCACCTCTGGAGGTGATGCTCCGGGAATGAACGCGGCTATAAGGGCCGTAGTTCGCACGTGCGCTTATTTGAAAGTGGAATGTGTCGGTATATACAGGGGGTACGAGGGGATGATAGATGGCGATTTTAAGGCCATGGATGCCCGTAGCGTAAACAATATTATCAACAAGGGAGGCACCATACTCAAGTCGGCAAGGTGCGCGGAATTCAGAACCAAGGAAGGTCGCCAAAAGGCGTATGATAATTTAAAGGCCGCCGGAATAGACGCTTTTGTAGTTATCGGTGGTGACGGAAGCTTTAACGGAGCTCTGATCTTTAACAAGGAGTTTGATATACCCATTATTGGTATTCCTGGGACTATCGACAACGATATTTTTGGAACGAGCTCTACCGTAGGTTTCGATACCGCGTTGAATACGGTCGTAGAGGTAATAGACAAGATCAGGGATACAGCAAGTTCCCACAATCGGCTTTTCTTTGTAGAGGTAATGGGGCGAGACGTAGGCCATATTGCTCTGAACGCCGGGGTCGGGGCGGGAGCAGAGGAAATTTTAATTCCAGAGGAAAATCTGGGATTGGAGCGTTTGTTGGAATCCCTAAAACGAAGTAAGGCATCCGGTAAGTCTTCCAGTATCGTGGTAGTGGCAGAAGGGGATAAAACCGGAAGAAATGTTTTTGAACTTAAGGAATACGTAGAGGAACATCTGCCGATCTACGACGTTCGGGTATCGGTGTTGGGGCATTTGCAGCGCGGTGGTCCGCCCTCGTGCTTTGATCGCGTTTTGGCCAGTAGAATGGGTGTTAGGGCGGTGGAGGCACTCTTGGAAGGAAAGACCAATCTTATGGTAGGAATCCAGGACAACAACATAATCCTTACCCCTATAAGCAAGGCCATAAAAGGACATACAAAAATAGATAAGGAACTCATACGGGTTTCTGAAATCATGACTACATAATTTAATCAAATAAATACTAAGAAAATGTCAAAAGTAAGAATAGGAATCAACGGATTCGGTAGAATAGGAAGACTGGTTTTCAGGGCAACCGTGAAAAGGGAAAATGTGGAAGTAGTGGCCATCAATGATTTGTTGGATGTAGAACACCTTGCATATCTATTGGAGTACGATTCTGTGCATGGAAAATTCGACGGGACGGTTGCGGTAAAGGACGGCAACTTGGTTGTCAATGGAAAAACCGTTAGGATAACTGCCGAAAGGGATCCCAAAAATTTAAAGTGGGACGAGGTGGGTGCCGATATCGTGGCAGAATGTACCGGTATTTTTACGACCATGGAGACCGCCCAATACCATATTGAAGGCGGTGCCAAAAAAGTTGTGATTTCCGCCCCTTCCAAGGATGTCCCCATGTTCGTTATGGGAGTTAACCATAAGGATGTCAAAACATCCGATAAGATTGTTTCCAATGCCTCGTGTACCACCAACTGTTTGGCACCATTGGCCAAAGTATTGAACGATACTTACGGGATAGACGAAGCCTTGATGACTACGGTGCACGCCACTACCGCAACACAGATGACCGTAGACGGACCTTCCAAAAAGGATTGGCGTGGAGGTAGGGGAGCCATGTTAAACATTATCCCGGCCTCTACCGGTGCGGCCGTTGCCGTTACCAAAGTAATCCCTGAGCTAAAAGGCAAACTTACCGGAATGGCGTTTAGGGTACCGACTTCTGACGTATCCGTGGTTGACTTGACCGTTAAATTGTCCAAGGAAACCTCGTATGAGGATATTAAGAAAACAATGAAGGAAGCAGCTTCTGAAGGGGAATTAAAAGATATTTTGGGCTATACCGAAGAAGCAGTGGTTTCACAGGATTTTGTAGGCGACGTTAGAACAAGTGTCTTTGACGCCGGCGCTGGTATCGAGCTTAACTCCAAATTCTTTAAATTGATATCCTGGTACGATAACGAAACAGGGTATTCCAATAAATTGGTAGATTTGGCCGAATATATTTCTACTTTATAGAAAATTGGGCCAATTAAACAAAAGATTCCTGAAAGTGAGTAATATTTTTGCTTATTTTCAGGAATCTTTTGTTTAATATTGATTCTTCTTTTAAAATAAACGCTTATCGGTAAGTTGGGTTCGGGGCTTTTTGATAGCGAAGAGATCTTGATTCTAAATGTAAAAATAATTAGGTATGATATTGATCGTAGATAGCGGTGCTACAAAATCGGATTGGATTGCACTGGATGAAAACGGAAAACAATTGTTCTTGACACAGACTTTGGGGCTTAGTCCGGAAGTATTGACCCGTGAGGTCATCGAGGACCGATTGGCAAATAATTTTGAATTGTCAAAAAATCGGGAAAAGGTTACCCAATTGTATTTTTATGGTGCAGGATGTGGTACGGATAGGATGAAAAGTTTTCTAAAGGCCATTTTCAAGGATTACTTCCCAAAAGCCAAGGCCGATGTTCGGGAAGATACCTACGCCGCAATCTACTCTACCACCAAAATAGGACACCAAAGTATTGTGTGTATTTTGGGAACAGGATCCAATTGTAGCTATTATGATGGGCATCAACTTCTTCAAAAGGTAACTTCCCTTGGGTATATTCTAATGGATGACGGTAGTGGCAACTTTTTTGGCCGAAAATTGATCCGGGATTATTATTTCCATAAAATGCCACAGGATTTGAGCCTTAAATTTGCAAAGGAGTACGATTTGGATGCCGATGTCATTAAAGAATACCTCTACAAACAGCCCAATCCCAATACCTATTTGGCAACTTTTGCGCGTTTTATGATAGAAAACAAAAGCCATCCTTACTGTAGGGGGGTTATAGACAAGGGATTTCAGCAGTTCGTAAACAATTACATTATGCAGTTTGAACTCGCCACCAAGGTCCCCGTCAATTTTGTGGGGAGTATAGCCCATTATTTAAGGGACGAGCTCACGACCGTATGCGAGAGAAATGACCTGGTTTTGGGAGTGATACGGCAAAGGCCCATCGAAGGCCTGGTAGAATTCCATCAGGACACCTTGTAATTTGCTTTATACTGTTCCCCCAACGCAAGAACGCGCAAATCGTTAGGCGTATTGCGACGGCGGTAAAACCTAATTGTCCAATACGGCGATCATGGATATCTCCACATTGACAAATTTGGGTAGATTGGCCACTTCCACGGTTTCCCTAGCGGGTGCCGTTTTAGGATCAAAGTAGTTTCCATACACCGAATTAACCTCGCTAAACTGACGTATGTCCTTTACGAATATCGAGGCTTTTACCACGTTTTCGAAATTCAATTTTGCCTCGGTAAGGATAGCCTTGAGGTTTTCCATACATTGTTTGGTTTCTTTTTTGATATCCCCCTGTATCAGGTCGCCCGAAACGGGATCCAACGGAATTTGTCCCGAAATGTAAAGGGTGTTACCAGTTAAAACCGCTTGGTTATAAGGCCCGATAGGGGCGGGAGCATTTGGGGTATTGATGATTTTCTTCACGATGTAGTTTTTTAGATGTCCATGGCAAATTTACAGGAAACTGTTTATATGTTGTTGCCCAAAATCCCATAAAAAAAATTCCGGATTGCCTTTATTGTACTGATAACCCTAAATTTGCAGTCATTTTAGCTACTTTGTAAATCCCAATATTAAACGCATCCGGTTTAAGTAAAATACGCATAAACAAATAGTTATGAAAATTTTACGTCTTTTGTCTTGTAGCGAAGCGGTCTTTTGTCTATTTAGTCGCGCCTTGTGATTTTGTTAAATTAATATGTAGTCCAGATTTTATACATCTACAATTAAGTACTATTTTTGCCCATGCAAAACAATGTCCTTATTTTAGATTTTGGTTCCCAATACACACAACTCATCGCCAGAAGGGTCAGGGAACTCAATATTTTTTGTGAAATAAAACCTTATAACAACCTTCCCGAGGACCTATCTGGGTACAAGGCTGTAATACTCTCGGGATCTCCTTTTTCCGTAAGGGGAGAAGATGCCCCCCATCCCGAACTCGGTGAAATTAAGGGAAAAAAACCTTTGTTGGCGGTATGTTACGGGGCCCAATATTTGGCCCATTTTCACGGGGGCGAAGTGGCGTCTTCCAACACAAGGGAATACGGCCGGGCCAAGCTTTCGTTTATCGCGGAAGGCGAACCGTTTTTTGCGGATATTCCAGTAGGTAGTCAGGTGTGGATGAGCCATAGCGACACGATCAAGAGCCTACCGCATCGTTCGGTACGTCTGGCTAGTACCGATGATGTGGAAAATGCAGCCTTTAAAATTGAAGGAGAGGAGACCTACGCCATACAATTTCATCCAGAGGTGTACCATACCACGGATGGCAAACAATTATTGAAAAACTTTCTCGTTGAAATTGCTGGAGTAGCACAGTCATGGACACCCGATTCCTTTGTAGAAACCACCGTGGCCGAATTGAAGGCGAAGATCGGTGACGACAAGGTTATTTTAGGCCTCTCTGGGGGAGTCGACTCCAGTGTGGCGGCCCAATTGCTGCACAAGGCAATTGGTACGCACTTGCATTGTATTTTTGTGAACAATGGATTATTGCGGAAAAATGAGTTCCACGATGTGCTGGAACAATACAAGCACATGGGGCTAAATGTAAAGGGTGTCGACGCTTCGGCACGTTTTTTGAACGCTTTGGCGGGGGAAAGTGACCCGGAGAAGAAAAGGAAGACTATCGGCAGGGTCTTTATAGAGGTTTTTGACGATGAGGCACATAAGGTAGAAGGCGCCAAATGGCTTGCCCAAGGTACAATTTACCCCGATGTCATTGAATCGGTTTCGGCAACGGGTGGCCCGTCGGCCACTATTAAAAGCCATCACAACGTGGGGGGGTTGCCAGATTTTATGAAATTGAAGGTTGTAGAGCCACTAAAAATGCTTTTTAAGGACGAAGTGAGAAGGGTGGGTGCCAGCTTGGAAATGGAACCGGCACTATTGGGTCGACATCCTTTTCCTGGGCCTGGGTTGGCTATCCGTATCCTTGGGGATATTACTCCAGAAAAAGTGGCCATTTTGCAAGAGGTCGATGCGGTTTTTATCGATGGCCTCAAAGAATGGGGACTTTATGACAAGGTTTGGCAGGCCGGAGCCATGCTTTTGCCCGTAAATAGTGTTGGGGTCATGGGCGATGAGCGTACTTATGAAAAATGCGTAGCTTTACGGGCCGTGGAAAGTACGGACGGCATGACAGCGGATTGGGTTAATTTGCCCTACGAGTTTTTACAGAAAACCTCAAACGAGATAATAAATAAGGTAAGGGGAGTCAACAGGGTTGTTTACGATATCAGCTCCAAACCCCCTGCAACCATAGAATGGGAATAAATATGTATAAATTGTTTTGTAAAGTAATCTTCGCAACCTGTGCCTTGCTGATGTTCGGGTGCAAGACATTGGCCCAACAGCAGTTTCAAACGCATGCGGTAAAGGAAGGCGAGACCTTGGAAAGTGTTGCCAAACACTACAAGGTTACCCCATACAATATCATAAAATATAACAAAGAACTGAAGCAGGGTGAAGCGCTGCAACCCAATACTATTCTGGTAATCCCTGTAGGTGCGGTAAATACAGTTAGCCCCCAGCCCACTTCGCCCGATGCGGCGAATAAGCAACCCGATGTGGTCATCGTACACGAAGAGCCCATTGGCTTTACCAAACACAGGGTAAAGAAAAAGGAAACCCTCTATGGAATTGGTCAACGGTACCATATCACGGAAGGTGATATTAAACGATACAATAAGGAGCTTTATTCCACGCAGTTAAAAAAGGGTATGGTGCTCACCATTCCCAAATATTTGCGGGTACGTACCGAAGAAAATGTAATCGATGAAGATGATTTTGAAAAATATTCCGTTCAGCCCAAAGAAACTCGATGGAGTATTGCCAATAAGTACGGTATTTCGGTAGATAGCCTTAAATCCTTAAACCCCGAAATGGGGGAAATTCTATCCATTGGCCAAGAGCTAAATTTACCCAAATTGCCGGGAAGTACCGTAGAGGATCAAGAAATACAGTTGTACTCTTCCTACACGGTGCCCCCTAAACAGACGTTTTACAGTTTGGAAAAGAAAATGGGGGTGACCGAGGAACAGGTAAAAGCACTTAATCCCGAGGTACAACAAAGAGGACTTCAAGAAGGGATGGTCATTAGACTTCCCAATAAAAAAGCGGATACAACGGCCGTAAATACGGACAATTTTATTTTTTACGAGGTAAAACCAAAGCAGACCGAGTACTCCCTAACCCGGAATCTGGGGGTTACCTATGCGCAACTTATAGCGTTAAACCCGGATTTAAAGGCGGGTTTAAAGGCGGGGATGGTCTTAAAAATCCCAAAATCCAAACAAGATGGTTTGGAGGTTAAGAATTCGTTGATTCTGGACAAAATAAATTTGCTCGACAGTATCGATATATTGAACCGACCAAAATTAGTTTTTCTGTTGCCTTTCCGCGCCAACAACATAGACCTGTCCAATAAGGAAAACGCCGTGGAAACTATTGTAAACCGAACAAGTACCAGGGTGAGCTTGGGATTGTACACCGGAGCTTTGATTGCGCTAGACTCCATAAAGAAATTGGGGGTCTCGGTAGACGTACGTACTTATGATACCCAATTGGACATCGCCAAGGTCAAGGAGATCCTCTTGAACGAACGGTTAAATTCCGTTAGTGCGATCATAGGGCCACTGGATGCTAAATCCCTTGATGAGGTTGCTTTCCGTGCAGCCAATTATCAAGTGCCGGTAATTGCACCGGTAACCTCCAATAGCGATATTAGTTTGAGTAACGTATTTTTTACGATTCCCACCGATATGGTTTTGCGCAGCAAGATGTTGGACTATATGGGTGGTGTTTACACCGACCAAAACATAATCGTGATCGCCGATGACAATAACAAGCCGGTGGAGGCTCAAATCCTATCGCGTTTCCCAAGTGCAAAAACCGTACAGTTGAAGGAAAACCTCTCCTTGGATATCGCCAAATTTACGGATCTGTTGTCCCAGGACGTTGAAAACTGGGTGTTTTTGGAGACGGGTAATTTCAAAGTAATTTCTAGCGTAAGTTCCATTCTCAATTCCTCTATTTCAGAGGACGTAAAGGTGCGCATGTTTACGACCAATAAAAATAAGGCTTTTGACAATGATGTGATTTCTAGTGTCCACCTATCTAATCTCAGGTTTACCTACCCTTCCGTAGATCGTGAAATGTCTAACGATTCATTTGTAAGGAGTTACAGAAATCGATTTGGAATGGATCCTGATCGCTACGCCATTCGTGGATTTGACGTGACGTATGACGCCTTGTTGAAATTGGCCTACAAGAACAACCTTTTTGAGGCTTCCAAGGTCATTGGAAAGACAGAGTATAGTGGAAATAAATTTGACTACCACAAAGATTTGGCATCGGGATATTTCAATACGGCGTGTTATATCCTGATGTACGATGCTATGCACATCAAAGAAGTAAAGGAAAATGGGGACGACGTCAAAAGTAACTTATAATGGTGGACTTAGGACTACCTGCGTACATTTACGCTCTGGTAACCAGTTTATTACCGATGCACCAATTGATAATAATGGTAAAGGGGAAGCTTTCTCGCCAACGGATACGGTAGCGACCGGATTGGCCAGCTGTATGTTTACCGTTATGGGTATCAAGGCCAAAGGTCTGGAGGTTGACCTGACCGGTGCAATTGCCGAGGTTACAAAGCATATGGCCGCAGATCCCAGACGGATATCCAAAATCGAAATTACCTTTACACTTCCTTCCGATATTTCCGATAAACATAGAAAAATATTTGAAAACACCGCGAGGACATGCCCCGTTCAACATAGCCTTCATCCAGACATAGAAAGGGTTATTATTTTTAATTGGGTACAGTAGGAAATTGGAGACTAGAGACAAGACTTGAACCTCCAATAGTTAAGATTCTATTCTCTATGTTCTATTTTCTTTTAGCTTTTTACCTTAGCTCTTGAGGTAGCTTACCAACTTCCGCCACCACCGCCGCCAAAACCACCGCCTGACGATCCACCGCCGGAGCTACTGCTGCTCGAAGGGGCACTAACCATGGTGGATTTCATATCCGAAAAAGAACTGTCGAACGATTTTGAAAAACTGTGCATGTTCATAGAAGTACCTGTTGCGACAAACCAGTCGGGTGGGGGCAAATTTAAGCTTTCAAATTTTTTCGCCCACTTGTCAAACAACCCAAAAGCCAGGGCGTACCCCATGGTACTTTCAAAATACCCAGGGTCGTCTTGAAGCAGCATTTTCAGTTTATTTACTTCTGCGACCTTAATGAATTGTTTAAAGCCTTTTAGATCGGATAAAACCCGATCGCCTTCACGATTCTTTTTTATCATGAATTTGTTCATGAACATTAGGACGACGCAAGTAATCACAATGGCAACCAGGGCCAATGGTCCCCACATAAATAGTCCTATCGCACCTAATAGGATCGTTGCTAGTATTAGGACTACATAGGTAATTGTTTGCACCTTGTCCGATTTGGCTTCATAAAAAGGTCTGGCATCTTTTTTTAATTGCAATCCCGCACTGGAAATGGTTTTGTAAAACTTGTTTTTTAAACTACTTATCAAGATTTCTGTTGAATCATCACCACTTCCCTTGCCGAACAGTCCTTCGAAAATTTCAACTTGATATGCAGGTAAACCCTCTGGCAGTGGCTTAAGCTGGATAAGTTTGGTATCTTTTTTACCGAACAACCCCGATTTCGGGATTTCCTCCATCCTTAAAAATCCCTTATAACCCCAATAGGGGATTAAAGAGATAAGATCGGAGGTATCTTGCTTATCATCGATAAGAAAACCTACCATGGCGGGATCCATATTCTCCGGCGGGTAATAACTCGTTGTTGCAATAACACGGTTGTCCTTGCCAAATTTTCTCCATACCCGATAGAATGCCACGATCATTATGCCTAACAGGAATACCCACCCGTATTTGTCCCAGAATGGCCAAAAAGGTTTAATTTCTGCAACGGAATTCGATGGCAGATCTATAAGAACGGTGACACTCTGCCCTTCGTGTGATACGTAGCCGTCCCTGCTAACACCAGAAAGTGTGTTTCCATCGTATAAAAGTTTAAAATCCTCTGTACGTTCAGAATTGCCCCGGCCGCCCGAGTACACAAAGCAATTGTCCTCGCTCAGGACAATACCTTCCGGCGCGTGAATCGTAAAATCTATTTTTTGAAAATAAGTGTCCCATCCGTCGGGTTTGATATTCCAGTAAAATTGAATTTTGTCCTTCCCGAAAAGGAAGGCATTGTGGACCCGATATCTAATTTCGTAGTGCTGCGGCCCCGTAAGCGTTATATCTTTGTCCCCAATTTTTAGGGTTAGATAATCCTCCATTTTTTGGACAAAATTGAAGGGCGCATCAAATTTATGGCCCGGCACTTCGATATGGTCGATCTTGATTTTTCTTTTGGTGCTTGTCCCGCTAGAATCGACTAAATCGTACTCGGTCAGTATTTTTCGGTATATCCCATGCTTGCCGACGTTAAAGTCGACGTCATAATTTTCCACGACATCAAAATAACCTTCCTTTTTAATTTGGATGTCTACCTTGTAATTGGTAACCGTAAAATCTGGTGGAAAGACACTGGAGTGATCGTCTTGCGATTTACCTGCGGCAGCACAAAGGAAGGTTAGTAGAAGTAGGATTTTTTTCATGGACTTCATTAAAGCCTGTTTAAGAGAAATCTACCTTAACGTTAGATCTTGCGGCCTCCTCTGCCTCAAAGAAATTGAAATGTTGGTAATTGAACATACCGGCAAACAAGGCTCCCGGAATGCTTTCCCCATAGGTGTTGTTTTCCCTAACGGACCCGTTGTAATAGCGGCGGCTTCGCTCCAGATTCTCTTCGATCAAGTTTAGTTTCTCCTGCAGGTCAAGAAAATTGGTATTTGCCTTTAGATCGGGATAAGCTTCCCCTAGCGCAAAAATACTTCGAAGGCTCTGCTGTAGTTGGTTCTCTGCCTTTATCTTGGCATTGATGTCATCGCTGGGGACCTGCATTGCCGAATTGCGGGCCTTGATTACATCCTCCAAGGTAGATTTTTCGTGTTTGGCATATCCTTTTACCGTTTCTACTAAATTGGGAATTAGGTCATAGCGACGTTTTAAAGCCACATCGATATTGCTCCACGCATCTTTTACCAGGTTCCTATTTTTGGCGAATCGGTTAAAAATTCCAACTATAAATACCACGAGGAACAGTATAATGCCAAGAAAAATCAATAAAAAGGTCATAGCGATATGGTTTAGTGTTTATTCGTGTACTAAAATACCGAATTTTTTGCGCCTAGGGAAGATTCAGGGAAATTTTTACTTGGAGTATTTTTTGCGGATCTCCTACTGCGTTGCGGTCCATTTTGTCAGGAAAAGCACCCCTATTTGGGAATGTTTTTTTGATGGGAGCACTATGGCACTGGAAATGGGAATTACTAGTTCTATACATGTTTTTTTATTTTCTTCTAAAACATCTTCAGTCCATTAATTCGCCTACATCTAACATATATTCCTATATTTATCGATGAATGTGATGAAAATGAGAAGATTTTTTTTTATTTCCCTGGTATTGCTAGTACCGACCTTAACCGTACTCTTAGGTTGCAACCATAAGAAGGGGGATAACCATCATGGTGCCGATACTGCCGATATCATCATTTATGGGGGCACCTCTGCAGCGGTTATTGCCGCTGTAGAAGCGAGAAAATCGGGGAAATCCGTTATTGTTGTATCGCCCGATAAACATTTGGGAGGACTCACTTCTGGTGGATTGGGATATACCGATACCGGTGACAAGAGTGTTATCGGGGGATTGGCAAGGGAATTTTACCATAGATTATGGCAACATTATAATAGTGATGAAGCCTGGCAATGGCAGAAAAAGGAAGAGTATGGCAATAAAGGGCAAGGGACCGTTGCCATTGATGGGGAGAACAGGACCATGTGGATTTTTGAACCCCACGTGGCGGAAAAAGTGTTCGAGGACCTCGTTGAGGAATACGATATCCGGGTAGAAAGGAATGAATGGCTGAACAGGGAAGATGGGGTAATAAAGCACAACGGAAAAATACAATCGATTACTACCTTATCCGGGAAGACCTTTTCCGGAAAAATATTTTTGGATGCTACTTATGAAGGAGACCTAATGGCTGCTGCCGGGGTAAGCTATCACGTGGGTCGTGAGGGCCGAGATGTTTACGGGGAAGAATGGAACGGCGTACAAACGGGGGTGCTGCACCATGGCCACTATTTTAAATCCGATATTTCGCCCTACGTAGTTCCCGGTGATTCCAGTAGTGGCATTTTACCCGGAGTTTCGGACCAAGATCCGGGAGAGAAATACAGTGGTGACGACAAGATACAAGCGTATTGTTTTAGGACGTGTATGACCGATTTTGAACCCAATAAGGTGCCGTTTCCAAAACCAGAGGGATATGATCCCGTGCAATATGAGTTGTTGGCAAGGGTTTTTGATACGGGCCGGAAAGATTGGTTCAATAAATTCGACCCGATCCCCAATCATAAGACCGATACCAATAACCACGGTCCCTTTAGCAGCGATTATATAGGAATGAACTACGACTATCCGGAAGCTACCTACGAAAGGCGCAAGGAAATAATAAAAGAGCACGAACAGTATCAAAAGGGACTTTTGTGGTTTGTTGCCAACGACCCAAGGGTTCCTATGGACATACAGACCGCAATGCAAAAATGGGGATTGGCAAAGGACGAATTTGTGGACAATGACAACTGGCCCCATCAATTGTACGTAAGGGAGGCGCGAAGAATGATGGGGGATTTTATAATGACGGAAAACGAATTATTAAAGCGTAGGGCCACTCCAAGGCCAGTCGGTATGGGGTCCTATGGTATGGACTCCCACAACGTGCAGCGATATATAAAACCGGACGGTTTTGTGCAGAACGAAGGGGACATCGGGGTGAGTACTAATGGTCCTTATTCCATATCCTATGGTTCCTTGATTCCAAAAAAGGAGGAATGCGAAAACTTATTGGTACCGGTGTGTGTCTTCCAGTCATATCGCTTTTGGATCGATCCGCATGGAACCCGTATTTATGATCCTAGGACAGTCAGCTGCAGCAGCAGCGGTTTTGGCCATTGATCATGGAGGGGCTGTCCAAGATGTCGATTACAATAAATTAAAGGAAGTTCTTTTAAAGCAGGGCCAAATCGTAAATTAGACCTTATTTAAACTAACCCCCTTTTCCCCAATTCCACGATTTCCAGATTTTTTATTTCCTCCCCATCAATTTCGAACCTTAGCATGGTTCTCACTTGGTGAAATCCGTGTTTGCCACAGGCACCTGGGTTCATGTGCAATAAGTTCAACTTTTTATCCCACATCACCTTCAATATATGCGAATGACCAGTGATAAATAGCTTGGGCGGATTATTTTTTATTTCCGCCCGTATACGTGGGTTGTATTTATTGGGATAACCCCCGATATGGGTGATCCAAACATCTACTTTTTCGCAATAGAACCGATTGTCCAAGGGGAATTCCATCTGGGTTTTGGAGTCATCTATATTGCCGTAAACGGCCCTTAATGGTTTGATGGTCCTGAGCTTGTCCGCTACCTCCAAAGGCCCAATATCCCCTGCATGCCATATTTCGTCGGCCTGTTTGGCGTATTTGAGGATGGTATCGTCAATATGGCCGTGGGTATCGGAAAGAAGGAGGATTTTGGTCACGTTTTATTGTTTGGTTTGCCGTAGAGACGCAATGCATTGTATCTGTACAGCGTGATATTTATTATTTCTTGTTTCGGGTTTACAATTTTGAAACTAGAAACTAGAAACTAGAAACTAGAATTTTTTCTCGCCTACTGCACCCGAAAATTATAGGGATTTCAACTTTTTTAGTCTTGGGTCTTGATGCCTGGATCTTGGTTCCCGGATCCATTTTCTATTCTCTATTTTCTTTATTCTTGATAGGAACAAGTATCTTTGTCCCTTACAAAAATAGCCCTTTCGATTGAGATATTTTATCGACTTTTCTTATTTTGGAGCTTCCTATCACGGGTGGCAACGGCAGCCGAATGCCAATACAGTGCAACAGGTTTTGGAAGGGGCGCTTTCTACCCTTTTGCAGGATAACACGACCCTTGTGGGGGCAGGTAGAACGGATACCGGGGTACATGCCATGCAGATGATCGCCCATTTTGACTGTGTTGGCCTAGAAAATATTGAACACTTAATTTATCGCTTAAATGCATTTTTGCCAAACGATATTGCTGTAAATAAAATATTCAGGGTAAGGGATGATGCCCATGCACGGTTCGATGCAGTGCAACGCACCTACATGTACTGGATCGTTCGGAAAAAGAATCCCTTTTATAGGGATAGGGCGCATTACGTAAAGCATCCTTTGGATGTAGAACTAATGAAACAAGGAGCATCCATTTTACTAGAACAAACGGATTTTGAGTGTTTTTCCAAGTCCAATACCGATGTTAAAACCTATCGATGCACGATAAAATCGGCGAAGTGGGAATGCGACGGGGAAAAGTTGATTTTTGAGATAACCGCGGACCGATTTTTGAGAAATATGGTACGGGCCATCACGGGGACATTGTTAGATTTAGGTCTGGGAAAATCTAATTTGGACAATTTGGAGGCTATTATTAAAAGCAAGGATAGAAGCCGTGCTGGAGCTTCGGTCCCTGCAAAAGGGTTATATTTGACAAAGGTTTTATACCCAAGGAATATTTATGTCACAAAAGGTTAAAGAAGAAGGAAAAGCATTCGATTTCGGTCTGTTCAGAAGGTTGTTAAAGTACACCCGGCCGTACTTGATCACCTTTTACGGGGTGGCGTTTGCGGCGATACTTTTATCTGGCTTTGCGGTATTGACCCCCGTTATCGTGGGGAAGATCGTTGACGGAGCGATAAAGATGAAGGATGGAGGACTGTTGTTGGGCCTTACCTTGGCGCTGATAGGGGTCTTGCTGGGCCAGGTTTTGAGCCAGTTGTCCTTTAACTACTACGCCAATTGGTTGGGAGAAATGGTGATCAAGGATGTGCGCATCGACCTTTTCAAGAAAATGCTAGGTTTTAAGATGAAATACTTTGACAGCTCCTCCATCGGGGTGTTGGTGACGCGTGCGGTTGCCGATATGCAGCGAATAGGTGAAATCTTTAGCCAAGGTTTTTTTGTTATTATTTCGGATTTGTTGAAAATGTTTGTGGCCGCCGGGGTTATGCTGTGGATCAATTGGAAATTGGCCTTCATCGTTTTCGGGTTACTGCCTCTCATTATGTATGCAACCCGGTTGTTTCAGAGAGCTATGAAATTTGCATTTACCGATGTTCGGGGACAAGTGTCCAATCTCAATTCCTTTGTACAGGAGCGTATCTCGGGGATAAAAATAGTTCAACTGTTTACCAGGGAGAAAATAGAAAGTGAGAAGTTTAGAAAGATCAACGAAATGCACCAAAACGCATGGTTGAGGACGGTATGGTACAATTCTATCTTTTTTCCCGTAGCCGAAATAGTCTCATCTATCGCCATTGGATTGATCGTTTGGTACGTGGGATTACAAAACGTGGAAAGTATCGGTAAGGAAGAATTTGGGACAATTTTCACCTTTATCATGCTGTCTGATATTCTGTTTAGGCCCTTACGGCAAATAGCCGATAAATTCAACACCCTGCAAATGGGCATGGTGGCCGCAAACCGGGTGTTCCGGATTCTCGATACCGATAGCCAAATCGAAGACAATGGCACGCTGACCGCGAAAGACGTGAAGGGAAAAATCGAATTCTCCGAGGTTCGGTTTGGTTATTTACAGGATGAGGAAGTACTTCACGGCGTTTCTTTTGCGGTAGAACCCGGACAAACCGTGGCCATTGTAGGGGCCACAGGCGCCGGGAAATCTACGATCATCAATTTGTTGAACCGGTTCTATGAAATAAATTCGGGAGCCATTTTGGTCGATGGAATCGACATAAAGGAATATAAACTTTCGTTTCTACGTGACAAAATCGCCGTTGTTCTACAGGATGTGTTTTTGTTCGCCGATACGATCGCAAACAATATTTCATTGAATAAAGAAGCGGTCCCTATAGAAAATATCGAAAACGCTGCCAAAGAAATCGGCGTTCACTATTTTATAAGTAGTTTGCCAGGGGGCTACCGCTATAATGTAAAGGAGCGCGGTACCATGTTGTCTAGTGGGCAACGCCAATTGATCGCCTTTTTAAGGGCGTACGTGAGTAATCCGAGTATTTTGGTCTTGGATGAGGCGACCTCTTCGGTAGACACCTATTCCGAGCAATTGATACAAAGGGCCACCGACAAAATTACCCAGGGGCGTACCTCGATAATAATTGCCCATCGTTTGGCTACCATAAAAAAAGCCGATAAGATTTTGGTAATGGATGCAGGTGAGATAATAGAAACCGGTACCCACAAGGAGTTGTTAAAAAAAGGCGGATACTATAGAGACCTGTACGAAGCGCAGTTTTTGGCCGAGGAAGTTGCTTGATCAGACCAAATCCTCCTTCATTAGGCTAGAAAGTTCGGTAGTATCCTTAAAGAGGATAAATTCCCCGTTCTTGACATAGGAAATTTGCCCGGTCTCCTCACTTACAACCACGACCAGGGCGTCCGTTTTTTCGCTGATTCCTACTGCTGCCCTATGGCGAAGACCAAAACGCAACGGAATGGTCCTTTCGTTCGATACGGGCAAAATAACCCGCGTAGCAACAATATAATTGTCTTCAATTACCGTTGCGCCATCGTGCAATGGGCTGTTTTTATAAAAAATGCTCTCAAGAATGGGTTGGTTTACCTCAATGTTCATTTTGTCCCCGGAAGACTTGACAAAATCCAACGAATTATTGCGTTGGATTACGATAATGGCCCCGGTCTTTGTAGAAGCCATCTTTTCGCAGGCGCTTAAAATTGCCTCTATATTGGTCTCGGTGGACAATCCTTCTTGCTTCAGGAATTTAAAGTGTCGGATAAACCCTTTTTTAGTAGCAAAATTGGAGGAACCGATCATTAGGAGAAATTTTCGTATCTCTTGTTGAAAAACAATGATCAATGCTATAAGTCCTACCTGCATAAAGCCCCCTACCATACTGCTGATCATTTTCATGTCGAGTAATTCGGTGAGTTTCCAAAATCCCCACACTATTACGATTCCAATAAAAATATTTATGGCAACTGTTCCCCGGACCAGTTTGTAGATATAATAAAGGAGCACCGCAACAAGAATAATGTCAATAAGGTCAGTAATCCTAAAGTCGAGAAAGTTTAAAAAATCCAATCCTGCCGTTTTTGTAAAAATAGGAAAAATAAAAGCCTGTTTCGAATTATGTTTTTGAATTTTATTACAATCCGTTTTTGATGCGGAACAAGGATATATTTTAAAACCTAACCTTGGCTATGGTTTATCACGAACCCTCGGGTGGATCCGGCAAAAGACGTTTTGAATTAGGCGACGCTTTTGGCTTAACTTAACACTAGCGCTTCCGTCAACTTAATACATTCCACGGCCTCCTTAACATCGTGAACCCGCAGAATGTTGGCACCCCGCAAAAGAGCTACCATATTTAGTGCCGTTGTGCCGTTTAAGGCGCGATCGGTATCTAGGTCCAATAATCGGTATATCATGGATTTTCTGCTTAGACCGACCAGAATTGGCAGATTAAAGGATTTGAGAAATTGCAAATTTTGGAGCAGGCAATAATTTTGCTCCAAAGTCTTGGCAAATCCAAATCCAGGATCCACTATGATATCATTAATGCCCAATGATCTGGCGGCGGCAATCCTTTCAGAAAAATAGTACAGAATATCCCCGATGAGGTCGTCATAGGTGGTTTGCCGCTGCATGGTTTTAGGAGTGCCCTTTAGGTGCATCATTACATAGGGTACCTGATGTTCGGCTACGGTTGGTATCATCTTGCCGTCTAATTTTCCTGCGGATATATCGTTGATCATCGCGGCTCCCAAAGATATGCACTCTTTCGCAACACGGCTCCTATAGGTATCGATGGAAATTAAAAGTTCGGGAAACTCCTCAAGAAGGCGCTCCACCACGGGAAGTATCCGTGCCAGCTCTACATCGGTGGAAATGTCCTGCGCATTGGGCCTGGAGCTGTAAGCGCCCACATCGATAAAATCGGCCCCCTCCAAGATCATTTTTTCTACTTGGAAAATTATGGAGTCCGGATCTGTATATTTACCGCCATCGTAAAAGGAATCGGGAGTAAGGTTAAGGATGCCCATTACCTTAGGTTGGGTAAGATCGATAAGGTTTCCTTTGCAGTTGATTGTCATGGGATATTTATTATTGCGAAGTATTAAGTAACCACTTCAATTTTGAGCCTGTACTAAATACTCAATACTTTGTACTCAATACTTTGTACTTTACTTTTAAAGCGTGACCTTTGAACATTTAAATTATTTAGGCGAAATTTACGCAAATTACCGAAAATACATGCAGCAAACCTCCGAACAATACGATGCGGTCATCAAAGCTTGTCGCGATTTATTTGAAAAGAAAATGACCGATTATGGCAGCGCATGGCGTATTCTAAGACTTCCCTCCCTTACCGATCAAATATTTATCAAAGCACAGCGCATACGGGGTTTACAGGAAAACAGGGTCCGCAAGGTAGACGAGGACGAGAAATCGGAATTTGTGGGCATCGTCAATTATTCCATAATGGCCTTGATCCAATTGGAGCAAGGAGTAGTGGATCAACCCGACCTAAACCCAGAGAAGGCCCTTGAACTATACGATAAACATATTGCCGCAACCAAATGGCTGATGGAAAACAAAAACCACGACTATGGCGAGGCTTGGAGGGATATGAGGGTAAGCTCCCTGACGGATCTGATCCTGCAAAAACTCTTGCGGGTCAAGCAGATAGAGAACAATAAGGGGAGGACTTTGGTTAGCGAAGGTATCGATGCCAATTATCAGGATATGGTGAACTATGCGGTGTTTGCCTTGATACATTTAGAATATGGAATTTAATTTTTTTTGTTTTAGTGTATGAAGTATTTAGTAGCAATAAGTAGGATCGTTGTTGGGGTTTTGTTCATTTTTAGTGGGTTGATCAAGCTCAACGACCCCATGGGTTTTTCCTTTAAATTGGAGGAGTATTTTAGTCCCGGGGTGTTAGACCTACCTTTCTTAGTGCCATATGCGTTGTTGGTCGCCGTTTTCCTGGTAATCCTGGAGGTCTTGTTGGGGATTATGCTTTTGGTTGGATTTCGGGTCAAGTTTACGGTCTGGAGCCTGTTGCTCATGATTCTGTTCTTTACCTTTCTCACCTTTTATTCGGCTTATTTTAACAAAGTCACCGATTGCGGTTGCTTTGGCGATGCCGTGAAATTGACCCCTTGGCAGTCCTTTAGCAAGGATGTTGCTTTACTGATATTGATCGTGATCCTGTTCAAGGGACAGAAATATATCAAGTCCATACTAGGGTTCGGTTCGCAACGTATCATCGTGGTTGTAAGCCTTTTCGGTTGCATTACTTTTGGTTATTATGTACTGAACCATCTTCCGTTAAAAGATTTTAGGCCTTATAAGATTGGGCAGAATATTGCTGAGGGGATGGTAGTTCCCGAAGGGGCGCCGAAACCTATATATGATTACGCCTGGAAATTCAACGTCGGCGGGGAAGAGAAGGTTATCGTGACCCAAGGAGACTATCCCAGCGTTGAGGGGGAGTTTGTAGGGGTAGAGACCACAGAGGTGCAAAAAGGTTACGAACCTCCCATCCATGATTTTACCATTGAGCAAGATGGGGAAAATTTTGCGCCGGCATTATTGGAGGAACCCAAACTGGTGATGGTCATTTCGTACGATCTTCAAAAAAGCAGGAAAGAAGCTTTCAAGGAAATAAAGAAGGTGACCGACAAAGCAATAAATAAGGGTTACAAGGTTATCGGAATGTCGGCCTCTTCTCCTGAAATTGCCGACCAAATAATTACCGAAAACCAATTGGACTTTGAGTTTTATTTTACCGATGAGACCGCTCTTAAGACCATAGTACGATCTAATCCTGGCGTTCTGGTCCTTGAAAAAGGTACCATTAAACAAAAGGTCCATTTCAACGATGTGGACAAGTTGAAGTTTTAAAAATATTGAGCCAATGTCGATCAAACGTATAATTTTACTTGTTGCTCTGCATATATTCTTAGTTGGGAACGCACAAGAAAAGAGATTTACCCAAGCCGCACTTTTAGATACACTTATTGATACGCAGGGTAACCGTGTTACATTTGCCTCCGTTCTTAAAAAGCATGAAGGGAAACCTGTTTTTATTGATATTTGGGCCACTTGGTGCAGGGATTGCCTTGTGGCAATGCCACAATTACACGAGTTGATGGATGACGCCAAAAAGGTAGATTTTGTGTTTATTTCCTTGGACAGGAATCAAGACAGTTGGCGCAAGGGGATAGAAAAGTACGATCTGGGCCAAAGAGAACATTATTTTTCCGTCGAGGGCTGGAAATCCGACCTGTTTTCCTCCATTGATTTGGACTGGATTCCGCGCTATATGATCATAGGTCCGGATGGAAAAATAGAACTTTTTAAGGCCATTAAACTCGATGATATTGAACTGAAAAGAATAATAGATCTAAACCATAAAAAATGAGAAGTAAAATTGTAGCTGGCAACTGGAAAATGAACAAGAATATAAATCAAACGGAAGCACTTTTGTCCGATCTTTCCGCTAAACTACCCGATACCGATGCAGAGGTCATGGTGGCACCGACCTTTGTTAACCTTTTGGGGGCGGTGGAAAATTTGGAAGCATCCCCAATTGAGGTCATTGCACAAAACATGCATTTTGCCGAGAGTGGTGCGTTTACGGGAGAAGTATCCGCCGATATGTTATTGGCAATTGGCATTAATACGGTCATCATCGGCCATTCCGAACGGAGGGCCTATTTTGGGGAAACCGATGAAATTTTGGCAAAAAAGGTAAAGGCCGCCTTGGGCAAGAATATGAGGGTAATGTTCTGCTTTGGCGAAGAACTCGAAGATCGTAAATCTGGAAATCACTTTAAAGTTGTAAAAAGTCAACTTAAGAATGCGCTTTTTCATTTAGACGCGGGTGCATGGAGCCAGATTGTTTTGGCCTATGAACCCGTTTGGGCCATTGGGACGGGAGAAACGGCCTCGCCAGAACAAGCACAAGAGATGCACGCCTTCATTCGCAACACTATTTCGGAAGCCTTTAATTCAACCGTGGCAAACGAAGTATCCATTTTGTACGGTGGCAGTGTAAAACCGGCCAACGCCAAGGAAATTTTCTCCAAGCCCGATGTCGATGGTGGGTTGATAGGGGGTGCATCCCTAGTCGCCGATGACTTTATAGCTATAATTAACGGGATTTAGGTCCAAGCCCAAGCTCAAAAAGTTTATGAGTTTAGAAGGGTAGGGGTTTAGTAATTTGGTTTCAACTATCACTTAAACTTGATGCTTGAACTTGCTCTTGAACTTTTTTAATTTGAAACGTAGTCCCAATGTCCAATACCATTTACATAGAATATACCTTTAAGGTAACCCCTCTTCAACCGGGATCGGACATATTAATTGCCCAACTTGGCGAAGTTGGGTTCGAAAGCTTTGTGGAGACCGAGGAAGGCGTTCTCTCCTATATCAACAAAGAAGATTGGCAGCAGGATATCATAAACGGGATTCAGGTCCTGAAAAACCCCAATTTTCGGATCGAACATCGAATTTCGGAAATTGAACAGGAAAATTGGAACCGTAAGTGGGAATCCAATTTCAATCCAATACAAGTGGGTAAGGAATGTACGGTACGGGCTCCCTTTCACCAAAAGCCCAAAATGGGTTTTGACGTTGTTATCGAACCCAAAATGAGCTTTGGGACCGGACACCATGAGACCACCCATATGATGCTCCAGCATATTTTGGATCATGATTTTAAAGGTAAAGGCGTTTTGGATATGGGTAGTGGTACTGGGGTGCTGGCCATTCTTACTGCTATGAAAGGGGCCGCCTATATTGATGCTATCGATGTGGACCATTGGTGCACCCTCAATGCAACGGAAAATGTGGAAAGGAACCGGTGCACTCGGATCCGAGTCTTGGAAGGAGACGTCACCCTGCTAAAAGACCAAAAGTACGACGTTATCCTGGCCAATATTAACAGGAATATTTTATTGGGGGATATTCCGGCCTATACGTCTGTTTTGGATAGGAACGGGATGTTATTTCTAAGCGGATTTTATAAAGAAGATATTCCTTTGATCTCCTCTAAATGTACCGAAGTAGGGCTGAAATTTGAAAAAATCCTCGAAAAAAATAATTGGGTAGCAGTAAAATATGTATTTTAGATAGCTTAAATGTTTCTAACACCCATATTGTGGAAATGTGACGACTACAGACAGGATGGTCGAATTAGGGACTAAAAAGATGAAAGGCACCAAAATATTGTTTCTGGATTAGAACGTCCAATAGTTGATAATTATGGTATTTTTTATGCCCGACCTGTCCTTGATCTTTCGTCCCTTAATCTTATATCAAGAATAACCTGCTTCTATTTTAATGCAGAAACTCAATGCCATATTCTATTAACACTAGTATAAATAAATTACTATGAGTACCAAGGAAAGAGTCTCGGAAGAGGTACTTTTATCTGAAGAGACCGTAAAACAGAAGGAAATAGTTCTTTTTAATGATGAGGTGAACACTTTTGAACATGTCATCCAAACGCTAATTTCGGCCTGCGATCATACTCCGGAACAGGCCGAACAATGTTCCCTTATTGTTCATTACAACGGTAAATGCACCGTAAAAACAGGGGAATACGAGGATTTGAAACCTCGGTGTAGCAAACTCCTACAGGCTGGCCTGAGTGCCGAGATCATTTAAATTACCCACTTTATGTGGCTCCCCATTCCTATCTTGGGAAAAATGGCATTTTATTATTTCTGCCAGCTGCAACTACAGGCTGCCAACTCGTCGTTAGGAGCTTGGCTACAGTGTTTTAACAGGGATTTTTGATCAATGGGGCAACCTCTTTTTTAACATTCCATATGCAAGCGTTCCCAAGAGCGCTCCTGCTATTACGATCAGCATGGTAAAGACCCCTGTTCCCACCAAAATATACATGGGACCGGGGCAGGCCCCGGCCAGTGCCCATCCCAGACCAAAGATGGTCCCTCCCAAAATGTTGGCCTTATATTGTTTTTCCTTGGGTTGAAATTCAATTATTTGCCCCTCGGTGCTCTTGAGTTTCGCGCTCTTGAAAACCAGAACGAAAATGATTCCCAAAAAAACGGCAGAACCGATAATCCCGTACATGTGGAAAGACTGAAATTTGAACATTTCATATATCCTATACCAGGAAACCGCCTCCGACTTCACTAAAACGATACCGAAAAAGATACCGACCAAAAGGAATTTTAAATATTTCATCTGTTTGTTGTTTGGGGTTTGTTGTTCGGGGTTTTGCTTACTGGTTAGTTTTCACTTCCTGCTTTAAAAAGCCTGTAATGACATCCAACAGTCTACGTTCTCTTCTCTTTTCGCTTTTTCAACCAAATATCAAGGGCAGTAAGAAATAGGTCATCGCCATCCCACCAATAAAGAATCCGATAACCGCGACAAGGGAGGGCAATTGCAGGTTGCTCAGCCCGGTAATGGCATGTCCGGATGTGCATCCCCCGGCATACCGCGTACCAAATCCGACCAAAAATCCGGCGACGATCAAGATTCCAAAACCTTTCAGAGAGGCTGCGTTTTCCCAACTATAAATTTCTGGTGGCAATAGGGATTCCCCAGCTCGCATAAAGCCAAGTTCCCCCAAATCATCAACCGTCTGCGGGTTCAATGCTATCGCGCTGTTGTCCGATAGAAAATGAGTCGCCAAATAGCCGCCTATGACAGCTCCCAGGACAACAACAAGGTTCCAACGCTGCTTTTTCCAGTCGAACTTAAAGTACTCGGAAAATTTACCGGCGCCCCCCATGGCGCAGAGGGATTCGAGATTGGAAGACATTCCAAACGTCTTTCCAAAATAGATCAACAGTAGCATCGTCAACGCAATCAACGGACCGGAGATATACCAAGGCCAGGGTTGTAAGATAACTTCCATAAATTTCTAATTTTTACAAATATACTGTGTAAGGTCCAATAAACTCGTCCCGAGTTTTTTTTCCAGCCCCCGAAGCGTCGCGGTCACATTTTCACTCGTACCAGATCGTGCAGGAAGCCATAAATCCCCGTTCCTCCCAATCGCTATCGGGAAAGAAGCTCAAAGCGGGTTCAATATCAAAAAAACTCCCAGGATCATTAAAAGTCTTGGAAGTTTTGGTTGGGCCATCTACCAAACCCTATGATCGATCAAGCTTATGATATAAGATGAAAATAGAGGCCCTAAAAGTTAATGGTGTATCCAAAAGTCACATTCGTATTCTTTTTATTGATATGTGCCGGGGTAGGAAATCCGGTATCGTAAAGGTATTTGTCCATGTCGCGAAACGATTGGTTAAAGGCCACGTCCAACCTGCTGGGTCCAAAATTGAACCCCACACCCGTGGAATATCCGTTAAGACTTCCAACGGTAATACCGTTTTTAAAAGGGCTCTGTTCATATCTATACCCTCCCCTTAAGCTAAAAACCCGACCCAACCTATATTCTCCACCTACCCTAATGGAGGATACGCCGCCCAATTGGTTTGAGATATATTCGTTTTCGGAAGCAAAGCTAGGGTCATTGTTGGGTCTTAATTCCGCGTTAGACATATCTTGGAAGGCGTAGTCCAGGCTTAAAAGGCCGTTTTTTCCGAACACCACTGCCATACTACCGGTCACCTTGCCGGGTGTTTTAATGGTATAGGAATTATAGACGTTGACAATATCAAAATTAATATAGCCAATATCGGAATCCGCAAGATCGGAATTTATTTTCTGGGAAGTTTCATCCTTCAGGTCATACCAAGTCGGGGACTCATAGCTGGCGCCCACCCTAAAGAATTCGTTCACTTTTGCTATTGCTCCCAAACTAAAGGAAAACCCATATCCTTCTGTATGCAGAAAGTTGTCAAATGAAGTAAAGGAGATTTCCGAATTGGGGGCAAAACCGCTTTCCCGAAGGGTAGTAATTTTATTGTACACCACTGAATTGAAGTTCATGGATGCCCCCAGGTATAGAAAATTTTTATATTGTGAAGCAAAATTAGCGGTCATTTTACTATTTTGACCGGAGGTGCTTTGGGTGTAATCCTGATTTACTTGAATGTAGCTGGCATTGGATATATAATCCGTACCGTTGTCGTCAGAGGCGTTCAAGGGATCGATGATGCCACCGTAATATCCTAAAAATGCCTGCTGGGCCGAATATCCAAAGCTGGACCCAATATCCAGATAGGCGTCCTCGATATATTCCCCATCCTGCAAAAGGATGTTGCCAAAAGGAACACCTTCGGCATAGTTTAAAAAGTAATTGTCGATTCCTTGATCGCTGGGCCCGGAAATATACAGGGCGTCATTAAAATTCTGAACCATATCATAGTTAAAGGCCATTGTAAATCTTTTCCAATCGTTATTGCCGGAGCTGTTTTCAAAAACAAAAGCTCCCCCACCTTGGTTGAACCGGAAAGTATTCAGACTGCTGTTATTAGTCTGACCAAAATAGGAACTCTCATTGGCACTGTTATAGTTGGCAGCCGTAAGGGTAAATTGATTGTTCAGGAAAACGGCCGAACCTGCAGGGTTAATGTTCAAAGCGGATAAATCGCCGCCCAAGGCACCAAACGCACCACTAAGACCTTGATAGCGAGCTGTTCCCTGAATGTTCTCAGTGCTCAATCTCAATACATCGTTGATATTTTGGGCAGTGGCCAAGACACAAGCAAATAGAAACAGTATAGTAAAGGTATACTTCTTCATCTGTTAGATTTTGAATTTTGTAATTGGATTGTTGGACTTAATTTCTGCGTGACCCGCTGCTGCCCGAAGAGGACCTAACCGCACCGGACGAACCGGAACTTCGGTAACTGCCACTGGAGCTTCGTGCACTAGTATTTCCCGAGCTACGATATGAGGGACGTGACACCGATGACGGACGAGAATTGCTGGAGCGTGCGGGCGCCGAACTTCTATACGTGCGACTACTTGTATTTCTATTGGAGTTGCTGTATGTACTTCTTCTCGAGTTGGTTTGATTGCCTTTGGAGCTGTAGGAAGGCACCGCCCTTGTACTTCTACTTGTACGGTAAGACCTATTTTGCGCGGCCGCGTCTACACCTACGCTTCTTCTCGCGGTAGTGCTGCTCCTGTAATCCGTAGTCCTTCTCGCCGTTGAGGCAGTAGAGCCCGTACTTGATCGATACCTTGCATTGGCCGTTCTGCTGTTCAGGGCAGTACTATTGGAACGCCTTGCGGTATTAGCGGTAAGATAATTATTGTTGTAGTAGCCCCGTCGCCCCGACGTGTACCCATAATGCCGGTTGCTATAACCGTAATAAGGATAGTAGGGATAATAAGGATAATAGGGGTATGTTGGACCGTACCAACCGCCGCCCCAGGCCCAGCCGGGATATCCGCCATACCAGTAGCCGCCTCCGTAATATCCTCCGTAATATCCACCATACCAAGGGCTATACCACGGGCGGTAGCCCCAGTATCCACCGTAGCCCCAGGCCCAAGGATTGTAGTAACCGTATCCTATACCGCCATAACCGCCGCTGTAGACATTTATGTTAACCGAGGTGGGATTATCGCCCCAGCCTCCATAACCGTTATAGTCATTGCTGGAGGCAAAATAATTGCCTTGTGAAGCAGGTGCAATACTGTCTTGGTCCGAACCTCCATAGTAACTATCCACATCGGTAAATATTTCGCTGTCCAGAACATCTTGGTACTGATTTGCTTTTTCGCCGAAATATTCCCCGTAGGTGTTTGACTGTTGTTGTGGTTGGGATTTAGAATAGTTCCCCTCGGCGACCCGTTGGTTGCCGTCAGAGTATATGCCGTCGTTGTCATAGTAGGATGCCTGCTGATAAGACCCACAGGATACAACAAAGAATCCTATGAGTGCCGCCAGGGCAAACATTCCTAATTTTTTGTGGGGTAGTGAATATATCATGGATGTATATTTTATATTATAAAGTTTAAATCGGATCAATATTGTTGTTCAATGTAAAAATAGTTAGTTTTACCGATCTATTTTGTTAATAAAATGGCAAGTTTTATGCCAAACTATAAATAATGGGCAAAAATCTATCTAAAAGAAGCGAAGATTACTCCAAATGGTATAACGAACTAGTCGTTAAGGCCGACTTGGCCGAAAACTCGGGTGTTAGGGGCTGTATGGTAATCAAACCCTATGGTTACGCCATATGGGAAAAGATGCAAGCCGCGCTAGACAGAATGTTCAAGGATACGGGTCATGAGAACGCCTATTTTCCTTTGTTTATTCCTAAATCTTACCTTAGTAAGGAAGCGAGCCATGTAGAAGGATTTGCAAAGGAATGTGCCGTGGTGACGCATTACAGGCTAAAAAATGCAGAAGACGGTAGTGGGATAATTGTGGATCCAGAGGCAAAGCTAGAGGAAGAACTTATCGTTAGACCTACATCGGAAACCATTATTTGGGATACGTATAGAAAATGGATACAGTCTTACCGGGATCTTCCCTTGTTGATCAATCAGTGGGCCAATGTGGTCCGTTGGGAAATGCGGACGCGCCTTTTTTTGCGAACCGCCGAATTTTTATGGCAAGAAGGGCATACCGCCCATGCAACCGAAGCCGAAGCTGTTGCGGAAGCAGAGCAGATGATGAACGTTTATGCAGACTTTGCGGAGAACTTTATGGCTATGCCCGTGATCAAGGGCACTAAAACGGAAAGTGAACGTTTTGCCGGAGCTTTGGAAACCTATTGCATAGAGGCGCTTATGCAGGACGGCAAGGCATTGCAAGCGGGAACTTCCCATTATTTAGGCCAGAATTTTGCAAAAGCTTTTGATGTGATGTTTGCCACGAAAGAAGGAAAGCAAGAATACGTTTGGGCTACCTCTTGGGGAGTCTCTACAAGACTTATGGGAGCATTGGTCATGACCCATAGTGACGACAACGGCTTGGTGCTGCCCCCTAAATTGGCGCCCATACAAGTGGTTATAGTACCTATTTACAAAGGTTTGGATCAGCTGAATGCCATTTCTGAAAAAGTTGCTCCTTTGGTGAAGCAACTTCGGGCCAAAGGCATTTCGGTCAAATATGATGACAGGGATACCCAGAAGCCAGGTTTTAAATTCAATGAATACGAACTTAAAGGAGTGCCTGTCCGTTTGGCCATCGGCCAACGCGATTTGGATAATAACACCTACGAGGTGGCACGTAGGGATACCTTGCAAAAAGAAACCGTACCCAATGATGAGGTGGTACTTAAAATTGAGTTTTTACTGGAAGACATTCAGCGGAATATTTATCGAAAAGCATTAGACTTTCGGGAATCACATGTCACCTCGGTTGATACCTACGAGGAGTTTAAATCGGTTTTAAAGAATAATGGTGGTTTTATCTCGGCCCATTGGGACGGCACGGTCGAAACAGAGGAAAAAATTAAGGAAGGGACCAAAGCTACGATACGCTGTATTCCCTTAGAAGCCAAGGAAGAAAAAGGCAGCTGTATGGTAACGGGTAAACCATCTTCGAGACGGGTCTTGTTTGCGAGGGCCTATTAGGATGGAGAGGGATTTTCCCCCATTATTTTTTTAGGATCGATAAAAGGATACTTGTGCTACCAGCGTATAATTTAGTCCAATTTGGTTGCGATGAACCCATTGGCAAAAAAAATTATTCTGTTGTTGCAATAGTGAAAAATAGTTGTATTTTTGCACCCGCTTGAATGGCATTATCAATTGATGTTGTCGATGGTTGCAATGGCATAACGTAATGGTCCGTTCGTCTAGGGGTTAGGACGCCAGGTTTTCATCCTGGTAACAGGGGTTCGATTCCCCTACGGACTACTTTTATAGTTCGGAGCTAAGAGTGTAGCGTTCAGGGTTAAACTTGCAGGACTCATAATTTTGTTCCGAAAACTGACAATTGGCCCGTTCGTCTAGGGGTTAGGACGCCAGGTTTTCATCCTGGTAGCAGGGGTTCGATTCCCCTACGGGCTACAAAGGAATTACGATTGAAGGGTTACGATTTATATAATTGCTTTTTTGGGAAGCAAATAAAATCTAAAAACGGTCGATCTAATAACTAAAATAAAAAAAGTAAAGTACGAACTTGGTCCTACTTGTTTCTTATTCGGGAAAGTATGTCGAATATCGTGCATCAAAAATTCATAAATAGAAAAACATGGCAAATCACAAGTCGGCATTAAAAAGAATTAGAAGAAACGAATCGGTACGTCTTCGCAACAGGTATCAGCATAAAACTACCCGTAACGCCATCAAAAAACTGCGTTCCGAGGAAGACAAGAAAGCTGCCGAGACTTTGTTGCCAACGGTTGTAAGTATGATCGATAGGCTGGCCAAGCGAAATATAATCCACAATAATAAAGCGGCTAACCTTAAGAGCCAACTTATGAAAAAGGTAGCTGCCCTTTAAACGCTTCTTCTTTTTCTTAAAATTTTTGGAACGCCCTTTTGTTAGAAGGGGCGTTTTTTGTTTGCCCATATTCAATTTTTGAAATCCATTCTACAATGGGTTTCCTTCGGTTCTGGTAGTTTTCTACAATTCATATACTTTATTTGCGTTAATTTTACAGCTTGGTGGTTTAATCTTTTAGTGAAGAACGGGGAATATCACATTAAGCAGGTATCCGAAAAAATTTAGGCCACTTCCGAATAAAAGGTGTTTGTCCAAATGAAAAAATCAATTCTTTTCTTTTTTATTGCCCTGGTTAAGGTAACAATTTTGAATGCCCAAATCTTTGAACCGGTTGAATGGACGACATCGGTAGAAAAGGTAACGGCTACGGAATACAGTTTGGTCTCAACGGCGACTATAGACCCGGGTTGGCATATGTATTCCCAGGAAGTTCCCGAAGATGGTCCTATTTCTACGAGTTTCAATTACAACCCCTCGGGTGGTTTTGAAGTGGTAGGTCCAACAAAAGAGGAAAAAGGCCACACCGTCCACGATCCGGTTTTCGATATGGTCATCACCTATTTTGAGGATAAAGCGGAGTTTCGACAGCAGATAAACCTATTAGACCCAGATCTGGAAAGTATTGAAGGGGAAGTAGAGTTTATGGTCTGTGATGATGAGAAATGTCTACCGCCCACCACGGTATCATTAACTTATTACATCAAGGGAAAGGAACCGACCTTTGGAAATTCAGTAGGAATCGGAACCTTGAATGGAGGTCAGGATATAAAAAAGGTCGACGCGGTCGATATACCTTCTGCCGAGCCTGAACAAGGAAAACAGGGCAGTGATAAAAGGGGCCTGTGGGGTATATTTTTTATCGCATTTCTCTCCGGTTTTGCTGCACTGCTGACCCCCTGTGTATTTCCAATGATTCCAATGACGGTCAGTTTTTTTACAAAACAAAGCGAGACTAGGGCCAAGGGCGTCAGGAATGCTATAATTTATGGCTTGGCCATAATTGTAATTTATGTTTTGCTGGGGACAGCGGTTACGGCCATTTTTGGGGCGGATTCCTTAAATGCCTTGGCTACAAATGTATGGTTCAATCTCCTTTTCTTTCTTTTACTGGTAGTTTTTGCGCTGTCATTTTTGGGTGCATTTGAGATTTTATTGCCCAACTCTTGGACCAATAAGGTAGATAAACAGTCGGATAGGGGAGGTGTTATTGGGATTTTCTTTATGGCTCTTGCCCTTGCCTTGGTCTCCTTTTCCTGCACGGGCCCTATAGTAGGAACCTTGCTAGTGGAAGCGGCCTTAAGGGGAGGGATAGGCCCAATTGTTGGGATGTTTGGTTTCTCCTTGGCCATTGCGCTACCGTTTGCCCTTTTTGCGGCTTTTCCGGGGTGGATGAATTCTCTTCCCAAATCCGGTGGCTGGCTCAACACGGTTAAGGTTTTCTTGGGATTTTTGGAGTTGGCGCTCGCCTTTAAATTTTTATCACAGGCCGATCTGGTCCTGCAACTTCATTTGCTGGAGCGGGAAGTTTTTCTTTCCATTTGGATCGCAATCTTTGGCGCCCTTGCCTTGTACCTTTTTGGCAAGATCCAGTTGCCCCATGACTCCCCAACAACGAATATTTCGGTAGGAAGACTGAGCATGGGACTATTGGTTTTGGCCTTTACTATTTATATGGTCCCAGGCCTATGGGGTGCCCCACTTAAACTCATTAGTGCTTTTCCACCGCCATTGGAATACAGCGAATCTCCCTATGGTGTGGGTTATACCAAGGCACAAAACGGTAGCAGTGTTTCGGAATCGTCAAAACTTCCTGAAGGAGCCCATTGGCTACCCCCGCACGACATCCTGGCCTTTAACGATTACGACAAAGGACTGGCCTACGCAAAAAAGGTGGGGAAGCCCGTGATGTTAGACTTTACCGGTTGGGCGTGTGTTAACTGCCGAAAAATGGAGCAGAACGTATGGCCGGATAGTCGGGTACTTCATCTGCTCAAAAATGAGGTAGTATTGGTGTCCCTTTATGTGGATGATAAAAGGGAGCTCGAAACCGCGGTGGATTCCAAACTAAAGCCGGGCAAGAAACTGAAGTATATTGGGCAAAAATGGAGCGAGTTCCAAACGTTGAGATATCAGGCCAATACCCAACCTTTCTATGTGTTGATAGGACATGACGAGCAGAAATTGGCTCCCCCCACAGCCTATACACCCGATGCGGACGACTATTACGATTGGTTAAATGGGGGAATCGATAAATTTAAAAAAGTAACCGCTCCGTTTTAATTGCTTAGAACCGGAAATTGATCGTGAAAATCATAAAGCCTTGATTTTTAGAACTGGAAAAGATCTATTTAGAGGACAAGGATTTTGCGGTGGATGGAACATTAATTTTCTTCCGCTTTTTTAGAAAAAATTAGGGGTTGTTTGGTCTTACTTTTATATTTTTGCAATCTCAATTTCGGGATGTGGCACTTCGTCTCCGCTCAGGATAGGCTACGCGACTTGAGGTTTTTTATTTATTGGGAATTCGGGTTATTTAAGAACTTGAGCGATCTTATAATTCGGGATGTGGCGCAGCCCGGTAGCGCACACGCCTGGGGGGCGTGGGGTCGCAGGTTCAAATCCTGTCATCCCGACCAAGCAGAAAAGTGATTTGCATTTGCAAATCACTTTTTTTGTTTCCACGAATGTGCAAAACAGAGTTTTGGTAAAAGCGTGGAAACAAAAAAAGGAGGGCGCGAGCCGTCATTTTTCTATTTGCAACAAAGGGCTGTCAAGGATTATATAAATCCTGTCGTCCCGACCTGTAATGAGGTTCTGTTGACCCATAGCATACGGGATCGGGTTTTAAAGTGGGAAGAGTTTAACAAGCAGTGCCCCTATTCTACTTACGACAATTTTAAGTTTTATGGCAATACAATTAAAGGGGTTTGACCTTCGTAAACCAATTCGTTGATCAAAAATCGCCTAAAAAGTTGGTCGGTTAGAATGCGTGAGCCTTTTTGAACAATAAGTATTTCATCAATTTTGTCGTTAATTACTTCCTTTATACCGTCCAATCGATTATTGGCCTCGTAAATAGCAAAGTTTGTAGTATACCTGTCGGCATAAGTTTCGGATAGATTCTGTAACTGTTCTTTTATATGGGTAGTGTCTTCATTAGGTTTTGCCAAATGGAAAAACGTTATACTAGTGTTCCGTTGGTCTATGAACTTAAAAAACATGTTCAGTTGCCGTATATTCAATAATTTTTTATCGCCCACTGCGACAAATATTTTTTCGTGCGAAAATGAATCGATTCCTTTGGGCATAGCAACCACCGTATTTTCTGTGTTTCCAATAATCCGAAGGGCGATGCTCCCAAGAAATAATTTTTTTAGCATTCCCGTACCTTTCAGACCGATAAAAATTAGATTTTCAAAAGGTTCTGCCAATAGTTCGGGTAGCGTTTGATGAAAATCGATTTCAGAAACATAATAAGAAACCTCAATTGTATTCGGAATTAGGTCCTTTGCAAGTACTTTTAATTTTTCAAGTGCTTTGTCGTTAGCTTGCCGAACGATATATTCTCTGGCTTCGTTCTCTGCAAATGCCGGTAAAAACGAATGGGTTTGATGATGCAAAAGAATCTTCGCATTTGTTTCTTGGCTCCAATCGCAAGCGTACTTTATTAGATTGCTCGAATACTCCGAAAAGTCAATGAGTACTATAAACCGTTTGTTCATTTTCTTAAGATTTAGATGCGTTGTTCAGTTTGTATGGACTATGGTACTGTGAGGGCATTGGCCACACTCATGGATGTCCTAGTTTATAAGTTGATGAAACTCTTCTACCTTACTCTGATCTCCCTGGATATAAATGATGTCCCCTTGTTTTAGTATTTCGTCTGGCTGTACACTTTCCAACATTTCATCCTTTCTTTTGATGGCCAATATATTGATACCGTAAATTGCTCTTAGGTCCAATTCCCTTAGAGGTTTACCTAAAAACTTATTACTATCCGACCTCATGCGCAAGCTTTTGATATTGAAATCTGCCAACTCGCTGGTTCTATAAGTTTTTGGGCCTTTTAATTCTCCTTTGAACATTTGGTAATTGTCGGCCCTGACCTTATGGATAAGCTGGACAATATCGCCTTCGGGCACCAAAAAATTGTGTAGTATGTGTTCAAATATTTGTATGGACGTTTCGAATTCCTCGGGAATCACCTCATCCGCACCTAACGCCAATAATTCAGAAATCTCTTTTACATATCTCGTCCTTACCACTAAATATAATGAATCAGAGATCGAACGTATATTCTTAATGATGTTTTGGGTGTCAACATTTCCAGAAATGGCAATTACCGCCGCCCGGGCCCTTGAAAGATGTACTGTTTCAAGAATATGGTCATTCGTTGCATCACCAAAAATGATAGGCAAACCATTCGCTTTTTCACGCTTGACTATTTCTGCATTTGTCTCAATTACGATAAAAGGAATATTACTAGCGGTAGCCGCTTTGGCTAAGTTGCTTCCATTTATTCCATACCCAATGATCACCAAGTGATTTTCCAGATCGGTTTTCACTACCTCTTCGATATTACTTGAGTCCAGTTGCCTTTTCAGCCCTAACCTTTTTTTAACACCCAAAACCTTACCGGCAATATTCTCCGAAAAAATAATGACAAATGGGGTTAAAATCATAGACACGATCGAAACGGACAAAAAGTATTGGTTGGTTTGTGGCGTTAGAAGATTGTATTTAATACCTATCTTAGAAAGGATAAAGGCAAATTCGCCGACTTGAAAAAGCGACAAGCCGGTCAGGATTGCAGTTTTGGTCGGATATTTAAGAATAGCAACGGCAATGGCAGCAACCGATGATTTTAAAATAAGAACTATCAATACCAAAACCAGGATGATAGGAATATGGTTTTGGAAAAAGCTTAAATTGAGCAACATTCCAACGGATACAAAAAAGAAACTGGTAAAAAGCTCACGAAATGGAAGGATTATACTGGTGGCTTGATGGCTATATTCCGATTCTGAAATTATAAGGCCCGCAATAAAAGCACCCAATGCCAGCGATAACCCTATCTCTGCCGTTAAAAAAGCAATAGCAAAACAAAGGGTGATCGTGACCAAGAGAAAAAGTTCTTTACTGTTGGTCTTTGCTACAGCATGCATAAATCTTGGTACAACAAACCGTGCACTGATATAAGTGAGTATAACCACAATGGCCGATTTTACCAACAACATTAATATATCCATGGTTACGTTGCTAGATTCTCCAGCAATCATTGGAGTAACCAGCATCATAGGTACGACTATGATGTCTTGAAAAATTAGAATTGCCAAAGCGTTTCTTGCATGCGGAGCCGAAATTTCTTGGCGATCTTGTAGTGTTTTTAAAACGATTGCGGTACTCGATAATGAAAATAGAAAGCCAACAAATACAGACTCGTTCCAAGAATTCCCTAAAAGGTTGTAAACAAGGGCGGCAACCCCCACAGTAAGTCCAACTTGTAAAAATCCACCTATAAAAACGGTTTTTTTAATGGAGACCAATTGTTTAATGGATAATTCCATTCCAATAACAAAAAGCAGTAGAATAACACCGACTTCCGAAAGCGTTTCTACCTGCTCTACGGCTTTAATAAGACTTAGCCCATAAGGTCCAATAATGACACCTGTCAACAGAAAACCGATTATGGAAGGAAGTTTTAACCGCTGCAGTACAAAAACGATAACGATTGAAAATCCTAGAAGTATAAGTATATCTTGTAATAATGGCATACGCGTTAGCTATTCCTGTATTTGATTTGGTCGGTCTAATTTTTGTCTACCTTCACTTTTGCCCATAAAAATGGGAGGTGTTAAAGATAAACTAATGACAATTAAATATGGATCGATTTTAAACTTTATGATGTTTCTGCTTTTTTATGCGACGCAATAAATAAATTGGGGCAGCTGTATTTATACGAGGCTACTTATCTGCAATATAAAACGGCATGTATCCCCAAGCCCCTGCAGGCCCAATGCCTTACGTTCCGATCTTTCCCTTTTGGGACAAGCCTTACCGCCCCAAGGAATGCCCTTTATCTTTTTCGCCTGCCCACATTTCTGGGATTTCACTCGTTTGACTCGCCTAATGATCCCATCGGTGATCCGTTTTTTACCTCGATGGATTTGCTTACTATTTTTACAACACCTTTAATTGCCATCTGCATATTCGCTGTTCAATGCCCTGTCTCTACCGAGGATAGAATATACAGTCTTTCGGCGCTTTTTTTCATGTTTATTGTGGTTGCGATCACTTCTGTCGTTCACTTCACTAGTTTTAACCTTAACGCATGCAATCGAGGCTTCACAATGGGTTGACCTTGCTCTTTTTGTGTCGTTTAAACGGTTTTTATTGTTTATTCCCTAGATATTCCCGCTTGGTATTCGGACCTGTCCTCCCTAAATTATAGCAAAGATCACGCTACTTGTCCGACGATTTTTTGGATTAAGGATAATCTCTGACATTTTTCCTTAAAAGGAATCTTCCCGTTTTAAAATCGTGGCAGTGACTAAATGCCACTATTAAATCAAATTAGTGGCATTGCTTAACTTTAACCGTTATCTTAGAAGACGTAATACAAAACCACAATCCCCATGGCAAGTAAATATATAGATATCGATACCCTCAGGTTTATTCTCTATGAGGTTCATGACCTACAGAGTGTTTTGGACCAGCCCCGTTATAAGGACTACGACCTAGAGGCTGTTGACCTTTTTTTAAATGCTATCAAGGATTTTTCGGATAAGGAACTCTTCCCTTATTTCCGGGAAATGGATGCGACCCCTGCCCATTTCAAGGAGGGGGAGATCATTGTACATCCCCAGATTAGGGAATATATGAAAAAAGGTGGGGAAATGGGTCTTATCGGAGCCTTGTTCGACTATGATATCGGAGGTATGCAGATGCCCAATATTGTAGTTACCGCTTCTGCTTATATCCAAGAAGCTGCGAACAATCAATTACCGGGATACATTGGACTCACCTTGGGTGCCGCGGAATTGATCGTGCATTTTGGGGATAAATTTTTGATCGAGACCTTCGTCCCCAAGATGCTCACTGGAGACTGGGGAGGCACCATGTGCCTTACCGAACCGCAGGCCGGCAGTTCGCTTTCCGATATCATAACCACAGCGGTACCGGACGGGGATACCTACAAAATTAATGGACAAAAAATATTTATTTCTGCAGGCGATTATCAGGGTGTTAAGAATGTGGTCCACCTAGTACTTGCCCGTATTAAGGGGGCACCGGCGGGCACCAAGGGCATCTCTCTTTTTGTTGTTCCTAAAAATAGACCGGATTCCGCTGGTAACTTGGTTTCCAACGATGTGAATACCTTGGGTGATTTTCAAAAGATGGGACAAAGGGGATATTGTACCACCCATCTTTCCTTTGGGGATAAAAACAATTGCCGGGGATGGTTGGTGGGCGAACCCCACCAAGGTCTAAAATATATGTTTCTAATGATGAATAGTGCCCGGGTTAGCGTGGGAAGGGGAGCAGCGGCTATCACTATGGCCGCCTATCGGGCATCCTTGGCCTATGCCAAGGAAAGACCGCAGGGACGTAGCCTTACCCCTTCAGGCAAAAAAGATGTCGCCAAGGAACAGACGCTTATCATCAACCATCCCGATGTCAAAAGAATGTTGCTTTTACAAAAGGTGGTGACCGAAGGGGCCTTGAGCCTAATACTGCTATCGGCCAGATATCAGGATCTTTCAACAGCACATCCTAATGGAGAGGTGCGGGACAAATACTTGAATTTGTTGGAGATTATTACGCCAATTGCAAAAACCTATCCTTCCGAAATGGGGGCGGTATCGGTGAGCAATGGCCTTCAGATTCTCGGTGGATACGGATTTTGTACAGATTTCGTACTTCAACAATATCACAGGGATATCCGTATTTTTTCCATTTATGAGGGTACCACCGGAATCCAATCTCTGGATCTTTTGGGAAGAAAGGTCACTATGAACAATGGTAAAGCTGTGGAATTGTTGTTGGCAGAAATCGGGGACTGTGTTAATGAAGCGTCGGGATATGAAGAACTCGCCCCCTACGCCCAAAAGTTGCGTACCAAATTAGAACTAGTAAAGGACGTCCTCCAATTTTTGCTTCCGTTTGCGAAAAAGGGTGAATTTGAGCGTTTCCTGTCGGATGCCACCGTTTTTATGGAATTCCTTGGAAATATAATCATAGGATGGTTGTGGCTCGATATGGCCATAAAGGCACAAGATGCATTGAGGCAACAGGATCCCACGTATACCAAAGATTTTTATGACGGTAAGATCCATGCCATGAAGTTCTATTTTAAATATGAGATTCCCAAGACTAAGGCCCTGGCCGATATATTGATGAACAGCGAAGTACTTACTTTGAGAAAGGATGTCGGTTTATAAAATCCGATTTCTGCATTGCCCTCGTTTCTATAACTTTAATTGCGCAAGTACCCCCTTTTAATTTTTAAAACGAAGCAATCCTAGATAAAGAATTTCCTAGCATACACCCCTGATCGAACGGAAAACCATAAACAATTAAAATACCAGAAAATGGAAAATATAGCATCTCGATTTAATTTGACCGGTAAAGTCGCCATTGTTACCGGGTCTAGCAAAGGTATTGGCAGGTCCATTGCTCAGGGCCTGGCCGAAAATGGTGCCAAGGTGGTGATAAGCAGTCGAAAACAGGAAGTCGTTGATGCCGTAGCGGAAGAGTTTAGGGCGGCTGGTTTGGAAGCCGTCGGGATTCAATGTCACATAGGGGATGCGGAACAACGCAGGGCGCTCATCTCCAAGACCCATGAAATGTACGGTGGTATCGATATCTTGGTAAACAACGCTGCCATCAATCCGTATTATGGACCTTTAGAGGGATCTGACGAGGCGGTTTTCGATAAGATTATGGAGGTAAACGTCAAGGCTCCATGGGTACTGTCCAATTTGGTACTGCCATATATGAAGGGCCAGGGAGGAGGTAGTATCATCAACATCTCATCTGTGGAAGGTTTAAGGCCTGGATTCGGTCTGGGATTGTACAGCGCTACCAAATCGGCTTTGATCATGCTCACCAAAAATCAGGCAAAAGAGTGGGGGAGATATGGGGTCAGGGCCAATGTACTGTGCCCTGGCTTAATAAAAACCAAATTCAGCGAAGGTCTCTGGTCCGATGAAAAATTGGTCGGAGGATACAACAAGACCGTGCCCTTGGGCCGTATAGCAGCTCCGGAAGAGATGGCCGGATTGGTTATGCTTTTGGCATCCGATGCCGGGTCCTATATGACCGGTGGCGTATTTCTTGCCGATGGAGGCTATATGGTTTCGGGTTAAGTATTGATTACAGGTAAATGCCAATATTATGAATTTTGAATACAGCGAAAAATCCCTAGCGCTTCAGGACAAGTTGAAGCTATTTATAAGAAAGAATATACACCCGGTGCAGGATGAGGTAGAGAATTTTATTAAAAACCCTTCAAATGCATGGAAAAAATGGCCAGGACTTGAAGGCTTAAAAGATAGGGCGAAGGAGGAAGGATTGTGGAATTTGTTTTTGCCCAAAAGTTATGGAGATTTGAGCCCTGGGTTGACGAACCTCGAATATGCCCCTTTGGCAGAGATCATGGGCAGGATTCTCTGGGCTTCCGAAGTCTTTAATTGCAGCCCGCCCGATACCGGAAATATGGAGGTACTGGCCAAGTACGGAACAAGGAAACAGCAAGAAAAGTGGCTGCGTCCGTTGCTGAACGGTGATATCCGCTCCGCATTTTTGATGACAGAGCCCAATGTAGCTTCATCCGATGCCACCAATATAGAAACCGCCATAACTGCGGAGGGTGATGATTATGTAATATCGGGGCGAAAATGGTGGTCCTCAGGGGCCATGGACCCCAATTGTAAGATTGCTATAGTAATGGGCAAGACCGATTTCGATGCCCATAGACATGTACAGCAAAGCATGATTTTAGTACCTCTGGATACGCCGAGAGTACATATAGTTCGCCCATTGACCGTTTTTGGATACAACGATTCCCCAGAGGGTCATGCGGAAATTCTTTTGGATAGGGTCCGGGTACCCAAAGAAAATCTTTTGTTGGGCGAAGGCAAGGGCTTCGAGATTGCCCAGGGCCGTTTGGGCCCCGGGAGGATTCACCATTGTATGCGGTTGATCGGGATGGCACAGTGCGCTTTGGAGTTGATGTCCGAGCGAGCTTCGGAACGAAGTCCGTTTGGCCGGACCTTGGATACTTACAGCAGCATTCGGCAAGAGATCGCCCATTCGGCCTGCGATATCGAACAATCACGGTTGTTGGTCCTTGCTGCGGCCGATAAAATGGATAAGGTGGGAAACAAGGAAGCCAAAGACCTGATTGCTATGATTAAGATCGTAGCACCGAGTATGGCCTTAAGGGTAATAGATAGGGCCATCCAGATTATGGGGGGCAAAGGTGTAAGTGGCGATACCCCGTTGGCTCATTTTTATGCGGCGGCCAGAACGCTGAGATTGGCCGATGGACCCGATGAGGTCCACCTGAGCCAGTTGGGAAAAAATACGGTCAAAAAATATATCAAAGCTTAGCCATGCCAGAAAGAGTGAAGACAAAAGCGGTCCGTAAAGGAGAGGAACTCAATGAGGGAAACCTAAAAAAGTTTTTGATGGCGGAAGGTCTGATCGGTGATATAAAAAGTGAACTGATCGTTGGTCAGTTTAGCAATGGGTATTCTAATCTTACTTATCTACTTAGGATCGATAAAAAGGAATTCGTGCTCCGCAGACCACCCTTCTCCGCACCAAAACGCGGCCACGACATGGGCAGGGAATTCAAGGTGCTCCACAATCTGCACAAGGTATTTGGTAAAACGCCAATGGCCTACGTACATTCTGCGGATGAAAAAATACTGGGTGCTCCCTTTTATATTATGGAGTTTGTAAACGGCATCATCCTCACCGCAAAGGAAGCCCGGGAACGCAATATCACGCCTTCGGAGTTCGGGACCATAGCCGATACTTGGCTAGATGCTTTTGTGGAGTTGCACCAGGTGGATTATAAGGCAGCTGGACTCGAATCCTTGGGTAGACCGAAAGGATATGTGTCGAGGCAGGTAATAAACTGGGGAAAACAATACCTCGCTGCAGCAACGGATAATGTTCCCACAGCCCATAATGTCATGTCTTGGATGGAAAAAAATCAACCCGGTCACTACCAATACAGCTTGATACACAATGATTATAAATACGATAATATCGTTTTTAGCGATGGCCAATGGAAAAAAGTAGCGGCCATATTGGATTGGGAAATGTGTACCTTGGGAGACCCCTTGATGGATTTGGGCACTTCCCTTGGCTATTGGACGACTGGTGAGGATGCCGAGTTTATCAGAAATGGACTCCCGTCGCCGACCGTAATGGCAGGGAACCCTTCCAGGATGGAAATCGTACAGCAATACGCAGTTAAGAGTGGTAGAAATATTGATAATCTGACCTTCTATTTTGTTTATGGACTTTTTAAGATCGCGGTTATTGCCCAACAGATCTACTATAGATTTAAACACGGGCATACGACCGATCCGCGTTTCGCACAATTAAACAGAGTATCGGCTTTATGTTGTAATACCGCGTGGCAAGCCATTCAAAAAAATCAAATAGATAAGCTCTACTAATGCGGGAATGCAGTGGTTACAAACGTTCTAAAATGAATGTTGTGATTGAAATATCTAATTCTCGTTATTTTGTCACCCTTAGGGATAGAGCAGAACCAAAATGGCGAAAATTGTATTAATTAAAAAAATGTATACATGTGGATTTGAAAAATAAGGTAGTTGTCATTACAGGTGCGGGAAGTGGGATAGGAGCAGCGACGGCCGCATTGTTGGCAACCTATAAAGCCAAGGTCGTCCTATTGGATATTAACCTGGAAAGTGTCCTAATGGTAGTCGACGAAATAAAGAAAAATGGAGGCAAAGCATCCGCGCATCGAGTTGATGTTACGCAGTTCGAAGAAATTAAATCGCTGGTTAACGAGGTAGTCAAGGAACACGGTCGGTTGAATGTAATGGTGAACAATGCTGGAATCGGAGGCAAACATCAAAAAAGGACGGCCGAACACACGCTCGAGGATTGGCACAACGTCATCGCGGTGAACCAGACGGGCGTATTTTATTGTATGAAGGTGGCCCTGCGGCAAATGATGAGGCAAGGTCATGGAAATATTGTGAACGTAGCCTCCTTGGCGGGTTTAAAGCCATCGGGCTATAATCTTTCTTACAGTGCCAGTAAATTTGCAGTGGTAGGTATGACCAAATCGGCCGCACTGGAGTATGGCAGGAAAAATATCAGGATCAATGCGGTTTGCCCAGGCTATACCCAATCGCCACTTTTGGACAGATTATTATCGAGTCGCCCGGATATGGGGGATACTTTGAAACGGTTGATTCCGATGGACAGGTTTGGGGAGGCCAATGAGATTGCCGAAGCCATAGCATGGCTTGCCTCGGATAATTCAAAATACGTCACGGGGCAGACCTTGGTCCTGGACGGGGGTACATCCCTGCAATAATAGTTTAAAAAATGGATTGCATGAATACTTTAAAAATTATAAAAAAGGAAGATTATACTATCGTACAAATGAATCGGGGGAAGGTGAACGCCCTTAATTATGAGATGGTACAGGAGCTTCGGCAGGTATTTCAGGACATTGAAAATGATAAAAACGTAATGGGAGCGATTCTTACGGGAAAACCGCACTATTTCTCCGTGGGCCTTGATTTGATTGAACTATATCAATACAACGAATCCCAGATTGAAGATTTCTTCAGTTCCTTGGGAGGGCTATACCTTCAACTTGTACGGTTTAAAAAACCTTTAATCTCGGCAATAACTGGCCATGCCCCGGCAGGAGGTTGTGTGCTGGCAGTAACCAGTGATAACAGATTTATGGCAGATGGGGATGATTATCGTATTGGCCTCAATGAAGTTGCGGTGAATATTCAAATTTCACAAAACCTTATAGAGGCTTACAATTTCTGGATTGGAGAAGGTTTGGCATACCGGTATATCTTGGAAGGGAAGCTACTTAACGGTCGGGATGCAGTATTAGCTGGGCTGGTAGATGATTTGGTTCCTTTGGACGATGTCTTGGGGCATGCCGAAAATAAGTTGAGGCATTATTTAAAAGCGGACCCTGAAATTTGGGCCAATACTAAAATAAAACTCCGTAAACATTGGCTCGAAAGGTTAGAAGGCGATGATGGAAACTCATTTAAGGAAACAACCGCCTTATGGTGGAAGCCCGAGATACGGCTGGGGATGAAAGAATATATAACTAGCTTTTCCAATAAAAAATAAAAAGACATGAACAAACAATTACTATTTGTAAAAAGGCCGGAAGGCGAAGCCGATGCCGCAACGTGGTCATTGGTGACCAATCCTATTCCCAAATTAAAGGAGGGGGAAATTTTGATAAAACAACATTATATCTCATTAGATCCGGCAATGCGTGGCTGGATGAACGATGCCAAATCGTATATAGCGCCGATGGAAATCGGGTCGGTCATGCGAGCGGGTTCCGTTGGGGAAGTGGTAGCCACAAAGAACCATCCGACGTTCAAAGTCGGTGATTTTGTCTCAGGGTCGGGAGGGGTACAGCAATACACCGTTTCCGATGGCAAAGGTTTCTATTTGGTGGACCCTAAATTAGCACCACTTCCAACGTATATCGGTACACTCGGGATGACCGGTATGACCGCTTATTTCGGTATTTTGGAAGTGGGCAAGATCAAAGAGGGCGATGTAGTGGTGGTGTCCGGAGCCGCTGGTGCGGTTGGGAGTGTCGTAGGACAAATTGCCAAAATAAAGGGCTGTGCGGTTATCGGTATTGCCGGAGGTTCTGAAAAATGTAAGTATATTGTAGAAGAACTCGGTTTTGACGGTGCCATCGACTATAAAAATGAAGACGTTAAACAAAGGCTGAAGGAAGAATGCCCTAAGGGTCTGGATGTCTATTTTGATAACGTAGGCGGCGAAATTCTCGATATTGCCTTGAGTAGATTGAGATTGAACGCAAGGGTAGTCATCTGTGGGGCTATCTCACAATACAACAACAAAAAGAACGTGAGGGGACCGAGCAACTATCTTTCGCTATTGGTCAACCGCGCTACGATGCAGGGAATGGTCGTGTTCGATTGGGCCAACAGGTATGGGGAAGCCGCCCAGGTTATGGGGGCTTGGCTTGCGGAAGGGAAATTAAAAAGCAGGGAAGCAATTTATGAGGGAATCGAGAATTTTCCCCAAACCTACGATCGACTTTTTACGGGAGAAAAATTAGGGAAATTGGTATTAAAAGTAATCGAAGATTAGGAAGAAATGAAGGCAATACGATGCAAGACATACGGCGCCCCTTCTCTCTTGGTTATGGAAGAAATGGAAAGCTTAAGCCCTGATGTAAACGAGGTAGTCGTCCAGTTGAAGGCATGCGGGATTAATTTTCCGGATACGCTCATTATCCAGGGCTTGTACCAGTTAAAACCTAAACTGCCCTTTACACCGGGCAGCGATTTTGCTGGAGTTGTAAAATCGGTGGGCGAAGGAGTAAAACACCTTGCCATTGGCGATGCCGTTTTCGGAATTGTCCCTTTTGGGGCCTTGGCCGAAGAGGTTGTAGTATCTGCCAATACCTGCTTCCAAAAACCAGATAAAATGGATTTCCCTGTGGCAGCATCTTTTATGATGGCCTATGGCACTTCATATCACGCCTTGAGAGACCGTGCTAAAATCAAGGCAGGGGAAACCTTATTGGTATTGGGAGCGTCGGGGGGCGTTGGCCTTGCCGCTGTAGAGCTGGGCAAAAGGATGGGGGCAACGGTCATTGCGGCGGCCTCCACCGATGAAAAACTGGAACTATGTAGCAAATATGGCGCTGACAGGACCATCAATTACAGTAATGAAGATTTAAAATCTACCCTAAAGAAACTTACGGATAGCAAAGGTGTCGATGTCATCTTTGATCCGGTCGGTGGCGATTACGCCGAAACCGCTTTTAGGGGTATGGCATGGGAGGGAAGGTATCTGGTAGTAGGATTTGCTTCTGGAACCATCCCAAAAATACCCTTGAACCTTCCATTATTGAAGGGAGCTTCTATTGTCGGCGTGTTCTGGGGCGGTTTTGCACTTGGAAATCCAGAAGCCAATATGCAGAATACGATGACTTTGATGCAATGGTATGCCGAGGGCAAGCTAAGTCCACACATCCATCGGATCTATGAACTAAAGGATTCCCCAAAGGCATTGGAAGAGATGATGTACAGAAAGGTAATGGGTAAATTGGTCGTGCAGATATAAACAACATAATAATTAAATTCTAATGAGGTTAAAAGACAAAATTGCAATCGTAACGGGGGGTTCCCGGGGAATTGGGCAATCCGTATCCGAACTCTTTGCCAGGGAGGGGGCAACCGTAATAATATTAGACCTGTTGCCCCAAGGGCAGGTGGTATCGGACGAAATTAACGCAAAAGGCGGAAAAGCAGAGTCCCATACGATTTCGGTGACCGATAAGTTGGCCATAGAGAATCTTTTTGCCCAGGTTAACAAAAAGTATGGCAAGATCGATATTCTCATCAACAACGCGGGTATTACCAGAGACCGCACGCTCGAAAAAATGAGCGTGGAGGAGTGGGACGCGGTAATAGAGGTGAACCTTAAGGGGGTATTTTTATGTACGCAGGCCGCAATTCCATATATGAAAGCCAACAAATATGGCCGAATTGTAAGTGCGGCGTCCAATGTTGGTTTGCGTGGGAATTTTGGTCAGACCAATTATGCAGCTACCAAAGCAGGGGTTATTGCGATGGCCAAGACCTGGACCTTGGAATTGGGAAAATACGGTATTACGGCCAACGCCGTTGCCCCTGGTTTTACGATGACCGATATGGTAAAGCAGATTCCCGAAGAGCATTTTGCTGCAATTAAGGAGAGTATTCCTCTTAAGACGGTCGCGGAACCTATAGATATTGCCTTTGGATATTTGTATCTGGCATCGGATGAGGCAAGGTTTGTGTCTGGAATTTGTTTGACTATTGATGGCGGAACCTCACGATAACTTAATGCTATGGCGAAACTGGAAATCGAGAATTTTGAAGCGTTTAGAAAAATGGAAGGGGAATCGCTTCCAGTTGGGGATTGGCTCACGATTTCACAAGAAATGATAAATGATTTTGCGAAGGCAACTTTAGATTTTCAATGGATACATGTAGATGTGGAAAAGGCCAAGAAATATTCTCCGTTTAAAAAAACAGTAGCCCATGGATTTATGTCGATTTCTTTGCTTGCTAAATTATTGGGGGATTGTATTCAAGTCAAATCGGCCACGATGGGGGTGAATTATGGGTTGAACAGAGTCAGGTTCCCGAATCCAGTGCTAGTGGATAGCCGTGTTCGATTAAATGGAAGCGTCCAAAAGATTGAAAACTACGGAGAGATTGGTGTAAAAATTACCTGGGATTGTGTTGTGGAGATTGAAGGAACCGAAAAACCTGCCTGTGTCGCCGAATTTATAAGTTTGATGTTCGAGTAGGACTCGGGCGTCACTGTAATTCAAAATCGAGTTCCAAGAAATCATCTACACAATTGACCCAAAAGGTTTGCACAAAGGAAAGGTGCTCGGAATGGTTGTTATAGGCTTCGTAATCTTTCAAGGAATTGAACTCCATGAATATTCCGTAGTCAAAAGCATTCTTATTACTTATCTGACGCAGGCATTTAAAATTATTGACGCCCGGGATGGAGCCCAGGCCTTTAGCTGCGTCTAGAAACCTCATTTCTTCTCGAGAATCTTTGGGTACCTTAATCTAAAAACAACACCATGACAGATCATATTTATGGCAATAGTATATTATTAAATTGTTGTGCTAAAAAAAGAAATCACCAGTCATTAACCGTGCTTTATCAAATGTTTCGGTAGATCTTCCACCTTTTCGCAGCACAGTTGGTCCATGACCTGTTGAAACTGGGTCTTAAGCATACTGATTGTATGGTCGCCCCCCTTATTGCCCAATGCGGCCGTACCGTAAAGAAAGGACCTGCCCATAAAGGTGAACTTGGCGCCACAGGCCATGGCCCGGGCAATATCGGGACCGGAACGGAGACCACCGTCCATCATGATCTCTATCTTATCGCTGTATTTTTCGGCGATATTTTGGAGTGAGGTTATGGTCGCTTCGGCGGCGTCCAATTGCCTGCCCCCGTGGTTGGAAACGATAATCCCATCAAACCCCATCCGGATGGCATCCTGGGTGTCTTGTTCCGAGGCCACGCCCTTAAGCACCAATTTGCCCTTCCACTTGTCGCGGATCGGCTTTATTAATTCTTCGTTTAGTTTCCCCGAAAAGGTCTTGTCCATAAACTGTCCCAACTGCTTCAGGTTAAGACCTTCCGGGGTATATGGTTTCAACGTTTCAAAAGTGGGCTGACCGTATTTTAGGGTGTTAAACGCCCATGTAGGATTCTTGAGAATCTGCAAAATATTGGCTATGGACATTTTTGGCGGCAATGACATTCCGTTGCGGATATCCCGGGGTCTGTAACCAAAAGTAGGTACATCGCACAGCAGTACCAGTACGGGGCATCCAGCGGCCTCGGCACGCTCTATAATATTGTTGCGAACGGAATCCTCAACTGGGTTGTAGAGTTGAAACCACGCCTTTCCCTCCGTAAGCTCGCTCGCCTTTTCGATGTTCATTGTGGTCACCGTACTCAGGATAAATGGAATATTGTGCTCAAAAGCGGCCTTGGCCAAAATCTGGGACGAATTGGGCCACATCAATCCTTGAAGTCCCACTGGGGCAATACCGAAAGGGACATCGTACTCCATACCAAACAAAGTTGTTTTGGTACTGCTGGTCCCACGGTTCCTTAAATAGCGGGGCTGCAGCTGCACCTTGCGTATCTCGGAAGTGTTCCGTGCCAGGCTTACGTCCTCGTTGCAGCCTCCGTCCAAGTATTCGAAGGCGAATTTTGGGGTTCTTTTTTTTGCCCGGGTTCTTAGGTCGTCTACCGAGGGGTATCTTGAATCTATTTTATTGGCCATGCTACTAAGGTATTTATTTTACTCGAAATGCAATCGATGCAGGTGATTATTTATTCTGGGATGTTTTTATGATTTTTCCGGTAGACCCATGTTTGGTCTGTTCCAATTGAAAAACATATTGGGGCCGTAATCCTGGTTCTTTCCTATGGGATACAAAGATTATGGCCGTTTTGCTTTCCTGGGCAATTTTGTTTGCCAATGCGACGAACAAGGCTGCGCTTTTGTCGTCCAGTCCGGCTGTGGGCTCGTCTAAAATAAGCAACAACGGGTGCTTTACCATGGCCCTAACGGTCATCAATAAACGTTGTTGTCCCATAGAAAGGTCGTGGAAATAGACGTCTTTTAGACCCCACATATTGATCAGCTCTAACCATTCCTTCGCCAGTTGCAATTGTACTTCCGTTGGCCTTAAGTAAAGCCCAACGGAATCGGTCAGTCCAGAAATTAGCATATTGATCGCGGAGTGATGCCCCGTAAATTTATCGATCATGGAGGGGGTAAAATAACCTATCCTTTTCTTGATGTCCCAAATACTTTCCCCACTTCCTTTTTTCTTGCCAAATATGTATAAGTCCTGACCGTATCCCTTACTGTTCTCACCGGTAATCATAGATAACAAGGTGGTTTTTCCACTTCCATTTTTACCGACCAATTGCCAAAAGCTACCGGGCCGAATTTTCCAGTTGATATTCTTGAGGATTGGCTTGCCATCATAACTGATCGCTATATTTTTTAGGTCTATTAGCACCTCGTCTTCGAAGCGGTCGGTGTTGAGGGGCTTCGGAATATTTTCTTGAAAAATGGGTTTCGAGGGCGTGGCTAGAAAATGTTCCAATTCCGATATTGATCCAAATGTTTTTAAAACGGCACGATCCAACGTAACAAAACGGGTTACGAAAGGAAGTAAGTCTGTTTTTCTACTGATTATTTGAACGAGTTGGGTATGTTTCGATATCTCTTGAAGCGATTTTGCCAATTGGGCCTGTGATTCGTTATCGAGGTTATCAAAAGGATTATCCAGAACAATAAAATCTGGGTCTGCGGCTAAAATATACTTTAAAAGCGCTTTCTTTTGTTCCCCGGTAGACATGGATTTTAAACTTTGGGGCGTATCCTTGGTCAAGGTCTTTGCCCCGTGTCGTTCCTCTTCGTCAATAAACCTGACGAGTTCCAGTTTTGAAAAGAGAGCTCCTTGTAGGCCTCGAAGTTCTTCGAATTCTGGGGGAACGGGTCCGTTTGCTAGCAGATCGAGTAATTGAAACTTATTGGAGGCATTGTTTATGGCTACCGCCCAATGGTTTTTACTAGTTAGGGAAACTGGTTTATTTGTCATTTTGTACTCATTCCAGAAGAATGCCGATGCACTCGATAGTTGGTTCGGTTACAGTCGATTAAATTCAATACTATCCCCGATTTTCAATCCCAATTTCTGGGAAAGTCCAGCATCGACTTCCAGGACATATTTTACCGGTACTTGGGAGGATATGCCGGTTTCATCAAAAGGTTTTGCATTGGGCGCTATATGGGCAATTTTAAGATTTTCATCGACAAATAGGATATCTAATGGGAACTCCGTATTCTTCATATAGAAGGAGTGCATGGCGGTGTTTGGAAAAATGAACAACATTCCCTGATTTTCTTCCATGGAACTGCGATACATAAGTCCCGTTTGGGTCTCGTAATCGGAATCGGCGATTTCTATATCCAATTTTACCCTTACGGAGTCTTTCCCTACGGAAAAAATGGTTAGTTCGCCTTCTTTCTTAAAGGCAATAGGTTCGGTCTTTATCACTTTTTTTGGGGCATCCCTGCATGATGTTTGGAGAATCAAAAAACCGAGTATTGCAAAACCGAACAGTTTAAAGCGTTTCATTTTTTTGTGGTGAAAATTAGGTTAATGCGTTATCTGTTAGCCGTCAACGGTAGTTTACCGAGAATTCATATTTCCTCTATCGTATTAAGCTTGATTAATTTTTTGATAGAAATTGACTTATTTTCTTATGGTCCTTTTCTTTTTTTTTTAAACCTCGAACCTCGAACCTGTTTTACCGACTGCTTTTTACAGGTCTAAAAATAAAATACAGGCCTATTAGGATAAATGGGACGCTCAACCATTGGCCGGTGGAAAGCAATCCGAGGGATTTTTCGAATCCTCCTTGGCTTTTTTTAACGAATTCGACAAAAAATCGGATCGTCCATAAGAGAACCAAAAATAGCCCAAAAAGAAAGCCTGGCTTTTTAATTTTGTCGGTTTTCCAATAGAGATAATACAGGATAAGAAAGACGAAAATATAGCAGATTCCTTCGTACAATTGAGCTGGATGACGATAGGGAATAGAGTTTAGGGTCTCGGAAAATTTGGGGTTGTTCTCCAAAGCGTGGTAAGCGGCATCCACTGTTTTTTCCTTAGTGATCGCCAACACCCTGGCGGCAGGCATATCGTCGGAATCCCTGACAAATTTGGTTGCGAAAGCAAAGGATTTATCAACTATTTTACCGTTGATCTCCGAATTGAAAAAGTTTCCGAGCCGAACGCAGAAGGCACCGATAGATACAGGGATAACAATACGGTCCAAAATCCATAACATCTTAAATTCGGGATATTTGCGCGTGTAGAGGTACATGCCAATTATGATACCTATGGCGGCCCCATGACTGGCAAGACCTGCAAAGCCCGTGAATTGATATCCGTGAATAAAACCAAACAGCGTTCCTTCCGGGTCTTCCCGGATCGGCAATAGAATTTCTAAAAGGTGGTTTTGGTAATAGGGCCAATCGTAGAAGAAAACGTGGCCCAATCTGGCGCCCAACATGGTTGCCAATACGGTATAGATAAACAACGAATCCAGTTGTTCCTCTGTTTTTTTTTCGTTGAGAAAAATTTTCTTCATTATGTACCAACCAAGGGCAAAAGCCACAATCCAGAGGAGGTTGTAATATTTTACTTGTATAAATCCGATATGAAAGAGGGTGTCGTCGGGATTCCAGATGAAGCTTAGAAAATGCATTGTAGGATATTTTGAGGGGCTAAGATAAGAAAATTGGTTTGTCGTTCGGGGTTTTTCAGTTTATGGATTTCCAATAATTTTAAAATTAATTGAAAACATAGATGTTAAGCCCTGCTTCCATTAGAACCAATTGGAAAAATGCGTTTAGCGAAAAGCGTACGGCCAAAAGTCGGTTTGCAAGTAAATTTAGTAACTTTGCTCCCTTATTAAACGACTTCATCAAAATGAAATATATGAAACGAGGATTAGGTCCCGAATATCTCGGGATTAAAAATCACTTCACAAAACGCGATGTTTAAACCCGAAACTTCGGGGTTAATGCGGAAGCGCTGCGGTTACTTGCGTTCTCAACTTGCCCGACTAGTCGTTCAGACGGGTTTTTTAATTAGCTTATTATCAAATAATCACAAAAATTTAAATGCATGAAAGACGGAATCTACGCAAAATTCAGTACCTCCAAGGGGGAAATCTTAGTAAAACTTACACACGACATAACTCCCGGGACAGTAGGCAATTTTGTGGCCTTGGCGGAAGGCGATTTAGAAAACAACGTAAAGACCCAGGGCACTCCCTATTACGATGGGCTAAAATTCCACAGGGTAATTCCCGATTTTATGATCCAGGGTGGATGTCCGTTGGGTACTGGGACCGGGGATGCCGGCTATAAATTTGATGATGAGTTCCATGAAGATTTAAAACATTCGGGACCGGGAATACTTTCCATGGCCAATGCGGGACCGGGCACTAATGGATCCCAGTTCTTCATTACCCATATCGCCACCCCTTGGTTAGACAACAAGCACACGGTCTTTGGTAAAGTTGTGGAAGGACAATCCGTAGTCGATGCCATTGCCCAAGGAGACAAAATTGAAAGATTGGAGGTTGTCCGGGTAGGGGAGGAAGCCAAAAACTGGAATGCTGTAGAAGCTTTCCGGACCTTTGAGGGGTCTCGTGAAAAAAGGTTGGCAGAGGAAAAAAGGAAACAAACGGCAGAATTGGACAAAGTGGCGGCAGGATTTGGTGAGACCGCGAGTGGACTTCGCTACAAGATTATCCAAAAAGGGGATGGCCCTAAAGCCGAAAAGGGCAAAATGGTTTCCGTTCACTACGAAGGTGCTTTGATCAATGGAACGGTATTCGATTCGTCCTATAAAAGAAAGGAGCCAATAAGTTTTGAACTGGGGGTCGGACAAGTAATTCGCGGATGGGACGAAGGAGTGGCGCTATTGAAGGTGGGCGATAAGGCCCGTTTGGTAATCCCATCCCAATTGGCATACGGTAGCGCAGGTGCAGGGGGAGTGATTCCTCCGGATGCAACTTTGGTGTTCGATGTGGAACTAGTGGGGGTCAGTTAGCTATAGTTGTCGCCAAAATATAGGATGACTTTTTATACAGCTTTATTTTTTGCCCAAATTCTGCCTGGCGTTACTGCCGTTAACACTCCAGAGCAACAATAAGATATTGATGCCCAATAAAAATAAAAGAATCCCAAAAAAAGTAAACATGGTTATGTGTTTTAGACGGGGGAACTGTCTTTGATCAAAGCGGTTTGAGCCACTACATTACCAAGATTATAAAAAGGGAAAAAGGTTGCGTCTTAAAACCGAAAATATTTTTGAAGAACTACAGAAACGTAGAAAATCCTTAGTTGGTAGTCTTGAATTTTCTGGATTTCACTTTGTTGGGATTTTTGAATAACCTTTTAAAAAATCCATCTTTTTTTATGGGGTCACAATCCAATTTCTTTAAGATTGCCACGTCTGGTTTGGGGAATTTGGCCCTTGTTATAGGGTCAAAATCGTGATTTTTATTCAATTGCTGCATCCAAAGCGCAAAAATGGGTAGGGCTGCGTTGGCACCTTGGCCCAACCTGGTGCTGTTGAAGCCAATCTCATGGTTATCCAAACCCACCCAAGTTACATGGACCAATTTTGGGGTGAGGGCTACAAACCAGGCATCTTTGTTGTTCTGGGTTGTCCCTGTTTTTCCGGCCATGTCGTTCTGAAGTTTATGGGTAGATCGCAATCGGGCTGCGGTACCGCTGTTTACGGTAGCTTTTAAGAATTGCAACATAATGGTGCCGGTTTCTTCGGAGAAGGCTGGTTTTTCTGTGATCTCTGGCTTAAAAGTCTGTAGGATAGAATCGGTATCATTGGTAATAGCCTGGATAAGATAGGGTTTTACGGGCTTGCCCTTATTTACATAACTGGCGTATGCACCCGCCAATTCGTTTAGTTTTATTTCACCGGTTCCTAGGGCTAACGAAGGTTGTGCCGGTAATTCGCTCGTAATCCCCATTTTTTTTGCCTGCTCCAACACTGTGGGTATGCCTGTTTTTTCCAGTACTTTGACGGCGACCGTGTTAACCGATTTGCTCAAGGCCTCCTGCATGGAGTAGTTTAAATAGGCTTCGTCCTTGTTTTCTGCGTTGCCAGGTGTCCAATCTTTCATGTTCTTATAGGAAACTTCTTGGGCTGAAAAATAAGTACAGGGCGGAATGCCACTTTCAAGGGCTGCCGTGTATACAATGGGTTTAAATGTAGAACCCACCTGTCTACTGCTTTGGGAAACATGATCATATTTAAAATATCTAAAATTAATTCCCCCTATCCATGTTTTTACCGCGCCCGTTGCGGGATCCAGTGACATGGATCCCGTATTCAGGAATTTCATGTAGTGGATTAGACTGTCTGCCGAACTGGCCATGACCATTTTATCCCCATTCCAATCCGTAAGGGTCATGGGGTGCTTTTGGGTCATAGAATCCATTACCTGGGATTCACTCATTCCATTCTTTCTTAATTTCTTATACAAGGTTGAATTTTGGATGGTTTTTTGTTTGAGCCTTTTATCCTTCAACCAAGGGGCATTGCCCCCAAAACTTTTTTCAAAACTGCTCTGTAGGGACTGCATGTGCTCCTTCATTGCCTTTTCGGCGTAGGACTGCATCTTGGAATCCAGGGTGGTATATATTTTAAGACCGGAAGTGTAGATGTTGTAGCTGTTCCCTTGTTCTTTCTGCACGTTGGCCCAATCCAAAAGCTGTTTGCGCACCTCTTCCCTAAAGTAAGGGGCAAGACCGTCGTTATAGTCATATTCCCTGTAGTTTAGATTTACGGGAAGTTTAGAAAGGCTATCTTTTTCTTTTTCCGCAAGATATCCGTTGTTGTACATAGACTGCAGCACAAGGTTACGCCTGTTTCTGCTAGTTTCAGGAAAAATACGTGGATTATAACCATAAGTGGCCTTGAGCATGCCCACCAGAGTGGCCGCTTCCTCAACGGTGAGTTGAGCGGTGCGTTTATTAAAAAATTTTAGGGAAGCACTTTCTATACCAAAGGTATTGTCTCCAAATGACACCGTATTAAGGTATAAGGTGATGATTTCGTCCTTGGTATAAATATCCTCCAAGCGGGAAGCTACGATCATTTCCTTGATCTTATCCACTGCCAGATTCGATTTTTTTCGATCCCGTCTGGGATACAGGTTTTTGGCCAGTTGCTGGGTAAGGGTGCTTCCCCCGCCTGAAGATCGGTCCTGGAGCAGGATGGTTTTGAAAGCTACCCTGGCCAAACTGGGATAGTCTACCCCCGAATGATCAAAAAAACGTTCGTCTTCGATCGAAACAAGGGCATCGATCAAGTGTTGCGGAAAAGCCTCGTGCCCTACGGGTTGCCTATCGTAAATATAATACTTGCCAATTAGTACGCTATCGGCCGAATAGACTTCAGATGCCCTGTCGTATTTAAAGTCGGATAGCTCTTTTTTATCGGGGATCTTGCCCCAGATCCCAATATAAATACTGAATATAAATAGGGCAAGACCTCCGAGAATGGCCAAGAAAACTATTAGGCCATATCTTAAATAGGGCGATTTTATTTTTCTGAATATCAATGTTTCTGGCTTTTAGGGTGCAATATTAGAATAAAAAATTAAAAATTGGCACAGCTTAACAAATGCTTAATCCTATTATCATTATTTTTGATGTGCAGGGGGTTAGGTAAATAATATTTTCGCTCTTGGCTCATTGATCGAGGTTTTGAATCCCCCAGAAATTTATTCTACAAAATGAAGAGTTTAACTTGTTTATTTTTTTTTGTCGCCCAGGTCTCGTTTGCGAACGTGCCATTTTGGTCCCAAACAGGACATAGGACCGTTGGTGAAATTGCGGAACAAAACCTGAATCGAAAGACCAAAAGGGTGGTTGGGGAATTACTGGATGGACAGAGTCTTGCGGCCGTGGCCAATTTTGGTGATGACATTAAAGCGGATAAAAGGTATGCAAAATTTTCACCTTGGCACTATGTGAATTATCCGGCCGATAAAAAGTATACGGATGTGACCCGAAGTCCCAAAGGGGATTTAATACAGGGAATACTGGAATGTGAACGGAAAATTAAGGATGAAAACAGTAGCCGGGCAGATAAGGTCTTTTACCTTAAAATGTTGATCCATTTGGTAGGGGATCTCCACCAGCCCATGCATGTGGGCCGATTGGAGGACAAGGGCGGGAACGATATAGAGTTGAAATGGTTTGGTCGAAATACCAATCTTCACCGACTATGGGATGCCAATTTGATTGACGATTACCAAATGAGCTACACCGAGCTAGCCGTTGATTACCCCAAAATTACCAAAAGGGAAAAAAAACAAATCCAGAAGGGGACCATCTATGATTGGGTAGAGGAATCGCAAGACTTGGCCAATGAAATTTACGGTTCGGTGACCGCAGGTGAGAGATTGGGATACGCATACCGATATAAATACATGGACGTAGTGCGAAACCAATTGCAAAAGGGAGGGCTGCGTTTGGCCAAGGTGCTAAACGAACTTTTTTGAGGACAAAGCCTAAATTCCGGGGCCAAGTACAAAGTAAAAACGAGGTCTTAGAATCTATAAATAGTTATGTTAGAATTAGCATTATCAAATAAAAAAGTAAGGATCGATGCCGGTGAACTAGTTGGTTTTACGGTGGGTGATCACGAATATATCCATCAAAAGGGAAGCCCGGGATGGCGTAGTTCCGATACTGAGATGTTTCCGGTAATCGGCCCGACCAATGAAGCTAATTTTAGGGTTTCTACCTTAAGGGGAGAGGCGGTCCAGGACCAACATGGACTGTTGCGGGAAATGGAATACCAATTGATGTCCCAGACCGTTACATCGGCAATATATCGCAAAAATTATAGGGCAGGTACCTCGGTCAAAAATTCCAAATACCCAAAGAAATCAACAGAAGAATTCCTTTCCTGGCCCTATGATTTTCAGTTTAAAAAAAGCTTTGAACTCAAAGATCTTCAATTAGAAATTGCCCTTTCAATTACCGGAGAGAAAGGAATGCCCTTTATGTTGGGGTACCATCCGGCGTTTAAACTGCATTCGGACCAACCAATAATTACTGCCGGGAAAAAGGCAATACAACTTTCAGAGGTTTTGGCAGTGGGCAATAGAGCCATGCCCATACTAAATTGTGGCACAATCACCTTGAGGGATAAAAGGGATATCACTATTAAAACCGAAGGTTTTGGTAACTTTATGCTTTGGACGGAAGTCGCCAACATGATATGCATTGAACCAATCACCTTTTATCCTTATGCTGTAGACCAGAGCAATCTTTCACGAGGGTTTCAATATCTGGAGGGTAAAGAAAAGGTGTTCAAAATACATATCAGTATTGGTTCATAAATTTCCATAAGGATCTTTTCAATATATTTGATAAAAGTTAAGATAGGTGTAGACTCTATTGGGACAAGAGTTATTTAAGGAGAACCCATCATAAAAGAAGTTGAATAGTAAGAGCATAGAAAAGGGAACATTTACTTAAGTATAGTGAAATTTTTACCGAAAAATATTATTATCTCTTTTCTGTATTCTATTCTCTAGTTCTAATCGATCTATCGTCAAATAATCTTTATAATTTTATTCCATGAAGCATCTTACGGCCATTATATTTGCTATAGCCATAGTTATGGCTTCCATTTTCTTGGGCAATGCCTACGTGAAACGAGCAAATCCACCCCATGTAATCTCTGTGACGGGATCGGGGAACGAGAATTTTACGTCGGACCTAATAGTTTGGGAAGGTAGTTTCTCCGCCTTTAATCCGGTGTTGAAATCGGCTTTTGAGAGGCTGAACGAAGAAAAGGAAATCGTTAAAACCTATTTGGTATCTAAGGGAATTCCGGAAGCAAATATTATTTTTAACGCCGTGCAGACTGTAGAGCAACAGGATAATCATTACGAAAACGGAAATTTTGTGGGAAGTACCTTTAAAGGTTACCTACTTTCCCAATCCATACAAATAGAATCTACCGATGTGGCCAAAATAGAGCAGGTTTCCAGGGAAGTGACGGAATTGTTGAACAAAGGGGTGCAATTTACTTCTATTCCACCGCGTTACTATTACACGAAATTGGCCGATCTGAAGATTGAAATGATTTCCAAGGCTACCGAGGATGCCAGGGTAAGGGCGGAAAATATCGCCAAAAATGCCGGTGGTCGTTTGGGAGACCTAATCTCTGCCCATATGGGTGTTTTTCAGATTACCGGACAGAACTCGGGGGAGGATTTTAGTTGGGGAGGCACCTACAATACCGAATCGAAAAATAAAACGGCCTCCATCACCATGCGGTTGGAGTATACGGTGGAATAAATAGAGAATAGAATATAGAGGATAGAACATGGAGAATTGATCAAGATTAAATTCTTGTTCGTAACAGGTCTGGTTTCTTGCCTCTTGCTTCCCTGAAAATGAGTATCGATAAATCTAATTATTTTCATGAAGTGGTTTTTTGTAATACTAAAATTCAGTTGTTTGTGCTTTTGGAGTTGCCAAGATCCGAAACCAAAAAGATCGCCCAAAAGTAAAGCTCCAATAGTTTCCCAGAGGATCTCCGCTTTGCCCAAAGAGGTTAAATACCCGGCGAATAATCCATCCTCCCCGGAGAAGGAGCTTCTCGGCAAACTTCTTTTTTATGACCCCATCCTTTCGGGAAACAAGGATATTTCCTGTGCGAGTTGTCACCACCCCAGCACCGGATATGCCGAGTTTTTGGATATATCCATAGGCACCAATGGACACGGACTTGGCAGCGAACGTGCTTTTGGTACCCCTAACGACATCCCGTTGGGAAAACGCAACGCTCCTACCGTTATCAATTCGGCATTTAACGGGATGGATACCTATGGCGTCTACGACCCCGAAAAGGCTCCTATGTTTTGGGACGATAGGGTACAAAGTTTGGAAAATCAAGCCTTGGAACCTATAAAGACCTTGGAGGAAATGCGGGGGAATACACACGGCGACACTGAGATTTTGGAAGTGGTGGTAGATCGATTGCGACAAATTCCCGAATATCAAAAATTGTTCAAAGAGGCCTTTGGGAATTCGGAAGCCATTACTGCCGAAAACTTAGGCAGGGCCATAGCCTCTTTTGAACGGACATTGGTAACCAATAATTCCCGATTTGATGAGTATATGAGGGGAGACGAAACCGCCATTTATGCATCCGAGAAAGAGGGTTTTGAGCTCTTTAAAAAAGTGGGTTGCGCTACTTGCCATAACGGGCCCATGTTTTCAGACTATAAACCCCATGTGCTGGGAGTACCTAAAAATAGCAAACTAAAATTGATCGATAAGGGGGTTGGCGATACCTTCGCGTTTAGGACCCCCACCTTACGCAACCTGCGCTATACGGCGCCCTATATGCATAACGGAAGTATTAAAACGCTAAAACAGGTCATGGAATTTTATGAGGACATCGCATCGGGAAAGGTGAGAAATCCAGAGGTGGCGCCAGAACGATACGATCCCTTGGTTAGGGAAATAAAATTGAGCGTTAAGGATATGTCCCAAATTATATCCTTTATGAATACCTTGAACGACCCTAGTTTTGACAAGGAAATTCCACGGTCCGTGCCTAGCGGTTTGCCCGTTGGGGGAGCTATTCAATAAATGCCGTTAGGAAAGACTTTGTTGTGATTTGCTTTTTGCCTTGCGCTATATGCCGTCCGCAAATTAAATGCCTATTTAAATTTGCCCCCAGCTGCATGGCAGGTTTTAGGTAATCTCTAATTGGAGGGAGTAAAAATACAAGCCGATGGGTCGGACTTTATAAACTGCTTGCTATAATTGAATGCCTTGGGATCCATACAGCCTCGGAGGTTCTTAATTTCCACTTTTCTGAAGTCGATGGGCTGGCCTTCACTCTGCAGTGCAATAAATCCTTCCTTTAAAAGTTTTCCGTCCCGTTTTATTGCGGGATCATAGCCTTCCACGACCCCACCGCCAATTTGCGGTCTGGTGTATCGCAGCACGGTATCCCTGTTTATGATATGGGTTATCAATGAATCCCCTAAAACAATGGCCTCGGCTCGTACCCATTGGTCACCAAAATAGGTTTTGGAGGTAGAATTGATACAGTGCCTAGGATCAATTTTTCCTTCGTAAACAACGTCCGTTCCGGGAGAGCACATATTTCCAGTGGGCCGTGATTCCCCCTCCTTGATGCCCGCCAATAATTGCAGTTCTACCGAAATAGGCCAGTTCTGTTCTTTGGGCATAGTCCTCGGGTCTTGGGAATGTAGCATCACTCCGCTATTTTCTATTGTATAGCTCGGAGCGCTTGGATACGGCTTGCCAACAAAGCGATATTCCACCACCAAATGATAATAGGAAAAGGGTTTGTCGTAATATAGATGTGAAAACCGATCGTTAAAATCCCCTTCGTATTGGTCGTACCGAACCTTAATAATTCCATCTTCGACTCGGAAGGTATTCCCAAAATTATCTCCCACGTCGTAGTGGTGAACCTTGGCCGTCCAGCCCTTTAGGTCCTTCCCATTAAAAAGTGGTTCCCATTCTCCATGGACCGAATTGCTTTGTGGGACCGATTTTACAGACGAGCATTGACCGAACACAAAAATAAAAGCAGAAACGATGATCAATTTATAAAGGAAACGGAATACTGTGGATTTCATGAAAAAGGATGCTGTGTTGATTTAATTGTTGAAATATACGGATTTTATCATACCGATTATTTCGACCATTTTATTGGTTTCCATTGTAGATGCCGATTAATTTTAAACTTTCCCATACGACCTTTATTATTTTTAAGATAGTTTATTTGTCTTAAATTTGATCAATGCAAAAATTTTCCCTTCTCCCAAAATGGGCTGTTAGTTATAAACGGAGGTACTTGTCCAAAGATATCGTGGCCGGCCTTACCGTTAGCGTCCTAATTGTGCCACAGGGAATGGCATACGCGATGATTGCCGGACTGCCTCCGGTCTATGGATTATATGCTGCCTTGGTGCCTACCCTGACCTATGCATTGTTCGGGACTTCCAGACAATTGGCGGTAGGTCCTGTTGCCATGGATTCCTTGCTGGTTGCAGCAGGTCTTGGAACTTTGGCGTTAACCGGACAAGACAATTATATAGCCATGGCCGTAATGCTCGCCTTTATGACCGGTGCAACTCAATTGATTCTCGGCGTACTAAGAATGGGATTCCTGGTTCAATATTTGTCCAAACCCGTTATAAGCGGCTTTACATCCGGTGCCGCGATAATTATTATTTTAAGTCAGATAAAGCATATCCTTGGGGTAGATATACCGCAGTACCATCAATTTCAGAAATTGATAATAAGTGTTGTTTCGGCAATCCCGGAAACAAATGGCGCTACCCTAACCGTGGGAATTGTTGGAATTGTGATGATCGTGGTTTTAAAAAGGTGGCGCCCCAAGGTTCCATCGATTTTAGTGGTAGTGGTATTGGGTATACTGACCGTCTATTTTTTTGGGTTGTGGCAATACGGGGTTTCCATAGTTGGGGAGGTCCCCAAAGGTTTGCCCTCATTTACCCTTCCCGATTTTAGCTGGCCCCATGCCCGCGATCTATTTACCATGGCAGTAACCTTGGCGCTCATTGGCTATATGGAAGCAGTATCCATTGGAAAGGCCATGGAAGAAAAAAGCAATAGGGAGACCATAGAGCCCAATAGGGAATTAATGGCCCTTGGAGCCTCCAATTTGTTGGGGTCATTATTTCAGTCGTATTCGGTAACCGGCAGTTTTTCCCGATCAGCCATTAATTTTGGTGCAGGGGCAAGGACCCCGCTTTCCCTTATTGTCAGCGTAGCGTTGGTTGCACTCACGCTTTTGTTCTTTACACCTTTGTTCTATTACCTGCCCAGTGCCGTATTGGCATCCATAATTATGGTTTCTGTATTTGGATTGATCAATATCAAATACCCAAAAGTGCTGTGGAAATATAGCAGGGACGAGTTTATTTTGTTGTTGTTTACGTTTGCCATTACCTTGTTTTTGGGGATTAAGGAGGGTATTTTATGGGGGGTGCTTTTTTCCCTATTGCTTATGGTTTACCGTACATCCAAACCTCATTTTGCCGTGCTTGGCAGGATAAAGGGATCCGATTACTATAAAAATATAAACAGATTTGGAGAGAATATCGAGGTAAGGGAGGACCTACTTATAGTGAGGTTCGACGGTCAACTTTATTTTGGGAACAAGGACTATTTTAAAAAGCAGCTGTTTAAATATTTGGAAGCCAAGGGGGATAAGGTGAGGGCCGTGATATTAAATGCGGAGGCAATCAACTACATCGATTCAACGGCTACGGCCATGCTTGTTAAGACCATCCGTGAAATACATTCAAAAAACATCGATTTTTTCATAGCAGGAGCCATTGGTCCGGCAAGGGATATTATATTTAACAGCGGTATTATCAAGGAACTGCATAAGGAATACCTTTTCGTTAGGATTACGGAAGCCGTAGAATATTACGACAATCCGGCCTCCATCTCCGAATTACGGATGAAGGTGGCCTTTCAAAACCAAAATTACGGGATCTAGCGCTACCGAATATTTCCATATTTAGCCGTATTTTTGTTGCCGAAAACCTGGCTAAAAATAATCCCTCGCTTAAGGTAGGCTTGCCATGACCGGGGGTTGATACAATACGAGATAAAATGAAAATAGAACAAATTTATACGGGGTGTTTGGCACAAGGAGCCTATTATATTGAAAGTAATGGGGAAGCGGCCATTGTTGACCCCTTAAGGGAGGTAGAACCGTATCTAAAAAGGGCAAGTGCAGACAATGCTACGATTAAGTACATATTTGAAACGCATTTTCATGCGGATTTTGTGAGCGGGCACGTAACCCTGGCAAAGGAAACCGAAGCAGATATAATATACGGGCCCAATGCCAATCCGGTTTTTGAAGCCATCATCGCCAAGGATGGCCAAGAGTTCAAGTTGGGTGAAATTACTATAAAAGTACTCCACACCCCAGGGCATACCATGGAGAGTGTTACCTATCTTTTAAAAGACAAAGACGGAAGGGATCACGCCATATTTTCTGGAGACACCTTATTTTTGGGTGATGTGGGTAGGCCAGATCTAGCACAGAAATCGGCCGATATGACCCAGGAAGAATTGGCAGGCATACTGTACCACAGTCTTAGAACCAAAATAATGCCCTTGGCGGACGACGTGATCGTCTATCCCGCCCATGGAGCGGGATCGGCCTGTGGTAAGAAGATGATGAAAGAGACCGTGGATACTTTGGGAAACCAAAAAATAGTAAACTATGCCCTAAGGGCCGACATGTCTAAGGAAGAGTTCATAAAGGAAGTGACGGATGGACTTATGCCGCCTCCAAAATATTTTCCGCTCAACGTAAAAATGAACAAGGAGGGCTATGAGGATATAGGAGAGGTTTTGGAACGAGGGGATACGGCACTTTCGCCAGATGATTTTGAACGGATTGCCAATGATTCCGGTGCAGTAGTTCTGGATGTTAGGCATCAGGACAATTTTGTAAAGGCCCATGTGCCACGATCTATTTTTGTGGGGTTGGATGGCGATTTTGCCCCTTGGGTCGGTGCCTTGATCGCCGATACCATGCAGCCCATTTTATTGGTTGTTCCCCAAGGAAGGGAAGTAGAAACCGTGACCCGCTTGGCAAGGGTAGGATTTGATCATACCATCGGTTACCTTAAGGGAGGATTGGAAGCGTGGATAGCGTCTGGAAAGGAATATGATGTTGTAGCTTCCCTAACGGCCGAAAAGGCGATCGAGAAACTGTCGTCGAAGGATTTTCCAATATTTGATGTTCGAAAGGAATCCGAATACAGTACTGGTCATGTGGTCGGTGCCCACAATACCCCACTGGATATCCTGAACGATCATTTGCCCGAGTTTCCCAATGATGACACTTTCTTGGTGCATTGTGCCGGGGGATATAGGTCCGTAATTGCAGGCTCCATTCTAAAAAGCAGGGGAATTCACAACCTTATCAACGTGGAAGGAGGCTATGGAGCAATGCGGAAAGAGGGGATGGCGGTGACCGAATAGGATGTAACGGGCCGATATAAATTAATCGGCTATGGCCAATTGGGTAAAGCCCGATCGGGGCGGTTTCTTATCTTTTGCCTTGTCTCTTTTTTTCGGGATTCTTCTGACCACGGTAATATGGGAAATGCTCAAAGGTTACGGGTAATCTTAACCCTTTTCTTTACCCATGCGCGGGCGTTGTCGAATTCTATAAAAAACTTCATCGGCTTTTTGTAGAACATTTTTTCGATCTTAAAATTATGCATATCTATTTCTTTGATCGATACAACCGCCAAGGCTTTCAAATTTTTCAATTCTTTGAGATAATCATAGATAGTGGGATCAATGGCGTACGAGTTTTTTCGCAAACTAATGAGACCAAAATTTTTATCCCTAAAATGTATTTCAGAAATCCCGATTAGTTGGTATACCCTTTCCAGGGTTAGTGTGGAGCCCTCGTCAAAGACGGAGACCATGTAATCGTCAAATACCTGAACCGTTCCCGTTTCTAAACGATATTCCCTGACGATGACAGTTTTCTTAGCCTGTCCGAATCCCATTTTCAGTTGTTTATAGTGTCTCCAACGAAAGTAGGCTTACGGTATTGTTTTGGAAAAAATAATAGATTAAAGACCTAAATATCGTTCATATTGCTTTTTTAGGATTTTTGATGTATTTTAATTCCTACAACGACAGTTAGGGGATAATTAAAAAGGGAGCCGAATACGTCGGCTCCCTTCAAAAAAATAGTTCCGATAGGATCAGGCCTTAGAACTCTTCTCTTCTTTCTTTATCTCTATGGTGAGTTCTTGCTTTTTCTCGTTAAGGTCCATATAAATTTTGTCGCCTTCTTCCAGTTTCGAGTTTACGATTTCCTCGGCCAAGGCGTCTTCAATATATTTTTGAATGGCTCTTTTTAGAGGTCTGGCGCCGTATTGTTTGTCGAATCCTTTATCGGCGATATAATCCTTGGCCTTTTTGGTTAACTGAAGATCGTAACCAATATGTTTGATTCTATCGAACAATTTGGAAAGCTCTATGTCGATGATCTTATGGATATCTTCCATTTCCAAAGTGTTGAAAACCACGACATCGTCTATCCGGTTCAAAAACTCGGGGGCAAATGCTTTTTTCAGGGCATTTTCTATAACTCCTTTTTGGTAGGTTTCCTCTTGCGATTTCATGGCTGCGGTGCCAAATCCTACTCCCTGTCCAAAGTCCTTTAATTGTCTGGATCCAATATTGGAGGTCATTATAATAATGGTATTCCTAAAATCGATTTTCCTTCCGAGACTATCGGTCAAAAAGCCATCGTCCAATACTTGCAACAGCATATTGAAAACGTCGGGATGGGCTTTCTCAACCTCGTCCAACAGGATTACTGAATAGGGTTTGCGGCGGACCTTTTCCGTCAATTGACCACCTTCCTCGTAACCCACATATCCTGGAGGCGCCCCTACCAATCGGGAAATGGCGAATTTTTCCATATACTCGCTCATATCGATCCGTATCAATGCATCTTCGGAATCAAAGAGTTCCTTGGCGAGTACTTTGGCCAGCTGGGTCTTCCCGACCCCCGTTTGCCCTAGAAAGATAAAAGATCCTATGGGCTTGTTGGGGTCCTTTAGGCCCGCTCGATTTCGCTGTATCGCCTTGGCCACCTTGGCGACGGCTTCATCCTGACCAATAACGTTGGCCTTGATCAATTTGGGCAATTCTGCCAATTTGTTGCTTTCGGTCTGTGCGATCCGGTTTACGGGAATACCGCTCATCATGGATACCACATCCGCGACGTTGTCCTCGGTGACGACTTCTCTGTGGAGTCTGCTCTCTTCCTCCCATTTTTCCTGGGCGGAGGCGAGGTCTTTTTCTAGCCGTTTTTCATCGTCCCTTAGCTTGGCAGCTTCCTCGTATTTTTGTTTTTTTACAACACTGTTCTTGAGTACCCGTACATCTTCCAACTGTTTTTCGAGCTCGAGGATTTGTTTGGGCACGTCCATATTTATGATGTGCACCCTAGAGCCAGATTCGTCCATGGCATCAATAGCCTTGTCGGGAAGAAACCGATCGGTCATATACCTATTGGTCAATTTTACGCAGGCGAGTACCGCTTCATCCGTATAAGTGACGTTGTGGTGGTCTTCGTATTTTGCTTTGATGTTTTTCAGTATTTCAATGGTCTCTTCCACAGAGGTAGGCTCAACGATCACTTTTTGGAATCTTCGTTCCAGGGCCCCGTCCTTTTCGATATACTGGCGGTACTCATCCAAGGTAGTAGCGCCTATACATTGAATTTCGCCTCTGGCCAGTGCCGGCTTAAACATATTGGACGCATCCAAACTGCCGGTTGCACCCCCAGCTCCAACGATGGTGTGAATTTCATCTATAAATAAGATGATGTCGTCGTTTTTTTCGAGCTCGTTCATCACGGCCTTCATTCTTTCCTCAAACTGGCCACGGTATTTGGTTCCGGCCACCAAAGAGGCAAGATCTAACGTAACCACTCGTTTATTGTAAAGGATACGGGAAACCTTCTTGTTTATGATACGCAATGCCAAGCCTTCAGCAATGGCACTTTTTCCGACGCCCGGCTCCCCTATCAATAAGGGGTTGTTCTTTTTTCTCCTACTCAATATCTGGGAAACCCGTTCAATTTCCTTTTCACGTCCTACGACAGGATCCAATTTATCTTCCTCCGCCATATGGGTGAGATCCCTGCCAAAGTTGTCCAAAACGGGTGTTTTGGACTTTTTGCTTCCTTTTTGACCGGCAGGGGTGCCGAACGTACTCTCCTTACCTTCGTTTCCCTCATCGGAATCACTGGGAAAAGATTCGGCTCTTGGGGGGTCTAAAAAGTCATCATCACTTGTTATCATGGACTTAAACTGTTCCTTGACCCCGTCATAATCTACCTTTAGTTTGTGCAATAGTTTAGTGGTGGGGTCATTTTCGTTCCTTAAAATGCAGAGTAATAAATGAGCCGTGTTTATAGAGGAGCTTTGAAAGAGTTTGGCTTCTAGAAAAGTTGTTTTTAGGGCGCGCTCTGCCTGCCTGGTCAAGTGCAGGTTCTTTTTGTCTTTTTGAATATTGCTCGGGTTGGGATTAGCGGGACTCAATATCTCTACTTTTCTTCGTAAGTGATCTAGGTCCACATCCAGGGCATCCAAAATACTTATCGCTTTGCCGTTGCCATCGCGCAAAAGACCGAGCATGAGGTGCTCGGTTCCTATGAAATCATGGCCTAGCCGAAGCGCCTCTTCCTTGGAGTACGCAATCACATCCTTAACCCTTGGTGAAAAATTATCATCCATAAATTATTCCTTTCAACCTTAAAATTAGTAAATCTTACGGTATCTATGGCAATTACCGTACCTATATTCGTCAAACTTAATCGAATTGACGAAATAAGCAACGATTTACGAAAAAATTAACAGCCAAATTATTAACTGTGGCCCTAGGGTAAAGTGTTGATAAATTCTTTGATAAAGTGTGGCTGAAGTGCTTTAAATACTATGTTTTTGCGTATATTGGCCTGTTTTATTAACACAATTAATTTATTAGATTTAGAATATGGCGGAAGGGGAAAAATTAATTCCTATTAACATTGAGGAAGAAATGAAATCGGCCTACATTGATTATTCGATGTCGGTCATTGTGTCACGTGCGCTCCCCGATGTAAGGGATGGATTAAAACCTGTGCATCGAAGGGTGTTGTTCGGGATGCACGAACTGGGGGTTCGCTCTAATAGTGCCCACAAAAAATCTGCAAGGATCGTCGGGGAAGTATTGGGTAAATACCATCCCCATGGGGATTCTTCGGTATACGATACCATGGTGCGTATGGCCCAGGAATGGAGCTTGCGATATATGTTGGTGGACGGTCAGGGGAATTTTGGTTCCGTTGATGGGGATAGCCCCGCTGCCATGCGATATACCGAGGCCCGAATGCGTAAGATCGCCGATGATATGCTTATCGATATAGATAAGGATACCGTGGACCATCAACTCAATTTTGACGATTCGTTACAGGAACCTACGGTACTACCTACTAGAATCCCTAATTTGCTCGTCAATGGGGCCTCGGGTATTGCGGTAGGGATGGCGACCAATATGGCGCCCCACAACTTGACCGAAGTGGTAGACGGTACTATTGCGTATATAGACAACCCGGATATAGAGATCGATGAGATCATTACGCATATAAAGGCCCCCGATTTTCCTACGGGAGGTGTCATTTATGGGTACGACGGGGTCAAAGAAGCTTTTCACACCGGAAGGGGCCGCGTAGTAATACGTGCCAGAACTAGTTTTGAAGAGATACAGGGTAAGGAGTGCATCGTGGTCACGGAGATACCCTATCAGGTAAACAAGGCCGATATGATCAAGAAGACCGCCGATTTGGTCAATGAAAAGAAAATCGATGGTATTGCTAGCATAAGGGACGAGTCCGATAGAAAGGGAATGCGTATTGTGTACATCCTTAAAAGGGATGCCATACCTAATATTGTACTCAACACCTTGTATAAATATACGGCGCTCCAATCTTCCTTTAGTGTAAATAATATCGCTTTGGTCAAGGGTAGACCGCAGATGCTCAATGTGAAGGAGATGATCCATCACTTTGTGGAGCACAGGCACGAAGTGGTCGTAAGAAGGACGGAATACGAACTAAAAAAAGCGGAAGATAGGGCACACATCCTAGAAGGACTAATTATTGCATCCGATAATATTGATGAAGTTATCGCCATTATAAGGGGGTCTTCCAACGCGGATGAAGCACGTGAAAAATTGATGGAACGCTTTAAGCTGTCAGAAGTCCAGTCCAAGGCCATTGTTGAGATGCGCTTACGTCAGTTGACTGGTTTGGAGCAAGACAAATTGCGGTCCGAATATGAAGAAATCCTGAAAACCATCGAAGATTTAAAGGATATCCTGGCCAGAAAGGAGCGAAGGATGCTGGTAATCAAGGAAGAATTGGTAGAAGTCAAAGAGAAATATGGGGATGAAAGACGTTCCGAAATCAATTTTGCCGGGGGCGATCTCAGCATAGAGGACATGATTCCGGATGAGCAAGTGGTCATTACCATTTCCTATGCCGGTTATATTAAGAGGACATCGCTCAGCGAATATAAGACCCAGAACAGGGGAGGGGTGGGCCAAAAGGCCTCCTCAACGAGAAATGAGGATTTCTTGGAGCATTTATTTGTGGGTACCAACCATCAGTACATGTTGTTCTTTACCCAAAAGGGAAAATGTTTCTGGATGCGGGTCTATGAAATTCCGGAAGGGGGTAAGACATCTAAAGGACGTGCAATTCAAAACCTTATCAATATTGAACAGGACGACAAGGTAAAGGCATTTATATGCACCCGAGACCTTAAGGACGAGGAGTATGTAAACAGTCATTATGTCATAATGGCGACCAAAAAGGGAACCGTCAAAAAAACTTCCTTGGAGCAATATTCCAGACCGCGCCAAAATGGTATCAATGCCATTGGAATAAGGGAAGGCGATGAGCTTTTAGAGGCCAAGCTAACCACGGGAACCAGTCAGATTTTCTTGGGGTTAAAGTCCGGTAAGGCCATAAGGTTCGAGGAAAGCAAGACCCGTCCTATGGGCAGAAATGCCTCGGGGGTAAGGGGAATTACCTTGGCCGACGAAGGGGATGAGGTAATAGGAATGGTTTCTGTCCATGATTTCGAAGAGGAGATTTTGGTAGTTTCAGAAAATGGATATGGCAAAAGATCCAGTATAGAAGATTACCGTATAACCAACAGGGGAGGAAAAGGGGTGAAGACCATTTCTATCACCGAAAAGACTGGGGGATTGGTAGCCATTAAAAACGTGACGGACACCGATGACCTCATGATTATCAACCGATCGGGTATTGCTATCCGAATGAGTGTTGAAGACCTTAGGGTGATGGGGCGTGCCACACAGGGCGTGAAGCTCATCAATATCCGGGAGAACGACTCCATAGCCGCCGTGGCCAAGGTGATGAAGGACGAGGAAGCCATAGAAGATATCGATATCCGGGACATTGAAGTTGACCACGAAAACGGAAATGGCACGGCAATTGATAATAAAAACGACGAAACCCCAGAAACGGACGATTAGTAAAGGTACTGCCAGCATTTTTATAAATTAGTGGCGGGGAACCAAGAACCGAGCAGCAAGACAAGATGTACCCTTTGGTAACGACATGTGGACCGATTAATACAAAGTCTTGTTCCACGATCGTGATTTTTAAAGGTTTCACAAATAGTACAACATAACCCTAAGTAAGTAAACACTAATATAATTTGATCAATATGAGAAATAAATTTTTAGTACTAGCGGCCCTTTCTTTAACAGCGGTCGGTTTTTCCCAAAAGGACGAAATAAAGGCGGCCGAAAAAGCCATGAAAAGCGGAGATGCCATGTCTGCAAAATCGGCTTTGGTAAGTGCGGCATCATCGATTGGCAGTGCCGATGAAAAATTACAGGCCCAATATTATTTTGTAAGTGGAAATGTTTATGCGAACCTCGCCAAAAAAGGTGATGCCAGTGCATTTTCCGATGCGGTTTCTGCTTATCAAAAGGTAATCGAGATAGAGAAAAACGGCAGAAGTAAATATACCGATGAAGCCCAAGCACAACTTAAGGCTATGACGGTAGATTTGGTAAATGGTGCGGTAAAGGACAATAATGAAAAGAAATACAAGGATGCTTCGGATAAATTGTACCTCAGTTATAAGTTGAGCCCCAAAGATACCGTTTATTTGTATTACGCAGCAGGTAGTGCGGTTAGCGGGCATAACTATGAGGACGCCCTAAAGTACTACAACGAACTAAAAGACCTGGGCTACGACGGCAGTGAGAAAAAATATACCGCTGTAAACGTAGAATCCGGAAAAGTTGAGGAAATGGACAAGACCCAACGGGATCTTATGGTTAAATCCGGCACCTATAAAGATCCCAAAGAGGAGATTACACCCTCAAAAAAACCCGAAATAGTTAAGAACATAGCGCTTATCTATACCGAGTTGGGACAAGATGACAAAGCTTTGCAGGCCTATAAGGATGCCAGGGCCAACGACCCGGAAGATGTAACCTTGATCTTGAACGAGGCCAACCTGTACTACAAATTGGGCGACAAGGAAAAATTCAAGTCCTTGATGGCCGAAGCTGCCAAACTTGCGCCGGACAATGCCGACCTGTTCTACAATATCGGGGTAATCAATATGGAGCAAGGCAATTTGAATGAAGCCCGGGATGCGTACAAGAGAGCATTGGAAATCAACCCTGGGTATGTAAATGCCCAGTTGAACCTCTCTACCACATACGTTAACCAAGGGAACGCCCTTATAGATGATATGAATGCCTTGGGTAATTCCAACGCCGATATTGCCAAATACGACGAACTAAAGGCCGAGAAGGACAGTCTGTTCTTGGAAGGCTCCAAGGTATTGGAAGACGCGTTAAAAACCAATCCGGATAACCAAAGTGTGCTGGAGCAATTGAAGAACATTTATGGGGCCCTGGGCGACAACGAGAACTTTATGCGTATCAAGAAATTGATGGGAGAGTAAGAGGGGAAGTTTAAGCTCTAGCTCAAATTTCAAGCTCAAGCTCATACTTCGGCTGCCTGCCCGAATACTTCATTCCCGTCCGAACGGAACGGGCAGACAGGCGGGCGCTCAGCAACGGATTTCAAACTCGAGTTCCAAAATACTTACTGAAATCAACGAATCCCTCCGGTTGTAGTAATCATAATCAGAGGGATTTTTTATATAATCTTCTTGATGACCCTCAGTTTATGGCTATAGGATTTTATGTCGGTATTGAAGATACCGGTATGATCTAATCGATCAATACGGACCTTTCCATGGGAATGAATGATGTAGTTATCCTTCATGATGATCCCCACGTGGTTGATAATCCCTTCTTTATTGTCAAAAAAAGCCAGATCTCCCGGTTGGCTTTCCTCGATAAAACTTAGAGCATCCCCTTGGGTGGCCTGTTGTGTCGCATCGCGCAATATTCCATAACCATTTATTTTGTATACCATCTGCACGAGTCCGGAACAGTCAATTCCGAACGGGGTTTTACCACCCCAAAGATAGGGGGCGTTTAAATATAGAAGGGCCGTATCCAAAAGATGGATTTTTTCTTGTTTGCAATCAATACAGTCTCCTTCAAATTTATGTCCAAAAAAATCAATTGAAGTCACATTAGAACCCAACACCAATGGAATAAGGGAATTATTTTCTGTGGAGACAAAGGAAATTAAATCGGAGGTATACCTCGGATTCCGATCATTGTCAATCTGTCCATAATCTGGCTCAGAGATGGAGAGAAATTGATTATTCCCAATCCAGCCTTCGTAGTTATCGTAGGCCATCCGAATTCTGCTCCAGTTTTTTCGTTGCTCCAGAACTTTAAAATGATCCCCATATAGTAATTGGGAAGTCATTTCGCTAGAATCTTCCGGTAGAGATCGAAGGGGAACAATACTAAGGTGGCAAATACCGAATTGCATATTCAGACGAAGCAGGGTTATTTTTTTTCCACGATTATCGCCGACGCACCTCCGCCTCCATTACATATGGCTGCAGCCCCAATTTTTCCCTTATTTTGTTTCAATACGCTTAATAGGGTTATAAGAATGCGCGCACCAGAACACCCCAAGGGATGCCCAAGGGAGACGGCTCCTCCGTTTACGTTGACCTTGGTGTCCGAAAGCTCAAGAAGCCTCATATTGGCCAAACCGACCACTGAAAATGCCTCATTGAATTCAAAATAATCGACATTGGAAATAGAAATCCCTGCCTTGTCAAGGGCTTTTGGAAGCGCCTTGGCAGGAGCTGTTGTAAACCATTTTGGCTCTTGAGCGGCATCGGCATAACCTGTAATATGGGCCAATGGTTTTAGGCCGAGTTCATCGGCTTTCCCAGCGCTCATCAAAACTAACGCGGCCGCCCCGTCGTTAATGGTGGAGGCATTGGCCGCCGTTACGGTTCCGTCTTTGGAAAAAGCGGGCCGCAATACGGGTATTTTTTCGAGTTTCACGTTTTTGTATTCCTCATCCTCGGTCACAACAATGGGTTCTCCCTTGCGCTGGGGTACTTCCACTGGAACAACTTCCTCGTTAAACTTACCGGATTTCCACGCTTCCGCGGACCGTTGATACGATTGTACGGCAAAATTGTCCTGATCTTCACGGCTAAATTTATATTCTACCGCGCATGCATCGGCACATACTCCCATGGCGTTTTGGTCGTAGGCATCTACCAAGCCATCCCTTTGCAAACCGTCAATCAAAGTTGTCGATCCAAATTTAACACCATTTCTCATGTGTAAATAATGGGGTATCTGGCTCATATTCTCCATGCCTCCTGCCACAACGATCGAATTATCGCCATTGGCAATGGATTGGGCAGCGAGCATCACTGCTTTCATGCCCGAGGCGCAGACCTTGTTTACCGTTGTACAGCTCACCGTATCCGGAATACCGGCAAATAATCCGGCCTGTCTAGCAGGAGCTTGTCCGGTACCCGCCTGGACTACGTGGCCCATAATAACTTCCTGTACCTCGGACGGGTCTAGCTTAATTTTTGCCAAAGCCCCTTTAATGGCCACAGCACCCAATTGGGGCGCAGGGACGCTAGACAAGGCACCCATAAAACTACCTATCGGGGTTCTTGCCATGGAAACGATAACTACTTTGTGCATCACGGTTGTATTTTAACGATTTACGAAATTAAGAAATTTAACCCCAACGAAACCGACATGTTTGGAATAATCTTTAATCACAAAGAGGAATCGTTATTTTAAACATCAAGGGTTACACCTGCCGGTCCGGCCGTACCTCGCCAGAATGATACGGTTGGGCTGGCGTTCGGAGGGGAATGACGTTATCGGGCTGGTGCGACCTTAGAAAGCAAATATTTTATTCATATGAAACGAGCATTAAGAAAATTTAAATATTACTTCACAAAGGGTCATGTTTAAAATTTTTAATGCGGGCCCGCCCGTACCCGAAGGGTACGTTCGGGCGGGAGCAAAGTGGTTACATACGTCCTCAATTTTTTAATTAATTTCCAAGTAATTAAAAATATTTAAACGTAAGAAAATGGTAATTGGGACAAAAGCCTTTTTTGAAGGGATATTTTTCTATTTTTGATATACTCGTACCGGATGATCCTTTGGTAATTTTGGAAAATTTATTTTTTTCTGTGCCTGGGCAAAATTTTGGAGCGTAGCATTGGTTACGGTTTTAAATTTTAATCCCAGAAGCTTCTGGAGAAAAGGAATAAAAAAAGATACAAAACATTGAAATTTCATTTGGAACGAGTATAAAGATACCATACCCTTATGCGGAAATTTTTGGACCGACTTTATAAGAATCAGTCACTGATCTACAAGTACATCCTATATGTGGTATCCATCTTTCTAATTGTGTTCTTTCTCCCTAAGGGCGGTCAGTTTAAATACGAATTTCAAAAGGGAAAACCTTGGCAATACGACAACCTATACGCCCCTTTCGACTTTTCTATAAAAAAGACCGATGCCGAGATCGCAAAAGAAAAGTCTCAAATAGAGGATCGGCAGATTGATTACTACAGTTACAATGACAGCATTGCAGATCAGGTATATAGGTCCTTCGATACGAATTTCGCAACTGTTTTTCCCTCTGATGAATTCAACAAAGCCCAAAGAACCACTTTTGAGCGGGTGGGAAAGGAGATTTTAGACGAATTGTATAAAAATGGCATACTTAAAAAGACCGAAGGCAACGCCGTTAAGGATGAATTGTATCTGGTTAAGAACAACGAGGCCAAACAGGTGCAGCAGCGCGAACTTTATCACATACAGGATATTGAAAAATTGATTGAAAGCACACTCGAAAAGAAAGGTCTAAGTGTATATAGACCACAATTTCAGGAATTGTTCTTTGGCATCATAAAACCGAATGTTTTCATTGATAAAAACCTTTCCCACAAGGCACTTGAAAACGAACTTTCAAAAATATCCTATACCCGTGGCAATGTAGACGAAGGTAAGCTCATTATCGCAAAGGGCGAGGTCGTGGAATCTGAAAACTTAAAGATTCTCAATTCTCTTAAAGATGAATATGCCTCGGAACTATGGGCCGCCAATAATTACTATTTTATTCTTTCTGGATATACGGTTCTTGTTGCCTTGGTACTTATTATGTTGCTGCTCTTTCTGAAAAAATATAGGGCTGAAATTTATAGGAACAATACCAAAATCACTTTTATTTTTTTCAATATCCTCCTCATGGTATTTGTGACCACGCTGGTGGTGAAATATAACGAGGCTTTCGTATTCGTCGTTCCACTCTGTATACTTCCGTTGATACTCAAAACATTTTTTGATGCCAGAACAGGGCTCTTTGTCCATGTTTTGACGGTATTGATCTTGGGGTTTGTGGTCCCCAACAGCTTTGAGTATATTTTCCTGCAAATAATTGCGGGTATCGTGACTATTTTAACCGTGTCCGAGCTCTATAAAAGGGCTAATCTATTTATTTCGGTGGGCCAGATTACCTTAATTTATATTATAGGATATTTTGCATTCCATATTATTCACGAGGGAAATTTGAACAATATAGAGTGGTTGGTCTTTGGGCTGTTTCTATTAAACGGGATGATTACGCTTTTTGCACAACCGTTGATCTATATCTATGAAAAGATTTTTGGACTGGTGTCCGATGTCTCCCTTTTGGAACTGTCCGACACCAATTCCAAGTTGTTAAAGGAACTTTCAAATAAGGCGCCCGGTACTTTCCATCACTCGTTACAGGTAGCCAATTTGGCCGAGGCGGCGGCCAATGAGATCGGTGCAAACGCCATGTTGGTCCGGGTAGGGGCGTTGTACCACGACATTGGAAAAATGAACAATCCTACTTATTTTACTGAAAATCAGGTCACTAATGTAAATCCGCATGATGAGCTGATGCCAGTGGACAGCGCAACGATTATTATAAACCACGTTATAGAGGGAATAGAAATGGCGAGGAAGAATAATTTGCCGGATAGGGTGATAGATTTTATCAGGACCCATCATGGAACTACCTTGGTCTATTATTTTTATAAGAAACAACAAGAATTAGGGGAACAGGTCAATATTGAGGACTTTAGATATCCTGGGCCCACCCCATTTTCAAAAGAGACAGCAATACTAATGATGTCCGACTCGGTTGAGGCGGCCTCCAAGAGCCTAAAAAACCCGACGTTTTTGATGATAGACGAGTTTGTGGATAAAATAATTGCCGCACAAATGCAGGCCGGCCAATTCTTAAATGCGAACATAACATTTAAGGAAATTGAAGCGGTAAAAAAGGTATTAAAACAGAAATTGACCAACATTTACCACCTCCGGGTAGAGTACCCGGAATAGGTTTGTGGTTGGAATTGGAAAGGCCTATAAAAAAAACAAAAAATAGTTGCGTTCTATAGTATGAAGGAGTACATTTGCAACCGCAATTTTATCCCCGTACGGGGGTTTGTTCATGGAGTGTATTGGAGAGGTGCCGGAGTGGTAACGGAGCAGATTGCTAATCTGTCGACGCGTAAGTGTCGCCAGGGTTCGAATCCCTGTCTCTCCGCCTTGGCCCTCCAGAGCTTAGGCGACGGAGGGCATTAAATATATTGAAATTTTACACCATTCGGGGTGTAGCGTAGCCCGGTTATCGCGCCTGCTTTGGGAGCAGGAGGCCGCAGGTTCGAATCCTGCCACCCCGACTTGACTAGTTTCATCTAGTTGCATAACGTTGCAAATCACCTGATTTGCAACGTTTTATGTTTTTAGGGGGATCAGATGAAACCTCGTATTACTACCTGAAAACACCGTTCTGGTGTACAAATCGGGAATTGAACACTACAGTATTTTTTGTACATTGAAGTAGCTTTTGAAGGTATTTGACCCTGTGTTTTTTACCATTTATTTACTAATTTAAAGCTATGTAAAATGTTAGAAAACAGCAGATTATCAGTCGTATTCATTACCAGGAGACTCAATTCGGAAACCGAAACCATAAGAATCTATGCCCGTGTCACCGTTGACGGTAAACGAGCGGAATTCAGTTTAAATCGGGAATTGGCGGTGTCCCTTTGGGACGAAAAACGCAAAAGGGGGAAGGGTTTTTCAAAGTATGTCATTTCTCTAAACAAATATATAGATCAGGTTTTTACAGGACTACATGAGGCGCATCGGCAACTTTTACAAGAGGAGGTTGATATTACCTCTGCAGGAATAAAGTCTCGTTATTTGGGGGAAGACGATAGGGGCAAAACACTTCTCGATTTAATTACGTATCACAACACCTCTATGCTTACCGTACTTAGGAAAGGTACAATGAAGAACTACTATAGTACGGAACGCTGTATCAAAGAATTTTTAAAGGAAGAAATGCACATTGAGGATATACCTCTTAAAAAATTGAACTACGCGTTTATCGTTGATTTTGAACAATATCTAAGAAGGTATAAACCGACCACACGAAAGGGCTGCGCCAATAACGGTGCCATGAAACATATGGAACGTCTAAAAAAGATGGCGAGATTGGCCGTGAAACTTGAATGGCTGGAAAAAGACCCATTTATAAATTTCAAATTGCGGTTTGAAAAAACCGAACGCCAATTTTTAACGGAACGGGAACTGCAACTAATTGAAGATACTACTTTTAAAGTTCCAAGCACCCAACATATTAAGGACTTGTTTGTTTTTGCCTGTTACACCGGGCTGTCCTGCATTGATGTACAAGAATTAAAGGCGGATCATTTGGTTAAGGGTATAGACGGTAATGATTGGCTCTACACCAAGAGAACCAAGACCGATGAACCCTTAAAGATTCCTTTATTACCAAAGGCCAAGGAAATTTTAGATAATTATAAGGATGACCAGGATGTATTAAAAAACGGCAGATTACTTCCAGTTTATAGTAATCAAATGATGAATAGGATATTAAAGGAAATTGCCAACGCTTGTGGCATTCGTAAGAAGATAACTTTTCATGTGGCGCGGCATACCTTTGCCACGGCGATTACGCTATCCAATGGAGTACCGATAGAGACCGTTTCCAAGCTTTTGGGGCATACTAAACTTTCCACGACCCAAATCTATGCTCGGGTGGTTGAAAAGAAGGTAGGGGAGGATATGCAGAATTTGATGGCGCATATGGAGCTTAAAAAGAAGATTGAATCGGTAGTTTAAAAATTGCATTTTAATTCTACTGTTAGTGGCAAACACAATCGAGCGACTGGTCGTGCGGCAATTTGACATAACGGCAAATTATGGTACAGCGTTGCGAAGGTTGTCATATGCGAGGCTACTGAGTTTCTAAATTTAGAACAAATTTTGTTTTATGTAGAAACTGCCAAGAAGCGTAAATTAGAAAAGTTGATGACCTTATTGTAATTCTCTTGTACGATAATATGTTTCACAATCAAATAGAGCTTTTCAAATAACAGATACTTCTGATATTATATGAAATGCAAGTATATGCCGTTTTACATCGGGTTGATATCGAAGGTGTTTAGTTTATGAACTGGGTAAAATGTAGTTTGGATTTTGTTTGAAGAAAGGAATTAATTGTTCCTTACCGTCAAAATAAATATATGGTTTTATTATAGATAGTTCTTCAAATGCATCTTTATGACAGTTACGAAACTTCATTTTGTGACAAAAAGGACATTGAGCTGTTCGATTCAAAATTTGTCCTTTCAAAATGAAATCAAACATTTGCACCATTTGTAATGGAGAGCGAGCTTTAAGTTTACTTTGGTAGAATTCAATTTTTCCAAATATACCATGAGAATATTCTCCGTATAAATAGTAGCCTTCCAATTCCCTATATTTTTGGTTAGCTAGATAAGGAATGCAGTATCTTTCAATGAATTCCTTAGCATGTAATCCATTTTTGCATATAATTATTTCACTTTCCGGTACATCGATACAACATGATTCGTCGATATTTACATGCCAATCAGCAATCTTTGGAAATGCATTTCCCGTTTCAAATAAAATTGGAAACATATTAGGATATTGCCGACTTCCTTTTATTAATACGCTATATGTTTCCCAAATTTTCCCCTCTTCATCCTTAATTTCAATTTCGCCAGAAAGAAATTTCTCTCCATTTTGGGTTACTACTTCCAACTTATTATAATGTTGCGGTATATCTAAAATATCTTTTTCATATTGGCTACTAATCATTCTTTACAATATGGTTTAGTACTTGAAGGAATTATAGCTCCTAATCCGCCCGAACTACTAGAAGTATCTTCCTTATCATCTCCCAAAGGAAATCTATCTCCTAAATGATTTCTCCAATATTCAGTGGATTTCATATAATTCTTCTCTTTTAGCGCCTCCTTAGAATCATTTAAGAAATCGCTTAAGCAATTTAAAAAGTAATCTTTATCTCTGTAACCTTCTAAAAGATTTTCATCTGTTGGGGTAGTGGGACGATAACATGAAAAACTGGCATTAAGTTTTGCCTGGATATTAATAAGTGTCTCTTTCAAAGCGATATCATCCCTATCTTTCCTTAAAACTAAATTCTCAGTAATTAGAATAGTTAAAATGAGACCACTTGGCATCTTTTTGGAAGGATTACTTAAATGCCGAAAATCAATCCAACTTTTGCCATATCTAACTAATTGCCTGAGTTGTGGCGTTTCATCTGCTTTATCATTGAACCAATTTGTAAATTCAAGTGGGTCGCTTATTGTATATCCATCTTTTTTATGTGCTAATTCGGGTTTGTTCTCCTGTTTGTAGTAAATTGGCTGGTCAATATGATGACCATTCGAAAATACTGTTCTTACGCAAGTGTTTTTATCTATTGGAGGCGTACTAGTATGTCCATCTACCGCCTGACAAACCCATGAGTGGTATGTTGAGGGAGAAGGCCTATCATTGTGGGATTTATCGCCAATAAAGTAGATGCCATCATCGACATCATATTTTAAGATAGTTTTTTCGGCTCCGTCAACCATCATTTTTCTCGGGATTGGGTTTACAACTGTATCGGTTGACATAGAACCCTGCCCGTCAAACTTAGGTTTTTCGTTTTCTGGTTGATTCTCCTTAAACCAATTTCTTACTTTGTTTCTTAGCTCTTTCCTTGATTTTTTTAATTCTTTTTTTCGAGAATCTGTCAGCCTAATTTTTCCGTTAAACTCTTTAAAGTGTTCATTGCAATTTGCCATTTTTTATTACTTTATATGGTTAGTGTTCTTACTTTTAAATTTTAAGTCTATTTTACCCTTGGTTTGAAATGGTAACCTTTCCGTGTAGTATTTACCAATTAAATGTTTTCCATCTTTATTCTCAACGGCCCTTAGTACCTCGGTTCCATAATGAGGGCAAAAATCAAGTTCAAAATTACCCTCGTTCAAATAGTTATAGATTATGGAGAAGGTGCCATCTTTTTCTTTTATTATGCTAGCCTCAATACTTCTGGAAACAGATGTCATTGTACCATCTTTCCTTTTAGTCCATGAATTAATCACTATGTTCGAACCATTTTGAGTAATTACTTTGATATGATCCAATTCATCTTTGACTTTTTGACACTTTTCATTGGTAAACTCGAATATTAAGGTTCCTGTATAAGTTCCAGAAAAATCAGGAACGTAGTACAGCCAACTAAATGGTCTAACATTCCAGAGATATTTATTAATTAAAGCGAATAAGAACGACGTTAAGGCAAATATTGAAAAAGACACACCCCAATGACTCGAGATATAAATATTGGTAAAATAGAGTAGTAGCCCTAGTGCAATACACAACGGAATAAAGCTTTCGGGTTTCAAGTATCTAAGATTATATCTATCCATAGGTCGTTTATTTTAAATTGCTCTCAATAAAATCCCGAGGCAACCTGAGCTTACTTTTCTTTTCTAACGCCTTTGAATTTGCCTCCAGTGGTTTTTACATCCATAAATCTTCCTGTTTCAGCATCTCTCTTTACGTAAAGTTTTGTTTTAGGGTTTAATACTTGGGAACGTTTTTTTACAGCTCCTTTTCTTGCATTATCTCCTGTTGGTGGATTTTTAGCCATTTCTTTTTTGTTTATATAGGATTAATATTTATCTGTTTATAAGTTTATGCTCACAGTTTTTCATATTTTGCCATAACCAATTAATTTAGTGAGCAATCTATTATACTATCTTACAATTGTATATGCTCATGAACTTTGTTTTTTTGCCATTCACGTGGATATTTATTGACAACAATGAGCATACTCTTATGAAATATGGCTTTAGCGAGTAAACAAGAAATTCTTGAGCACCTAGATTCAATTGATTTGAATGAACTTCTGGATAGAATGGAGGACTACGTGCGTACTCGTTTTTACAATAAATCAGAGAAAGAAAGAGAAGGCTTTGATTATCTTGATTTTTGTTATAATGTTCTGGTTAAAGCTTCTACAGGAGTTAGAAATTGGGATAAGGAAAAGACTACTTTTGAAAATTTTATTTTTGGCTCTTTAAGAAGTGATTTATATAACTTTTTTAGAAAACAAGAAAACAAAAAAAATGAAGGGAAAAATTCACAACCTACAAAGCAAGAAATATATTTAATCGAAATAAATGACTTTATTGAATTGGATGAAGTTGAAACTGAAGACAAACCTCCAGATATAGATTATAAAGACATAGCTGAAGATGCTCTGAAATCTTTAATAGAACAAGGAGCTGATAAATTGGAAATAGAAGTATTTGAATGTTGGCTAGCTGGTTATTATAAGCCAAAAGAAATAGCCGAATTATGTGGCACTGATACTACAGAAGTAAATAATACTGTCAAAAGACTTTCTAGAAAAACTATCAAGTTACAAAAAAAATGGATAAGCTTAAAAAAACAATAGATAAGGGTTTTACCGAAAATTATCTTTTTGGGGATATTAATGATATTCGCAAAAGCTTATCTGATTATGGAGTTGATTTAGATGATAATAGGCAGCGTCAAAACAAGCTGATTAAACAACTAAAGTTTAAACTTCGTTCATCTATAAACAAAGAAAAAAATGAAAATCTTTTGCTTAAGGCAACAGAATCGTTTCAAGAAGCAATAAATAAGGGACTAGAAAAACCAATAGCTTATTTGAACAACCTCATTAATGAGAACCAATTAGTAGTACAGTATAATAAATTGGATAAGTTAAGCTCCGATGAAATAAAAGAAATTATTAAAGACCAAAATTTGATTGAAATAATTGAGTTACTTGAAAACGAACAGTAAAGGGAAAAATAAGGCCAAAGAGGTACTAAATGAAATTGGTTTTGATGAAATAACAGAACTTACAAATTCAGATTTAGTTAGTGGTTTCGGTATACTTTTTATTTGTGAACCTTTAAAAAATGCTGATGGGAAAATCATAAGGGGTAAAACGAAAACAATAATTAAAGTAAATTCGTCAATACCTTATCCACAAAGAATTCGCTATGTAGTTGCACACGAATTAGGACATTATTTCTTACATGATAAATTGGAAATTCACTCGGACAATTCTAAAACACTAAATTGGTTCAAAGTAGAAGACCAAGCAAAAAGAGGATTACAAGAATTTGAAGCAAATGATTTTGCTTCAGAATTATTAATGCCAGAAAAAGTTTTTCGTCAATTTATAGAGCATAAACCTTTTAGTTCTTCTTTGATAAAGGAAATATCTGATAGATTTCATACCAGCTTAACCTCTGTAGTTTATAGATTAATAACTTTAGATGTGTTTCCATTATTAGTTGTTTTCATATCCGATGGCATAGTTAGATATTGGAGAAAATCCCCAGATTTGAAAGGTTGGCTTAAGGATGTAACCAAGCTTTCCCCACCCGAAGATTCTGTTGCGAAAGAATATATTGACGCTGATTATGATTTTATCTATAAAGGTGATGAAAAAGCTCAAGAAATAGACCGTTCCACTTGGTTTAAATTGTACGAAAATCAAGAGGATTCTGATTTTATGGAGTATTGCATTCCAACCAAGCAGTACAAAACTATAATCAGTATAATTTGGGAAGCTTAAGTTTTTTGGTCTAAGAGAGTTTTGACTAAAACAGTAGGGTAGAAGAGCGTTAAGAATTTTAGGGAACTGGTTAAAATAGTTGTTGACTGCCATATTGGTTCTTTTGCCTTAAAGCAGTCTTAAGAGTTAACATTGAGTTACCATGGGCCCTAAAATTTAGCGACCGACCCGTATATTGTTTCCAAAATTATCTGTAAGCCTTGAAATCGCAGATTTACAAATGCCTACATCTCCTGCACATTTCCAATTTCATTATTTTCAACGTTTTTCCCGAAAGACAATGTATTCCTCAAAAACACGGGGAAATCTCCGTTAAAGTTTCTTCCGTTTTCATGTATTGGAAATCCGAATCCTAATTTGGGCTGGAATCAAAAAATAGAACATCATGGAAGAACAAACACAAGTAGTTGCCCTGTTGGAATCGATCAGGAAGCTGCTGTCGCACGACAAAAAAGTATTCAACGTAGACGACCTTTCCGAGTACACGGGACTCTCCAAGAGCAAGATCTACAAGCTTACCCATTTAAAGCTCATCCCTATGGGCAACAACCCCAACATCCGACAGAAGTTTTTCGAAAAGAAGGCCATTGATGCCTGGCTGTTGGGCAATCCCGATCTTTCGGACGAGACCCTGGAACAGCGTTTTAACCAAAAGCTTATCAAGAACAAAAAGAGATGACCTCAAAGTGTAAGATTCCCCATTCCACAAACTTCCCGCCAAGCGTTCCCCTTTCCCCGGCAGGTTATAAAATTTCGAATGAAGCGGAGTGCATAACCAGGCCCGCCCACGCCACATCCTCCCTGGCCTTTTTATAACTCCTTTTTTCATTGGAAATTTTAAGGAATGGATCCATCGAAAGGGGAATGCGAGGGCGCTATGGGAAGTAAGCTGGAAATGGACCGGACAAGCTTTTTCTTTTCACAAGCATAAAGGAAACCGTCCGACAAGGAAATATCAGCACCCCATCCGAATTAAAAAAGGGGGACGCTCGGGATATGATAAGTAAGATGGTTTTGCTTTTTAGGCCGTTTTAATAATCCAGGCAAACAATAAAAGTAGACGGTTTCCATGGAGCTTTTGCGGAATGGAAAAGGAATAGCAAGAGGGTAACGGGCAGAGCCCCGTTACGTTTTTTCAACCATTTGATTTTCAGATGGTTAAGCATTTGTTTAATTTTTTCCTTGTCGCAAATACGCCATAAAACCTTTGTAAGTCCCTGAAAACAACGAAAATATTTACTGTAATGGACGCCAAAAAACCTAGAAAAAGCACATTTTCCGCCATCAGCATCAACCGGATAACCGCATCGAGATTTCGGGTATATTCGAAGAAGACCTCGAAGTCACATACAGATACTTTGGACCTTATGATGGACTTCTTCGAAGGGGCGAAAATCTCCCCAAAAAACAAGTACTTGATGGATTACATGCGGCTCAACCATTATATGGATAAAAGGATGGATTATATGGAGGTGCTTTTAAGGGCATGGGAGAAGAACGATCCCATGTTCAAGATCCATGATCATTTTAAACAAATTCTGATTTTTGCGGAAAAAGAGGAGGAGCGGAAAAAGCGCGATGACGAATTTGCGGAAGCGATGTATTCCAATATGAAGTCAAGTAGAAATGTGGTCCCAAAATACGATTATGATCTGCTCGTTCAAAAGGGCAGGGACGAAAGGGAGCGTATTTATAACCTCGTAAAGAAGATTAATCCCGTTAGGCCCAATTTTGGAAAGCCTTACTGTAGGATTGACATTGATGAAAATGAACTGGAGAGGCTGATGAAAGCCTATTACACCGGACCATAACCTGAGTTTTTCTTTAATGGCTTTTGTAATTGGCATTGTTTACCGACAATTATTATTTGGCTTTGAGAAGCAACCTATTTACGAATAGTTTCTTCTAAATTACACGATGGCATAATTTTGGTACAACATACAATCATAATTTTAATACGCTTCACCCTTACTTTGTGACAAGAAAATGGAAAAATTACCCTGACTTTATTACAAAATGGACTTGTTTTAAACTATTTTTAAAAGTTAGGCTTATATAAAATTTATCATAATTGCGTTAGTTATAATGGATTGTTCAAAGAATCTTATCTTTGTATAAATGAGTAGAAAGGATAACATAACAACTATTTTCCCAAAACATTTATTTTGGGACATGGATTATAATAAACTTGACCTTGAAAGGGATAAGGATATTATAATCCCTAGGGCTTTGTTTGCTTCTACCTTGGATACCTTTGAAAGCGATATTAAAATCCTTGAGGACATCTATTCAAAAAATGAAATCCTGAATACGCTCAAAGCTACGAAAGAGCGCATCAGCAATACAGTGTGTGAATTGGTTGCGAAACGCTATCGTGCCAAGAAATTTGCCCGTTTTGCGTTATGAGTGCCGTAAGCGATGCGCTGAAAAATACAATTAAAGAACTACAACGGTTTCCTACTCTTGAGAACTTTGCGCTTGGCGGAGGAACAAATCTGGCCCTACGGTACAATCATCGCAAATCTGTTGATATCGATTTATTTTGTGCGGAAACTATAGGTATATCGGGTTTCGAAAATATAGCCAAACAGATTAAAGAGTATTATGGTGACCGGATCAGTGGATTAGATTTCCCCTGTAAAATTGATAATCAGTATGTCTTTATGCGCTTTTTTGTCCGGCAAGAAGGTGAATTTATCAAGGTGGAGGTTTTACAGAATTTTCAGAGACTCGATGCCAATGAAATCTTTGGCGGCATAAAACTACTTACGGTTAAGGATGTCGGCCTGCTGAAATTGATAACTTGTTCTAACAGAGCTTCACAGAAGGATATTTATGATATTGACCTGATTACGGACCTAATCCCTCTAGAGGAACTATACAGGTTGCTTAGAAAGAAAGAAGATGAATATTCAGAACCAGGCTTCAGAACCATTTTTGATTTGGATGACGAAAAAAGTCCAGTGCGATACCCCGAACTTTTGATAAAGTTTGACGAAATTAAAAAAACATCCGTTTCACGTCCATCCCATTCGCACGATAGGGTCGAAATAATGGAAGGAGGTAAAACATGGAAAGAAGCAAGATACAGTTGGTTAAAAAAAGTGAGAGGTTTGTTTCGGGATTTGGATGTTCCTTATCCTAAACCTAAAGGCCTTGATTTAAGTTAGGTTATTTGCTTTTGGTTATATGTAGAAATATTTCGTAATTTTATCATGTAAACAACACAAAATAACTACGTTCTTAAGCCCATATTTAGATCAAGTGAACATCTAGGGATTTGATTTAGATAAGTGTATTTAAAATACTGAAAATCAATTATTTGCAATATATCGAGTGGTCCTGCCACCCCGACCTGATTGTCAGAGGTTTATGAATTAATTTTCATAGGCCTCTTTTTATTTGCACTCAATTTGCACTCAAATTTTGGCTTTATATGGGCTTATATGGCTCTATATGGCTCTATATGGTTTTAACTTATTCTATCCCAAATATTATTTGGAATAATTATAAAATCAAATGTGCACTAAGAGTTTTAGTTTAGCACTTCGGGTAAGTTTGCATCAAAAATGTCATACTACTTAGATTTATTTGAATTTATTGCACTGATTAATTCCATATTATTGAATCTATCTGTTACGCAGGAGGTTGCGTTTTCGAGTCCTGGTGGGAACACAGAAAACGATTGCTAAGCCCTCTGTGGGGACTATACGTTTTTAAAGTAGACTAATGATTTCTTTCCATTCATAAATTATACTAATTATTAATTTTGACAATAGTTTATAAATTAGCAATTTTCATTAATTCTTCCCGATAATTACGGCCAACAGGTATCTTGATGTTACAAATCTTGATTTGATGTGATTCAATGATTTCCATATGCTTTATAGCAACAATATAAGATTTATGTACACGTAAAAACTCCTTTGGACTTACAATTTCAAACACATCTTTCATGTTTTGCCTAGACAGTATTTTTTTGTCTTTAGTATGAAAGATGAGATAATTACCATCTTTTTCAAGGTATAAAATATCGGCAACGTCAATTTTGTACAATTTCGGACCACTTTTTATGTAGATGATTTTTTCAGTTGCATTACGTTCTGTTAAAGTGTTTGATGAGGAATCATTAGAAGCAATCAAATTTCTAACTTTGGCAACAGCCTTCATAAAACGTTGAAATTCAATGGGTTTTAGTAAATAATCAACTGTATCATAATCAAAGCTGTCAACCGCATATTCTGAATAGGCAGTTGTAAATATCACTTTCGGTTTTATTTTAAGAATATTTAAGAATTCCATACCGCTTATTTTTGGCATATTAATGTCCAAGAATAACAAATGGACGGATTGGGTTTGCAAAAATTCCAAGGCCTTTATTGGGTCTCTAAATGTGGCAACGACTTCTACTAATTCGGTTTCATTGCAATAGCGATTTAATACATCAATGGCCTTTGGCTCGTCGTCTATAATTATGGTTTTAATAGCTGTCATTTGGTTTGTATTTCTAAATCAATAGTATAAATATCATTTTTTTCTGACATTTTGAGTTGATACTTATTTGGGTATATTAAATCCAATCGTCGTTTTACATTTTTAAGCCCTACGCCGGATGAATTGCCTATTGTAGGTTGTTCATTATGGATTTTGTTTTTTACTTTAAATGATAAGGTATCCTTGGTGACATTCAAAAATAATTGAATCACCGAACTTTCATTGATACTGATACCATGCTTGAAGGCGTTTTCGACAAAAGGCAACAAAATCATTGGTGCTATAGGCAAATTTTGTATTGGCCCGCTTTTTTCAAAATTTATGATAACTTCATCTGTCTCATCATATCGTAATTTCTGGATTTCAATAAAACTTTCAATATATTTTACTTCCTTCTTCAAGGATACAAAGTCTGTGTTACTTTCATAGAGCATATATCGCATCAAATTGGAGAGCTCGTTAATACCAGTAGAGAGTTCATCTGCCTTAAATTTTTGAGAAATCGAAAATAGATTGTTCAGGGTGTTGAATAAAAAATGTGGATTAATCTGGGATTTTAAAAAATTAAGTTCTGTCTTTAATTTTTCCTTGGTTATTTCGCTCCTTAATTTTTCATTTTTTAACCATTCAAAGGTAAAGGCATAGGCAAATGAAATTGAAGTATAGAAGATGAACAACCCCATATGTAGCCCAAAAGATGGAAATAGAAAAACATCCCTACGATCAATTACACCATAATTAAGATACCTGTTCAATAAAACGCTTACACCAATTGCCACTAGTATTAATGCAGAAATCTTAAAGGCATAACTTCCAAAATTCTTCTCTTTAAAATATTCCTTTAGAAATAGAAAAATATTCGAGTAGAAAACAACGGCACACATACACGCGGTGATTATGGTGGCCCATGTAAATTCGTGGTCATACGTGATAAACAATTTCTCTATATCTACACCGTTGTCGGTCTTTTCGACCGTCTCCATGATAGAGACCCCGAATATCCTCGTGATTACATAAATGCTCAAGCTCCAAAAAAGCAGATGTGCAAAAACAAAAAGTATCTTCTTATACATTCCAGAAAATTTAATCCTAAAGGTATATAATTATTGAGTTTTGGGGCGATCTATGGTACGAACAACAAGGTTATTATTCTAAAACGATGAATTCAGGTATTAGTCCCCCAATTTCAAAAACATGTCTTTTAAACGTATAAAACAGCACAACGCACCACCAATTTTTATGTCCGCCTCACGTCTCTTACTATTGATATAAATTTTAATAAAATATGCATGAAAACAATACTGTCTTCAAATAAACTGGCCTTGGCTACAATACTATTTATGATGGGGACCATAATCGCAAAAGGGCAATCACCCGAAGAGATATTGAAAAAAAGAGCTGAAGAAATGTACGAAGTGCTAAAATGCTCCGATGAAAATAATTGGAAGAATTACATTAAGTCAAATTACAGCAAAAAGATGTTGGAAAAGTACGAGTTGTCCCGACATGTTGCGATGTTCAAAAATTTGAATAGAAACTTTACCAAAAGCAAATTAAACTCAATAGAAATCAAAAATCAAGAAGTTTTGATGCTTATAGAAAGAACTACCGATAAGCATCTTGTGACCTTTGAATTAAATTATGATAAGGAAGACGATTTTAAGTTTAATGGGATTTCGATAGAAGCTGGCGAGCTGTAAAAAGCGCCCCTAATTTAAATTATAGGAAAAATGAAGAAAATAGCAATCCTTATAGGAGCTGTAGCATTGGGGCTAAATACATATTCCCAAATAGGGCTGGTATCCGGACAAATAGGAACTTCTGTTGATACCTATTTATCGAGAACTGTCCCATTCGGGTTTTCGGGTGCCGTCCTGGTCGCACAGGATGGCCAAATATTGCTAAATAAAGGTTACGGTTATGCGGATAGGTCAAACAAAATTGAAAACACCATAGCCTCCGTGTTTTCTACGGGTTCATTGACTAAGCAATTTACGGCGGCCGCAATAATGAAGCTCGAAATGATGGGAAAAATAAATACCGATGATAAATTGGGCAAATATTTTGAGAACCTTCCTCTTAATAAACAAGACATTACACTTTACCACTTGTTAACACATACTTCGGGGCTGCCATTGGCATTTAGCGAAGACGATTTTAAGCCGATCAGTAAGGATGAATATTTAAAAAAGTCCATGATTGCTAAATCAGAATTCGAACCGGGTGCAGAATTTAAGTATTCCAATGTCGGCTACGTATTGCTTGCAATGATTATAGAGAAAGTGAGCGGGCTAAGCTACGAGGAATTCCTTCAAAAATATCTATTTAAACCTGCTGGAATGAGCCAGACAGGTTATGCCATCCCCAAGTGGAAAGAAGAAGATTTTGTCCATATCTACAACGGAAACAACGATAATGGAACAACAGCCTTATTTACCAGACCGACTTGGCATCTAATCGGTAACGGTGGCATACTTTCTACGACCAATGACATGTTCAAATGGATCGTTGCTTTGAACGGCAATTCTATTCTGTCTGAAGATGCGAAAACAAAGATGTTCACTCCGTTTAAAAATGATTATGGGTTCGGCTGGGATGTGTTGGATGATGGAAACCTACGACAGCATAATGGTGGAAGCCTTCTTGGAAATGGAGCAGAATTACGTTGGTTCGTCCATGAGAAATTGGTGACCGTAATATTTACAAACAGCACCATAGACGGTGAAATGGGCTTTGAAGTTGTGAGAAACGAACTTGAAGCCTTGACTATGGGAGATACAATTCCGTTGCCTCCCGAAATAAAAACAGTCTCAAAAGACTTTACACCCTATCAAGGAAAATATCAAATTCCATCTGGAGCAACTTTCACCATTAATGTATCGGATGGGGAAGCCAAACTTCTTGTGGAAAATCAGGAGATACTCGATTTATTGATCGATCCAGAAAATTACAAAGAAGGTGGTAGCAATGTGGAGTTGAACAAGAAGTTCGAAAATGCCTTTTCAAAAGCTCTAAGAACAGAAGACTTTAGTGGCTTTGATTTCACAGGTGCCCCGGAAGATCTAAAAAACGAAATCAATAATGAACTGAAATTGGAAGGCATTGAAAATCCATACTTTAAAGTAGTCCGCACGATACCCTCGCACAATTCCAAAGACCTCAAAATAACTCAGGTCGCACTTAGCACCAACAAAGATTTTCAGGGGGCAAGTCTAAAGTTAAGCATTGTTACGGACAATGAAAAATATGCTGGAATCGGAGTTGACTTTGGATTTGTGGACCCAATTTCTCTCGGAATTTACCCGGTCGGGGGCAACAATTTTCAATTATATGATTTACAAGCCAAATTTGGCGCAAAAATGGCAGTAACTAAAACGGGTAACGGCACTTACACTTTTTCCTTTGGAAATAGGACTATTACCGCAATTAAGAAAATAGATTGATGCTCAAGAACTATTTTATTACGTCATTAAGAAACCTTTGGAAGGATAAATTAAATACTGTTATAAACACTATAGGCCTATCCTTGGGAATCGCCTGTTGTATACTGATTCTATTATTCGTACAAAATGAACTTTCCTACGATAAATTCCATTCCAAATCCGATCGCATCTTTAGGGCATGGGTCTTGGAAAAATACAACAATGGGAATGAGTTTTTTAATACCGTTACGCCGTACCCCTTGGCCGATGCGCTAAAGGTAGAGATTCCGGAGGTCGAAGAGGTCGTTCAAGTTTCCGTATTGAACTGGAAAGTTGTCAATGGAGCTGAGTCAAATAATGAAAGGATTCACATGGTAAGCCCTTCTTTTTTCAAAGTCTTTGATTTTAACATTTTGAAGGGCAATTCAGATTCTCCTCTATCTAATGTTCAAAATTTAGTAATCACCGAAAATATAGCCTTCAAGTATTTTGGAAATGCACAAGCTGTCGGAAAAACTATACGTTTTGATTTGGACGGGGAAACTAAAACTTTTGACGTTACGGCCGTTGTAGAGAATCCACCGAAAAACAGCAGTCTCCAGTTTGATTTTTTGATTTCCGATTTAAATAAAAATTCCATTTTTGGAACCGATGCACTTGAAAACTGGTTTAACGTCAATGCGGAAACCTACGTCCTTTTGCGAAATGAAACCCAAGCTTCAACTATTGATTCAAAATTGAAGGCCATTTCCGATAAATACGTGGGTATGCCGAAAGAGGATGGCACTTTTACTATTGGATTACAGGCCCTGACCGATATACATCTAAATCCCGATTTCCCAATTGGAATCGCGCCCGTGAGCAACCCCAAATATTCATTTATCTTAGGTGCCATTGCATTGACTATACTCGTAATTGCATGTATTAACTTCATAATACTTTCAATTAGTCGGTCGGTTGGTAGAGCTAAAGAGGTAGGTCTACGAAAATCGATTGGAGCTTCCAATATCCAGATAATCCAACAATTTTTAAGCGAAGCGATTATTATGGTTTTTATTGGATTACTTGTCGGACTACTTTTGGCCAGATTGTTTTTACCGACCTTTAATATGCTTTCCAACAAAGAATTGGAAATGACCTTTACACCATATCTGGTTGCTGTTTCAATTGGTTTGATCTTTATCATAGGAATTGTTGCCGGTTCTTACCCAGCGTTCGTCGTGTCAAATTTCAAATCTGCTACGATATTGAAAGGTGGAAATGCTGGAGTCAATGGAAAAGGTCATTTGAGGAGGGTTCTCGTCGGGATTCAATTTGCACTGTCCATTGGTCTTATTGCCTGTACGTTGATTATGCGCGAACAATTGAACTATTTAAGGAATAAGGATTTAGGTTTTGACCGGGACCAACTGATAAGTATCCAATTGCAAGTACCAGAAAGCAGATTAACAACCACTATTCAAAAAGGAATGGAGATTGCGGAAATATATAAATCCAAATTGGCCGGTCATCCGGAGATAGTCAATGTTTCAGCAGCATCACATTCTTTTTCGGCGGAAGGATGGACTAAAATAGGTTATTCCGATACCAACGGAAAGTATAGGGAATTCAATCTTAATATAGTTTCTCCCAACTATTTGCAAACAATGGGCATGAAGGTGATAAGGGGACGAAGTTTTCAAGAGGGGAACGAGTCCGACAAGCTAGGCGCACTAATCGTTAATGAAGCATTTGCCAAGGAATTCGGGATAAATGATCTAAACGGTGCTATAATTCCTGATTCTCCTTTTGCAGACCATGAAATTATCGGTATCGTTAAAGATTTTAACTATTCATCCCTTCATGGAAACATTGAACCTGTTGTTCTCACTTTGAATCCATCTTTATTTTTTACAAACGGTGTCGATTTGAATATTTATTCCGACCCCACCCCAAAACTATTTGTAAGATTGGGTAGAAATGGTATTGCTGCCGGAATCCAAATTTTGAAAAAAACTTGGAATGAGGTGGCGGGAGACCAAACTTTTAATTTTCAGTTTGTTGATGACCAAATCAACGCGATGTATAAACAAGAACAGAATCTGGGTAAAATTGTCGGTATTGCTGCAATAATAACTATTCTGGTAGGTAGTTTAGGTTTATTCGCCTTGGTTTCCCTAAACATCAAAACAAGGATGAAAGAGCTGAGCATCAGAAAAATTTTGGGAGCCACTAATGGCATGCAGTTATTCTTGGTTTCAAAGGAATACGTTGTTTTGGTCGCCATTGCCCTTGTAGCCTCAATACCGATAACTTGGTATATTATGTTAAAATGGTTGTCGGGCTTTTCCTATCGAATCGATATCAGTCCAATATTTTTTATCATGGCTGGTCTGGTTTCGTTGGCGGCCGCAATCTTATCTATTGGCTATCATAGCTTGAAAGCCGTTCGAACACAACCCATCGAGTATTTAAGGCAAGAGTAACTTGCTCCTATAAGCGATTCACGTTATTCGGTCATTAACAGTATCAATGACGTTGTTTGCACCAAAATCTTTGCAAAATGAATTATAACTTTTTCTTTAGGTACGGCCTAATAAACGAAATCCGAACAATTGTAAACCAAATCATGGAACGAATAGTATTGATATAGAGGTAAAAATCTTATTGAAGTTCAATTCGGTGTTCGTCTTGACAACGGTATGTTTGATTTTTGCAATGCATTTAATTGATTGGATTCTTTATGTTTAATTTATAGAATATCAATGCGAACAATACAAAGGGAATAAAATTATTGCCAGATGATCGGAAGAAGGGATTTTATTAAAACAAGCACGCTAGCGACGGGCGGTCTGTTTCTGGGAGTTAATCTTTCCTGCAAGGAAAAACCCCTGGAGCAATTAGGTCCCGGTGAATTGCACGACTTTAATGCCTATTTAAGTATTGACACCAATGGCATCGTTCAAATTGCCAATCCAGTGCCGGAAATCGGGCAAGGGGTCAGGACGTCCCTTCCCATGCTTGTGGCGGAAGAGTTGAGTGTCGATTGGAAAAACATAAAGGTAATACAGGCCGACGCCGGAATGCGTTATGGCGGCTATGATCAAAGGGCCGCAGGTAGTAATAGTGTGCGGATTTACTGGAAACCCATGAGATTGGCAGGTGCTACGGCAAGAGAGCTATTGATTATGGCTGCGGCCAACGTATGGGAAATTCCAAGGGAAAATTGTTTCGCGTCCGGGGGTTTTATCCATAACAAAAGTGACAAACGCTCTCTAGGTTATGGAGCACTTGCGGAAAAAGCCGCTTTGCTGGAAGTGCCGCAAAATGTAGAGCTAAAAAAGCCCTCGGATTTTAAACTGATTGGAAAATCCGTTAGCAATCCCGATATCAAAGGCATTCTAAACGGTTCAGCGGTATTTGGACAAGATGTTCGTATTCCGAATATGAGTTATGCTTCTATGGAGAAGAGCGAAGTCTATGGGGCAACCGTGAAAACCTTCGATTCGTCTGCTGCGTTAGCTATACCAGGTGTCCAAAAGGTCTTTAAGGTGGCATTTCATGGTGATATTGAACGACCTTTTTGCAGGGAAGGCGTTGCAGTTGTCGGAGATTCTGTTTGGGCTGTTCTTAAAGGCAGAAAGGCTTTGAAAATTGAATGGGATCTTGGGGTCAATATTAAAGAAAGTACGGAATCGTTACATCAAAATTGTGAAAATCTTGTTGGAAGAAAGGGAGATTCCGAGGTGAAAAACGATGGGGATGTGTATAAACTTTTAAATACCTCGTCCAATAAACTCGAAGCGACGTATCACCTTCCGTTTATAGCACACGTACCGATGGAAACCGTTGATTGTACCATTGATTTAAGAGATGATAGTTGTGAAATATGGTCTACCTCTCAAGTTCCTTTTGCGGACTTAAATTTTCTTTCTCGATTTTTTGAACTTCCGACAGAAAAGATTACTCTTCATTTGACAAGAATTGGTGGTGGATTCGGTCGAAGATTGGGCCCAGACTATACTATTGAAGCGGCCAAGGTTGCAAAGGAAATAAAGAAACCTGTACAGTATTTTTGGACAAGGGAAGACGATATCCAATTCGACGCCTATCGTCCCTTTAGCTATCATAAATTGATGGCGACTTGGAACGATAATGGCCAATTGACCTCTTGGCTGCACCGACAGGCAGGAACGTCAAGATATGCGTTTAGGCCAAATGTGGAGCCCTACATATCTGAATTTTTTCCCAACCACTTTCCGGCCAATCTGACACCGAATTTCAGACAGGAATATTCTTTGGCCGTTTCCAATATCAATCGTTCCCTTATCAGGGCTCCCGGAAACAATTCCTTGGCATTTGCCGTGGAATCCTTTACGGATGAGTTGGCATATGCCAACAATTCCGATCCATTAGAATTTAGGCTTAATCTATTGAGGGATGGAAATAAGGAATTTCCCTTTGACGTAGAGGAAGGTACTGTGATCAGCACCCAACGAATGAAAGATGTTCTGCAATTGGCAGCAGAAAAGGCAGGCTGGAGCAAAAAGCTTCCTAATAGTTCTGGAATGGGCATTGCAGGGTATTTTACCTTTGATTCCTATGTTGCCCATGTTGCTGAAGTTTCGGTGGATAGACATAACGGAATTTTAACGGTACATCGATTTACATCGGCTGTGGATTGTGGCCAGGTCCTTAACGTCGATGGAGTTAAAGCACAAACTGAAGGTGCCATTATTGATGGCCTAAGTGCTAGTTTGTTCCAGGAGGTTACCATATTTGAAGGAAAGACCAACGAAAACAACTTCAATAATTATATGGTTTTAAGGATGAAAGATGCGCCAAAAGCGATTGATGTACATATAGTGGACAACGGTTACCCCCCGACCGGGATGGGAGAACCCCCCTATCCTCCGGTAGCCCCAGCACTTTGCAATGCAATCTATGCTGCATGCGGGATAAGGATCAGAAAACTTCCCATTAAAAATCAATTAAAAACTTTTTAGTATTATGGCACTTTTTCAAATACTCATAAATAATCAAAAATATGAGGTCGATGTTGAAGCGAATAAACCTCTATTATGGGTGCTAAGGGACGAGCTAAGCTTAACAGGAACTAAATATGGTTGCGGTATTGGACAATGTGGCGCTTGTACGGTACATTTAAACGGGACGCCCATCAGGTCTTGTGGAATATCCATTTCTACCCTTGGGGACTCAAAGATAACTACAATTGAAGGCCTAAAATCCGATAATCCGATTTTAAAAGCTTGGGAAGAAATTAATGTGCCACAATGTGGGTACTGTCAAGCAGGGCAGATTATGTCAGCGGTTGCGCTGTTAAATAACAATGAAAATCCAAACGATAAGGAAATTGATGTTGCTATGAATGGTAATATATGTAGGTGCGGTACTTATTATAGAATGAGAAAGGCGATAAAGACCGCTGTAAAAAAATGAAGCCAGATATGCGTTATATAGGTCTAAAAAATTAGAAAAGCTACTAAAGTAATGCCAGCAGGATATTCAGGAACACCGCTAATCAGAAAGTTGGGGATTAAGGAGAACCAATCTATTCTATTATATAATCCAATAGAGTGTTATTTTAGTCTTTTTTCTGAACTACCCCTTGGACTTAAATTATTGGCCAAAACGGAACCAGAATCTGCAGATTTCATCCATTTATTTTGTAAAACCTTTTCTGAACTAAAGGATATTTCAAACATTTATAAAACCGCATTAAAAAAGGATGGATTAATGTGGGTGAGTTGGCCAAAAGGAGGTTCCAATATTCCAACCGATTTGAAAAGAGACTTAATCCGAGAGCATTTTTTACAACTTAGATTAGTAGACATAAAGGTGGCGGCTATAGATGTGCATTGGAGTGGCTTAAAATTAGTTTATCGTTTAAATGATAGGAAAGAAGATGTATCGATTTGAAAACAATAGCGGGTTCAATACCGAGATATATGATAACAAAATAGTATCAGAAGTTGTAAAAAGCAGAAACGTTTGATGCGAATTATGTATTTCCAGAAAAAGGCACGGAAATTAAAACATATCTTCTCAATGAATTAGATAAAGGAAGCTATTATAATTTAGTCAATTACGATACACTATCTAACTCGGTAAAACGTGATTTGATTAAAATCACAAACGATAAACACATCAATGTTAATTGTACTGGTAATAAGCCAAAAAAAGAAGGACAAACCAGTATGAGTGAATTTTTCAATCAATTCGAAAACCATGGGTTTACAAAATTAGACGCGCTTAATGGCAACATAGGTTATTTGGAGATATCTATCTTTTATCCTTTAAGAATGGATGAAAAAGCTGGTGAAGATGCTCAAAAAAAAATATTGCAGGCATTTAAATATTGCAAAATAATAATTTTCGATTTAAGAAAATCACTGGGTGGTGATCCGGGAATGCTGAATTTGTTGATAACCTATCTCTATCCCAAAGATTCCAAAATACATCTCAATACTTTTTATGACAAACCTTCGGACTCTTCAAGTGATGCATATACAGTTGATAAAGTCAATGGAAGACGATATGTGGATGAAAAAGTTTATGTGCTTACGAGTAATAAAACATTTTCCCGCGCCGAAGAATTTGTAATGATTTACAAAATCTAAAACGAGCAACAATGATTGGGGAAACCACAGGAGGTGGAGCACATCCTGTTAGAGGTATGTCCGTTGGTAATGAATTTGAAGTGAGCATACCAACAGGCAGGGCAATCAACCCAATTTCGAAAACCAATTGGGAAGGTGTTGGTGTTATTCCTGATATAAAAGTAAAGCAAGAAGAAGCTCTTAATAAGGCATTAGAAATAATTAAATACCAAAAATGAAATGAAAAAAACAATACAAATATTTCTGTTAGTGTATTCGCTAATTGTTACTTTGGTTTTTGCTTGGTGTTCATTTAATATTTTCAAACAGGAAAATACAACAAAAGATACTTTTGATGAGATTGAGGCCGAGCAAATCCGAATCGTAGAGCCCGACGGGACATTGCGTATGATACTTTCCAACCACGATAAATTTCCTGGTATCATTGTAAAAGGAAAGGAAGAAGCTTTTGATAGACCTCAAGCCGGAATGTTATTTTTTAACGATGATGGCTCTGAAAATGGAGGTCTAATTTTTAGCGGCTATATGGATACGGATGGAAAAGTAAAAAATTCTGGTGGGAGCCTTACTTTTGACCGTTATGGTGGCAATCAGGAACTTCAGTTAATTGGTGTAAATGATAGCGATTATGCCTTTACCGGTCTCATCATTAGGGATAGTCCGCCAAATGAAGAGGGATATAGGAGAATATGGCTAGGAAAGGATAATAAAGAAACGGCATCCTTGGCGTTAAAAGATAAAAAAGGAGTAGATAGGATACTCCTACAAGTTGATAAAAATGGAAATGCCGAAATTGTATTTTTAGATGAAAATCGTAAAATTCAGAAGGTGCTATCGCCATTAAATTAGTACTGTATGAAACCACTTTCAATTTTACTCCTTCTAGTAACAACAGTTTTTTCCCAAGACAAATGCGATGACCTGAAAATGCATCAATTCGATTTTTGGATAGGGGATTGGAATGTCTATCAATTTGGAACAGACACCCTAGCTGGAGTAAGCTCTGTTAAACCAATTTTAGGCCACAAATCCATTGAAGAAAATTATCAAAACCTAAAATATAAATTCAAAGGTAAAAGTCTGAATATTTATAATTCCAAGACTGATAAATGGGAACAGTTTTGGGTAGACAATTCAGGTTTAAGTTTGCACCTATCAGGAGAATTTAGAGATAATAGAATGATATTGTCCGATTGTGAAACGGTCAACCCCTGTGACCGTATTACCTGGACAACCTTGAACGATGGCACTGTGAGACAGGAATGGGAACAAAGTAAGGATGGGGGCAAAACCTGGAAAAAGGTATTTGATGGACATTACAAAACAAGGGAATAAAGGGACTATAAAATATTTTGTGTTTTCGCTCTTAGATAGTTGAAAAAATGATTTTGAAATTCATAGGCAAAAAATTTACCTTTAAATTTTTATCTT
>JAIRBC010000040.1 GCA_022008415.1 Cerina litoralis
CGGCTATCCCCTTTGCAAATAAGAAACCACGGGCTTACCCCCTAGTTCTCTATTTTATTCCAAGATTCCGAACAAGTTCGATCTTTCTATAAAATTGAGAACCACGCCAAACAGACGTGGTTTCTTGAGTGAAGTGATGGCACTAGGATTCGAACCTAGGACCGCCTGCTTAGAAGGCGTAGGAGGATTATATTTATTTGGTTTAAAAAATATCTAAAATGCTGTTTCTCAATGATATAAATTTCACATAAAACCATATAAGGCCATATAAAACCATATTTTGAGTGCAAATTGAGTGCAAATTTTTATATCTTTAAAATACGAAATGAGCCATAACAATTGGTGATATCAACCGTTACGTTGGTTGCCGAATTGCATCTGACCTATAAAAATCAAATAAATACCAACAGATGAAAACAAACATCACTCTTTCTATAGACACCAGGCGCAAGCGCAAGGATGGCATGTGCCCTATTATTTTTAGATTGAGCCATCATCGAAAAACGATTGCCATTTCAACGGGATTTGCCGTTCCGCCCGAGTACTGGAACGAAAAGCGTCGTGAGGTCAAAAAAACCTATAATGGTGTGTCGTCCGTTGCGCGCTTGAACAACCTACTCGTCAAGAAAAAAACAGAATTACGGGATGGCATAAATGAACTTGAGGAAAATGGACTGTTAAGAGGGCTAAGTATTACAGAACTTAAATACAAGTTGACCAAACCGACCAACACGATTTCCTTTTTTGATTTCACCCAACAATTGATAAACGAAATGGAAGAGGCGAATCGTTTCGGCAACGCCAAAGCCTATAGGTGCGCCCTTGGCGCGTTGAAGAATTTCAACAAAAAGGAGTCCCTCCGTTTTGAAGAAATGACCTATACCTTTCTAAAACGATTTGAGACGGCCCATTTAAAGAAAGGAAATAGTATCAATGGACTATCCATGTACATGAGAACCTTCCGGGCCATATACAACAAGGCCATACATCAGGGGGTGGTGTCCGCGGATTCCTACCCGTTCAAAAAATACAAGATAAAATCCGAGCCAACGGCAAAGCGGGCCATTAGCAAGGATAAGATCAAGCGTATTCTAGATTTAAAATTAGAGCCTGATTCTTCTTTATTCAACACTAGGAACTATTTTTTGTGCTCCTACCTTATGAACGGAATCTCATTTATTGATATGGCGTTTTTAAAAGTGGGCAATATCATAGATGGACGCATCCAGTACCGTAGACAAAAAACCGCCAGACCTTACGATATTAAGGTGACCCCACAGTTATCCTCGATCATGGATCATTATTTGAAAGGCAAGGACAAGGACGACCCCATTTTCCCTATCGTCAAGCGCACAGAGCTCCAAGATCAGTTTAACGATGTCCAATGGGCAAGAAAGCGGTATAACAAACGTCTAAAAGAGATTGCTTTGCTATGTAATATCGAAGAAAAATTAACCAGTTATGTAAGCCGTCATTCTATGGCAACGAATCTTATTCTCAATGATGTTCCCATAAACGCTCTGAGCAAAATGCTCGGACACGGTGATATTAGTACTACCGAAATTTATATCAAAAACCTCCCGACCCATATAATGGATGAATATCAGGAAAGATTGGAAATTTAAATTTACCGGTTTAAAAACATTCAGTACATTAAAATGCTCCCTCTATATGCTAGAAAAATCGCCCATTCTGGCCTTTATCTTATATAACTATATATTGTCACTAAATTCGATTTGTTGCCAATATATAGTTTCATTATATTTGTACCAAATTTCCAGTTATCCCTACACCAAGTTTACATATCGATACATTAAAAAAGAATTTTAAGAATGCCGCCTTCATATCGGTAAACGATATTTTCATATTTTATAGGGAACAGGATAAAGCCATAAAAAAAACCGCTGTAAACTGGCGCATACATCAATTGGTGGAAAAAGGAGTAATGCAACGGGTAGGTAGGGGAATATACAAACTTGGCCAACAAAAGGAATTTGTCCCATTGCTATCCGAAGATCACAAAGCCATATATGGGATTCTCAAGGAAAAGTTCCCATATCTGGACGTTTGTATTTGGTCAACCAAGTGGCTCGTTCCATGGATGCTACATATTCCCTTTATCCATGAGACGATCATTGAGGTCGAAAAAGGCGCTGAGGAGAGTGTCTTTTACTTTTTAAGTTCTGAAAGGGAAAATGTCTTTTTAAATCCCAAAAAGGATATTTTGGACAAATACACCAAAGACTCAAAAGAAAGAATTATCATTAAGAATCTGATAACAGGGTCCCCATTGCAAAATATGGACGACATCCAAATTCCTGCCCTCGAAAAAATATTGGTCGATCTGCTCGTGGATATTGAATTGCTTTCTGCCTACCAGGGTCGCGATCTGGAAAGCATTTTTGAAAATGCATTCCGGTACATCACCATCAATAGGGACAAACTCCTTCGCTATGCAGGAAGACGAGGGAAAAAAGAATCCGTAGAAGAAAAAATCAAGGAGATATTGCAACAATGATCTTACCTGAAAGCCTACATATCGAATGGATAAACTCTAAGACATCCGAATTTCAAGCGGACCCTATAATCATCGAAAAAGTAATCAGGGCATTGTCCCTATTGGAAAGCCTAAAATCCGCCGATCTCGATTTTATTTTTAAAGGGGGAACTTCCCTGGTGCTGATAATCCAGGAGCCTAGACGATTTTCGATCGATCTAGATATCATTATTACGGATAAAAGCCAGAATATTGGAGATGTTCTGGAAAGAGTTGTGGCATCGACCGATTTCATTTCTTGGGAAGAACAAAAAAGAAATGCTGCCTCCACTATTGAAAAAAGACATTTCAAAATATTTTACCGACCACAAGTAAAAATGAGGGGAGACACCAATATTATACTTTTGGACATAGTCTTTGCCGAAAATCCCTATGTTTCGACCAGGGAAACCAATGTGTCCCACTTCCTGCTATCAGAAGAAGGCAGCCCCGTTATTGTCACAACTCCTACTCTTCCGGCAATTCTCGGAGATAAACTGACGGCTTTTGGCCCGAATACTACCGGAGTCCCAATGACCAAACCAATGGACGTCCTTAAACAAGTTTATGATATCGCCTGTATTGCGGATAGGTTGTCAGTTCTTGATGGGGTTCGGGAAAATTTCATCAAAGTAGCGAAAGCTGAGTTGGCATATAAGGGATTGGATCCCGATAACTTTCAGCCGATCATTGATGATATTGTTAGTAGTTCATTCAATTTTTGCACCTATGGAAAAGTTGACAAAATTTCCTATAGCACCATGCAGTCCGGGGTAAGCAAACTATCATCTTATATCTACGGGCCAAAATTCCGGGAGGCCCAAGCTCAAATCGCCATGGCCAAGGCCTCATATATCGTTAAACAGATCGAAAAAAATAGCACGAAAATCGAACATTATGAAAAAGGGACCGATATGCTGGAATGGGTCATTGGCGATCATTATTATTCAGGGTTGAACAAACTCAAGAAACACAACTTGGAAGCTTTCCACTATTGGCACAAAATCTTTGGGCTAAACAGGTAACTTGTTAAAAGGTTACGGAACGACCTTCTGGATACGCCAATACCTCAATAAATTTATGTAAATAAGTCATCTCTGTTTTCTCTTCTTTCCCCTATCCACAAAAAAGCGCCCGTGAGGGTGCAATGTTTTATATCGGTTCTAATCTACAAAAGCCTATATCCAAAGCCCCCTTCTCTCGTACTTGGACCAGTCCGTCATCTCGTCCTTAAAGCCATTGAAAGGCTCTTCCTCTTTGGGGATTTTGCTGGTAAACAGATTGCTCAGGGCATAGATTCCCCGTCGTAGAATTCGTCCCTGTTCGGCGTCGATACGTTTTTTGGAAACGGCGAGCAGGGCTTCCTTAAAGCCGTTTTCCATGTGGTGTTCCATTATCTGTAATGGGAGGTTTGGGGTAACTCCCTCCAAAATATACAAATAGGCCGCCTTTTTATACTGCCACCGCTCCATCAGATGGGCGGACCAAAGGCTTTTCAAATTGTCCTGCCTGTCGGTTCCGATATCCTTTTGGATTTCTGTTTGATTGTTCAATATCCTATTAAGGTCGTTCGATGATTCCAGATAGGCCTGCGTTTTCTTAGGAAGCGGAACAATGACAAGCTCCTTGGAATAAATAGAGGCGATGCACAGCTTTTCTTCCCTTCTTATAAAATGGAAGCCTTTGGCATTGAAGAACCGGATGTAGTCCTTCGGGGATTTCTCGAAGGGTACGTGCATCCGCTCCGCATATTTGTGATAGGTCTTCAGGGTCAACTTGTCAAACCGTTGCCTGTATTTTGGGGCCATGGCCTTATAGAGGTTGGGGAACATCAACGGCAGGAATATCGTGGTCGGACTTGGTTTGATCTCTTTTTCTGTTCTCTCGTTCAAGAGTCCGTCCAATACCTTTTCGTTCTCCTTTATAAAGCCGGGGGAGACATAGAAATTTATTTGTTGCAGTATGGGTACATGGCCTATATCCAAGTTGACCTTGTGTTTTTGGGAGTTTGTATAGGTCAGGGTGCCGTTGTCGTATCCGGTGCCAAGGCTTTGGATAAGCTCGTGCAGGATTCCTGTTTGTTTTGTGGATTCTTTTATGGGTTCTAAAAACTGTTTTTCGATCGCATGTTTGATAAGCTCGGCCTTCGTTTCTAGTTCCCTTTCTTCCTTTAATGATTCCGAAATGTAAAGTTTGTCCTTTACGATATCGAACTGGGACCGGATCAGGTCGCCCAGTTTTTCTTTGTCGGTATGCATATATTTTATGAGAAACTTGGAGCGTTCCGATTTGGCCATTTCCCTCACTAGCGACATTATGGGCATCCTATCGATATGTTCCGAGAAAAGGGTCCTGTTCCTTGCAGCTTGATAGCTGCTTCGGAAGGCTTCCCTTATGATGCGCTGCATTTCCAGTCGGAGCTGTTGGCTCTCTTCATGCATCCGGGTATATTCGCTCTCGAACAGTTCTTGATTTTCCCGTATTCCGATATCGTCCGCTATTTCCTTGCTCCTTAGGACATATCCCGATTTGTCATAGATGGTAAAATCCATAGCTCTCCCCTGTTCATCGTATTCTAGCCTGCAATCCAGATTCTGGTGCAATCTCAGGATATCGGGAAGGTCTTTGGGGTTTATCGTCCTAAAGAGGCTGTAGGTGGTCCTTATCTGTTTTTCCAGCCTTTTCTTGACCATGGGCAACAGTTTTGATTTTTGGTTCAGCTCGAATACCTTTTGCAGTTTTGGTCCGCTCAATTGTGGATGGACGGTATACCCGTTGATAAACCTCGACCGGTAGCCGTTCTTTATTTCGATGCCGTACGATACGCCAATTCTGCCGTTGTGGTCTACGGTTTTTAACTGAATGTGGTGTGGTCTTAGTATTTCTGCCAGTTCCATAAAGCTCCTCACCTTGTACTTCTGGATGGTGTTGTTTACGATGTCCTGTATATAGAACCTGACCCCGTTGATGTCCTCGTTCTTGAACTTTGGCATCTCATATTGTGGGAGTTCCTTGTCCTGTCTTGTGTCGGGCGATGGGGAGAGGTTGAATTGTTTTTCAAGATATTTCTGGGTGGCCACGTTCCTTTTAAAATCGTTGGACAGGTTTATCTGCAGGCAATCCTCTTTGATCGTGGTCGATACGATATGGACATGCTGGTGCTTGGTGTCACGGTGCCGTACCACGATATAGGGCTGTTCCCCATACCCCATGTGCTGCATATACGCTTTGGACAGCTCGAAAAAGTCCTCGTCATTTAGCTTTTCTCCCCTTGGGAGGTTGATGCTTATATGTACGTAACGTCTTTCTGAATCGTGCCGGTTGCCCAGATGATAGAGGACCCTGCCGAAAAACTTTATGTCGGTATCGGTATCGGAATAGGTGTTCTGGAAGCCGAGCACGGTGCTCCCGGTCTTGTCCAGCACATACTTCAGCACGCCATGAACATTGTTCCGATATAGTATCCTAGCGATCATTATAATTTTCTGCGTTTATCGTTTCTATAAGTTCGAGCATCAGTTCGTTGGATTTTTCGATCTCCCTTTCGAGATTTGCATTCGGGCTCCTCATATTCTTGTAGTGGGCCACCTTTACCAGTTGGTTGATGTTGGTGCCGATCCGGTTCAATTGGTAACTGAGGCTGGAGATGCCATCGGGGATCTGTTTTTCCTTTATCGTTTCCCTGTTTAGGACAAGCTTTCTCAGGAAAGGGCCGACGGTTCCCCTTTTCCCGAGATCGAGATTGTACGATCGCAGTATCGCCCTTACCTTTTCCAGTTCGGCCGTATTGAACCTGAGGGTGATCGCATGGTCCCGTTTCCTGTTTCCCAAACGTTTTCTGCCGCCTTTGTGCTTTTCCATTTTTGATCCGATTTTATCGTTTTTTCACTTCGTCAGAAGTAGTCGATTTAAGATGCTTAAAGCGTAACTTGCTATCCGTCAAAACGGATAACTATATATAAATGTAGAAAATGATTTTCGATTATAGTAGTCTTATTATCAATATTTTACATCTCAAAACCATATAAGACCATATGGGACCATATAAGACCAAACAGCAATCTGATATGGTCTTATATGGTTTTGAAAAATTGCTTGGAAATATAAAAATGGAGGATTGATCTGTGGGTAGGGGAAAAAAGATCAAGGGGGTCTTTTCTCCCCCTTGGGCTTTTGCGCGGCCATGAGGGGGCCGGAAAATCCGGAACGGAGGGACTTTCATTTCGGGCGGTGGAACCTGTCCGGAAAGGGGGATCGGAGGGGAGGGTTTTTCGGCTTCCGCAGGGGCTTGGGATTTGTGTCGGATGATAAACTGGCACTGATGGATCAAATAAGCATCCTCGACTGAAAATTATATTGGGATATTGATTGTTTAAAAATATAATTCTGCTCAAATTTGTTCTATCATGGAGATTTGATCGATTTTAAATTCTCTTAACCGCTCATTCATTCGTTGATTTTAAAAGACACCAAAAAGTGTTTTAACCAATCTTTGCAATAAATTAAGGCACCGCTGGTTAAAATAAAATCATAAGCACATTTAATAAATTCGCATTCCAATAATTAAATTAAAACACTGATTATTAATGCTTTAAAAAAGCATATAATTATATATTTAATTAATTAAATATATATCCAAAAAAAAGGGGAGCTACGGGAAGATTGGCTATTATTGATAAGGGGAAAAGAGCAAGAGATTTTTATCTTATTAATGTCGATTATAGATTTCTTTACTTACTTAGTCCTCTCATAAATATTCTGATTTTTTGAATGATTGCGTCCCCATCCTCCTCCATGGCAAAATGCCCGGTATCATAAATATTGTAATCAATTTTTTTAATATCCTTTTTGAAGGCCTCAGCACCACTTTCTGGAAAAAACGCATCGTTTTTTCCCCATACGATTAAAAGAGGTGGCTGGTTATCACGCAGGTATTTTTGCCATTTAGGATACAACTTTATATTGTTTTGATAGTCGTAGAACAGGTCAAGATTTACTTTATGGGCATTTGGCCTCGATAATCTTAAATTGTCCAAATTCCAACAATCGGGATTTACATTTTCAGGATTCCTGGTTCCATGTGTATATTGCCATTCAAGTCCTGTTAGGCCAAAGGTTTGTAATAAGGGTTTTTCCGTTTCTTCATTTCTGTTGGCCCAGAGTGCTTTGACATCTTTCCAAGCAGATCCTAAACCTTCTTCGTAAGCGTTTCCATTTTGGTTAATAATAGCTGTAATTCTTTCAGGATGTGCAGTAGCAATCCTAAACCCAACAGGAGCACCATAATCTTGAATCATTATGGCATAGGATTTGATCTTCAGTTTTTCGAGAAAAGCGTTTACATTCCCGGCAAGATTATCAAAAGTGTATGTAAATTCGGTCGGAGAAGGGAAATCACTGTTGCCAAATCCTAAATAATCCGGAGCTACTAGGTGAAATTCATCAGACAGCTGTCTTAAAACCTTTCGGTATTGATGTGATGAAGAAGGATAACCGTGCAATAATACAAGGGTCGGATTTTTCTCATCTCCGGCTTCCCGGTATGCAATATTGTAACCGTTGACCTCTATTTTTTTGTACTTAGTGTTCGCTTTCATATTATAATTGTTTATTTAATTTCTTCTGTAATTGAATTGTAGACCAAATCGAATGGTGATAAAGGATAATTTTATGTAACTTGGTTAGTATATTACGGAACGTTCGGTAAATTATTAAGTCAAAAATCTTACATTTTTAAATAATAATCTTCTATTTGTTCAAGGGCATTTTCGAAAACACTAAGGTCGTTCAATCCTTTGGAGACGACCAAAGAGCCCTGGATTTTCACTAAGGTTTCAATGGCCCTTTCTTCTGCAACTTTAGGAGTCAAATGAAACGAAATACCGACATTCTTAAAAGCATTGATCCATTGTCGCATTCCGTCACTAATCTGTTTATGGAACAACTCCAAACCAGATTCCATGGATAAAGCCCGAAAAATGCAGATTTCTCTACCCCCATTATATAGCTCTTTAATTCCTGCTATTCCGTTGATCACCCGTTCTTTTGGCGCCATGTTCTCATCGGAAAGTGGGTTAAAAATATGTTCCTCGACCCACTGGCCCAAATGTGTTAGTACCGCCGCGGTCATTTCCTGTTTCCCTCCAGGAAATCTATGGTATAAACTGGCTTTTTTTAAACCGGTAGCACTGGCTAGCTCGTTTAGGCTCGCACCGTCATAGCCTCTGGCACGGAGCACTGTGCCCAATCCCTTAAATATTTCCGCGTCCATTACTTTTTGAGGTCTCATCTAGCAAAGTTAAAGGAAAAATAAATTTTTACCAAACGTTCGGTAATTTAATTCTAATCAAAAATCTTGATTTGCTTTTTTCAATTTTGATTCTGCCATCGTAAAATTTTATTTTTAGTGCCCCTACTTTTCAAGCATATCATTCTCTAGACAATAATATTCGCTATAAACAACCTTTTTTCATTCTTCATTTCCATTTTCGTCCCTAAATTAAGAATCAAAAAAAACCTCATCCGTGAAGCTAACCCATAAATTATCAGTTTCTTTAATAGTTTCGTAAAGTTGGCATTGACATGTAGACCAGTCATAGTGTGCAAGGCATGTAGGTCTTATGAAAAACAATCCGCGTTGATAGGCAAGGTCCTTTCCCTATTAATGTTCTCATCGCCAAAAGATTTAAAGACCATGGATGGTATGACGAAACAGTAAATGTGGGACAAGATAAAGAAAAGTGAAGAGTAGTCCATGCTTCAATCTTTCTTTTAGAAGCGGTTTAAACTTTTTCTTTTATCTTTTTCAATGTAGAATAAACTCCGTACACAATTAAAAGTGCGATAAATACATATACCCATACCGGAATATTCTTGCCAACAACGATTAGATATAAATAGGCCGAAATGAAAAAGAATCCCGTCAGCAAAACTGGCAGTACAATGGGTTTTTTCTTCTTTATATTTTTAATTGTCCAGCCCAGGCTTAGAAAAAAGAATGGGATGGCACCAACATAGATACCTCCAAAAATGTAGGGATTTACATTGTATTTTTCGCCGAGACTGAAAAACCATTCCTTAAAGATTTCCCACCATTCCATTAGCTGAAAATTTTATAAGCAGTGTTCAATAATTTTTTAATTGTGTTGGTCAAGCTTCCCTCTTTGTGTTTTGCAATAATTTGCTGGTTAATACGCGAAGCCACCGGGTAAGGATAAATCTTATTAAAAATAGAATTTACGGATAATTTACTGGTATTGGCCAAAATTAGTTCCTGGATAATTTCTCCTGCGTGGGGTGCCAACATTGTGCCACCCAGTATTCTTTCCTTGTTAAATATCCCACCTTCACTGATAAATAAAATCGTTTTGGCGTATTGGTAATTGTCCACCACTGCCCGGTCATCTTCTTTAAAATTCTGCTCTATTTTTTTATAAGAAATATTCCTTTCATTTAGTTGCTTCTCATTCAGGCCGAAGCTGGCTAGTTCGGGATCGGTAAAGGTTACCCACGATAGATGATCGTTGTTCAGTTCTTTCTTGAGTGGTGAGAAAAAGTTGTTCAATAAAATACGCCCGTGAAATTCCGCTGCATGGGAGAACATCAGGTCTCCGGCTATATCACCACAAACGAAAATATTTTTATTGGTGGTACGTAGGTATTTATCTTTTACTATTCTATTATCTTCTACGGCAATTCCTGCCTTATCCAATTGCAGTGCTCCAAAATCCAATTCTCTTCCAATACCAACGAACACAGCGTCGAAGTATAGTATTTCTGATTTACCATCTTTAAATTTTACAGATGCCTTACCTGGAGAAATAAAATGATCCACATCGGCATTGAAAATAAATTCGATCCCTTCCTTCCGCATTTGTTCCAAAAGTATATCAGCTAACGTCTCGTCGTCATGTGCCAAAATTCTGTTGCCATGTTGGATCACGGTTACTTTGCTTCCCAGTCGGTTCATGGCCTGTGCAATCTCAATGCCAATAGGGCCTGCACCGATTACTAATAATTTTTCGGGTAAATCATTTATATGAAATATACTTTCGTTATCGTAATATGTCACCTTTTCAACCCCAGGGACTTTTAATTTTTTTGGCCTGGATCCGGTAGCGATGACTATTTTTTTTCCAGTGTATTTTATCTCGTTTACTTCTATTTCGCTTTTACCGATAAATATTGCATTGCCGAGCGCTACATCAACTCCCTGTTCTTGTAACCATCCTGCATTTTCGTGTTCCCGAATTATTTCCTGCCGATCATACACATAATTGACCGCTTTCTTAATATCGACTTTTCCGGAAACGCTTAAACCAAAGTTTGCAGCAATTTTCGCATCATGGGCAATCCTTGAAACATGGATCAATGCCTTACTGGGCACACATCCATCGTTCAGACAATCGCCGCCAATGTCTTTATCCGTTTTAGAGACCATCAAAACTTTGAAGCCCGCTTTGGCCATAAATAGACCAACGGTCAATCCGCCAGATCCTGAACCAATTACGATAATATCATAGATTTTATTCGTCATGTTTTCTAAGTGAAGTTATACAATACCCGTTGTCTTTTGGTCAAAATAAAACTTAAGCCCCATCAAGAAGTTGCCTTTAATTAGTTAATAGTCGTTCATAAAAAAGCATACAAATAAATTATTCAATTTGAAACGCTCATTAGTAACTGGTTTTATCGGCCAACCTCTGGCTTTGGATTGTAGACAATGGTATATTTGATATATTTCTGTTCAATGAATTTAGTTTAAATGGGTATCGTTGGCCCAGTTATTTTTAATCTCCTAATCTGAAGTAGCATTTTTTACTGGTATACTTTCAGATACATGAAGACTCCGGTATCATGATCAAAGCTTGGATTTACGTATCATTTTTTTGTGTAGTTTTAATAAATATTTCTGTGAATAGCCGAGATAATAGAAAAGCCAGATTTGATAAAAAATAAATTGCAATCTGTATATGCCATTATCTAAATATTTTCTTGCCGAGGTGCATACTGCTGTATTCATCACCGTAAACTTTCCAGTTTTTTTCACCCGATGAATGATTTCCTGGTCTTCCATCAACAAAAGATCTTCATTGAACCCACCACTTTTTTTAAAGATATTTTTTGTTACGAATAAACTCTGATCGCCAAATCGTACCACGTTCACGTTAAACCGGGTAAACCAGCAATTGGCTCTCAAAAACCAATGATCATAATCAAAGACAAGCCTGAAACATCCACACACATATTTTTCTTCAATGGCATTTAAAATATAATTTGTAAAATTTTCAGGTGGAATACTATCCGCATGCAAAAAATATAGAATTTCCCCCTTTGCAATTGAAGTACCAAAATTCATTTGTGCCGCTCTTCCTTTTTTTTCACTTGTAATTACCGTAGCGCCAGCATTTGAAGCAATCTCAACGGTCCTGTCCGTGCTCTGTCCATCGGATACGATGATTTCCGAAATACAATTTTCCTTATCCCTGTTCTTAATTTCAGCAATGGTCGCAGCAATAATTTCTTCTTCGTTATAGGTTGGAATAATAATGCTGATCATGAACCTTTATGTTTAAAATCAAAAGACTCTCAAAATATACCGATTCTTTTTCCTCATCAATAACCGAAAGTTCTGGAAGCAAAGAATAACATAATCGAATCTGTTGCAAAAATCAATCGTTTAATGAAGTACTTCATCCTTGTTTCGCCTTATATTTTGAAACATATACAAATCTTCTATTTTCCATACCAAAGTATTGCTTTACCGTTGCATTAACTGTGGAAATAGACGCTTAAAAATCGAAACCTGACAAGATATTTTTGCGTGATAGGGTTTGAGACAAATTTCTTGGATGTTCATACTCCCAATTCTTCTACAAAAGGGATTAAGGTCACTTTAATTTATGGACTTGTCTCTTTGAACTTTAGACCTTTCCTAAAACGAAGGTTAATAATTTCCCAAGTAATGTTAAAAGTTGTCATGAATCATGTTATTAACGTCTATTAGGACGAATTAAAAAAAATAGATTATGACGAACAACACGTTTCATATCAGTTTAAGTCCGGTGACCCTCGAGAATGCCGATGACCAACAAAGAACAATTTTGGAAAAAGCCAAAAAAGCGAACGGCATGATTCCCAACATGTACAAGAACATGGTGAACCTTCCCGGCTTGCAAAATACATATGATACCGGTTACCATCAATTTAGAAAAGACAGCGGGTTTACACCGGGAGAACAGGAGGTGGTATTATTAACAATCAGTATTGCCAATTCTTGCGAATACTGCACCGCTGCCCACAGCTATCTTGCCGAAAATGTCTCAAAAACACCAAAAGATGTTATTGAAGCTATTAGACGGGGAGATAAAATTGAAGATGATAAATTCAGGGCCCTGCACGAATTCACTAAAATAATGAACGAGAGCAGAGGAAATCCCACGCCAGAACAGGCCAAAAAATTCCTAGATGCCGGATATTCCGAGAAGCAGATTCTTGCCATTATTCTTGCACAGGCAGTAAAAACCATAAGTAACTACTCCAACCATATTTTCCATACCGAAATTGACGAAGCTTTCGCGGGAAGTAAATTGGAAAATGCTTAGTATTCAAAACGCAATGAGTATTGTAAAGATTTTTTTTAGTTTTTATTATTTAAGTATCTTCTTAAATACGTAAGTTATTATATTTTTGATCGTCCAAAGCAACATTATGAATCTAGAAATAACCTGTACCCGTAAGGAAGCAGACCATAAACAGCTTTCCAGATGTAGGGAAACTTTGCAAAGCTCATTCTCCAGTTTTCAAGAGATAAGCAGAATATTTGCGTTGGCAGGTAGTGAGGTGCGTTTGAAAATCCTATTCCTTCTTAATATGGAAAAGGAGCTTTGCCCCTGTGATATAGCGGATATCCTAGAGATGAGCGTTCCTGCCATTTCCCAGCATATCCGTAAGATGAAAGATGTGGGAATAATAAGTATGAGGCGTGATGGCCAGACACTTTATTACTCTTTGGTCAAAGAAAATACGAACGTGTTGAACAAAGCCTTCTCAACAATTGACAACAATCGAAAAGTAGCATAAAATGAAAACAGGAAAAACCTCGAACAATGTCGCTTACGTAGGAATATTTACAGCTATAGCCGCATCAATATGTTGTATAACCCCAGTTTTGGCATTAGTTGCAGGAACAAGTGGTTTTGCATCCACCTTTTCTTGGTTGGAACCTTTTCGACCTTATCTGATCGGCCTGACAATCCTTGTACTGGTTTTTGCCTGGTATCGAAAACTTCGGCCAAAAACACAGAAGGAAATTGACTGTGCCTGTGAGGATGATGCAAAACCATCTTTTTGGCAGTCCAAAAGCTTTTTATTTATGGCTACGGTGTTTGTGGGACTGATGTTGGCATTCCCCTATTATTCAAATATGTTTTATCCACGGCCCAGTAAGGAAATAGTCTATGTCTCCCAATCCAATATCGTAAAGCACGTCTTCGATGTTGAGGGAATGACCTGCGCAGGGTGTGAAGCCCACGTCGAGAACGAGGTAAACAAACTGGATGGAGTACTATCGGTCAAGACAAGTTACGAAAGTGCGAATACAGTTGTGGAATATGACAAGACCAAAGTCGATTTGGCCGCCATCCAAAAGGCCATAAACAGCACGGGGTATAAAGTAATCGATACTAAAAATAAAGGAAACAAGTAGATGAAAAAATACGATGTATTCGTTATCGGTTCGGGAATGGCAGGTATGACCGTTGCCAATAAATGTGCTTCCAGCGGACTTAAGGTAGGTGTTACGGACGAACTGCCCTTTGGTGGAACCTGTGCGCTAAGAGGTTGCGACCCCAAAAAGGTAATCATTGGTGCGACCGAGGTACGGGATTTTGCCATGCGTCTAAAAGGCAAGGGTATCGATACCATTCCAGATGTCAATTGGCAGGACGTTATGGTGTTCAAGCAATCCTTTGTGGATGCAATGCCGCCCAAAATAGAAAAAGGATACAAACATAGTGGCATAGATACTTACCATACTTCGGCAAGATTCCTCTCCAAAAACACTCTTATGGTAGGAACCGATACTGTTCAAGCCGATAAGATTGTGATTGCAACGGGGTCAAAACCAAGGGTATTGGATTTTGAAGGAGGTAATTTGGCTCTTTCGAGTACCGATTTTCTTAATCTTAAGGAACTGCCCCAATCGCTACTCTTTATTGGGGGAGGATACATTGCTTTTGAATTTGCCCATATCGCTGCTCGTTTCGGTGCCAATGTAACGATTGTGCATAGAGGCAAGCGGCCATTAGAAAATTTTGAACAGGATATTGTAAATCATCTTATAGATGCTACAAAGGAATTGGGAATAAAACTGGTTCTCGAAACCGAAGTTTCCAAAATCCGGAAAGAGGATAATAACTTCCTGGTAACCGGAATTTCTAAGGGGAAAGAGATAACGTATCAAACTGAAGCCGTCTTTAATTCGGCCGGTCGTCCTCCCGTTATTTTTGATTTGGACTTGGAAAAAGCAAACATCCCCTTTTCAAAAAAAGGGATTACAGTCAACGAATATCTTCAAAGCACCTCGAATCCCAATGTATATGTTGGCGGAGATGCGGCAGACTCAAGAGGATTACCCCTTACACCGGTGGCCGTTATGGAAGGGCATATTGTGGCTTCAAATATTATTAAGGGAAATTCGAAAAAAGTAAATTACCCTCCGATGCCCTCTGTGGTTTTCACTTTGCCTACTATGGCTGCGGTAGGTTTGACAGAGGTCGAGGCCAAAACACAAAAAATCGACTATCAGGTCAATTATAACAAGGTAGGAAACTGGTTCAATGCAGAACGGTTGAATGTTAAGGAATATGCCTTTAAGACTATCATTGATAGAAAAAATCAGAGTATACTAGGGGCACATTTAATTGGTCCGAACGCCGAAGAAACTATTAACTTGTTCGCACTGGCGATAAAGACTAAAATGGAGGTTAATGAATTGAGAACAATGATTTTTACCTACCCCACACTATCTTCGGATATTCCACATATGCTCTAAGAAAATCACCAATACACAATTATGGAATTACAACTAACATCCACCATTACTTGTCCTAATTGCGGACATACGAAAGAAGAGCAAATGCCCTTGGAATCCTGTGTGTTTTTTTACGAATGCGAAAACTGTAAAACGGTCTTACGTGCCAAAGATGGTGATTGCTGCGTGTATTGTTCCTACGGGACGAAAGCCTGCCCTTCAATACAGGAGAAAAAATCCTGTTGCTGAGTGTTGGCATCAAAAAATATTCAATATGGAATGTTTCTATATGACTTTGCAATATAGAATGGTCCCAAATATGCATAAGAACATTGTTAACCTTCCTGGCTTGTAAAGTATGAATGACACCGGTTATCACCAACTTATAAAAGATAACAGGTTTACCACGGCAGAACAGGAGGTGTGTTGCTTACCATAACTTGGTATTCTAAACAGGAAGCATATTGAAAATCACTTCCCGTTTTTTCATTCTTGTATTTTTAATAATTCCGATAATAATTTACATTTCTCTAGGCTGCTCCAACATCGTAGGGATTAATTCGCTTACCGTGGGATGAATATGTACTGCATCACGAATGATGGTATAAGGCTGTCCGGCATACATTTGATCGATCACGGTATGGATATATTCATCGGCACCCGTACCAAGAAAAGTAGCTCCCAGAATTTTTTCCGTACTTTCTTCGATATAGATTTTGAGCATTCCTTGGGTTTCTCCCATTTCCTTGGCCCGGGCAATTTTTGCCATCGGCCTGGAGGAAACCCTAGCTTGGATTCCGGCTTTTCCAATCTCGGAAGCATTCATCCCCACTCTAGCCAACGGAGGGTCTATAAATGCCGCATAACACGTATAACGATCGGATAGTAACCGTTTTTTATCTTCAAACAAATGAGAATTCACGATTTGAAAATCGTTGTAGGCGGTATGGGTAAAAGCTCCTTCCCCGTTGCAATCGCCAAGCGCCCATATATGATGCACACTGGTTTGCAATTCATCGTTCACCCGGATATACCCTCTATCATCCAGGTTTACATTTGTATTCTCCAGTCCAAGATCGTCGGTATTGGGGATGCGTCCGGCAGCAAGCAACAAATGTGACCCTTTAATTGTAGGACTTCCTTCTTTACAGTTGATACTTACTTCAATTTGATCTCCCGATTTTTTTGCGTTGATGCAGTCGGAATTTAGCCGAACCTCAATGCCTTCGCCTTTAAAGATTTCGGCGATGGCCTTTCCAAATTCGAGGTCTTCCTTTTTCAGCAATTGATCTCCGCGATCCAAAATGGTTACTTTACTCCCAAAACGCCGGAACATTTGCCCAAATTCCAGACCGATATAGCCGCCTCCCACAATGATTAGATGTTCGGGTATTTCCTCAAGCTCCAGAATGCTCTCGTTAGTAAGATAATTTACTCCCTCAAAACCTTCGGGAATCCTTGGTTTACCACCAACGTTAATGTAAAATTTGGACGCTTCGTAGGTTTTACCGTTTACCTCAACGCTGTAGTTATCCAGAAACCGTGCTTTCCCGTGAATAAGGGTAATATTCTCGTTGGTATTGAGCATGTTGTCAAGTCCTGATCTGGAATCCGCGATGATTTTATCCTTTCGCTCTTTAATAACCTTAAGGTTTACGGCAACACTTCCATTCACTTCAATACCTAAATCTGCGCTGTTTTTGGCAATAAAAGCCCGTCTTGCACTGGCCACGTAGGCTTTGGTAGGCGTGCAACCAACATTTACACATGTGCCTCCCAAATGCTCTTTTTCTATAATGGCTACTTTATATCCATTTTTGGCCAAGCTTGCCGCAAGTGATGGCCCGGCCTGTCCCGTACCAATTATAATCGCATCAAATTCCATAGCTTTTAATTTTATCCTTGGTTATAATTCTTGTCCCATCATTTTCCAGTTGCTCATAATTCATTAAATAATTGAAGAAATTCTCGTTGAAGGGTTTTGGTTTTATCCTTGGCATACCAGGTATGAAGTTCTTTTTCAAATTCCTCCCAGTTTCTGCCCTGGGGTTCCTTCTTCCAATTGGATAAAATTTCTTGCGCCGGTTCCGGTCTTGGGCCCCAAAGAAATAATTCCTTTTCATTTTCATCAAAGGATATGAGTTTTGGGATAGATTTGCTGCCATTAGTATGATAGACCTCCATTAATTGGGGATTTTCATCCCGAAGCACAATACTCAGTTCAATTTTTTCCGAGTAGGAAGCCATCTTGCCAATTACAGGCAAGCATTGGGCACTATCTCCGCACCAAGCCTCCGTAATCACGAGCCAATTTTGAGGTTTCTCGATACTTTCCAGTTTGAGGAGAAGATCTGGCTCAAGTGACAATGTTCTGTTCAACCGCTTCATTCTTCGCTTATTCAATGCGGTAAAATCGGCCAGTACTTCGGTTTGATTATTTCCGGAAGTTTTCCCGGCCGCTACTAGGCTCTGCATCCAGCCATAAAATTCTGCATATGTGAAAATAGGTCCTTGTATATTCATTATCCAGGTTTAAAAAATATTAGAGTAACTGTTAAAATATGTTTTCAAAAAAGACGACAATTATATTGTTTAAGGTCAACGGTATTCCGGATTTTCAAAGTTCCATCGCGAACCATCGTCCCATTCTTTTCTGGAATTACCATAGGATGAATAGCCTTTATTCACCTTTAACATTTTGGCAAGGTGAAGTAAATTATAAGTCATAAAAGTGGTATTCCTGTTGGTAAAACTAGAATTATAACCTGTTGGCGGGTCTATTTTCCCTCCCTTCCATTCAGCATCCCCATAACTTGGGCCAGGACCTACCTCACCAATCCATCCGGCATCCGCCTGTGGTGGAATGCTGTAACCAAGATGTTGAAGTGCATAAAGAATTCCCATGGAACAATGCTTTACACCGTCTTCGTTTCCGGTTACAACACAACCTCCGGCCCTTCCATAATAAACGTATTGGCCCTTATGGTTCTGATAACCGCTCATGGCATAGAGGCGCTCAATTAATTTAGAGGCGATAGAAGAACGTTCGCCAAGCCAGATAGGAGTACCAATGACCAAGATATCCGCCGCAATTATCTTTTCATAGAGTTGGGGCCAATCATCTTTAGGTTCACCTTCTTTAGTCATATCGGGCTGTACACCCACGGGAATCACATAATCTGCCAACCTAATCACTTCTACCCCTACTCCTTCAGATTTCATGATGTTGACAGATACATCCATTAAATCCCGTGTGTGACTGCGAGCAGGCGATTTTTTTAGAGTACAGTTTACATAGATGGCTTTTAAGCCCTTAAAATTATTGTTCATAATTTTTAAAGATCAATTAATTGGTTCCTTTAATATACGATTCTTTTATACGGACAAAAATGTTGGGGACCCCACTGTTCATTTTATAGACCAGCCAGCCCAAAACAGCACCAAATGCAATATGCGCCACGCTTACCACAATAAAAAACTGATACCCATCTTTAAATTGAAAACCAAAAGCGCCAATTCCCAATGATTTTACTACCGGGCCAAGCATAAATCCTATTCCTACGAGAAACCCGTAAAGCGCACCTATCCATATCTTTCCGCGACCTACCAGCACGCTGAAGATAATTCCAAAGGCGGCACCGTTCCAGAAATGATATGCCCAACCTGCGATATTTGATGTAGTATTAGGTCCTAATGCAAATTGATCCAAAAGCAATACACCCATAAGCTTTGGAAGGTCTCCGGGCATCCATCCAATTCTGAAACCTATTATCCGAAATATCTCCAGCCCAACTGTACCTGTAATACCTGCAATAATCCCAGTGATAATCTGCCTTTTAAGGGTTGTAAATTTTAGCATATGAGAGGCGAGTACTAAAACGAATATCAAAACAACAGAAGGGATTAAATATGCCACCGCCATTTTTGATAAATTGGCAATTCCAGCCTGTGCAATAGGAAATAGGTTTGGTCCTACGGCAGCTAAAAGCAGTATCAGTATTGCAAGGCCAAGTTTTAATTTTTCAGTTTTCATTGCCATTTAATTTTAAATTGAAGAAATTAAAGGCCGGGACGTACATATTCCGGCCTTTATAGCAGTATTATTTAGAAATCATTTTCATCATCATCCCTAATTTTCCATCAAGTTTATCGCCTATCATTTTTACCTTTTTATCATTGAACGAGGCAAACAGATCAGAGGGTTTAAAATAATTTACATAGGTTTTTCCGTCCTTTTCGTACACATTAATTCGAACGGGGACAACAAGGCCTACGGAAGGATCCGCTGAAAAAGCTTCTTTCCCTACATTTGGGTTACCCACAAAAAAGGCATGTCCATTTACCTGTAAACCGGTCATCGACAAAACTTTACCTTGGTTAAGTTCGGCAAGCACCATCATTCCTCCACCAGAAACCGCTTTTTTAATAGCGTCAATTGTCCCATTAAAATCCTTTTTGGACTGTACGGTAACCGGTTTCACGCTTTGTGCGTTTGAGGATTGGGTAAAACCAAACAATGAAGCCACAAGAAGGGCTGAAAATAAAAGTGTCGAAAATTTTAATTTTTTAGTTTTCATGATAAAATGTATTTATTGATATAGAGTTTTTAGATTGAACCTCTTTGATCCAATTTCAGTTGATGAGACAGTAAACTCTTTAATCCTGACAATTAAAATTATTTTTTTTGAAATTAGTAACTACTTATATAAGGAACCAAACCTTGATAGTTTTAACGAATCTTCAGTATATTTGAATAGATTCAAATTCAGAAATGAACGAAAAAATAGAAGATTGGTTTAATCTATATGCTGACGAATTGTATGGATGGGCCTATCATAAAACCGCATCCAAAGAGACGGCTGAAGATTTGGTGCAGGATACATTTTTGTCGGCCGTAAAGGGATTAAGGAATTTTAAAGGCAACAGTAAACCAAAGACCTGGCTCTTTGCAATACTGAACAACAAAATAATTGATCATTATCGAAAAAAGGCCAAATCTGCCAACGTGGATAGCAAGGCAGCGGAGATAAGATCCATAAAACAGACCGACTCCTTTTTCGATTCCCATCGAAATTGGATACTAACAGGTAACGAAGTGGCATGGGAAGAAGAAGTCCATCTTTTGGACGACCATGAGTTCAACAAGACCTTGGACCATTGTGTCGACAAATTGCCGGAAAATTGGAAGTTGGCCGTAGTTTCAAAATACCTTTCCGATAAAACTACCGATCAGATTTGTCAGGAAATGGGGGTGACGCTGTCTAATTATTGGCAAATCGTGCACCGGGCAAAGTTATCGCTAAAAAAATGCATCGACCATAATTGGATACGCTAAGGTAATCTGACAAAACAGACTTACTATGAATATTATAATGAGAAGAATCTTGGGCATTGTGACCTTTTCTTGTAAGAGAATTACTGAAATGGTAGAATCTAAAGAGGTTGACAAACTGTCTTTTAGGGATAGAATTAGGTATAACACGCATTTGGCATTGTGTAAGGCGTGTAGGTCTTATGAGAAACAATCTGCTTTGATAGGCAAAGCCCTTTCCCGAATGATGTTCGAACCCCAGGAAGATCAAAAAAAGATGGATGGCACGGCAAAACAAAAGATATTGGAGAAGATAAAGGAAAGTTAAATATAATCCAAAACGAGGAATTTAAAGAATAATCATATCATCGCTTCGGTGTTATACCAATATGGAATGTGCTTCTTCCAACAGTTTCATCCTTTCTTCCAAATTAAGCGCCAACGGTAATTGTGCAAGGCCCAATATTCTGCGCAGGATCTCCACTGCAATAAACTGTTCGCACAATATCACATCGAGGGGGGCTATTTCTTTATAGATGCTGATTGCTTTTTGAATGAGGTCATTGGTTTGGGCCGCCATTTTTAAATGTGCTAGTGTAACTCCGATTTCAAATTCGGGATCTCCAAAAAAGCCAAATTCGGGATCTATAACCTTAAACCCATGGTCTGTCCTTAACCAGCTTCCCGGAAAGTAATCGCCATGAAGCAAAGAAGCCCCATCGCTTAAGTAACGCTTACCCAGTTCCGCTATCACTTTTTTTAACGCAAGATCATTTTTAAAACGTTGACCAACTTCATGCAGACCCATTAATACGGTATCCAGATTTAGTCCATTTTCTTCTAAATACGGATATACAAATATATGTTCATGATTTAATTGGCGCATTGGTCTGTTGGCCAATCTCGTGGCAGTCGTTTTTGTATTAATGCTTCGGTGAAGATAAGCCGTAAACTCAATGATCGGCCTCAGTTCCGTTTCGGCAAGAAAATTATTTTTTTCATATAGAAAAGAATAATCCGTTCCCGTCCCCAGGTCTTCGAGTTGCAGCACATGGTTTTCAATATCTATCCCATACACCTCGGGCATTTGTTTTCTAAGATGATCATGTAGCCCCGTTAGATTATAAAATTCAGCCTCCCGGAGCACTCTTTCCTCTGGTGCTGGTACCTGAGGGTATTTCTCTACATATCCCCGGCTCTGCTTAATTATAAAACTACGGTTCCTTGTTTTAATGCGGAGCGTAAAATTCATATTGCCCTTGCCGGGAACTTCTATGGCCGTGACAATTTCATTGGGTTTGAGCCAACCCTTGGTTTTAAGGTAGGCCTGCAGGGCGCTCTTTTCGGATTTCAGGATGATCATAGGTTTCAAGTAATTACTTCAAAAGGCTTTGTATTAGATTTTGGTGGAATTGCGGCACCACCCCATAACAATAGACCACAGGAAAACCATCCTTTTCATCGCACAGTAAATACTGTTTAAAATTCTGTTCCCCATTGTTCATCAGCATATCGTTTTGGTACACTTCCAACCGGGCCTTCAATGGTTCCATGACCAGATCTTCCTGTGCTAAAAGGTAATGGCTAGCGAGCACATCAAACGGATTGAACCCAATATCTCCGGCATCCATCCATTGTTGCAACCAAGGGCGTGAAGCATCGGATAACCAGTCATTCCCAGGCATACCGTTTTTTAATCGGGTTAGATCTTCCCCAGTCAACCATACCTTGTTTGAAATTTCGAAAGGACATAAGACCACTTTAACACCACTTTGAAAAAGAATACGAAAGGCATCGTTATCTAGGTCAAAATTAAGGTCAGGCGCATGCCGCACGGGGTTGCCAATTTTAAAATAAGAGGTAGGGGTTCTTCTTCCGGCCACTAAAACAACTTCATTGATCTGGGATGCAAGCTCAGGAAACAAGAGCAAAAGGGTGCCCACATTTGTGGCCGGACCAATGGCCATGATGCTTTGCGGCTCTTTTCTTAAAGCGTTTGCCATGGCCTCAACCGCTTCATTGGTCTCCACATGGGCCAAATTTATTTTCTCCCCGGCACCTTTGTAAACGGAAATTGGGTAAGGAGAAAATTCCGTTGCCATTTTTTCGCAAAGACGGTACGTGTCATCAATTTTAGTATTTCCAAAAACGGCACTTATTCCAGTAATATGAATGTTGTCCGCTTTAAAAAGTTGCAATATCGCATAGCCATCATCAACGTCACTATAACCTTCCCTATGGTAACGTTTCATCCCTACCGCTAGATCGGTATCTATCCATACCTTCTTTTTTCCGGTATTAAGTTTTGGAGGTTCTGGCCATATATTCCTTAAAATAGGCTTGGCCATTTTACTAAAAGTGGGGGCAAAAGAAGCCTGATGAACTTCCTTTAAAGAGAAAATTTCATCTTTTTTGGCAAGGTGTCCAAAGCCCAAGAAAATAAATATCAAAAGTAGGGCCACTGGAATTTTAAGTTTTTTCATTCTATTTCTATTTAAGGGTGGCATTACATTTCCCACCAGCTTTTTATGTTAATGTTATCGCCGCCCATATGTGAAACAGCGGCTTCGTAATTTTCCTTGTTGGCCGCTTGCTCAGACTCTGGATAGAGGTAGCGGGATGGGTACTGGTCATTATTAAAATTATCCTTGCCGGGCACCAATTTCGGGATGCCGGTGCGCCTGATGTTGAACCAGGCCTCATGGCCCACCATAAAAAGGCTCAACCATTTTTGCGTCAGTATCTTTTCCAGGTTTTGATCGGAAGTGCCGTTCAGGGCAATGGCATCCCTCGAAAAGTAATCTTGGGGAAGCGCTACTTCATAATAGTCAAAATGCGCTTGTATTCCTTTTTGGTAATATTGTTCGGCATCACCTGTAATATACCCACGTTCAACGGCCTCGGCCAAGGCGAACTGTACTTCCGAATAGAGCATGATCTGTGCATCGACCCCATCAGGAAATATCCTAAACCTATCAGACAAAATGGAAATATCATTAAGTATAATACCCCTCTCGCTTATGGTCTGTGTGCTGAGCCCATTCGGCAAACCTTTAAATTCAGGGTTCCCTGCAAGCACGCTCTCTGGAGTTGGCTTAAAAAAAACGGTAATCCTGGGGTCATCCCAATCCTTCAATATATTTTCTACCGTTTCGCTCATTTTCATACCTTGATAAATGCCCGTGGAGGCATTGAACAACGGAAACTGATTGGGCGCGGCACTCAGGTAAGGCACAACGGCATTGTCGGCGTTCGATTGCATGAGCATATTATTATCTGCCAGCTCTTGCAGCTTGCTAAAGTCTGTCACCCGTTTACTGATGCGCAAACTAAAACGCACCTGTAGGGAATTGGCAAACCGCACCCATTTGGTCAAATCGTTGCCAAACATGATGTCCCCGCGAATGGTTTCGCCCGTGTTTTGAAGTTGCGCTGCCGCCGACTCTAATTTTACCAAAATACTAGTTTTGGGGTCTGTATAGATACTTTCCTGGGTGTCATAAGCTGGGGTAAAGTTAAGGTCATTAAATTTCACGGCCTCGGTATAAGGAATATCGCCCCACATATCGGTAAGTTGAGAAAAAAGGTAGCTGCGCATAATTTCTGCCACACCGTCGTAGGCTTCATTGTAACCTGGTATCGATTTCATCGATTCCAAGTCTGTGAGAAGGCCATAAATCAAATCCCAATAGCCGCTGTTGCTGCCCAATTCGTACCTGTCGATCCTTTCAAACTCAACATCTGCATTAAATTGCGCCAGGTAATTGTTGAGCCTTAAACCTTGATTGTACGTATTCTCATTCGTTTCTGCGGCGATGACATTTGTCAATAAGAACTCAGGACTAACTTCTTGGGGCGCATTGGGGTTATCATTGATGCTGTCAAAGTCTTCCGTACAGCTTGTACAGTACAAGCAAAGCAAAGTAATTATAATCGGTTGTATATTTTTCATGGAAATGTTCTTAAAAATTTATTTTTAGGCTCACACCAAAACTTCTGGTTGAAGGATAGGAAAAGTCATCAACACCGTAAACGATGTTACGTTCCTGAAGTGCATTGAGCTCTGGGTCAAAATGTGGATTTTCGGTAAATAGCAATAGATTACTTCCTATGAGTCCGATTTTCAGGTTCTCAACGCCCATGGATTTTGCCATCCGTTCCGGAAAAGTATAATAAATACTGAGTTGCCTTAATTTTACATAAGAGGCATCATAAAGAGCACTGGCTTCATTTCCACGATCGTAAAACGCGTTGTTGAACGTACTCGCGGCCACGGCTGTAGAGTTGGGTACATATTCCGGGTTTTCGGCAGTGCCCACATTGACGACACCATCACCTACGACCCCATTTCCATCCACGAACTGCGTGTTTGCAGAACCGCCTTCACGACCCAACAATGTTTCTTTTAAAACACCGGATGTGCTTCCCAATGCCTTGATTCGCGACACGATCGTTCCTCCCTGCCGCCAGTCAAAAAGAATCGTCATATCAAAGTTCTTATAGGAAAAACTGTTGTTGAGGCCCAGGGAGAAGTCCGGATTGTAATTGCCCAATTTGCGCAGTTTGGCATCTTGTACGGGCAGTCCGTTTGCATCGTATAAATCCTTGCCGTCTATTTGCACAAAACCGGTGCCGTACATATCGTCCACGCGGCCACCTTTACGCGCAATATAAAAAACTGTGTTGGAACCCCCACTACCGCCGAATATGTTTGCAGTAGCCGTTACGAATTGGTCCACACCTACTGGTAGTTCCGTGACCACACTTATAAAAGTGCTGAAGTTTACAGAAGTATTCCACGTAAAATCATTGTTTTTAACGGGAGCGGCACTGAGCATCAATTCAAGGCCGCGCGTCCTAATTTTACCGCCATTTTCATTATAACTGGAAAACCCGCTGGCGTTGGAAACCGGTCTTGAAATAATCTGATCCTTACTTACATTTTGATAAACCGAGCCTTCAAACTGAATCCTGCCATTTAAGAACCAGGCTTCCATCCCGACTTCATAGGCATCAAGTCGCTCTGGTTTGAGGTTTGTGTTTTTAAGGAGGGTCTCATTGGTCACCCTAAAGTTTGAACCGTAATTGCCATTGAGCTTAAAGGTCTGCGTATTTTGAAAAGGGTCTGTGTCATTACCCACGGATGCCGCACTCAGCCTAAATTTTAAGAATGAAATAGCTTTGGGCAGTTCAAAACTCTTTGAAGCAATATAACTAAGCCCGGCCGAGTAATATCCAAAGGAGTTATTTCCATCGGGAAGCGTACTGCTCCAGTCGTTGCGGTACGTTAGATCAACATATAGTTCATTTTGATAGGCAAAATTAGCCGTACCGTATACACTGTTGATGCGCTTATTAAAATTCTCACTGTTTCCCAACAATGGCGCCCGTGAGTTTGCCAAGGTATAAATTTCGGGCAGTGCTAATTGGGAAGCTTCCGCGTAAGCATAATGGATTTTTTGATCAAGACGGTTGGCACCGGCCGTTAAGGTATAGTCCCAACTATCGTTAATTTCATTGTTGTACGTTAGCAGAAAATCTATGTTCAACTCCTTAAAACGCACATTGTCCTCGCGATAGGAACCAAATGGATTTGCATTGGTACTAACCGCTCTCCTAAACTCCCTATCATCGTTATACGTGTCCAGACCTGAACGGATCTTTAAGGAAAGGGCATCTGAAAAGTCATAAGTCGCGGAGATATTTCCCAAAACCCGATTTTTATTAAAACTGTTGGTGTTTTCGTATAGCGTAAGGTAGGGATTGGTCAGCCAGAGGTAGTTGATATCAAAACGTTGACGTCCCGTTTGCCCTGCCTGCCAGTAATCCTTAAGTGACGCAATGTTGGCCTGGCGCCCCGTCCAGTTAAAACCATAAAGTACATTCTCATAACCATAACCTAGGTTGGGGCGGTTGCCACTTCGGGTGTTGATGTAGTTTATAAAGGTATTGACCCTTGCCTTGTCGCTCAGGTTTTGGTCAAGACTTAGGGCAATCCCGTCACGCTTGAGGTCCGTGTTTGGAAGGATTCCTTCATTGCGCAAATTGCTGTAGGAAAGGCGGGTGCTGCCCTTGTCCCCTTTATTGCTTATCGCGATATTATTTTGATAGGTGATGCCCGTTTCAAAAAAGTCGCGCACATTATCGGGTCTTGCCACCCAAGGTGTCGGCGTTATGTCTGTAAAGGAACCGTCAGGAAATCTACGGGAAATAACATCGCCCGCCCGAACGGGATTGCCATTTATATCTACCGATGGACTGTCAAATTGTGGAATCATGAGTCCCGCATCCAGCCGAGGACCATAACTGCTTATACCACCGTCGGCTACTCCCGCACCAGCACCGTCCTGAAAGGAATAATTGCCATTGGAGCCCAGCCCATAGACATTTTGATAGTCGGGCAGGGTAAGTAGCGTCTCAATGGTGAAATTACTGTTTATACTTACGCCAAAACCTTTGGATTTAATTCCCCTTTTGGTGGTGATGAGCACAACTCCGTTTGCTGCGCGCGCACCATAAAGCGCTGCCGAACCGGCACCTTTTAAAATGGAGATGGACTGAATATCGTCCGGGCTTATCTCTGAGCTTCCATTGCCATAATCAACCTCTTGCAGTGCTCCATTATTGACCAAGTCACTTGTGATTTGCTCATTGCTTATGGGCACGCCATCCACCACAAAAAGGGGTTGGTTGTTTCCGCTTAGTGAGTTTTCCCCTCTTATTATTATCCGAGAGGAAGAGCCAACACCACTGGAACCATTTGTGATCTGTACCCCGGCCACCTGGCCCGCCAGACTATTGACAAGATTGGTTTGAGGAACCATGGTCAACTTTTCCGCATCTACCGTAGATACGGCCGATACAAGCGCCCGCCTTCCTTTTTCTATACCCAGTGCGGTGACCACGACTTCATCTAACTGCTCCTGTGAGGCAACCATAACAAGTTCTTCCGTTAGATGTCCATCAACTACATGAACGTTTAAAGTTTTATACCCGATAGAAGAGATTTGAATTGTAAAATTTACCGAATCGGTCGTAAGGCTAAAGTGTCCGTCTTCGTTGGAAGTAGTATAATTCTGGGTGTCTTCTTCATACACGGCTGCGTACGGTATCGGCTCTCCAGTATTGTCCAATAATCTAGAATTGTATGTGTTTTCTTGTGAGAACAGGGTCATCACTAACAATTGCAATACTCCAATTAGTATTGATTTCATAATTGTGTTAGGTTTAATAACATAAATAGCTGCAATTTATCCTTGATCGATAACTGCAATGAAATTTCTATTTAGCGCAATTAAACTTTCGGGGGAGCCCTTAGGCCAAAATAGGAAGAACGATGGGAAGCAGGGATAAAGTCATTCAATATCCTTATTTTACTTTTTATCGATGAAACAATGGCTTTAAAAAATAGACTTAAGAGTGTTAAGGGATTGCATATAGAATACTGCCTTACATCTTTGCCAGAATCAAGATCGTTCAATTCTTCGAGCAAATTAAAATCAAGATTTTGAAGATCTACATATTTCCGTAGCCCCATTTGTAACGAAGGCGTTTGCCATGGAAGGTTTTGGAACTTCTCTCGATCGAACGCGGAACTATTCATTCCCAACAAGTAGACCCCACCATCTTTTGAAGGCCCCAGAATCATATTTCTTTGCCGAAGTTTTTCAATAGCTTCTTGGAGAAGTTCAGAAGAAAGATCTGGACAATCATTTCCTATGGACACCACATTTTCATACCCGGCATCAAAGAGCTTTTGAAACGCATTGGTAAAACGCATGGAGAAGTCGACACCGGTTTGTTGGTGCTCATCTACCCAAAACACATCTGCACCACTTTGTGCCGCCAATTTTTTAGTTTGGGCCAAAAGAAATTTAAAAAAAGTAATATTCTCTTTTTTGTGTCCCTTTCCAAATATATATTTCCGATTGGTTTCCAATTCTGCCGAAAAGGAAAAAACGAGTAAGGCAGTATTTTTAGAGCTAAAATTCATCAATTTTCTGCAAGTTTATTGCTCCATTTATTTTTTATTGAATATAAGTTCTGTCGATTTAACGTGCCAATACTTGCGTAAATACTAAAAAAAAGATTGGTTAAATACTTTCTTTGGTGCTATTTTTAAAGACTGATCTTATGCTTATAGTACTGGTACAATTCCTCTGGCTTTGACCCCTGCCATTTTTTCCAGTAAATTCGTATATATATGAGTTGCAAGTTCCAAACCCCTATCTTTTCGTACAACCGTGCCGAAGTTACCAATCGCTTTCTAATAACCTTAAAACGGGAGTGCACATAAAGCCTCTTAATCAAATCATTGTCTTCGTACACTATGAATTTTTCGTCATAACCCCCTAATTCCCAAAATAATTTTCTGCTTACGAATAGGGATTGATCTCCTCCTCTACAGTATCTATGATTAATGACAGTCAATCGCCCCATTAGTCTTAGCCACCAGTGGCCATTATCGAATCGAAGCATAAAACATCCCGCACCATAGCCATTTTTTATGCTATCTATAATAAGCTGATCGAAGTTTTCAGGGGGGTAGCTGTCGGCATGTAAAAAGTATAATGTTTCACTTTTTGCAATTTTAGCCCCAGCATTCATTTGCCGCGCACGTCCTTTTGGACTGGAAATCAAGATGATATCTTTATCGGCTTCCAAAATCGAGACTGTGCCATCTGTACTTCCTCCATCAATAACTATAATTTCATTGATAAAACCACGGGTAATTTGTTTTAAATAATGGAGCATGTTCTGTATTCTTTGCTCCTCGTTAAAAACAGGGATAATAATACTGATCATCGGTACTAGTCTTGTTCGTTAAGGCTCCAATCGTATTCCTTATACCTTATTTTTGCATTTGGGTCTATTTTAACCTCGGTATATGGATCGATGAATTGAATTAATTCGCCTTTTATAAAATCATCTTTGTACCACTTGAATATTCGTGACAGCTCTAATTTATCCTTGCTGATGGTATTATTATCGGAATTGATAAAACCACTGGTGGCATCCTCCAATTGTTCATCGAGTTTTTCCGATGTATAAGCTTCGTTCAATAATTTGGGGCACGAGGCCGAGGCACAGTTGATGGCAAAATGGATGCGCGGTTCGTTCATTTTTCTGAGAATACTGTGCTCCAATGCTCCAAGTGAAAGTTCCTTCCTCCCTATTTTGATAAAATCCCCGGTCCAGGGCCCATCTATGTCCTTAATGCTCTTTAAGGGGTAATTCATTAAAATTAAATTTACCGTCTGGGCGTTGTATAAGTTGATGTAATAGGCCAGTTGTTCCTGTACCGTCCAATCATTTGTTGGAACCTGTGTTGCAAGTGCATTTAGGTAATCGTCCAATTTGTTTTTGTCCTGTAAAAAGCCTTTGTAGTCTACCTGGCCTTCGTCGGTAACGTATTTCTTAAGCAATTCTGTCCATTCGGAGTGATCTATGTTTTTAGTTGAAATTTCTGGAGCGTAAGCTAAACTTCCCTTTACTGTTTTGTGAGGTAATCCCTTGCCATAAAGGCCGGCCATGGAAAGTAAGCCGAACCGATTGTTGGCGTAAACTATTGCACCTACGAATAGTAATATACTTGCTGTAATAACCACTTTCTTCATCTCTATTTTAATTATATTCTGTTTGTCGACAAGCAATGAGACGTACAGAAATAAAATCCTGACAATTTAGGACGTTAGATAAATATTGAATTTTGAAGGTGCTTTTCAATTTAACCCCATTTTTGATGTGGCTAAATAAAAAATATTGAATCGTCCGGATGTGATTTTGTGACATCTATAATTATAGCATTGCAATAGATAGATGCCATTTTCAAAAAAGTAAGGGAAAGAATTTTTTTATGGATAAAATGTTAGTTTCTATTACAGTTCACGTCTATTAAAAACAATTTCTATTTAAAAGCCTCTCGTAGCATCAGTAAAACCCTGGCTTTAGCATATAATCCGGCCATTCTTAAGGAATAGTCAAACTATTAGTCTATTAAATCTATAGATTTTATTTTATAAATTTGCAAACGTTTTACCGGGCTCCGGTATCGAGCTGATTACGAAATTTTAAACAACTGT
>JAIRBC010000041.1 GCA_022008415.1 Cerina litoralis
ATGGTTGATGGTTGATGGTTGATGGTTGATGGTTGATGGTTGATGGTTGATGGTTGATGGTTGATGGTTGATGGTTGATGGTTGATGGTTGATGGAAAAATAAAAAGCACATCACATAAACCCACAACCTTTTGTCTTTTTTCTATTCTCTATTTTCTTTGGCCTTGGTCTTGATTCTTGGTTCTTGGTTCAAAACGATTAACTTTTAATCCAATAGCGTTTCAAAGACCATTAAAAAAGTCTTTTCCCTATATTCTATGTTCCATTTTCTCTGTTCTAAATTCTTTTCCATATTTTTATCGAGCAATAGACCAGATCGATGAACGTAACGGAATTCACCCAACTCTTACAACACCCCGACAAAGTGGTCTCCCCCGTCCAGACCAAACAGTTGGAGGATATATTGGTGGAATACCCGTATTTTCAGGCAGCAAGGGCAATCCACTTAAAAGGCCTCAAGAATCTAAATAGCTATAAATATAACTCGGCCCTAAAAATTACCGCGGCATACATAGCCGACCGGGATATTCTTTTTGATTTTATCACCTCTAAAGAATTTTTACAAAACCAGATCGCGGACACCATCTCGGGCAAATCGCACCCTTTAAGCGAAACGGAAATCATTTCGGAGGAAGTCCCGCCTACGAGTAAGATCAACACTTTCATGGACGAAAGCTCGGAGGATGAGCCCTTGCCGAGAACCTCCAAAGATGCCGACAACATTTTGAATCCCAAACTGTTTGAGTCCAAGGACCCAGAAATGGACAAGTCTATCGCTGCTAAAAAAAAAGCCCAAGAGGAACTTGAATTAGGCAAACCATTGTCCTTTACCAAAAAAGAAAAATATTCGTTTGCAGAATGGCTACAGCTTACATCCGTCAAGACTGTAGATAGAAATCCAAAAAATACGGGGTTTGGGAAAGACCAGGAAAAACCGATTATCGATATAAAAAGCAATCAAGCTGCTTCTAAAAGAAAAAAATTCGACCTGATCGACAGGTTTATCGAAACCAACCCAAAAATCGTCCCCCAGGACCAAACCACGGTAAAGGTAGACATCAAAGAGTCCTTAAAAATGGACAATGACGAATTGATGACCGAGACCTTGGCGAAAGTTTATTTGGAGCAAAAAAAATATAAAAAAGCGATCCAAGCCTATAGAATTTTAAGTTTGAAATATCCGGAAAAAAGTGGTTTCTTTGCAGACCGAATTAAAGCAGTGAAAAAATTAAAGGAAGAAAACGCCTGAAAACAAGGACATTACACTTGCAAGTGCTTTTAAAGCAAGCAGCAGCAGGTAGTAGTTCCCCTAATTCCCATAGGTTGATTTCACTATTTTTCGATTAACTTTTAACGATTAACCTTTTAACACAATGAGTACATTTACAATATTCTTGGTCTTGATTATCATCGTTTGTCTTTTGTTGATGCTAGTGATCATGGTGCAAAATCCAAAAGGCGGAGGATTGTCATCTTCCTTTGGTGGCGGTGGCACCCAAATTGTCGGGGGCGTAAAAAAGACCGGTGACTTTTTAGATAAGAGCACTTGGACCTTGGCCACTTTGCTCATTGTACTGATCTTGGTTTCCAATGTAGCCTTGAAAGGAAATTTTACCCAAAGCGATTCTAAATTGTTGCAAGACGGGACGACACCCACCAGTGCCCCTGCAACCATACCGGAGGCCCCGGCACCGGCAGCCAATGAAACCGGTCCATTGGATACGATAAAATAGATTTAAAAAAAATCATACAATACCTAAATGCCAGCCATAATGACAAGCTGGCATTTTTGGTTTGGGGGCACTACCGAAAAATGAATTATCTGAAATGCCCTTATGTCAGTTTTTTGTCAATGGCATAGTTTCTGCCACGTAGAAACCAGAATTTTAAATTTTAAACCTAAAAATTACGAATATGGCTAAAGTCAACATTAAACCATTAGCGGATAGGGTTCTTATAGAGCCCATGGCAGCAGAAACCAAGACTGCCTCCGGTATCATTATTCCTGAAACGGCAAAAGAGAAACCCCAAAAAGGTAAGGTAGTTGCCGTTGGGCCCGGGACCAAAGATGACAAGATTACCGTAAAAGTCGGTGACACCGTCCTTTATGGAAAATATGCCGGTACCGAACTAAAATTAGAGGGAACGGAATATTTAATGATGCGCGAAAGCGATATTTTGGCAATCATCTAATCACATCTTTTCAGTCATTCCCGCGAAGGCGGGAATCCAAAAAACTATTGTTTAATTTAACGAGTTTCCCGGCTTTGCGGGAATGATTAAAATAAAATTACATTATGGCAAAAAGTATAAAATTCGATATCGAAGCTCGCGACGGCCTCAAAAGAGGCGTTGATGCTTTGGCGAACGCAGTAAAGGTAACCTTGGGACCCAAGGGCCGAAACGTAATCATCAGCAAATCTTTTGGTGCCCCAATGGTAACCAAGGATGGTGTTACCGTAGCGAAAGAAATAGAACTGGCAGATTCCATCGAAAATATGGGTGCGCAAATGGTGAAGGAAGTCGCTTCCAAGACCAGTGATTTGGCGGGCGATGGTACAACAACTGCTACCGTATTGGCCCAGGCCATCGTTAAGGAAGGATTGAAAAACGTTGCCGCCGGTGCAAATCCAATGGACCTAAAAAGAGGGATTGACAAAGCCGTTACTTCCATCGTGGAACACTTAGCAAAACAGTCTAAAAAAGTTGGCGATTCCTCCGAAAAAATAAAACAAGTAGCCTCAATTTCTGCCAATAACGACGAAACTATCGGCGAACTTATCGCCGTAGCTTTCGGAAAAGTTGGGAAAGAAGGTGTTATTACCGTAGAAGAGGCCAAAGGTACCGACACCTATGTGGATGTTGTAGAAGGTATGCAGTTCGATAGGGGTTACCTATCTCCGTATTTCGTTACCGATTCCGAAAAAATGGTAGTCGATCTGGAAAATCCGTACATCTTGTTATTCGACAAGAAAATCTCTTCCATGAAAGACCTTCTTCCTATTTTGGAACCAGTGGCCCAATCTGGCAAACCTCTTTTGATCATTTCCGAAGACGTAGACGGGGAGGCATTGGCCACGTTGGTAGTGAACAAATTAAGAGGTTCCCTAAAAATCGCAGCGGTTAAGGCGCCCGGATTTGGGGATAGAAGAAAAGCGATGTTAGAGGATATCGCTATCCTGACCAATGGAACCGTTATCTCTGAAGAAAGAGGATTCTCCCTGGAGAACGCTACCATCGATATGTTGGGAAGTTGTGAAAAGGTGACGATCGATAAGGACAATACCACCATAGTAAATGGTGGTGGCGATGCCAAAACGATCAAGACTAGGGTAAACCAGATCAAATCCCAGATTGAGACTACAACCTCCGACTACGACAAGGAAAAACTGCAAGAGCGTTTGGCCAAATTGGCCGGCGGGGTAGCCGTACTTTATGTGGGTGCCGCCTCCGAAGTAGAGATGAAAGAGAAAAAAGACCGAGTAGACGATGCGTTGCACGCCACAAGGGCAGCCGTGGAAGAAGGTATCGTAGCTGGTGGTGGTGTGGCCTTTATTAGGGCAAAATCTTCACTGTCCAAGGTCGTTGCCGAAAATGCTGACGAAGAAACCGGTGTTCAAATCGTTGCAAGGGCCATCGAGTCACCGTTGAGGACCATCGTTGAAAACGCAGGTGGCGAAGGTTCCGTTGTCGTTGCCAAGGTATTTGACGGTAAAGACGATTTTGGCTTTGATGCCAAGACCGAGACTTACGTTAATATGCTAAAAGCAGGTATTATCGATCCCAAGAAAGTAACCAGAGTGGCCTTGGAAAATGCCGCTTCTGTTTCCGGAATGATCTTGACTACCGAATGTGCTTTAATCGACATCAAGGAAGATACCCCTGCCGGTCCACCACCAATGGGCGGCGGCGGTATGCCCGGTATGATGTAGTAGGTTGCATGCCGACAGACAATTATTGAATGTATAAAGACCGCTTCCCAAAAGGAGGCGGTTTTTTTATTGGCAATATTTAGGTCAAATTTCTATACAAAGCAATTTAATCTTGATATTTTTGTGTGAATTTCGTCCTAACTCCGACCGCTATACGCCATACGCTGCCGTAGAGGTGCTGCACGGTTTGTGGTAAATAGTAAATGACCGGTCCAACATTTGAGTTCCTATACCCTAAAATGTGCATTTTTTAAATATTCGCACCTCAATACTAAAAAATTAAAATTATGTTCGAAGCCTTAAGACCAAAGGTCACCGAATTGCTTGCCAATACCTCCCTCAACGTAGAGGTCCGACTGCAAAGGCTCTGCGAATTGTTGAAAAGTTCCGTCCCCCATTACGATTGGGTGGGGTTTTATTTCCAGAACGGCGACCGGGAAGAATTAAAACTGGGGCCGTACGCAGGGGCACCCACCGACCACACCATCATCCCTTTCGGAAAGGGTATCTGTGGTCAGGTAGCGGTTTCCAATAAAAATCTTGTTGTTCCTGATGTAATGGGCCAGGATAACTATATTGCTTGCAGCATTACCGTAAAAGCAGAGATTGTGGTCCCCCTTTTTATAAATGGCAAGAATATTGGACAGATCGATATCGACTCCAACACTATAGATCCTTTTAAGGTAGACGATGAGCGCTTTTTAGAATTTGTAAACGCACAGGTGGTCAAGTTGTACTGATCTTGGTTTAGGTTGGTTGCCTGATCCTACGGGGAGAGTTGATGAGTTAGCTTCCGACCGTTCAAAACTTTAACGGTTTTGTTGATAAACTCATCACGGTTTGACCTCTAAAAAAATTACTTTTGCAACTCTACAATGCAAACCGATAAGCACTTAAAAAAATGAGCACCTCTAAAAAAGCCACCTCGGCCCTGATTTCCGTTTTCCACAAAGATGGATTGGAACCCCTAGTAAAAAAATTCGATGAACTTGGTATTACCATATATTCCACCGGGGGTACCGAAAAGTTTATAAAGGAACTGGGAATCCATGTGGTTCCGGTCGAAGAGGTGACCAGTTACCCTTCTATTTTAGGCGGCAGGGTAAAGACCCTTCATCCCAAGATATTTGGAGGAATCCTAAACCGACAGGATCACAAAGGGGATCGGGACCAATTGAAGGAGTTTAACATTCCCCAATTGGACATTGTGATCGTTGATCTCTATCCATTCGAAAAAACCGTCGCAAGCGGTGCAACGGAGCAGGACATTATAGAAAAAATAGATATCGGGGGCATTTCCCTTATTAGGGCCGCTGCGAAAAACTACAAAGATGTCCTATGTGTTTCGTCAATGGATGATTACGCCGAGGTCCTAGACCTCGTTACCCAAGGCCAAGGCAGCACAACTTTGGAGGACCGAAGACGTTTTGCCACAAAATCGTTTGGGGTTTCCTCCCACTACGACACGGCAATCTTTAATCATTTCAATAAAAATGGGGAAGAAATCGCTCTAAAAATGAGCGAAACCAACGGACAGGTACTTCGTTATGGTGAAAACCCACATCAAAAAGGAATATTTTTCGGGGATTTCGACGCCATGTTCAGCAAGCTGCACGGCAAAGAACTTTCGTACAACAACCTGTTGGATGTGGACGCCGCTGTTAACCTAATGAACGAATTTAGAAACGACCTCCCAACTTTTGCCATCCTAAAACACAACAACGCTTGCGGATTGGCCACTAGAAACACCTTAAAACAGGCCTATATAGATGCCTTGGCGGGAGACCCGGTGTCTGCCTTTGGCGGGGTACTTATCAGCAACAAGGAAATCGATAAAGCAACAGCGGAGGAAATACACAAACTCTTTTGTGAGGTGGTCATAGCAGCGAGCTATTCGGATGAAGCGTTGGAAGTCTTGAAAGGGAAGAAGAACAGGATTATTCTTATCCTGAAAGTAGTAGAACTTCCGCAAAATTCGGTACGGAGTTGTCTCAACGGCATTTTGGTCCAGGACAAGGACAACAAAACCGACACGGTTGCCGATCTTACGTACGTAACCCATAAAAAACCATCGGACATAGAACTGGAAGACCTCATCTTTGCTTCCAAGCTCTGCAAACACACCAAATCTAACACCATTGTGTTGGCAAAAAACAAACAACTTTGTGCTAGCGGTACGGGACAGACATCCAGGGTAGATGCTCTAGAGCAGGCCATCCACAAGGCTCAATCCTTTAAATTTGACCTCGAGGGAGCCGTTATGGCCAGCGACGCTTTTTTTCCTTTTCCAGATTGCGTAGAAATTGCGCATAAAAACGGAATAACCAGCGTTATACAACCTGGAGGTTCCATAAAAGATCAATTGAGCATAGATTATTGCAATGAAAATGGTATTTCCATGGTAATGACGGGTACTCGTCATTTTAAACACTAATTTTGTTACATTTGTCGAAATACTCTTTTCAGAAGAAAATTATGGAATTTGGGAAATTTATTTTTTTCTATGCCAAGGCAAAATTTTAGAGCATAGCCTAAGCTGCGGTCTTAAATTTTAATCCCGAAGCTTCGGGAGAAAAGGGAAAAAGAAAGAGACTAAGAACTGAATTTTCATGTGGAAGGAGTATCATATTTACTTTTAATCCGAAACCAAACTAACAATAATGGGATTTTTTGATTTCTTAACCGAGGAGATTGCCATAGATTTAGGTACAGCAAACACCCTCATCATTCACAATGACAAGGTAGTTGTAGACAGTCCGTCCATAGTTGCACGCGACAGGATCTCTGGCAAGATTATCGCCGTTGGCAAAGAAGCCAGCATGATGCAAGGAAAAACCCATGAAAATATAAAAACGATACGCCCCTTGAAAGACGGGGTGATCGCCGATTTTGATGCGTCGGAAAAGATGATCAATATGTTCATCAAAAATATCCCGGCACTGAAGAAAAAATGGTTTCCGCCTGCGTTGCGGATGGTCATATGCATTCCGTCGGGTATCACCGAGGTAGAAATGAGGGCGGTAAAAGAATCGGCCGAAAGGGTAAACGGCAAGGAGGTATACCTTATCCACGAGCCCATGGCAGCAGCCATTGGGATCGGGCTGGACATTATGCAGCCCAAGGGGAACATGATCGTAGATATCGGAGGTGGAACCACTGAAATAGCCGTAATCGCTTTGGGAGGAATTGTTTGTGACAAATCGGTCAAGATCGCGGGGGACGTGTTTACCAATGATATTATTTATTATATGCGTACACAGCACAACCTTTATGTGGGTGAAAGTACTGCAGAAAACATCAAAATTCAGATTGGTTCGGCGACCGAGGATTTGCAGACACCACCTGAGGAAATGTCGGTTCAAGGCCGTGATCTGCTAACCGGAAAACCTAAACAGGTCTCCATTTCCTATCGAGAAATTGCCAAGGCCCTGGACAAATCCATTTTAAGGGTCGAGGATGCCGTAATGGAAACCTTGTCCCAAACGCCACCGGAGCTGGCTGCCGATATTTACAATACGGGAATTTATCTGGCCGGCGGTGGGTCAATGCTAAGAGGATTGGATAGAAGATTGTCGCAAAAGACAGATCTTCCCGTATATATTGCCGAAGATCCATTGCGGGCCGTTGTACGTGGAACCGGAATAGCACTGAAAAATTTGGAGCGATACAAAAGTATCCTTATAAAATAGACCGTTCGGATAAACAATTTTTTAGAGCCCAAATGTGGCCCATACGTACTCCTGCCCCCATAGACCTAATAAATCCAGAACACAGTGTTTAGGGCATTGGCTAAGAATGTACCACAGAAATATCGGAATTGAATGCAGCAGATTATCAATTTTATAATAAGATATAAGAACTTATTGCTTTATCTCTTGCTGTTGATTATTTCGTTGGGTTTTACAATTAATGCTCACTCTTATCACCGTTCCCGGTTCCTCAATTCCGCAAATTGGGTCTCTGGCAGCATTTTTCAGACCTCCGATAACATTACCACCTACTTTCAACTTGGGGCAGAAAACAAAAAATTATTGGAAGAAAACAGAAAGCTTAGATTGCTGCTATCCAATCGACAAATAAAGGATACGGTAGCGATAGATTCTGCTTCTTTACACTATAAGATCATCGCTGGCAGGGTCATTAAGAACAGTTATGCCAACCCAAGAAATTATATCACCATCGATAAGGGGGAAGACCAAGGGATCGGGGAGGATATGGGGGTTATAACCGCAACGGGTATTTTGGGCATCATAGAAAATACTTCAGCCAATTTTTCCACGGTCCAAAGCATTCTGAACATCAAATCCAATATCAATGCGAAAATTAAGAACACCAATCATTTTGGATCGCTGGTGTGGAACGCAAAGGATTACAATACGGTACAATTGATGGACATTCCCAGATTGGTGCAATTAAACATTGGCGACACTATCGTTACCGGAGCCATGTCTAGTATTTTCCCGGAGAACATCCCCATTGGCGTCATAAAAAAATTCGACCTTAATGTCCAAAAAAGCTTTTATAGTATAGATGTTGCCTTGTTCAACGACATGACCGGAATTAAAAATATATACGTGATCAACAACCTGGAAAGGCCCGAGATCAAAGCTCTGGAATCCGAGACGAAAAATGGGCAATAACTTTTATTTAACAAATGCGGCGAGGTTTGTACTGCTTGTATTGGCACAGGTATTGGTGTTTAATAATCTCAATTTTTTTGGTTCGATCAACCCTATGGTCTACGTTCTTTTTCTCTATTGGTATCCCATTAAGGAAAACCGGGCCTATTTTTTGATAATGAGCTTTCTTTTGGGGCTTTTTATTGATCTGTTTTCCGATACCCTGGCATTAAACGCCGCGGCAACGGTAACAATTGCTTATCTTAGACCCACCATTATGCGTTTTTGCTTCGGGGTGAATTATGAATTTCAAAGTTTTAAGCTTTCCAATACCACTAACGTACAACAAATCACCTTTTTAGCGTTATTAATATTAATACACCATATTATATTCTTTTCCCTCGAAATTTTTAGTTTGTCAAATTTGCTTTTAATTTTGAAGAAAATATTAACCACAGGATTAGCTACATTCATCGTTTGTCTATTGTTCCGGACGCTTTTTAGCGTAAGGAAAAATTGAATGTAACCTCAATTGTCTATTAATACAAATCATCGAAAAAAGGTGAAAAAAATTCTGCTTTCATCAATTATTCTGGTCATCGGGTTAACGTTTATCGGTAGGTTATCCTATTTACAGATATTTAGCTTTTCCCCAAATCAGGTATTGGAGGACAGTGCCATCAAGGCCATATACGATTACCCCGAACGCGGTTATATCTATGACAGAAATGGCGAGCTGCTCGTTGCCAACCAACCCGCCTATGACGTAATGGTGATTCCTAGGGAAGTAAAACCATTGGACACCTTGGAGTTTTGTAACCTTCTGGGTATAACCAAGGGCAAGTTCATAAATACAATGGAAAGGGCCCGGGTATATTCCCCCCGATTACCTTCGGTTCTGGTACCTCAACTCTCCAAAGAGGATTACGCCCGACTACAGGAAAAAATGAGACGTTTTGAAGGTTTTTATATCCAAAAGCGATCACTTAGATATTACGCGACCAACAGTGGGGCCAGCGTTTTGGGATATATTAGTGAGGTAAACGACCAGGATTTGGCGAGAAATCCATATTACGTAGCTGGCGAATTGACGGGTAGAACGGGAATAGAAAAGTCTTATGAAGATATTCTAAGGGGCCGAAAGGGGGTAAAATACATCCAAAAAGACCGTTTTAATAGGGACATTGGGCCTTATAAGGACGGGATTCTGGATACCTTGCCCCAGCAAGGCAAGGAAATAAACGTTACTCTGGATAAAGAGCTTCAGGAATATGGGGAAAAGTTGATGCACGGCAAACACGGTGGAATCGTTGCGATCGAACCCAGTAGCGGCGAGATTCTAACCCTTATCTCGGGCCCTACCTACGACCCCGCCCTTTTAGTCGGTCGGGAGCGCTCCAAGAACTACACAAAACTTTACTACGACACCATTGCCAAGCCCACTTGGGATCGTGCCCTGTTGGCGGAGCCGTCACCGGGCTCGCCTTTTAAGATTATGAATGCCTTGGTAGCCCTCCAGGAAGGGGTCATCACCCCAGAGACCACTTTTATGTGCTATCACGGGTTTTATGTGGGAAGATCAAAAAAGGGATGTCACTGTGGTGGTGGAAAAAGGGATCTGAACAGCGGGATCTACAAATCGTGCAACGCCTATTTTGCAGGGGTATTTAGGAAAATATTCGATAAATATCCCAATGCCGACGAGGCCTTGGACGTGTGGCAAAAAGATATAAAAAGTTTTGGCCTGGGCAGCTTTTTGGGGTATGATCTTCCCACGGGACGACCCGGAAGAATCCCTGGCAAGGAAATTTACGACAAGTGGTACGGTGAGAATCGTTGGTCCTCTTCTACGATTATTTCCAATGCCATCGGCCAGGGCGAAGTGGCGGTAACGCCCATACAACTAGCGAATATGACGGCGGCCATCGCCAATAGGGGCTTTTATTACACCCCCCACATTCTTAAAAAGGTCGCTGGGGAAGACATACATATTCCGGAATATACCGTGGCAAAGCACACCGCGATCGACAAGCAATATTTTGAACCTGTAATCCAAGGGATGGCCGATGTTTTTAAAAAAGGAACAGCGTACAGGCTACAGATACCCGGAGTTGAAATCGCGGGAAAAACGGGTACCGTAGAAAACTTCACCAAAATAAATGGGGTACGCACCCAACTTACGGACCACTCGGTCTTTATTGCCTTTGCCCCAGTGGATCATCCCAAAATAGCCTTGGCCGTGTATATCGAGAACGGTTATTTTGGATCCAGATATGCCGGTTATATTGCTTCACTTTTGATCGAAAAATACTTGAAGGGGGAGATCACCCGAAAGGATCTGGAGAAAAAGATGTTGGAAACCACCCTGGAGAAAGAGTATGCAAAGCCTTATAGCGGGGAACCCTTTAGAATAAACGAGCGTGTCTGGTAAGAGTATCCTAAAACGTTTGGATTGGTTTACGGTACTGTGCTATGTTTTGTTGGTGGCCATCGGTTGGATCAATATTTATTCCAGCACCTATTCCGAAGCCCACTCCTCAATTTTTGATTTTGAAACTATCTATGGAAAACAGATGTTTTTCATCGGCGTCAGTCTAATTTCCATCGTCGTAATCTTAGCTCTGGAAGCCAGCTTTTACGAACGGTTTTCGAGTCTTTTCTATATTGTTTCATTGCTTTTATTGCTGGGGGTATTTGTATTTGGCAAGACCATCGCCGGTGCTACCTCTTGGTACGATCTGGGTTTTTTTAACCTGCAGCCGTCAGAATTTGCCAAGGTGGCCACTGCCCTGGCGCTCGCCAAATTTTTAAGCGATATACAGACCGATATAAAACATAAAAAGGACCAGATGTATGCGTTTTTAATTATTCTCATACCTGCGGTCCTCGTCATTCCACAACCCGATCCGGGAAGTGCACTGGTCTTTTTAGCCCTCATTTTTGTTCTATTCAGGGAGGGATTGCCACTTTACTTCCTGTGGATAGGACTTTTGGCAATTGTAATCTTTGTCGCCACATTGATGTTCGGAACCATATGGGTCGCAATAATATTGGGATTGCTTATTACGCTTTTCTTCTTTCTTAAAAAATCCACGTATAAGGCTCCCGTCTTACCCATAATTTTCTTTTTTGTAACCGCTATTACCCTATCGCTCTCCGTCAATTTTATCTTTAATAATGTATTTGAACAGCGTCATAGAGATAGGTTCGGGCTGTGGCTAGGATTGGAGAAAGACCCTAAGAAATTGGAGGAGATAAGAAAAACCATAGGGTATAACACCTATCAGTCCGAAAAAGCCATAGAATCCGGTGGTTTTTTTGGGAAGGGATTCTTGGAAGGTACGCGCACCAAAGGAGGGTTTGTTCCCGAACAGCATACCGATTACATTTTTAGCACCGTTGGAGAGGAATGGGGCTTTATAGGGACGGCAACGGTAATCTTAATCTTTACGTTGCTATTTTTAAGGCTGGTCTTTCTTGCCGAGCGTCAAAAAAACGATTTCAGCCGCATGTACGGTTATGGGGTCATCTCAATACTATTGGTGCACTATTTCGTCAACATAGGCATGGTCATCGGGGTGCTGCCTACCATTGGGATTCCATTGCCCTTCTTTAGCTACGGGGGGTCTGGTTTACTGGTATTTACAGGTTTGCTGTTTATCTTCCTAAAATTGGATGCCAATCGGTTAAACGAACTGGGCTAAAATTGCCAATCTTCCAACACCACCTTACTTTCCAAAATTTCCTGCACTTCATAGGGTAGTGCACTAAAAAAATTGATTTTTGTCATTTTCTCTACCCTATCCACCGAGACTACAAAATGCCGTAATGGGAGCTTGCTTTCCTCATTTGGCAGCAAAAAAGCGATAACCTTTGGGCTACCTTTTGGTCCGACCGCGACAATTTTGTAAAAATACTCGGGCACAGCCACTTGTTCTCGCCCTATCGTTGGCAACCCCTTCTCCAAAACCCCACCGGTTACCACGAACAACCTTTTATTATCGTTGGCCCAGTGTCGGATTGTTTGTTCCAATCGATTCCAAACCCCCGCATTAAATTCCCTGTTTTGTGGACTAATGTTGCTGGTATAAAATGTTTCATCGTATGCCTGTTTGGAAAATCTTCGATCGCCGGCCGGACAAAGATGGCCTCTATCATAACCAGAGTTTTTGTAATTCCTCCAATCCGCGGAACGGGTTTTAACCAGTGGGTCTTCTACAAAATAAGGCCGCTTGCGATTATCATGGGTGAGTTGTTTCCTATTTAACATATAGGCCACCCATTCCGCTTGTTCATAAGGTTCATCGTAGGACAATGAGAAATATGCATGATCCACGATGACACCCGTAGTGGAACTCGGTAAAAATTCTGCAGGGATGATTTCTTCTGGACCAATCGTTTCCTCCCTGGTTGAACCGTGGGGCAAATAAAAATTTTCAAACAACCAAAACCCGATGATGCAGATAATTAGGAGTACCGTGTATATCCCTTTATTCCAATTCCAATATAATCTCGACATAGAATTAAACTTATCCAACTTCAAAATTAGACATAAATCATAGATTTTAACCTTTCTGGTCAACGTCAAAATTATCTTGAACTTACAATACCAATCACTTAAATAGCGAAAACAACGCTTAATTGTTTAAAACTCCTTAGACATAACCTATCTTTACTAGACGCAAAATATATTCCACCACCCACATGAGCCAAGAGAACGAAAAACGATCGGCCGCCATTGAAGCGGTAAAATTGATAAGAAGCGGAATGACCATAGGACTGGGTTCTGGATCCACTGCAGCTTACATGATCCAGGAATTGGGTAAGAAGATAGCCAACGGACTTAAAATTCGCGGTGTTACATCATCCAAAAACACGGAAAAATTGGCCATTGAAGCCAGAATTCCATTAATTGCACTACACGAGGCCAAGATTGTCGATATCAATATAGACGGTGCAGACGAATTTGACCCCTATATGCAATTGATAAAAGGTGGAGGTGGCGCCCTATTACGGGAAAAAATCGTCGCTTACAATTCTAAATGCAATGTTGTCATTGCCGACTCTACCAAGGAAGTGCCACGCCTGGGCAAATTTAAATTGCCCATCGAGACCATTCCGTTCGCTACCGGGAACATTATCGATTTGCTGGCAAAGGAAAGACTAAAGCCCCAGCTCAGAAAAGCAGGGAACGATCTTTATATTACCGATGAAAACAATTATATCGTAGATCTTGATATTTTGGGATTTACCAATTTAGCCCAATTGGAAGAAAGGCTGCTTAAAATACCCGGGATAGTTGAAACCGGACTTTTTTTGGAAACTACACATAAGATAATCGTTGGGCATGGCAGTTCTACTAAAACGATAGACCGGTGAGTTTTGGTCCCCATTTGTAAGATTTGCACATTAAGATCGACTAAAACACTTCATAAATTAAAATGCTCCATTAACTTGCTATTGGAGAATTTTTTTGAGACTATTACATAGAAAGGAAAAATAATTATGATTACCTGGAAAGATATAATTAGGTATACAACAAAGGGCAATCCCGTCCCAGATCGTCGAGTCGAAAAAACAGAGGCGGAATGGAAACAGCTATTGACCCAGGAACAATTTAGGGTTACCCGAAAAAAAGGCACGGAAGCACCTCACACAGGTGCTTTATGCAGTGCGTACCAATCTGGCAAATACGCCTGTACCTGTTGTAATGCCCCGTTATTCGACTCTACCATCAAATTTCACTCCGGTACGGGATGGCCAAGCTTTACCCAGCCCATTGAGGAAAATGCAATCAAATATGAAAAAGACAATGCATTTGGCATGATACGGGTAGAGGTGTTGTGCAATACCTGCGATGCGCATTTGGGACACGTATTCCCAGACGGGCCAGAACCCAGTGGACTCCGTTATTGTGTAAATTCAGAATCCTTGCAGCTATTAAAATCGGAGGTTGATGGTTGATGACTCAGGCCAAGGGTTAAGGGTGAAAGAGCAAAGGAAAAAAATCATAACTCTGAACTCATAACTCATAACTTTTTTTGGTTGATGGTTGAAAATAAAAAAACTAAACCCATAAACATTTTAAAAATGACGAAAACTAAAAATCTACAAACCGCAACCTTGGCCGGTGGATGTTTTTGGTGTATTGAGGCCGTGCTACAGGAAATAAAAGGCGTAGAAAAATTATTATCCGGATATACCGGCGGAAAAGCTCCTGGAAAACCCACTTACAGGGAAGTATGCTCGGGATTAACAGGACATGCCGAAGCAGTCCAGGTTTTATTCGACCCTGATATAATTTCTTATAAAGACTTATTGACCATTTTTATGACAAGTCACGACCCCACTACCCTTAACCGGCAAGGAGGGGATGTTGGGACCCAATACCGTTCGGCAATTTATTACCACAACGACCGGCAAAAGGAAGTTGCGGAGGCCGTAATTAAAGAATTGGGACCCTACTACGATAACCCAATCGTAACGGAAGTAACTCCCCTGGCCGAATTTCACTTGGCAGAAGACCATCATCAAGACTATTATAGGAACAATCCAACACAAGGCTATTGCAGTGCTGTCATTACCCCAAAACTGACAAAACTGCGGAAGATGCATACCGATAAGCTTAAAGGCGTATCGGCTTAAAAGATGGAACATCCAATCACATACGGAATAGCGGGTTACAGAGCACCGGAACTTCTTGTGGATCAATGGATCGATGCGGAAGGCAAAACCATTGAACCCATTAAGCTCGGTGATTATGACGGAAAGTTCAAAGTCATCTATTGCTTTCAAAGCTGGTGTCCGGGTTGTCATAGCAGGGGGTTTCCCGCTCTTCAGGAAATGACCAAAGCCTTGGATGACAAGGATAACATCGTGTTTTTGGCCATACAGACTGTCTTTGAAGGACGGGAAGCCAATACCTATGATAAACTACGGGAAACCCAACAACAATATCACCTCGATATCCCATTTGGTCATGACCCAGGAGACCAGACCTCCAATAATACGTCAAAAACGATGTACCACTTCCGTACGGGAGGTACTCCTTGGTTTATATTTATAGACCAAAACAACCACGTAGTCTTTAACGATTTTCATTTGGATGTTGCCAAGGCCATTGCATTTCTTAAAAGCCTTGTTTAGGTTTGCCCTGATACATCCAAAATTGATCAACTTAGCACCAAAACAATGAAGATAAAGCACGATAAGGAAAACTCTAGGTTTACGATGGACATTGATGGCCAAACGGCCAAGGTAGACTATAAAATGAAGAACGGCAAAATGCACCTGGTATACTCTGAGGTACCCTATAACCTGCGGTCCAATGGCATAGGGAAGGAACTGGTGGAAAGAACGTTCCAAAAACTTACAGAAGAGGGTTATCAGGCAGTGGCAATATGCTCCTATATCAGGGCCGTAGCGCTAAAGAGTCCTAAATGGAGCGACATAATCGATTAACGGTACGTCTCAAAAAGAAGGGGACAGGTATAAGTAAGAAAGTATGCAACTCCATATCCAAGATACATTCAACAAGGAATTACCGGCAGACCCCGTGATGGAAAACACGCGTAGGCAGGTCACGAAAGCCTGTTATTCTTACGTAACGCCCAAAAAGACGAGTCGGCCGCAGATGGTCCACGTCTCACCGGAAATGTTAGAAAATTTAGGGCTTTCGGATACGATAGGCCGTTCCACTGAATTCCTGGAAATTTTTACCGGAAATGACCTATTGCCTGGAACAAACCCTTATGCCATGTGTTATGGCGGACACCAATTTGGCAATTGGGCAGGGCAGTTGGGAGATGGTAGGGCCATCAATTTGGCGGAGGTAATACACCGAGATAAGCGGTGGGCTCTGCAGTTAAAAGGGTCGGGAGAAACCCCCTACTCCCGTACGGCAGACGGGCTCGCCGTTCTTCGCTCCTCCATTCGGGAATATCTTTGTAGTGAAGCCATGCACCATTTAGGGGTTCCGACCACCCGAGCACTTTCCCTGGCCCTTACAGGAGATCAAGTGCTAAGGGACGTGCTGTACGATGGAAATCCGGCCTACGAAAAAGGGGCAGTGGTCTGTAGGGCGTCCCCAACCTTTCTCCGCTTTGGAAACTATGAGATCCTAAGTGCAAGACAGGATATAAAAACACTCGGCATCTTGGTGGATTATACCCTAAAACACTTCTTTCCCCATTTGGGAGTTCCATCCAAAGAAACCTATATACAGTTTTTTAAGGAAGTCGTAGATCAAACGTTAAATATGATCATTCATTGGCAGCGCGTAGGTTTTGTCCACGGGGTGATGAACACGGACAACATGTCTATCCTGGGATTGACTATTGATTACGGCCCCTATGGATGGCTGGAAGGTTACGACCCAGGTTGGACGCCCAATACGACGGATCGCCAACAGAAACGTTATCGCTATGGCAATCAGGCCAATATAGGGCTTTGGAACCTATACCAATTCGCAAACGCCCTGTATCCATTAATCGAAGAAACGACCCCTTTAGAGGGGATACTAGAACAATATCGTATCGATTTCCAAAATCACCACTTAAAAATGATGAAAGGAAAATTGGGCCTTTTTACCGATGACGTTGACGATAACGCACTGGTCAATTCCTTGATAAATAATCTACAACTTACGGAAACCGACATGACCCTATTTTTTCGCCATTTGGGGGATTTCAATAAATCATATCCTGCCGATGGCTTAACTTTGGTGAGAGATGCCTTTTATGCCCCCGAGGGGTTGTCGTCGGAAATACAACATATTTGGACCGAATGGTTCACCGCATATGCGACTAGATTACAAAAGGAAGCCCTTTCCGATCAGAATAGGAAGGGGAAGATGAATAGTTTTAACCCCAAATACGTACTTCGGAATTACATGGCCCAAATGGCCATCGATGCTGCGGATAAAGGCGATTATTCGGTATTGGATGAACTTTTTGGGATTATGAAACAACCCTATAGCGAACAAAAAGATGCCGAAAAATGGTTTGCCAAACGTCCGGAATGGGCCAGGCACAAAGTAGGTTCTTCCATGTTGTCCTGTAGTTCATAGTTACTGTTGGCGGTTAAATATTGCCGCTACTAGGTGGCAATTCTAAAGTTCGCTTATATTTATGGCTCAAAAACACCTTCCATGCTCAAAAAATTACGCTACCTTCTGGCAATTTTGTTGCTAATTTATCTGTTGGCCATTTTTATTGCCCCTCCCCTATTCGAAAAAAAGCTAAATCTTGTCGAGTTCAAAAATCCCAGACAGTTGAGTTCAGGGGCCGAAGATCTATATTATTCCTTACCCTTTATCGCCGATCTGCATTGCGATGCTTTACTTTGGGATAGGGATTTGACAAAAAAAGTCGGTTATGGACACGTAGATTTTCCACGCATGCAAAAAGCGAACGTAGCCTTGGAGGCATTTACCATTGTTACCAAATCTCCCAAGGGACAAAATTTCAAGAGCAATTCCGCAGACTCTTTCGATATGATCACCCTTTTAAACTTTCTTCAGGGAAAGGGACCCGGCCAATGGTTTAGCCTATATAATCGCGCCGAATACCAGGCCCGTGAACTTCACCGTTTTGCCAAAAAATATGACGATAAATTCAATATCATTACCTCTCAAAAAGAATTGCTTCATTACATTGAACAGCGAAAAACCAACAAATCCTTAATCGCTGGATTCTTGGGAATTGAAGGAGCCCATTGTTTGGAAGGAAAATTAGAAAACGTACAACAACTCTACGATGAGGGGATCCGAATGATGGCACCAACCCATTTTTTTGACAACAAATTGGGAGGGTCTGCCCATGGTATTTCGGGCGAAGGACTCACCGAATTTGGAAAACAGGTCATTAAAGAAATGAACCGTCTTAGTATGATCGTCGACCTTTCCCATATATCGCCAAAAATGATCGACGATATACTTGAACTGAGTACCCGTCCCGTAATAGTTTCCCATACGGGGGTCAAGGGTACCAAAGACAGTCCCAGAAATCTATCTGACGACCACATTAAGGGAATTGCTGCAAACGGAGGACTTATCGGAATTGGCTTTTTTAAAGGGGCCGTCAAAGGAGAGATCGTAGATATAGTCGCTGCAATAAAATATGTTAGGGACCTTGTAGGCATCGAATTTGTAGCCCTGGGCTCCGATTTTGATGGCGCCGCAACCACTCCCATCGACATTACAGGGCTACCCTATCTTGTTCAGGGCCTAATGGATGCCGGTTTTACAAGTAAAGAAATTGAGGCGGTCATGGGAGAAAACGTAAAACGCTTTTTATTGGATAATTTACCCGCAGAATAATCTAAATACCATATTCCGTTTACCTAATGTTTTGGCCAACATTCCTAGATTTGGTACCGATAGCTCTCGGGACAAAAACACGAGACGGTTTCATAAAAAACCCCGACATTGCCGTCAGGGTTCCGTATATTAAAAAGATTTATAAAACTCAATTTTTTGTACTTACCAGCTTGGCGTTTTCATTGTTGTTTATTTTAAGGTCCTGCAGCACGTTAACGGCTTCCTCCACATAAATATCTTTGGTTAGGTCCTTGTGCCAACGATCTCTTTTTTCCCTTAGGGTCGAATCGCTTGCAAACAGCTCCTTCTCATAATTAAGGGACTGAAAGGACAAATGGGAATTATAATCCGAAATGGTTTTAAAGTACTGGGATTTCTTCTTAAGATTTTCCTCCTCATTTTTATAATCGTCGTAATTAAGGGAAACTATGGTCTCATCCTGTTGCTTTTTTAACCATTTTGCGTTTTCCTCGATTAATTTTATCTGTGGACTTACTGCCATACGCTTGGTGCTGTTTAAAATGGTCTGATCGTAGTCTATATAACCGATCCATGGTTTATAATGGGCTGGCGAGATCTTGTCCCATGGCAACGGATTTTCCTGATCCCTTTCGCCCAGATCAATGTAGCTATAACGGTCCGGAACCACCACATCGCTCTTTACACCTTCTAATTGTGTGGACCCACCGTTGATCCGATAAAATTTCTGTGTGGTAAGCTTTAGTGCTCCCAGGTCATCCTGATCATTACCTCGGACGATATTGTTTAATGGAATAACATTTTGCACGGTCCCTTTTCCGAATGTTTGTTTGCTACCAATAATTATCGCCCGTTTATAGTCCTGCATTGCGGCGGCCATAATTTCAGAAGCGGACGCCGAAAGCTCATTGACCAAGATTACAAAAGGACCATCCCACTGGATGCGCTCGTCCTTATCATCATATACCTCCTTCTTCTGCCCAGAGGAACGCACCTGAACGATGGGTCCATCCTTGATAAACAACCCGGCCATTTCCACAACGGTTTTCAACGACCCTCCGCCGTTGTCCCTCAGATCCAAGATAAGGCCTTTCACCCCGTCTTCCTTGAGGCGCTCTATTTCCTTGGCCACATCGGATGCGGCATTTCTATTGTTGTAATCTTCAAAATCTACATAAAATTTTGGCAAATTTATAATTGCAAACTTTTGCCCATCCTTGACTACCGTAGCCGATTTCGCATATGATTCTTCTAGCTCCACCACGTCACGGGTCAATGAAATTTTCTCTATGGACCCATCAACTTTCCTTACGATCAAGTCTACTACGGTACCTTTAGGGCCTTTAATCAGCTTTATGGCATCGTCTAGCCTCATACCTACAATGTTCACTGGCGGTTCTCCGTTCTGGCCTACTTTGAGTATCTCGTCCCCTACTTCCAATCGTTGGTCCCGCCATACAGGCCCTCCGGAAATAATCTCCACGATCTTGGTCTGATCTTTGCGCTTCTGCAATTTTGCACCGATACCTTCGAACTTTCCGGACATGCTCATGTCAAACTTATCCTTGTCCTCGGGTGCAAAATAAAAGGTATGGGGGTCGAACTCCTCAACAATAGTATTGATATACTGGGTAAACCAGTCTTCCCTTTTCATATCGCCCACAAAATCAAAAAAATCGTCTAACGTACTTTCGGTGTATTTTCTTGAAGCCACTTCGGCCTCCTCAGGAGTCATGGGCTTTTCGGGCATTTCATCATCGTGTAATGCATCACCCTTTATTTCCGTAATCTTATCGCCTTCGGTAGTAACCTTAGTCTTTGTTACCGGCCGGTTTAATGTTAATTTGGAATCATAGGTGCCCAAAGTGGCATATTTTAATTGCTCCCTCCAACGGTCCGTTAGTTGGGCCTTTGTAGTCGCAAATGGCTGTTTGTCATAGTCGATATCGATCGATTCTTTTTTGGAGTAATCAAATGGCTTGGATAACACTTCCTTGTATATTTCTTTGGAATCTTCCATGCGAAGCATCAAACGATCGTAAACCAAATTGAAGAAACTGATATCCTTGTTCCTTATCTGATCGTCTAGTTGATACTTGTATTTCTCAAATTCCTCGATATCACCTTCGAGGAAATAACGCTTGGTAGGGTCTATCGCGGTGATAAAATCCTCAAAAACCTTCACAGAAAAATCATCATCGATATCCTTGGGCTGGTAATGGCCCTTTTCGAGGACATAGGTGATAAGATCCAGCAAAAGCTGGTCCTTATCGTTCTCCTCAAAGGATTTATTTGTAAAACTACAGGAAGCAACCGCAATTAGCATCACCAACAGCGCAATAGCCAAATTCTTTTTCATCTACTTTTTTTATAATTTAAATTTCTAGTCTCTTGTAACTTCATACCGTCCAATACTCTATAGCAAAGGCAGAATAAGCTACTAAGGTAAAGAAAAAACCATGCCAGCCCAGTGATATGGGATTAATTTTTTGTTAAACGTAATTCAAGACTTCCCGTTGGGAGCCTACGGACAAACCTATTAAAAAACGTATTTTTGTACGATAAAGTATAAAATATGCAAAAACCCTTGATCCTTGTAACGAATGACGATGGTATTACGGCTCCCGGCTTAAGGGCATTGGTACGTTATATGAAAGACCTAGGGGATGTAATCGTAGTGGCTCCGGACAGTCCTCAATCTGGTATGGGACATGCAATAACCCTGGATAATACCCTCTATTCCAAACGCATGACAATAGACCAGATCAACGGAGCCGATGAGGAGTACAGTTGCAGCGGCACCCCCGCCGATTGCGTTAAATTAGCATTGCAGGAACTTTTGAAAAGAAAGCCCGATATTTGCATCAGTGGTATCAACCATGGGTCAAATTCCTCTATTAACGTAATTTATTCGGGTACGATGAGTGCAGCGATCGAAGCAGGTATCGAGGGAATCCCATCCATTGGTTTTTCACTGCTCGACTATTCCTGGGATGCAGATTTTGAGCCAGCGAAGGAGAGTATTCAAAAAATTGTTTCGGAAGCGTTGAAAAACGGTATTCCAAAAGGGGTAGTTTTTAACGTGAACATCCCAAAATTGAAGAAAAACGAGCTTAAAGGTATTAAAATCTGCCGTCAGGCGAGGGCCAATTGGAAAGAAAAGTTCGATAAGCGCACCAATCCAATGGGAAAAGATTACTATTGGTTAACGGGCGAATTTGAACTTTTGGATCACGGGGAGGATACGGACGAATGGGCTTTGACCAATGGGTATGTCTCGGTGGTACCTACACAATTTGACCTGACCGCCCACCACGTAATCCAAGAGCTGAACACCTGGGATTTGGAAGTGATGAATAACGGTGAAGGGTGAAGGGAGAAAAAACCGCATCACGGCATTGCGGAGAAAGAAATACATGGTAATATACTAGTTGTGGAATATATAATCTAGTTACTTGATACTTGAACTTGAATAAATGAACACCAAAAAAGAAATTCTAATTGGCTTTGCCGTTGGCCTTATCGCAAATACCATTGGTACTCTATTGTATATTTTCCTATTTTCAGATTTGGGAATTGTAGAGACTTTCAGGGCGGCCGTAACACAGGGTTATGTTGGAAGCCTACTGGCCCTAGGTGCCATCCTGAATCTCGTTGCTTTTTTTGGGTTCTTAAAGATCCGAAGGGACAATAGGGCCAAAGGGGTCATGGTCGCGACATTGATCACAGCCCTAGTGATTCTGTACTACAAAATGTTTTAAAGGGGTTAGGGTTGTTCCGTAGGGGGTTTATGGTTTCCATAAATCGGTTATGCAACCATTTCTAAACCCATAAATTTATAAACTTTTTTTAATTTGAATTTGAACTTGCCCTAGAACTTGAACTTAAAATGAAGTACTACATTATTGCTGGGGAAGCCTCGGGCGATCTACACGGATCTAACCTCATCAAGGCCTTAAGAAAAAAGGATACGGAAGCCAATATCCGTTGTTGGGGAGGCGACCTTATGGAAGAAGCCGGGGGCACTTTGGTAAAGCACTATAAAGATATGGCCTTTATGGGGTTTTTGGAAGTGGTATGCAATCTCAACACCATCTTTAAGAGTATAAAATTCTGCAAGGAGGATATCACAGCCTTTGGACCGGATGTCATTATTTTTATAGATTACTCCGGTTTTAACTTGCGGATAGCAAAGTGGGCAAAGGAAAACAAAATAAGGACCAATTACTATATCTCCCCTCAAATATGGGCCTCCAGGGAAGGTCGCATCGAAAAAATAAAGAGAGATATCGATGCCATGTACGTCATCCTGCCTTTTGAAAAAGAGTTCTACGAACAAAAACACGGTTTCCCGGTAGAGTTTGTAGGCCACCCGCTAATCGACGCTATTGCCCATAGACGACAAGTGGATGATATAAAGTTCAGAAAGGTTAACGGTTTAGACCCCAATAAACCGATCATCGCCCTTTTGCCCGGTAGCCGCAAGCAAGAAGTAGAAAAAATGCTGTCCGTAATGCTCTCCGTGACCGGTTCGTTTCCCGAATACCAATTTGTGATTGCAGGCGCACCCAGTTTGGACCAGGATTTTTACCAACCTTTTTTGAAAAGCCCCCAGGTTGGCTTTGTCACCAATAAAACCTACGACATTTTAAGCCTATCCTATGCGGCCCTTGTCACTAGCGGTACGGCCACCTTGGAGGCCGCTCTTTTTAAGGTGCCCCAGGTGGTTTGCTACAAGGCCAATTGGGTCTCCTACCACATTGCAAGAAGAATTATTACGTTGAAGTTTATCTCATTGGTAAACCTGATCATGAACAAAGAGGTGGTTAAGGAATTGATACAAGACGACCTGAACCGAAAAAACCTCACCACCGAACTCACTAAAATCCTGGAAGGTTCCAAAAGAAAGGAACAGTTTGAGGCTTATTACGAACTGGAGAAAAAATTGGGAGGAAAAGGAGCCAGTGGATTAACTGCCCAAAAGATTGTACAGAGTTTGGTAAAACAGAAAGAGTAGGCCGTGGTAAAATCCAATTTGTAAAAAAATTCTTTACTTTTGAATCTTAAGAGCCTCATTCATTTCTATATGCTACGCAATTTTTTGTACGGTTCCCTACTCTTTCTTATTGTTGGTTGCGGCGCATCCAAAAAACGGGCAATGGCCGAGGAACCACGGAAAATCACTGTTGAGGCCTCCGATGAATCCACAGGGGATTCCGATGAAATTTCTCCGGAAGACGGCATAAAGAAGAACGATTTTGAAACGGCCGACACCCAAGTTTTAGCGGATAGCATCGTAAATACCGCCCTGGCATTTTCTGGGACGCGTTATAAATATGGGGGGGTAACCAAAAAAGGAATGGACTGCTCCGGACTTGTGTATGTCGCCTTTGGGGAACAACATATCGCATTGCCAAGAATCTCCTACCAAATGGCCGAGCAAGGCAAGCCAATAAAGCTCAAAAAGGTGGCAAAAGGGGATCTTCTATTCTTTAGGACCGCAAAAAGAAGTAAGCGGATCAGTCATGTAGGGCTCGTCGTGTCGGTTGACGGGGACGATATCAAATTTGTGCACTCTACTACCTCAAGAGGAGTTATTGTTTCATCCCTAAGGGAAGGTTATTGGAACCATGCCTTTGTAAAAGCAACTAGGATTCTTTAACATGGGATTGTTCCGGTTTATATCGGTAAGACTATCCTTAGGTCTGATCGCCGGAATTTTGTTGGGCTATTTTCTACGACCTGCACTTTCGCTCCCATTTATATTGGTCGGTCTTGGTATTTTGATCTTGGGAATTCTATTCGTCCTTAAAAGGCAATCCTATTTTCCCTTTTTCGAAATTGTTTCTGCCCTGTTGACCATTTCCATTGGTACCCTCACATTTTCCTTGTCCCAACCAGAAAACCTTTCCGATCATTACTGCCATGTTTCCAAGACAGAAAATTCTATTTGGCACATAAAAATAAGGGAAGTACTAAAATCTACTCCTTTTTCGGACCGGTATATTGCTGTCGTGCGGAAAATTGATGACCAGAGTACAACCGGGAAAATCATGGTAAATGTCCCTTCGGGTACCGGTATGGATTTGTTGATAGTCGATGACGAATTGTTGGTCCTCGGGTCGCTTAAAGATATTAAGGTACCCTTGAACCCTCACCAGTTCAACTATAAAAATTACCTGAATAATTTGGGGATTGCTGGTCAATTAACCCTTACCGATGCCAACTATTTTAAATCGATATCCCAGCCCCATACCGTTTATGGAACAGCGGCCCGCCTAAGGGAGAAAATTAGTTCCAAGCTACGCGAATCGAACTTTGGCGAAGTCCAACTGGGCATCATAAAAGCACTGTTACTAGGCCAGCGCAACGATATTCTTAAAGAGACTTGGGACGATTACAAAAATGCAGGTGCGGTACATATTTTGGCGGTTTCGGGATTGCATATAGGGATTATCCTACTTTTATTGCAGTTCCTGCTAACTCCATTGGAACGCTTTGTCCATGGAAAGACGGTTAAATTGGTATTGATCGTTCTATTGCTATGGGGATTTGCTTTTTTAGCCGGTTTATCGGCTTCCGTAGTGCGTGCGGTCGCGATGTTTTCCTTTCTCGCGTATGCCCTATTTCTTAACCGGCCCACGAGTACCTTTAACATCCTGGCCCTTTCCATGTTCTTTATACTGCTCATCCACCCTATGTTCCTCTTCCAAGTGGGATTCCAGATGAGCTATGCCGCGGTCTTCGCCATTGCTTGGGTCTACCCTATGCTTCAAAGGTTTTGGTTTCCTAAAAATATCCTGCTGCAAAGGGGGTGGCAATTGGTATCAGTCAGTATCGCGGCACAGTTGGGCGTATTGCCGATCAGCCTTTTTTACTTCCATCAATTTTCCGGACTTTTCTTTGTTTCCAATCTCCTTATCGTACCCTTTTTGGGCATCCTATTGGGTATGGGAATTCTCGTTATCGCGTTGGCCCTACTTAATTTTCTACCCCCGCTTTTAGTGGATTTATACGATTTTTTGATAGGCACAATGAATTCCCTTATCGGATGGGTAGCGGGCCATGAGGCATTTATTTTTAGGGATATCCCTTTTGATACGATAGAACTGTTTTTGGGATATGCAATAATTATATCGTTGATATACCTCTGTACCGAGGTAAATTATAAAAGATCCGTGGTACTATTACTCGCGATCATCGGTTTTCAGCTTTGGTCGTATGTCCGCCTTTACCAAACCGATAGTAAGGAGAATTTTTTGGTTCTGCATCAAACTGGGAATACGGTATTGCTCCATCAATCCGGGAGCCGACTCCATATCTTCACCTCCGATTCTACCCGTACGACACACATGGTTTTAAACTATAAGGTCGCAGAAAATGCCAAAGACGTCACCTACCAAAAGTTAAACAACGGCTATCTTTGGGGGAATAACTCCGTATTGATTATAGACAGCCTGGGTGTCTATCCTACCCGCGTCCGACCAAACTACCTACTACTTACCCAATCCCCAAGAATTAACTTGGACCGAACGTTGGATTACCTTCGACCAAAAATTGTTATCGCCGATGGCAACAACTACAGAAGCTATATAAAGCGATGGAAAGCCAGTTGCGACAAAGCAAATATCCCATTTAATTTTACAGGAGAGGATGGGGCGTTTTCCCTGGAATTAGAATAATTAAAGGAATCCCTCCGCTCCCGATAGATCGGGACGGCACCTCCCCTTGAAATAAGAGGAGGACCAAATCCTCGACCTTTTTTCAACAATTTAACGGTTATAGCCCCCTCCTCCCGATTCCTATCGGGATAAAAGAGGGGTAACGAAGACGGGGGTAGTTATTCGCTGAACATTGTTTTTCAAGATATTCATTACCACATTACCTTATTCCGTGCATCAATCTTTTTAACAACGGATTCAATACGATAGATACCAAACCGGCCCCAATAGGAATCAAGGTAAAGATCAGGAAGAAGGTTCCCAGGGAATACTGCTCTGATATTTTATCGATCATGCCGCCCATGGTGCCTGCGGCTTTCTGACCAACGGCAATGGCCAGATACCAGACCCCGAACATAAAACCGATCATCCGGGCAGGGACCAATTTACTGAGATACGATAAGCCTACCGGAGAAAGGCACAATTCGCCCATGGTGTGCAACAGATAGGCCAAAATAAGAAAAATCATACTTACCGATGCCGTTTTAGCACCTTGTGGAATTCCTGCCGACCCATAAGACAATACGGCAAAACCCAATCCCAGCAATATAAGCCCTATGCCATACTTCATTGCGGCACTGGGGTTGTATTTGCTCTCCCACCATCTCGAAAATAATGGGGCCAGGGTAATGATGAAAAAGGAGTTGAGGATTCCGAACCACGTGGCGTCGATCTCGGTCCCGGGCTCTAAATACTTTTCGTACAACCTGTAGATTACCAACCCCCAAATACCCAAAAATGCAAGCGCCAACATCATGTTGGAAAGTCCAATTTTGGAATAAGTTTTTTTGAATAAAATCCCTAACACCCATGTGATGATAATTAGGGGTACGGTGGTCAGAAGTGCATCCACAATCTTAAAAATGGTGGCGGCGGGCCCCACAAGGGCTCTATGCGTATAGTCTCGGGCAAAAATGGTCATGGATCCAAGAGACTGTTCAAAAAAGGAAAAGAAAAATACGGTAAACACCCCGAAGATCGATACCGCGATGATACGGTCCCTTACGATTGTACTGTACCTGGAGATCCGCATCACCAACAATACTAAGAACAGTACCAATCCTCCCAATACTACGACGTCCGATCCGTTGGTTCCCCATAGGGTAAAAGGTGCCAGGCTATGGCCGCTTATCTTTTCCAAGGGGTCGTTAAATAGGTACAATAATCCAGCTACGGACGAGAGAACGATCAAAATATAATCCAAACTGGTAAAAGGGTTTAATTTCTCGGGTTGGGCTCCCAGGTCGTTTTGTTCTTTAATTTTATCTAGTTCTTCCGCTTTGTCCGACTTTGCCGGTTTGCCCCCTATTTTGCCGAATAGATCTTTTGCCAATAAAAACTGCAACATCCCTAGGAACATAAAGATTCCGGCTAGCCCAAAGCCCCAAGACCATCCAAAATTTTCACCCAGATAACCACAAAGCATCATCCCAAAAAATGCGCCCGCGTTCACCCCCATATAAAATATGGTATACGCACCGTCTTTTTTGGATTCCTTGCCCTTGTACATCTCGGAAATAATGGAAGTAATATTGGGCTTAAAAAATCCGGTGCCGATGACCAGCAAACCCAAACCTACGTAGAGGGACCAATGCGTCTCGATCGCCATCGCGGCATGTCCCAAGGTCATAATAACACAGCCGATTACAACCGCAATGCGATATCCCGTGATCTTGTCCGCAATGTAACCGCCCACGATAGGGGTTAGATATAACAAAGAGGCATAGGTGCCTATAAGCGCCAAGGCGTTTTCCCGGGGCCATTCCCATCCCGGATTTTCGCTGATCAGCGGTGCCGTAAGAAAGAGAATCAAAAGGATACGCATCCCGTAAAAGGAAAAGCGTTCCCACATTTCGGTAAAGAACAATACGAACAAGCCGGCCGGATGTCCCAGCACCTTATCCTTAAAGAGATTTTCTATGTCAGTGTTCATAAGGGGTATAATTGAAATGAAAAACCCGACAGGTTTTAAAGCCCTGTCGGGTATGGGTTAGATTCACATTTTTCGTTCATCATCCTCGGCCCCGTGGGTTAGGGCTTTTAATTTCTTGAAGAAGGCCCATATCAACAATCCAAAAAGAATACAGAACAGGGCAATTCCTGTAAACACCTTATATTCGCCAAAGGACGAAGCGGATTCTCCCAACAATCCCGCCACTTTATTGCCCAACCCTGTGGTCGCAAAATAGAGGCCCATCATCAAGGAAGCGTATTTGGCAGGCGCCAATTTAGTGACAAACGACAAGGAAACCGGCGAAAGGCTCAGTTCCCCTACCGTGTGGAAAAGGTAGGCCAGGATTAACCAGTACATGGCAGCAGATCCTTCGCTATGGAATTGGGCGGTAGCGGCCGTCATAAATAAGAAACCGATCCCCATTATTATAAGGCCCATGATCATCTTAAAAAGAGAGGAGGCCTCCTTCCCCTTTAACTTGCGATTGGCCCAAAAACCAGCCACTGCTGTCCCCAACGTAATAATAAAAAAGGCATTGACCGACTGGAACCAAGAGGCGGGAACTTCCCATCCCAACAACATCCTGTTGGTATGATCCTTAGCAAAGATATTCATCAGTCCGCCGGCTTGTTCAAAAGCTCCGAAAAAAACGATGACCATTAGAAAAGAAAGGATCAACACGATAACCCGATCTTTTTCAATTTTTGTCAGGGGTCTTTTTAACTCTTCCCTATCTGCTTTATTGTCGGATTTACCCAAATAATCCCCAACACCTTTCAAATACCTCTGACCGAGAACAAACTGAAGAAGACCAAAAAGCATGCATATCCCCGCCAGCCCAAATCCATAGTGCCATCCGTATACTTCCCCTACATAACCTACGATCAAACTGGAAAGGAACGCCCCTACATTGATACCAATATAGAATATGGTAAAGCCTTTGTCCCGTCTGATATCCCCTTTGGGATAAAGTCCGCCCACCATGGTCGAGATATTGGGCTTAAGCATACCAACCCCACATACGATTAGGCCCAAACCGGTATAGAAGGCCCACATCTGTTCTATTGCCAAAACACTATGTCCCAATACCAAGAGAATCGCTCCAAGAATTACGGATTTCTTTTGGCCCAACATACGGTCGGCAATAATACCTCCGGGAATAGAGGCCACATAAACCAGCATGGTATACCATCCATATAGCTCCAGTGCTTCCATATTGGTCCACCCCAGACCCGGGTTCTTCTCTGTGGTAGAAGTGACCAAATAAAGTACAAGGATGGCACGCATCCCATAGTATGAAAAACGTTCCCACATTTCGGTAAAGAAAAGAATATAGAGGCCTACGGGATGGCCAAAAAGTTCTTTTCGCTTGATCGGTTGGATGGTTTCTGCCATAAGTTTAGTTTCTAATTATAGGGTAAAGCCCCTTGAATATATTTCGGTTCATTAGTGGGCACTTAAAACCCGTTGATTTTCAATTGTTTAAAACTTAGTTCTTTGACATCTTTGTAGTCGTAATCCGTAAGTATCTCTCTTA
>JAIRBC010000042.1 GCA_022008415.1 Cerina litoralis
ACACTTATCTTTAGATTTCAAAACACCAAATATGGTATACTTAAATACAGCGTAAAATTAATTATTAACCTGTAGCCTTATTTCAGGACAAGACAATTTTGAGAAAAATATGAATAATAAAAAGACTTATATATTTTTATTAATTACCATTATTTGGTCTTGGACTTTTTGGGTTATCGGTCTAAATTATCTTACAGATGGAGTCAACCAAGAATCAATCGGAAAATTTTTAATATTCTTTTTTACTGGCGTATATGGACCTACAATTAGCGGAATTGTAACAGCACTTGTTTTTGATGGACTGAACGGTGTGTTGAATTTATTTAAGAAAGTGTTTATTTGGAATATCCCCTTTATAAACTATTTATACATAATACTACTGCCTATATTTTTTGTTGTTATTGGAATTGGATTATATAAAATATTTATTGGGGATATTGGAAGTTTTGACAAAATGGCATTTCTTTCCATTCCAACTACATTATGGGCTGGTTTTTACGCTGGACCTTTGGGAGAAGAATTAGGTTGGCGAGGTTTTTTACTTCCCGAATTTCAAAAAAGATTTTCAAGTCTGAAAAGTGCAATTTTGATTGGGATAATTTGGTTTGTTTGGCATATACCTTTATTCAGGGCTCCTTTTGGAACCTTAGTTAGTGGAGAAGCGATTTCAATTCTTCCCGTAATAATATATTTTATGATGCTAATCTGTTTGTCGATAATAATAACTTGGTTAGTAAATAATTCTAGGGGGAGTGTCCTAATTGCTATTCTATTTCATTTATCCACTAATGCTGGAATAGCCTTGTTGTTTTTTCCTGAATTAAATGTGGATTTTAAGAAAGTACATTTATTATCCAGTACTGGAATGATATTATTTACTGGAATATTGATTGCAAAAAATAAATTAAAAACAAGTGCCAATAATGTATATAAAAAATAGTGCAAGTCATTACTAACACTATGATTTGGGCATTTTTGGAAATTCGGCTTATGTTAATGCGAAAAGCAACAGCACATTTTCAGCGCTACTCTTCATATATGGAGGTGTTATAGACAAGTTGAAAAATAAAAATTCATAATAGGGTAAGCCGAAAACCATATAGAGTAGGCACGACAATTAAAAATCTATAAGATGAAACGTTCAATTTTCTTAATCATTACAGCGGTCATCTCAGCATTGTTTGGTGGGATGATGTTCTTCCTGCCTGATACTATGATTGAAGGATACGGCTCAGCACCAGATCTATTTTCTAGCTTTATGATGCGAGAAATTGGCGTGCTTATTTTGTGTTCGGGTGTGTTGAATTTTTTAGTGCGAAACAACGGTGACTCTAAGTCGCTCAAAGCCATCTTGATTTTTAATGCGACATATCATGTAGCTATGATTCCGATTGTTTTATTAGGAGTGTCACAAGACGTTTTTATGTTCGACAAGTCGCTTGGTGGACTAGTTGCTCACATTTTCATCGGAATCGGTTCACTCATTTACTTAATGAAGATCAAAACCTCCGCCAGTTGAAAATGTACACAATGTAAAACGGATTCTTCAAAAGAATGTCTAAAAATCAGGATTAAGGTTCATTTATTGTGGAAAATTGGGTCTGTTTTTTGTTAAGTATCAGAAAACCATGCCTATTACATTACCTATACGCAATGCCCTTGGGGACACTGTGTATAGCCATGGCCTTAGGTGTAATTCCCTACATAAAGAAACTCTATTAATTTCTTACGCTAACCTCTACCACTCTGCCGGCAAATTCCGTACTTTTAGAACCGCTCTTTGAACTAGGCCGATTTTTAAACTGGTGCATAATATCCCGAGACGCATTCTGGTCGAAATGTATAATGCCCTCATAATTCGGAGGGCTATTGATAAGTTCAATGGCGACTCCGCACGGCGATCCCGATCAGGATATTTTGTAAAACCCAAGGTACATTTCCAAAGAGCTATTTTTTTGGTTGTGCGTCACCAATAACATGGACAGCTCAAAGAGCCGAAAATGGAAATTTGGACGGGTAATATTTTTTTTGCCCAATTCGAACCAAAATAAGCATTCGTAAAAGTGGGTAACATGTATATTGATGAATTTTAACACTTTATATCAACATTAGTCAGGATATTAGAAACCAGTAGAATGAATAAAAAAATCATTACAGTACTTTTTTTACTATTAGGGATTTATCAGGTAAAATCACAAGATGCTACACAAATTGTAATTGGCACAAAACATTTTCTTAGGTCAAATATCCTTAATGAAGAAAGAGAATATTGGATTAGTCTTCCTGATTCATACAATGATAAAGAATCATCCTACAAGAGATATCCGGTGCTCATCGTACTTGATGGAAATGTACACTTTAAGACGGTTTCAGGTATAGTTAATTATATGAGTTCTGATACTTATAGAAGCCGAACAATTCCAGAAATGATTGTAGTTGCCATTCAAAATGTTGATAGAAGAAGAGACTACACACCAGACAAAATCATTACAGTTAGAGAGAATAATACAGGCGGTGGAGAGAACTTCCTAAGCTTTTTAGAAGATGAGCTGATTCCCGAGTTGGATCAAGAATATAGAACAGAGCCTTATCGAATTCTTTTTGGGCATTCTTTAGGAGGTTTGTTGGCTACTCACACCTATATGAAAGAAAAGACTCTTTTCAATTCATTTATTGCGGTTGATCCAAGTTTTGGGACATGGGATTCAGAAACCATGGATAAAAAGTTAGATTCCCTGACAGAACAATCATTTGAAAGATTCATTTACATAGCCACTGCCAATTGGGGCAAAAGGAATATTAGAAATCGTGATCGCCATGTACGATTATACGAGTCATTGCACAGTAAATGCAAAGGTGAATTACCTGGAAAATTAGAATACTTTGATAGTGAAGATCATAGCTCAGTTCCAATCATTGCTTTTCATAACGGAATCTCCGCAATTTTTGAAGGATATGGAATTTCCTATCGCGATGTGGACGATAAAGAAAAACTAATTCAACATTTTCATGCACTTTCGGAAAGACTTTCATATGATTTTCGACCTCCCGAGTATCTTGTAAACCAATTGGGTTATAGAATGCTAAGAAGTGGCAATGATAAAGACAAAGCCAATGCATTAGAATACTTTATCATGAATGTAGAAAATTTCCCTGTATCACCTAATTCCTTTGATAGCTTGGGAGAAGCCTATGAAGTATTAGGTAATACTAGAAAAGCAATTGAAAACTATGGGAAATCTCTTGAACTAAATCCAGATAATGACAACGCCAGAATGAAAATAAAAAAATTAAGCAAGAGCGAATAAATACGATTGGTAACATTAGTAACCATTGCACAAGCCCCTGATCCGATAAAAAATGTACCCATTTAAGCCCCTCTGCGGGGCTTTTTCCTTTCAGGCCAGGTATCCGACATCGAATTTTCCGTGGCTTTGACGGTCACGGAACAGCTTATGAAGGGCGTTTTTCGCCAAATCGGCCAAAGCAGGTGGGGCTTATCTCTATCGCCGACAACCTATAGAGGACCCCCAACCTGATCGGAAAAAACGTGCATATATCCAACTATCGGGCCTTGACCGCCATTTTGAGAGCCGCGGAAGGTATCTCGGGCCGTCTTCAAGCCATATGCCGCCCCAAAATTAAAGCTGCACATTTTGGACCACTATTGGGCAAAAGACTTATTTTCGATTATATTTAAACAACCCGGCAGGGTATTTACACAGACTGCCGTTGTAGTGCAAAAGCTGAACACAAGTTACGGATAAATAAAAAACAAGCGAGTAATTAAAGTAGGAACCGCATTTCGGAACAAAATTTATAATAATAGAAAGAATAAAACATGACGGAAACTACATTTGAATACTGGAATAAACTTGCTGACCAAATCATATTAATCAGCTCATTACTCGGTGGGTTTTCAATTGCTGCCATAGCTAATTTATTAGTTTCTGAGTTGAATACTCGATTGATAAAATATATTTTGGCTTTTTCGTCATTGTCCGCTAGTTTCTTTTTAATCACCATTTTTGCAATGACCAAACTTCTGTTAATGACAACAGATGGATATCCACTCAAAGTAATTAAGGATGATTTATTATTTCCACGTATTGTTGGAACTTCATTCTTTTATTTGGGTATTATTAGTCTGATCGCCGTAATCTCATTAGCTGGATGGACTAAATCAAAAAGGATGGGAAGATTTACAACTTCAGTCGCAATTATGACCTTAATATTAACTTTACTTATGACATCTTAATAAAGTCAGCAGGTAAAGGCTAGAACGTATTTTGGAGGGTAATTATAGAAAGACTCCCACGAATACCGCAGGAAAGCCACGATCCAGTACCTGCTTTAAGCGCCTGTAAAAATTGTTCTTCAGAATGTGTTCGTAAAGCAGAAAACGGGCGAACAGTTTTTCTTGGCAGTCCGTTTTTCCCTATATACCAGATGTTACGATCCTTCCCAAATGGGCAACAATCCAAATCGACTTTTTTTTCCTAACTTGTGCTACAAGCTCGACCATTGTAGCCCTTTTATCCTTAACAAGAATATGCTGAAATTAAGATAAGAGTTTATAAACAATGTTTAAATTGACACATTTCGTTTATCAATTTAAAATACTGCGTTCCTCTTGGAATTAAATAATTATGAAATTCTTAAAATAATCATCCCAATGAAAAAAATCATGACACTGTTATGGGTATCTATCGTTGCATTTTCTTGCAAAGAAGACAAAAAAGTAGAACCCGTAACCAAAGAAACGACCCAAACCGAAATGCAAAAGAACTTAAGCAAATATGTAACGGTAAAGTTGACGGCAGACGTTGCCAAATTGACCGGGAAAGAACGTAAAATGATCCCAATTCTTATTCAGGCAGCCGACAAAATGAACGATTTATTTTGGGTTGAGGCTTATGGTGACAAACACAAATTATTGAGCTCTATAACAGATGCGGATACCAAAGCATTTGTAAACATCAATTACGGGCCTTGGGGACGCCTGAACGGTAATGCACCCTTTGTGGAGGGCGTTGGTCCGAAACCACTGGGAGCGAATTTCTATCCAAAAGATATGTCGAAGGAAGAATTTGAAGCCGCTACTTTAGACAATAAATGGAGCAGCTACAATTTTGTGCGTCGCGATGAAAAGGGAAAATTATATACGATTCCTTATCATAAACAATTTGAAAAAGAGGTTGGAGAGGTTGCCGAGTTATTGTTAGAAGCTTCTAAATTAGCGGACGATGCCGGGTTAAAAAAATATTTGGAATTTCGGGCCCAATCACTTTTGGACGATAAATACCGACCCAGTGATCTGGCTTGGATGGACATGAAAACCAATACGATCGATATTGTGATCGGACCTATTGAAACATACGAAGACGCCCTATTTGGCAATAAAGCGGCACACGAAGCCTATGTACTGATAAAGGATATGGAATGGAGTGAACGTTTGGCTCGTTTTAGCCGGTATTTGCCGGAATTACAGGTTGGACTTCCAGTTGATGAAGCCTACAAAAAAGAAACACCAGGAACAGATAGCGATTTAAATGCGTATGACGTGGTGTATTATGCAGGGGATTGTAACGCAGGTAGTAAAACGATCGCGATCAACCTTCCCAATGATGAAGAAGTACAATTACAGAAAGGAACACGTCGTCTACAATTGAAAAATGCAATGCGTGCCAAATTTGATAAAATTATGGTTCCCATTGCCGATGTGCTGATCGATGAAAGCCAACGCAAACATATAACGTTTGATGCATTTTTTGCGAACACCATGTTTCACGAAGTCGCACATGGATTAGGAATTAAAAACACGATCAATGGTAAAGGAACCGTACGGGAAGCGCTTAAGGAACATTCAAGTGCATTAGAAGAAGGCAAAGCAGATATTCTCGGATTATATATGATTCAGCAATTGAATGCTAAAGGAGAATTGAAGGAAGATTTAAAAGATAATATGGTCACATTTATGGCCGGTATTTTTCGCTCCGTAAGATTTGGGGCGTCTTCTGCCCATGGAAAAGCAAACATGATCCGTTTTAATTTCTTTAAAGAAAAAGGTGCTTTTACCAGAAACGAAAACGGAACTTACAAAGTAGATTTCGATAAAATGATCATGGCAATGAAAGAATTGTCAAATCTTATTTTAACCCTTCAGGGCAATGGCGATTATGATGGTGTCGCCAATTTAGTTGCCGAAAAAGGAATTATTTCAAAAGAATTACAAACCGATTTAAATCGTTTGAGTGATGCCAATATTCCTGTGGATGTAATTTTTGAGCAAGGAACAACCGTATTGGGACTGTAATCTTATACTACAGTTGTATTGCGTTTCTAGAAAACTGAGCCCTCCTAAATTAAGTGCCGATTAAAAATAGAAAAGCGGAACCGGAAAAAAAACGATTGTGCACTTAGATTATGTGACAATAGCAAGGAATATCATTGTTTCATTATCTATTGCAGTGAATAATATGCAATCTAAGAATATCATACCGGTCCAACTTGTCCTAATTGGGCCATTGTTTACGCCCTGCTGTGTTAAAGTGCCTTTCTTCACAAAGAACCCATCTTGACTTTTTCTTTTACCTGCAAATTTAACATTCCCGCCCGTACCGGATCGGATCGGGCGGGTTACACCATAATTTCCACGTTTTTGATCACCGTAGCCCTGCTATGTTGCTAAAAACTGACTTCTTTTAGGCACAAAAGCTAAAATTTTCGGTTCCAAAAAAAAAGTCAAGATGGGTTCAAAGTTCAAGTCACATAGTTTGCACTGTTTAGGGTATAATTTGAAATTAAACTATAATGCCTTGGAAAACAACGACAAGTTAGGAACATAAAAAATTACTTTACTTGTAAGTGGCAGAGCTAAATACGCCATCTAAAATAATAAAACTTGTGAATTTAAAGTTTTTACATACTTTTGTACCGAATGAACATTCACTTGGTATGTCAAAAAAAGAAAAAATTCTAAGAACAGCATTGGAATTAATTGTAAAACAAGGTATTCAAGAGACGCCAATGTCCCAAATTTCTAAAGTTTCCGGAGTGGCGATGGGGACTATTTATCACCATTTTAAGAGTAAAAATGAAATAGTCAACGCCATTTATATCTTCTTAAAACAAGAAATGGGAAATGCACTATTACAAGAGAAAAATAAATCAACAGATTATAAATCCATGTTTTTTCAATTTTGGAGCAATCTATTTGAATTTTATCGACGAAATGAACAAGCCTTTAAGTTTTTACAAACCTTCTCACAATCCCCATTAATTTCAAGTGAAGCCAAAAACGATGGGCTTCAATATTACAATCCTATCATTCGATTTTTTCAAGAAGGATTACAAAACAAAAATCTGAAGCCAATCGACTTAGTATTATTGACAGAAACAATACACGGCAACATAATTTCCTTGGTACAGATTCACTTCCAACAAACAATAACAGTCAATGAACAAATCATTGATCAAGCCATAAATATGTCTTGGAATAGTGTTGCTAACAAAAAATAAAAATTATGAACAAAACAGCATTAATAACAGGTGCATCTAGCGGGATTGGATTGGAACTGGCAAAAATTCACGCCTCAAAAGGTGGCGATTTAGTATTGGTGGCAAGAAATATATCGAAATTGGACGAACTTAAATCAGAACTGGAAAATCAATATAAAGTAAAAATTTATACAATAGGAAAAGACCTTTCTAAAAATAACTCGGCCCAAGATGTGTACGACGAAACCACAAAGCAAAAAATTCCAATTGACTATTTGATAAATAATGCCGGTTTTGGCGACTTTGGAATGTTTGTAGAAACAGACTGGAGCAAAGAATTACAAATGATAAACTTAAATATTACCACCTTGACATTGTTTACCAAATTGTATTTACGGGATATGGTAAAACGCAAAAGCGGTAAAATTATGAATGTGGCTTCAACCGCTGCTTTTCAATCGGGACCTACCATGGCGGTATATTATGCCACAAAAGCTTATGTTCTAAATTTTTCGGAAGCGGTAAATAACGAAGTGAGTGATAAGGGTATAAGCGTAACAGCTCTTTGTCCTGGTGCTACGGAAAGCGGTTTTCAGGTAGCAGCAGAAATGGAAGAAAGTGCTTTGGTAAAAGGAAAAAAATTACCGACTGCAAAAGAAGTGGCTCAATATGGCTACGCTTCAATGCTGAAAGGAAAAACGGTAGCTATCCACGGTATGTTGAATTATATATTGGCCAATTCCGTTCGCTTTATGCCAAGAGCACTGGTGGTAAAATTGACACGTAAGATTCAAGACAAAGCATCGTAATAGTGTAAAATGAAAGCCTATCACACCAACATAAAAATAAGGAAACCCATTGACGAAGTGTGGAGGGTACTGACAGATTTTAAATCGTATCCCAATTGGAACCCCTTAGTCGGAAAACTAACCGGGGAAGTTAAAGAAGGTGGAACCATAAAAACGCATATAATTCCATTGGGAAAAGCTTATTATCCGAAAATTTTATCCTATAAAAAGGAGGAAGAAATAATCTGGCAAGGCGCACAAGGAGCTAAATTTTTACTTTCAGGCAAACATTATTACAAGTTGCAACCCCTAGATAACAAAAACACCGAACTGTTTCACGGAGAATATTTTACAGGAATCTTGTCTTACTTTTTACCGAAATCCTTATTGCAAAAAATGGAAAACACCTTTGTAGAGCACAATGAAGCCTTAAAAAAAAGGTTGGAAAATGAAGGGTAGGATATTAATATACGGAGCCACAGGTTATACCGGTAAGTTATTTACCGACTATTTATTAGCAAATAATTACAAACCGATATTAGCAGCGAGAAGCAATAAAGTAATTTCGCTTGGAAAAGAACTAAACTGCGAAACTAGAATATTTGATACGGATAAAGTTCAAGATAATTTGCTGGATATTGACATTTTGGTAAACCTTGCAGGTCCTTTTCACAAAACACAAAATGGACTTATTGAAGCATGCCTAAAATCTAAAACCCATTATCTCGATATCGCAGGGGAGTATCCGGAAATGGTAAACGCTTTTCAATATGATGACGATGCAAAAAACAAAAATATTTTAATCATTCCTGCTGCTGGTTTTGGAGTTGTCCCCACAGACATTGCTGCTAAAATGGCTACTGACAAGATAATCAATCCAACGCATTTAACAATCGCTTATGCCACTGAGGGTGGAGCTTCAAGGGGAACTCTGCACACCGTTCTCAAAGATATTAACATGGCTGGCGTAATAATTCGAAATGGGGAAAATGAGTTTGCAAAACCCGCTATGAAAACGTTTAAATTTCAGTTAGACCACAAAAAGTTTAGCGCCACTTATAATCCATGGCGAGCCGATTTGTTTACTGCCCAAAAATCGACCGGAGTACAAAATATTGAAACCTATACCGTCTTTCCCGGTTTTATTGTAAAAATGATGAAGGGCAAATTATTATGGTTAAGAAATTTGATGCTAAAAAGAATTATCAATTGGATGCCCGAAGGACCAAGCGCCAAGCAACTTAAAAATGGCAAAACCTACATTCTAACGATAGCCAAAAACGAGATGGGCGATGAATCGCGCGTAGAAATTATAGGACCCGAAGCTTATGTATTTACCATGAACTGTTTATTGAACCTTATTGAAAAAATAAAAACAAATACAGAACTAAGGGGTGTGTTGACCCCTTCCTCCTTCGGAGTAGAAATAATCAACAAAATTGAAGGAATTAGTATCAGATAAAAAAAATTATAGTACCAATCACATGATATTCTTAAGGCAAAAAAAACTAAAAGGTTGCTTTTTTATTGGCTGGGATGATTTCAATCCCGGTTTCAATTTGCCTTTTTATTTAAGACCAACAACCGGTATATAGAAGTGATTTAAAGAACCTGGATGCGACAGAATAAACAATAAATTGCACGGAAAAAGTAGAAATGCGTTTCGGGATAGTTGCGAGAAAATGGAAAAACTTGTCGGTAAAATTTCCGAGGAACAACCTATTGTTTTGGAACCACCTAAAAATGGAGGGAATATTGATAGGAACCCCTAGAAATGGTAAGGGAAAAAACTTGCCATCAATTATTTTTCCAGTGAAAAAAATAATGAACTGGTTTAATACATTTAATACGATTGCGCGGACTTAAACACGGAGTATTTTATTTATGGATAGCGTGAATATTTTCCCATCAAAAATAATAACAACACTGTCGTTGTTACTCTTTTTTCTAAGCGAATTTGGCATCGCTCAGACGGGAGAATCAATGAAAGCCACTGCGGTTGTAAAGAAATCTGAAATAAAGAAGATTGCGATGGATGCGGGGATCCATGACTATGCTTTAAAAATGACCAATGGCAAAAAATGGGATGTTAGGATTTTAATACCCATAATGGGAAAAGAGCAAAAATATCCACTGGTTTTGGCGCTGCATTGGGCAGGAGATCAGGAGGCCTACAGGACTTATAGTGAATGTTTGGTTTTCCCAGCCTTCCAAAACATAAATACCTTTATTGTCGTTCCCACATCGGATGGGAGCCATTGGATTGATCCCAAAACCGAAACCCGGGTCATCGACTTATTGAGAAAACTTAAAATCCGGTTCCCCATTGCCAAAGATCAAATTGTAGTAACCGGGTACAGCAATGGCGGTATAGGGAGTTGGAAATATGCTGAAGCGTATCCCAATCTTTTTAGTGCCGCCATACCGATGGCCGGCTATTATGAAAAGAAAAAAATACGGATTCCGGTCTATACCATCCACGGAGAAAAAGACGAGCTATTTAAGGTCTCGATCGTGCAAAATGCAATGGCTCAATCTAAAAAAATGGGGAGTCCAATTGACCTCAGTATAGTTAAAGGCCTTTCTCATTATATGGCGTGTAGCTATACAGACGTTTTGCATGAAAAGGCATTACACCTTCAAGAAACTATCTTTAAGAATGTAGAACATCAGTAAAGGTTAAAAAAGGGTGTTGTTGCCTTTCAACCGCACTATTAATGATGACTCCCAGTGAAGAACCAGACCTCCTATGGTTTTAAATTGACCCTTCTACGGTTAATTTTTATAAAGAAAGCATACTAAAAGAGAACATAATGTACAATACTACGGCCACGATTAAAAGGGAGGTAGTAATATCTACCCAATTATAGCTGCTTTTGTTCTCAGATTTTTGTTCGGAAGAAATACTGCCAAAGGTCAACCCGTTTAGTTGTGCCGCTGAAGGTGCCGGGTAACACATGCTCACTAGGACACATATTGCGATACATAGCGCAAAGAAATAGGCCCCGAATACCAACCAGTTTATATGGGCCACATTGAACAAAATACTTCCGGACTCAAAACTCGATTTCATAATTTCCAATGTAAGCTTCGTAAAGCCGATAATAAGTCCGCCTACCAACGTAGCTATAGCCCCATTGGAATTTATCCGTTTATAAAAGACGCCTAGGAGGAACACGGCGGCAATCGGTGGTGAAATATAGGCCTGTACGTTCTGTAGGTATTCGTAAAGCCCTTCGGACAAGCGCGTGATGATCGGTATCCACAACAGACCAAGACCGACTACGAAAAATGTGGCTATACGGCCAGTCTTTACCAGTTCCTCCTCCGGTTTGTGGGGCTTCAATTTTTTATAGACGTCCAAGGTAAACAAGGTGGAACAGGAGTTGAACACGGAGGCCAACGAACTCATAAGGGCCGCTAACAATCCGGCTGCGACCAAGCCCCTTAGTCCAGAGGGCAGGAGATTGGCCATCAATACGGGAAATGCTTGGTCCGGACTATCCCAATCCAGTCTGCCCTGCATTTTTAACGCCAGGGCTACGACCCCGGGTATCAGGAACAAAAAAATGGGCATCAGTTTTAACAACGCCCCGAAAATACTTCCCCTTCGGCCTTCTTTGATGTTCTTCGCCGTAAGTACCCGTTGTACGATCACTTGATCGGTACACCAATACCATATTCCCACTACGGTACTTGTAACGAACAATGGCAACCAAGGATAGTCCGGATCCGAATTCGGGCGCCACATATTGAAGTATTCGGCCCCTATGGTTGTTTTAAGCTCCGACCAACCTCCAACGGCATCAAGACCCATTACGGTGAGCACACCGGCGCCGACTACAAGAACAACAGCTTGGATAGTCTCGGTATATACCACAGCTCGCATCCCTCCTAGCACGGTATAGATTCCCGTAAGCACCACCGTAGCCACGGCACCTACCCAGAACGGTATGCCCAAAAGCGCGGATACCACTACCCCACCTGCATAAATTGTAACGGAAACCTTGGTCAAGATATAGGCTATCAGGGAAACGACAGAAAGTACCCATCGGGAGCGGGAATCAAAACGTCTTTCCAAAAATTCGGGCATGGTAAAAACACCACTACGTGCATAGAATGGCAAAAATACCCATCCCAACATCAGTACGATCCAAGCATGCAGCTCATAGATGAGAAGAGGCATTTTATCGCCAGCTCCGTTACCGGCAAGACCTACCACGTGTTCCGACCCGATATTGGAGGCAAAGATAGAAGCCCCTACCATAAACCACCCTATGTTCCTACCCGCCAGAAAGTAGTCCTCGGTGTTTTTTTGCTTTTGCATGATAACCCACCATGCCACCCCGAGTAGTATCGCAAAATACGCTGCAATCACCACCCAATCCAATACATCCAATCCTTTCATGCTAATTTAGTTTAGTCGGTTAACCCAAATGGAAAATGCAATTTAATTGCTTTGTTATTGAATTATAGTTGATGTTATTTGACCATTCCTATTTGCTTTGGTCTGTTAGCAACTTTCCCAACAAACCCAACTGTCGATCAAAATTTTCACTCTTATGGAACAACCCCCCAGGATCAAAAAAAAACTCCAGCCGATCGGGATATTGGGAGCCCAAGATACTTATTTCCCCCATCTTTGTGCAACCGTTTTATAAAATTAACCCACCCTAGTCCCGTTGTAAAAACCTATTTTCCAATTTTATGTCAGAACTGATTCCCGTCATACAATATTACACGGTTAACTACTAATTTTACGCCGCTGCCAATATCAAAGACCTTGTCAGTTCTTAAAAATTTCTTATGACAGATAAACACAAACCGATTCTTGACATTCTGGTACCTACCGATTTTACCAACAATGCATTCCACGCGCTTTGCTATACTACACAACTCCTGAAAGACAGGGAATGCAATATCTATTTGCTACACGTGTACAATCAGAGAAAAGGTTTTAAAACCCAAAGTATAAATAACACCATTGGGACATCGTCCGACGAATTAAGGCAAGAGTCCGAAGTGCGCTTGGAACAAATGCACCACCGGGTCCAAAAGAAAAAAAACAACCCAAAACACACTTATAAACTAATTGTCGAACCCGATAATTTGATCGGTGTTATCCACTCGCTGGTCGATGTCCTGGGAATTGATCTTGTAGTCTTGGGAAACAAAGGAAAAAAGAGCAGCATCCCTGTATTCTTGGGTGACATAGCGACCAAAACCATGGAATCCGTAAGTAAATGTCCGGTCATCACCGTTCCAAAAAGTGCCAGGATAACAATCCCCAGGGAAATAGCGTTCGCAACGGATTTTAAAAAGCCCTATAACCCCAAGGCATTAAATTCCATTCGTTCCATGGCCTTACGCTGCGGGGCAACCTTAAGAATAGTACATATCCAGGAAAAGGAAGGGTTGAATAGCCTACAACGAACAAACTTGGATTGGATTTTGGCCCATTTTGAGCCCGTGCCATATTCCTTGGTCAAGATGCCTAATTTTATTAGTAAAGCAAAGGTTTTGCAAGTATTTTTGGAAGATACAAATATAAAAATGCTCGCCATGATCAACAATGAATATACCATTTTGGAGAAAATGCTGCGTGAACCTATTATTGAAAAAATGTTGCTGAAAATCGATATTCCATTTTTTATCATACCGGATACGACAAAGGTAAGCGAAGAATTTTAGTCAATTTCTTTTCTTCAAATCAACGATCCTAACCGGAAAGTTTAATATTAAGGTTCGGCCAAATTTATGATCGGACGCTCCCAATGAACCCATCTTGGGTCAATCATTTAGAACAGCTGTGTTTCCCCCTAATTTCAATGATGTTGTGGGAGCATTGGTCACCAATTCGGGAAGTACCAACAAAGGTATCTTGAGGTGAAATATCGCTTCCCCATTCCAAGAAGTACAGGTGCCTTTTTCAAAACAACCAAGTTGATTGTTGACCAGAACCATCAAATTTATATCCATTTTTTTTTGAAAGGCCTCAAACGTGCCTACATCAGAAACCGTTTTGCCGAGAATGTGCACCGAATGGTCTACCTGTTTCAAATAGCTTTTGAGCATTCCCAAAATATATTTCTGCAGCTCGGAAAGTGGCACAATTTCATCTTGCAAATGGACAATGTACACCGAAGTATTAAAAGTACGTGCCATATCGATAATTGGATAGAGTTCCAAGGAGGAGTATAATCGATTTAAATCTGTCATAAAGGCAATCCTTTTTGGGCCAGCCAATAAATAATGTCTTGGAACGGACAACACGGGACGATTTTTAATCGACTTAATAATGCGGAGGGTATTGCTTCCCATACAGGTACCTCCCGAGCCGGACACTCCCTGGCTTCCGATTATCACTAACTCTATTTGATACTTTTCAATAGCTTCCTGTATTTCATCTACCAAAAGGGAAAAGGAAGATACCGTCCTAAAGCTATGGTTCTTATTGTTGAAAGTTTTTCGAATACGTTGTAGCATTTTTTGCAAACCAATTTTGGAATCCCTTTGCGCAGCATCCCCCAATTGATCTTGCCTTATACCTGAAGCCATGAACCTGGCATTTACTATGGTCGGGGTATAGGTATTCAATAAATAAAAGAAACACGTTTCGTTTTTGTAGGACTCTATCGCATATTGGACTGCGCTCCATGCGTTTTCGGAAAAGTCTGTTGGCAGCAATATATTTTTCATCAATCGAGTTTTAACGGTTGTTGGACAATTGGAAATGAGAGTTAGACTCAAATTCCGCACCTAATTATTGACCTGGGACGACATTTATTCTTCCCGGTTATAAACCTGAGGTAAAGGTAGAACAAGGAAAAATCCAATACTATGACATAAGTCAGATTTTGGCGACCCGTACCAATTTTGGTAACACCATTTTATATGCTTGTGCGGAATATAGCGAAAGTATGGGGCATTCTTGGACCATGAATCTTATAGTTCGGGAATCGTTTTTTAGGGAATCAAATTTAATAAATGGACGATGGAGATAGTGAAGCAACGGTTGTACTAAAATGAACTCTTCTTGGATACCGGGGTTACCGTAGCCAATGGAAATCCCGTCCTTAATGAATTCTGCCAAGTAAATACTTAAGAGGAAGACCTTCCCATAAATCCCCGGGGAACCAATAGCATAATCCCGAGAACCAATAAGTTATTGTATATGGAGTTGTTAGGGCGAGCCGTATAAACAACAGAGTAAGATAACTACCCAATAACGTTTAGAATTAATACAACTTTTTAAATCTTATGGGTTTTCGACCTCTTGCGGTTTGGATATTAAAATTCCTCAACAATACCCATAAGTCCTTTTTCATCGGTAATTCCGATTTTTTTTCCCAAAGTCTTGATCAACCCTTTCTTCTTGAACTCGGAGATGATCCTTATTGCCGATTCCGTAGCCGTACCTACAATATTGGAAATATCCTCCCTGGAAAGGATCAGGTTTAGGAAACCATTTTTATCTTCCCCATAGCTGTTGCGCAGATAAAAGAAAGCTGCCGCCATCCTTTGTTTTACACTGTTTTGGGACATATTAACGATAACATCATCTGCTTCCTTTAAATCGTGTGCCATGTGGCGCAAAACCTCCATCGTGAAATTTGGATTGGTTTGTAGAGTTTCTACGATACTATCCTTCGGGATAAAGCAAACTTCCATATCACTTACGGCGACCGCCGTCAAATTCACCTTTTCCTCGGCAATAACGGAACGTTGCCCCAAGATCTGACCCTTGGAGGCCAGCTTTACAATCTGGTCCTTACCATTCGCACTAAGCTTGGAAAGTTTGGAAACCCCATCCCTTACACAGTAGACCCCATTGAGCTTTTCGCCCTCCCCAAAAATGGTCTCTCCCTTTTTTAAACTCTTCGTAGTTTTAGAATCCGAAACACGTTTTAGCTCCTCCTTACTCATAGCGCGTAAGGTGTTAAACTTCCTAACGATACAGTTTTCGCATCTGCTCATCGATCCCAACTTTCAGTTAACAAATTTCCCTTGTGCATTTTTTTAGCTGCACCCCAAGGCCCAATGGAGAAATTTTATGGCTTAACTTTAACCGTTTGCCGTTTTTACCTTTTCCGTATCTCGGTCCGGTGCTACGGGAAAAAAAGCCTGCGTTGAGCCATGAATGTCAATCCGGGCCTACGGGAATTGGTTTAAAAAGACCCAAGACGAGCCCTAAGCGTAAAATTATGGGATCCTTGGTCATTAAAATATGACCAAGGTCATATTTTAGGACAATTAATTCATAGATATTTGTATCCCGATTGAGATGGTGTGCTTTCTCGCTTCCAAGTTATTGTCGATCGGTTCGTTCTTATTTAGGACAAAATTGTCCGAATTAATAAATTATAATTTGTATTAATACCTTAATATTTAACCATTATGGAAGATTTAATGACAAAAAACATTGGAGAAATTGTAGCCGCCAACTACCGTACGGCCCAAATTTTTAAAAATCACAAAATAGATTTTTGTTGCAAGGGAAATAGGAGTATACAAGAAGTGGCGGAAAAGAATAAACTAGATGCCGCAATGTTGTTGCAGGAAATAGAAAGTGTACAAAATATGACCAATGATGAGGGTATCGACTTTCATTCCTGGGCACTCGATCTTTTGGCCGATTATGTCGAAAAAAAACATCACCGGTACGTAGAACAACAGACCCCAATTTTACAACAATATTTGGCCAAGCTCTGCCGCGTACATGGCGACCGTCATCCAGAATTATTTGAAATAACGGAACATTTCAATGCATCCGCAGAGGATCTTGGCATGCATATGAAAAAAGAGGAAGCTATCCTATTCCCTGCCGTCCGCAAAATGGTTCAAGCCAGGCAAACGGGGAGTCAAATGGATAAACCTCATTTTGGAACTATTCAAAACCCCATCCAAATGATGATGGCCGAACACGAAACCGAAAGTGATCGCTTTAGGCTGATAGATGCCCTAAGCAACAACTATACCCCACCTGCCGATGCCTGTAATACTTACAGGGTAACGTTTTCGTTACTTCAGGAATTCGAGGACGACCTGCACAGGCATATCCATTTAGAAAACAATATCCTGTTTCCAAAAGCTGAGGCCTTGGAAAAAGAGATGAGTACGACCGCAACCGCATGATCCGCCCGGTTTGTTTAACTCCAAAACATCGTTAACAGAACAAAACACAATTTAGTGCCATGGCAAATAAAATAACCTAGGTCGATGTTTAATCGCGTCCTAGGTTATTTTTATGTAAAAATATGCCACTAGTAGAGGACCAACCGACGGTTAATTAAAACTTTTGGGAAAAACAGTAGGAATGGTTCGGTTTTTCTCCTTTAGACATTTACTTCTTCCGGGATTGGTTCAACTTTTACCTCTTTGACGATCATCATTTTTCTCCTTTCAAAATCCACATAAGAATCCCCTGCCTTTTTAAGCGACCTAGTCCTAGAAACAATAAACCAGACCAAGGGCATTACCCCACCGAACAGAAATACACTCGCTCCGATACCCCGCATCCAAGTTAGGGACTCAAATACCGTACCCGATATAAAGTCATTTGATCTTGCGTACCACAACCCGTGATCCAATACCGACTTGAACTGAATGGCGCCCGCCAAAAACAGGTCTAATACCACCATAAGCATTAATCCAGCGTTGATGGCCCAAAACGAGGTTCTAACAACGCGAATGTTCCACTTGCTCGGTTTTAGTAATATTTTTGATGCAAACATCATGGCTCCCAACGAAATATTTCCATAGACACCCATCAATGCGGCATGTGCGTGGTTTATGGTAAGGTAGGTACCATGTTCAAAATAGTTCATGATAGGTAGATTCACAATGATTCCCAGAACACCAGCACCAAAAAAGTTCCAAAAATTCATGGCAATGAGGAACAAAAACACTTCGGGAAAAGCGAAATCGGCAATACTCTGCTTATTACCATTCTTTGCATGTATATCATTGAGCGATATTTGCGGCATATTCTTAAACCTCCAGGCCTCTACCGTCAACAAGATCAAAGGTACAATCTGCAAGGTTGAGAACACACTTCCCAAAGCCATGGTAGCCACAGGTTTTGCGTTCCAATAAAAGTTGTGGGAGATGCCAAGAAGACCTGTGCCAAGGAATAATATGGTGGCAATATAAACGACCCTGACGGCTGCTTGACGGCTTACCAAGCCCATTAACACCATCAAATAGCTAACGATTACGGTAACAAAAACTTCAAAAAATGCCTCGACCCACATATGGATTACCATCCATCGCCAAAAGTCCGCAATCACAAAATTGGTTTCCGGTTGGGCTACAAATCCAGAGATAAAAAGAACAGGAATACCAACAACGGAATACATGATCCAATTGGGTAGGTTCCATGGCTTTTTCTTAATGAGTCCAGGTCGTACTCCCCTATAAACAACAATCCCCCAAAGTATGAAGATCACCATAAGCAGTCCTTGGTACATTCTACCAAAATCTACAAATTCCCAGCCTTGGTGTCCCAGTAGATACCACCATTCCCCCAACAATCCCAGTGGCCCCAAAACCATTCCCGATAATGAGCCAATTACTAAAATGACAAGTAGTGCAAACAACAAATTAATTAACGGCAATTGGCCCCTGACCTCTTTTTTTGTCATTATGGGAATAATAAATATGGAGGAAGCGATCCAGCACGTTGAAATCCAGTACAGTGAAAGCATCAAATGCCAACTGCGACTTATGGTAATGGGTATATTCCCGGCAATATCCACACCCGTAAATCCTAAAAAATCTACAAACTCGTGCAGGGTTACAACCCCGCTCAAAACCTGGGTAAGAAAAAGTACGATGGCGACCAAAAAGAATTTATAAGAAGCCCGTTGCGTCTTAGTAGGTGTAAAATTATTGATTTGATCAAAGGTCAGGAATCCCGAGTTGCCTTGCTTAAAAATTTTATTGGGCAACTGATTGTACTGCCCAATAAAATAAAGTACAATTCCGCAAACCAAAACAAATGCCAATAATCCCAATACACTCCATAATATTACAGGGGAGGTGGGATTATTACCAGCTTCGGGGTCAAAAGGCCAGTTATGGGTATAGCTAAATTCCGAACCAGGTCTTTTAACGGCGCAGACCCACGCTCCCCAAAAGAAAAAGTCACTGAGATCTTTAACCTCTTCCCTATCTGAGATGTATCCGACAGGGGGAAAAGAAGCTTCCGTATTGGCATCGATAAAAAAATCCGTATAATATTTCCGTAGGCCTGTTAACGCATAGCTTTGCGCGTCCGTGAGGATTACAATATTCTTTGCCTCGTCATATCTATTTTCCTTTATCTCACCCCCTACATCTTCCCTTATTATCCTCAATTCCATATCCGTAGGTTCACGACCGTTTTCCTCCTTAAATTCCTTGGAATGGAACTCGGTCATTAACACCACTATTTGATGTAAGGCTTCTGCGGTAAAATCGGGGCCCCGCTGGGCACCATCCCCAAAATAGGAACCAAATTCCATCAGGGCATATTTATGAAAAACCTTTTGCCCTTCCTCTAGCGTGGTTTTGGTGATTGCATTTCCACCGGAGCTCGTTTGAAAACCGGTCATTGGTGGAGCGTCATTGTAAGTTTGGAAACCGATCATTACAACACCTGCGACGCTTATTACAAGAATAAACAGCAAGGGCCCCCACCAGTTTTTGGTCTTCATAAAATAATTAAGACTCGATTTGGGAGTAAAGTGGAATTGATTATTTTTCTTCATACGATGTTTTTTACGGTTTGATCAGCGGGGCAAAAAGGCTTCCCAAAGGAAACGAGAGTGGATTTTAAAAACAATGTTCTACAACATACAGCAATATGTTATAAAGCATTGGTTATGGTTCGGCACCTCATGAAAACAAATAAGCCCTAACCGTACAGGCTTCCGATAAGAAAGAATTTGGAAAAATGGTCCCTTCACTATAATTATTGGTACAGAGGGGCATCCGATTAAAGGACAATTGTAGTAGAATGTTTAAAATCGCTCCAATATTATCGGCCAAAGAAACTTATATCCCTTAGGCCTTTAAAGTTTTTCACCTTTATATCCCTCTTGTCAAGTTCTATCAGATTCTCTTTGGCGAAAGAGGAAAGGACCCTTATAGCATTCGCAGTGGTCATATTGGAAAGGGCGGCAAGATCTGATCTTTTTAAAGGCGCGTTCAAGGTTTCTTGGTCGGGCCGAGTCCCATAAATCCCATTGACCAGTAAGAGGGCATCTGCCAAACGCGCGCGCACGTGCTTTTGGGTTAGGTTAACCATTCGTGTATCCATATCATTAATCGTATTGGAAAGTAAACGAATAATTTTAAAGGCCAAATGTTCATTACTCCCAATAACCTCATAAAAGTCATTTTTTTCAATGATACAAACCGATACATTTTCCAAGGCAACCGCCGAGGTCAAATAAACGTCCTCCCCCATTAGGGTATTAATCCCTATAAAATCGACCGGTTTTTTTAATGCCACGATTTGCTCTGCACCATTGGGGCTTCTGCGGATAATTTTTACCTTTCCTTTTTTCAGGCAAATCAAACCCAAGGCCTTAGAACCTTCCTTACAGATTATCTCCCCCGGTTTATAAAATATTGTATATCTATTTTTGTTTAACCGCTCTAACTCGGAATAACTCAATTCGCTCAAAAGAGATCGATTCCTGACGCTGCAGTTCATACAAGTAGTCTCTCCGGGTTTGGAGGACAGACAAGAAATATTATTGACGGACATCGTTATTAATTAGTGAGAATTGATCGGCTTTTCGGCCAAACGCAAAAGGCTTCACGTTATTCACTTTCCTTGCTTAAGTTGGATAGCGCAACGCACTTTTAAATCGTTTAATATTTTCCCGTCTATGTTTAATGAGGTAGGCGGCAAGAAGAACGCAGGGGTTTCCCAGGATGCGTTTCTATATAAAACTAGGTTCCGGGGATTTAAAACAGCATACTTCCTCTTTTAAGTCGTTGATTATTTCCCTTCCCTTATCCATGTTGTACCAAAGTTGCAGCTCTTCCTTAAACTTTTCATCAATTTTACCGTGTTGCATTTTATAATCCAGGACGAGTTCGGTAGCTATTTTTGAGCGTGGTCCCCAGGAACCCAAGACTTCACCTTCTTCGTCCAACACGATCAGTTTAGGTATGGAGCGGGAACCATCCGTTAAAAAAAGATCCATTAATTTCGGATTCTCGTCCCTCAGTAAAACCTTGAGGTCGATTGCCGGAACGGCTTCGGCTATTTTGTTTAAAACAGGTATTGCCTGTGCGGCATCCCCGCACCAACTTTCCAACAACACTAACCAAGTCTGTTTCTCAGCGCATCCACAAAAGGCCTCAATGTCCGTATCGGGAATTACGATCGTCTTATCCAACCTCCGCATTCTGCTCGCATTTAGTTTGGTATAGTAAATACGCTCTTCGGATTGCACCGGCCCCGTTGTCCCTTTTATGGCAACTAGACCATTAACTATATTTAGGTAATCTCGGTAGGTAATTGCTTTTAATATACTCCCATTAATCAACTGATCCATCGATATGAAATGATTTTTTAGCATTGAAGTGATTTATATACGGAACTTATCCGATTTTTTACAGGTTATATTTAGCGGGAAGGCGATTTACGCTAACGTATCCTCCATGTTTTCGTATTTCAGATCCCTTCATAACACAACTCATGTTACAGGCGCAAATTTATCGCTTACAAAAAAGAGAGAAAATGATAAATATCAGTTTTTAGGTGGAAAAACCAAAAGGTAGATCAATGCGATCGGTATGGTCGCGCTTGCCATTACCAAGGCCAAAAAATAACCGTCGAACAAAGAAAATCGTAGCCATGAGGCTATGCCCTTATAAAAGATAATCCCCTCGGTGGTCACAAAACCAACAAGGTAAAGACGGATAAAATTTTTCGGAATCCGAATCAATTTATAATAATGCAGAAACAAAAACAGGGAGATACTCACCACTCCCAGAAACGTCCAATGGAGATATCCAATGGTAAAATCCAAAACCGTTGTAGCCAAATTGGCAAAATAAGGCAAGGCGGTCAGTAGTTGTAGAATCATTTTAACCGCTATTAAAAAAGCTGCCCATTTTAATAATCCAATTTCAAATCCTGAAAAGATAGTGCCCCAAGGTCTTTTTAATTCCTTGTTGATTTTAAATAGCACGGCAAGCGCCCAAAGCTGTAACAGACCACCCAGGCCCGAGATAAGATACAGGGAAGAACTGGGTTCGGTAAACAATACGGACAAGAAGAAGGTTAGGATTATACCCAGATTAATGGACCAATAGACCGATTTAAAAGTGCTTTTGGGCAGTGCGATATTGTTACGCTCCAACACAAAAAACAAAATTCCCAGCAAGGCCATTATCATCCATCCGTTGTACTGAAAATGGAGATAAAAATAAATTGCAATCCGATACCAGTTAGAAGTAGGTCCCAACGTAGTCATAATTCCTCCCAAAGCCCACGGTCCGATGGATGAGATAACCAGATAAATCAGGGCAGCTTTAATACAGCTAAAGGAATTGGTCTGTTTAAGGGCCAAAGGTGTGTATTTAATAAACAACCACGAAAACCAGTAAGACGCAAACAAAAATAATGTGGAAAAAATTATGGAAAAGAGCGCATAACCCGTAAATGGAAAAGTAAACAACATGCCTACTAGGGCAAACTGGGTAAATAAAAACAGATTGCGATATTTTTTTTCCAGCCCCTGACCTTCCAAAAAAAGTTTGTACAGCAAGGTGGTCAGGGCCATATAAACCCATCCCAAAAGGGCTATATGGGAATGGGAATGGACGACGTACCTATACGTTATGGGAATTTCCGTGGTATAAGATGTCCTAAGTACCAGGCCCAATATTGCAGCTACCAAAAAATAGGCAAGTGCCAACTTCGCGTGCCGTTTTGTACTTATCATATGAACCGTCTCGGGAATACAAATTTATGGAAGTCATTCAAATTATCCCCGTATTTCTAATCGAAAAAGGAAATCTGAAATTTCCCCATCCAAAAAAAATAGGAGGAAATGAAGGAAATATGACTTATGTCATAGTATAGCCTGCCCAATTATATCATTTTTGTGCCTTTCTATTTTTTATAAGCAAATTATACACAGATGAGAAAAGAACATTCGTTCCATATCCCTGTTATGGGGATTGGATTTACAGTAGATACCCCTTTAAAAGTCTCCCAATTGGGAATAGACTCCGTAATCTCATTAGTAGATGACATTCTACTGGAGAAATTAAGGGAGATGTACTGCAAGAAATTTAAGATCCCCTATACAGAAATTACCGAAAAGATCGAGGATTTCCGGGCCAAAAGGATTACCTCCTACCTAAATTTAATAAACGAACTGTCCGATCAAAAATTTGAAGCTTTAAAAAACTTCACCTTTGAAACGTTTAGCGAGATAAAAAGGTATTTCCATATGTTGCCAGATACATCCAAGCTGAAACAGGAATTTCTGAATATGACCAAAAACCGATTTGATCTGGAAGAAATAAAAGCCTGGGTCCTACAACGAATGGAGATGGGTAGTATCGATGTAAATATTATGACCAAGGTAGATAAGGAAAACTATCGCAATAAAGAAAAGTTGCCATCAATATACAACGATGCGCATGCCGCTCTTAGGGGATTTGCCAATAGTAGCTTGCAATCGTCAGTAATCCTATCTGCGGGAATGAACCCAAGACTTTATAGTTATTTGGAAGAATTTGATGATTTTTACCCCGATATTCAGGGAAATCTAAAGAAAAAGGTGGTTTTAAAGGTCAGCGATTACCGATCTGCCCTTATCCAGGGAAAGTTTTTGGCAAAAAAAGGAATTTGGGTCTCCGAGTACAGGATAGAATCCGGTCTTAATTGCGGAGGCCACGCGTTTGCCACCGATGGGTTTTTAATGGGGCCCATACTAAAGGAGTTCAGGGAAAAGCGAAACGACCTGATCCAAACCGTCCACGACATCCTAATCGCTGCACTTGACAACAAAAACCGAACTATCCCAGACGCTGTTTTGCCTCTAAAAATAACAGCTCAGGGTGGTGTGGGAACGGCCGAGGAGCACCAGTTTATCCTAGATCACTACCGAGTAGATTCGGTCGGTTGGGGAACACCCTTCCTATTGGTGCCAGAAGCGTCGACCGTCGATGCCAAAACACGGAAACAGTTGGTCTTGGCCAAAGAAGAAGATCTTTATTTAAGCGATACCTCTCCGTTGGGTGTCCCTTTCCACAGTCTTAAGGGAAACACCAAAGATGAAGAAAAGAACGCCCTGATCAAGAAAGGTAGACCAGGAAGTTCTTGCCCCAAAAAATTTGTGTCCTTAAACAAGGATTTTACAGATAAAGGTATCTGTACCGCTTCCCGACAATATCAAGATCTAAAAATAAAAGAACTGGACAGCCAAGGTTGGTCCAAAGCGGAGTACCAAACCAAATACGATAAGATCGTAGAAAAATCGTGTACCTGTGTTGGTCTGGGAACCTCCGCCATGCTAGCATATGGTCTGGACACCAAAAAGCTAGGGGATGGGGTTTCTATTTGCCCAGGGCCCAACATGGCCTATTTTTCCAAAACCATGACCCTTACCGAGATTACCGACCACATTTACGGAAGGGGCAATGTTATCTCCAGAACCGATAGGCCAAATATGTTTATCAAGGAATTGAACATTTACTTGGATTATCTAAAGACCAAAGTCGCCGAATCATTGGCAACTATGGATAAAAAGCAAAAGCAATACTTATTGAACTTTGCCAACAATCTCGATCAAGGAATTTCCTATTATAAAGATCTTTTCAATAACCTTGAGAGAGGTTTCGAAACGAGCAGGAGCAAAATACTATTGGGACTGGAAAACGGCAGGAATTTTTTGGCACATTTACAGTTTCAGATAGAAAGTCCTCAACGAGAGCTGATCGCAAGCGAATAATCTGTCTACTTATAATTCTTAAAACCGATTGTCGGCAAGGTCTTCGTCCGTCGCCCACGTACCGCTGAAGCCTTAGCGGAGGTGGCAAATGACAACATGAAGGCGTGGCAAATCCCCCTGGGGGTTCTTTTTTGGATTGAAACATTAATCGCTCCCCCATGCCCTTGCCGGCACGGCTTTGAGGCCACCCTCGATCAATTTGGTTTAAGGGAACTGCCCGCAAAGGATAAACATTCTAAAAATCCTTCTTCCGAGCTTTTCTGGCCAACAGACCTATAGGTATCAATGACCATAGCACCAGCACGGAGAAGGAAACCAAGAAACCAAAATTAGTGCCGAAGAATTTTTTAAAGACTGCGCCTGTATAACCCAAAAGCGCCGAAATATCCAATTTTAAAAGAATGAGGATCCGTGAAAGGTCTATAGGGTTGAACATGGTTGCGATCAATGAAAATCTATCCAAGGGATATTCTTCAAAAACTACAAGGGATAGTAGAAATAAACCGTCATATATAACAGCTAAAAACAGCCATAAGAGGACCGCATACCCAAATCCCTTGATTTTGTTTTCGTTGTTTAAGGCAATATTAAAGGCCAGTGCGGTAAAAATAAGGGTCAAAAACGCACCTGTCATCAGCAGGAGGGAAAAATTATAGATCGCTTCACTCTCAAAAAGACCATAAATGACAAAGGGTATGCCCAACCCCAGTATAAAACTAAGGGTAAGGGAACCCGCCACTCCCAAATATTGCCCTAAAAAAATGGAAGTCCTCTTTAAGGGCTGTGCCAATAACAGTTCTGTAAATTCCTTGGAATTGTAGAAATACATGACCCCAAAGATGGTTCCTATTAATGGAACCAGTACTATGATCACGTTCATTAGGGTTATCACCGCCTTGGATAGGTCATTGTTCAAAAACAACAGTACAAATCCTAGGGCCAGATAAAAAAAGAAGTAAACATAGCTCCATCTGCTACGCATTAAATCGTAAAAGCCGTATTTTAAAATCTTAAACATTCTCCTCGGATATGGCCGCAATGGCACGTTCAAAATCAGTTTGTTGGGTCTTCGACTTCAATTGTTCAATGTTCCCCTTAAAATAAATCTTCCCCTCGAGCAGGTATACGATCTCATCTGCCATCTCCTCGACGAACTGCATAATGTGGGAAGTAATTAGAATAGTTTTTCCTTTTTTCTTTTCCTCATTGATCAATGTCTTTAACCTAATGAGTGAAGCCGGGTCCAATCCGGTGGTAGGCTCATCCAATATCAACAAAGGGCTGTCGAACATAAAGGTCAGGACAATATTTACTTTTTGTTTGGTTCCGCCTGAGAGGGTAACCAGTTTTTTGTCCAAGAATGTCCTAAGCCCAAAAAGGTCTAACAAAGTATTCTCTTCGCTAGGCTTTTGCCGCAAATCCTTGATCATCCGAATCAGTTCCTTAACGGAAAGATTGCCAGGGAAGTTCGCTATTTGGGGCAGGTAATTGATCTGTTGGCGATACTCCCAATGATTTTTGACATTTTGGCCTTGAACTAGGATGTTGCCTTTATTGGGCACTACCATCCCCAAAATACTTTTGATCAGCGTGGTCTTTCCCGAACCGTTGGGACCCAGAATAGCAAAAATACCACCCTCTGAAATATCCAGATCCAACCCGGCCAGTACCTGATTGTTTCCGAATTTTTTATGTAGATTTTGTATGTCGATCATTTTTTATAGTACAACGTAATTAGTGCCCCGTATTAAGTTAAGTCCAAAAATAGCTCCTTTTGCACCGCATCTATTGGTCTTAATTCTCGTCTCTAGATTCTTGTTTCTGTATTTATTTTCTTCATCACCGGATTGGCATCCAATAAATTGTCCGGGGTAAAGACCGGCGACACCTTTTCGGAGAAATCGATGATATCCATAAAAAGGCTTCGCAAAAGTATAATGGTTTCCGGGGTTCGGTTCACGATATAGGAGAATAACCGTACCGGCCGATAGGGCACGTCACCAATGCCGTCCTTATCCAAATCATAACCCGTATAACCACTCCAGTAGTTTTTGTCAAAAATATTATCGTTTAGGTTGCTGTTGTACGACAGGTCGAACGAGTTGTATAAAAAATTGTTGTTGACAAAGGAATTGGTATAGACCGCCCCCCGAACCTTAAGGGCCCATCCGTTCCCGATAAAATTATTATCGCTGTACACGATCCGGTTTGTCCCTTCTATATTGATGCCAATGGTGTTTTCTTCAAAGATATTGCCAATAATCTCTGCATCGTTGATCTCCTTGAGCAAGAGTCCGTAGGAAGCCGTTCCCCAATTATTTTTGAACGTATTGCTGTACATATTGATAAACTTGGAGAACATTACGGCTACCCCGGCACCGTTCTTTTCGAAAGTATTGCCCTCATAGACATCGTGGTTAGAGAACATAAAATGAAGTCCGTATCGTATATTGTTATGGCTGTAGTTGTCCTTGATAATACAATTATCGGCGAATTCAAAATAGATGCCGTCCCTTACGTGCTGGATATCGTTACTGCGGATCTCAATGTTTTTGGCATACCACAGATGAATACCGTTCCCGGATCCAAACTCGTCAACTGCATCACCTTTGATCCTATTGTTTAAAATTTTGCCATGGGATGCTTTTTCTAGGTAAATTCCAAAGAAGAGCTTTTCAAGGATTGTATTTCTAATAACAAAATCCCTACATTTTATTAAACGAATAGCGGCATAATCCGTGGTGTAGCTAGTGCCCACATTCATTACCCTTAGTCCGTCCAAGGTAACATTATCGGCGGTAATGGTTATAATTTCGCCCTTATCCTCGCCGTCAATAACCGGATATTCTTCCCCAAGAATGGTCAAAGGTTTGTTTATGTGGATGTTAAATTCCCTATAAATGCCCTTCTTGATCAGCAATGTATCCAAATCGGACGCCTGAAGAATAGCTTCCTTGATGGTTTTTATCTCGCACGTAGAACAAACGGGAATCGTTCTTGCCTGCAGTAAGTTTACTGATGAAATAAAGACAACTAAGAATTGTACCAACAAATTTTTCATTATCGTTTTTGTCGTCGATGGTTAATGGTTAATGGTTAATGGTTAATGGTTAATGGTTAATGGTTAATGGTTAATGGTTAATGGTTAATGGTTAATGGTTAATGGTTAATGG
>JAIRBC010000043.1 GCA_022008415.1 Cerina litoralis
ATGCCGTAAACAAAGGAAAAGGCGATGCCCTCCAACGCGGCCCTGCACAAATGCGCCTTGCTGTGGTTGTTGAGGTTGACATTGCCAATATGGGTACCCAGTTCCTTGTTGTTGAGCATACGTTCGGCTCCATTGCCAAAGGGAAGGATGGTGACCCCGTTCGATCCGATCTGCACCGAGCCGGCCAATTCGTTCATCTCTTCGTAAGAACCCACGTTGAGGTTGTCCTTAAGCCAACGGTATTGTATGCCCGCCCCGTTAATGCAGAGCAATTTGCCGATCCGGGCCTTTTTGGCATTATAATTTACATGGGCGAAATTGTTGACACGCGCACTTTCCTTTACGGATAGATTGTCGGTAACGGCGTATATAACGCCCGAAGTTCCCCCTGTGGAGGCGACCTCCCCGGGATTGAAAACATTTAGGGAAAGGGCATTGTTGGGCTGGTCGCCAGCCCTGTACAAAATCGGGGTTCCTTCCGCCAAGCCAGATGCCGCCGCTCCTTGGGCGGAAACAAGGCCCTGAACTGCGAAAGTGCCTTTAATTTCTGGCACCAGACTTTTGTCGATACCATAATGGTCCAAGAGCCAGTCGGCGATGGAATTTTTTGAAAAATCCCAAAAAATGCCTTCCGAAAGTCCGGAAGTCGTGCTACAAATGGTATTGCCAAGCTTGTACGCGACATAATCCCCGGGTAACATAAACTTGTAAATCTTAGCGTAGATCTCTGGTTCGTTTTCCTTGACCCATTTAAGCTTGGAGGCGGTAAAATTGGAAGGGGAGTTCAGCAGTTGGGCGGTACATTTTTCCTCTCCCAGCTCCTCAAAAGCCCTTTGGCCAATACCTACGGCACGGCTATCGCACCAAATTATGGAGTCGCGTAGAGGAATTCCTTCCTTATCCACCACGACCAGCCCGTGCATTTGGTAGGAAATCCCGATGCCCGTGATATTCTGGGGGTCAATATTGTTTTCTTTGAGCAGCCTTTTTGTGGCGTTGCACACGTGTTTCCACCATTCGTCCGGATGTTGTTCTGCCCACCCGTTCTTTAAGGCCTTCATGCCCATTTCGGTCTTTGGCTCGGTGAGTACGGCGACGCTCTTTCCTGTGGCAGTATCGACCAAGGCGGCCTTGATGGAGGAGCTTCCTATGTCGTAACCAATGGAGTACATATTTTGGTTAAAAGTTAAAAGTTAAAAGTTAAAATAGTCAAGTTCGCATACAAATTCATGGCTTTAACCAGAAACTTGAAACATCAGAAACCAAAAACTATTTATTGCCAGCCGCAACTACAGATTATTTGCAGTTTAAAATCGGAATCGAAAGATATTGCTTTTATGGATATGGGGCAAATGGTCTGGATGTAATTTGTTATAAATAGGGGCGGTAGTCAAAAAAGATTAACGAAAGATTAATTAACGGCATACTTTCCCTATTCCCTGAAACTTTAGCTAAATTGCGCGCCTATCTTTTGATGAACAATGAGAGGATTTTCCCTATTTATTTTGGCAATATGCCTTTCTCTGAATGCCTGTAGTAATAACGAGGGTAAGCGCTTTAGAAAAATACCGGCTACCGATTCGGGGATTGTCTTTAAAAATGAATTGAAAGATACTCCACAGTTGAATATCCTTACGTATCTCTATTATTATAACGGTGCCGGCGTAGCTGCGGCCGACTATAACAATGACGGATTGGTGGATCTTTATTTTACGTCCAACCAAGGGGAGGATAAGCTGTATTTGAACAAAGGGAATTTAAAGTTCGAGGATGTTACCGGGTCGGCCAATATTACAAACAAGGGCAATTGGACCACTGGGGTTACCCATGTAGATATCAATAATGATGGGCTTTTGGATATATACGTTTGCAAAGTTGGAAATTATCAGGGAATAAAGGGCGAGAATTTACTTTTTGTAAACCAGGGAATAAAAAGTGATGGCATCCCGACATTTAAGGAAGAAGCTGCAAAATATGGTTTGGATTTCTCTGGATTTTCTACCCAGGCTGCATTTTTCGACTATGACCTGGATGGGGATTTAGACATGTACCTGATGAACCATTCCGTACATCCAAACCGAAACAACGGAAAGGGAAGCGTGCGGATGGAGATAGATTCCCTGTCGGGAGATAGACTTTACAAAAATGAGGGCAACAAATTCGTGGACGTAAGCGCAAATGCCGGTATTTATCAGGGGGGAATCGGATATGGACTTGGTTTGGGGGTCGGAGACCTTAATAATGATGGATATCCCGATATATACGTGGGCAATGATTTTTTTGAAAACGACTATTGTTATATCAATCAAAAGGACGGGAGTTTTAAGGAGGTCATTTCCCACGACGAAAGAATATTTGGTCATACCACCCATTTCTCCATGGGGAACGATATAGCGGATATCGATAATGACGGTTATTCCGATATCGTTTCCTTAGACATGTTGCCCGAAAACCTGGAAACCTACAAAACATCGGGTCTCGAGTATCCTTTTGCAACCTATGAATATTATCTCAAAAATGGATATGCCCCCCAGTATATGCAAAATACGCTGCACTTAAATTTGGGTAATGGGAATTTTGCCGAGATCGGCAATCTAAGCGGTATTTCGGCAACGGAATGGTCTTGGGGTGCGCTATTGGCCGATTTTGACAACGATGGTTTTAAGGATCTATTTGTATCCAACGGAATAAAAGGGGCGACCAATGACATGGATTTTATCAATTTTATAGCCAACGATAATATCCAGAAACGGATAAATCAAGGGATGACCCAGGAAGATATGGCCTTTATTGAGGAGATGCCAGCAAAGAAAGTGCCCAATTATTTCTTTGAAAATAACGGGGACCTCACTTTCACCGATGTTACCTCCTCCTGGTTCCATAAGGAAGACTCATTTAGCAACGGTTGCGTCTATGCCGATTTGGACAACGATGGGGATTTAGACTTGGTAGTGAACAATGTGGACGAAGTTGCCTATGTCCTTGAAAATACTTCCGAAAGGGAAAACAACTTTTTGGACCTAACGATTAAGGGCCATGCAAACAACCGATTCGGGATAGGAACAAAGATTATTGCATACAAGGGAACCTCCAGCGTATCGGCGGATAATTTTCCAACCCGGGGATATTTGTCGGCGGTACCCCCTTCCATCCATTTAGGGCTAGGTAAGGATTCTATTTTGGATTCTCTAAAGATAATTTGGCCCGGCGGCAAATATCAAACCTTAAAATCCGTGAGAACCAATCGGAAAATTACGGCTCTTTACGAAGAGGCCGATAGGAATATTTATCTAACCCCTAATAAAAAGAGCCAAAATTACCTGGCCAATAGCAACGCAACGATTCCGTTTACGCATATAGAATCGTCTACCGTGGAATTCAATAGAGATCCCTTGGTCCCCTTTGCCAACACCAACGCAGGTCCGGGGATTTCAGTAGGGGATATCAATAATGATGGCCTCGACGATTTCTTTATTGGCGGAGCCAAACGACAGGCGTCCGTTTTATTTGTTCAGGATACAAATGGCTCGTTTTTGCCTTATCAACCAGCTCTTTTTGAGGCAGATGCCGTAAACGAGGATGTTTCCCAGATTTTCTTTGATGCCGATGGGGACGGATTTATGGATCTTCTGGTTGTGAGCGGCGGTAACGAATATAGAAATGGCCGACAGCTTAGACCAAGGCTATATCGTAATAACAAAGGATTCTTTGTCAAGGATACCGTTCAGTTTAAGGGTGTAATTGTGAATGCCTCCAAAGTAGGGGCGGTAGATTTTGACAATGATGGCGATTTGGATGTGGTGATCACATCGGATCAGGTGCCGTGGGAATTTGGCAAAACCCCGGTCCAATATCTTTTTAAAAATGATGGCAACGGGAATTTTAGGGACGCTACTGCCCAAATTTCCCGAGATTTCCAGAAGTTGGGCAACGTCAAGGATTTTGTGTGTGTAGATTTGGATCAGAACGGATATAAGGACGTCATTGCCGTTGGCCAATGGATGCCGGTTACCCTTTTTTATAACGATGGTAAGACTTTGACTAGAAGGGGCAACGACGGGTTAGATAGGAGCAACGGTTGGTGGAATACCGTAGTGGCGGAGGATTTTGACAACGATGGCGATGTAGATCTTATGGTTGGTAATTGGGGCGACAACAGTAAGTTTAAGGCGTCTGAGCGGAGGCCTATCACGCTGTATCGGTACGATTTTGACGGGAATGGAACCATAGAGCCACTGGTGACCTATTTTCATGGTGATAGGGAAACCCCCTTTGCTTCCAAGGAAGAATTGACCAAGCAAATGCCTTTTTTGAACAAAAAGTACCTTTCTTTCAAGAGCTTTGCCAAGGCTTCTCTGAACGATCTGTTTTCTGAAGAGAAGCTGCAAGCCGCCGATAAGAAGGAAGTCTATATTTTAAGGAGCAGTTATTTTGAAAATCTGGGGAACGGCCAGTTTAAAAGGATAGATCTTCCAACCATGGCCCAATCCTCCAAAGTAAACGATATACTGGTCGATGATTTTAATAAAGATGGGTTTAAGGATGTACTACTTGTGGGCAACGACTATGAGATAAGCACACATTTGGGTAGAATGGATGCCATGCACGGGATCATCTTTTTGAATGACCGGAAGGGAGGCTTCACATGGGCATCGAACCAAAACTTTGATATATCAGGTCCGGCCAGGAACGCAAAAAAGATTAGGATAAGTGATAAACCCAATTTAATAATCGGGATAAACAACAGTACTCCGCTTCTTTTAAGGGAGGTAGGGACAGACGATTCAACAACGCTTGAGACAATAAAAAATTAGAATGAAAAACATTAGGTTATCTATTTATGTACTTATCCTCACGTCCATTTTGGGGATGGTGTCGTCCTGCGAGGAATCTTCCAAACAATCGGATAACCGGGAAATTAAGCAACCGGATAATACCCGTTTTAGCCTTTTGGACAAAGAGACCACTGGAATTGATTTTGTAAATAAGATCGAGAACAAAAAGGACTTCAATATTTTTACCTATCGCAACTTTTATAACGGAGGCGGGGTGGCTATCGGCGACATCAACAACGACGGCCTTCCCGATATTTACCTCACTTCCAATTTTGGAAAGAACAAGCTCTATCTCAACAAGGGAAATCTCAAGTTCGAGGATATTTCGACCTCCAGCCATGCAGAAGGAAATAGAGCGTGGTCTACCGGAGTTGTTATGGTTGATCTAAATGCCGATGGCTTCTTGGATATTTATGTATGTAACGCAGGGAACATAAAGGGCGACAACCAAAAGAACGAGCTTTTTATCAACAATGGGGATCTGACGTTTACGGAAAAAGCAGAGGATTACAATTTGGCCGATAGTGGATTTACGACCCATGCCGCTTTTTTCGATTATGATAATGACGGAGATCTGGACGCCTATATCTTAAACAATAGCTTTATTCCCGTAAACAGCCTTAATTTCTCTAACAAGAGGGAACTCAGGGCAAAAGATTGGGATGTTCCCGAAGTTTTGAAGGGAGGCGGGGATAAATTACTGCGCAACGACAATGGAAAATTTGTGGATGTCAGCGAGAATGCCGGAATCTATGGAAGCCTTATCGGCTTTGGGCTTGGGGTTACCGTAGGGGATGTAAATGGGGATTTTTTCCCCGATATTTATGTTTCCAATGACTTTTATGAGCGAGATTACCTCTATATCAATCAGAAGAACGGCACTTTTAAGGAGGAAGTGGAAGATTGGACCGCCCATACCAGTCTGGCATCCATGGGGGCCGATATGCAGGATATAAATAATGATGGAAAGCCGGATATTTATGTAACGGATATGCTTCCAGAAAATGACGCACGGCTCAAGAACACTACCCAATTTGAATCTTATGACGTATATCAAAGGAAATTAAACCTCGACTTTCACCATCAATTCATGCAAAATTCCCTTCAGTTGAACACGGGGAACAACGGCTTCTCCGAAATAGCCAATTATGGGGGCGTTTCAAAAACCGATTGGAGCTGGGGCGCCTTGCTTTTCGATATGGATAATGATGGCTACAAGGATATTTACGTATGTAATGGCATCTACCACGATCTTACCAATCAGGATTTTATAGACTTCTTTGCCAATGACATCATACAGAAAATGATGATTAGCGGGAAAATGGAGGAGAAGGATTCAATTATCAATAAAATGCCAAGCAATCCTATTCCCAATTATGCTTTCAGGAATAATCAGGACCTTACCTTTACAGATAGGACCGACGATTGGGGTTTTAATATCCCAAGTTTCTCCAACGGGGCTGCCTATGGAGACTTGGACAACGACGGAGATCTGGATTTAATCGTTAACAACGTAAACCAACAGGCTTTCATTTTTAGGAACAACACCCAGGAAACGGACCCCAAAAATTACTTAAAGATAAATTTTAAAGGGGAGGGCAACAACACTTTTGGTGTCGGGGCCATAGCCGAGCTTTATATCGAGGATCAAATAATAAGACAAGAACTTATTCCGACCAGGGGATTTCAGTCCTCCACGGAATACACCCTTACCGTTGGTCTAGGGGATACCGAAGAAGTAGATTCCATCGCGGTTCATTGGCCAGACCAAACGCAGCAAACCCTAAAAAGGGTAAAGGTAAATCGGACGATTACCTTTGATCAAAAAGATGCCAAATCGACCCCAAAATTACAATCTAAAGGTAAAAAGCCCTTGCTTAGAGAGGTTGCCGAAACCATGGAGAGACACAAGGAAGATGTTCATGTCGATTTTAATTACGAGGGCCTCATTTCTAAAATGCTTTCGAGGGAAGGACCCGCAATGGCGGTCGGGGATGTGAACAAGGATGGGAATGAGGACGTTTTTGTAGGGGGGGGCAAAGGACAACCTGGAAAGGTTTATACCCAGACCGGCCAAGGAAAGCTAAGGGAACTCAAACAAGGAATCTTTCAAGCCGATGCCTCTATGGAAGATACGGCGGCCGCCTTCTTCGATGCCGATGGGGACGGCGATTTGGATCTTCTGGTCTCCACCGGGGGCAATGATCCGGATGACAATGCCAATTATAACAACAGGTTATATTTTAACGACGGAAGGGGAGAATTTACCGAGAAATCCCTTTTGCCGACCACCCAGCAAAATGTCTCTACAATTGCGGTTGCCGATTTTGATCGGGACGGGGATATGGATGTTTTTATTGGAAGTAGGAGCGTACCGGGAATTTACGGTATCAACCCCAAACATTTACTTCTGGAGAATATGGGCGATGCCACCTTTAAGGATGTTACGGAAAGCAAGGCCTATGATATACAGGACGTGGGGATGATCACAAGCGCCAAATGGGCCGATGTGGATGGGGACAAGAAAGAAGATCTCGTAGTGGTGGGAGATTGGATGGCCCCAATGGTCTTTAAAAACAACGGGAAGCGGTTACATTTAGAGAAAACATCCTTGGATAGCTTAACGGGTTGGTGGAACACCGTGGAAATTGCCGACGTTGATGGGGACGGTGATCTAGACTTGATCCTCGGTAACCAAGGGGATAATATGCCCTACGGAGCCTCTGCCGAAAAACCTATGAAACTGTTTGTCAACGATTTCGACAATAACGGTACCATAGAGCAGATTACGACTAGGAATATCAACGGCAAAGATGTTCCGATCCCACTAAAGGCAGAATTGACCTCCCAAATAAGCTCACTAAAAAAACAATCCCTCCGCAATTCGGAATACGCCAAAAAATCCATTGACGATCTCTTTGATGCCGATGTCCTTCGGCGTTCCATTGTGAAATCTGCTGTTGAGTCCAAAAGTGTAATCGCACTTAACAATGGTAACAATCAATTCACGGTTCTTGCCTTGCCCGCCCAGGTCCAATTTTCATGTGTTTGCGGGATAAGTTGTAGCGATGTGGACAAGGATGGGAATATGGACCTTTTGTTAGGCGGCAATAATTATGGCTTTAAACCCCAGTTTTCGCAACTGGATTCCAATTACGGCAGCGTGCTTTTGGGCGATGGAAAAGGCGGGTTTAATTGGGTGCCGTATTCGGCGTCAGGTTTTTTTGTTAAGGGAGAGGTAAAACACATCCGCAGGCTGTACAACAAGAACGGGAAGGATATTTTTATCGCCGTTCGAAATAACGATGCTCCAAAAATTTTTGCAATCAATGAATAACCAGGGTAAAGAACAAAGAACGAAGTAAGGATGTAACTAACAAAATCCAAATTTTTGGTGGGATGAACCTAAATTGTCTTGGCCCTTGTTTCTAAAATTAAACTAGATTTATTCGTATGAATAAAGTAATTATTATAGGTATTTGCTGCATTTTGGGGCTTTCGGGTTGTTCCAGAAAGGAAACCTTGTTTAAGACCGTTTCCGGGGACACTTCGGGGATCTCTTTTGTAAACGCACTTACAGAAAGCGAAAACCTAAATATTTTGGATTATCTCTACTACTACAACGGCGGAGGGGTTGCCATCGGGGATATCAACAATGATGGCCTGCCCGACATATATTTTACGGGAAACCAGGTAAAGAACAAATTGTATCTAAACAAGGGAAACCTAAAATTTGAGGATATTACCGATACCGCCGGCGTGGCCGGAAGTAGTGACTGGAATACGGGAGCTGTCATGGCCGATGTAAACGGGGATGGCCTGTTGGACATTTACGTACTGGCCGTTGTGGGCATCAACGGTTTTGATGGGCATAACGAACTGTTTATCAACAAGGGGGACAGCACCTTTTCGGAACAATCGGCCGCTTATGGTTTGGATCTGGACAATTACAGTTCTTCGGCCGCTTTTTTGGATTATGACCTGGACGGTGATCTGGACATCTATCTGTTAAACCATGCCATCCATAATCAGACTTCCTTTGGGAAGGCCGAAATAAGAAATAATAGGACCTACGAAAGCGGGGACAAACTCTTGCGGAACGACGGCAACAAATTTACCGACGTGAGTGCCGAAGCAGGTATCTACGGGGGTCCCAACGGATATGGGCTGGGGGTCGCAATATCGGATTTTAACCAAGATGGCTATCCGGATATTTATGTGGGCAATGATTTTCACGAGGACGATTATTTTTATGTGAACAATCGGGATGGGACCTTCGCCGAGATGGGCAAGGAGTATTTTGGACATACGAGCCGTTTTTCTATGGGCAACGACGTTGCCGACATCAACCACGACGGTTTTCCCGATCTGATATCCCTGGATATGCTCCCCGATGACGAAAGGGTCTTAAAAGCCTCGGCCGGTGATGATAACGTGGCAATGTTGGAGATGCGCATCAACCAGTTGGGATACCACTATCAATATTCCCGTAATATGCTGCAGATCAATAACGATGGCAGATCGTTTAGCGAAGCGGGACTTTTGAGCGGAATTGCGGCTACCGACTGGAGCTGGAGTGCCCTTTTTAACGATTATGACCAAGATGGCGAGGAAGATCTTTTTGTTGCCAACGGTATTCCCAAGCGGCCCAATGATTTGGATTACATCAATTTCACCTCCAACGATCAGATTCGCAATAAGTTAGACAACACCAAACTGGTAGACCAACAGGCGTTAAAACTCATGCCTTCCGGATTTGTGAACAACAGAATTTTTAGGGGCAACGGAGACCTTACCTTTACCGATAAATCCGGAGTTTGGATTTCCAAGGACACTATAATTTCCAACGGGGCGGCATATGGGGACTTGGACAACGACGGGGATTTGGATTTAGTGACCAATAATTTAAATCTGGAGCCCACGCTTTATATCAACCAAACCGACAAAAAACATGCCTCCTTGATCGTAAGCTTAAAGTACAAGGATAGAAACCCATTTGGTATTGGGGCCAAGGTGGCGTTATATGCGGGAAATAAGGTGCAGTTTAAGGAACTTTATACGGTCCGCGGTTTCCAGTCCTCATCGGAACCCATACTCCACTTTGGTTTGGGCACCCAACGGGTAATTGATTCTCTCTTTATTACATGGCCCAACGGGAAGGTACAGGGTTTGAAAAACATCAAAACCGACCAAAAATTAAAAATTGCTTATGACGAAACCAAATGTGTCGTTGGCAAACCCCTGGCCGCGTCAACAGAAATATTTAGTAGAGTAGAGGGAAATCTTGGACTGGATTATAGGCATGAGGAAAATCCTTTTATCGACTTCGACTTTCAAAAATTGATTCCTTACCGGGTTTCCGATCGTGGACCAGCGACCGCTGTTGGGGATTTGGACAAGGACGGAAAAGAGGATGTTTTCTTTGGGGCATCGTCCAGAAATCTGCCCCAAATTTATTTGCAAAAGGATTCTTCCTTTGTAAAAATGGATTCGGCCTTTCAGAAATCGGAAGGGATTTACGAAGACGTAAGGTCTGCCATTTCGGATTTTGATGAGGACGGGAATTCCGATTTGTTCGTAGTAACCGGCGGATCCCAATTTAAGGGACACACGCCCGCTATTAGGGATAGAATGTACAAGATGGAAGGAAATAAGATGATAAAAGAGGATTTTCCGGAGTATTTCACCAATGGCGCTGCCTTGGCCCTTGCCGATTATGACAACGACGGGGATACGGATATATTTGTAGGGAATTCCTCCAATCCGTTGGATTTTGGCCATACCGCCCCTTCCTATATCTTGAAGAATGACGGTGGCAAGTTCCAAATTCAAAAAATGAAGGCTTTGGAATCGTTGGGAATAGCAACCGATGCCATTTTTACCGATTTTGATAATGACGGGCAATTGGATCTGATCGTAGTCGGGGAGTGGATGCAGCCCAAATTTCTCAAAAATGAAGGAGGTGGGTTTAAAGATGTGACAAAAATTTACCTTTCTGAAAAATTGAACGGTCTATGGCAGTCTATCGCACCATTCGATATCGATGGGGACGGGGATTTGGACTATCTGTTGGGCAATTGGGGTACCAATACCAAGTTTAAGGCGACTGAAGAGTTTCCTATGCTGATGTACTATGGTGATTTTGACCACAATTCGGCCACGGAGACTATTGTGGCCATCGAGGAAAACGGAAAATACTACCCTGTGGCAAGTTTGGACGAATTGTCTAGCCAGTTGGTTTCCTTGGTAAAAAAGAAGTTTCCCACCTACAAGGAATTTGCTGGGAAGGACTTATATGAAATATTTGACAAGGACTTGCTGGAAAAGGGAACGTTGTACACGGCAAACACCCTTAAATCTGGATATCTCAAGAATGAAAATGGGAAGTTTATCTTTTATCCCTTTTCCAATTATCTACAGCTCGCCCCCATCAATAAGTTTTTAGTAGCCGATTTTGACGGGGACTCCAAGGACGAAGCCCTGGCTGCTGGAAACTACTTTGGGGTGACCCCTTATAACGGAAGGTACGACGGATTTGACGGGGCGTTGATCAAGGATGAAGGCACCGTACTTCGCGGGAGTCAAATAGGATTGGATTTTATGCAGAAGGCGGTCAGAGATCTAAATGTAATTACAGTAGGTCGCGAAAAGTACGTTTTGGTCACCGTTAATGAGGGTGAGGTACAACTTTACAAATTCTAAGACGGGGCAAGGAACTTGGAAAAAAATAATTCTATGCTAAGATTGAGAAATTATGTGGGACTGGGGATGTTGCTGTTGGTTGGATTGTTTGTTTATTACCTTTTTATAAAAACCTACGATTATCAAATTACATTCAACGCAAGAACGGCTCCAGGTACCGTTTATTACGCCATAAGCGACTGGGAGGAGGCTTTGGGAAAGCGGGGCTTGGCCAATGTTATAGATTCCAAGGGGGTGCATTTTTCGCATCTAGATCAGAACCTAAAAATTGGGGACAGTATTATAAACCTTAAATGGAAGCTAGAGGGCCTCAACGATTCCGTTACCAAAATAACCGCACGGATCAAGGATCTGGAAAATAGCGTCATCACACGTTTAGAGAATATCGTTAAAAAGCCTCCTTTGGAACAAATCTTGATTTCAAAGATGTCCGATTTTAAAAAAGGATTGGATGCCCATTTAAATAGGTTCAAAGTCGATGTCGCCGGGGAAGATACCATACCTGGGAAGTTTTATGCCTACGTGGAGATCAAAAGTTCTTTGGCCCAAAAGGCACGGAACATGATCGCCAATAACGGCGGGATCTTGGGATGGTTACGGGAGCACGGTTTTAAAATTCTGGGTAAGCCCACCTTGGAAGTTACGCACTGGAACGTAGAAAAAGACTCCATTACCTTTAATTATATGTTTCCGGTCAATGAATTGGATAGCTTACCCGAACACGGTCGCATTCGGTTTAAAAATTATCCGAGCAGGAAAGCTATAAAGGCAATATACCACGGCAACTATAGGATCTCGGATAGAGCGTGGTTCGCGCTTAACGATTATGCCAAACGTCATAATCTTGAAGTAGAAATGACCCCGGTAGAATTTTTCTATGACAATCCTATGATGGGGGGCGATGAGCTAGAATGGAAGGCCGAGGTTTATATGCCAATAAAGACCAACGTTTCGTTAAAGTAATAATGGGGAGCAGCAGTATAAAGGGCAATCCCTAGTGCCAAAAAAGAACCGCCCGGTGATAATCGTCACCGGGCGGCCCCTTAAAAAAACACTTTAAAACTAAATTCTAGTATCCAGGATTTTGGCTAATATTTGGATTTGTGGTCCCTGCCAATGGAATTGGATACAACAAATACTTGGGGTCGGACTCATATGGTTTCAACTCCCTTGAGTTTAAGAAGGTTCCAAAACGGATCATATCGTTTCTTCTCCAGCCTTCCCACCATAATTCACGGGCCCTGACGGCATAGATATCATCTACGGAACTTACAGGGGTACTGCCTTCCTCTGTCATCGTATCGACGATGGTCTGCGCTCCGGCAAAATCTCCTTTTCTGGCCAGGGCTTCGGCCTTCATCAGCAGGGCATCGGCATAGCGGGCTATAACAAAGTCATTGTCGGCATTGTCGCCTCCAGCGTTATCGGGAACGTATTTAACCCCCCGGATACCTGCGCTTTCTAAGGTAGCGCCACCCGTAATCAATTGGATTTCCTTGGTAAATACCAAGGGTTGGCCCAAACGATCTTCCAATGCGGGTCCGACCCCTGGACCTCCGGGACCGTATTGCTGTCCTACTTGGAAACCTACATTGTATCCATTGTCGGCGTTAATTTCTGGAAATTCTTTGTAAATCCTTTCATCCGAAGGGTCGAACTTGGCATAGTATTCGGCCAAGGTGGTAAACCCGTTCCAGCCGGAAGGGGTCTGGTTGTAGTGTTGTCCCATAAACCATCTAGAACGTACCGGTCCCGAAGATTCTCCTCCAAAGTTTTGGTTTACAAAAATCAATTCCGAGGAGGTTTCCGTATTCTTGGGGATAAAGTTGTCCCAATAATCGGCGGCCAAGGAAACCCCTTGAATAGCATCTATGTTGGCAATCACCTTGTCCATATTTGCGGTATCAAAAGTAGGAGCCGCAGGATCGCCTGCAAACACGCCGTAGTTTAGATAAAGTTTTGCCAACAGCCAATGTGCCGCATTTTGATTGGCCTTGGTAGGATCGGGTGCACTGGGCAAGGTGCCCATGATGTCCTCCAATTCGGAAATGACCCAATCGGTAGCCTCATTGCGTGGATATACAAGCGCATCGGCATTGGTATCGCTCCCTATTTCGCGGTACGCGGCAGAGCCCCACAGATCAATAATATGATAGTAGTGCAAAGCTCTTAAGAACCGGGCTTGGGCCACCTGTACTGGGGTGGCGGTACTAGATCCAATGACCAAATTGGCCGAGTTGACCGCATTGTACATATCATTATAGGTGTCTTTGTTAAACCCGTGCGTAGGGCCAAAAGTGTGGGTATGCAATTGTCTCCATACCCCGGCATCGTCCCAGTCGCCCCCACGGGTAGGACCTACCATGGCATCCGAGGACATAATGTCCAGTGCCATCAATCGCGCCTGATCTTGATAGGGTGTCCGCATGGCTTCGTAGGCACTATTCAACAAAGTGGTGGCATCTACATTATTGGTCGCATAATTTGAAGCGGCTTCCTTTACGTTTACACCGTCCAGTACTTCTTCTTCCAGATCCGTACAGGAATAGAACAACATACCGCCCAAGCAAATTGTAAATAAATATCTTTTAATTTTCATTTTATTTTTTTTAGAATTTAAGATTTAAACCAAACGCAAACGTTTTGTTGTTGGGGTAGCCCAAATAGTCGATTCCGGCTGATGGCACTCCGTTTGAGTTGGATACGGCAACCGATACTTCGGGGTCGAATCCGGAATAACCGGTAAAGGTCAATAGATTGGAACCGTTAAAGAACACCCTTAAACCATTGATGTACTTGGAACCCGACATGTCAAAAGTATAGCCCAATCCTAAATTGGCCAATCTAAAAAAGTCTCCTTTTTCGAGGTACAGGGAAGATGGCGTTGCCACGTCGTTGGCCGATTGACCTCGCGACAAATAAGAGTAAGGCATGTTCCGGCCCCCGTTAAAGGCACTGGTATAAAAATAGGCGTTGGCCGTGTTGTTGTATAGATAATGCCCAAACTGGCCATACCAAGAAGTGGTAAAGTCGATCTGCTTATACCTAAGGCTGGTGTTAAAACCAATATTTAACTTAGGAAGTCCCGTTTTTCCGGAAAGCAGCATTTCTGGGGCATCGGCCAGGGTAGTTATGGAGCCGTCCGCCCTGTAGAAGGTAGACAGTCCGTTTTCGTCAAAACCTGCCCAACTTTTGGTAAAATAAGTATACAAGGGCTCGTTGTTGGTGATTATTTGTGATGATGCACCCGTTAATCCTTGTCCACTGAGTTCGCCGGTAAATTCGGTCCTATCAAAGTCCTTCATCTTGTTGGTGATATAGGACATATTCCCTCCAAGGGAGAAATCCCAATCCTCAGATTGGATGGCATCGTAGTTGAAAGCAAATTCTACTCCGCTGTTTTCCAAGGTACCGGGCAGGTTGATAAACTTCTTGATGGAAGCCCCTGGAACTCCCCCGGCTGGATCGGTCGGGAATATCAAATCCTTGGTTTCCTTGTAAAAGTAGTCAAGAGATCCCGAAAGTTTGTTCTCCAAAAAGACGAAATCGACCCCAGCCCCATAGGAGGTAGTGGTTTCCCATTTTAGGTTGGGGTTTACGTTGGTCTGGGTGACAAAGCTGGTATTTTCATACTGTCCTACGAACAAGGCGGAATTATTGTCAAATTCTTGGTTCCCCGTAATACCCCAATTTAAACGTCCCTTTACGTTGTTAATAGCACCGTCGGGATTATCAATGAATTTGTAGGCGGCACCCACAGCTGGGAACGTACCGTACTTTTCATTGGCACCAGGACGGGTAGAACCATCGATCCTTAGGGATGCGTTTACCAACAAATTTTGTATAATGACGGTTTCGACCCTTCCGTAAAAGGACTGCAGTTCGTTTCTGGACCTTGAGGAGGAAGCTCTAAATTGACTGTTAAGACCTCCTTCCAGGTTGTCGATCAGGTTTTTCTGGGCTACGTTAAAATCTCTGGCAGAAATATATTTACTCTCCACATTATAGTCATAGTAAGAATACCCCAACAAGGCTTTCAACGAAAAGTCATCGGATAAGATCTTGCTATAAGAGAAATAGTTTTCGAATGTTTTATTAAAACGGGTCAACGTACTCACAGATGCAATACCACCTACGGGATCCCCGTTAGGGTTTGTTCTTTCATCCGGATCACTTCCTTGTAAATGAAAGTTGGGCGCGAGGGAATTGCTTCTTTCCGAGGTGGAATAGTCAACGCCGATCACCATATTAAAATCGAGATCGTCGGTTATTTTGACCTTTGGCGCAATACTCGCCAAGATCCTGGAGGTTGAGGTCTGATCGTCGTAGGCGTCCAATAACTCCGCTGGGTTTAAATACGTATTGCTCACGGTATTATAGGAGCCATCATCATTATATAGAGCCCTTGTAGGGTTCCAATACAAAGCAACGCCGACGATATTACCAATAAAACCTACGTCGTCCGAGGTAAGCTCGGCCTGGTCCTCCAATTGGGAAAAGTCCATTTTGGTGTTGATGGTCAGTCTGCCATCAAACGCGGTGCTCTTGTTGTCAAAACTTATGGAATACCTTTGCATACCCGTATTTTGAATTATTCCCTCGGAATTCTGTAGCCCAAAGGAAACCCTGTTGCTCGAGGTCTCGTTGCCAAAGGTGATACCGAGGTTGTAATCTTCGCTTACCGCATTTCGTAAAATAGCATCTTTCCAGTCATAGCTCCTGCTGCCAAAATCTTCGCTTAGGCCCAACGTATTAACCCTTTCGGCATATTGGTCCCCGTTCATCATATCGATATCTCCCCTAAGGCTAGATATACTTAGGCTAGTACTGAAGTCGAATTGTGTTTTTCCGGATTTTCCTCCCTTGGTGGTAATAATGACCACCCCGTTGGCACCACGGGATCCGTATATGGCCGTGGAAGAAGCATCCTTAAGTACGGTAATAGACTCTATGTCGTCCTGGTTAATAAAGTTAAGCGCGCTTTTTGGAGCCGAATTTCCCAATCCAATGTCCGATCCTCCAGCAGAAATATTTCCTCCTGCGAGTGGGATACCATCCACTACGATCAGTGGGTCATTGCCCGAACGGACCGAAGAATTACCCCGGACACGGATGTTGATCCCGCCTCCTGGTTCTCCATTCGTCTGGGATATTTGTACCCCGGCTACTTTTCCTCTTAAAGCCTCCGCAGGGTTCGCTGAGGCCACTGTAGTAATGTCATCGGCATTGATGGCGTCTACGGCGCCCGTAGCATCCTTTTTTGTTGTGGTACCGTAACCGACCACGACCACTTCGGACAATGCTTCTGCATCCTCTTCCATGGTTACGTTAATGGTTGTTTGACCATTAACGGCAATTTCCTGGGTTTTGAAGCCAATATAGCTAACCACCAGCGTGGCATCACTGCCCACATTGTTTAATGTGTAGTTCCCGTCAAAATCTGTTTGGGCACCGTTGGTCGTACCCTTGATCAAGACGCTTGCACCCGGTAAAGGGCCATTGGAATCGGAAACCGTTCCCGATACCGTCTGAGCTTTTACAAGTCCGATGCACAACAATGCACCTACCAGCAACAAGCATTTTCGAAAAGTAATCTTCATAGATAATTAATTTTGAGTTGAGTTAGAATTTCTATAAAATGTTAAATGTATTAAAAAGGAATGTTAATGACGTTAATTACCGTGCGTGGGTGGCAACGAAACCGTTTTCGTGTTGATAACTTTTTTCGATTTGGGAAGATTGTAGTTCATCCTTTTAAAAAATCTCAAATTAACAGTACCGTATCGATAGGATATCAAATTTATAAATTTCGTTCAAATATAACATTTATTTAACAATAATATTATTTTTGCTATTTATAATACTTTTTTTGTACCCAACTATTTGATGAGGTGGTTTAAACTTTTTCCATTCGCTAAATCCCGAAGCTTTGGGAGCTCTTTTTCGCCCATTCCTGCCCGTACCCCGAGAGAATAAACTTGTCGGGCTGGCGGTCTGTCGGGTAACGCCTTTTTTTCGTACCGTAGCCCCGAGTAGATTTATTTGCTCTCCCAATGTTAAAAAGCACTTCTATGGGAGGCGTGTCCGCATTATTGACTAAATTTCGTGTTCCTATTATTACCTTAGCATAAAGTTTTGAAGAAACAAATTACCCTAAAGGACATCGCCAAGGAGTTGGATGTGTCTATCTCCACGGTTTCCAAAGCGTTGAAGAACAGTGATGAAATTGGCCATGACACCAAAGAAAAAATACAGGCTTTTGCCAAACTGTATAATTACAGGCCCAATAATATTGCCATTAGTCTTAAGAACAAGCGAACGCGGAACATAGGGGTGATCATTCCAAATATTGTCCACTATTTTTTTGCAACGGTGGTAAGGGGAATTGAAAATTTTGCCAACGCCCATGGCTACAATGTAATCGTATGTGTATCCGACGAAAGTTTTGACAAGGAGGTGATCAATATGGAAATGTTGGCCAACGGCAGTATAGATGGCTTTATCATGTCCCTGTCTTCTGAAACACAGCTAAAGAATGATTATAACCATATTAGGGAGGTAATGGATCAAGGTATTCCACTGGTATTCTTTGACCGGGCCACGGATGAGATCGATTGCGATAAAGTGATAATTAACGACAGGGAGGCCGCCTACCAAGCTGTAAACAAGTTTGTCAATTCTGGACGAAAAAGAATAGCTTTGATTACTTCGGAGAATTTTTTAAACGTCAGTGACGAACGGGCCAAAGGATATTTTCAGGCATTGAGGGAGCATGGAATTGAAATTGCGGAGAATCTGGTATTAAAACTACCGTATATCGATATCGACGAAAAAGTTGTCCAGAAATTTTTCAGTCAAAATAAAATTGATGCCGTCTTGTGTGTCAATGAGGTTTTTGCGGTTCAATGTATGCGGTTCGTACAAAAAACGGGAATAAAGGTTCCCGAGGATATTTCTTTTATAGGTTTTACCGATGGTCTGTTGTCCAAGTACGCCACCCCAAGCTTAACCGCAATAAATCAGCACGGGGAGGATATGGGGGAGATGGCTGCCAAAATGCTGGTCGAAAAAATTGAAAGTGAGGCCGATGAAGACACCTACAGGATTGAAATTCTAAAAGCGACCCTAGTAGAAAGGGAATCCACGGTAAATTAAGGGCTGGGGATTATCAAGTATCAAATTCAAATGCAAAAGGTTTATGGGTTAGAAGTTTAGTTTTTTTATTTTAAACCATTGCATAGAGCCAAGAACCAAGAACCAAGACAAAAGTTATGAGCTATGATTTTTTGAAACTAGAAACTAGAAACCCTGAATCCACTAACCCACTAGCTCACTGATCCACTAACCCACAACAAATGAGAAAAAAAGGTTTTATATTCGATTTGGATGGGGTAATTGTCGATACCGCGAAATACCATTACAAGGCATGGAAGAGATTGGCGGACCAATTGGGGATTCCCTTTTCCAAGGAAAGCAATGAGCAATTTAAGGGAGTGAGCCGCAAACGCTGTTTGGAGTTGCTATTGGAATGGGGGAACTACAAGGCAACTCCCGAGCAGTTCGAAGAATGGATGGCGGAAAAGAATCGGGATTACCTAGAATATATCCATAAAATGGACGCGTCCGAGATCCTTCCCGATGTTCCTAGAATATTACAGTACTTAAAATTGCACCACATGCCAATGGCCGTAGGTTCGGCAAGTAAAAATGCCAAACCTATCCTGGAAAAGGTGGGGTTGTCGCACTATTTTGATTTTGTGGTGGATGGTACCCAGGTAACCAAGGCCAAACCCGATCCCGAAGTTTTTTTAATCGCGGCTAATAAGTTGGGAGTCGATCCCCGGAACTGCGTGGTCTTCGAGGATGCCGTGGCGGGTATAGAGGCTGCCAATGCAGCAAAAATGACTAGTATCGGGATAGGGGATGGGCAAATACTCTCACATGCCAACTATGTTTTTAGGGACTTTACCGATATAGATTTAGGGTTTATCGCGGAGCTGATCGATAAGGGTTAAGGGTAGGTTTCGTTCAACCTTGAACTTTCTTTTCTGCCAACTGCCCACTGAACATTGGCTACTGGATACTGCCTACGGAACACTGCTTACTCCCCTTCCCCCTTCACCACGATGATGGTGGCCTTGGCCCCGGTAGACAGGTTCCATTTATTGGCCATTATCAATTGTCCCTTATCGTCAAAAACATTCACTTGTGCCGTGTTTGGCCCCGAAGTACCTTGATTTATGGCTTCGAACTCCAGTCGGTTAAAACCAGGTTCCAAATCTAGATTGAGGCCTTTAAAAGCTCCTGTCAACAGCATGTTGGGGTCTACAACTTTGCCGTTGAGATAAATTCTCACCCGGTCCCCGTCCACATATTCGTGATCTCGGCAAACTACCCCTACAAATTTGCCGTTGCTCTTTACATCACCTAAGTACATGTCCCCGTAATAGGACTTGTCCTCTTTATTTTCCTTGGGATATATCTTGGGATCCAATTTTAGGTCTCTCCCAGCGTCCACAAGCTCCCGATCCGGCAACATTTTCACATTTCGTTGGGTTAGGGATTCCCGGAGGTTGGGGTTGGGGTTTTTGGGTTCCACCATGGAGGGAATCTTAAGGGAAGTACCTTGGTCGGTTGTTTTATAGTCCAGATTATTATTACTTTCTATGTTTAGGGGCCGGGAAGTGCCCAAATCGGTTTGCGACCAACTTTTGGAGCTAAAAAGTATAACAGCTATAATAAAAAGGGAATATCTCATTAGGTCTGCCTCGATGTTTGCCAGGGGATAAAAATAACAAATACCTTGCCACAGGGAATTAAATTGGTGTTAAAATCGATATAGGGGTTCCTTTTCCCTGAAAAGGGATTTAAAATTTATATATGGAATCGAAAATATCGGCTTCCCGCCCGATGGGGCAAGGTCGGGAATGAGACAATACCGGGTAAGGAAAAAGGTGTTAACCACTTTTAGATGTGGGAATCGCAACAGGCAATTACGGGTCAGTCCCAAACGCTTTGAAGAAAGCGTATAAAGTTTTGGTGCATGATGTTTTTAATATCCTCTTTGGTGTAGCCTCTGTTGGCCAATAAGGCTGGGATTTTTTGTAGGTCGGCAATGGTATCCACGTCGGCCGGCCCTTGTTCCTTTCCAAATCCACCATCCAGGTCGGTGCCGATTCCCACGTGCAAGGCATTGCCGGCGAGCTGGCATATGTGGTCTATATTTTGTACCGTATGTTCCAAGGAAACCCCCATCCCCTCTGGTGTCGATTTCCCCCTTATCCAGTTGGGGACCATCATCCAGGCATCCAGGACCATCCCGATTACCGCATTCCTGTCAAGGAGTTCGGTAAGCTGTTCGTCCGAAAACTGTCGATCGCCAGGAACCAACTTTCTGCAATTATTGTGGCTTGCCCAAACGGGTCCGTTGTACACTTCCATAGTCTCCCAAAAGCTTTGGTCGCAAAGGTGTGTGGCGTCCAAAATCAGATTTAAGCGTTCTATTTCTTTTAGCAATTCCTTTCCTTTGGCTCCGATACCGCCAACGGAATTGGTGCCGTAGGCATAGGTGCCCGGACCGTAGTGAGCAGGGCCAATAGCCCTCAGTCCCTGGTTATGGGAACGCTCTAAATGTTCCATGGTAACAATAGAATCTGCCCCTTCCAGGCTCAGGATAAAGCCAATGGGTTTCTTTCCGGCTGTAGTTTCCCATAAATCCAGGTGGTCCTGTAATTGTTTTTTGTTGATAATCTGTACCATTTCGCCAATTTCTTCCATTGCCCGATACCATGCCAATTGGCCCTGGGTGTGCGCCCAAGCTTGGTGGGGCGAGTGCCAGCCCGGCAGGGCATTTTCTTTTTTTACATAACGGGCAATTTGGGTGGCAACGCACAGCCCCACGTTTCCCTTGCGCATGGCCTCCAAGGAAACGGTATTCTTCGTGCGATCGGGCTTATCGGTCATCCCTATTTCACTTTTACGGATTTCTGATACCGGCCACGTAAGGTCCCGGTTCCATTCCATGGCGTTCATGGATAGATCTAAATGGGCATCGAATATAAACATGGTATTGTTATGTTTGGTGTTTTTTGTGTTAATGGATCGATGATTTCCGGTGGGCTAGTGAGTTTGTAAAATAAGGGGTATGGCGTTTCAAATAACAAATTTTATAAATCATAGCTAATAACTAGTTAAGTCTTGGCTCTTCGGTCTTGTTTCTTGGTTCTATTCCAGCGGAATTCAATGGTCCCTCGCCGCTACCTTCCAGGCTCCGGTAACCCGGCCATCGACCACCGTTAATGCTTCTGGATATTTGGATACCGTCGGACAAATGTGTATGGGGATGGCGTAAAAAACGTCTCCGACCTTAAAGTTATCGGCATTTTTACATCGGACCACCAAGTGTTCTTCGCTCTGACCAATTTGCTCGCTCCCTTCCAATCCCAGGATATCTACCCTTGGCAATTTCATTTCCGATGCCACGGATTTATGACCAAGATCCAAGCAGAGCAGGTCTTGCTGGGGTTTGCCGATGATTCTAGTTAGGAGTACCGCGGCATATAAAAAATTCAGATCCTTGAACGACCTTCCGTATCCCGCATCCCAGAGCATGGGGGTCCCAGGGCTTGTCACTATATTTTTTCTCATTGCGTGAACGGGAAACGAAGGGGTACCACCGGCAATAATATTTTCGACTCTTATGCCCAACTTTTCCAAATCGGTTTTTAATTTTAATACGGGTGAAAAATCGGTGTCACATATTTTTTTCCTTTGGTCGAAATCGGACTCACGGATATGTCCGTCGTATACATGTAGCCCTTTGGCGATCAGATTCGGATTTTTTTCAATGGCTTTGTACAGTTCGATGGCCTTGTTGCCTGGAACAATTCCCGTCCTGTCCATTCCATTGTTGACATCCAACCACAGTGCGATCTTTTTATTTATGGATGATGCAATTTGATCAAAGGCTTCGATGGATGTCTCATTGTCTGTGATGGTCGAGAACTCGGTATTGGGAAATTGTTCCATCAAATCACAAAAGCGCTGAATATTGGGACCAACAGGCTGAAGCGCCAACAAAACATCTTCGGCCCCGCACTGTGCCAACAGTTTGGCCTCGGTTAGGGTGGCACATTTAAATTTGTGAATACCTCGATGCATTTGTATTTTGATGATTTCGGCCATTTTATGGGTCTTTATGTGGGGCCTTAAATGTTCTGTCCCACCGGCAATCCCGATCATTTTATGGATGTTTTTTTCTATCCGCTCCGGATAGATAAGGAGAGCAGGGGTAACTACATTGTGAACGTCCTTAACTTTATACCATTCTAAATTGTTCATGGAAGGGCTTTTCTGTTGTTTCAAGTTTCGAGGATCTTGTTACTGGTTTTTGTGGTTGTCAAAGTTTTCGTTCTCAAATTTTATTTCAACTCAAAAACCGCTTCCACCTCCACTGGGATGTTGTCCGGAAGCATCATGCCCACTGCGCTTCGGACGCCCACCCCGTTTTCGGATCCGAAAACGTCGGACATTAATTCGCTAAATCCGTTGATGACCAATGGTTGTTTGCCAAATTCCGGGGTACAGTTTACCATGCCCAGGACTTTTACCAACCGTTTTATTTGATCCAGGCTCCCAAAATGGGTCTGGATGGTGGAAATCATTGTCAGTCCTACCTGCCTAGCGGCCATTTTGGCTTCTTCCATGGTTAGGTCATCGCCCGCCCTGCCTATCATTAAGGAGCCATCTAGCTTTATAGGTCCCTGTCCGGATACGTACAAGAAATTATCCACCACTAAAATTGGTTTATAAAGTCCGGCCGGTTTTGGGGCAGGGGGCAGTTGTAATCCGAGTTCTATGATTCTTTCCGAAGGTGATTTTTTCATTTAATTAAAGTTTTAATTTGATGTCATAAGTTAGGCGTGCAATTTCAAATTTACCATTTCTATTTGTAATTTGTCTTTTCTCTCTTTTCTACGTTATTTTTCAAACAAACTGTTCCAACACCAACACTCCTATCAATCCTATGACCCCGACCGTGGTTTCCATTATGGTCCATGATTTCAGGGTGTCCTTGACGGACAGATTAAAATACTCCTTGAACAACCAAAACCCGCCGTCATTGACGTGCGATAGCATCAAACTTCCGGATCCAATGGCCAGAACCATCAGTTCCGCGTTTACAGTGCCGCTGGACACTAAAGGCATTACAATACCGGCCGCAGTGAGTCCGGCCACCGTGGCCGACCCTACGCAAACTCGGATAATGGTCGCTATGAGCCAGGCCATTACCAACGGGTCGATACTGGAACCTTCGATAAGGGCGGCGATATAATCACTTACCCCACTGTCTACCAAGACTTGTTTCAAGGCTCCTGCCCCGGCAATGATAAGTAAGACCATGGTAATCCCGGCAATGGAACTGGAAATGGAATGGTTGACCTCGCTTATTTTTTTCCCTCGGGCCAGGCCTAGGGTAAAGATGGCCACCAACACCGATATCAACATTGCTATAACGGGATTTCCGATAAATCCTACAATTTGTTTTATTGTGGATCCATCCACTAGAAAGTGATTTACTACGGTAGAAAGCCCAATGAGTATGACCGGGAGCAACGCGCTAAAAATACTAATTCCAAGGCTGGGCATTTCCTCTTCTTTGAAAATAGTGGGGTTTACAAATTCCTTTAGGGGGGTGGCGTTTATGTTTTTTAAGGTTCGGGAGAACAAGGGGCCAGCCACGATTATTGCAGGGATGGCTACAATGATTCCATAGACCAGGGTTTTCCCGATGTCCGCATTAAACATTATCGCGATGGCCGTGGGGGCAGGGTGGGGGGGCAAGTAGCCATGGGTGACCGAAAGGGAGGCGAGCATGGGCAGGCCTACGTAAAGCAAGGGGAGTCCGGTAGCGGCCGCTATCGTAAACACCAAGGGAATCAAAATAACGAATCCAACGGAGTAAAACATGGGTATTCCCACGATAAATCCAGTCAGCATAACTGCCCACTGAATGTTTTTCTTTCCAAATTTGGCGATCAGTTTGGTGGTTATCTGCTGGGCAGCCCCGCTATCTGCCACTAATTTGCCGAGCATTGCCCCAAATCCCAATATCATGACCAGAAAACCCAGGGTATTCCCAATGCCATTCTGTATTGAATCTACAACGGCCTCCAAGTGCATCCCTTCAGTAATTCCGATAATAAGGGAAACGATGATAAAGGCTATAAAGGCGTTGAGTTTAAACTTAACGATCAACAGGAACAGTACCAGGATACCTAGTATGACAATGAGTAAGGGCATGGTTGGTTTTTTGTGTTAAAATTTAAGAAGGACAAGATAGTGAAATTCCTAAAAGTAATGGAGTTCACCTTGCCGTTGCCCCGCCATAATTTTTCAAATGGGGTTGATCTATTGGGGTCAACTATTTTGCAATCCTCCTTTATTTGCGTATCTTTAAGGAACCCCAACCCGCTTAACCTTCTATAATTAAATACCCAATAATTATGAGCCCATTCTTCCTATTAGGCATTATTTTATTTCTATTCCTTTTTAGCGGCATACGGATAATCTTTGAATATAAAAGAGCCCTGAAGTTTAGGTTTGGAAAATATATCGAAACGCTACAACCAGGTCTTAGGTGGATTATTCCTTTTATTGAAACCATTCAAAAGGTCGACATAAGGGTTATCACCTTCAACATTGTTTCCCAAGAAGTGATGACAGAGGACAACGTGCCCTGTAGTATAGACGGGGTAGTCTTTTTTCAAATCAACGATCCGGAGAAGGCAGTCTTGGAGGTAGAAGAGTACAATTTTGCGATTACCCAACTTTCCCAGGCCGCTTTAAGGGACGTATGTGGCAAAGTGGAACTGGATACAATCTTGTCCAAACGGGAAGAAATGGGTCAGAACATAAAAGAGATCGTGGAGCATGAAACTGAGAAATGGGGTATCGATATCATCGATGTCAAGATCAAGGATATTCAACTACCGGAAAATATGAAAAGGATGATGGCCAACCAAGCGGAGGCCGAACGTACCCGAAGGGCCAAGGTTATACTCGCACTGGCCGAGGAGCAGGCCGCAGGAAAATTATTGGAGGCCGGCAAACTGATAGACCTATCCCCTTCGGCCATAAAACTGAGGCTCTATCAGACGATGTCCGAAATCGCTGCCGAAAAAAACTCTACCATCCTGATCCCATTTCCAGAAGAGATGATAAGCCAATTCTCGAAAACGGTTAAAAATCAAGATCCTAAGAATTAATGAAATAGAACAAAAGTCTACCACGTATATTGTGATTGTTTAAGTTTTTTGGATATTTGTCCCTTCAAAACCATTCCGATGTGCTATTTGCCATGCGCCTTACGTGCTACCAAAGGTGTACACCCTAAAGCCAAATTGACCCCTATGATGCTCTTTTTCATAATCGTCGCGATTGGCCTTTCCCAAAATAATGGTAAACCCAAATAAAATAAATGCAACACCGACCAATATCGTATTTTTTTGCCTGTTTCTGCGTCGCAATTCTGTTTCTTGAATCACCCCTACTTGCCCAATCCCCACCATCCAAACCTCCAAAAGACACTTTGTCGGTTGGGGTAGCCGGTAATGAGCCTTTTGTACTCGGCAGTAATAATACAGGGAATCTTCACGGGATTGCTATAGAGATTTGGGAAGATTTGGCGAACAAAAAAAATTGGCCTTATCGTTATAGGACCTTTAATACGGTACACGAAGCTTTAAATGTTTTGGATAACGGTTCGTTAGATTTGGTGGTGGGACCCATAAGTATAACCTCCCTACGCGTTGCGCGAATGAGATTTTCCCAACCCTACTATCAGTCGAGCCTAGCTATAGTTTCGCGTAAGAGCGAGCCGGGTTTATGGGAGAGGATCAAGCCATTCTTTAGCGCTAAATTGTTGGTTGCACTGGGTATGTTCTTGTCCATTCTCGCTATTGTAGGAACACTCCTTTGGTTGGCTGAACGCAAAAAATCCCCTGAACAATTTCCCCCCGATCCTATACGAGGTATAGGAAACGGCATGTGGCTGGCGATCGTAACCATGAGTACCACCGGTTATGGCGATATGGCCCCAATTACATTGCGTGGCCGTATAATTGCGGGAGCTTGGATGGTGATTACTATAATTTTTGCGACCTCAATGGTTGCTGGGATAGCGAGTACGTTAACGCTATCGGGCCTCGGTAGCTCCGTCATAACTAACGTAGAACAGCTTTCAGGAAAGAATGTGGCCACCATTTTAGGTTCGCCGGCGGAGGCCTTTTTAAAAGAGCACAATTGTAAGGAAGTAGCTGAAACCGATCTTAACGAAGCTATTGCCAAGTTAAATGCCAAAGAAGTGGATGCCGTGGTGTACGACCGGCCTCAATTACTGTATTTTCTAAAAAACCATATGGATGAAAAGTTGTACATAGCCAAAGCAGAATACTATAAGCAAGGTTATGGTTTTGCATTTCCGTTAACGTCCGACCTAGTCCATGAGGTAAACAGATCACTTCTAGAATTGGCCGAGGAGCGTACGGTTGAGCGAACGATAGATTATTATTTAGGCGAGGATAAGTAAAATAATTTATAAAAATCATTAACTTTCACAAGATTCCCAATGGAATTTTAACCCCATGAGACAAAAAGCCCTCATTTTGGCAATTCTTCTGGTCCTTTTCGGACTGGTCTGGGCCTTCCGGGACGGGACGTTCGCGGGTCC
>JAIRBC010000044.1 GCA_022008415.1 Cerina litoralis
ACCATCAACCATCAACCATCAACCATCAACCATCAACCATCAACCATCAACCATCAACCATCAACCATCAACCATCAACCATCAACCATCAACCAATAACTGTTACCAATCCGCCAAGGATTTATTGAAAATATCCTGGGTGATCCGTTCAAATATTACCTGGAGGGCTTCGTCCTTTACGCTTTGCAATAGGGAATTGGCGGGATAGTCATAAAAGAAGGAAAACCGTTGTTCAAAATCCACATCTTCTTTGGTATTGTTAAAGAAGCGTACGTTTACGCTCATTGTCAAACGGTTTTGTGCCGCTGTCTGGTTGGCTGTTGCAGTCATCGGGGACACCCGGTACTCCACGATTTCCCCTTCGTAGAGCAAATCTCCATCCGATGGGACCAGGCTTAAGCTGGTCTGGTTCTGTATCAGATCTTGAAGCGCAAGGGTAAAGTCGCGATCCAATCCAGGCTCTATGGTAGACCCAGGGCTTTGGGTGGCGTAATTCTGAAAATAGTTTACCTGAAAGGTCTTGGCGGTCCCCACATCGCCCCCGGTAAAGTTGTAGGCGCCACAGCCTGTGGTACCTACAGCTGCAACCAACAATACAAAAATAAGTTTGATCTTTCCCACGCTTTGTTCTTTTGTCTATTTTCTTTATCCTTATTTAAAGGTCGTACTGCTTTATTTTTCGATACAGCGTCCTTTCGGATATGCCGAGCTCTGCCGCGGCCGCTTTTCTTTTGCCCCTGTTACGGTCCAAGGATTTTTTTATCAATTCTATTTCCTTGTCCTGTAGCGATAAGGTTTCTTCCTCTTCTATTTCTTCCGCAAAATGATATTTATCGGCTGGGTGAGGTTTGTCGGCAGTCTTTTCTATGGGTGGCTCGGGAAGTTGAAGGACTTCCATAGCATCGTCCTCCTCTAATTCTGTTGTGCTGTCGCGCTTGGTGCCGTATATTTTTTGGATAAGGTTTTCGTTTTCTTCCTGTACCTTTTCCGAATCGTTGTTTTTTAGGAGCTCTAGGGTCAGTTTTTTCAGGTCGTTCAGATCTCCTTTCATATCAAAAAGCACCTTGTACAAGATTTCCCTTTCGTTGCTAAAATCTCCCTCCTTCTTTTTTTGCTGAACTATTGCGGGCAGATTTGAATCATTGGCATGGGGCAGATAACTGTTCAAGGTAAAGGCCGAAATATCTCTTTTTTCCTCTAGGACCGATATTTGTTCGGCTATGTTCCTCAGCTGTCTAATATTGCCAGGCCAACGATATTTTACTATCAGCTGCACGGAATCGTCGGTTAGCCTGATGGTTGGCATTTTATACTTCTGGCCAAAGTCCGATGCAAACTTGCGAAAAAGTAAATGTATGTCGTCCTTTCGGTCGCGTAGGGGTGGAATGTGTATTTCTACGGTACTCAATCTATAATAGAGGTCTTCCCGGAACTTTCCTTTTTTAATCCCTTCTATCATATTGATATTGGTGGCGGCAACGATTCTGACGTTGGTCTTTTGAACATGCGATGATCCTACTTTAAGGAATTCCCCGTTTTCCAATACCCTTAGTAGTCGTACCTGGGTCGTGAGGGGCAATTCTCCCACCTCGTCCAAAAAAATAGTGCCGCCATCGGCTACTTCAAAATATCCGCTCCTAGTGGCCGTAGCTCCTGTAAAGGCTCCTTTTTCATGGCCAAAAAGCTCACTGTCTATAGTGCCCTCCGGGATGGCCCCGCAGTTTACCGCAATATATTTGGCGTGTTTTCTATGGGAGAGAGAATGGATGATTTTCGGGATCACCTCTTTACCAACACCGCTTTCGCCCGTAACCAACACCGAAATGTCGGTTGGGGCCACTTGCATGGCCTTCTCTATGGCACGGTTGAGTTTTACATCGTTACCGATGATCTCGAATCGTTGTTTTATAGATTGAATGCTCTCCATTTATTTGAACCTAAAATCAAAAACCAAGTTTCAGGACAACGTCTAGATTCCCGGTGTTGGATTAGTTTGACTTATTTATTGTCCTAATATCCTATAGCCGTGCCCAATAGGGTGGCCGAGGTACATTCCTCTATCTTGACCATTACAAAATCGCCCACTTGATAGTTTTCCTTTGGGAATACCACCACTGTGTTCTGGGAGTTGCGTCCCATCCATTGGTCATCCGATTTTTTGGAGGTACCTTCTATAAGAACTTCCTCGACTTTTCCTAAGTGTTGCTGCGTCCTAAAATGACCGTGTTTTCGCTGTAGGTCAATGATTTCGGTCAGCCTTCTTTTTTTGACTTTTTCGGGCACATCATCTGTCAATTTTCTGGCGGCCAGAGTTCCAGGCCGTTCGGAATAGGCAAACATAAATCCAAAATCGTATTTCACGTAATCCATCAAGGACAACGTATCCCTGTGATCTTCCTCGGTCTCTCCGGGAAAGCCGGCTATCATATCCTGAGAAATTGCACATTCGGGAATTATTCTCCGGATATTATCGATCAGATCAAAATATTCCTCTCGGGTATGCAAGCGGTTCATGGCCTTAAGGATCCGGTTGCTGCCGCTCTGTACGGGAAGATGTATATAATTGCATATGTTGTTGTATCTGGCCATAGTCTCGATCACGTCCAAGGTAAGGTCCTGTGGATTTGAGGTGGAAAAACGGATGCGCATTTTGGGCCGTGCCATGGCTACGAGTTCCAACAATTTTGCAAAATTGATGGCAGTGGCCCGTTGCATTTCGGAAGCTCGGTCGTAATCCTTTTTCAGCCCGCCGCCGTACCATAAATAACTATCCACATTCTGCCCAAGCAGGGTAACCTCTTTAAAGCCCTTTTGCCACAGGTCGTTTACCTCCTCTAAGATAGAATGGGGGTCGCGGCTACGCTCCCTACCGCGGGTAAAGGGCACTACGCAAAAGGTACACATATTGTCGCACCCCCGGGTGATGGAGACAAAGGCGGTAACCCCGTTAGAATTTAGGCGGACCGGGGAAATATCGCCATAGGTTTCATCCTTGGAGAGGAGTACGTTCACGGCATTTCTGCCTTCATCGATTTCCTGTACCAGGTTTGGCAAGTCCTTATAGGCATCCGGTCCTACGACCATATCCACTATTTTTTCCTCCTCTAGCAGTTGGCTTTTTAGCCTTTCTGCCATGCATCCAAGGACCCCGACTTTTAAATGGGGACGCGTTTTCTTTACGGCATTAAATTTTTCTAGGCGTTTGCGAACCGTAAGTTCGGCTTTTTCCCGAATGGAGCAGGTGTTTATCAGGACCAAATCGGCCTCCTCCAACTCCTGGGTGGTATTAAATCCTTCTTTGGCCAGGATGGAGGCAACGATCTCGCTATCGGAAAAATTCATTTGGCACCCGTAACTTTCAATATAAAGCTTGCGGGAGCGGTCCTCGCTGCTTTCTAAAGACAACGTATTTCCTTGAACCGATTCGTCAATCATATTTTCCATGTTAAAAATTATTTGGTTTTCTTTCCAAATAGGGCTGCAAAGATAATATTTAATACAAATAAGTGACAATTTGACAGGACTTTTTAATAATTATTTATACATTTCAACCGTGTAACTTTTAAAGAATGAACTATGGATGCCACTACTTTGAATAAAATAATCGCTGGAAGCAAACCCTTGGGTTTTGGGGATATTATGAGTCGATCCTTCGATCTTTTTAAAAAGGTATGGTTGCAGGGGTTTTTAACGCTGATCTTAACTTTTGTATGCCTTGTGCCATTTTACCTTTTGTTGTACATTCCTCTGGTCTTTATGGGAATTTCGGACCCCGATATGTTGGGAAAGGATAAAATGAGCACTCCCGCAATAATATGGATGGCCGTTTTCTTGCCAATTATTGTAATGGCAGCAATGGTAGTTTCTATTGCGTTTACATCGGCATTTCTTCGGATTTGTAAACAAAAGGATAGCGGAGCAACAGGCGCCGACGATTATTTCTTTTTTTTTAAAGGAAGATATTTTGGCAAGATGATCGTTTTGGGGTTGATTGCCTTTGGCCTTTCCATTATAGGAGCCTTGTTGTGCGGCGTTGGGCTATTGTACCTTATTGTGCCCCTATCCCTAATTCCGGCATTTTTTGCCTTTCGGCCAGAGATGTCGCCCATGGAAATAGTGAAGGCCGGTTTTCAATTGGGAAACAAGAACTGGTTGGTCATTTTTGGGTTAATAATCGTCATGGGAATCGTTGCCGAATTGGGCATCATTCTATGTGGTATTGGCATATTGTTCACCGCAATGCTCTCCAAGATCCCCTTGTATTTTATATATAAGGATGGCGTTGGTTTTAACGGGCAGAACGTGCCTTTGGAGGAATGATTTTTTTCTAGGGGTTTAGGGATTGGTTAAAAGTTTACGGTTTATTATGAATATTTGAACCATCCCTAAGCTTATATAAAATTTTGGTAACCAACTTTTATTTTTGCAGTTAAACGCAACCTGTTGCAAGAATTGGCATCCTTTATAGGTAACCCCTAATCTTTTACGTTGTGAAAAAGCACCTGTTGTTGTTTCTTTTTGTACTGCCAATGGCTTTTATCTCGTGTGACGATACGGATGACGACAGCCAATTTGCAGATTATTTGGTGGCGCGTCCTATAACCATTTCAAAAGCTGGGTTTAAGAGTAGTGTAGATATCGTCGCTCCCCTCCCAGTGGAAGAATCGGGCAAGATTTATGCCTACAAAAACTACATTTTTGTCAACGATAAATACAGGGGCATACACGTGCTGGATAACACGGACCCCAAGGCCCCCCAAAAAATTGCCTTTATTAAAATTCCGGGCAATGTAGATATCTCCGTAAAGGACGATCATCTGTTTGCCGATAGTCTCAATGACCTCGTTGTCCTGGATATATCTGAAATCTCCGGTATAAAAATGTTAAACCGTATGGAAAACGTTCTGGCAGGAAATGTATTTTGGCCTGCCGAAGCCGACATTTTTGAATGGCAAGACGTGGACTACGACAAGGAAATCGTTGTGGGTTGGACCAGTAAGACCGAAAGGAGACGAATCCAGGATTATGAAGACTTGTTCCTAAGGGAGGCCGATTTTGCGTTGGCAAAATCTGCCCAAGGTTCCACTATTGGGCAAGGTGGTTCCATGGCCCGATTTAAGATAGTGGACAACTATCTGTACGCTGTAGATAGCCATAACATCAATATTTTTGACATCTCTAATCTGGAGTACCCGAAGGATTTGGAAGATGTCCACGCCGGGTTCGACATTGAGACCATCTTCAATTATGGCCAGTATTTGTTTTTGGGCAGTATGCGCGGAATGTATATATATGATATCTCCAATCCAGAGACCCCAACTTTTGTATCGGAATTTCAACACGGAACGGCCTGTGATCCCGTGGTAGTCGATGATGATTATGCCTATGTGACATTGAGGGGGGGCAATTGGTGCGGGGCTACCGAGAGCGGGCTGTTCATAGTCGATATTTCCAATATCTCAAAACCCGAATTAAAATCCCAATACCCGATGGATGGTCCATACGGACTCGGGGTGAAGGGGGATAAGCTTTTTGTGTGCGACGGGGATTCGGGTCTTAAGGTTTATGATAAAACCGATGTCGAAAATTTAAATATGCTGAATCACTTTAAGGATGTCGTTACGTTTGATGTAATTCCGCTAGATCAGAACTTGTTGATGGTGGGAGATCGAACGCTCTTCCAATACGAATATCTGGAGAATGAGATTAAATTGATGAGTGTCATTGAGCTTTAAATAAAATAAAAACTTATTTACGCTATACGCTATACGCTATACGCTATACGCTATACGCTATACGCTATGCTCCTTTTGCAGTTCGAACGGCGTAGTACGAAGCGCCCGTAGCAATTATTGGGAAGGCGTTTTATCCTGAAAACCCGACTGTCATAAAATCCGTCGCAGCGCCAAAAATTAGCGCCTGACACCTTTCGTATGAGGGGTGTTTTTTTATGCATAACTATAAGGTAAAGTGTAAAATAAAAAAATTGATATACTTTTGCGATACTAAAAACCGATGAATGGCAAAGAATTTAGTTATTGTAGAGTCGCCCGCAAAAGCAAAAACCATAGAAAAATTTTTAGGCAAGGATTTTAAGGTGGAGTCCAGTTTTGGGCACATCGCCGATCTTCCCTCCAAAGAACTTGGGGTGGACGTCGAAAATGATTTTAAACCCAAATATATTGTTGCTTCCGACAAAAAGGCGCTCGTAAAAAAACTAAAAGATCTGGCCGCAAAGGCCGAAACCATATGGCTCGCAAGTGATGAAGACCGAGAGGGGGAGGCTATTTCCTGGCATCTGGCTGAAGAGCTAAAATTGGAAAGGGAAAAGACCAAGCGCATCGTTTTTAACTCTATCACCAAGTCTGCCATTCAAAAGGCCATAGAAAATCCAAGGGAAATTAATTACGATTTGGTGAACGCCCAACAGGCCCGTAGGGTCCTCGATCGGTTGGTGGGTTATGAGCTTTCGCCCGTATTGTGGAAAAAAATTAAACCGGGGCTTTCTGCCGGCAGGGTACAATCTGTTGCCGTACGGCTTATTGTGGAGCGCGAAAGGGAGATCGAGGCGTTTAATCCCGAGGCTACATTTAAGGTGTCGGCCGAATTTAAGACCGTGGATGGAAGTGTATTTACGGCCAAGTTGCCCAAGGCCTTTACCACCAAGCAAGAGGCAGAAGCTTTTTTAAAACAAAACCTGGGTGCCAATTTTTCCGTATCCAGCCTGGATAAAAAGCCGGCCAAAAAATCCCCGGCCGCCCCATTTACAACTTCTACCCTACAACAGGAGGCGTCCAGGAAGCTTTATTTTTCGGTAGCCAGAACCATGCAAGTGGCACAAAGGCTCTATGAGGCTGGGTTGATCACTTATATGAGGACCGATAGCGTTAATCTTTCATCGGAAGCATTGGGAGCCGCCAAAGAGGCCATCATTGATAATTATGGCAAGGAATATAGTACGGTACGGAACTTTACCGGAAAATCTAAAGGTGCCCAAGAGGCGCATGAGGCGATACGCCCGACCGATATGACCCGACAGACGGTCTCTTTAGAAAGAGATCAGTCTAAATTATATGAATTGATATGGAAACGGACACTGGCATCGCAAATGAGCGACGCCGAGCTGGAGCGTACCAATATTAGGATAAAGGCCAATACCCACAAGGACGAGTTTACCGCCAATGGGGAGGTCATTAAATTTGATGGCTTTCTAAAAGTATATATGGAAGGCTTGGATGACGAAGATCTGTCCGAGGAGCAGGATGGAATGCTCCCGGCAGTGAAACAGGGTGATAAGTTGAATAATAATTATATCACCGCCACAGAGCGGTTTTCCAGACCGCCCTATCGTTATTCCGAAGCTTCCCTGGTGAAAAAATTGGAAGAACTGGGAATTGGCAGGCCGTCTACCTACGCCCCTACCATCTCTACCATCCAAAATAGAGGTTATATTGAAAAAGGAACCGTAGAGGGTGCCGAAAGGAACTATGCCCAATTAATTTTGGAAGACAACAAAATTGTGGAAAAGAAACTGACCGAAAACGTAGGGTCGGACAAAGGAAAAATGGTGCCTACGGACATTGGGACCATTGTAAACGATTTCTTGGTCGATCATTTTGCCAATATTCTGGATTATAACTTTACCGCAAGGGTGGAGGAGGAATTTGATGAGATTGCCACTGGGGAAGAGGACTGGCAAAAGGTGATGAAGAACTTCTATAAGGATTTTCATCCAAAGGTATTGGATGTAGAGGAGAATGCCGATAGGGCAAGCGGGGAGAGGGTATTGGGTACCGATCCAAAAACCGGAAGACAACTGGCCGTAAGATTGGGCAGATTTGGTCCCATGGTGCAGATAGGTACCGTTGAGGAGGACGAGAAGCCTTTATTCGCGAGCCTGCTGCCCGATCAGTCTTTAAATACGATCACCTTTGAGGAAGCTATGGACCTTTTTAAGCTTCCTAGAAAGCTCGGGTCCTTTGAAGGAGAGGAAGTCGAGGCCAATGTAGGTAGATTTGGACCATACGTAAGATTCGGGAAAAAATTTGTGTCCCTGGAATCCGGGGAAAGCGCATTGGACATTAGTTTGGACAGGGCCATAGAACTCATCAAGAAAAAACAAAAGGCCGATGCGCCCATTGCAACCTATGAGAACAAGGACGTAACCAAAGGGGTGGGCCGGTTTGGTCCGTTTATCAAATGGGACGGTATGTTTATCAATGTGTCAAAAAAATACGATTTTGACAATCTTACACAAGAGAGCATAGCAGAACTTATAGAGGCAAAAAAACAAAAGGAATTGGACAAAGTGGTCCAGGATTGGCCAGAAGAGGGTATTCGCATAGAAAAGGCCAGATGGGGACGCCATACAATTTTAAAAGGAAAGATCAAGGTTGAACTTTCCAAGGAGGTAGACGCCACCAAGGTGAGCTTGGCAGAGGCAAAGGCCTTGATAGAGAAAAAGACCCCAAAGAAAAAGTCCAAGGCAAAGTCCAAGACTAAGAAGTAAGCAGTGTTCGGTATGCAGTAGCCAGTGTGCAGTGGAGGGAAAGAGCCAAGAATCAAGACCACAGAAAATTGAGCATAGACAAAAGACAAAAAAACGTAAGTAAAATCACAATAACTCACTTAACTGAACATATACCAAAAGTTATGAGTTCAGAGTTATGGTTTATTTGTTTTTTTGAAAATCGCAACCCGTAACCTAAAAACTAAAACCATCAACCCTAAAACATGGCATTCGATTTCTTAGTCCCGGTAGAGGATAAACTAGTGGCCCATTGCGAATTGCTGCCTACCCAATCCGTGGGTAGAAATATATTTAAGCACACCGAAAAAAGAGGGCTTCCGGTATTGGCGAATGCTACCGTTGCCATTATGGGGGTCCGGGAATCCAGAAATGCGTTTGAACGGAAGCCCGAGCAATTGAATACTTCGGGTATTAGAATGCAGTTTTATAAATTGATGATGGGCAACTGGAATTCCTCACTTATAGATTTGGGCGATGTTGAAGAAGGGGAGACGGTGGAAGATACCTACTTCGTCGTTAAGGAGATAATTGCGGAACTAATCGAAGAAAATATTGTACCTATAATTATTGGGGGAACCCAGGATATCACCTATCCCACATATCGTGCTTTCGACGGGATTAAAAGCATGGTGAATCTGGTATCCGTAGATAGTCGGTTCGATTTCGGTGATGGGGAAGAACTTATTTCTTCCCAGTCCTATATGAGCAAGATTATAGAAGACAAGCCTATCAACCTTTTCAATTTCTCAAATATCGGTTACCAGAGTTACTTTGTTGCACAGGAAGAACTGGACCTTATGGAGCGCCTGTTCTTTGATGCCTATAGGTTGGGAGAACTGGCACAGGATATTACCAAGGTGGAACCACTACTCCGAAATGCCCATATTGTGAGTGTGGATACCCATGCCATTAGGGCGTGCGAAATGGGATTGTCCGACGACTATTCCCCGAACGGGTTTACCGGTCGGGAGATTTGTACCATTGCGAGATATGCGGGCATAAGTGAAAATGTATCCGTCTTTGGTATTTATGAAAGTGGGAACTCAACCCAGTCGTTTCAGCTTATTGCACAAATTATTTGGTACTTTATAGAAGGGACCAACTTAAGGGTCAAAGAATCCCCGCACATAAATAAGGAGGACTTTACCAAATATTTGGTGCCTACGGATACTGACGACCTTGTATTCTATAAAAGTGTACTTACAGAAAGATGGTGGGTAGAGGTGCCATCAATTTTATCTTCACATACTAAAACCAATACCCCTGCGTTATTACCATGCACCGAACGGGACTACGTGGATGCATGTAATCAACTTATCCCCGAAAGGTGGTTTAAAGCCTACAAGAAAGGCTTTAATTGACCAGAAGTTTTTTTAAAGGATAAAAGATTCGATACAATAAAATATTCAAAAAGTAGTTTTAGAATAATAATTGTATTTGCAATTCAAAATCTTAAATCGAAATTTAACCTAAAGTATGAAGAAGCTATTGTTATCATCTATAGCATTTGTTTTTTTACTCAGTAGTTGTGGGTCTAAAACAAAAGGAGAGCTAGTGGGCGTCCAAGGTAAAAAATGGTACCCAGAAAAACCCTACGGTATGGAGCTGATTCCCCGTGGTGCGTTTATTATGGGTAAATCCGAGGAGGATATTGCACACGTTCTCAATGCACCGACCAAAACCGTTACCGTACGTTCCTTTTATATGGACGATACCGAAATTACCAACAGTGAGTATCGCCAATTTGTGGAATGGGTAAAGGATTCGATCGTAAGGACCAAATTGGCCATTCTTGCCGATGAGTTGGGATTGGGACCGGAAGATGGGGGAATTGGGGAATATGCCTTTAAGGATGCCGATACCACTAGAATGTCCGTTTACGACAAGTATATGATGGATAATTATTCCGGAATGGGAGAGACCGGGTATGAGGGTCGTGCCCTTAATAGGGACGAAAACCTTGTCTGGGATACTTCGGAATATCCGGATGAGTATTATTCAGAGGTCATGGATTCCATTTACCTACCAGAGGAAGAGTCCTACAATGGGTATAGGATAATCGATGTTACCCAACTCAAGTATAAGTACAACTGGATGGATATCGAAGCTGCTGCCCGCGCCAAAAAAGGGAGTAGAAAGGATTTTGTCCGTCAGGAAGAGTTAGAGATCTATCCGGATACCACGGTTTGGATCAAGGATTTCCAGTACTCCTATAACGAACCAATGCACAACGATTATTTTTGGCACGATGCGTATAGTGAATACCCAGTGGTGGGTGTTTCCTGGACACAGGCCAAGGCCTTCTGTAATTGGAGGACAAAGTTTAAGAACGACGACCAAAAGAGCAGGGGCAGACAGTTTGTAAACCAGTTTAGGTTGCCTACCGAGGCCGAATGGGAATACGCGGCCCGTGGCGGAATTGAAAGTGGAACCTATCCTTGGGGCGGACCTTACGTGATAAGCGATACGGGATGTTTTATGGCCAACTTTAAGCCACAACGGGGCGATTATGCGGCCGATACGGCACTGTACACGGTAGAAGCAAGATCTTATGAGCCCAATGATTACAACTTGTACAATATGGCGGGTAACGTATCGGAATGGACAAACTCTAGTTACGACCCCAGTTCCTATGAATATGTATCTACCATGAACCCTAATGCAGTTAGCCAGGAAAATGCGAGGAAGGTTATCCGGGGCGGTTCATGGAAAGATGTTGCCTACTACTTGCAAGTGAGTACAAGAGACTATGAATATCAGGATTCTGCCCGTAGTTATATCGGTTTTAGAACCGTACAGGACTATATGGGGGAAGAGGACTCCACCAGAAGATAAATAATAATAACTTCATTAATAATTGATCAAATTTTTTTAACCAAATCCTTATTTTTAACAAAAACCTAAAAATTAAAAATTAAAATTATGGCACAGTCAAAATCAACAAAGAAATTATTTAATATGGCCTATGGCCTAGGTGCATCGGTGGTAATTATTGGTGCGTTGTTCAAGATCCTTCACTGGGAATTCGGCCCTTTGACGGGAGGGCTTTTATTGGCCGTCGGACTTATTACGGAGGCACTTATTTTTGCTATCAGTGCATTTGAACCTGTAGATGACGAATACGATTGGTCCCTGGTATACCCAGAATTGGGAGGAGGCCTAGGTGAGGGAAGAAATGACGAATTGGCACAAATTAAAGAGGCTGAATCGTCTTTGTCCGCTAAATTGGATGATTTATTGAAAGAGGCGGGGGTAGACGCCAGCCTTATGGAAAGTCTTGGATCCAGTATCCGCAATTTTGAAGGGGCTGCCAAAGGTATGGCACCGACAGTTGATGCCATGGAATCCACAAGAAAATACTCTGAAGAAATGGTTCAGGCCGCAGCTCAGATGGAGTCTTTGAACAGCTTGTATAAAGTTCAGTTGGAAAGCGCTAGTAGACAAGCTTCGATCAACGAGGAAGTAGTTCAGAATTCAAGCGCCCTTAAGGACCAAATGGAGTCCCTGGCCTCTAACCTATCCTCCTTGAACGGAGTTTATGGAGGTATGCTTTCTGCAATGAACAGAAACTAATTAGTACGATTACCGTACCAACCCAAATCGAAAATAAATTAAAACTAATTAGAAAACATGGCAGGAGGAAAACAAACACCACGTCAGAAGATGATCAACCTAATGTATTTGATCTTTATCGCGATGTTGGCACTGAATATGAGTAAGGAAGTTCTATCCGCTTTCGGTCTGATGAACGAAAAACTAGAAGCTTCCAACGTCAAGACCACGGAAAACAACCTAGCGTTTTTGAGTGGCTTGGAGAAGAACGCCGAGACCACCCCGGAGCAGTATGCTGAGCTATACAACAAGGCCAAGGAGATCAAAGCCTTATCCGAGGAGTATTACTCGTACCTTGAAAATCTTAAAAAGGAGATGACCAAGGATGTTGAGGATCCCAAGGATTATCAAGTAATGGATAAGACCGATTTTCTCGATCAACGCTTTTTCCACGGAGACAAGCTAAGTGATGCAGGACAAGAGTTCCTAAAAAGAATCAAGGATTACCGCAGCCAGGTTTCGGCAATATTGCCCCAGGGCAAGAGCTTCGATGATGTTAAATCATCCGTGAATACCAGGTTCGAGACCGGTGATGCCAATGACCAGGCTACCAATCGTGAAGGTACAAAGGTCGGCTGGTTGCAATATCAGTATGAAGGATTCCCATTGGTGGCCTCCTTGACGAAAATCACCGCCCTTCAGGCCGATGTTAAAGCCACCGAAGAAGATGCCCTTAAGGCGATGCTTCAAGGTAATCTGGCCAAAATAGCCTCGGTAAACACTAACAATTACACCACCTTGTTGCAGCAGGAAAAATCTGCCTACTACGCTGGTGAGAAGTTTACGGGTAGTGTTGTTTTGGGACGTACCGATGCCACTACCAAACCCAACGAGGTGAATATTACCTTGGACGGTCGTAAACTTACCGAAGGTACCGATTATGTGCTCGAGGGAGGTAAAGTGAACCTCTTGGTGAGCGCTGGTAGCCCAGGCGACCATAAGATTGAGGGTAACTTGGTGTTTATCAACGATGGCGTGCGCAACGAGGTACCTGTAAACTCGACCTTTGCGACGATTACCAAGCCAAATGCGGCCGTAATTGCAGCGGATAAGATGAATGTGGTTTACCGAGGGGTTGCCAACCCAATGACCATTTCCATTCCCGGCGTACCCGATAATAAGGTTACAGCTTCTGCTTCTGGACTTAAAAAAGTTAGTGGTAGCAGATATATCATGAATCCCGGTACAGGAAGAACGGTGAAGATCGTCGCTTCAGGTGTACTGCCGGACGGTCAACGAATATCTACTCCCGCAGAATTTAGGATCAAGGATATCCCAAGGCCGGGTGGTACAATTAGGGGAGAAGCCGGCAGTGTAAAAATGCCTAGGACCAACCTCGAGATCTCCACGATTGGAGCAATGCTGGAGGACTTTGATTTTGACTTGAACCTTGCGGTTAGCGGATTTAAATTTAAGGTGCCGGGCCAACCTACGGTTAGCGTACATGGAAACAAATTGGATGCCCGTGCCAAACAGGCGCTTAAATATGCCAAACGGGGAGAGGATGTGCAGATATTCGATATCGAAGCATATATTACCAACAACAAGAGCTATAAGCTCAAAAAAGTATCTCCCGTTATTATTGAGATTACAAACTAGTAAAAATGATTTTTATGAATTGGAAAAAGGTTTTATTAATTGGAGGCGTAACCCTGTTGCCCGTATCCATGATGGCCCAGGCAAATATTTTGAATGCCAAGAAACCAGAGGATATCGGCAAGAAGACCGAGGCCCAGATTGCCATGGATGACGATGCCCCGTTGCCTTACGGTTACGTGGACGACAGGGATATCATGTGGTCCAAGACCGTATGGGAACTCATAGATCTGGACGAGAGGATCAACTTTCCGTTATACTACCCTGTAGATACGGTGGGTATCGGTTCGGATAGAAGATCTCTTTACGATGTACTGATCAAGAACATCAAGAACGGAAAGATCAAGGATGTGTATGCAGATTCCTATTTTACGGACAAGAGGAAGTTTAGCGATTTACAGGCTACCCTTCAAAAGACCGATACGACAGACCGTGGTTATGAACAGTTGAACGCCGGGGAGCAGATTTCTCCGGAATACATAAACAAAAGAAGTCTTACGGCAGCCGATCTTAAGGAATACCTTATTAAAGGCATGTGGTATTTTGACAAAAGGCAGGGGGAGTTAAAGTATCGCCTGTTGGGAATTGCCCCCGTGGCTCCCGATGTCAACTTTATCGACGACGATTCCATGAGCGCGGAAGATGCCAAGGTGCCCTTGTTTTGGGTATGGTACCCGGATGCACGGCAGGTGCTCCACGATGCCAAGGTCTTTAACCAGCGCAATACCGCCCAGCCGCTTTCCTATGATATGATATTGAACGCCAGAAGGTTCAATGCCACGATCTACAAGGAGGACAACGTGCAGGGAGATAGGAAAATCGAGGATTACATCGCTGACAATGCCCTGTTCCAGCTTCTGGAATCCCAGCGTATCAAGGAGGCCATCCGAGATCGGGAACAGGATATGTGGAGCTATTAGACCCATTTCATTCCAATTCAAGATAATAGGAAGCCGCACTTACGTGCGGCTTTTTTATTTCCGTAATTTTGCCCCATGGTAGATTATTTAATCGTCGGTCTGGGCCTTGCAGGAATATCCTTCTGCGAAGTGTTGGAGAGACATGATAAAAGTTTTTATGTAATAGCCGATGGGTCCCAAACTTCCTCGTTGGTCGCCGGCGGGTTGTACAATCCCGTGACCCTAAAACGCTTTAAACCGGTCTGGAATGCACGGGAACAGTTAGATTTTGGGATTCCATTCTACAAGGATCTGGAAAAAAAGCTCAACGTGCAATTGGAGTATAAGGTTCCAATTTTAAGACGGTTTGTATCGGTGGAAGAACAAAATTCGTGGTTTGAGGCCTCAGATCGTCCCCTGTTGCAACCTTTCTTGTCCACAAGTATACAACCCAATACCAACCCAAAAATAAATGCCCCTCTTGGTTATGGCGAAGTCCTTCATACTGGAAGGGTAGCTACCAAAGTCTTGCTGGCTGCCTATTCGGCCTACCTTTTGCGGAATACCTCCTTGATTCCGGAAACTTTTGATTACGGTTCCCTAAAAATGGTCGATGGGCCGGTGGAGTATAGATCCGTCAAGGCAAGGAATATTGTATTTGCTGAGGGGTACGGTCTCAAGAAAAACCCCAGTTTTAAGTACTTGCCCCTCAACGGTACCAAAGGGGAACTGCTGACCATAAAGGCGCCCGACCTCAAGGAGAGCAGGATCATAAAATCATCCGTATTTATTATTCCCTTGGGAGATGACCTATATCGGGTAGGGGCGACATATTCAAGGAAGGACAAGTCCAATTTGCCTACCGAAGAGGCAAGATTGGAACTGTTGGAAAAATTGAATTCTTTTTTGGAATGCGATTACAAAGTGGTAGATCAGGTGGCCGGGGTTCGACCAACCGTGTCGGATAGGAGGCCCCTGGTGGGGCGACATCCAATTTATGGAAATAGGTACGTATTAAACGGTCTTGGGTCCAGAGGGGTCATGATAGGGCCATGGGCCGCCAATCTGCTGTTCAATAATATTGAAAATGGTATCGCCCTTCCCGAAGAGTTGGATATTGCGAGATTTACCAAGAAGTATTTTAATCGATAGAATTTCCCAAGGCTTCCGCCTCGGATCGGACAATTTCTTATTGTCTTGGTTCTCGGTGCCAAGAAATAGTCGATGATTGATTGCTGCAGGTTTCAACATACCACAACTCGGAACTCATAGCTCAAAACTTTTTTTGACTCTAGTCTCTTGTCTCTTGTCCCTAACCTCTAGAATCTAACCTCTGGCCTCTGTTGCCTTCACGAACCATTGTCCTGTCTGGTTTCTGTATTTCACTTTCGTTATAGTACGTTTCACCTTTCATTTTCTACGGTTCGGCCAAAATCAATTCAATCCAGAATTGTCGTGACCTTACATTTGTACCAAAATTAGTGAAGGTCATTAAAAACAATTTAGAATATATAGATCATGATAAAAGTAAGCGCAGTGTTGAGTGCAAGTATTGTTGCCGTTTTAATAGTTTCCTTGTTTGTAATGAAACAAAAGGAGATCAAGGTTCCACAGTTGGTGGATCCGGTAACTGCTATCAATATATTGGAAGAATGTCCCTTCGGTGACAAGGAGGAGTGCCAGAAATTATTTGGTAATTTGGACTACGAGGTTTTGGACGTAAAGGATATAAAAGTTCTGGAGAATGATGAAGATATAGATCTTGGTTTTGATGTAAAGAATTACTTGCCAGAAAATTTTAATCCTTATAGCACCTCCGGCAATTTAAAAATGTCTTCGATAGACTATGGGTATTTAACTACAGGTACGGGTGGGGCACCCGTTTCGGAAGACTTTGTCCAAATTGGTGGTCACAGCCCCGTAAAGGTCGACGATATAGTAGTCTTGGAAAACGACGAGGACATCGAGTTGGGTTTCAATGCAAAAGAATACCTGCCCAGGAATTTCAACCCTTATGCGAGCAAGTAGTATTGGATTGGTTTTGACAACCGGACAGGTCCCATCAGGGGTGGACGGCTTGTCCGGTTTTTAATGATATCAACCTAGGTGCATTCGGTAAATTGTGCGTGTGAGCGGGTAACAAATTCGTGAAAAATTAGAACTCTTATGTTATAAAAGGTTATATTTTTAACTTAGGTAGTGATTTAAACTTTATCTTTTACCCGTAAATTTTGCATTCCCGACCGAACAGACACGTCCGGGAAGCCTTCATTCCCGTTCCATTAGCTATGGGAGTCAAAAATTTAAACAACTCCTAAACCAAAGATTTTGAGAAGAGTTAGAACGTCGGAAATTTTAAAGATCGCTGCTGTTTTTGCTATTTTGGCGAGCCTTCCATCCTCCATATCCTTGTTTAAGACCGCGCCTTTTAGCTTTGAGGTTTTTGCAGGCACGGATTTTAAGGAACTGATATTAAATTTATTGGTCTTTTTCTTTTTTGCGTGGTTGGTAATGCAGTTCAATTCTAATTGGGGCCATGCTTTTAGAGAGAGGAGCATGACATTTAAAATTGGGCTGTACGTTCTTGTTAACCTGGGAATATTGATCGGAACCGTAAGCCTTTATAAGCTTGTGGCCCCCAGCTTGATTGGAAATGAGATTTCGGAACGCAAAAACGACTTCCTAAATTTTATCTTTACGATACACTTCATTATCTTGTTCTTTATCTCTAGGATCCTTAGGCTCCAGTTATACCAGCGAGAAAATCAACTGGAGAACGAGCGCTTAAAGCACGAGAGCTTGCACAATGAATTGGCTGCATTGAAAAATCAAATAAACCCCCATTTCTTGTTCAATTCCCTGAACTCCTTGAATTTCTTGGTGAGAGAGAATAAAGAGGCCACTCTTTTTATCAGGAAACTTTCTTTTATGTACCGATATATTTTGCAAAGTGGAGATAGCGATATGGTAACCGTGGAAGAGGAGCTCAAATTTTTGGGGAGCTATTCCTATTTAATCAAGACACGGTATCGAGGTAGATTTATGCTTAATATCAATTTGGAAGATAGTAACCTACAAAAGGAATTGCCGCCGTTAGCACTGCAATTGTTGGTAGAGAATGCGGTAAAGCACAATGAGATTTCCGAAGAGTTTCCCCTAGAAGTGAAAATCTATGACGAACAGGGATATATTTGTGTAGAGAATAAAATTAGACCCAGGACCTCGTTGGAAGAAGGTACGGGTAATGGGTTGTCCAATCTAGATAAGCGATTTTTTCTATTGAGTAACCAGCATATTCAAATAGATCGTAACAATGCTGTTTTTTGCGTAAAGATACCCTTAGGGTCTTTTATGGAACAAAAAGATTAGAGGATACGGAGTTGTTTTTTTGCCAACAAGGCGAAAAACGCGGGCATAGCAACGCTACGGCGAGTATTTTCAACGCAGTTGGCGATTAAAAAACGAGTATAAACCGTTAGTTTGTTCCTTATCAGATCCCTGCCCCGAGAATTGAGAGATGTGCCTAGGGGACAAATGCAAGGAGAGGTCTTTGAGATAATTTTCTGAGAAGGATCTAGCTGGTACGATGGTATACCTACCTAAATAGAAGATCTGCGAACATCAAAAATAAAAACAATAAAATTCCAGCAGATGAAAGTAGTCATTGTTGAGGACGAACTTGCAGCAAGTGAGAATCTGATTTTTCACTTAAAGAGTTTAAACCCGGACATCGAGGTAATCCAAGTGTTGGATACCGTTAAATCTGCCATAAGTTTCTTCTCCCAACCACAGGAAGTGGTCTTGGCCTTTATGGATATTCACCTTGCCGACGGAATTTCCTTCGAAATTTTTGATAAAGTGCGGATAGATATTCCTGTTATATTCACCACGGCTTATAACCAATATGCCTTAAAGGCATTTAAGGTAAACAGTATCGATTATCTTTTGAAACCCATAGATGAAACAGAATTGTCTAAAGCACTGGAACAATTTAAGGTACAATCCGCCAAGGAACCCCTTTTTGACGACAAGATGTCTGGCTTGCTCCAATTGGTAAAGAACCAGACCAAAACCTATAAATCTACCTATCTCGTAAGTCATCGGGATCAATTGGTGCCCTTAAAAACAGTGAATATTGCTTATCTGTATATCGATATGGGCGTGGTTAAAGCGGTAAGCAAGGACAATCGATCCTTTGTGATGGACGATAAATTGGAGGATATTGAAAATGAGTTATCTCCCGATCAATTTTTTAGGGCCAATAGGCAGTTTATAGTCCAGAAGGAGTCCATAGACCATGTTAACCACTACTTTAACGGCAAATTAATTGTAAATACGGTTCCCATTTCTAAAGAGCGCATCGTCGTAAGCAAGGCAAAGGCAATGGAATTTAAAAAATGGTTGGATTCCTAAAATTCCTGACGCTCGGCTTTCACGCGATGGGTTGCAAGGGTCGGTTCTATATTTTTCTGTATTTTGTTTTTCAAATGCTCCAACGTTAACTATATTTACGACTATCAAAAAATTAATAAAAATGAAGATTTTATCCAATTTATGTTTCGCGGCTATTCTGCTATTTTCGGCCTTTTCAGCAACAATATACGCCCAAGAGATCAGTCCCTTGGAAGGGCGTTGGGATATGGTAGTTTCCAAAGACGGTGAGAAATTGCCATCTTGGTTAGAGATAAGACATTCCGGAACCCATACCCTTGTGGGCCGTTTTGTATATGCTATGGGCAGTGCAAGGCCTATTTCCGAGGTTAAGGTGCACGATGGGAAGTTCAGTTTCGCCATACCTCCACAATGGGAAGTTGGGAATTCCGATATGAAATTTGAAGGTAAACAGGTTGGAAAAAATCTTGAGGGCACCATGGTGTATACCGATGGAAAGACCTACAACTGGACAGCTTCACGAGCGCCGGTCCTACCCTATAACGAGAACCCCAAATGGGGGAAGCCGATCGACCTTTTGGACGGTAAAGATCTAAAAGGTTGGCATACCTTAGGGGATAAGGAAAATCAATGGATCGTTAAAGATGGGGTTCTAATTAGTCCAAAATCTGGTGCCAACCTGGTTACGGATGAAAAATTTACCGATTTTAAACTGCATTTAGAATTCAATGTGCCCAAAGGTAGCAACAGCGGTATCTATCTTCGGGGACGTTATGAGGTACAGATAATGGACAGTTATGGTGAAGAGCCATCGGATGTCCTTTTTAGCGGGGTGTACGGATTTCTGACCCCCAACCAGATGGCCGCCAAACCTGCAGGACAGTGGCAAACCTTTGATATTACCTTGATCGGGCAGCGGGTTACTATAGCGGCCAACGGCGTCCAGGTTATTTGCGACGCGACCATCCCTGGGATAACAGGGGGAGCCATAGATAGTGCGCAGGGTGAGCCAGGTCCCCTGTTGATTCAGGGGGATCATGGTCCTATTGAATTTCGGAATATCGTGATTACACCGGTGGTGAAATAGTTTAAACCAGTTGTTAGCCAACTCCTATAATTTCCAAATCCAAATAATGCAAAAATGTAAATTTGGTACCTTTTTCGCAGTTTTGTTATTAACAATTCTGGGGATTTTCCGGATTTCTGGCCAAACGGCAGAATGGCAACCATTACTGGGTAAAAACTTTGATGGTGCACGGTACCAAAAAGAATCTTGGAAAATTGAGCACGACGTTTTGATTGGTCTGGAGGATAAGGTACTTTGGGCGACGGGGGAATACGGGAATTTTGTTTTGGATCTCGAATTTAAAAACGACCCAGGGACCAATAGTGGGGTTATCGTTTATTGCACCGACAAAAAGGATTGGATACCCAATTCGGTCGAAATTCAAATAGCGGACGACCATTCTGAAAAATGGGGGAATTCCCGGAAGGATTATCAATGTGGGGCCATTTTTGGCCATCTGCCGGCTTCGGAACAAAAGGTGGTGAAAAAGCCTGGAAAATGGAATAAAATGCAGGTTATTTGCAAAGGCCAGCAAATAGACGTGGTATTGAACGGTAAAAAAGTAACCTCAATGGATATGTCCAAATGGACCTCCGGAAAAGTTAATCCGGATAACAGTACAATACCGGATTGGCTTCCCGAACCTTTTGCGGAGCTGCCTACAAAAGGAAGTATAGGGTTTCAGGGAAAGCACGGGGACGCTTCCATTTATTATAGAAATATCCGTATCAAGGCGTTGTAGCGCATTTTTGAGATCTCCCTAAGTCACTTTTCCTATCTACGGCTTGTAAAAATAATTATTTAGTGGGGGGCAGCTTTTCCAAATTCACATCAATCTTGTCAAAGTTTTTTATTTGGGTTCAAATCTCTCAATCAGATAATTTTTGCTAGTGTCTATCGGTTGGATTGCCATCGGGTAATTGCCTTCAGGCTTGTAAATGGGCATATTGTAAGACGGCATCTTTTTCTTTTTGACCTTAGGTGTTAGGTCGACCCAGTCTATAGGTGGAGTTTTGCTAGGTTGGCTTAACGGCGATTTCCATTTTGGTGTGTAAGATGCAAAACTTTTATACGGGGAAGTGTTCAATTAAACTGCAATTTGTTTTTGCTCTGAGCGAAAACAATCGCGGTCATCGATAAAATCACCACAAGAGACAAAATTCTAGTGGCCGTCTTAATTGTTGTAAGTGGGTATGTTAAAATGACAGAGACCTAAATTTACAAAATTATCACTAAAGTGATCCCTTTGGGATAATTGAAGTTCATTTCTTTTCTTTGACTGTCTTTGCGTCATAATGTATAAAGAAATTAATCCAAATGTTTCGCGACCAGCGAATAATGATCGGCATCAGAACCACCAAAGTTCCAACAATGCAAAGGAAGGAGGTCATAAGGGAAGTACCGATAATTAAAAACGATATTATAAATGCCGCAACTGCAAAGGAAATTCCTACTCCGTAGCTCACGTACATGGCCCCGTAAAAAAAGGAAGGTTCCATCTTGTATTTGGTACCACAATGCGAACAACGCTCATACATTTGAAAAATATTACCCAAATGGTAGGGGTTCTTGTCCTTATACATGCTTTCCAAATGACATTTAGGACAAGTTCCTGTTAAAATGCTGTATAGTTTGTCCCCTTTTTTTAACATTTGCAAAAGTTTTGGCAAAATTACCATTTTGTTCAGAGTTTTTGAGTGATATATATCACAAAATTACGGGTTGGCAGGTGCTAAATCCCGTTCATGGCCAAACGCTCAACCGAGAACAACAAATAATAAACGATGCTGAATATACACAACCTTTCCGTTTCCTTTATGGGCGAATATTTATTCGAGGAGATATCGTTCCGTTTAAATGGAGGCGATCGCGTGGGCCTTATCGGAAAAAATGGTGCGGGAAAATCTACTTTGTTGAAGTTATTGAGCAAAGATATGCCTTTTGACTCCGGTGCCATCGCCATGGAAAAGGACATCCGGATCGGGTTTTTAAGACAGGATATTGATTTTGAAGGGGGAAGGACCGTCTTGGAAGAAGCTTATCAGGCATTTGAAGAGATCAAAAGACTGGAGCTACTATTAGACCATATCAACCATCAACTCGTAGAACGAACGGATTATGAAAGTGAAGGTTATCACCAATTGATGGTAGACCTGAACGATGTAAGTCACCATTACGAGATTCTCGGGGGGTACAACTATCAAGGGGAGACCGAAAAGATATTGCAGGGCCTTGGGTTTAAGCGCGAGGATTTTAATAACAAAACGGATACCTTCTCCGGGGGTTGGCGGATGCGAATTGAGCTGGCAAAACTTTTATTGCAAAATAACGATGTGCTTCTTCTGGATGAGCCCACAAACCACTTGGATATAGAATCCATTATTTGGTTGGAACAGTTTTTAAAGAATTACTCAGGGGCGATAGTTATCGTATCCCACGATAAAATGTTTTTGGACAATGTGACCAATAGGACCATTGAGATTTCCCTTGGGCGAATATACGATTACAACAAGCCCTATTCACAATATTTGGTTTTGCGCAACGAGATCAAGGAACAACAGCTAAACGCCCAAAAAAATCAGGAAAAACAGATACAACAAACCGAAAGATTGATCGAGAAGTTCAGGGCCAAGGCGTCAAAGGCCTCTATGGCACAGTCACTGATTAAGAAGCTGGACAGAATAGAACGTATCGAGGTCGATGAGGACGATAGCAGCGTCATGAAGTTGAGGTTTCCAGTTTCCGTTACACCTGGAAAGGTAGTGGTTGAGATGGAAAACTTGTCCAAAAGTTATGGCAGCAACCGCGTTTTGGAAGGGATTGACCTTTTGGTGGATCGCGGTAGCAAGACCGCTTTTGTTGGCCAAAACGGACAAGGTAAATCTACTTTGGCAAAAATTATGGTCGGAGAATTGGACCATAAGGGGCGCCTTAAGCTGGGCCATAATGTACAGATCGGTTATTTTGCCCAAAATCAGGCCGAATACTTGGACGGCGGGAAGACGGTTTTAGATACCATGATCGACGCTGCAAACGAAACCAACCGAAGCAAGGTTAGGGATATTCTGGGATCCTTCCTTTTTAGGGGAGACGAGGTGGATAAATACGTGAAAGTCCTTTCCGGGGGGGAACGCAACCGCTTGGCGTTGGCAAAGATGCTGTTGCAGCCATTCAATGTGCTGGTAATGGATGAACCTACCAACCACTTGGATATCAAATCTAAAAGCGTTCTAAAGCAAGCATTACAAAACTTTGAGGGGACTTTGATATTGGTTTCGCACGACAGGGATTTTCTCCAAGGGCTAACCAATAAGGTATACGAATTTAAGGACGGACAACTAAGAGAATATTTAGGGGATATCGATTTCTATCTGGAACAACGAAAAGCACTGGATTTTAGGGCGATAGAAAAAAAGCAGGAGATTCTACCCGATAGAGGGATCCAAGGGAAACACAAGGTAAGTGGTCCACGCGACCAGAAACGGGTTAAAACACTGAAGAATAAGCTCAGCCAAATTGAAAGCGATATTACCACGTTGGAAAAAGAAATAGCCGAGATCGATCATGAGTTGTTAATGAACTATGACCTTACTATTGCCAAACCCAATTTTTTTGATTTTTACGAGAAGAAAAAGCGTAAACTTAAGAAATTGATGGAAGGCTGGGAACAGCTTACCATGGAATTGGAGGAAGCTGCTGCCCGATAATAAGGGTGTAAGCAATTACGTACACCACACATTTTTGTAGTTACACCACAAAAATGGATATTCTTCCTAAATTTCGTCGATTAATCTTGCCGATAATCAGTTAATCTTTTAAGTTTGTAGGAAATAACTTTAAGCGCTTATCGTTAGTTTACCTAATCTTGCATAAGTGTTTAAATATTTACTGCCTATGAAAAAATTGCCTTACGCTACCATTTTGTTGTTTTTTGTGTGTAGTACACTGTACTCTACCGTATCCGAGAATGACAAAAAGGTGCTCCTTGATCTCTACCACAGCACGAACGGTCCGGGCTGGACCGATACGTGGGATCTGGAAGCCCCTGTTTCCGAATGGTGCGGGATCAAAATAAAAGAGAACCATGTGGTGGAGATAGACCTGTTCGAGAACAATCTTGTAGGACAGCTTCCCGAGAGTTTGGGCGAACTGCAATACCTACAAAGTCTTAACCTGGCCTTCAA
>JAIRBC010000045.1 GCA_022008415.1 Cerina litoralis
GATTTTACTACAAGTTATGTATTTCTACGCACACTTTACGCACACTTTTTTTTGGATACAAATGGATACAAATGAGTTCAAAATTTATTTGAAACCTCATAAATATCAGGTAATCAATGAATTGTGAACTATCTTGGAATTTAATGTTCTCGATTTAGACCTCCTTACAAGCAGGGGGTCACTGGTTCGAACCCAGTAGGGCCCACATAGTAAACACAAGGCCTCCAAGAGATTGGAGGCCTTTTCGTTGTAGGTTTTATAAAAATTAGATATCCAATTAATTCTAGTATTTAATCTAATAGGTTACTTATTCTTTTATGGTTTAGATTATGATGACCATAAGTCATTCCTAGTGAAGATAAACATCAATTGAAAGATTATTGATCGATTCCTCCCCGATATTTCCATAACTTAAAGTTCAATGTCTTTGTTGACGCTAGTGTCGTCGATTTGGACTGCACAGTTTGACAAGTTCATCATTTTAAACTAAATTACACTTTTAAATCACTATACCTTTAAATCACTATACCAATAAATGTGATAAAATTAGGACTGGGTCTCTACAAAAGCCTTTTGAACGGTAGAAATTTTGACTTTGCCAAGCAGGCAGGTGCCACACACTTGGTAGTACAATTGGTCGACTATATCAAAGGGGGGGGCAACCCCACTCTAGCCGATAATTATCTGAACGGTTGGGGAACCACCTACAATCATGGAAAGCTTTGGGAATATGATGACCTAGTCCGGTTAAAAAGAGAGGTCGAATCACATGGCTTGGCATGGGAGGCCATCGAAAACTTTGACCCCTCGCATTGGTTCGATATTCTGCTGGATGGCCCAAAGCGCGACCAACAGATGAGCAACCTCAAATATATGGTCTCAAATATTGGCAGGGCCGGTATTCCCCTCCTAGGATATTATTTTAGTATTGCCGGCGTTTGGGGCTGGACGAGCAAGGTTTTTGGCAGGGGAAACCCGATGACCGTTGGCTTTAAGGCAGAAGATATAGATACAAACCTTCCCATTAAAAACGGAATGGTCTGGAATATGACCTACGATCCGGATGCCCCAGAAGAATATTTGCCCCAGATCTCAAGAGAGGAAATGTGGGATCGGCTTACCTGGTTTCTCCATGAAATACTTCCTGTTGCGGAAGCGAGTGGGGTGAAAATGCTGGCGCATCCAGATGACCCACCGGTATCGGAGCTTCGGAATTCGGCACGACTGTTCTACACGATCCCAGAATACGAAAAGTTGCTCAAGGTTTCCGACAGCCCGAGTAACGGTTTTGAGTTCTGCATGGGCACCCTTCAGGAAATGCCTGGTAGCGAGGTGTTAAAAACCCTGGACAAATACAGCGCCGCGGGAAAAATAGGATACATCCATTTTAGAAATGTTAAGGGGAAGGTGCCCGATTATCGGGAGGTATTTGTGGATGAGGGCGACCTGGACATGGCAGCCGCCGTCAAGATATTGAAGAAGAATGACTACAACGGAGTTCTTATACCGGACCACAGTCCGGCGATGAGTTGCGATGCCCCATGGCATGCGAGTATGGCGTATGCAATGGGCTATATGAAAGCATTGATTGATACCGTATGAATACAGATTGTACGATTAATGGCAAATGGACCTATAACCGAATGAAGGTCGTTTATATGGAAAACGAGTTCCTGAAAATCGGCATTTTGGTAGGTCGGGGGAGTGATATCTTCCAATTTATCTATAAACCTAAGGGGATAGACCTGCTGTTGCGGTTGGATAAGGATATTCTTAATCCGCAGGAAATATTCTCGCAGCAACGGGACACCAAAAACCAGTTCGAAGATTATTATTACGGGGGATGGCAAGAGATCCTGCCCAACAGTCCACCTCTTAACTATCGTGGGGCCCAACTTGGACAGCACGGGGAGGTATCATTGATTCCGTGGGACTTTGCCATTTTAAACCAGTCCATAGACGAAGTAAGCCTAAAAGTATGGACCAGGCCTTTGAGGTACCCCATTTTGATCGAAAAAACCTTAACCCTAAAAAGGGGTAGTCCCTCCTTATATATCGATGAAACGTTAACAAACGAATCGAATACCGAACAGTATCTGATGTGGGGCCACCATATCGCTTTCGGATTACCGTTTTTGAAAGACGGTGCCTCCATTGAGACTTCGGCCACTCGGTTCATGGCAGAGGAGAAAATGCCCGAACACCGTATTTTTAAACCCAACATTGCCCAAGACTGGCCAATGGTAGATACAGTAGCTTCGGGAAGAACGGATGCCTCTAAAATTGTCAAGGCTTCGGAAGGCAAGTATTCAGATTTGGCCTATTTGGATGATTTCAAGAATCAAGCTTATTACAAATTGTCCACGAACCAAATGTCTTTTATGATAAGTTGGGACAAGTCCATTTTTAAATCCTTATGGTACTGGCAGGAAAGATATGCCACCCAGGATTCACCGTGGTGGGGAAAGACATTTGCCGTAGCCCTAGAGCCCTGGACGAATAATTGGTCGGAATATCCTGCCAAAACCGATCTAGAAAACGACTGGCTCAAACTGGAGCCGGGACAAGTACTTAAAACATCGATAAAAACCAGTTGTAATCATTGAATTTATGCAGGCAAAACCTATATTCGATATACATCCAGTTCACGGTGAGGGACCGGTCTGGTGCCCCATCACCCAAAAATTCTATTGTGTGGACCTCTTAAAAGGCTCCTATTTTAAGGTGGACTGGAAAAGCGGGAATGCAGTGGAATTCAACGTCGGGCAAGAGCTTGGTGTGATGGCGTTATGTGATAACGGAAAAATAGTCGTAGGAGTACGGGATGGATTCGGATTTTACGATGAGGCAACCAACCAATTGGAACTGGTTCCGGACTCACCGGAAATCGAGATTGCCGAAAGACGCATGAACGATGGGGCCGTTGACCCAAAAGGACGCTTTTTTGCAGGCACAATGGAATATGACGGGGCTAATGCTACAGGAAAACTATACCGGCTAAACCACGATCACACTTGGGACACTCTAGAAGAAAATATCATTATCACCAATGGAATGGGATGGAGTCCTGACGGTAGAACATTTTATATGATCGACACCAATAGAAACGTGATGTACTCCTATGACTACGATATAGATATCGGTGCTATTGCCAATCGAAAAAACCATATTACCTGGCCAGATAATGAATATCCAGACGGGATGGCCATCGATTCTGAAGGCGGATTTTGGGTGGCCATGTGGGAAGGGTACAAAATTAGCCATTTTGATGCGTCCGGCAAATGGATCGAGAACATTCCATTGCCCGTAAAACATGTAACGAGCTGCTGTTTTGGAGGAATTGACCTAAAAACCCTATTGGTAACGACATCCATGTTAAATCTATCCAAGACGGAAAGAGGCGAAAATCCTCTGGCCGGAAGATGCTTTAGTATAGAAACAAACATTAAGGGGCAAGTAGAGCCCCGCTTTAAAGGATAAAAAACGAATAATTATGAATAAGAATATCATCGTAACCGGTGGAGCAAAGGGCATTGGAAGGGCCTGCACCGAATACTTTTTGAACAACGGAGATACGGTACTCGTCCTAGATAAGAATCAAAGCGCTCTGGATGAACTGCCCAATCCCGATGAAAGATTGGTGCCCAGGGTCTGCGATGTTTCCAATGCAGAACAGATAAAACAAGCCATTGAAAAAGGAATAGAGACCATAGGGGAAATCGATGTTCTTGTGAACAATGCGGGGATACAGCGATACTCTACAGTGACCGAAACCTCAGAAGAAGAATGGGACCTGGTCATGAACGTCAATTTAAAAAGTGCCTTTCTCTGTGCTAAATACGCCATTCCATCCATGCAGAAAAAAGGAGGAGGAGTAATTATCAATGTTTCGAGCGCACAGGCCTTTGTTACCCAACCTCGAGTAGCACCCTATGCCACTTCTAAAACTGCCTTGTTGGGCCTCACCCGAAGTATTGCAGTAGATTACGCCCCGAAGATTCGTGCAGTGGCCGTCTGCCCCGGTACTGTAGACACCCCTATGTTACAAAATGCCATTGCCACTTTGGACAACCCCGAGTCCGTACTTCAAGAATGCGTGGATATGCATTTGACCAAACGCATTTGTCCACCAGAAGAGGTGGCCGCCCTCATCGGTTTTTTGGCCGGCGACCAAGCAGGTTCCATTACCGGGCAGACCTTCCGGATAGACGGTGGTCTGGGTATTATGATTGGAGGGAATTAATTGATATTTTACTTATGATTATTGGATATCCTAATGCTATATATTATTTTTAAAAGTCAAGTGTGATCTTATTGGTCTAATGGTATTGCTTTTACTATCTATCTTATATTACTTCTTAGTCCAGCTTTTTTCAATTTCCTCCAATGTTTTTCCTTTGGTCTCCGGGATAACTTTTACTGCAAAAATCAAAAGAAGAATCGCATTAAAGGCGAAAAGCCAAAAAGTGTAGCCCGCTCCAATATTTTCCAATAAAACTGGGGTGAACTGCGATATGAGCCATACTCCGATCCACAATACCATGATGGCGAGTGACATGGCAACTCCCCTATTTTTTGTCGGGAATATTTCAGATATCAATACCCATGGGATTGGCCCCAGGGAAGTCCCAAAGCAGCCCACAAAACCCAAGATAAAGATTAGCAACCATGGGCCCGAAGTCAGCCCCGTTTGAAATAAGATACCTATCGCCAGCAGACAAACAATCATTCCGGATACCCCCCAAATCAAAAGGGTGCGTCTGCCCAGTTTATCGATATATTTGATGGCCACAAAGGTGAAGATCGTGTTTATGACCCCAATGATTACCGTCTGCATCAACGCGGAATCAACCCCAAAGCCAGCTCCTTTTAAAATCTCGGGGGCATAATACATGATAGCATTAATTCCGGTAATTTGTGAGAACAAGGCCAAAAATATCCCAATGACCATGGCAACGCGCAATCCGGGGGCGAATAGTTCGCTTAAAGTACCTTTTTCCTGTCCAAGTACAGCCTTTATGTCGAAATGCACCTTTATAGCAATCTCTTTGCTGTTTATTTTGGACAGAACATCCAGTGCTTCCACATCCCGCCCCTTTTTCGAAAGCCATCTGGGGCTTTCAGGGACGAAGAATAGGGCCAGCAAAAACAGTATGGCCGGAATGGTTTCCGAACCTAGCATATAGCGCCATCCCAAATCGATGTTCCATTGTTCGGTATTGGACCCAGCAATCATGTAATTGGCAAAGAAAACAATATTGATCCCGATAACTATGGCCAACTGGTATAGAGAGACCAGCATTCCCCTCTTATGGGCAGGCGCGATCTCCGAGATATACAATGGAGAAAGCATCGATGCGGCTCCCACTCCAAGACCACCAACGATACGGGCTACGACCAATTGTGTAAAATTGGCCGCTACAGCGCAGCCAATGGCCGATATTGCAAATAGAAATGCCGTTATAATCAAGGTTTTCTTTCTTCCTATACTATCGGCAATATACCCGGCGAGGGCCACTCCGATAATACAGCCCAAAATTGCCGATGAAACCGCCCAGCCTTTCATATTTGCATCGAGTCCAAACTTGGTTTCCAAAAATCCGATTGCTCCGGAAATTACCGCGGTGTCGTAGCCGAACAACAGTCCACCGAAGGCGCCTATAAGGGTTATCATTACTAGGTAGCTCGATTTTTTCATGTTAATAGAGTTCGATTCGTTTAGTGTTGTTGTTTATTTTGCGGCTTCGGTACTCAGTTTATTGACAATTTGTAATTTATCATAACACGGAAAGAACACAAAAAATAAAATATACAAATTGTCCTATTCCCCGCACTTAGTTTCCTAAGCGCCAAATGGGTCGTTCCTTTCATCTATTCCTTGCCCCAGTCCTTATTGGGCCGTGGTCCAAGCACAAGGTTCAATTCTCCCCCCTTTTGATATTCCTTGTGGGTAAACCAATATTTTTCCAATTCCTGGCCGTTCAAGGCGGCACTTTGAATATACATGTTTTCGACGGAATTGTTCTTGGTAGTTATCTTAAACTCTTTTCCTTGATAGTACTTTTGGTCCAAGGTGATGGTGATCTCATCAAAGACAGGGGCAGTTAGTTCATACCTCGGCTCCAACGAATTGTTCCCCTTAAGGCTGAAAAGTCCCATGGACATCAGGGCGCTTACCCCTCCCATTTGGCCCTGGTCCTCGTCATGGCCCCCATATCCTTGATCCACCGTTGTTCCCCCGTAGACCTGCTCGTTCACCTTGCGTACCCAGTACTGGCTTAGCCAAGGCTTGCCGGCATGGTTGAAAACATGTGCATTGGAACAGCCGGGTTGATTTGCATAACTTACATAACCACTACCGTAGCCGGAGACAAAATCGTTCGGCTCCGCCTTTTCAAAGGCATAATTGAGCTTGTCACAAAGAACATCCCCGCCCCCCATCATTTCTGCCAGCTCCTTGATCGCATGGGAGACCGACCAAGTGCCCTGCCATGAATTGGCCTCGACCCATCCTTTACCGCTCAATGGGTCATCGGTAGTCCACTGGCCGTTCATGTCCTTGGGAAAAATTAGGTTTTGTTCGGGCCTGAACAATTTTTTCCACCCATTTGATCGGCCCATGAAATAATCGTGTTCCGATCGTTTGCCCAATTTCTTGGCCATTTGGGCCAGGGACCAATCTTGGAAGGCCCATTCCAAGGTCTTGCCGGCATTCCCTGGACACCAACCGTTATCTATATAGAATTGGAGCTCATCAGGGGAATCTCCCATCATGCCGCCCGGCATATGATTCCGCTTGGCCAACGTGAACACCCTTTTGGGATCGGTCTTGGTCATCAAGCCCTTCATATATGTACTGACCAGCAAATTCGTCGCGGGGTTACCGGTCATGATATAGGAGTAACCGCCGGCAATAGGGCCGCGGGGCAGCAATCCGCCATTCTCAGCATATTGGGCCAGGGAAGCTGAAATATTATCCAAGATATCCGGCCAGGCCAGGCCCCAAAGTACGTTTAGGTTCCATTGGGTAAGCCAGAACGCATCGGAATTGACCATATTGAATTTGGCGTTGCCCATTTTGTCCTTGGGCAGGGTGCGTACTCTAAGATTCGCTTTCGTAAAATTTGCATAGCGCTCCCCTTGTGTATAATCGGGATAATCGCCACTGACATCGTTCAAGATCCGGCGTCCCAAAAGCGCATGCCACAGATCGGTATAGAACTTTACCTTTTGGTCGTAGGTACCTCCCTTTACTTTGATCTTGCCAAATTTATCGTTCCAGACCGAAAAGGATTTTTCCTTATATTTTTCAAAGTCCCAGTGCGGCGCCTCGGCCTGCATGTTTTTTCTCGCATTTTCTATGGACGTATAGGAAATGGCGATCTTCATTTGGATCTGGTCCCCGGCCTTGACATCATACTTGGCCGAAACACCTACGGTAGGTGCGTTCCAATAACTCTGGGTCACACGCGGGGACACGACGGAATCCCTTCTGGCCATCTCCGAGCTGCCCTTGATGCCCAGTATGTTCGGCAGCACCTCCCTTTCGTTCCATCCATCGAACGACTTGAACGGCCTGTCGAACTGGACTACGAAAAAAACCTTGACATTTTCTGGGCCGCCCCAAAACCGTCCTGAAGAGTCAACGGATCCTTCAAACCCAGAATCACCGACTTTTCTGACATCGGCATTAATCATCGTGGTGTTTCCAAGATACCCGCCCAAATTGGTCAAAATATCGGCCTCACATTGTTCCGTATACCTGAACCTATAGATCGTGGTACGTTTGGTACTTGTGAAATCTGCCCAAACTTTGTAATCCTCCAAGAAAACCCTTTGATAACCGGGTACGGCGATCTCATCATCATGATTAAAGGCCGATTTCCAGCCCTCATGGCCCTTTGTTGGATCCACTTTCCCCGAGGTGGGCATTATCTGAACGGCAGATAGGCACCATCCGTGGATCTGTTCAAATCCCAATATTTCGGTAGAGTTATAATTGTAACCGCCACCATATTGGTTCTTGGTCCGGGTAATAGGTGCGGCAGCGGTCATTCCCATAGGCCTGGCACCCGGGGTAAAGAATATATATCTGTCGTTGGCCGAATTAATGAAAGGGTCTACCCAAGTAAGCGGCCTATTATCGTCCCTTGCTGCGAATACCTCGATCTCCGACAGGCCCATCCCTACACCGACGGCATCGGTGACATCAAATCGGACCCACTTTATGTTTTTGGCAGGGAACGAAACCAACTTGGGGGCCCCGTCGTTGGCGATGGCCGCCACGGAAATCCTGCTGCCATCACTGAAAGAGAGGGTGCCACTTCCAATTTGTGTATCAAGGCCGGGACGGTCGTAGAGAACTATCTTTTCAATAGCTCGGGCGGTAGGCCATTCAAGTTTTACCCAAGGAAGTTCCAGATATCCCCAAGCTCTTTTATATCCGTTACTCGCCCATTCGCCCAGACCAGGGGTGCGAACAATCCCATCTACAATATTGGCTGCGGTCATTTCCGGATGCTCCGTCGAAGCCGATACTTTGGCCTCAGGAGCTATATTCTGTGCAATCAATGGCGGAAAGTAGCCAAAAATGCATAATAAAACCGAAATCCAAATGTTTTTATACCCTACTTTTTCAATGCTCATAAGTGTGTTCAAGTTTCTCGTAATCTTGTTGTGACAAATAAATCCTTTCTTCCAAGGTGTCTACATATATTGATTTTCCAATGGTGCAATCAAGAAATTAATTAGCATTCAAATCGATTTCTCAATGTTTAAATTAATGATGGCAATTCTTAATATCACATGTTTTCGTGATCCAAACCCTTCTTATATGTTTGAACATTTAAACAAAAATAGAAAATTTTTCAATTTTCACAAGTCTTACCTGAATATCTTACGGAATTATTGAAATAAAAAGCATATTTAATAATTAGCAAATAGTTGGCTGTCCTTTACGGTCCATGAGTCTTCTCTGGGTTCTCAAACTATTAGCCAAGGTAGATTGGAGGGGGTAAGTCTAATTATGAATGCTCTTTAATTTGTGGACTTTGCCGGTTAAGGAATGGGTTATTACAATACTCCCTATTTTGGAGGGATGAGGTTTCCCGAAGAAACTTATGATAAGGAGCAGATAATGACAAAAATACGTGAGTTCAATTTTATCGATCAGTTTGTCGACCATAAATTTAAGGTTTACCGGTGGTTTTTCACCAAAGAAAGAATAGGCTGCCGGACCAACGAGCAGGTTGCCCCAAATTTATAATAATACTGTACCTAGCATGCTTGGCTTATCACTGCTTTTTTAGCACCTCATGTACCATCTCTATTAATGGCCGTTTCGTGAGCATGACCTAGTTGGGCAAGAGGTTCAAGAAAATCTTCATGTTCTTTCTTATATTGGTCGCCAAATGGATATGATGCGTAAATCCTGACGTTGAAGCCGGGTGCAGATGTCATAAGGTCTTGGCTAGCTTAGGACGACGTTCTTCATAGGAAATTTTGGATGTGCGGAATACCTCGTTGTTGTCCGTAAGAGCAATACATTTAAAAGCCGGATGTTATGGAGTGCAATCAAATTTATTTGATTTCTAGTTTGTCGAGGAACGAGGCAATATTCAATGGTTTGACAGATTTAGATTTAAGAATGGATAGTAGTCTTTGGGGAAATCCCAGGACTCCTAAAGAAGAAAATACAAACTTGCGTATTTGGTCTTTAGGTGTCACTATTTAGATGTAATTTTTATTTCTTCCCGGGTTCTAGCTATGGAGGATTGAACCATAAAATCGTTGGTTTGGAATAAGTCGGAATTAATGGAGTTACTCAATTTGGGACGAAATCAAAAGAGCGTTGTCAAAATAATAAATATTGAAAAATTTCTCTAGATTCTTTGTATGTATATACATATAAACATATAATTTCATACATTAGCTTCGTGATTACAAATACAATTAAATGAAACGAAACACTTATCAATTCTTAATTCCTGAAAAGAAAGTAAAGAATTCAAACACCACATATGATATATACCCTACGCATTCCATATCGGACGGCGAAATAGAAACAGGCTATCAATCCTTGGCGAACAGGTTGGTATCCGAGCGCATCCTGATATTGGATGGATACATTGGAGTGGACTGGGCCGAGGTTATCAGTGTTTTGTCTCCGCTAATTAAAAATAACGGCAAAACCTTACGGGTTACTGATATCAATAGTTGTCTAAAACCAGAAAAGGACATCTGCAAAATGGTCGAGCCGTTTTTGGGAGGGGAAGACCCTATTTTTGGTTTCCGGGCGAATATTGAACTAAAGGATTATTTTGATCCCAATAAAATCGAAGATATCACACCAGATGAAAATGTGGACATCCAGATTATTTTTGGTACGGGTGCGAGCCAATGTGGTATCGAAGGTTTTTTGGTCTATTTTGATTTGCCCAAGAACGAGCTACAGTACCGTATGAAGGCCGGAGCCATTAAGAATTTAGGTCTTTCGGCTGCAAAAGACGCAAATCAGATGTATAAGCATTTCTATTTTGTAGATTGGGTGGTGCTCAATAATGAGAAGAGAAGCCTGTTGTCCAAAATTTCAATTATAGTCGATCAACAACGGCCGGGCCATCCTACATGGATGGATGGTAAAATATTGCGAAACGCCCTAACCAAAATGTCCAAAAGTTATTTCAGGGTAAGGCCTTGGTTCCAACCAGGCGTTTGGGGCGGACAATGGATGAAAAATCGATTTGATGGCCTAAATAAGAAGCAGGATAATTATGCTTGGTCATTTGAAATGATCGTGCCTGAGAACGGTCTGCTGTTTGAAAGTGATGGACGGTTATTGGAAGTATCTTTTGATATGTTGATGTATCAAAATAAGGAAAACGTATTGGGCAAGGCGGCTAAAAGATTTGGGAATGAGTTTCCCATCAGGTTTAATTTTTTGGACACTTTCGACGGGGATAATCTATCCGTGCAATGTCATCCCAGTCCGGAATATATTAAAAAAGAATTTGGGGAAAACTTTACTCAAGATGAGACGTATTACATGCTCGATTCTTGCGAGGACGCCGAAGTCTATCTCGGATTTCAAAAGGGAATCGACCCAGATGAATTTCAAAGGGCACTTGAACATAGTTTTGAGACCAAGGAGACTCTTGACGTGGAAAGATATGTGCAAAAATTTAAATCCAAAAAACACGACTTGTTTTTGATACCGCATGGAACCGTGCATTGCTCTGGGATAAACAACATGGTACTCGAGATTAGTGCCACCACCTATCTTTTTACTTTTAAAATGTATGATTGGCAACGTATGGATTTGGATGGAAAGCCCCGTCCCATTAATATTGACCATGCTTTTAAAAATTTAAACTTTGATAGACAGGGTTTAGATGTTGCAGAAACCCTCATTTCCCATCCTGTCGTTGAATCGGCTGGCGAGGGTTGGAAGAAGGTTCATTTACCCACACATGCGGATCATTTTTATGATATTTACCGATATGAATTTGAAGGAGAAATCGAAATCGAAACGCTTGATCAATGCCATCTACTGATGCTTGTGGAGGGCGAGTCGATAGAACTAAATGTAAATGGGAATATTCCCCATACATTTCATTATGCGGAGACATTTGCGGTCCCTGCCGCTGCGGGCATGTATCAACTAAAAAATAAAGGAGACACGACGGCAAAGGTCATCGTTTCTTTTGTAAAGGATGAAGCATGCTAGAATTTAATGACATTCCGGCGTCAAAAATATGTATTGTACTACTCTTGGTATATTTCTCAAATTTTACCTTTACCTACGGACAGGGTAAAACTATTTGGGAGATTGGAAAGGCAGACAATAACGATTCTGAATTTGCATTGGCGCCTTCGGAATACGCTAGATTTTTGGAGTATGATTTCGGTTGGGAAGACAAGTTCTATGCCGTTGGTTTTTCTGATCCCAAAACAGACTTTCCTTATGTGCTACCGGGAGCCACGGACGAGTGGGGAGGTACTGCAGGTCTTTCTGGCATACGTCCACATGTGTTGAATCTTTTGTTCGGAATCGAAGAGGCTCCGACCGCCGGTCAGTATAAATTGGTCGTGGATATTCTGGATTGTAGCAAGGAATCGCCCCCATTGTTCAAGGTAACCATAAACGGCAAATCCTGGAAATTTCTATTGGAAAAGGGGAATGGTGATACCGTCCTAAATGGAAGTATTGGACAAGCTAAGGAACAAATTCTGGTGGTTCCTATAGATTCTGGATTGTTGCGTAAGGGAGGGAACGAAATTCAGTTAACCTCTATAGATGGGAGTTGGCTGGTATTTGACCAAGTAAGACTGGAAGGTCCGAGCTCCACTAAGTTAGTGCAGCCAACTACGGTTTTTTTACGAAATGTAACTACGGCAGACTATGAAGTTAGCGAGAACGGATACAGATATCAACCCTTGCTGGTAGATGTACAGTATTTAAAAGGTACACCAAAGCTTAGTGTGCAGTTGGATGGCACAGAAGTGTTTTCGAAAAGTATTGAATCGGGCAGATATACGCTCGAAGTTCCTATGGATGCCGTAAAATCGGCCAAAAGAAGCAAATATGTCGTATTGGTGGACGGGGAACCAATTGAGAATGGTACGGTGAACCGCGAGTCGGTACCCATTATTTCGCCAGCCAATTACGTGGATACAAAAATGGGTTCGGGACATTCCCGTTGGATGATCGCTCCAGGACCTTGGATGCCTTTTGGTATGGTAAAGTTAAGTCCGGATAATCAAAATTCGGAATGGCAGGGAGGCTATCAGCCCACATTTGAAAATGTTGGTGTTTTTAGCCATGTGCACGAATGGACCATGGCCGGACTAGGGATGCTTCCGACCAATGGACCCCTGCAAATAAAGGTGGGCGACCAAAGGGATCCTGATAGTGGATATCGTTCCAGAATAGATAAATCTACAGAAAATGCTCCGTTGGGCTATTACTCGGTTTTTTTGTCCGATTACAAAATTAAGGCAGAGCTGACGGCCACCACCCGTTGTGGTTTTCAAAGATATACCTATCCAAAGGATATCACTACCTCTCGTGTCATGATCGATTTGCAAATTCCGGCGGAGTACAGTTATAATATTAAGGAGGCTACCCTCCAGAAGGTCGATGGTCATCGAATAGAGGGATTCAGCCATCAAATTACTCCGAATACCTGGTCTGGTGGAGTAAACCAAGAATACACCGTTTATTTCGTAATTGAATTTGATCGACCTATCAAAAAATTTGGTATTTGGTCTAACGGGAAAATTATTGATAGGGAAAGCATCAATGTCAAAAATCCCAAAGATTTTGGTGCATTCTCCGAGTTCGACACTCATACCGATCAGGTGGTTCAAGCCCGTACCGGTATTTCCTATGTAAGCATAGAAAACGCAAAAATGAATTTGGAAACGGAAATTTCTGGTCCTTTTGGATGGGATTTTGAAGAAATTCGGATGAATCAGGAAAAAGTGTGGAACAATTTGTTGGGACGTGTTGCGATAACCAGTAATGATAAGCGTGAAAAGAAGCGTTTTTACACCAATATGTACCGTGCACTGTGCAGCAGGAACACCTTTAGTGATGTGGATGGCAGTTGGATCGATGCCACGGAAAAAAGGCAAAAATTATCAGATCCCAATGCCTTGGCCTTGGGCTGCGATGCTTTTTGGAATACCTTTTGGAACCTGAACCAGTTTTGGAATTTGGCAACCCCTGAATGGTCTTCTAAATGGGTCAAATCCCAATTGGCGATGTACGATGCCAACGGATGGCTTGCAAAGGGGCCTGCCGGGATGGAATATGTACCGGTGATGGTAGCGGAACACGAGATACCGCTTATTGTGGGTGCCTACCAAATGGGGATACGCGATTATGACGCCGAAAAGGCCTTTGAGGCCGTCCATAAAATGCAGACGACCCCAGCCGAAAAAGTAGGCGATGGTCTGGCCGGTAATAGAGATCTTATTCCGTATTTAAAATACCAATACGTGCCCTATGATAAGGGTCGCTTCTCAAATTCTCTAGAATATGCCTTTGATGATTTTGCAGTGGCACAGCTTGCCAAGGCTCTTGGTAAAAAGAAGGAATACGAGGAGTTTATTGGTCGTGCGGCCTGGTGGAAACATATTATCGATCCAGAATCGGGATACGCGCTTATGAAAAAATCGGACGGCACTTGGTTTCCAGATTTTGATCCGTTTAAATCGGGCGCCAATGAACACTATGTGGAGGGCAATGCATGGCAACTGACTTTTTTTGTTCCACAAGATATTCCCGGATTGGCCCAGGCCATTGGAAAGGACCGCTTTATAGAACGGCTGGATTGGGGGTTTAATGAAAGTTATAAATGGCGTTACAACGCGCCAAACGAGCTGTACTGGGATTATCCCATAATGCAGGGAAACCAGCAGTCCATGCACTTTTCATATTTGTTCAACTGGGTGCAACGGCCATGGCTTACTCAAAAATGGAGCAGATCGATTTTAGATCGCTACTATGGATATGGAGTGAACAATGCTTATTTGGGTGATGAAGACCAAGGTCAGATGAGCTCCTGGTTCGCAATGTCTGCTTTAGGTCTTTTCCAAACGGATGGAGGAACTAGGGTGTCGCCCATATATGAAATAGGAAGCCCTATCTTTAAAAGGGTCGAAATCGATTTAGGGGAACAATATGGTCGGGGAAAGACGTTTACCATTGAAGCATTTAATACCTCCCGAAAGAATATTTACATTCAAAGTGCGACCTTAAACGGAAAAGCTTTAGAAAATTTTTGGTTCCCATCGGACGAGTTGTTAAAAGGTGGAAGTCTGAAACTTGAAATGGGACCTAAACCGAACAAAGATTGGGGTGCGGATCAATTGCCTCCATCTTCATTTTAACCAAAAAATCATAAAAATGAACAGAGTATTTAGATTTATTTTTTCAATGTCCTGCCTAGGGATGTTTGCCCAAAATGCGAACCAAGAACTGGCGCATAAGATTTTGGGGAATAGGGATTTTAATTATGTGCAAAATCGGGCACTCGAAGTGATCAAGACCGGGTTTAATGCCGGGGATGGATATCGGGAGGTTTGGATTCGAGATTATAACACTTTTATTGAACTGGCATCCAAAACTTATCCTGCCGCAGAGTTAAAGGAAAATTTGCTTGTTTTTTTTAGGATGCAAGGCGACGATGGGAATATTATTGACGGCTTTACACCTGCTGATAAAATTAGCAAAGAGGAGACGGATTTTAGCTATTCTCCACTAGAACCACGCTATGCTGGTCATAAAAACACGGTAGAAACGGATCAGGAAACTTCGTTAATACAGACAGTTTACAAGTATGTTAAGACAACAGGAGATCGATCTATTCTGAAGGTTAACGTAGGTGACAAAACAGTGACCGAACGTATGGAATGGGCTTTGCAATTCCTATTGAATCATAGATTTTCTGAGAAATACGGTTTAATTTGGGGGGCAACTACCGCTGATTGGGGCGATGTACAGCCAGAGCATGGCTGGGGTGTAGATTTGAACCAAAACAGCCATAGGGCAATAGATATTTATGACAATGCCATGTTAATTATCGCATTAGACAATTTAATTGATATGTTGCCCGAAACCAAAGCCAAATGGAATCCGATCCGTGAGGAGCTGGCAAGAAATTCTATGAAATATTTGTGGGACCCAAAAGCTCAAAAATTTATTCCCCATATTTATCTGGAGGGCTCTCCTTTCCCAAAGGACTTTAATGAGGATAAAATTTATTATTTTGGAGGAACTGCAATCGCAATAGAAGCTGGATTGCTATCCAGACATGAGGTCAAGGCTTCTTTGGATGAAATGGTGTCAAGGGTAAAACTAGCAGGTGCGGCTTCCATAGGACTGACACTTTACCCTCCTTATCCTGCAGGTTTCTTTAAGAATAAGATTATGAATCCCGAATATAATTATCAAAATGGTGGGGATTGGACTTGGTTTGGAGCGCGAATGATATCCCAATTGGTAAAATATGGGTTTATAAAAGAGGCCTATGAACAACTACAGCCAATGACGGATAGGGTTGTACAAAATAAGGGTTTCTATGAATGGTATACAGTTGATAATAAACCAGAAGGTTCGGGCACTTTTAGAGGCTCGGCCGGGGTGTTGTACGATGCAATATCTTTGTTGGATAGGTGGGCCGAACAACATAAGTGAAAAATAACTTAAATTTGAGGCATAAGAAAAAAGTATGAAATTTAAGTTAGACCAGAATAGTCCCGTTCCACTGCATGCACAAATCGAAAAATATCTAAGGGGTCTTATAGAGAAGAAAAAATACAAAAATGGAGAGGAATTTTTACCTAGAGAGGTGGCTCTTTCTAAGAAATTGGGAGTATCTAGAAACACAATTCGACAAGCAATAAATAAATTAGTCCACGAGGGGCTAATCGAGCGAAAGAAAGGGGTAGGAAGCAAGGTCGTAAACAATAAGATATCCACAAGATTGGATAGATGGATTAGCTTTACGAAGGAAATGCGAAGCCAGGGAATCACGGTTGTGAACTATCTAATCGATATTTCTTTAGTTCAGGCAGACGATGAAGTTTATGAGGCGCTGTCCGTTTCCAGGTCAAAAAAACTATGGAAATTGGAAAAGATTCGCGGATCTAAGGAGGCCAAGTATCTATATTCCGTTTCCTATTTTCATCCGAGGGTCGAAATCAACGGCAATGAAAATTTTGTGAGACCATTGTACGAAGTTCTCGAGAGGGAACATGATATTATTGTTTCCATTTCCAAAGAGCGGTTAAGGGCAATACAAGCAGGCAAAAAAATTGGAGCCCTGTTGGACTTGGACAATGAAGTGGCCGTGTTGAAACGCGAACGATTGGTATGTGATATAGGAGATCGACCTGTGGAATACAATATGGTATATTACAACACGGATTTTTTTACCTATGACATAGATATTAGAAGGGAATTGTAAATTTATACTAACGGTTGAAATTTTGACAAAAAAATTATGGGAACTGTCATTATGTACAAACATAACTACATATTAAAATTATGACATTAAAAAGAGCAGCTACTAATCACGTACTACTTTTTCTCATTTCTATTTTAATAGGTTGTCGTGATACGGCTCCTATCAAACCAATAAAAAAGGAAAATCTTTCACAATATGTGAATCCAAATATTGGAACTGCACATAGTCGATGGTTTTTTTATACACCGGCGTCAGTACCCTTTGGCATGGCCAAACTGGCTCCTTCCACCAATGGAACTTACGGAAACAAAAGCGGGTGGGAGGCAGTGGGTTATGACAGTAGGCACGAGAGTATTGAAGGGTTTGCTAATTTACACGAATTTCAAATAGGCGGTTTTCTTTTCACTGGAATAACGGGAAAACTTAAAACAATTCCCGGAAAGCTGGATGACCCCGATGGGGGATATAGGAGTCGCTTCGATAAAAAGGATGAGAAAGCCAGACCCGGCTATTATGCGGTGCAATTGAAGGATTATGGAATAAAGGTGGAATTGACGGCCACCAAAAGGGTAGGGTTTCAGAGGTATACATTTCCAAAATCCGATAGTGCCTATTTAATTTTTGATATCGGGAATCAATTGGGTGAAAGTGGGAAGGTAAAGGATTCAAAAGTAGCCTATAACACCGATGGCTCGCTGGAAGGATACGTTATAACATATCCGGAATATGTGAAAAAATATCAAGAAGATGGTGATATTAAAATGTTTTTTTATGCCGAAGTAAGTAAAAAACCGCTGGAACATGGGGCTTTTAGAGGAGAGGATATCGCTAAAAATATCGATTCTATAGAAGGCGTAGGAGCAGGAATGTATTTTAAGTATAACACAGAAGAATCTGATCGGATTACGATAAAAACGGGACTTTCCTATACCTCTATTGAGAATGCCAAAGCCAATTTAAGGGCGGAAGCGGCAGACGTGAATTTTAATCAAGCAGTGCAAAATGCTGAAGAAATATGGGAAAGGGAATTTGATAAAATAAGGGTCAGCGATTCCTCCAAGACAAATAAAATTAAATTTTATACCGCACTGTTCCATGCTCTATTGGGTCGTGGTCTATCCAACGATGTCAATGGTGATTTTCCCCAAAATGATGGGACTATTGGCCAGATACCCTTGGGCGAAAATGGTCGATTGAAATATAACTTATATAACACAGATTCTGTCTGGGGTGCATTCTGGAATTTAACCCAATTGTGGGCTTTGGTATGGCCGGAGTATTATAACGATTTCATACAATCACAATTGGAGGTTTACAAAAATGCGGGTTGGCTTGGAGACGGTATTGCAAACGGACGGTATGTTTCGGGTGTAGGAACCAACTTTACTGGTCTGGTCATAGCTGCCGGGTATCAAACGGGAGTATTAAAAGACAATGTAGATTTGGCCTATGAGGCTGCATTAAAAAACGAAATCGAATATCAGGATCGTAAGGAGGGGGCAGGTAAAATGGATTTAAAAAGTTTTATGGAAAACGGATTTGTTCCCTACATTCCTCAAAGTCGACATTATAGAACCAATATTCCAGAGGGTTCGGCATTTTCAGTTTCACATTCATTGGAATACGCATTTAGTAGCTATGCGGTGGCCCAAATGGCCCATAAAATGGGGAAAACGGAAGATTATAAGAAATTGATGAAATTATCCGAGGCATGGAAAGGGTTTTATGATAAGGAGACAGGATTCTTTAGGCCTCGTTTAAAAAATGGCCATTTCATTGACGATTTTGACCCCTTGTCCCCGTGGATTGGATTTCAAGAAGGGAACGCGTGGCAATATACTTTTTATGTACCTCAAAATCCTGAAGAATTGGTGCAATTGATAGGCAGGAAAGAATTCAACAGCAGGTTGGATTCTATCTTTGAGGTCTCCGAGAAAACCGCGTTTGGCGGTGAAGGCATTGATGCCTTTGCTGGCGTTAAAACATTATATAATCATGGCAATCAACCCGATCTGCAGTTCTCATGGCTCTTCAACTTTTCCGATAAACCTTGGCTGACACAGAAATGGACCCGGCTTATAGGACAAAAATTCTATGGAACGGAAGAGGTACATGGCTATGGTTATGGACAAGACGAGGACCAGGGGCAATTGGGAGCTTGGTACGTTATGTCATCGTTGGGTATTTTTGATGTGAAGGGCCTGACGGAGGAAAATCCCAGTTTTCAATTTGGGAGTCCTATTTTTGATAAGGTTACGATCAAGGTGAAAAATGATAGGGACCTACCTTTAACGATAGAAACGATTAACAATAATCAGGATAATTATTATTTGGATAGCATACAATTGAATGGCAAATCTTATAATAAACTAGTTATTCCTTTTAAGAATATAATTGACGGTGGAAATCTAAAATTTTATATGTCTAATTCTCCAAATAAAAGTCTAGGAAATAATTGAAGTTTTAGATTAAATATAGGATTATGAGAGGTGGAATTGCAATTGGAGTGGATATAGGAGGGAGTCATATTACTAGTGGTGTAGTGAAACTGGATAAACTTCATATAATACCGGGTACAACCTTTTCTAATAAAGTCGATAATAAGGGGAGTAAGGAAAGTATTTTCAATGACTGGAGTAAAGCCATTAATCGCACTATTTCGAGTATTTCTATTATGGGGAATATGAACATAGGTTTTGCCATGCCCGGCGCATTCCAATATAAGACCGGTTTGGCCATGTTTGAAGGAAACGACAAATACGAAAAGCTGTTCAAGGTTTCAATCCCGGTCGAGTTGCCTAAGTATATTAATACGGCCACTTCCCCGAAATTTCGTTTTTTAAACGATGCTACTTCTTTTGGTGTTGGGGCCTCAACAATGGGGAGCGCCAAAAATTACAACAAAATTATTGCCGTTACATTAGGCACTGGCTTTGGATCTTCCTTTATAACAGATGGGGTTCCCCAAGTGAATTCAGAAGAGGTCCCGAAAAGGGGATGCTTATGGGATAAACCGTATAAAGAGGGTATGGGGGATGATTATTTTTCAACCCGTTGGTGTCTTAAGAGATATCAGGAGATTTCCTCGATACAAGTTCAAGGGGTAAAGGCAATTGCAGAAGCGAATGATGGGTATTCCAAAATTGTATTTGAGGAGTTTGGTGCGAACATGGCTGAATTTATGATTCCCTTTCTTCTTAAATACCGACCTGGACTTATAGTCTTAGGAGGAAATATATCAAAGGCAAGTAGATTCTTCCTGCCAACGTTACAAAATAAAATAAGCGAAGCAGGACTGGACGTTGACTTCGAAATTTCTGAATTAATGGAAGACGCCGCTATCATTGGAAGTGCAAAATTATTTGATTCTCAATTTTGGAACCTAGTGAAAGAGGATTTACCTAATTTATAATAGAAAAATCCATTCCTTGGCAAGAAGGGAATATAAACTCTGGAAATAAATACTTTATTTCCAATGGTTGTTTTAATGATAGCTTTTTTGTTTGGTGCGTTCTCTATTTACATCTATTACAAAGATAGTAATGTTTTCTTTGGCCCAATTTAATTAAGCAACCAGGGTATTAGTTGCTGTTTCAGTATAATATGAGCGATTAGGAGATGTATTTTCTTTATTTGATTTAAAAGTAATGTACAAAGAAAAACTTTCCTTGCTTAAAATGTCATACTTAAATATTTCGGTAGAATTGCTGTTAAATTTACTATATTTGAATATGTATGGACATAAGCACATAATATTTTTGGCAAAATCTTTATTTAGCCTAGGTTAATGGGTTATGTGTAAATTGTGGTTATGTATTTAAAAGGTTGAAAGCCATCTTGAATTACGATCTTTTTCTGTTGCAAAATGGATAAATGATATTTGAACTTTTGGTAATAAAAATTTTCATTTTAAATGAAATTATCGGAATTTTTATAAAATGTTTGATCTAGTGATTTTTTTTAATATTAAGGTTTCTTACTTTATTTTTTTAATTTGTTTTGGTCTTTAACCCCATGAGACAAAAAGCCCTCATTTTGGCAATTCTTCTGGTCCTTTTCGGACTGGTCTGGGCCTTCCGGGACGGGACGTTCGCGGGTCC
>JAIRBC010000046.1 GCA_022008415.1 Cerina litoralis
GGCCTGGGATGGGCCTTGGCCGGGACTTGCCCAGGGCCCATGTACGTGTTGGTGGGAACCGGGGTGTTGACCATGCTGATCGTAATAGCAGGGGCCCTCCTGGGAACGTTTACCTATGGGCTGATCAAAGAAAAATTGCCCCATTGATCAAAAGAATTCCTCCAGATGCCCCGCGACCAACCTCCAAATTCCTAGTTGACAGCCTGAAATTGGTACCATCTGCACTTGACAGTGCAATAGAAGGAGTGAAATTTATGCAAGAATCATTGTAAAACTCCCGGAAGACTATAGAACATTAACTACCGCTAAAAAGCAGACGATGTCTGTAGTTGATCTAATTATTGATGAGTATAAAGTATCAAAAATAATTGTTGGAAATTTACTTGAAACCTCAAATACACTAGCAAAAAACAACAACTAATCGAGTGATGGATCCGCCATTAAATAACTGAGTGCACCCCTCAGACCACCGTACTCTTCGGTTACGCTCAGGATAAACCAAGCGGGTCTCGTATATGGTGGCTCAAAAATGGAACTTATCGCGTAAAGCACTCCCGACAAAGACATAACCTTTCCTCTTTAACCGATTTGTGGCTACGACAGTAAGGACTGACCGCCCACCGGCTCCCTTCCAAGGAGGGGGTGGCTGCCGAAAGATACCGCTGTCAGCGCCAACCATGGTATTTAAACTTTCGTGGTTTACAATTTACTGTAAGTTTTAATATATTTTTAATTGGGTAGACAGGAAGATCCGATTTATTATTCAGCTCGGTCGGGATAAAGAGATGTTTTAAGGTTATCTAGGGGAGGTGTGCTTAGTTTTACCTCTTAAATGAAAATTGTCCATCCATTAACGAAATTTATCCATTTTATAAAGCTTGCCTTATAAGCACCTTTGTAGGGTCAATAATGGCAAATAATTTTAAGCATAAAAAATGGAAAATTTATTAAGAACAGAATTTAAGGTGCCAACAAGAAATGAAGTAGGTACCACTAACCAAGGAATTTTTGAAAACCTGGAAAAAGCTCTAGGTTTCGTGCCAAATCTTTACGCAACCATTGCGTATTCCGACAATGGGCTGAAAAGATATTTAGATTACCAAAATGCTAAAACATCCTTAACCAACAAAGAAAAAGAAGCGGTAAACCTTGTTGTTAGTCAAGTAAACAAATGCATTTACTGTCAAAGTGCTCACCTTGTTTTAGGAAAGATGAATGGTTTTGATGATTCACAGCTGTTGGATATCCGTAAAAGAAAGAGCGAAAACAGTAAGTTGAATGCTTTGGTAATATTGGCGGCTGACCTTACAGAAAATCGTGGTAATGCAAGCGATGAAAACGTGGACGCATTTTTCGCCCAAGGGTATACGAATGAAAATTTGGTGGATTTGATTCTTCAAATAAGCGACAAAACTGCAATGAACTATCTGTATAAACTTACCAAAGTGCCTATAGATTTTCCCGTTGCACCGAGTATCTAAAAAACCAAGGCTAAAAATGGAGAAAGGTAAATGAAGGCCTTTCTCCATTTTAATAAATTTAAAATCATACAATTGTGAACCAAAAAGAAAAAAAATATCCGCTTCCACCTTTTACGATGGAAACAGCACTGGAAAAAGTCCAGAAAGCAGAAGATGCCTGGAACAGCAAAAACCCAGTAGAAGTTTCAAAAGCGTATACCGTGGACTCAGAATGGCGAAATAGGAACCAATTTATTAATGGAAGAGAGAAAATTGTTCAATTCTTAACCGAAAAATGGGAAAAGGAGAAAAATTATAATCTAAAAAAAGAGCTCTGGGGATTTCGGGAAAACAAGATGGCTGTACGTTTTGAGTATGAATTTCAAAATGAAAACGACCAATGGTTTAGAGCCTATGGCAATGAACTTTGGGAATTTGATGAAAATGGGTTAATGAGAAAACGATTTGCAAGTATCAATGATTTGGAAATTGAAGAAAAGGATAGAAAATTTAAATAATTTAGGGCAGATGACGCAAAAGAGCAACTTCACACTAATCAATCCGCAAACAGGAAATCTTGCCTTCAAATTATCACAATTTGAAGGTGACAATCCTTTTGACCACATTCAACGGATGAATTATTATTCCTTGATCTGGGTTAAAAAGGGTAAAGGGAATGCGAGGACAGATTTTTCTGAACACGAATTCAATGATAATAAATTGTTTTCTTTTGCTCCCTATCAACCGTTTATGCTGGAAGTGCAAGGTGATTTTAAGGCAACGGTCATAAATTTTCATCCAGATTTCTTTTGTATTTACAAACACCATAAGGAAGTAGCTTGCAATGGGGTGTTGTTCAATAATATTTACAATCCTCCTTTTATTCAAATAGATGATTTAACAAAAATCACCTTTGAAAATGTAATTGAACAGATAAGGTTGGAAATACAAAACCCTGCGCTGGCACAATATGAATTGCTTATATCGTATTTAAAGATATTCTTAATAACAGCCTCAAGACTAAAAACCGAACAACAGCCGGAATTGCAACAAGCAACTACGGGCAAAGAAGAACCTTTTATTTTACAGAACTTAAAAAATTACATCGAGCAACATTTCAAAACAAAACACACCGCCAGTGATTATGCCGACATATTGGCAATAAGCCCAAAAGCATTGGCAAAACTTACCAAAACATATTTCAATAAAACATTGACCGATTTAATTTCCGAAAGAATTGTTATTGAAGCAAAAAGAGAATTGTACCTAACAAATAAGTCCGTTAAGGAAATTAGCTACGAACTAGGATATAACGATGAATATTATTTTAGCAGATTCTTTAAAAAAAATGCAGAAGTTTCTCCACAAATATATAGAGAAACTGTGGGGTTTGATAAAGCTGCAAATATTTGATTGGCAACAATGTAATATAAATTAACAGCGTAAAATCAATTTTGGCTGTGGCCATATTTTAGGAGGAGGCAATGAAAATCAATCTATAAAAACGACAGAAAAATAAAATGTCGAACGAGTTGTAACCGAAAAAAACAAACCTGAATTAACGAGTATGGACCCAAAAGAAAATCTATCAAAACTTAATCTTGAACTACCTGAAGTTTCTAGACCTGGCGGCAATTATGTTTCATTGAACGTCCGAGGCAGTATTGCATATATAGCAATCCAGTTTCCGATATTAAACGAAGTGGATCTTTACCAAGGACGATTAGGGAACGAAATAACGACCGAAGAAGGTTATAAAGCAATGGAATTGTGTGCTTTGAATGTTTTGGCACAGGTGGAAAATAATATCGGATTTGATAAAGTTGTGGGGCTAAATCATATTGACGCATATTTCCAGTCTGGAACGGATTGGGACGATTCGCCTATTGTTGTAAATGGAGCTTCGGATTTACTCATGAAAGTATTAGAGGAGAAAGGAAAACATTCAAGAACGATTTTCGGAGTCGAAAAACTACCTAGAAATTTTAGTGTTGGTTTAACTGCGTCTTTTACATTGGAAAAAGAATAAAAACAACTCTAATGAGATAAAAAGTTTGGAAGCTATCTTCAGTTATATTGGTCTTTCATCCGAACAAATGACCCAAGGCGCAAAAGACACCATCATACATATCACCTACAACGAGACTAACCTGTTGGATGGGGCTTTGAACTCCGTCATCCAAACGACCAAATTGGAAATGATCGAAAGCGATTCGCTCAAGAAGTTGATTACCAACTATCCCACCGAAATAGGGATTTTTGAATTGGAGGTTGCCGAGGTAAAAGGGATAGTGGAAAATGATTTGAAACAAGTTTTGGAAAAACACCTATCCTTAACCGATATGCTTCCAAAAGAAAATCCAGAATACCATGTTATCAAACGTCTTGGAAGAAAATCGGGGTATGACGCCCTACTGAAAGATCGAGTTTATCAAAAACAACTTGGTCGCCAGGCTGTTGCATACCGAAAAATTATTGACGCTGGCCATAAAATTAAGGAACAGGACCCAGGTCATCGCCTTAAAACTAAGAACGGAGTTGGGATATCCCTCTAAAGCCGATGCTTTTCTTGCTGGATACCATCCGAAGAAGATACCTGTTATGGCACAAACAGCAAAGGAAATTACAATTGAATATAAAGCCACACTTGTTGGCCAATTTAAAAATTTCTCAATAAAAACAGTGGCTCCAAGCCCTAACAATACACCTAAAACACCACCGGTAATACTTATTAAAATGGCTTCGATTAAAAATTGCATTAAAATATCGGAACCTTTACCACCTACTGCCATTCTCAAACCAATTTCTTTTGTACGTTCTTTTACTGAAACATACATAATGTTCATAATACCAATACCTCCAATTAACAAAGAAATACTTGCAACTGCTACCAACAGAATGGTCAGCATTTCGCTTGTAGAACTGAAAGTAGAAATGAGTTCTTCCATAGAACGCACACTAAAATCATCCTCTTCATTATCCATTAATTTGTGCTGTGCACGCAAAATTTCCGTGACTTGCTCTACAGCATCCGGTGCATCATCTTCGCTAATTGCAGATGCCATAATATCATTTAAATAATCAATAGCCAAAATACGTTTTTGAACTGTTGTGTATGGTGCAACAACTATATCGTCTTGATCTTGACCAAAAGTGTTTTCTCCTTTTTCTTCTAAAACACCAATGACTTTAAATGGAATATTATTAAAACGAATCATTTGACCTACAGGGTCTTGACCATCGGGAAATACATTATCCACAACGGTTTGCCCAATTAATGCCACTTTAGAAGCCGTTTTTACGTCGGCAACTGTGAACATACTACCACTTTGCAAATCAACGACTTTAATTTTCAGAAAGTCTGGATTTACGCCATAAATACTTGATGGCCAGTTGTTGGAACCATTAATCACTTGTCCGCCACCATTTACAACCGGCGTAACGAAATTTAATAATGTAGCGTTTTCTTTTATGGCTTCATAATCTTTAAGTGTCAATGTTTGCACATCACCACCACTTCCTCTTGCCGGACCTCTATCATCGGCACCTGGTCTGACTGTTATCATATTAGAACCCATACTTGAAATGGTTTCTCTAATACTTTCTTTAGAGCCTTCGCCAATAGCAAGCATAGCAATGACCGAAGCAACACCAATGATGATTCCTAACATAGTAAGTAGGGTTCTTAATTTGTTAAGAATAACGGCTTTAAAGGCAATTTTAAATAGTTTTAAAAGTTTCATGATGTAGCGTCCTGTTTAGGTAACTTAGCTAATTTGTCTTTTGCGGATTGTATATTAGGATTTTTAGTATCTTGTATCACTAGTCCATCTCTTAATATTATTGTTCTACTACTAAAGCTTGCAATATCTGGTTCGTGCGTTACAAAAACGATGGTTATGCCCTGTTTGTTCAACTCTTGGAACAAAGCCATAATTTCATAAGAGTTTCGCGTGTCTAAATTTCCCGTAGCTTCATCTGCCAGAATTATAACAGGATCATTGATCAGTGATCTGGCAATGCCAATACGCTGTTGTTGGCCTCCTGAAAGTTGCCCAGGTGTATGATGCAGTCTGTGTCCCAATCCGACTCTTTCTAAAGCTTCGATAGCACGTTCTCTTTGTTCTGCAGAAGATACTTTGTTACTATATAATAAGGGTAATTCTACATTTTCGATCGCTGAAGTTCTTGCCAACAGGTTGTACGATTGAAAAATAAACCCGATTTTTTCATTTCTAATAGTTGCTAATTCATCTTTAGAAAGATTTTTTACTTTTAAACCATCCAATTCATAAATACCAGAAGTGGGTTGGTCTAAACACCCCAAAATATGTAGCATCACACTTTTACCAGAACCACTGGATCCCATAATGGTTACAAACTCGCCTTCCTTTACAGTAAATGAAACGCCTTTTAATGCGTGAACGATTTCGGGTCCCATTGTAAAATCACGTTTTAAGTCTTCTATTTTAATAATTTCTTTGCTCATGGCAGTTTATTATTTTCTGTTTCCTCCTGGTCTTTGTGGCATAAAAGGACTCTCATTCGTATCCGCTGCTTTTGCTTCAGCTTTACTAACGCCTTTTAAGCTGTACACCAGTTTTTCGCCTTCAGAAAGTCCGTCTAAAATCTGTACGTTTACGCCATCGCTTGCTCCCAAAGTAACTTTTTGAGCTTTTATTTCGCCATTGCTACCGTAAACCCAAACAACGCTTGCATTACCACCGTTTGCTGGTCTTTCATTTGAAGGCTGTACCGTAATATTTTGTTGTGCATTATAAGCTGTTAAATCTGGACGTGTTGGTTTAAAATTGATGGCTTTGGCTTCTGCTGTAAGCACATCTTTCAATTCCAAGGTGTAGATGGATACCGTAGCTGTCAAGCCTGGTTTTAATTTTAAATCGGGGTTATCGGCTTTAATTACAACCGTATAGGTAACCACATTGGAAGTTACCGTAGGGTATAATCGCACCTGTGTAACCACACCTTTAAACTCCTCCCCTAAATAAGCATCGACCGTAAAGCTGACGCGCTGCCCTTCTTTTACGCCACCTATATTGGCTTCGTCCACATCGGCCTCTACCTGCATTTCCTGTAGGTCTTGGGCAATGGTAAACAGGGTCGGGGTACTAAAACTTGCTGCAACGGTTTGTCCTTCATCAATATTTCTGGATAAAACCACACCATCAATAGGCGAATAGATGTCAGCATAACTTAAATTGGTTTTGGCCTTTTGTAAATCGGATAAACGTTGAGTTGCCGTTCCTTTTGCAGTTTCGTAATTATACACAGCATCGTCAAAATCCGATTTACTGATCACCTGATTATTGTATAAGGTTTTTTGCCGATCGAAAATGGTTTGCATGTAGTTTCTTTGGCTCACCGCATTGTCATAGGCCGCTTGTGCTTGTGTAAGTGCTGCCTTAAGATTTGTTTTGTCCAATTCGGCAATCAATTGCCCTTCGGTCACTATGCTATTATAGTCTACGTATATTTTTTCCACAACTCCAGAAACCTGTGTCCCGACTTCTACTTGTGTAATTGGTTCTATAGTTCCTGTTACGGTAACCATCGTAGTTAAATTTGCTTTTTTTGCAGCAACGGTCTTGGCTACAATAAGAATAGCATCTTTACCTTTTAATAGACCGTAAGCTACTATTGCTACTATAACTATGGCCATAACGCCTATGATGATGTTCTTTTTGTTTTTCATTTTGATTAAAGTTTAATGTCGTTTCCTTGATAAAATTGCAGTAATTGATGGTATAGGATATTTAAGTATTTGGCCTGCAAATAATTTTGTTGTGCATTGATGTAGGTATTCTGGCTGATAATCAGATCCGTAGTACTTAAAGCACCAAGTTCATATTTCTTTTTAGCAAGTTTATAGGATTCTGCCGCCGATTCCTGAGAAGCTGTGGAAGCCATTAATTGTTCTTGGGAAGACATGGAATGTCGCCAAGCCGTATCTACTTTTTTATAAACCTCTTTTTCGGTACGTTGCTTTTCAATTTCCGCTTTTTCAATATTGATCTTTGCGTTTTTTACAGCCGCTTTTGTCTGGTTTCTATTGAAAATAGGAACACTTAAACTCAGTCCTAATTTTTGATTGAAATTGACATTCAACTGATTGGTAAAATCAGTGTCGGAAATACTCGTATACCCTGATCCAACACTTCCAACAAGGGACAGGGACGGTAAATATGCCCCTTTGGCGATTGCCAAATCCTTTTCGAAAACCGAAACATTCACATTGCTTGCACTTACTTCAGGCAAATAGTCCAAGGCTTTGTAATATATATTCAACTTATCCGATTCCAGATATGTCAACTCCTTATCCTTACCTATGGTTTCAATATCCATAGTCTCTTCAGGATCCAATTCCAATAATTGCTTAAGGGTCAATATGTACTGTTCATAATTATTTTTGGCAGCAATAACATCATATTTATTAGTGGCAGCTTGCGATTGTGCTTCGGTGAAATCCATTAATGCAATAGATCCGGCATCTAAGCGCGCTTTGGCCCTCGACACTTCTTTTTCCGAAGCTTCCAGATTATTTTGCGTAACAATTATCTGCTCTTTGTTGTACAAAGCTTGGAGGTAGGCTTCAAGAATACTGACAATAATGCTATTTTGAGCTTCTTCGACCAAAAAGGAGTTTTGTTCGATGAGCAACTGTCCCTGTTTGATCCTATTGTTAATCTGCCCGCCCTGATATAGAGGCATTGAAGTGCTTACACCTATATTAGACGAATAGATCTGATCCGTTACATAATCACTTGTAATCGGATCAATGGAATTACCGTTAGAAAAATTTTGGGATACATTTCCAAAAAGATTGGGTAATCTAGAAGATTTCGATTGATCATAATTTACTTCGGCGCTGCTTTTGCGCAAAACCGCATCTTTAACGGTAATGTTATTTTCAATGGCATAAGCAATACATTCCTGTAAGGACCATACTTTTGTAGTTTGATCACCGGCCGGTTCCTGAGCCGATAGAAACAGCATACCAAAAAGAAATGCAAAAAGCGGATATATTTTCATTTTGAGTGCAATTTTATTTTACACTTCAAAAGTCGAACAACCGTACATTCTGAAAAAAGAAAATAGAAATTCTGCCCTATTAACAATACCAAAAACCATATTTTATCGATGGGAAATAGAGGAACCTCTGATTTCTACGATGAAATGATTTAAACTTTTCCCATTCAATGATGCCCTGGAACGACAGCGTTCCACTACTAAAAAAATACGCCATGGAACAGAGCGTAAACGATTCTAAACGAAACATGATCACGGGCGATAATGTTTCCGTTTGAGATATTGCCAAAACCGTATATTTCGCCGACGAGGATTTTACAAAAACAAAAGACCTCGGCACTTTCAACCATAAGGAGAATTTTATTCTCGTAGATAAGCAGGGGTATATCAGAGGTGTTTACAACGGAACTCTGGAGCTAGATCTGGAGCGGCTAAAACGTCATATTGGAATTTTAGAAAAGGACGGATGATTTGTAATAGTTTTTTCTTTTAATAACCAATTGGATTTCTTCCTTTATAGGCTAACATCGATATTTGCATAATCCAAAAATCCCACAACTTTTTGGCCTTGATCCAATAAAACCATATAACACCATATAAAGCCAATTTTTGAGTGCAAATTGAGTGCAAATAAAAAAGACTTTAAAGAAATGAATCTCTAAAGTCTTTATTTTCAAGTGATGGCACTAGGATTCGAACCTAGGACCGCCTGCTTAGAAGGCAACTTTTTTCTGTTCTTATAGATTCATTTGTTTTCATAACATATTGATAACATGTTATTTAATATATTTTGAACTGTTTTGATATCATTTGATTCCAAATAAAACTATGCACAAACTATGCACAATTTTGATTATCTTTAAGTAGAAATCAAAAATTATGGCAAGGGTTAGGTTAATATTGGACATACGTAAACATTCAAAAAACATAGCAGGACTATTCCCAATTGCTTTACGGTTATACCATAAAAAACAAAGAATCTTGCGACTTCCGTTTTTCACATCTAAGGAAGGATGGGATGATAAAAATATGGTGTTTAAAAAATCTGCAGTGGCGAATAAGGAACAGAATTGTGATGCCATAAACATGGTGCTAAATGAAAAATTATACTCGGTCAAATCGATAATTGATAAACTTGGTAAAACCATCAATGAAATAACTGTCGATGTCCTAATAGAAAACATTAAAGAATCCTGGGATAAGAAGTTGGACTCAGACTTGAAAAAGAACCTCTCAAATGAAATCTCGCTGTCAGAATGGGGTCAAGTATTGATTGGCCGCAAATTGAAAGAGGGAAAACCAAGTACAGCCAAGTGGTACAAAGATTCCATTTCCGCATTTGTCAATTTCAATAATGGTGCACCAATAAAACTCTACCACCTCAATGTCACTTTTCTAAAGGAGTTTGAAATGGAAAATAAAGCAAAGGGCAATTCGAATAATGGAATAAGCTCCTATATGCGTGCAGTTAGGGCAATTTACAACAGTGCTGTAAAGGAAGATAAATATATCCCTATCAAGAATCCATTTAACCATTACAAAATCCCAACATCAAGACGCACAAAGAAGAAGGCCTTATCAAAAGAAAAAATAGTAGCAATCAGAAACTTACAATACGATCAGGGAACCAATCTTTGGCATACCCAAAACTATCTACTGTGCATGTTCAATTGCAGGGGAATGAATTTAATTGACCTCGCAAAATTGAGGTTAAAAGATATTGGAGAAAGTCGAATATTTTATGGCAGAAGCAAAACTGGCGATCCGCTATCTGTTAGAATAACAGGTGAGTTCGCTGCTATTCTAAAGAACTATACTGAAGGGAAAAATCCGAATGATTTTATTTTTCCTATCGGTTATGATGGTTCTGTAGAAACTTTCACAAAGTATAAATCAGATAGAAGATTGGTCAATAAACTATTCAAAAAGATTGCGGTAGATGCTGGAATCGAAGAAAAGATAACGTCATATTATATTCGTCACTCTTGGGCGACCATTGCCAAAAATATGGGTATTTCAACCGAAATCATTAGCGAGGGCCTGGGACATCATTCGCTGAAAACGACTGAAATCTATTTAAAGAGTTTTGATAACTCTGTGTTGGATGATGCCAATGAATTGATAGTTTCCTAGCCACTAGTCCTTTATTCGGCTTCCATTTTATTAGAATGGTTAGTCAATGCTTTACTTGGAATTAAACCGGAAATTCTGGAAGGGAACTTGCCAAATAACAAATCGCCCCCAAATCTTACCAGCTAACTTTGCGCGTGGATCCTGTCCGGTTTTTGTAGTGTTCCGGCAGATAAGCGTTAAGCAAAAACCGGATAGGGCGCACCTGCTTCTGTAATTTGGGATAATATTTTTGCCATCATAACCGCAGATTTGCGCGGCAAATTAGCCATTTCCTGGAACCGTAGAATCTTTCAAATTCCAAATTCCTCTCAATTATAGAAAGTCCTAGTTTTGGGATAAAGCACTGCAAAACAAGCCTTAATACCGCAACATAAAAGGATAAACCACTATATTTGTGTTGGTGAAATTAGTTGTGCCCAATTTGAGAAAAACGGAATTAAAATAGAAAAATGCTGATTTCAAGAGAATATAAACCAATTGAAAATGAACTAATTTATCATTATTGTAGTTCCGATACTTTTTATTCCATTTGTACAAATAAAACAATAAGATTAAGTGACTTGTTTTCAATGAATGATTTTTTAGAAATTCATTGGGGATATTCTATTTGGGAAAAAGCTGCTAGTGAAATAATTAAAGATGTTGGAGAGGATTTTCTGGATAAAATAGATTATATAATAAGCAGTACAGGAATAAGAACAAGTATTTTAGCTAGCTGTTTTTCACTTGAAGCAGACGTATTGAGCCAATGGCGCGCATATTCAAATGATGGTTCTGGTTACTGCGTTGGATTTAACGCAAAAGATATTATTCAACTTCCAGTAAGACCATTAATGGTTTTGTATGACGAAAAGAAACAGATAAAGGAAACCGTTTCTATATTAAAAGCAATATATGAAGTAGAAAATTCGGCTGAACAAACTGATAAATATGGCTCTGGCTTTTTTGACGCTTGTGCTACTTTAGCTGTTGATTTAGCTGCATTCAAAAATTCAGCGTTTAGGGAAGAAAAGGAAATTAGATTACTCCACTTATTAAATTTTGAACCAAGTAATAAGTATTTAAAATTAGTTGATAATGGAGGAACAAGTTTTGGGGGAAAAACCAAAGGTGAAAAAGTTAACTTCAGAATGGCAGAAAATTTACCAGTACCATACATTGACATTAACTTTACAAACAATAATAAAATTAGTCCAATAAAAGAAGTTTATATAGGACCAAAAAATAATTCAAGAGAAACTGCAGTTTCAGTATTTTTAGAAACTTTAAATATCGGAAATGTTGAAATTAAAAAATCAAAAGCATCATACCGATAAAAAACTGTACACAATAACTAAGCATTCGTGCAGTCGATACGACCCAGATTGAATCTTCCTACTAGAAAAACCAGCTGAGTTTTTGACGTTGGTTGGAAGCTAAAAGGTCAACTCACAGGCAAACACATTTCATTTTTATCGTACCCCACAAAGTAAAATGAGCTTGTCTTTTTCGACCACTACTTCTGAACAAAAATGGGATTTTAAATCAGAATTACAAAAAATGTCCGTAAATTTGTCCGTGTACGTAAAAACGTCCGTGAAAAATTATGGCGACAATTAATTTTTATTTAGACAAGCCTGACAAAAAAGGGTTTGCTCCAATTCACCTGAGAATAAACTGCAACGGAAGTCAGGTTAAGCTTTCGACTGGTCAAAAAATAGAACCTAAAAGGTTCAACAAAATCAAGCAAAGGGCAACTGGACTGAGTTTAGAATCTCACGAAATCAATCATTATTTAGATTTCTTAAGTGAAAGAGCGGATGAGCTTTTACACCATTCTAATAAAAAAATATTTGTTCAAGACGAAGTTAAATATGTTTTAAACGAGCATATTGAAAATTATAGAGAAAGTAGTAATGTAAACATTGTCAAAGAACAGGTTGCTCTTTATGGAAAACCGTTCACATTTGTTGATTTGTTCGCCGGAGCAGGAGGTTTTAGTGAAGGGTTTCTTCAAGCAGAATTAAATAACAAATATTTCGATTTCATTGTTGCCAACGATATAAATGAAAATTGTGAATTAACTCACGTTGCTCGCTATAATCACCAATTAGGACTAGACGCAGAGTTTTTAAAACAAGATATAACAGAACCAGATTTTCTAGACAATTTATTGGAGAAAATCGACGGTAAAACAATTGATGTCGTTTGTGGCGGACCACCTTGCCAAAGTTTTAGTCTTGCCGGAAAACGTAAAAAATTTGACAAAAAGGATGACTTATTTTCACATTATCTAGAAGTAATCAAGGTTTTACAGCCTAAATATTTCGTAATGGAGAATGTAAAAGGGATTTTAACCAAAGAAGGTGGTAAAATAAAAGAGTTAATTATTAAAGAAATCAACTCTATTGTTGATACTAAAGAAATTCCACTACTAAATTCATTCATCAAAAAAATACGAAAAGAATCAAACTCATTCCTTTTCGATAGTATTGTAAAAAGAGTAGAACTTGAAAAACTATTAGAAAAGGACAAGGAATCTGGCAGGGAAGATTTTATCAGATTTGTAGAAAACAGATTTAAAAAATTAACTCCAAAGATTGCAGACTACAAAACCAGCAAGACAGACGAAAATATTAATACAATTCGCCACGGTTTTAATCTTTTGGCGCGCACCAAAGAATGGGACAAATTAAAACGCGATATTATTAAGGAGAAAGACTATTGCAATATTGACAGTGATAATTTCGTCAACGCATTTACGAATTTCCTAACAGAAATAGGTTCCGAAAATATCATTTCTAAAATCGAAAACTCTTTTAAATCCTTAAAAGTTCCAACCAATTATAAAAAAGATTGTGAAGACATTATAACTGCTTTAAAGATTTACACAACGTCTTTTGACGAATCAATAGAGATATTAAAGTCGCATTGCAACTCATCGCAAAAAAAAGAGTTAGATATAATTTTGGACAGCATTAGACTCTATAAAATAGAACAACCTTTTGTTGCAAACGCATCTAATTATGGGGTTCCTCAAAATAGAGAAAGAGTACTTTTTATAGGTTGTCGCAAAGACCAAAAATATATTTCTGAAATTCCACCAACAGTTTCGGAAGATGAAAAAGTTACCATTTTTGAAGCTTTGTATGATTTGGACTTTATTGGGAACAATCAAGAAGCCCATCGTTACGAACCAGTTGATATTTCAACACAATACAATGGAACTGCTAAAAAAATGACGCAACTTCTTAAAAAGCGAAGTATTGATGGCAAGCCAATTTCTAATGGTGGAAAATCATTTGCAGAGTGGTCAAAAAAAGGAAGATTAATTGAACGATATCAACCACAGACCAAACCGTTTTATGTAAAAAACACAGTGGGTCTTGAAAACGGAGAAAAATATTTTGATATACTCAACAACCATAAAACAAGCAATCAAAACGATACTGTAATTGAAAGGCTTGAAGTCATTCTAAAAAAAGGTAATTACAAAAAAGCTCAACAAGAACTTGAAAAATTAGGTCTTTCAACAAACAAGAGAAACTATAATGTTTTAAAACCTGACGAACAAAGTTCTACAATAATGACTATTGCAGACGATTATATTCATTACAATTCGCCACGAGCCTTAACAGTTAGAGAAATGGCACGTTTACAATCATTTGACGATTCTTTTGTATTTCAAGGAAAACGCTCAACTGGTGGAAACAATAGAAAAACCGAAGTTCCACAATACACTTTAGTAGGTAATGCAGTACCACCTTTATTAGCAAGAGCAGTAGCAAGTGAAATTTTAAAGAATATAAGGTGAGAAAACTTACAGAGGCAGAACAAAACAAGATAAAACTACTAACGAAAAACCAAGTTTCTCTTACTTTAATTGAACCAACCGAAACTGGGTTAAAAAAATCCATCATGGATGCCACAGGTCCGGTAAGAAGTTTTTTAAAAAGTGAAAATATCCACGATTACGATTTACAGAAACAAGGTCCTGATTATAAAGTAGTAATTCCAACAATTATTCATACTGGTTTTAAGACTAAAAAATCAAAAGCATCATTATACCGTCCGTTAACTAAAAATGGAGACCCGAGAATCTGGTTTTATAGTTTAACCGAAGTTACAGAAGCAAACGACATTATTGCAATCACATATTTTGATGATAATTTTCAAGTGTTTAATCTTACCAAACTGGACATTGAAACTTTAATAAACTCTTCAATTCAAAATCCATTTCAGGATTTAGTTAGAGCAATTAACACTACTGAAAATGAAGTAGCATTTGAACTTTTGACATTGCTCAGAAAAATTGCTGGTGCTGGCCCTGTTCCATCAATGGTAGATGCAGACACTTCGGTGGGTCGCACACTCGAAACCGCACTTGGAATTGATATTAATTCATCTAAAAAACCAGATTATAAAGGTATTGAGTTGAAATCCTTCAGAAACAGCAGAACGAATAGAAAAAATCTATTTGCCCAAGTACCAGATTGGAAACTAAGTAAATTCAAAAGTTCGGCAGAAATTCTTAATGCTTTTGGATATGACCGTCAAGATGATTTTAAACTGTATTGCACGGTTTCAGCAATCACTAGAAATTCACAGGGTTTGAATCTAAGAATTGATAGTGACATTAAACAGTTAATAGAAAATTCAGATAAATCGGAGGTTGGAGATTTCGTTGTTTGGACTCTGGACAAACTTCACAGTCGACTAAGAGAAAAACACAAAGAAACATTTTGGGTTGAAGCAGAAAGCACAAGAATAAATAACCGCGAACATTTTCAATATAAATTAGTCGAGCATACAAGAAAGCCGATTACCTCTCAATTCGATTTACTAATTGACCAAGGAATTATTACGCTTGACCATTTGATTAAAAGAAACTCGAAAGGTAGGGTTGTCGAAAAAGGACCGTTGTTTAAAATCAAACCGAAAGGAATTGAATTGTTGTTTCCGCCAAGCGAAAGTTATAGCCTAATCTAAGTGGAATTGACAACGCTCGCATCAGAACTAACCGAAAACATCGAAAAACTAGGCTGAACGTGGAAAGCAAGCAGGTAACATCATATAAGCACAATACGGGAGTTGGTGTTCAACCGAAAATTTTGAGGATATTTGATGGCATAGACTGGGCAGAACATGCATTGTAAATCGGCGCACCACCCTACTTTTGTTTAGAGGAAGGAATGCTGTCGAAGCGTTTGGACCATTTTAGATAGTCCTTATAGGCTTCGGGGTGTTTATCGAAATATCCCCGAAGCTGAAGGACGGCCTCCTTTTTGCCGTTTTCAAAGGCCTCGAATTTTTTATCCTCCAATTGTACAAAGTGATACCCAAAATATAACAGGCAGATAAGGGCCGTAGTGGATGCCGTTAAGATTAACGGCATAAGCCATTTTGGCGTAAACTGTGCTTTTTTGATCTCTTCTTGGATTTCCCGGATCTGGCCATTGTAGCGTTCCATACTTCTTTCCGTCACCCTCAAGTGCTCCTTGATATGGTATTCGATGTTCGAAGAGTCGGCCTTTATCTGTAGGCCGTCCCATTTTTTCGATAATACCTCCAGTTTCTTAATCGACTTGTTGAACCCATCGATTTCATCCGACAATAGTTCCATGATCTCGTCCATCTTTTGCATAGTTTATTAAATTTAGATTTCCATTCCCAATCCAATCGATTTTTGGATTGCAATTTTTATGACCTTTTTTGCTATGGTCGCTGCCAAGTTGGGGGACAGTCCCACGGACTTGCCCAATAGTTTCATGGAGTTTTCCCTGGCCATCTGTTTGGCGATATCCCGGTTCCATTCGATCCTCCTGCTTATGTTTCCCATGGACATGGAACGGTGCATCTCGCTGCCCTTTAGGTTGTGGCCCTGGTACTCGAACCGAAAGCCCTGAAGCTGGTTCTGTTTGTTGATGGACGGGATTACCGTCACCTCTCTTTGTTGCATGGCGTCTATATATCGGTCGAAATCCTTTATCCTCTCCTTTTGCATGACCTTTTCATGGATCTCCCTGATCTGTTCCCGTACGATTTTCAGCTCGGCCAGTCTTTCCTGTTGTACCTCCCTTACCGTGGTGAGGCCCATTTCCTGTGCCACCCGTTCGGCCGCCAGCTGGCTCTGCTTTCCGATAAAACTGTCGTTGTAGGCCTTGCCATCGAAACCTATCCGGTTTGCATATACATGGACATGGGTATGCTCCTTGTCCCTATGTACATATGCCACGGCCTGGTGTTCCCGTAAATTCATTTCCATGAGGAACTTCTCGGTTATTTCGCCCAGGGACTCGACGCTAAGTTCCCTTCCGTCCTCGATGGTCGGACTGATCGCAAAGCTCAAGGTATTCCTTTCGCACCGATGGTTCTGGGATTGCACGATCTTGAACTCCTCGGTTATCTCGCTGGGATCTATGCCACATATATGTTGGCTGTATACCATTTCGGCTTCCTTCTCCTTGTTGCACCCATAGGAGATGGCAGCCCCTGTATGCGATATTGATTTTCCCTTGCCTATCATTTTTTGAAATTTATAAGTTGTTTCCTTATTTCATCCATCAGTTTGTCGGCCTCCATGGCCAGTCTTGGATCATGCTTTCTGAACATGTTGCCGATACGCGTAAAGTTGTTCCCGTACCTCGCCAACATCCTGAACTGTTCCGTCTGCTCCGGGGTCATCCGTTCCACGATCTCGTTCCCAAGGGCGGAGCTCCGGCAATATTCGGACAGGGAGATACCTGCCCGTTTGGCCCGCATCGCCAACAGTTTCTTCTCGTAGACCGAGCACCGGAACTTGATGTTCTCCCTTTTCATTTTTTTTTACTTTGCAACCTTCGGGAGCAAAGCAAGACCGTCTTTGTGGCAACAAAGACACATCTTGCGGCCTTCTCAAATAATTTTCGGACCTCCCGATACAATCCATTCGTTGATATCCTTAAAGCCTTTATAAAGACCAGATCTATCAATGCAGTCCTTATTATTTTCCATTAAAGTTTTGGCCGTTCTTTTTCCGCTATCGTCATTGTCCAAGTAAAGTTCGATTCGAGTATAACCATCCAAGTACCCCATTGCCCGTTTTACCAATGCCGTGGAGTTCAATACCAAAAGATCGTATTCTTCTTGTAGGCCTTTATCGGTTTCCATAATAGATAGCAGGTCGAACATCCCTTCTGTTACGATAAGCTTATGGTTGCCATTTTTGATATAGGTCAGATCCTTGGGCGAGGACGAGTTCTTAAAATATTTGTTGCGCAGTTCCCATCCTCTGGAATTGTTCAGAATGCCAATGGCAAAATAGTGTCTCCCCTTAAAGGTGTACGTTACTTCCCTGCAGACCGTTCTGGCCGTTCCCAAACGGATGCCCCTGGATGCCAAATAATCGATGGCCCCAAAATGGTGCAGTGCCTGTACCTTTACAATTTCGATGTGGTCGGTATTTTCGGGTTTTTTAAAAAGCTGCTGTTGAAAAGAAAAAGAGGTGGGGAGGTCCTTCAAAAAGTCCAACGCTTCCTGGACAGTGCAATCCTTTAGCCGGATCACCAGGTCAATCACATTGCCCCCGATTCCCGCCCCATGGTCGTACCATCTGTTCAGCCTCTTGGACACCTTGAAAGAGGCTTGGGCCTCTGGCCGGAACGGACTGAGGTACCAAGCTTCTTTATCCGTTGTCCTGGCAGGAAAGTGCCCGAGTTTTGCCAGCGCCCTTTCGATGGGAAAAGCTCGGGCTCTTTCGCACGATAGCCTATGTGTTCTTTCTTTTTTCATCAGCAGAATGTTTTTATATGGATTTTTTGATGATTTGATGACAACAGCCTCGTAAGGCCCATATCCATTGGGATTTCTTTGTCATCATTTTGTCATCGTTTCATCGTTCCTGTTTTTTGTTTAAGCCTGTTTATTTCATCATTATTTTTTTGATGATAAAATGATGACAGTTTGATGACGGCCATAGCATCGATAAACAGTGGGCTTGGCCCATTATGTCATCATTTCATCAAAATTATTGGTCAGAAAATCCTTTTCCACGGTAAAGTACCTTCCCTTGGCATCGGCAAGGTGGATATCCCCATCGCTCCACATCACCATTTTCTGATAACCGTTCGAGTTCGGCTGGTTGGTAAGGCCCCATTCCTTCTTCAACAGCCTCCGGAGCTGGGTCAGGTCCGTCCTTACCCGTGTCCTGTTCAGCACGTGCAGGGCATCTATGGGGCATACGTCCAATGAGTCCAGGTCGAACTTCTCCATCACGCTAAGGATGATGCTGGCCAGTTCCTTCTCCACCCGGTTCCTGTTGTTCCTTACCAATCGTTCCAGGGCCTCCGTCCTGATCTGTTTTTGGGAGAACCACATCCTGGTCGTGTTTTCGGTGGAAAGTGTCCTGTGCTG
>JAIRBC010000047.1 GCA_022008415.1 Cerina litoralis
AGATCTGGTAGAAAAACATATCCTATTTCCCATTGGAGGTGGCCGGAGTACGAGGTATGACCTAAATTTTGAAGGGTTTTAAAGGTCTTGGGTCTGTTACAGGTAGGTGGACAACTATTTTAGTATTCCCCAATTGGTTATTAGAAAATAATCTAACAAGGACCAATCTTATTAAAAACGCAATATAAACAACATCGCAAAACTAAGGGAATAGCAATAGGGTAACGGGCTAGCGCCTGTTACGGTTGTTGCATATTCCTCAATTCTCAGTAAATACAGGCGTTTAGAAGAGTCGTCCATTTTTGGGATTACTATTTTAACCCCTGATTTTCAGAAAAAATACGCCAGCCCCAACAAAACCAAACCAAAATTTCAGAAAGAAAGGAAAAAGGATATGAAATAGAGCCATTTGAGAAGTTGGAAATCAAAATTCCGGTGGCCATACGCATTAGGGAATTTTGCAAGAAAATGTCAAAATTCTAATCCATAACCTTACTGCTTATGCCCGACTTTTTTGAGGAGAACGGAATCTCGCCGGCGGAATCAATGGGACCGCGGATGGAAACACTGGAAACAAGAATCTCGATGCTCATGTGAAAGCAAATAAACTGAATGATCGGCATAATGAAGAACATCGAAAAATCACCGACCAAGCCGACAGTGTCGACGCGGTATCACCTTTTTGAACAACAGAAATGAAGCCTATTTACAATATGAATTGTAGAATTCGAATCAAGATCAATCACGGATCAAGAAAACAGTTCAAGCAGTATAAGCTATAATTGGTTTAATGATAATTCCAATGCCAATCGTTTTCTAGCACAGATCGGACTTCTATTTCAATTCGCACACAACCTTTGAGAATGATCCATAAGCGGTATAATTAAATCCCTAAAAATAAACCAAGAGAATATACCAGAAAAATGAACTTTTCAGAAAATATTAACCGTTTAATAGTCATAGTTCAGAATCAGGGCCGTTTCATTAAACTTTTTTCATAAGAAAATATATTGTAATTAAACAATTGACAATGGGATTAGCAAAAACAGAGATCTTCACCGACAAGCAGAACCAGATCGCAATTTTCGCCAAGGTTTTCGGTCATCCGGCAAGGGTGGCCATCTTACAGCGCCTGTTCAAGATGGATACTTGTTTTTGTGGAAATTTAGTAGATGAAATCGGGCTTGCCCAACCTACTATCTCGCAGCATGTGAAGGAACTTAAAAATTCGGGCCTCATCAAAGGCAATGTAGAGGGAACAAGTGTATGCTATTGCATCGATACGAACAATTGGACCGATATGAAAGAAATAATGGGCGAATTTCTAGATCAGGATAATTTGCCAAAAGAAGATTGTAGTTAAATAAATTTATTTTTATAAATAGTTATATCGCAATAAATGGATAAAACAACATTTTGAAAACTAAAAATTACTTCCTTATGTTGCTAACCAAAACATAAACCCTACAATGACACCAATAAAAATAGCTTTATTTCCGAAAATTGCGGACAGGTTCGCTTCGCTAAGGTTCGATACCATTTCCGAAGAACGAAGGGAAGTACTTCGACCACTTATCGATTTTATTCGATCAAAATCGGCCAATGAAGATATAATCCGCATTAATTTTATCTGTACCCACAATTCCCGCAGAAGCCATCTGTCCCAAGTCTGGGCGCAGGCAGCATCGGCGTATTATGGGATCAACAACGTATATTGCTATTCAGGGGGCACGGAAGCGACCGCATTATTTCCTATAGCGGCAAAGACTATGGAAAATGCAGGGTTCAAGATCAAGGCCCTTTCCGAAGGTAAAAATCCCGTGTACAGTATCAAATACGATGACAATGCGCATCCAGTCATCGGTTTTTCTAAGAAATACGATGATCCTTTTAATCCCGAATCTGGTTTTGCGGCTATTCTGACCTGCTCGCAGGCCGATGGCGAATGTCCCTTTATTGTGGGGGCGGAAAAACGTATCCCTATTACGTTTGAAGACCCCAAGGCATTCGACGGTACGCCGAAACAAGAAGAAAAGTATAACGAAAGAAGTATGCAGATTGCCACGGAAATGGGCTATGTGTTCTCCCAAATAAAATAGGTCTATGACACCAAGTAAAAAGAAATTGAGCTTTCTGGACAGAAATCTAACGCTATGGATATTTGTAGCAATGGCAATTGGCGTTGGACTTGGGTACTTTATCCCATCCTTCCCGAACATCTTAAACTCCTTTAGCAATGGAACAACAAACATTCCGATTGCCATCGGTTTAATAGTAATGATGTATCCGCCGTTGGCAAAAGTCAACTATGCGCTCTTGCCAAAGGTTTTTAGAAACACAAAAATCTTATCTATTTCACTTATTCTTAATTGGTTAATTGGCCCCGTTTTAATGTTTGTTTTGGCAATTACATTTTTACGTGACTATCCCGAATATATGGTCGGCCTCATTTTGATCGGTTTGGCACGATGTATCGCAATGGTTTTGGTATGGAACGACCTTGCTGAAGGAAGTAGCGAATATGGAGCAGGTTTGGTGGCGCTAAACAGTATTTTTCAGGTCTTTGCGTACAGTTTTTATGCGTGGATCTTTATAACCGTACTTCCACCTTATTTTGGATTCGAAGGTGCTATTGTAGATATTTCAATCCTAACGATTGCGGAAAGCGTAGCTATTTATTTAGGTATTCCGTTCTTGATGGGAATATTGAGCAGGCTAATTTTAGTGAAAATAAAAGGAGAAGAATGGTACACAAAGAAATTCATTCCTACAATTTCACCAATGACCTTGATCGCACTTCTCTTTACCATAGTTGTAATGTTTTCTTTAAAAGGAGAATTGATTGTCGAAATCCCAATGGACGTATTGATTATCGCATTTCCTTTACTTATCTATTTTACATTAATGTTCATCATCGGATTTTTCTTTACCAAAGCCATGGGAGCTGAATACGACAAAACAGCTTCAGTTGCATTTACCGCGGCGGGGAATAATTTTGAATTGGCGATTGCAGTAGCGATCGCTGTTTTTGGACTGAATTCTGGGCAAGCATTTGCAGGAGTTATTGGCCCATTGGTTGAAGTGCCCGCACTAATTTTATTGGTCAGGGTATCCTTTTGTTTGAAAAAGAAGTACTACGAGACGCCTAAGGCAGCACGAAAAGCAAATTTATAGGATTTTTATAACCGTCCAGATATTACAAAACAAGCTTGTAACCTACTCCTTTGACCGTTTTGAAGTTATGGTCCCCAATTTTTTCACGTAATTTACGGATATGGACATCTATGGTACGGCCACCAACTACAACCTCATTGCCCCAGACCTTCTCCAAGATATCTTCCCGTTTAAAAACCTTATTTGGTTTTGAGGCCAACAACGACAAGAGCTCAAATTCCTTCCTGGGGAGAATTATTTCCACACCCTTGTTTTCTATTTTGTACTCCTCACGATTAATGATAATATCCCCTACAGTGATAACTTCCTCCTCTACTTCTTTATCTTTCTCCCTTATTCTTCGCAATATGGCCTTTACCTTACTTATCAAAACCTTTGGTTTTATAGGTTTTGTTATATAATCATCCGCACCTGCATCAAAACCGGCCATTTGGGAATAATCCTCTCCCCTAGCGGTAAAAAAGGTGATTAAGGTATTTTCTAAACCTAGTGTATTGCGAATGACCTCACAAGCTTCTATCCCATCCATTTCGGGCATCATGACATCCAATATAATAAGGTGAGGCTTCTTTTTCTTCGCCCTTGCAACTCCTTCAACACCGTTCTTTGCAGTAAAAACATCGTATCCTTCAGAGGATAGGTTATAACTTACAATCTCCAAGATATCCGGTTCATCATCTACCAAAAGTATCCTTATATCCTTCTTTTTCATCTGTAGGTTTTTATTTGTTTTTTCTTAGGTCGGATGGAATTGGCCAATCAATATTTCAGGGAAAACCCAAAATTGTAATGGCCGATTTCATGAGTTCCCACGTTGGTTAATCCGCCAAAAGTAATGATAAAACTACTACTAAAACCTCGCTTAACATTGATTTAATCTAGAAACATTTAGGTAACACAATGAACATAAATGATTAATCTGGACTTAACCCTTCTTTTACAAACGGTTGTTTTATTTGCACAGTAATTACTAAACCGGATCAATGAGAATTTTACTAGTGGCCCTAGGCTTTTTATTTTCAATACGACTCATGGCACAGGGACCGAGCAATACTAATATTGTGCCCCGTTCGGAACCGGGAAGTATCGTAGGAAAATTGACTGACAGGGAAATGAACAACCAACCTTTGCCGTTTGCGAACATTCTTATAAAAGGTACCACAAAAGGTACCACTTCCGATTTTGACGGATTGTATGAGATCCCTGCCTTGACACCGGGAACCTATACCATTGTATTTAGTTTTTTGGGATATGAAACGGTAGAGATACCCAATGTACAGGTCGTTGCCGGCAAGGTGACCAATGTGGACGTGCCCATGGCCGCCAATGAAGGAGTAAGTTTGGACGAAGTCGTTGTAGCCGTAACCGCACGAAAAGATTACGAAACGGCCTTGCTCCTGGAGCAAAAGAAAGCTGTAGCTATGAAAACCGCCATTTCGGCCCAAGAACTATCCAGAAAGGGAGTTTCTGATGCGGAAACGGCGGTAACCAAGGTCTCTGGCGTAAGTAAACAGGAAGGCGTTAAAAACGTTTTTGTCAGGGGCCTTGGCGACCGGTACAATACCACTTCCTTAAATGGCCTACCATTGCCCTCGGACGACCCCGAATACAAGAATATCTCGCTTGCTATTTTTGATGCCAACATCATTAATAGTGTCGATATCAATAAAACATTTGATGCCGGTTTAAACGGAAACCTCGGGGGTGCAAACATCAACATCATCTCCAAAGAACTTTCTTCCCGAAAAGAACTTTCATTTGGCATTAAAACAGGCCTTAACACCCAAACCTTCGACAAGGATTTCCTAACCATCGATGGCACCAATTTTTTTGGTTATAAAGGGGATAAGACCAGCCCCATTCAAGGAACCGACACATATTCGTTTGAAAATTCCTGGGATCCGCTCACGCAAAACTTACAGTTAAACTCGGGTATAAACATAGGTGCGGGCCAAAAATTCTTGATCGGGAAAGACAAGAACAGTAGCCTTAGCGCTTATCTATATGGCTCTTTTGACAACAAGTACAATTATCGGGAAGGCAATATAAAACAAGCCAATGCCCAAGGTTATCTGGGAAAGGATTTGGATTACGACCAATACGACGTACATCTTTCCAAAATTGGGATGGGTAATTTTAAATACAGCTTTGGCTCTAAAAACAGCGTATCCTACCATACCATGGTCGTGAACACCACCAACGAGGCCTTGTCCGATTTTGATGGTTTGAGCGTCGGTATCGTAGATCAGGAGGAGAACGTAGAATCTACGTATATAAGAAGACAACAAGTGAATGACAACACTTTGTTCGTCAATCAACTATTGTCCCAATTATACTTTAACAAATTTGATGTAAATCTGGGCCTTTCTTGCAATACCAACAATTCTTACGAACCGGACAGGCGAACCAATACTTTTGTACACGATAAAGCAGACGACACCTATTTGACTGCCACAGGAAACTCTTCCTACAACAATAGGTTCTATTCCAAACTAAAAGGAAAGGATATTACAGCCAAGGCTGTTATGGGTTATGATCTAGCATCAGAAGATAGTGAAAAGAACAATAAAATTGATCTGGGCATCAACTATCAGGATAATCAACTCGATTTTGATGCCGAACAGTACAATCATAATGTAGATCGGCAAACCGTTATCGATAAGGACAATCCCGATGCGTTTTTCAACCAAAACAATTTGGACAACGACACGTTTAACCTAATTCCGCTTTTACAGACCTATAATGGCCAGCGTAAAACCACTTCCGGTTTAGTAGATTATACGTATGACCTATCCCCTAAATTGACCTTATATGCAGGCCTGCGCGGAGAAAATATCAAACAAAATGTAGATTGGAACACCATAGTTTCCTCGAGCGAATTTAGTGATGCCGGGACCATCGATAAAAATTACCTGTTACCCAGTATTAACTTAAGGTATAAGCTCAAAGAAAAAAACATTTTCCGCTTTTCGGCAAGCGAGACCTACATTTTACCACAATTTAAGGAGGTGGCCCCTTTTCAATATGACGGGCCCAACTTTTCCAGTATCGGAAACCCGAATCTCAAGGAATCGGACGTTTATAATGTGGATGTAAAGTGGGATTACTACCTATCCAATGATGAAATTATCTCTTTAACAGGCTTTTACAAGTACATTAAAAACCCTATAAACCGTGTTTATGTGGCTTCGGCAGCCTATACCCTATCTTATATAAACCCAGGTAAAAAGGCCAATGTTGCGGGCATTGAGGCAGAATTTAGAAAGAAAATCTTTGAGAACGCTTCTGCGGATATAGAAAAATCTTCCTCCCTATATTTTGGGCTCAATGCCTCTTATCTATATTCCGAACAAAATTTGACCGATAAGAGTGCGGCATTCACAAATGACCGGGATGCCCTACAAGGTGCTTCCCCCTTTTTGGTGAATACAGATTTAACATACAATCTGAAAAACAGGGAGAAGAAACTTACCGGAGCCTTGGTGTTCAACTATTTTAGTGACAGAATATACTCCTTGGGCTCCCAAAACAATGAGAACATTACGGAAAATGGGGTGCCAACGCTCGATTTTGTACTAAGCAACCAATTCAATAAACACCTAACCTTGGGGCTAAAGGCTAGAAACCTTTTGAACCCTCATTATAAATTGACCCAAGGAATACAGGATTATAGCAATGTAACCATTGAAAGCTTTAAAAAAGGAATGGATATTTCCCTCGGACTAAATTATAAATTTTAAAAAAAAGCGAATGAAAAATTGACCCCCGAAAATCAAAACAGAAATCGATTTCACAACTGATGGCTTTAAAAAAGGGGGATAAATCTTCCCCAACTACTAAATAATAATTTTTTAATCTATAAAATAATTTAACCTATGAAAAATTTGAGAATGTTTTTAAGTATGGCCGCTGTGGCCGGAGTTTTGGCTTCATGTTCAAAAGACAACAATCCGGCTCCGACCCTGGAACAAAAAGACGGAATAATCATGTCAACAACCGATCCGGATTTTGACCCTGCCGACCTTCATGGCAAAGTACAGGGAGATATTACGTTAAGCGCCGTAACGGCCTACACCCTTACCGGATCTCTTGAAGTTGAAGAACCTTCAACCTTGACCATCGAGGCCGGAACGACCATTAAGGCCCATGCAGCTTCGGAATCGGACAGGACAAAGCTTTATATTACCATTGCTCCCGGAGCAAAAATCATGGCCGATGGTACCGCCGCCGCACCCATTACCATGACCTCCGATGATGCAAACCCAAAAGCAGGTGCTTGGGGCGGACTATTGATCGCCGGTAAAGCTCGTCAAAATAAAAATGATGGGGGTGCCGCCGTAGCCGAAGTTGGGGATGGCCTTACTTATGGCGGAAACGACGATACGGATAACTCTGGCGTCATTAAATACGTTATCCTTAAATACACCGGTTCCGCAATCAATAGCGAGTCCGAATTCAACGGTTTTACCTTTTATGCCGTTGGCAGCGGCACTACCGTAGAGAACATTGCCGTATTCAATGGTGCCGATGATGGTATGGAATTTTTTGGAGGCACCGTAAATGTTAAAAATGGACTAGGTGTCAATGTAAAAGATGACATTTTTGATTGGACCGATGGTTGGAGAGGTACTGCCACCAACTTTTATGGGGTAAGGGAAGATGGTTTTGACCTGGAATCCGAGGATCCGAGGGGCCTGGAAGGCGACAGCAATGAAAACGACAACATGGCCACTCCCCGTTCCAATCCTACTTTTGATGGCTTAACTTTGGTAAACAAATCCAGCTCTGTTGCTTTTAAAGATGGCATTAAACTAAGAAGGGGTACCGATATTACTATCAAAAATGCCCTTTTGATGTTGTCTGGTTCTGCTGGTGCCGGTACTTTTATCAATCTTACCGATGGTAAAGGCCCTGCCAACATGGTTTCCATAAACATCACTTCAGCAGATTACACTATTGCTGATGTGGTAAATGCACAATCTGCCTCTGATGAAAATGGTGGCGTACCCGCCAGTACCGTAGATATCAGTAATGTAATCGTAGGTTCAGGGAACTCCGGAGCGGATAGCTCTGTATTTGCTTGGACAGGGTTTGTCAATTTCTAAGATTCAACTACTAGATCGGTTACACGACAATTTTTAAATCTTGAACATATATTAATTTAAGTAGAATGAAAAGGTTTCAATTGGCATTTTTTTTTTCGGTTTTTGCAATTGTGTTGGGTATTGAAGAGCTTAATGGTCAAAATTTTGTAACTGATCCTATTGAAGTTATAAAAGAACATTTTGATTCTCATAATGTGGAATACTTGATAAATAGAACTTTGGATGGTTCCGAATGCCTGCACTTCAGGGAGGGCGAAATAACTGTTGAGTATTATTTCAACGATGAAGGAATCTGTGTCATTTATAGAACCCTTTTCCCTAAAGAAGGTTTGGCGGAATCCCTTGATGCTTTAAATGCTTCTTTCACAAAATTAAAGGTTGGAATATGGAGAGAATATGATGGGCTACAGTATTTTATCCGGGTACTTGATAAAACAATTAGCGGATACAGCCTCTCAGTATTTACGGAGGTTAGCTTAAAAGGAGTATGGTCAAACTAAAACGAATAAAGGAATGGGTTTAAAAACCCCCAGATTTTCTTAATATATCCAAATTCCAGTAACGACACGCCCTGGATGATTAAGATTTAGATAAAACAATTCACGATTAAAACTATAATAAAAGTGGATTAGCTTTTTTATCAATAGGCCTTGAATTAATGACTTCTGGAAAGTGTCGTAAAACGTTCCGTTTTACGACACTTCTTTTCATAGATATCCGGTATAAATATCCCCAGGTTTATTTAATCTTTAAAAATCCTAAGCTTAAACCAAAAAAAAAATTCTCTTTGTTGTGACATTTTTGGGTTTCTAGGAACTTGGAAGTAGTTTTTGGTTATCTATTGCAATTATATATTCTAAACACTTAAAATTAAAGCGAAATAAAGCTTCAAATTCTTAATTCAAAGAGATGAGGCTTGGTAAAAATATTCCCGTTACCTAACTGAAAAAATAATCTGAAGTTAAAAATTGTATGCAAAAGCAAGTGCCAGTTCCTAATATGATTCGTCACTATTTGACCAGAATGAATCTAAATTGATCCAAAACAGTACAACATTGCTGTCCCATTAAAGTTTAAAATTGTTCTTTGAAATATTTGAAATTTAGTTAGTTACAGAGGTTTTTCGACCGAACGGACTTGAAAATATAGCTTTGTGCCAGATGAATCTGACAGCCTATGTTTCAAAATAAATATGTTTTCGCCCAGTTGGTCTCGTTTCTGAATCGGAGTAAATCCAATCGTATTGTCGCCAAATATGAAGGCGACAAGTATGTAAAGCATTTTAGCTGTTGGAACCAACTGCTTGCTTTGATGTTCGGCCAGCTTTCCAATCGTGAAAGTTTAAGAGGCTTGATCGTTGCCCTGGACGCCCATCACTCCAAAACCTACCATTTGGGGGTGGGCAGGAATGTCTCAAAATCCTCTTTGGCAAGAGCTAATCAGGATAGGGACTATCATATCTTTGAAGAGTATGCTTACTACTTGGTAAACCAAGCGAGGGAGAAGCGTACCACCAACATTTTCAATCTCGGTGGCAACGTCTATGCTTTCGACTCGACGACGATCGACCTATGCCTTTCCGTATTGTGGTGGGCAAAGTTCCGTAAGAAAAAAGGCGGCATCAAAGTGCATACATTGTATGATGTGGAAACACGGATTCCGACATTTTTTCATATTACCGAGGCTTCTGTGCACGATTCGAAGGCTATGAAAGAAATCCCTTATGAGCCGGACTCTTACTATATATTTGACCGGGCCTACAATAGCTTTAAGATGTTGTACAAGATCCATCAGATAGGAGCCTACTTCATTGTCAGGGCAAAGAAGAACCTTCAATACAGAACCATTAAATGGAAACGCAGGTTGCCCAGGAACGTACTTTCAGATGTGACAATTGATTTAACAGGCTTTTATCCGAAAAAGTACTATCCGGGATCACTTCGCATGGTCAGATACTGGGACGGGGAACAAAAACGTGAATTTGTCTTCTTGACAAATGCCACCCACATCTCAGCCCTGCAAGTTGCAGAACTTTATAAGAACCGCTGGCAGGTGGAACTTTTTTTCAAATGGTTGAAGCAGCACCTTAAAATCAAAAAGTTCTGGGGTACTGCCGAGAATGCCGTTCGAATCCAGATCTACGCCGCTCTATGCACCTACTGCCTGGTGGCAATCGTGCAACACGATATGAAACTGGATAGAAGCACATATGAAGTACTCCAAATATTAAGTATATCCCTGACGGATAAAACGAATCTTCGGGATTTATTTAGCAAAACTAAATTTCAAAATGACAAAGAACGAACTAGCCTTAATGGGCCAAATTTATTTGATTTTTAAAACGCCCCAATTTTAATGGGACACTAGTGACAGTACAAATAATATTAAAGTTCTGTTAAAGTCCAAAGTGTGCGTAAAATGAGAATAAAAAAGCCTCCAATCTCTTGGAGGCCTTGTGTTTGTTAGCGGTCCGGACGAGACTCGAATTTTGAATAGAATTCCCTTGTTTTATCAGGGTTTATAAGGGTAGTTTTTTACCTACTCACCGAAAAAAGTTTAACATTTTTAACATATTTTATAGTTTATTTTGGTAGTTTTTGATGGGCGATATTTATTGCTAGGCCATACCCATTACCTAGCCTGATTAAAAAAAATGATTTGTTCTGCTCTCCTTGTAAAAAAGTAAATCCAGTAAAGCACTTTAAATTCAATAAGTATATAAAAACCAAAATCCCTACTGCTCCATTAAATTCTCTGCCGGGCAACAAACACATTTCCAGCACTATAATAACGAAAATCTTAGGAAAAGGATTACTTTTTTTTGATTTTCAACTTTCTTTTTAGCAATTTTCCTTAATTTAGGACTTCCCCTATAGATTACTTCTATATCTTAATTCCTACAATGACTAGTTGTTAAAAGAGAAAGCGACCCGTTAAGGCCGCTTTAAATGTTTTAGCTCACGGAAAAATAATTTTCACTTATGAAGTTCGTGAAACATTTAAGGAAATGAAAAAGCCCCCGAAGAAAGGCGAGGGCGTCCTTGAATGTTTTCACAACGGAATAATCCTTATTGTGAATTGCTTTCAGTATTGTAAATATAAAACAAACCAACAAAATACCAAATATGAAACGAATTTTAGGACTGGACTTGGGGACGAACTCTATTGGGTGGGCCTTGGTGGAACAAGATTTTGAAAACAAACAAGGTAGGATACTTGGGGCGGGAAGTAGGATTATCCCGATGAGCCAGGACATTTTGGGAGATTTTGGAAAAGGAAACTCTATTTCCCAAACGGCAGAACGAACAGGCTATCGTGGAGTAAGAAGATTGCGTGAACGACATCTTTTGCGCAGACAACGACTGCATAGAGTATTAAATGTTTTAAATTTTCTTCCTGCACATTATGCATCACAAATTGATTTTAAGAAACGTTTTGGGCAATTTTTAGAAGAAACCGAACCTAAATTGGCGTGGAAGGAAAACGGGAAAGACCAATTTGAATTTCTGTTTCAAAATTCTTTTTCCGAAATGGTCGCCGAATTCAAAACGAATGGACAAGATATAAAAATTCCTTGCGATTGGACGATTTATTACCTCCGTAAAAAAGCACTTTCCCAAAAAATTGCAAAAGAAGAATTGGCATGGATCATTCTGAATTTTAATCAGAAGCGGGGTTATTATCAATTGCGAGGCGAAGAAGAAGAAGAAAATCCCAACAAATTAGTAGAGTTTCACTCGTTGAAGGTGATTGAGGTAAAACCCGAAATCAAATATACCTTAACATTAGAGAATGGCGAAACATACTACCGAACAAGTGATGAGCCAATCATAGAGTGGAAAGATACCATGAGAGATTTTATTGTCACAATTTATTCTGATAATAAAGGAGTAGAAAAACGTACCTATTTTCTAAAGGAGGATACTAGCCGTATTAAAAAGAAAAAAACGAATTCAGGAAAAAAGAAAACCTCGGAATATGTAGAAGTACAATCTATAAAAATCATTGATGTAAAAGAAGAAAAACAAGATAAAATCTGGTATTCACTGGTATTGGAAAATGGGTGGATTTACCGTAGGGAAAGCAAAACCGATTTATCCGATTGGAAAGACAAGGTCAAGGATTTTATTGTAACTACAGACCTCAATGATGACGGTGCGGTCAAAACAAACCAAGAGGGAGAGGAGAAAAGAAGTTTTCGGGCGCCGAAAGATGATGACTGGACACTGATAAAAAAGAAAACAGAATCCGATTTAAACAAACATATAAAAGTATACAAATTAACTAAAGGAGTTGACGGTACTGTAGGAACTTACATTTACGAAAACCTACTTAAGCACCCCAATCAAAAAATAAGGGGAAAACTGGTACGGACCATTGAGCGGAAATTTTATAAAGATGAATTAAGACAAATTCTGAAAAAGCAAATTCAACTGCATGCTGAATTATTTACAGAGAATTTGTACAATGATTGTGTTCATGAATTGTACAGAAGCAATGAAGCCCACCAAATGCAGTTAAGCAAACGCGACTTTGTTCAATTGCTTCTAAACGATATTATTTTTTACCAACGTCCTTTAAAAAGCCAAAAATCATCAATAGGAAATTGCTCACTGGAATATCGGACTTTTAAAGTTAAAGAAGGAAATGAACAAACAATTTATCTAAAAGCAATTCCAAAATCCAACCCCTATTATCAGGAATTTCGTGTTTGGCAATGGCTATATAACCTTAAAATTTATACCAAAGAAGACGATAGGGAGGTAACTATTAAATTTATCAGAGAGACCGAGGATTTGGAAAGACTTTTTGAGTTTTTAATGTGCCAAAAAGAAGTTGATCATAAAGCTGTACTTAAACAATTACTTGCTCCACGAAAATTGAAAGGTAAAGCATTGAATTCCGAAATTGCTAAATATCGTTGGAATTACGTCTATGATGCGGATAAAGACGAATCAAAGAAGTATCCGATGAATGAAACCGGATACGAAATCAGGAGGCGATTAAATAAGGTTGAAAATGTTCCCGAAAATTTCCTAAGCCGGGAAGTGAAACAGCATTTATGGCATCTTATTTATTCCGTTACCGATAAAACAGAATATGAAAAGGCATTAAAATCTTTTGCCAAGAAATATGGTTTAGTAGAAACTCCGTTTATAGAAAACTTCAAAAAATTCAAACCATTTAATAGTGATTATGGCAGATATTCCGAAAAAGCCATTAAAAAATTACTCCCTTTGCTACGGCATGGAAAATACTGGAGCTGGGATGCTATTGACAAGAAAACTAGAGCCCGTATTGACAAAATCATTACCGGGGAATACGATGAAGAAATTAAGGATAGGGTACGGGAAAAGGCAATCCGATTGACCGAAGAAAAACATTTTCAAGGCTTGCAACTTTGGTTAGCTCAATACATTGTTTACGACCGTCATTCAGAAGCAAATGTTGCTGGCAAATGGAATTCAATTGACGATTTAGAAGAGTATTTAAAAGAATTTAAGCAACATTCATTACGTAATCCAATTGTAGAACAAGTTGTTACAGAAACATTACGAGTAGTAAAAGATATATGGAAGCAATACGGCAAAGGGGTAAAAGATTATTTTGATGAAATTCATATTGAATTGGGCCGGGATATGAAAAATCCGGCTGATGCACGAAAACGATTGACCAATATCATTTCAGATAATGAAAACACCAATTTGCGAATCAAGACCATCCTTTCGGAATTGATGAATGATAATTCGGTGGAAAATGTACGCCCCTATTCGCCAATGCAACAGGAAGCATTGAAAATCTATGAAGACGGTGTGCTTAATTCCGGTATAGAAATTCCTGATGAGATTGAAAAAATAAGCAAGAAATCGGAACCGACAAAATCGGAAATTCAACGCTATAAATTGTGGTTGGAGCAAAAATACTGTTCGCCCTACACGGGAAAGCCCATACCGTTAAGCAAGCTATTTACTTCCGCCTATGAAATAGAACACATTATTCCACAAAGTCGCTATTTTGACGACAGTTTTAGCAACAAAGTAATTTGCGAAGCAGAAGTAAATAGCCTGAAGGACAAACAGCTTGGGTTAGAATTTATAAAAAGCCATTACGGACAAAAAGTGACTACAAATTTGGGGGAAGTAGAAATTTTAACGGAAGATGCCTATAAAAATTTTGTAAAAGAGCATTACGACAAAAACAGGGGGAAGAGAAACAAGTTGTTGCTGGAAGAAATTCCCGAAAAAATGATTGAACGCCAACTGAACGATACGCGCTATATCAGCAAATTTGTGTCCAATTTGTTATCCAATATCGTTCGGGACGATAAAGATGATGAAGGAATAAACTCCAAAAATATTATTCCCGGCAACGGAAAGATAACAGGAAGGTTAAAACAAGACTGGGGTTTGAACGACGTTTGGAACGATTTGATTTTACCACGCTTTGAACGAATGAACGCACTGACAAAAAGTACTGATTTTACTTCTTGGAATGAAAAACATCAAAAATTTTTGCCCACTGTTCCACTGGAACTTTCAAAAGGTTTTCAAAAGAAACGTATTGACCACCGTCACCATGCTTTGGATGCTTTGGTGATTGCCTGTGCCACGAGCGAACACGTTAATCTGCTGAACAACAAGCACGCAAAATCAAAAAACGAAAGGTATGACTTGCAACACAAGTTACGCCATATTGAAAAATGGCAGGACAACAACGGGAAAGGAAGAGTTAAATTCACGGAATTTAAAAAGCCCTGGAACAATTTTACCGTGGATGCCAAAAACGAATTGGAAAAGATTGTGGTGAGTTTTAAGCAAAACCTGCAGGTTATCAATAAAGCAACCAATCATTATGAAAAATTTGTGAACGGTAAAAAAGTAAAAGTTGAACAACAGGGGGTGAATTGGGCGATAAGGAAGCCAATGCATGAGGAAACAGTTTCAGGAATTATCAATTTACCTTGGGTAAAGCTTGGCAAAGGAGAAATAATAACTGCCACACGAGAGAGGAATGATTTGGTAACAATATTTAAAGATGTTAAAACGAAGGAGAAAGCTGAAAGTAAAATCAGTAAAATAACAGATACAGGTATTCAAAAAATCCTGATCAATTATCTAAAAAGTAGGAATAACAATCCAGAATTGGCTTTTTCTCCAGAAGGTATTGAAGATATGAACAAAAACATAACCCAATTTAACGGGGGTAAATTTCATCATTCCATTTTTAAAGTTCGCACATATGAAAAAGGAAAAGGTAGATTTGTCTTAGGGGCAAAAGGAAACAAAAAGAGAAAATATGTGCAAGGTGCTCCAAATTTGTTTTTTGCCGTTTATTGGGATGAAAAAAAACAAAAACGTAATTATGAAACTATTCCGTTGAACATTGTTATCGAACGGCAAAAACAAGGACTATCTTCCGTTCCAGAAACAGATGAAAAAGGAAATGGATTATTATTTCATCTCTCGCCAAATGATTTAGTTTATGTTCCAATTAAAGAAGAATTAGAGAACAATAGCAATATTGATTTTGGAAATTTAACTAACGAGCAAAGGCAAGTACTTTACAATGTAAACGATTTTTCTTCAACTTGTTACTATTCTCCAAATTCAATAGCAAAAGCAATTGCTCCCAAAGAAGTGGATTTAAGTTTTGATGAAAAGAAAAATAAAGTAACAGGCTCTTTTGATACAAAGACTGCAAGTGTAGATGGAGTTCAAATTAAGGATGTTTGTATCAAACTTAAGATTGACCGTTTGGGGAATATCAAAAAAGCATAAACATGATTAAACGTACCCTCTTTTTCGGCCACCCAGCTTACCTCAGTACCAAAAACGAACAATTGGTGGTCAACTTCCCTGAAGAGGACAAAAAGGAAGCGACCATTCCCATTGAGGATTTGGGGTATGTGGTGTTGGAGGATTCGCAAATAACCATTACCAACGGATTGATCCGGAAACTGGTACACAACAAAACGGCAATAATTACGTGCGACCAACAGCATTTACCGTGTTCCTTGTTACAACCCTTGGTGGGGCATACGGAGCAGACGGAACGTATGCGGCATCAGCTCAATGCCAGTTTACCGCTTAAAAAGAATCTGTGGCAACAAACGGTACAGGCCAAAATCAATAACCAGGCCGCCCATTTGTTATACCTTGGCAAAAATGCCCTAAAACTAAAACGCTGGGCCACTGAGGTAAAGAGTGGGGACAGCCAAAACCACGAGGCCATCGCCGCAGCCTATTACTTTCAAACGCTTTTTGAGGAAGTTCCTGGCTTTAGCCGTAACCAAAAAGGGACTCCGCCCAACAACCTGCTCAACTATGGATATGCCATATTGAGAGCGGTAACCGCAAGGGCGTTGATCAGTTCCGGGATGTTGCCCTCCGTGGGTATATTCCACCGAAACAAATACAACGCTTTTTGTTTGGCCGATGATATTATGGAACCTTATCGTCCCTATGTGGATACAATGGTCTATGAAATGGTTCTGGCCGGTGAGGATTTGGAGGAACTCACCCGAGATTTAAAAACGGTATTGTTGACTATTCCCGCCATGGACGTTGTGATTGATGGCAAACAAAGTCCGTTGATGAATGCCATGAGCCGAACCACGAACAGTCTGTACGAATGTTTTGAGGGCAGTAGCCGTAAAATTTTGTATCCGGAATTCGAATAAATTCCGAGGCCAGTCATTTTGGGCTGTCCCCTTGAGGGGACCTTACGGATGTATTAACGGATGTTAAATTAGTCGATGCCGGTTTCATCCAATATTTTGGGTCTTGCAAACGTTATTAATTTGATGGAAACCAACCATTTCTCTAGACTCAACCAATATCGTAGTATGTGGGTACTAGTATTATTCGACCTTCCTACCGAGACTCGAAAGGACCGCAAAGCGGCTACGCAGTTCCGAAAGAAGTTGCTGGATGACGGGTTCCAAATGTTCCAATTCAGCATCTATCTTCGCTTTTGTGCCAGTAGGGAAAATGCCGATGTACATATTAGACGTACCAAATTCAATCTGCCTAAACAGGGAAAGGTCTGCATCATGCAGATAACGGACAAACAATTTGGGATGATAGAGCTCTTCCATGGCCAAAAAGAGGTGGAGCCCGAGACCCCTAGCCAGCAATTGGAACTTTTTTAAAAACAAAAATACAAGTTTTGTTCCTTTTTGCAGAATGAAAATTCCTTATCGGGCTGTAAAGAAAGCGTTTAAACACCCATTTGTTTTTGAATTCTAACAAGGGTTGTAAAAAACAGGATACCAGCTTGTTACGGCGGGTATCCTGTGATTGATCCTTAAAATTAAAGAACTGAAAGCAATTCACAACGGGCTTGGAACAATGCAAACGAAAGCGGTCCTGTGATTGATCCTTAAAATTAAAGAACTGAAAGCAATTCACAACACATCGACCCTAATAAATCCGTTGGGTACACCTGTGATTGATCCTTAAAATTAAAGAACTGAAAGCAATTCACAACAATCAAGTAGACAACGCAAATACGCATGGCCCTGTGATTGATCCTTAAAATTAAAGAACTGAAAGCAATTCACAACGGAAAGGTCTGTATATATATTACCCTCAAACCTGTGATTGATCCTTAAAATTAAAGAACTGAAAGCAATTCACAACCAAAAGCAATTGACGGGAAAGATACCCTTCCTGTGATTGATCCTTAAAATTAAAGAACTGAAAGCAATTCACAACTACATAGCCGTTAGCGTTCATTTGCCTCACCCTGTGATTGATCCTTAAAATTAAAGAACTGAAAGCAATTCACAACGACAACATGGTACTTTGCAAATAGCATGGACCTGTGATTGATCCTTAAAATTAAAGAACTGAAAGCAATTCACAACCCCGATAGGTCCTTGTACCCAATCGTTTACCCTGTGATTGATCCTTAAAATTAAAGAACTGAAAGCAATTCACAACGGCTTATCAAAAGGTGTATAATGAGTACTACCTGTGATTGATCCTTAAAATTAAAGAACTGAAAGCAATTCACAACAGCCATAAGCAGGTCGCTTTTGTTTCACCGCCTGTGATTGATCCTTAAAATTAAAGAACTGAAAGCAATTCACAACTAGAAACCCTGAACGATTGGTTGACTTTCGCCTGTGATTGATCCTTAAAATTAAAGAACTGAAAGCAATTCACAACGGTTTCGGCCTTCTTTTCTTCCGTAAAAACCTGTGATTGATCCTTAAA
>JAIRBC010000048.1 GCA_022008415.1 Cerina litoralis
AAACAACTGCACAGTAGTTTGGTTCCCTATTTGCAAAGGGGAGCTCACTAGGGATATGCAATCCCTCCCATAAGGTTGTACAAATTGATTTATGGATTAAAAACAAAAACAACTGCACTGGCTGTTTGGTTCCCTATTCGCAAAGGGGAGCTCACTAGGGATATGCAATCCTCAACACCCTTTCATTTCTTACCATAGATCAATGTCCATCCCTATTTAACACCCTATCTTTGACATATAAATAAGAATTGAATTTAATAACTTTTAAAAATCAGAGATATGAAAACAAAAACAGTTTGGAAAATAGACCCGTCCCATACAGAAATAGGCTTCAAGGTAAAAAGTATGATGATTTCTACGGTTAGCGGTCATTTTGAGGATTTTGCAGGTAGTGTAGAAGCTAGTGATGATAATTTTATGGATGCAAATTTTAATTTCACCGCCCAGATAGGTTCTATCAATACCAACGATCAAGACAGGGACACTCATTTAAAATCCGATGACTTTTTCAATGCCGCTCAGTATCCACAGTTAAAATTTGTTTCAAAATCGTACAATGGAGATAAGCTGACCGGAGATCTTACCATAAGGGATGTTACCAAAGAAATTTCCCTGGATGTGGACTACAACGGTACTGTCCTTGATCCTTATGGACAGACCAAGGCTGGATTTGAATTTGAGGGCACCCTTAAACGTAAGGATTTCAATTTAAAATGGAATGCCGTGACCGAAGCGGGAAATGTCGTGGTGAGCGATAAGGTAAAACTAGTGGTTTCGGTACAATTTGTAAAGCGAGTTTTGTACAATGAAAAAGTAACGATATGAAAGCAAAAAGGATAGAACGCGTATTGTCCCCTCCTTCGCCCCATATGGTAGGCGATGGATTTAGGGTTCACAATTTTATTCCTTCCGGTTATGGTATGAGTATGGAAAAGATGAGTCCGTTTATTTTAATGGATTACAATTCCAAACACTTTTTTCCACCCACGGACAAACAGCGGGGAGTAGGGGTGCATCCACATCGTGGGTTCGAAACGGTGACCATTGCCTATAAAGGTAAGGTGGCCCATCATGATAGTTCAGGAAATAGCGGTGTTATCGGAGAAGGAGAGGTGCAATGGATGACCGCTGCCTCGGGAGTGTTGCACAAGGAATACCATGAAGAGGAGTTTAGTAGGCAGGGAGGCGATTTCCAGATGGTACAGCTATGGGTTAACCTGCCGGCGAAGGACAAAATGTCTCCTCCTAAATACCAAGGGATAGGTAAAGACATGATCAAAAGAGTGGCTTTACCCAAAGAAGGCGGAACCGTCGAGGTAATTGCCGGCAACTATCAGGGTATGGAAGGTGCTGCCTCTACTTTTACACCCGTAAATCTGTTCAATGCCAAATTGAGGAAAGGCACCACTGCTCCTTTTAGTTTTCCGGCACATTTTAACACGGCCTTACTGGTTATCGAGGGACGGATCAAGGTAAACGATATGGAAGAGGTGCTTACCGATAACTTATTGCTTTTTGCCAATGAGGGAGAGGATTTTACGATCGAAGCCTTGGAGGATGCTGTGGTTCTTGTGCTTTCCGGTGAACCAATCGAGGAGCCTATCGCAGCCCACGGCCCCTTTGTTATGAACACCAAGGCAGAGATACTTCAGGCTTTTGAAGATGTTCGCAACGGCAAGTTTGGGCATTTGGAAGATTGATCGCCTTTTAATTAGACCTTAAAGGTCTACTAAGTAATAAAAAGCCACCTAAACCTAATAATCATGGTCTAAGTGGCTTTTTTGCGCCCAAGGACGTCTAAAGTGATAGAAATTTCAACTTACTATCTAAAATTACGTAGGTCTCCGATACTCTCGGTTATTATTACGGAAAGGAGTTGTATACTATCAGTTATTATAAATACCCGTACCTCTGGGGCAAAACCAGAGGTATGGAAACTAGAAATTTAGTTCAATTTATGGAGACTTCTAGTGGCAGCTGTCAAATTAAGCGACTATTTTTTTATTCCAGTGACCGCGACATTAAGTCCTATATTAATGTTAGAGGTTACTTTTATTTGCCCAATTTGGACATTGGTGAGGGATTCCACGTTTAACATCCCGTTAAATTCCAATTTTCCATCGTTATTGGTGTCCGAGTAAGAAGCAAAATGAGCTTCATAATCACCTTCCTTTAGAAAATTGAGTTTAAACGAATTGGTAGTAGTATCTACGGTTGTACTGGTAACGGCGTTTGCGAATGCCACATTGCTGGCTCCTTGGCCCTCTGCTTCGGCTTCGTTAAAGGTGCCGGTCTTATAGGCGAATACGACGATCTTTTCCGAAGTGTTCTTATTATCGCTTACGGTTCCAGAGATACTACCTGTTTCCAAGTTGTTGACAAGACGTATCCCGGAGGACAGTTCAGCAGCAGTGACAAAATCGAATTTGTCCTCGGCCTTGGTAGCGGCAATAATGGTTTTTCTCAAATCAAAATCGATGATGATTTTATTAGCGGTAGAGGCCAAAACATCTACCTTATCATTTATTTTGATTTCGTTCGCAGAAGATTTCAATTGGTGCTTTACACCATCGGCAGTTTCTACGTAACAACCGGGAAAATTGCCAGTAGCATCACTTTCATAATCCATGATAAGACTAATGGAGGAATACGTTTTAGCAGTAAGGTCTAAATTCCCAAGGGTCATCATTTTTCCTTGTTGAAGGGTCATAAGGTCTACGGTAGTGGTGTTAAACCCCTCTATAGATTTTCCATCTACTTTTACCCCCGTAATGGTAACCACGGCGGCTTTTACATCTGCATGGTCAATTGGGGCGTCGGTAATTGCCATTTCGGTATTGTACGACTCTTGGCCCATTTCATCTGTGCTGTCATCATTTTTTGAACACGATGTAAATACAGTCATTAAAATTAAAGCACACAATTTGATGTTTAAAATTGAATTTTTCATGATAATTAAATTTAAGTTTCTAATTTATAAGCGTAGTTATCCAGCCTCGGAAAGTCGCCACTCTCCAAGCGGTTTATTTTTAACCAGTAATTTATTTGCAATAACCTTCTATGTGGAGCAGGAATCCATAAGGTTTTCTAATTCGGAGTCGTTGTTTACTGTTATCACAGAACCTTGGCCGACCGTTATGTTAAGCGGATATTTTACGCTATATCGATCGGAAGACCCTAGATTGCTTAAAAAAAAGTATAATTCTTCGTCATTTGTAAGGGAGAAATCATTTTGAATATTGCCGTTGGTTGCCGTAAATACCGTTGTCGGGTAAATAATATCTACGCAGGTAATGGGACCTTGGCCATTCTCTATCAACAAATTACAATCCTCCCTTATTTTGGTAAATTGCGAGGCTTCGGTTACGGTTACTTTTTCATAATTATAATTTGTAATGGTAACGGGAAATGAAAATTCCACGACATCGCTTTCGCCAATAATTGGAAGCTCTGATAGATTGTTGATAGTAATTGGGTTATTGTTCAATAATATATTTACGGGCAGCTGAATGGCGGTACACGGGGAATTGTCCAACATGTCATCAAAAGAACCATCGAACATAGAGGTTCTTTTTGCCTTGGCGGTAAATACCGAATCGCTGTTATTGGTATCCGGGTTAGAGGTATCGATATTAATATCCTCTTGACAAGATCCGAACAAAACAATTATTAGGGGCATTGCTACTGTAATTATTGCCAATCTTTTCATACTCTTTTTTTTAATAACGGGGAGTTTAATTTAAAAAGGGATATGCAATTTTACATCCGCTTCTATATGTAATACAGATCAAGACCAATTTACCCTACCCCCTCCTCGTTTAATTTTTATAAATTTACCTAATCTTTAGCAAGAATATATGCCTAAATCATTAGATGGACTCTGCCAGGATACGGTTTTTGACAACTTTTATAAAAAACATGCCAGGTCATTGAATAATTTTATGTTTTACCGTACCGGTGATGAGCAACGTTCGCTCGATCTTGTTCAGGAAGCCTTTATCAAAATATGGGATAAATGCAGTGAGATTTCCCTTGATAAGGCTAAAAGCTATCTTTTTAAAACTGCAAACAACCTATTTCTCAATGAGGTAAGGCATCAAAAGGTGGTTTTGGAATACAATCAAAATAATCCTTTTAAAGAATCGACATTCGAAGACCCTGAATTTAAATTGCGGGAGAAGGAGTTTGAAGAGAAATTACAATCGGCAATAACCGCTTTACCAGAGGGACAACGGGAAGTGTTTTTGTTAAACCGTATCGATGGAAAGAAATATCGTGAGATAGGTGAAATGCTCGAAATCTCCGTCAAGGCCGTAGAAAAGAGAATGATGAAAGCTATATCCAAATTGCGGGTAGAATTTGAACATTTTCGTTAAGACAGTAGGGAAAATAGAAACTTAAGTGTCTTATTTATATAAGTACAATAAAAATGCAAAATGAGAAGAACATATTAAAGTGGTTAAACGGGGAACTGCAGGGTGAGGCGTTGGAAAAGTTTAAAAGCACGGAAGACTTTCGAGGTTTGCAACCTATTATGGAGAGAACTTCGGCGTTTAGAAAACCAAATTTCGATACCGAGAAGGCACTTAGTGATTTTAAGGCTTTAAGGAAATCCAGAGCCGAAATGAAAATCAGGAAGCCTTGGAGGGCTATTTCAGCGGTAGCGGCGTCACTGCTAGTGCTTATATCCTTGTATTTTATATGGAACGATCAAGCGACTACAATAAATACGGCATATGCGGAGACGGCTACCGTTCAATTGCCGGACGCTTCCGAAGTGATTGTGAATGCAGGGTCAACGCTTAGTTTCAATAAAAATAAGTGGGATAGGGACAGAGAGGTAACTTTAAAGGGAGAAGCATTTTTTAAGGTATCGAAAGGCAAAAAATTCACGGTCTTAACCAATCAGGGAAATGTAAGCGTCTTGGGCACACAATTTAATGTTTCGGAACGTGGGGAATCGTTTAAGGTTGCTTGTTTCACAGGGAAAGTAGCCGTAGAAGTAAAAGGGCAGCAGTTTATTTTGACTCCAGGGAAATCCATTGCCGTTAGTGAAGGAAATATCGGCAAAATTGTAGACTTTAGGGAAACTGCCCCGGACTGGATACAGAACAAAAGTACTTTTGCGGATGTTCCTTTTCCAGTGGTGATCGCTGAGTTGGAAAGACAATACGCTATAAAAGTCGAGGTTGATCGTAATCTGCTGCAGAAAAATTTTACGGGGGCTTTTGTTCATGATAACCTTGAACTTGCATTAAATTCAATATGTTTCCCCTTAAATTTGGATTACAAAATATTAAATGACGATACTGTTCGGCTTTATGCTAAAAAATAAGAGTGCGCACCTTCTGTTTTTTTTCTTTGCCCCTCTGCTTTACGTGTCGCTATCCGCCCAGGAAAGAATGGATGTAAAGCAGGGGCTTACTATTTTGGAACAACGGTATTCGGTTACATTTTCTTATGTTGATGATGATATTAAAGGGCTGGAAATGAGCATTCCCGATGCAAGTCTCACTGTGGAAGAAATGGTCGATGAGCTCAATAAAAATCCATTGTTGTCTTTTAGGATAGTTGCCAGAGATCAAATTGCTTTGGCTTTAAAGAAGCGAATAGCGTTGGTTTGCGGAGTGGTTGTGGACGCAATTACCAGAACCCCTTTGGAAGGGGCAAGTATTTACGTTTCTGCCAACAAGGCAACGATTACCAATGCCAAAGGAGAATTTCAAGTGATGGATGTAAATACCGATGCGGTAATAAACATAAATTATCTTGGATACGTTCCCCAGAGCCTTTCGATTCCTAAAATTTTTGGAACTACCAAGGAATGTGCCGTTATTTTAATGGACGAAAAGGAATTCGAATTAAACGAGGTGGTTGTAAAGGATATTTTTACCTCGGGCCTTAATCAGAAAAAGGACGGGAGCGTGGAAATTTCGAAGGATGATTTTGGAATACTTCCAGGTTTGGTTTCCCCTGACGTTTTACGGACGGCACAGGTACTTCCCGGTGTTGAAAGTGTCAATGAATTGGTTTCCGACATAAATATACGGGGAGGTTCGGATGATCAAAACCTTATCTTGTGGGACAATATAAAGATGTATCATTCCGGTCATTTTTTTGGTTTGATATCTGCGTTTAACCCAGAGATAACCAACAACGTTCAAATCACCAAAAACGGGACCAGTGCCGCCTTTACCGATGGAGTTTCCGGGACCATCAATATGAAGTCGGACCGTTGGGTCGGTAAAAAAATAAATGGATCAACGGGAGTTAACCTTTTGAGCGCAGATGCTTATATACAATTGCCCGTGACCGATAAACTCACCCTTGCCATAGCGGGCAGAAGATCCATTACGGATTTTTATCGATCACCAACCTATAAAAAGTATTTTTTTAGGAGCTTTCAGGGAAGCACTCTAAACAGTGCCTCTGGGAGTGGTATGGAATCCGATTCCAATTTTCTGTTTTACGACCTTTCCGCTAGACTTACTTATGATTTTTCCAGCAAACAGAAATTGTCGATCAGTTTGATCAAAGTGAAGAACGACCTGAGCTATGCAGAATTTCCGGCTGGCCAAAATGAGGAAAATAGTAGACAAAGTTCACTTTCCCAACAGAATCTAGGTGTGGGGACCACTATCCAAAGTTATTGGAATAGCAATTTTAAAACAGAGTTTCAAACTTATTTTACAAATTACGATTTGGAAGCGATGGATAGAGATCTTAGAAACGACCAAAGCCTTATACAACAAAACAGGGTCAAAGAGGCTAGCTTGAAACTAAATACGACCTTAAAGTTATCCGATAAATTTCTCTGGCTAAATGGGTATGATTACGTGGAAACCGGTATTCTCAATTCAAGCGATCTAAAGAACCCTACCTATCAGATTATCCAAAAAAAAGTGAACAGAAATCACGGGTTATATTCCGAAATTAGTTTTTCCCATGGTAGAACCTATCTCCGTGCGGGTGTAAGGGGCAATTATTTTGAACGCTTTGGAACTTTTTTGTTGGAACCGAGGTTGAGTTTTAACCAGAATCTTTCGGAGTCTATTTCCGTTAAGGTCTTGGGCGAATTTAAGAATCAGTCCACAACCCAATTTATTGACCGTAATGAGGATTTCTTAGGGGTGGAGAATAGACGATGGGTAAACAGTGATAATAGCACTATCCCTATTATTAAGAGTAAACAAGTTTCCCTAGGTGTTGCCTACATAAAAAACAACTTATTTGTAGAACTTAACCTCTATTATAAAATTGTCGACGATCTGGTTAGTGAAAGCCAGGCATTTACAGTCCAAAACCAATATGATGGTTCTATAGGGAATTCAACCACCAATGGAGCGGAATTTTTAATCAATAAAAGGTTCGACAAGTCCAATTTGTGGTTTAGTTATACCTATAATAATCAACTGTACAATTTTGATAGTATTGCCCCCAAATCCTTTCCGGGAAATTTTGATGTCAAACATTCCCTCTTCGCCGGAATGAGCCAATCGATTACTCCTGCATGGAAAATTTCGTTTGGCGTGTTGGGAAAAAGTGGTCGCCCCTACACTGCGCCAGTAGAAAACCAAGAAACCTATACGGATGGAAATTTTACGAGAGTTAATTACGCTTCCCCGAACAAAGAAAACCTCCCAGCTTATTTGCGCCTAGATTTAAGTAGTTCCTACATCTTGACCTTCAAAAATTTTCAGTCTTTAAGCTTAAATGCTGGTATTCTAAATCTGCTCGACAAGGAAAATATTATCGATAGATATTATGAGGTATCCAAAGAAGATGAAACAAAAGCGGTACAAATTGATAAAGTTTCATTGGGTTTTACCCCCAATCTATCTTTAAGGTATCATTTTTAGGAACCTTCTTGTAAAATTGCTTAACTTGAAACTTTAAAAACCGTACATCAGACTTTTATTCGAGAATGCAGTGGTCACACACGTTCTCAACCTGCCCGACTGGTCATTCAGGAAGATTATATAATTTATTTTTTCCAATTATCATTAAAATTTAAACGTGTGAAAAAAATACTTATTTGGTCCATTACCGCGGCCTTGGCCGGTTTTTTGTTTGGATTTGATACCGTTGTAATATCCGGTGCCGATAAGAAACTACAGGCCCTTTGGCAAACTTCGGATGCTTTTCATGGGATGGTGGTTATATCTATGGCCTTGTGGGGTACGGTTGTCGGAGCCATTCTGGGCGGGATCCCTACCAACAGGTTGGGGAGAAAGAAGACCTTGATATGGATCGGGGTACTGTATACGATATCGGCTGTTGGTTCCTCGTTGGCCAATGACCCCGTTACTTTTGCTTTTTTTAGATTTATTGGGGGTCTTGGGGTAGGTGCTTCTACGATTGCCGCCCCAGCGTATATTTCGGAGATAGCGCCGGCCAAAGATCGCGGAAAATTGGTGGGACTATATCAGTTCAATATTGTATTTGGCATTCTTATCGCCTTTTTTTCGAACTACTTGTTAAACGGGATTGGGCCAAATGATTGGCGATGGATGATAGGGGTAGAGGCTATCCCAGCGGCGATATATACCCTGTTTGTTTTTGGGGTGCCAAAAAGTCCCAGATGGCTCTTGACCAAGGGCCGGAAGGAAGAGGCAAGAGTTGTATTGCAACAGATAAATCCCAATATGGATGTAGCGCATCTGATGGTGGAAATCGACGAGGAAATGAGGGCTACAATCCCGGGGGAAAATATCTTCCTGAAAAAATACCGCTTTCCTTTGATCTTGGCTTTTCTAATTGCATTTTTCAATCAGTTTTCGGGCATCAATGCATTTTTATACTACGCCCCTCGAATTTTTGAGGAAGCCGGACTGGGCGAGAGCACCGCCCTGCTGAGCAGTATAGGGATCGGGATAACCAATATGCTCTTTACCCTATTGGGGGTGTTCCTGATCGATCGGTTTGGCAGAAAGCAGCTGATGTACGCAGGTTCCATTGGGTATATCATCTCCCTTTCCCTAGTGGCCTGCGCCTTTTTCTTTGGATGGCAGGGCATGGCCGTGCCCGCCTTTCTTTTTCTTTTTATAGCTGCCCATGCGGCTGGACAAGGTACGGTAATTTGGGTCTTTATCTCGGAGATATTTCCGAATCACCTCAGGGGATCTGGCCAGTCCTTTGGCAGTTCGGTTCACTGGGTCCTCGCTGCGATAATTCCCTCCCTGGTCCCGGTACTGTTCGCTACGATCGGGGCGGGTACCGTATTTGCCTTCTTTGCCTTTATGATGGTATTGCAGTTGCTCTTTGTAATTTTTGTTATGCCGGAGACCAAAGGGATATCACTTGAAGAGTTGGGTAAATCCTTGACCCGGTCCAAGATTAAGAACTAGTGCTACCGACCAGTTCAATTAAAAGAGGAACAATATTAGAATTGAATAAAACCATATTGATCTATAGTGCACTAAAAAATATATTTTTCTCATTTTCTCCTTAACTCTTTAACTTTGGGTTTCTGCCGGAATCCAACTTTAAACTAGAAGCCATAAAATGCTAATGGATAGCTCAAGTCCGGTCTTATAGTTCTTGATTCTTTGTGCTAGTAGTTGACTTTCTTACAACAGCTTTTACGATCATTTGGGCATGGATCCTGGAGTTTTCTATAAACCATTTATGGGTTTCCATGCCGCCGCAGATGACCCCTGCAAGGTAAATTCCAGGAACATTGGTTTCCATGGTCTCCAGATCGTAGTGGGGTAATTTTTTCTCATCTTTAGATAACTCGATGCCCAATTTAGTCAGAAATTCAAAGTTTGGCATATATCCGGTCAGGGCAAGAACAAAATCGTTTTCAATGGAAAGGCTGCCTTTGGGGGTTTCTATAATAATCTCGTGCTGCCGAATTTCCTTTACGGTCGAATTGAAATAAGCTTTGATACTGCCTTCATCGATGCGGTTGACGATATCCGGCCGAACCCAATACTTAACCCGTTGGCCAACCTCCGGGCCTCGGACGATCAGGGTAACCTCTGCTCCCTTCCTGTAACATTCCAAGGCGGCGTCCACGGCGGAATTACTCGCTCCGATCACCGCTACTTTTTGGCTGGCATAAAAATGGGGATCCTTGTAGTAATGCGATACTTTGGGCAGGTCCTCCCCGGGAACGTTCAGGCGATTGGGCAGATCATAAAATCCGGTGGCCACGATGATATTCAATGCGGTATAAACTGTCTTATCCGTGGTGATTTGGAAGGCTTCTTTATGTTTGTTCACCTCCATTACTTTTTCAAATAGGTGTATATTCAGCTGGTTGGTGGTCACAATTCTTCGGTAATATTCAAGGGCCTCGTTTCTTTTTGGCTTGGCCTCTTTGCTAATAAAGGGAATATTATTGATTTCCAATTTTTCGGAAGACGAGAAGAACTGCATGTTAATGGGATAGTTGAAGAGGGAGTTTACGATCGGCCCCTTTTCTATTATCAGATAATTTAGTCCATTTTTCTTCGCCTCCAGGCCACAGGCGATACCTATTGGTCCCCCTCCTATGATTACAATATCCCAGGTTTGCATTGATTTGTTATTGATTAGGTTCGTTTTTTAGATGTATAATTTGTATAGGACTTATTCAAAAAGTGCCAAGAGACAGGAACCAAGAGACAAGACGAAAAAAATTAAATTTAAATTCAAAAGTTTATGGGTTTAGAGGTCTATAAGTTTAAAAAAGATCCGCAAACTGCTACTGCCAACTGCTGACTATATCCTTATTGAGTTACACTTTTCCATTTTGAACCATAACCATAAACTTTTTCTGCCCACTGCCGCTTAATGCCCACTGTCTACTGATTCCTTGAGCTCCTCTATCGTTCTTGTAGGGTCATCGCTTTTGAACACAAAACTACCGGCCACCAATACATCGGCCCCTGCATCCGCCAGCTTTTTAGAATTTACCGTAGAGACACCGCCATCGATCTCGATGATGGTTTTTGCCCCTCTTTTGTCTATGAGTTCCTTAAGGGCTCTTATTTTCCCATAGGTATTTTCTATAAAGGATTGTCCACCAAAACCCGGATTGACGCTCATAATCAATACGATGTCAATATCGTTGATGGTATCTTCAAGTAGATTAATGTTGGTATGGGGGTTCAATGCTACCCCTGTTTTCATTCCCGCGGCCCTAATACCTTGCAATGTGCGGTGCAGATGGGTACAGGCTTCATAATGTACGGTAAGGTGTGCAGCTCCCAGATCAGCAAAGGTCTGAATATATCGGTCGGGGTCTATGATCATTAAATGAACGTCCAACGGCTTGGTAGTATGTTTCGCAATTGCTTTTAGCACTGGCATTCCGTAAGAGATGTTGGGTACGAATACCCCATCCATAATATCTATGTGGAACCAATCTGCCTTACTGAGGTTTACCATTTCAATATCGCGTTGTAGATTGCCAAAATCGGCAGCCAAAAGGGAAGGGGCAATAAGTTTCTTATCCATCGAATTGTACTAAAAAATAATGCTGCAAAGGTAGTGAAATGTATTGGCAGATGAAATTATTGGAAATCCCAAAAATCTACATTTTTTGAAATAAAATGGATGTCGATCTATTATATACTAGACATACAACGTATGTCTAGTAGCGTAGCGGTCTAATGTCTCTTATTACCTTACCCCTTTCACCTTCATTTTTAAGGTGTAGACAGATTTACTGGCGGTAATAAATAGGGTCTTTTGATCTTTTCCGCCAAAGGTGACGTTGGCCGTCCAATTTTCTGGAACGTCTATATGTTCAATTTGCTTTCCATCTTTATCAAATACCGTGACCCCTTTTCCGGTGAGGTATACATTGCCTCGGTTATCCAAGGTCATACCATCCGACCCCATCTCGGCAAACAAGGTTTTTTTGGAAAGATGGCCATTGGTTTCAATAGTATACCTATAGGTCTTTCCTGCCCCGATATCGGCTATGTACAATATTTTCCCATCCGCCGAGCCAATAATCCCGTTTGGTTTTGTCAGGTCGTCTACCACAATTTGGATCTCTTTTCTATCGGGGGTTAGGTAGTATACCCGTTCGGGATCGATTTCTTTTTCTGTTCGATCCCAATAATCCCTTTTATAAAATGGGTCGGTAAGATAGACCCCGCCCTTATTATCGACCCACAGGTCGTTGGGACCGTTCAGTTTCTTGCCTTCAAAATCGTAAATCAAGACGGTAACCTTCTTGTCCGGACTTATCTGCCACAATTGGTTCTTACGATCGGCACAGGCCAATAAGTTCCCTTTTTGGTCAAAATAAAGTCCATTGGCCCTTCCGGTATCGTCCATATAAACCGATACCTTCCCGTCTGGAGTCCATTTCAAAATCCTGTCGTTGGGCTGGTCGGTAAAATAAACATCCCCTTTTTTGTCTACCGCCGGACCTTCGGTAAAGGAAAAATCACTAGATATAAGTTGCAGTTTTGCCCCATTGGCAATGACCGTGCTTTTTTGCGACATAAGAGTTGTGTTAGAAAGTAAAATGAAGGTCAACGCGGTGCATAAAAACTGCTTATTGAGAATATTCATATAATATGTTATTGGGTTATTGGGTTACTGGGTTATGGAGGTCATTGTCAACAGTTTTACATTTTGAACCATAAACCCTTTTCGGTCTACTGCTCACTGCGATTACACGTCACAAATAGTAATGCCTTCTTTGAGGGCGGCGATTTTATCGTCCCAAGCAGGAATAAATTCTTGGGCCACATGGCCTTGATAGCCGGTTGCCAAAATGGCCTCCATGATTGCCGGATAAAACAATTCCTGGGTCTTGTCTATTTCATGCCTGCCTGGAACACCACCCGTATGGTAATGGCCGAAATATTGATGGTTGTCCCGAATGGTGCGGATAACGTCCCCTTCCATGATCTGCATGTGATAGATATCGTACAACAATTTAAAATTATCTGAATCCACCATTTTGCAAAGCTCCACTCCCCAGGCGGAATGGTCGCACATGTAGTCCTTGTGGTCTACCTTAGAATTTAGCAGTTCCATTTGTATGATTACCCCATGTTTTTCGGCTAAGGGCAGTATTTTTTTTAAACCGTTCGCACAATGCTGCATCCCAATTTTGTCGTCCATGCCCTTACGGTTCCCACTAAAGCAGATCAGGTTTGTGAAACCGGCATCGGCCACTGTGGGGATCATTTCGGTATAATTTTTAACTAAGGTTTCATGGTATTGGGGATCGTTCCATCCTTCGGTGAGGCTTATTTCTGCCCCGTTGCACATGGCGCATTCTATTCCGTGTTTTTTCAGCAATGGCCAATCCTTTGGCCCGAGCAGGTCTATTGCTGACAGTCCCAAAGACTTTATGTCTTTTAGGAATTCCTCCAGTGGAATGGAGCCATAGCACCAATAGCAGACGCTTTGGCGGATATTGTTCTTTAGTTTTAGCATGGGATCTATTTTTATCTCGGAAGCACTGGCGGTTTTTGAGGCCAATATCCCTAAGGATGCAGCCGCCGATGTGCCGATAAAGTTTCTTCGATTCATTGTTTTAATTTTTGAATTCTTAAAGATATATTTTTTAGTTTTAAAAAATAGTATTGAATATGGAAATTGGATCAAGTAAAGATCATTTATTGGAATTGGCGCGCTACAGAATGCCGTTCGGAAAATTTAAGGGACGATATTTGGTCGATCTGCCCGAACCTTATTTGGTCTGGTTCAATCGGCAGGGCTTCCCAGAAGGAAAGTTGGGGATTATGTTAAAATCCATGTTCGAGATAAAAATAAATGGATTGGAAGGCCTAATCCGGAAGATTCAAAAAGATTTTCCTCAGGATTAGGGGGTAATTGCGGATGCAATTTGTACTTTTGCATGCGTTAAGAATTCAACCTAACGCTCCATGGCACAGACCAAATATATTTTTGTAACCGGTGGGGTTACATCTTCACTGGGCAAGGGTATAATTGCCGCTTCCTTGGCAAAATTACTACAGGCCCGTGGTTACAGAACTACCATCCAAAAATTAGACCCCTATATAAATGTCGATCCCGGTACGCTAAACCCATACGAGCACGGTGAATGCTATGTAACCGATGACGGTGCGGAGACCGATCTGGACCTGGGCCATTACGAACGCTTTCTCAACGTACGTACTTCACAGGCCAATAATGTTACCACCGGTAGGATTTATCAAAGCGTCATAGAAAAAGAAAGAAGGGGAGAGTTCTTGGGCAAGACCGTACAGGTGGTACCCCATATCACAAACGAAATAAAGGAACGCATCCAACTCCTCGGTAAAAGTGGGGAATACGACATTGTCATTACCGAAATAGGAGGCACCGTGGGCGATATTGAATCCTTGCCATATATAGAGGCCGTAAGGCAATTGCTGTGGGAGCTGGGGGACAACAACGGAATCGTAATCCACCTTACCTTGGTGCCGTATCTTTCGGCAGCTGGGGAATTAAAGACCAAGCCTACTCAACATTCTGTTAAGACTTTGATGGAAAGTGGGATAAAGGCCGACATTCTCGTTTGCAGAACCGAGCATGAGATTTCCAGTGACATTAAGGATAAACTGGCGCTTTTTTGCAACGTTAAACGGGAAGCGGTAATCCAATCTATAGACGCTTCTACCATTTACGACGTGCCCCTATTGATGCAGGAAGAGGGTCTGGATATGGTAACCTTGAAGAAATTGGCGTTGCCAGACAATATACAGCCCGATCTTACCCAATGGCGGCAGTTTTTGGAAAAGCACAAGAATCCCAAACACGAGGTCACCATCGGACTCATAGGAAAATATGTAGAGCTTCAAGATTCCTATAAATCTATTTTGGAATCCTTTATCCACGCAGGAGCGGTCAACGAGGTTAGGGTGAACGTACGCTCCATTCATTCGGAGCATATCAACAAGAACAAAATGGACCAAGCTATGAAAGGTTTGGATGGAATCTTGGTCGCACCCGGTTTTGGGGAACGCGGAATAGAAGGAAAGGTGAGGGCCGTACAATATGCCCGTGAAAAAGGGATTCCTTTCTTGGGTATCTGTTTGGGAATGCAGATGGCCGTAATAGAATATGCGCGTCATGTGTTGGGTCTAACCGATGCCAATTCTACCGAAATGAATCAGAGTACCGCCGACCCGGTCATTAGTTTAATGGAGGAACAGAAATCCGTGATCAACAAAGGCGGCACTATGCGTCTTGGAGCATGGGACTGCACCTTGAAAAATGGAAGTTTGGTGCAAAAAGTATATGGAGGGGCAAAAACGATTTCCGAAAGGCACCGGCATCGATACGAATTCAACAACGATTACAAGAAAGAGATGGAAGATGCAGGTTTGGCAACTTCGGGCACCAACAAGGAAACTGGTTTGGTGGAAATTGTGGAACTTCCAAAACATCCTTGGTTTATTGGGGTGCAATACCATCCGGAATACAAGAGTACCGTGGCCAATCCCCATCCTTTGTTCGTCGGTTTTGTCGAGGCTGCCTTACAGCACAAGAAAAAACAATCTAATGTCAGTTTGGCATAAAACGCCCAATTGGTCATATATTTGCACGCCGAAACAGTAAAGCAAGGAATCTTACATGGTTTTCGATCCAAAAATTTCGGAAGAAGGTTTAAGTCTGGGTTAAATTTTGGTAGAAGCGCCACGATCGGGACGTGCAAGGTCTTTTGCCTCGAGGCTTCGTGGCCGCCTTTAACCGACCCGACCTACGGTAAATTCATTATTAAAAAAATATAGATGGAAGAAAAGAAGGTAGATATTAATTCCATAATTGGTTTTGTACTGATTTTTGGGATTCTTATTTTCATGTTTTACCAGAACAAACCTACGGCGGAACAGGTCGCCGCAAAGAAGGCCCAGCAGGAACAGTTAGAGAGATCACAGGTCAAAGTCCGGGATGGGGAGGGACAGAAAGAAACGACACCTTTACCGATCGATCTTCAGGATTCCACGGCAATTGCAAATTATAAGAGCAGTATTGGAGCTTTTGGTTTTACGCCGGCAACGGAAGGCACTACCGTATTGGAAAACAATTTGCTCTATCTTAAAGTGAGCAACAAAGGGGGGCAGATTATCGAGGCAAAGATGAAGAATTTTGTCACCTACGATTCCGTACCTGTCTATCTGGTAAAGGATGGCAATGCATCCTTTGGGCTTAATTTCACAACGTCGGACAATAGGGTTTTGAACACCCAGGATCTGTTCTTTGAGCCTTCCCTTTCACAAAGTGGCGACAACCAAGTGCTTTCCATGAAGGCCAAGGTTGGCCCGGATAAGTTTTTGGAATATAGGTACGAAATGAAACCCGACCAATATTTGGTAGATTTCGCCCTGCGTTCCCAAGGTTTGAACGGAGTGATTAACAGTAACCAGCCCGTGACCTTGGACTGGAGGTTAAAAGGACTTCGACATTCCAAAAGCATTAAATACGAAGATAGGTATACCCGCCTCACCTACATGAACGGGGAGGACCAAGTGAACAAGTTGTCTGCGGGTGGCGAGGACGATGAGGACGCGGAAAATATTAAGTGGCTTTCTTATCGCCAGCATTTCTTTAGTTCGATCTTGGTGACCAACACCCCTTTTGCAACTGCAAAACTTACTTCTGTTGACCACGTGACCGAAGAGAGCAGTACGGCCAAGTTTACCAAGGAATATACGACTAAGGCGCCTTTGAAAATTGAAGGGGGCGAACTTGCCTATAATATGGACTGGTTCTATGGTCCTACCGATATAAAAGTCTTGGCCCAATATAAGGAACTGGGTCTTGAGGATTCTATCCCTTTTGGATGGGGGATTTTTGGATGGATCAACAGATACATCTTTACTCCATTGTACTCGTTTTTAAGTTCTTTCCTGCCTTATGGGGTAGCCATTGTCATCATGACAATTTTGGTGAGATTGTTAATGTCCCCGGTAACGTATAAATCCTATCTTTCGCAGGCCAAGATGAAGGTGTTGAAGCCCGAGATTACCGAGCTGGGAGAAAAGTACAAGGACAACGCGATGAAAAAGCAGCAAGAGACCATGAAATTGTATAACAAGGCAGGGGTGAGCCCCATGAGTGGATGCGTCCCAGCATTGCTGCAGTTGCCCATTTTTTATGCCCTCTTCATGTTCTTCCCCACCTCATTTGTCTTGAGGCAAAAATCTTTTCTATGGGCGGACGACCTCTCGTCCTATGACACCATCGCACAATTGCCTTTTCATATACCCTTTTACGGAGACCACGTGAGCTTGTTCCCAATTTTGGCATCCATTGCAATTTTCTTTTATATGATGATGACCACGGGACAAAATATGCCTACCCAGCCGGGAATGCCCAACATGAAGTTTATCATGTACCTTTCCCCGTTGATGATGTTATTTTTCTTTAACAGTTACGCTAGTGGGTTGAGTCTTTATTATTTTGTGTCTAACCTGATTACCATTTTTATCATGTTGGCCATCAAGAAATTTATTTTGGACGAGGAGAAAATCCATGCCCAGATCCAGGAAAACAAGAAGAAGCCCAAGAAAGAGAATAAATTTCAACGTAAAATGAGGGAGATGATGGAGCAAGCCGAAGAGCAGAAAAAAATTGGTAAACGGAAATAAAGTTTTCGTGGTGGTACCAATCAAAAAGCTCCCTTTTTACGGGGAGCTTTCTTGCCATGCAGATTTAGTTTGATAAGATTTGGATAAGCAAATATGGTTTTTACCCGTCAAACCAAAAACAAAAAGTTGTGAAGTCTAAATTTATAGGTGTCAATCGTTTCTATTTCGATGTTTGATAATTAATGAACCCGTCTGGGGGTAAATATTTTATATGAGTCCCGAAGCCTACGGATTCATTTTGTCATGATGTTACCATTTTCAACTTACGTAACGCTGCTTTGCAACTAAAAATGAATTCATAAGGTCACAAACCCGTCCGATCTGATAGGGCAGAAAGTATTCGTTCTTGGTTCCAAACATTAACTCAGGACCAGTTCAAAATTCTGTATAGGAGTACATTGTTACCTAACTATATAAAAACACAAAGCCCCTGCTGAAGATACTTCATGGGGGCTTTGATAACCAAACCAACTAAAATTTTATTGACTAGTTTAAGGCGTCCAAGGCTTCCTGAGGCAGCAATACCTTATCAATAATGTGCACTACGCCATTACTCGCCATGGCGTCGGCCGTCGTTACGTCGGCGTCCGAATCCGTGG
>JAIRBC010000049.1 GCA_022008415.1 Cerina litoralis
GTTATCAAGGCTCCCGGAATAAAGAACAAATTTCTCTACATATTTATGCCTCCAGGCTGGAGCCATACCGGAGACCACAAGACCGCTAAAATAGTTAGGACAGACTATTTACAGAACAAATCAATTACGGAGCAAAAGAAAGGATTTACATCCAACGCTCTATAGTTCAAAAGCCTATTTATCTCTTTATAGAAATTATGTATCCGTAATATAACCCCTTTTAGATTTATAAATTTAATACACTTGCTAACTTTACTAAGATTAAATCCTATTTAATTATGAAAGTAGCCTTATTTTCAGTGGTTGCGGTTATATCATTTGTATTGCGAGGACAAGATATTCCACAACCGGACAAATCACAAGTAGCAGTGGAAAGCATTGACAATTCTATGTTCACCAATAATAAGATTTGGAGAGGTGCCGATGGAGGGGCGACAATTGATTTAGGAAAAGGAAAAATCCTTTGGTTGTTTAGTGATACGTTTATCGATACTCTGGCCACGGGAAAGCGGAGAAATTCAAAAATAATAAATAACAGCATTGCTATTCAAGATGGGAATTCCTTGGCAGATTCAAAAATTTCATTCTATTATAGGGGTACAAGGGAAAAACCAAAATCATTTTTTGAACTTCCAGGGGATACATGGTTTTGGACAGGACACGGGACAATTGTCAAGGATAAACTCATTATATTTCTATTCGAGGAAAAGAAAACCAATACTGCTTTTGGATTTGAATCGATTGGTTGGCGAGTAGCAATAATTGAAAATCCAAATGACAAGCCTCAAAAATGGCGCATAACATATTCCAGAGAACTTGATACATTTGGCGTTATTGTGGGATCTTCCGCAGTCTTAAAGGATAAGGATTTTATATACGCCTATGGGGTCTTGGAACCCGGCTCACATGAGGTATATTTATTGCGATTCCCTATTGACAATATAATTGATGGCGACCTTAGCGGATTACAATGGTGGATGAATGGCATTTGGAAAACAAGAACATCACTCGACCCAAAGCCAACGCCCCTCTTTAAAGGGCAGACGGAATTCTCCATCCATTATCAACCAAATTTGGGCAAATTCATTCAAATACAGACCTACGGTTTTGGCGATGCAAGTTTGGGATACCGGTTGGCAACCAGACTTGAAGGACCATGGTCCAAACCTGTCATTTTTTACAAACCAGAATTAGATGATCAAAAGGATTTTGTTTATACAGCCAACGCCCATCCTGAATTAAATAATGATGGGATTATAATTTCCTATAACGTAAATAATTTCGATTTTGAAAGGTTACTTTCAAACGAAAACATTTATTTTCCAAGACTTATTAAAATTAACTTTATCAAATAAAATGTAAAGTGCCATTATAGTTAAAAAATTTAGTCATCCTAGAAAGTGCCGGGAGCTCTATTTCACTATTTCAAAAGTTTTGGGATATTCATTATTTATGCCTGCAACAATAAACTGATCTCCTTTTATATTCTTAAAAATACGGAGATTCCGTACCTCTCCCTTTAGGAAAAACCCAGAGTTTTTTGGTTCAATTACTGAATAATCTCCGTTCCTTTCACCTATTAATGCCGTTCCATAGTTGGCATCAAGCCTACCAAATTGAGGTTTCAAATCAAAATCATTACCCGCTAGTAAAATATCCAAAATACCATCCTTGTTGATGTCTAATGTTTCAATCGCATGAATACTCGAAAGCTGCGCTCTGTTCGGTAGGTCGACAATTTCAAATTCGTTGTTTCCTTTATTATATGCAACCACACTTTTAAAGGTTGTAATTTGTTTTACTACAGCACTATCTAAAACATCTGTAGAGAATAATTGATCTATCGATTTTGTAGCGTAATCAGAAGACTTTAGATTATGCTTATTAAGTGAGGATAACACATTAGTTAGTTCCCTTCGTAAATGGATCGGGACATCTCTCCCATTAATGGATCGAGTACAAATTTGTTCTACTTTTCCATTTCCATCAAAATCACTTATAAATATTTTAACCGGGCTATCCTCCTCCACGTCGTAAAACGAATTCGTTCCACGATTGCCGAGTATAATATCCAATTTACCATCATCATTAAGATCAGCTAAATGGAGACAATTCCAAGCTCCACTGAGTGTATCCAAATTACTTTGAATCTTATACAGTTCTTTACCCGAATTCTTATATATCTTAGGTGTTGTCCAATCACCCGAAGTCACTAAATCCTTTATGCTATCCCCATCCATATCTGCCCAAACGGCACCACTGATCATTCCGGCTTGTATTAAATCTGGAGCTTTTGTCAATGTGACATCGATAAAATTACCATTACCGTCATTTTCAAGAAGCTTATGGGCCGGATCCAGACCGTACTTTCCAGGGATACTTCTGCTTCCTATAAAAAGATCGATATCGCCATCCGAGTCATAATCGGTCATGGCAATAACAGAAGTATTATCCGAATTGTCAATATTATTGTTCGAATCTAAAAACTTTCCCTTTCCGACATTTAGATAAATTCTCGTCGCCAAGCTGCTTTTCTGAGTATTGGGACTATTACCTCCCGAAGCTACCAACAAATCAAGTTTACCGTCATTATTTATATCCGCAAAAATGGCATCGGTATCCTCAAACAAACTATCGTTTTCAATACTAGTATTTATGACAGCATCAAATTTTCCAGTATTTCCCTGTACATAGATTTGTCCGGGTTGATTCTTGGCACCACCAATATAAAGATCATCGACTCCATCCCCATTGATATCACCTACAGCCACCGCCGGACCCTCCCTAGAAAGCATCCTGTATACTAATCCTTCATAATTATAATCTACATAATCGTCCTCCACATGCTTCTGAAAATTATTATCTACAGCCACCATTGAGGTTTCGACAACCCTTTTTTCTTTTGATAATTTTATTTGGGCTTCCAATTGATTTAATATTAAAGTTTGATCAACTTTAATGCTTTTTAGTTTCTGAAACGATTGATCGGGCCAAATAACAACCAATGAATCCAAATTTTTTGTCTCCCCCAGACCAAATGTTAGGTTATAATCCACAGAAGACTGAAACCCTCTTGTTGGAATTAATTCCTGACCAAAAATTTTATCACCCCCAAATAACATTACTTTACTCCCAATTCCAAATTTGTTATCTCCTGTTCCTGTGAGTTCGACTTTTAGAAAGTGGTTGTTTTTATTTTTTTCTGAATTATTCCTAAATACAAATAGTTCCTGGTTTACATTGTTGACAACTAAATCCAAATCTCCGTCATTATCCAAATCCCCGTAGGCAGATCCGTTTGAAAAGCTCGGTATCTCAAGGCCCCAATTTTTGGTTTCATTCGTGAATTTTAAATTATGATCATTACGGAATGCATAGTTTGGAACAGGTATTGAAGGCATTTTATCGATCAAACCTTCGATTTGAGTTTTGGAATCCAGAAACGATTTGTAAACAACATTATTGGCAAAGAAATCCATAAAATCATTATTAGTGATATCTTTATAAATACCATTACTAACATATAAATCCTTAAATCCATCATTATCCATATCAAAAATAAGTGCACCCCAACTCCAGTCAGTCTCCGCAACACCCGAAAAATATGCAGTTTCGGAAAAACTCCCATCCCCGTTGTTGATCTGTAATGTGTTTTGCATATATTGATGATAGAAGCCCCGTCTATTCTTCATTCTATAAAGATCATACGTTTCGAACCCCCCGTTCTCTTTTAATCTTTGGTCCTCTTCTGGCCGCATATCTGTAACAAAAACTTCCGGAAGTCCATCATTGTTCAAATCTGCCATGTCCGAACCCATGGAGGAAAGGCTTAAGTGCTGAACATAATTCTCAATTTCTTCCTTAAAAGTCCCGTTTCCTTGGTTCACATATAAATAATCCCGTTCGTAGAAATCATTGGATACATAGATATCCGGAAGACCATCGCCGTTTACATCTCCAATCGTAACTCCCAAACCAAAACCTATCAAACTCCCATAAATTCCAGCCTCTTCACTGACATCAACAAAACTGCCATTTTCGTTTCGCAATAGTTTATCTCCACCACCTTTTAGGGTCTCCGGAACATTCCAATCTTCACTTCTTAGGGTCCGTTTGTTTACATAATTTAGACTACTTGCCGGGATGAAGCTATTGTTTAAAATATAGACATCCAAATCCCCGTCACCATCATAATCAAAAAAGGCAGCATGCGTAGTAAAGCCGTCCTCATCCAGATTATATTTGGCGGCAGATTCGGTAAAGGTAAGATCTCCATTATTAAGAAAGAGTTCATTCTTCTTATCTGCATTACCCGCATTGCAGACATAGATATCCAACATTCCATCCGAATTCAAATCGACCAATGAAACCCCCGTCGACCAAGATTTTGACCCGCTTGTCCCGGAGGACTCCGTTATATCCTCGAATTCAAAATTTCCCTTGTTCAAGTAAAGCTTATTCTTACCCTGATTCTTGGTGAGATAAATATCAGGCAAACCATCATTATTAATATCTCCTATACCAACTCCCCCCCCATTGTAAAAATTTCGATATTTAAAGATGTGAAAATCCTCCTGAATATGAACGTCATTCGAAAATCTAATCCCTGTCCGTTTCGAATCCATCTTGGTAAATAATGTTTCCTTCTCTTCCCATCGGGAACATCCCAACAATAAAATACATAGTACAGTTGCGAATAAATATTTTTTCAATGCATTCATATTGTAATAATATAGACTTATTTAAATAGTAGCCAAGCAAGTTTTTAAGTTCCACCTTAGATAAGGGCAACAATAACTGTCATGTCCCTTGGAAAATTTCAAAAACTCAAAGTAAAATACAAACCATGAATGCCCCTAAAATATGACGTTGTATTGCACAGACAAACCACAAACCCATCTATTGATTCCTTTAGATGAATTCGTGGCCTGCAAACTAACTAACAAACTAACTAACTCAAGAAATATTAGTAACCTGGATTTTGCTCAAGTGTATTATTACTTCGTTGAATTTCCTCCTTGGGAATTGGAAAAAGATAATAAAAATCTCCAGGCCAAGGCGCCCTAGGATCAGGTCCACTTATTTCGCCATACGTATAATGAAGTGTTCCTAGAGGATCACCCTCTTTGGCCCCTGTCCAGTCCATAGTTACGCTGGTAAGCCCTCTTATTGGACCTAAATCTACCTTGCCGGGCGCATCCTTCCATCTCATTAAATCAAAAAAACGGGAGTCTTCCAGATGTAGTTCAACGGCTCTTTCACTTTTATATTCTCGTTCTAACTCGGTGCCCGAACTAGTAATATCGGGCATATTGACCGATGGTCTTTTTCTTACTTTATTTATGTATTCCCTAGCCACATCTTCATTGCCCAAAGCCATTTGAATCTCTGCATAATTTAAATAAAATTCCGCCAATCGCATGTATATGACTACTTGATTATAATCAAAGTCAAAACTCGCACGAGGACCTGAGAAATCGAGTAATTTCTTAAACGTATACCCCGTATTGATCCTGTAGAAAAATGGGGTTAGACCCTTAATCCAGTATGTTTGCGAATCTCGGCCAAAATCAAATAGTTCCTGCCCGTTGAACTTATCCACCTTATTTGGGTTCTGATAGGGAGGGTTATTATCTGGATTTGGATTGGCATCTTCCCAAAATTCATAGAGCCTGGTAGTACTTTTTGCTCCATCAATAATAGACATAGGACCAGCTCCCGGGTATATGATATAACTGTAATACCTGGGGTCTCTATTTACATTTGGGTCTTGGGGATCGTACCCTGAAGCGGGATTAACTGTAATACCATCCTCAAGGTAAGGGTATTCCCCGTTGTCCATCTGAAACATATTCACAAAGGTCTGGGTAGGACAAAGTCTTTGACGAGCATCAAAGCCTGCAGGCCAAAAATCATAGTTGTATCCCCAATCAGGGATCCTATTTCCCGTAGTAAAGGATTTGCCAAAAATGATTTCATCAGATTTAAGGGGTTGAAGGAAAAGATCTTCATGCGTAGGATGAAGTGAGTACCCGGCATCGATGACTGCTTTGGTGGCAACTGCTGCTGCCTGCCATTTTGCTTGATCATTGGTTGGGTTGTTCAATGGGCTCGCCATATAGAGCAGCATTCTTGCCTTTAAAGCCATGGCTGCCCCCTTACTTACTTTACCTGGTACGGCATCAATCCCGTCCAGAAGCTCAATGGAAAGATTACATTCATCCACGACAAATTGGGCAACCTCATCATAAGTGTTCCTGGCAATGTCAAAGGATTCATCATCCAATTTAAAGCTTTTTGTTATAATGGGCACCCCACCGTAAATACGGGACAGATCAAAATAAATCCAAGCCCTTATAAAGTGCATTTCTCCTGTCATGGGATCAAGTTGACCCTTGTCTATATCCGAGTCTTCAGTTTGTTCAAAGAATACATTAATTCTTCTGAGATAATCGAACTCTTCGTTCCACATATTCGTAAAGTCGGTTACATTATCCGGGGTTAAATTGCCCGCCAAATATTCCCTGATACCAGAAGCACTGTTGTGCGTTTCCTCGGCAACCGCAATATCCGTTAAACCAATATAACCGCCCGTCCCAGGTTTCCATGGCGGCCTAATACCATTGTATGAATTATACACATAATTCTGGAGAAAAGTAGGGTCATTAAATACTGCGCTTTCAGAAATTGCATCTAAAGGCTGTTTATCCAAAATATCATCACTACAGGAAACCAATACGATTCCAGTAAAGAATATCAAAAGTGTTTTCAAAACCATTCTATTTTTATATATTGAATTTTTCATATTTTTTAAATATTTAGAATGAAATATTAAGTCCCAGACCCATAGTTCTCATATTGGGATAACCCGCTCCCTTTCCATACAGAAATTCGGGGTCACCGGCTCCGTACTTATCCAGGTTATTATAAACCATAAATAAATTTTGTCCGGTTATATAGAGCCTAAGATTTGTGATCCCAGCCTTAGACATTACATTGTTTGGTAGATTATATCCGAGTTCAAAGGACTTGAGGCGTGCAAAAAAAACATCGTGGTACCAAAAATCGCTATCCGATGCTCCAATACCCGTAGGACGAACTCTTGGCAGCTCAGCATTCGTATTATCTACAGTGTAGCTATTATTGGCCACATAGGCAAGCCCGTTGCCACCTGCGCCCGAATTGAACCCATTATCCAATCTCCATTTAGCACCAGACTGACCCTGAAATAAAACACTTAAATCAAAATCCCTATATATAAATCCAAAGTTCAAACCAAATTGGGATTTGGGAAATGCATTGGCATCGTATCTATACTGGTCATTACTATCGATTACGCCATCATTGTTGAGATCTTCAAATATTAATTCCCCCAAACTTGCATTAGCATAATTTACATTGTTATCCAAATCTGACTGCGTTCTGTAAATCCCAATGGCCTTATACACCAGAATTGAACCGAAGGGCATACCTTCCAATTTTTGATAAGGCTCGGATTGGGGGACTTCGTCAAAATAAATTATTTTGTTCTCGTTATAGGATATGTTGCCCTGAACATTAAAAACAAAATCACCAAAATTTTGCCTATATCCAGCCTGAAATTCAATTCCCTTACTATCCATTTTGCCAATATTTTCATCGGGCAAGGATAGTCCCGTATATCCAGGTATTGACGCCTGTCTTTGCCCGAGTATATTGGAGGTACTACTTTTGTAAACATCCAATTCAAAGGTGAACTTATTATCCAAGAATCCGGCCTCCAGTCCCAAGTCTGTAGTCTCTGTAACTTCCCAAGTAATATTAGGATTTGGAATCGTAGAAGCTTCAATGCCTCTAATTTCACTTCCATTAACTACCCAGCCTGTTCCATATGCAAATTTCCCAATATACTGAAACGGATCCACTCTATCATTACCCAATTGACCCCAGGAAGCTCTTAATTTAAGATTGCTAAAGACATTATCTGGAATAAAGGACTCGTTGCTGATTACCCATCCAGCAGACACTCCGGGAAAGAATCCCCATCGTGTATCCTCAGGAAATATTGGCGAGCCATCGTACCTAAAATTAAATCCTAACAAGTATTTTCTGGAAAAATCGTAACTGACCCTACCGATATAGTTTTGTCGTGCAGACTCGCTTGCGCTTCCATCCGTGTTCCAATTAGCCCGATCGGGACTACCAGCAAAAATTTAGTCTATCAATGGAGAGTCATATCCCAACCGACCCGCTAAAAGAAAATTGTCCTTATATTCCATTTGCTCATAGGCAAGAAAGGCTTCAATGTTATGCTTGTCAGCGAATGTTTTCTTGTAAGCCAATTTGGCATTAAGGGTAACCCTATTACTTTCAGAATATTGTTCCGACAATCCTATATCCTCAATAGATCTGGAGGGTTTCTTTACGATTTCACCTGCGGAATTTTTTTCATAATAGAAAAATGTATAGTTAAAAGATTTATCGTGGTTCAATGTTTTAATAAAGGACGCGAACCCTTCCAAGGAAAGACCTTTAACAAACGGCATGTCATATTTAAACCTAAATGTTCCACTGGAAACGTCCGCTTTGTACTTACGGTATCCCGGACTTAGAATTCTCGCAGCAGGGTTCAATTGAGACCATCCTTCAGCAGGATAACGATAGTCTCCATCGATATATGCAGGCCTAAGGGGGCTTGTGGTAGCAACATATCCAAGGTCGCCACCTTGACCATTCTGGGGTGTTTCCGTATTTTTTTCCCTAAAGGAAAGATCAACTCCCACGGTAAAATTCTCGGTAATCGATATATCTAGATTACTCCTAACGTTGTATTGTTTCAATTCCGTTTGATTATCTCCTCGAAGAATACCATCCTGATTAGCGGTTCCCACTGATGTGAAATACTTAACATTTTCGCCTCCACCCCGTACGGTCAGGGATTGTCTAGATTGATATACCGGGGGATCAATCAAGGAATTCCACCAATCCTCAGAAACCAATTCCCCTGTCCTGTATTTATTGATCAATTCTTCCGGAAAATCGGGAGCGGTTCCATCCAAAATTCGGCTAGAATTTACAATTCCCATAAATTCCAAAGCATTTGCGGATTGAGTTTTCATGGTAGGACTTTGGAAGGACTGTGTGGTAGAGAAATCAATTATTGGCTTACCAACTTTACCTCGTTTTGTAGTAACAAGAATAACACCCCCTGCCGATTGGGCCCCATAAATAGCGGCCGAAGCATCCTTTAACACCGAAATGCTTTCTATATCATTGGGATCCAGCCTATTCAGTCCATCCGGATCCGCATTGGCAACACCATCTATTACGATAAGAGCAGAATTATCACGGGTCGTATTAAAACCCCTGACCAAAATCTGGGCATCGTCAAAGCCCGGTACCGCACTCCTTTGGTTAACATAAACTCCTGCAAGTCTTCCTGAGAGAGAATTGGACAACGAAACAGCTGGCGATTTGGTGATTTCCTCACCGGAGGTCTGGACCACCGCATTTGTAAGTTCGGATTTTTTCTTGGTACCGTAGCCAACCACCACGATTTCATCCAATTGCTGGGCGTCCAATTCCATTTGAACATCTACTTTGGCAGAAGGACCTACTGAGACTTCCTTGGTTAAATATCCAATATAAGAAAAGGCAAGAACACTATTTGAATTAGTTACATCAATAGTATAGTTCCCATCAAAATCGGAAACAACGCCGTTGGTTGTACCCTTTTCTAAAATACTGGCCCCGGGAAGGGGGGCTCCATTTTCATCCGTTACCGTTCCTGAGATGGTCAAATTTTGAAAAATTAAATTTTCACTTGTGGTTGAGAAATCTTTGTCATTTGCATTCGATCGTAAGGAATTATTAATATTAGCCCAGACCGTAGAACAAAAAAGAAATGACATGACTAAACCCAACAGCCCGTATTTTGACATGGGCCAAATTGAAAGTGGCTTTTTACATTTCATAAAGATGTGTAGTTATTGGTTAGTAAATTTCCAGAAATTACCATATTAATGGAATCTTTCGGGATGAATACCGTTTTAAGCATTCATTTTTTTAAAACTTTATGTACCTATGTTTATACATAAACAAATATATATAAAAAAACCGGTCGGAGTTAAAAAAAATTAAGTTTTTTTTAACCTTACATTAGTCTTTTGTTAATTAATTGCTTTTTTGAACTCAATTAATTTGCGGTTTAAAGAAGTATAAATAAAGGTAAAGGTTCATCGAAACTTTTCTTAAAACCCATCTAAGGGAGTGTCTTGCCAATTCCCCAGTTTTTATTCGGCATGGGGCCCTGCCATAGTTCAAGTGTTCCTCCTTTAACATAATCGGAATGATCAAACCAGAATTGATCTAACACTTTCCCATCCAAAATAGCCTTTTGAATGTATATATTATCTACTGAATTGTTATGTGTTTTAATTACAAACTTTCCACCTGGATAATATTTAGGATCAAGAGTAATGGTCACCTCATCAAATACAGGACTAGTGATATCATAAACTGGTTTGAGAGAAGCTGTTCCCCTTAAACTAAAAAGTCCAATGGACATCAAAGCGCTCACTCCACCCATTTGCCCTTGATCCTCGTCATGCCCACCATAACCTTTATCGGGGGTAATACCTCCATAGGCCTGTTCATTAACCTTGCGAACCCAGTATTGGGTCAACCAAGGTTTCCCCGCATAGTTAAACACATGTGCATTGGAGCATCCGGGTTGGTTTGCATAACTAATATATCCATCTCCGTATCCAAAAACAAAATCGGTAGGTTCAGCCTGCTCAAAGGCATAATTTAAATTTCTACATAGTGTATCGTTTCCTCCCATTAATTTGGAGAGCCCTGGTATATCATGGGAAACGGACCAAGTGGCCTGCCATGAATTGGCTTCGACCCATCCATTTCCGCTTAAGGGGTCGCTATGTAGGAATTCCCCATCTTCGTTTTTTGGAAAAATTAATTTTTGTTGCTCGTTGTAAAGATGCTTCCAGCCAGTAGAACGATTTAAAAAATACTTCGCATCTTTCGTCCTTTTTAAACCCGTTGCCATCTGGGCCAATGCCCAATCCTGAAAACAGGCTTCCAGGGTTCTACCCGCACTGCCCCATCCCTCAACAAAGTATCCCTTTTTGATATATTGGTCATTAGCCTCCAACATACCACCAGGCATATGGTTCCGTTTCATAACATCATAAGCGTGATTGGAATCAACTTTTGTCAAAATCCCTTTAGTAAAGGCCGATACTATCAAAGGGGTTGCGGGACAGCCGGTCATAATATAGGAATACCCACCAGCATTGGGTCCTCTGGGCAATAATTTTCCATTATCGGCATATTGAACCAATGAAGCGGAAAATTCGTCCAACACTTCAGGCCATGCAAGTCCCCATAGTATATTCAAATTCCATTGGGTCAGCCAAAATGCATCCGAATTGTACATATGAAACTTGGGTTTCCCCGTTTCCGTTTTTGGTACAGTTCTAACAATCAGTTCTGCATTTACAGTATGTGAACCTTTTCTTTCACCCTGGGTATAATCGGGGTAGTCGCCGCTGTAATCATCTATCTTATGCCGACCCAACAGAACATGCCACAAATCGGTATAAAATTTAATCTTTTGGGTATCGGCGCCTCCTTTGACATCGATCCTTCCCAACCATTCATTCCACTCCCTCTTTGAGTCCTCCCTTACGCTATCAAAATCCCAATTATTGCATTCTTGGACCAAGTTGTTCCTGGCATTTTCAATACTGGTATAGGAAATGGCTATTTTCATTTGTAATTCATCCCCTTGTTTAACGTTGTAAATTGCAGAAACACCCGTTGTCGGAGCATCTCGATAACTTTGCCCCTCATTTTTTGGCGAACTGCCAGATTTTCCTGTCAATTTAGAAACATCCTTATATTGAACATCCCCGACCCATCCATCCAGGCTATCAAAAGAACGATCGAATTGCGCCACAAAGAAGATCTTTACGTTATCAGGTCCTCCCCATAAACGCCCGGTCGTATTAATAGAACCTTCGATTTCCTTATTGCTGACTTTGGCAACCCTTGCATCGGTCATGGTGCTTGTGGCGATATAACCCCCCAAGTTCACTAAAATCTTAGCTGTAGCATCCTGGGCATATTTAAAACGATAAATACTTACCCTATCCGTACTCGTCTGTTCTACCCAGGTCTTATATTTATCTAGAAATAACTTATGATACCCTGGCTGCACAATTTCCCCCGCATGCGAAAATTGTGATTTCCAATATTGTTCCCCTTTTGAAGGATCAACATCACCGGTCGTAGGCATAATATCGATTCCCGAAAGCATCCAACCATGTACCTGTGGAAATCCTAAAATTTCGGTGGAATTATAATTGTAGCCCCCGCCCATTTGATTTTTATTACGGGTCATAGGCGCTGCACCGATCATTCCAAAAGGACGGCTTCCGGTTACAAAGAAAAAATACCTGCCCCTTGTGGTTTCAATATAGGGATCCACCCATGACACGGGATCCTTATAATCTTCTGGCGCAGGATAAACTTCAATTTCCGATAGTCCTAAATTGTCTCCATCACCGTCAGTAACCTGAAACTTGACCCATCTCACTTTTTTATCTGGAAATTCAATTGTTTTGGGAGTACCATTGTTTGCAATAGCCGTTACACTTATCTGAGTTCCATCACTAAAGAAGAGCGTTCCGCCAGCTGTATGCGATTTCAGACTAAGCCTATCGTAGATTATAATCTTATTAATTGTTTGGGACTCCTCCCAGTCCAATTGTACCCAAGGGTAGTTAACGCCACCCCAAAAATTCATTTTACTATCGGAGGACCACTCTCCCAATTTGTCGTAATATACTAGACCGTCATTGACATTTGATGCCTTAAAATCATCGTCAAGACTTGCGCTGGCCTTTGCTTTTGCCGTTAAGGCGATATTATCTGGGCCCGCTAGAACTTTGTTCAGCATCATTATGAATAGAAGAATGACTATTGCCGCTTTTGGTTGGATTGCAAATAATATTCCTTTAGTTTTGTCTTTCATGTTTATTGGTTTTAGGGGTCATCATTACATTATATGTTTATGGGTAGTCTTTTTACTATCTGCCCTTTTTATCAATTCCCCTTTAAATACTTTTTTCTTGGATATTCCTTCATTTCGAGGATAAGTTCACCACCCTTTATCAATTCCTTTTGGGGAAACCTCCAGGTATCCAATTCTTTTCCATTAAGTATGGCGGAATGGATATACTTATTTTCCAGGGAAGCATCTTTTGCCTCGATCACAAAAGTTTTTCCACCGTAATATTTCCCGCTCAGATGAATGGTTACCCTTTCAAATCTTGGACTGCCGAGCTCGTAATTTGGATCAACCGATGCGCCACCATCCATTTGGAACAGACCCAACGCACTCATTACATACCAGGCACTCATTTGGCCTTGATCTTCATCGCCCGGATAGGCATCGCGCGGCCCCATACCATAATATCTTTCCTGTATGGCACGTGTCCATTTTTGGGTTAACCATGGTTCATTGGCATAATTGAACAGATAGGACGACTGCATGTTAGATTCGTTTCCATGGTTGATGGGATATTTTGAAAAATTATCTCCCAAGGCGTTAAAATACACCTTTTCCGATTTCTCCATGCCCTTGTTCAATCTTTCGACAAAGCGCTTCTTTCCCATCAAATCAATCACTCCCGGCAGATTTTGAGGCACATACCAACTGTACTGCCAACTGTTCGATTCGCAAAACCCGGGAGAATGAAATGGTGAAAAATCCTTGTACCAAGAACCGTCCATATTCCGCGGACGAACAAAACCGGTGTCGGTATCAAAAACATTACGCCAGTTTTCCGAACGTTTTATAAAAGGACGGTAAATAGTATCCAACTGCATGGATTTTGCCAATTGGGCCACGCACCAATCTTGGTAGGCATATTCCAAGGTATTGGACACATAGCTCTGGTTATCCTTGTTCAAGGGAACATATCCTCTTTTTAGATAATACTTGTAACTTCCATTACCTACCACTCCGCCCCCAGGGTAGGCCATGGGCATTGCGGTTTGCTGATGGTAGATGGCCTCCATCATCTTATTGACATCGTAGTCCCTGATGCCGTGTTGGTAGGCGGCCACCATCAAGGGTATCTCCGGTTGGCCGGGCATTACCTTAAAATATTCTATTCCGGGATTGCCCCTGGGCAACCACCTTCCCTTGTCGTACATCTCTAAATAGGTGTTAACCCAATTAGATGAATACTCGGGCATTATAAGATTGTAAAACTGTACGAGATTCCATTGCCAGCCCCAATAACCGTCGCTTCCATAAATGGTCCTGGCAGGATCGGCCTGTTGTACCTTCTCGTCCATATCCATCCATTTTCCGTTAACATCATTCCAAGTGTTCCTTGGACTTAAGGCCCTATAAAAATTGGTATAGAATTTGACTTTTTGTAAATAATCGGGTGTCTGAATCTCAATTCTTCCCAACAGTGTATTCCATATATTTTTTTGATGCTGTACTATCTCCTCAAAGTCCCATCCAAAAGGTCCCGTCATTTCCTTTTCAAGATTCAACCGGGCCTGGTCCGTGCTTATCAACGAGATTCCTGTTCGTACCCTTACTTGCTTGATACCCTTGGGAAAGTTTATAAAGGCACCCATATCTCCAACCTTAAAATGATTTAGATAATTGCTCCAACCGGGCGAATAAGTCCGTTTATTTATAAGGTCCGTGTTTTCCACAATCCTGTCCTGCACCCATCCCCCCATATTTTCCATGGGAGTATCGAATTGAACGACGAAATGCAAGGTATAATCCTGCTCTCCTGGATATCCGGTGGAAGAGCAATGTGAAACCGCTCGACCCACAATTTCCGTATCGCTAATTCTTTTGATTTCTGCATCACGAAGCTCCCAAACATATTCAGCAGGAAAGTGCAAGTCAATTAAGACCCTGTTTTCCCTGTCTACCGGAAAAGTATATCGTTGCATCGATGCCCTAGTGGTGGCGGTCAGTTCGGCATGGATGCTATAATCGGTCAAATCTACCGCATACTTCCCTATTGCGGCTTTCTCGGTATTTTTGTTTATACGTGATCTATACCCAAGATCAGGATTATTTTCCGGCCCGGGTTGTATTTTTAGTGGTCCGTTAGTGGGCATCATCAACAAACCGGCCATGGTCCATTCGTGAACATGGCTAAAGCCCATAATATTCTCGACCTGATACTCATAGCCGGCCTTCCACTTACTGTCTTCGTTATCTGGGGCAATCTTTACCATTCCCATGGGCATCCAAGGTCCTGGGGCGATCATCCAACGGGACCCGCTTGTTCCCATAAACTGATCTACATAATCCGTGAGGGCAATTTCCTCTCTTGGCACCCGTTTCAATTTATTCTCAAATTTCAAATTCCCATTAACAAATACCTTTACATCACTTATTTTTTCCTTATGCACTGAAGGAAATTCAAATTCAAGAATAGAATGCCCTTCCTCCATAGGTAATTTTTTTTCCACACCGTCCACTACTGCAGCAACTACCGTTCGTTTTCCAAGATGGCGGATATCGATCATTAAAGGCAAAATGTTTTCTTTCCCCTTCACGATTTCAAAATCTGAAAAGGCCACAGAATGCACAAGGGACGATCCAGGAGATTTTATTTGCAATACACTTGGACCTAAGAAATTAATGCCGTCAAATGCACACCAGTTTCCGGTCATATTTTGAAAAACAATTTCGTTAACCCCTTCTTTGAGCACAGAAACAGGAATGGAGAATGAGGCTCTTTGGGGATTGGGAATCAAATTTTCGGGATTTTTGGATTCGCCGTTAGTTAACTGGTGCTCATATATAATACCGTTTACAGTACACCTGAAAAGAGGGGCTTCTTCTCCGCTTACGGCAAGAAAGTCAATGTTCAATTGGCATTTTCCCTCGTTTGGCAGGTTGCTTATTTCAAAATATATAGGGAGTTTGGTCAATGACAATCCTGCCCAATAACCATATCCGGCGAAATCGTCCTTAGGACCTGGAAGAATATAGGGGAAATCCTTTGAAGGAGTACTCCTTTCAACCACATAATATTTATGGGCGCCACCGAAACCTTTTGGAACAAATTCTTTATAATCATTTGGTGCCAAGGCAAATTCTGAAACGGTGCTGTCCGAAACCCCTATGTTCCATAATAGTGATTTTCGGATAGTCTGCCCCTTAGAACTAAAACTAAGTAACAGAATAAATACTACAAATAATCGCAAAGAAACTAATCTAAAAGTCATGTGACCAAAATCTAATGCCATCTTCATAAAAGTTAATCGGTTATTTCTTTAAATCTTAAAATCCGAAGTAATAGTTGCCTATTTTTTTAACGAATAAAAGCCCAAGTCTTTCGGTCAGATAGGTACTAAATCCTAAAAAATTTTAAAGTAATTTGTTGTAACAATTTTTTAATTCAAGAATTTGGAATCTAGATTAGACAAATCTCTATTCACAGCATGATTTGTGTAAATCTATTTATTTATCAGGGTTATACCCTTTCCAATTTTATGGGTGGCGTATAATGGGCATTCCACTGACAGACATATATGTTTTTGTCTTCATCCACAAAAACATCATGTCCGTGATTAAAAATTGCGGGTTGGGCTTGATACATCTTTTGCAGCTTGCCATTAATATATCTGGGCGCCTCACCTCCTGGATTGGAAACCACTTTATTCTGATTATTCAATATGGTTACAAAACCAGTATTTGGCACCCATTTTCGTCCATCCCTGGTCTCTGACCAGCACACTCCCGAATAGATATTTCCATCATCAAGGACGGGACGACACACAAAAGCTCCAGGAAGATTGACGGTTTTTATAAACTTGCCATCAAGAGTAAAAAATTTAAAAGCATTTGCCGTTCTAGAAGTTACTACCAATACAGGATTGTTTTTATCACGGTAATCCAGTGCCACTCCATGGGCATTGATCAGGTCGTAATTTTTATCCACATTGTCATGCCCTCCCCATTTGCGAATAAATTCCCCCTTATGGTTATAATGCAAAATATAGTCGGAGCCATAACCATCGGCTACATAGATATCACCATTAGGGCCGATTGCTGTCTCCGTGGGACGATAAGCATCATCCATTTTGTAAACCCCAATGGTATAGGGATGGGGAAGTGAAAAAATAAGACGGCCATCAATCGTGGTTTTGAACACCTGACCGGCCTGTGCTTGGTTCTTTCCTGTCCTATCCAAATAATACCCGCAATCCACAATATATAGCATATCCTCCCCGCCTTCATCGTGCAAAGTCAACCCGTGCCCTCCGGGATAACCGGTCCCCCAATAATCCAACATCTTACCCGACTTATCGAACACTAAAATATTATTGGCGGTATGGTCTCCAAGCATAAGCAATCTCCCCTTACTGTCCATCTGCATTTCATGGCAATTGAGAAGGGGATTATGTGCTACGCTCATTTTGGCCCAATCTCTTATCACCTTATATTTATAATCCCCATGCCCAATTATGTCATTTTTGGGTGTGCTTTTATTTAGGATTGTAATACCTAAGGAAGGATTGGATGCTAGCGCAGTACCTGCCAAGGCCGCCTTACCTATAAAATTTCTTCTTGTACCCATATTCACTGATTTTAAATTATTTCACTTCCGTAGAATCCTTGGGCTCAAAAAAGGCCTGCAGTTTTGGTTCGATACCGTCGTCCACCAAAAGGGCCGGTCTTTTGGCCTTCAGTCCTTCCAGACC